>CAYPNP010000009.1:0-188537 GCA_964412195.1 uncultured Acidobacteriota bacterium | reverse complement strand
ATGTTCGATGTTCGGTTGAATTCCCCCCGCCATGGGTCTATACTTCCGATTTATTTTGGCTTCAAGGAATGTCCCCCATGATCCACTCTTCGATTCTCAGCCAGGTCGGCAACACCCCCATCGTGGAACTGACCCAGTCGTCCCCGAACAAGAAGGTCCGCATCTTCGCCAAGCTGGAGCACCTCAACCCCAGCGGCTCGCTGAAGGACCGGATCGTCAAGTACATCATCGAAAAGGCCGTCGCCAGCGGCGAGCTGACGAAGGACAAGATCATCGTGGAGGCCTCCAGCGGCAACACCGGCATCGCCATGGGCATGATCGCCGCGGCCATGGGCTTCCGCTGCCGCGTCTACATGCTCTCGTCCAAGAGCATCGAGCGCAGGATCATGATGAACTTCTACGGCGTGGAGCTGGTGCTGACCGACCCGAACAATCCCCACTCGCACATCCACTCCTGCGAGGAGCTGATGGCCACCCAGCCCGACAAGTTCTTCTACCTCAACCAGAACGGCAACGAGAACAACGTCTGGGCCCACTACCACGGCACCGCCGCCGAGCTGGTCGCGCAGATGGGCGGCCAGCCGATCGACGCGTTCATCGCGGGCGTCGGGACGGGCGGGGTGCTGATGGGCTGCTCGCGCAAGATCAAGGAGTCGTTCCCGGACGCGAAGATCATCGCCGTCGAGCCGGCCCAGGGGATCTCCAAGATCGAGGGCCTGCTGCACATGGACGGCAGCTACGTCCCGCCCATCTGGGAGGAGGGCCGGGTGGACCGGCACCTGCGCGTGCCCGACGAGATCGCCCTGGAGTACACCCGCATCCTGGCCCGCAAGGAGAGCATCTTCGCCGGCATCAGCAGCGGGGCCAACTACTGGGCGGCCCTCCAGCTGGCCGAGGAGATGGGCGCGGGCAACATCGCCCTCATCTGCGGCGACCGCGGCGAGCGATATTTATCTACCTCGCTTTGCGTGGGCATGGAGAACGGCGTCACCCTGTCCTAATCGTGCTCGTGCTCGTGCTCGTATTCGACGGCCGATCCGACCATGGACGATGGACCATGGACCATAGACAGAGCGTCCCACCGATCGTAATCGTCGATCGTCATCGTAATCGTGCTCGTAATCGTAATCGAATCAGAAGAATACACGCAGGGTCGCAGAGTCCGCAGAGGCAATCCCGAACGGCCGGGACATCGGCGAACCCGGGGCTTCAGGCCTGGGGGCTGGGACTTGGAACCTGGGGACGAGACCTGGGAACGAGGGACTGGCCAAACCAGTCTTGCGGGAACCAACCCGCCCGCCGGCACGCCGGAGGTACTCCGACCGGCAGGGAGGGGCACCCCCCGCCTGCCGGCATCCAAATCGTGCTTGTGCTTGTCATCGACGGATGACCGGTGACAGATTATTCTGGCCCATTCGCCCATTCACCGAGGCACCTTCTCCCGCCTGCATACAAGCATCCACAATCCCGCAAACAGAACCGGCGGCGCCAACACCGCCAACCTGTCGGCGCCGGGCCATTGGCGGGCGTATCCCACCGCGAGGATCCCGCCCGCCGCAGCCAGCCCCGCGTACAGGAGCGTCACGGACCGGTGGCTCCAGCCGGCGATAACCAGCCGCTGGTAGAGGTGGGAGCGATGGGCTCGCAGAATGTTCTCTCCGCGCAGAAGCCGGCAGATCAGGGTGAAGACCGTGTCGAACACGAACGGCCACACGAGCAGCAATCCGGCGAGGAAAAGGTGAGGATCGGCCGGATCGACCAGCAGGGGCAGGGCGGCGAACGAGAATCCCAGGAACGTGCTCCCCACATCCCCCATAAAGATCCGGGCCGGCGGCCAATTCCGGGTGAGGAAGCCCAGGCTGGCCCCCGCCAGCAGCAGGGCAAACGCCGTGACCTCCGGCTCCCCCCGCAGGGCTCCGAGAACCGCCCAGCCCAGACCGGCCAACACCGCCTGGCTGCCGGCGATCCCGTCGATGCCGTCCATGAAGTTGTAAGCGTTGGTCAGTCCCACCAGCCAGAGGAAGGCCAGCGGACCGGCCAGCCACCCAAGAGCCACCATTCCCCACCCCGGCAGGCTAACCGACACCATGGGGCCGAAGGCCAGGAGCACGGCGGCGGCGGCCACGGCCTGAACCGCCAGACGGATTCCCTGCGGCAGGTTCCGCAGGTCGTCCACCCAGCCGACCGCCGCGACTCCCAGCGCCGCGATCCCGAACGGCCACCAATGGGGCAACCGGTTGAGGGATCCCAACAGCACGACGGCGAAGATTCCCGCGAGCAGACCACCCGCGGCCACAACCCCGACGATGGCAAGTCCCCCTCCGCTGGGCGTGGGGATGGAATGCGAACTCCGCTCGTTGGGGTGCGCCAGGATCTCCCGCCGGCGCAGCCAGGCCTCCACCCGGCACACAGCCAGGGCGGCGGCCAGCGCCGAGCCGGCACCGAAGACCAGCATGTGAGATAGGAAGTGCTTGAATTCCAAGGCATCCCGCCGAACGCGATCCGGATTGAGTCAGGAGACCGGCCAAGCCCAGTATATCCACCGCCCCCCCCGATTTCCAACAGATCTTTCTTTCATACAAAACCGGTTTGGATTATACTTACATCCCTGTTCCACCTGAAATGACGTCTGATGAATCGATGGTCCGTGAAAATTGATTTTTTTTGCACCCTTTGCGCCGGCAATCCCACCCTATTGGGTTGTATTTTAGATTCAATACGCACTTATCGATTTCCAGGAGGTTCTTGACATGAGAAAACAGATTCTGTGGACGATCCTGGCCCTGTGCACCGGCCTGATGCTCGCCCAAGGCGGCATCTCCGGCACCGGCCAGGTCACCGTGGTCAATCCGCCCTTGCTGGTCCTCTATGGGTGGCCAGCCCAGTTCACGATCCACACCGACCTTTCCAGCGTGACGGGCAGTGCGACCGTCGGTTTGGGTGGCTTCGTCGTTCCGGTCGGTTTCGATGCGACCAAGTTCATGTTCATCAATGCCACCAATGGCGATCTGCCGGGTAATGCCTCGGCCAATCCGCCGACCCTGACATTCGTCAATACCGATCCTTCCATTGCCAACGCCAACGGTTTCTTTGCCGTCGTTGGCGCTACGAGCGTGGACTCCGTCGGCCCCACCTACAATGTGGCGGCCGCCAATGGTTTCCCGCTCGACTTCTCCTCCATTGCCCTGGATCTGACTGCTCCGGCCGGTGCGCCGGCCCAGGTCGCCCTGTCGCTCTCCTCCAAGTGGACGGCATCCAATGGCGGCCCCGCCAATATTCCGGCTGCAGCCTCGGATTCCAGCCTCTCCATGGTCGGGAAGCTGCCCCTCCAGGGTGGTGACTACGACGGAGACGGAAAGTCGGACTTCGCGGTCTACAACACCTTCACCGGCATGTGGAACATCCTGACTCAGACCGGTTCCACGCTGACCTACGGCTGGGGCAACACAGGCGATGTGCCGGTTCCCGGCGATTATGACGGCGACGGCAAGACAGATTATGCCGTCTACCGCCCGGCCAACGGCTGGTGGCTGGTTTGGACTCAGACTGGAGTTTACAAAAGCTACGGCTGGGGCCTCCCGGGGGATATCCCGATGCCGGGTGATTATGATGGCGACGGAACGGCCGACTGGGCGATCTACCGGCCCAGCAACGGCTGGTGGCTCATCATGACCCAGCTTGGCGCCTACATGAGCTACGGCTGGGGCAACCTGGGAGATATCCCGGTCCCGGCGGATTACGACGGGGATGGTTTCACCGATCCCGCTGTGTACCGTCCCTCCAACGGCTACTGGTTCGTGACCACCCACACCGGCGGGTATTATAGCTATGCTTGGGGTTTGACCGGTGATGTGCCGGTACCGGCGGACTACGATGGCGATGGCACCGCGGATTGGGCAGTCTATCGCCCCTCGAATGGCTGGTGGTTGACCATGAGCCAACTGGGTGTCTACCGGAGCGCGGGCTGGGGCGGTTCTGCCGGCGATATCCCGATGCCAGGCCATTACACTACTGCCGATCTGCCCGCTACGCCGAGTGCCTGCGACTGGGCGATCTACCGGGCGTCCAACCATTACTGGTTCATCCTCTCCCCGACCGATGCCTACGTGAGCCAGCAGTGGGGAGGCACTCAAGACATCGCGATCGGCAAGTAATCCACAAGATCCTTCACACCCAGGCCGCTTGGATTCCCAAGCGGCCTGTTTTTTTCAACACGGGCCGAATCCGGCATCGCGATCAATCTGGCTGAGTAGTCTTCGCCCCGGATGACACGACTCGGCCGGGGGATGGAGGCAAGATTGCAACGGGCATTGGTGACTGGCGGAGCCGGCTTCATCGGTAGCCATCTAGTCGACCGGTTGATTCGGGACGGATGGCATGTCACCGTCGTTGACAATTTCGATCCCTTCTACGATCCCCAAATCAAAAGAGCCAATCTTGCCGCAAATACACAACATCCGAATTTCCATCTTGTCGAAGTGGACATTTCGGACAATCAATCTCTCCGTGATGCTTTTTTACGGAAACCGGGCCCTCGCTTTGAAGTGATGGTCCATCTGGCGGCCAAAGCCGGTGTTCTGCCATCGATCCGGGATCCCATTAGTTACCATAAAGTGAATGTCTGCGGCACGCTGAACCTCCTGGAATTGGCACGGGACCTACAGGTCCCACAATTTGTTTTTGGTTCTTCCAGCAGTGTCTATGGATTGAATCCACGGGTTCCTTGGCGCGAGGAGGACACTGTTCTACTGCCCATCAGCCCATACGCTTCGACCAAAGTCAGCGGTGAATTGCTGGGCCACGTGTACAGTCATCTCCACAATATTCGATTCATCGCCCTGCGGTTGTTCACTGTCTATGGACCACGCCAAAGACCCGATCTGGCCATTCACAAATTTGCACGCTGTATCCAGGAGGGGCGTCGTATCCCTGTTTATGGGACGGGCAACACACGGCGGGATTACACTTATGTGGCTGACGTCGTGAATGGAATTCGAGCAGCCATGGGCTACACCGACAGAATGTATGAAATCATCAATTTGGGGAATAGTGTGACAGTGGCTTTGTCGGAATTGGTCCAGGCTCTGGAATCAGCGTTGCATCAGAAAGCCTCTTTGGAGCACCTCGCCCAACAACCGGGTGATGTCCCACAGACATGGGCGGATATCTCCAAGGCCCAACGGTTGCTGAATTACCATCCCATCACCCCGCTGGCTGATGGACTGCGACACTTTGCCAACTGGTTGACGGACTCAGAGTCCCTGGAGCCAACCACCGCTCAGCCGATCCGCAAAGCGCCCTAGTTTTCTCATCCGGACCGGCCCCAGCCTGCGACCTCATTCACAGTCACTTTCGGATTCAAGATCCTCCCCGGACTTCTCGGCCCGATAGGACCGGCAGGCCCCCCGGAGCCCCTCTTCGAGGGTGATCGATGGTGCCCAATTCAACCTTCGTTTCACCGGAGTGTTGTCCACCACCAAAGAATCCAATAATCGACTGAACTCCCGTGTTTTCCCCAAGATCGCCCCGCCCGTTTTCACCAGCGGTACAGGCACCCGCCACAGGCAGGCCCTGCGCCCGGTATGGAAAGCCAGACGACGGATGAGATCGGGTGTGGAAATCGTATCTTCGTCGCTCGCAACAACGGTTCCCCCGGCAGCCCTGGCGTCCCGGACACACTGATGGATCAGATTCGCCAGATTCTGCACACCCAGGAAACTGCGCTGATTTCGGACACTCCCAAAGGGCAGGGGTCGGTCGCTCCAGATCCAGTCCAGAAGCCTGACCATGTTGCCTTTCATCCCGGGACCATAGACCAGGGGGGGGCGGATGATCACATATTCCATTCTCTTTGCCGTCGCCACTTCCCGGAGGCCGGCCTCGGCCTCCCACTTTGACCGCGCGTATGGGTCCGCCGGGCAGGGCGGCTCATCGCCCCGAATGGCGACTGGTCGGCCATCCGGGCCGATCGGCGATCGATTTCCCGTCACACCGATCGTGCTCACGAACACAATCCGCCGCACTCCCGCCTTTGCACATTCCTCCGCCAGGCGGATGGTCCCTTCCGTATTGACCCGGCGGAAGAGAGGCCACGGATCTCTGGAGCTGTCGCGCAACACATGGACGCGAGCCGCTAGATGCACGACGACTTCAATTCCCTCCAGGAATGGTGCCCAGGAAGTCTCCCCATGGATGTCGCCCACGGTAAGCGCTGAAATCCCGGGGTGAAGGCAGCCGGCGGGGGCGGGCGAACGCAGCGCCCCGACCACCTCGGTGGAGAATACCAATTCCGAGCAGACGAAACGGCCGATAAATCCGCCCGCTCCGGTGACAAGAACCCGCACAGGTCACGCTCCCGAGCAGGAGGCATAGTTCGCGGGATCGCCCCCGCTTTGTTCTCGTTGCTGTGACCACCAAGCCTGAAATTGCAGAATCGGCCATAATCGGTACTGCCAATTTCGCATGCCGGAAAGGTGCTCCTGCCATGCGGCCGCGATGATCCCGGGATGGAAGAATCCTTCCCGCTCGAGACGGCGCTCATTCAGCAGATCCTCCGCCCAGTCTCGAAGGGGGCCCCGAAGCCAATCTCCGATTGGTACCCCGAATCCCATCTTGGACCGATCGAGAAATTCCAGTGGCACATACTTTGCCAAAACTTGGCGCAAGATCCACTTCCCCTGCCCATGCCGGAACTTGAGTCGGAGCGGGAGCCGCCAGGCAAACTCCACCAGCCGGTGATCCAACAACGGCACCCTGGCTTCCAGGCTGACTGCCATGGACGCTCGATCCACCTTGGCCAGAATATCATCCGGCAGATAATTGACCAGATCTGCGAACATCATCCATTCGGAGAAAGCCAGCCGGTCTGAAAGCTGCAAGAGCCTCTCGAGGTGGTTGGGCGGCTCCATTCCACCCACTACGACATCCTCAGGATTCTTCCAGCAAGAGATCAATCCATAGTAAAAGTCCGAGGAGGTCGGATTAGAGAGGATCCGGGCAAACTTGTGGAGTTTATCCCCCACTCCCCCGGAGTAATCCAACGGCACGATCCGGGGGAGCACCTTGCCGACCGAAGCATTCAACCACGACACCGGCAGGGTCTCCAGCCCCCACCCCCCCATCCGCCGAACGTCCCTGGGGATCCATCGGATCATGTTCCAGGTCCGCATACCCAGGCGGTACCGATCGTATCCACAGAATAGCTCATCCCCACCATCTCCGGACAGACTCACGGTGACGTATCTCCGCGCGAGGCGGGAGACCAGGTGGGTGGGGATCTGGGATGCGTCGGCGAACGGCTCATCATACATTATCGGCAGCAACGGGATGATGGCCTGTGCTTCCTCAGGCGTCAGATATTGCTCGGTGTGGTTGGTGCCGAGATGTCGAGCCACCCGCCGGGCAAAGGGTATTTCATCAAAGCTGCTCTCATGAAAGCCGATGGTGAATGTCTGGATCGGACGATCGGACAACGACTGCATGATCGAAACTACGGTGGACGAATCGATTCCCCCCGACAGGAAGGCGCCGTTCGGCACATCGCCGATCATGCGCAGGCGGACGGATTCCTTGATCAGTTTCTCAAGTTCTTCGACGGCTTCCGATTCAGACCCGGAAAATGGATTCAAACGCCCTTGCTGGATCACATCCGCCGCGGACCAGTAAGAGGTTCGCCGCTCCATCTCGCCGCTCTTCCCATTGATTTGCAGGATACTCCCGGGCATCAGCTTGTAGATGTGCTGGTAAATTGAATAAGGAGCCGGCACATAGTTATGCCGCAGATACAGCGCCAGCGCGTTCCGATTGATTTCGGACCGGAAACCCGGATGTGCCCGGAGGCTTTTTAACTCTGAGCCGAACAGGAAAACCGAATTCAGGCGGCCGTAATAGAGTGGTTTGATCCCCAACCGATCTCTGACAAGGTAAAGAACCTGGTCGTGCCGGTCCCAGAGCCCGAACGCGAACATGCCGACGAATCTCTTGACAGCCGCCTCCAACCCCCACGCCCGGACAGCCTGGAGAATCACCTCCGTATCCGTTCGAGTGTGAAAGGTCGCCCCCTCCCGCTCCAGCTCATGCCGCAAGTTCTGGAAATTATAGATTTCACCATTGAATATGATGACATAGCGGCCGCAGGCCGAATGCATGGGTTGCCGACCATCGATCGAAAGGTCGATGATAGACAGGCGGCGGTGGGCCAGACAGACGCCCGCCGCCTCGTCCATCCATATGCCGGAATCGTCCGGTCCCCGATGACGCAGGGTGGCGGACATCAACATGCCGTCACGGATCAACGCTTCTTCCGGATGGTGCCCGGAAAGATCAAGAAATCCTGTGATTCCGCACATCTGACAGCTCTCGATATAAATCCCGGTACCGACTAATCATGGTCTGGATGGAGTAATTCTGGGCAATTTGATCGCGCCCCAGCGCCCCGATTGCAGCCCGTTCCGCCGGGGCCAGAGTCAAAATCTCCAGCCAGGCCTCGGCCAGCGCCTCGGGATCACGGGGCGGGACCAAGCGGCCGGCTTCCCCGATCAATTCCCGGGTGTCCCCCACATCCGTGGCGACGCAGGGGACACCGCACGCCATGGCTTCTCCAATGACATTGGGCATTCCCTCGCTCAGTGAGCTCAGCGTGGCGATATCCACAGCGGCATGAACACGGGCCACATCATCGCGATGACCAACCAGGATACAATTCTCGACAATGTGTTGCTTTTCCAGCCATTCCAGCAAACACCGATTGCTCCAGTCAACACCCTGTCCCGCTAGTAGAAACCGGATTTCCGGCCGGGATCGCCGCAGGATGCCAGCAGCCTGAGCAAATGTCTGATGATCCTTCAAGGGATCGTATCTCGCTACCATGCCGATCATAGGGGTATTTTCAGGAACATTCAACTCCTCGCGAAGTTCCCGGCGGGCTTCCTGATCGGGGTGGAAAATTGTCAAGTCGAATCCATTCGGGATCAGTACCATTTTATCCGAGCCGTATCCCACCTCTTCGTGAGACTGCATGGCGGACTTGGAATTGCACACGATACGTGAGGGCAATATTGTGGAGGATTTCGCGCAAACCCACCTTGCCAAGTAGGTCAGGAGCTTGTGATGTTTCCTGTCAAGCCGGGTTTGCCGGATATTCCAGACAACAGGTATCCGATGGGTGATACGCGCCACCAGTCCCCCCAGCAGATCGGAGGGATACATCCACGTCTGGATCAACGCCGGTTGAAGGGAGTAAACAAGCTTCCTAAGACGAAACAACCCGCCAAGGGCAAAGAGCTTTCTCTGCATCTGCAGACTTGTCACCGGAATCCCGTTGCTGATCAAACTCCGGCCGATGGAACCGATATCTGTCAATGAAACCACAATGTGCTGAAATCCCAAGTCACTCCACTCGGAAATCAACCGCTTGAGTGTGAGTTCAGCCCCGCCCGGATGCAACCCTGAGATGACATGCAGGATTCTACTCGGATCAGACTTTTCGATCACGTCGACCATCCGCTCACCGATTGGAGACCATGACGATCCGGGCCATTTCTGCGATAGCAAACGTCAATCCGATCGTCAACAGCCATGCGATCACGACCTGCTTTTCCAAATTCAGCTGGAAGCTCAAATCGTTCCGGTGGATGAAGGCGGCCCAGTACATCATACCCAATCCGATCAACGCTCTGATTTCCGGATTCCTGAAACGGAGGAGCCAGGATCCTGCCGCCAGGACAAGTACATAGATGAGCACGAAGAGGATCAGCAACTCCCATCCACCACTGGCCCACATCTCCGCCCAAATATTGTTGGCCAAACCCCAATCGTACGCCGGAAAGAGAGCCGGTTGAAAAAGATCATTGAAAGATGGAATCCGATATCCCAGGTCCACGCTAAACAGAGAAAATTGAAGCGGCACGTTAAAAAAATGCCCCGGATCCACCCGAAACCGATTGATCATGATTTCATTCAGGATTGCCTGGGTCGTGAATGGTTCTGAATACAGGATGGCATTGCGATAGAAATCCAAATCCTGGGTGCGGGACATGACGGCCTGGACGTCACCGGTTTTCACCTGTGGGAAGAGCGGCTTGTAGAAAAAAAGCATCCCCAGCACGGCTATCCCAAGAATTCCCCACCGCCAGCGACTTATCATTCGGGAAATCCCCTGTTTATAGAGCAGGAGCGTCACGATGGTCCCGATGGTGATCGCCGTTGTGGCTCGGAAGCCGAGAAAAAAATCCAAGATCACGAGCGCCAGAGCCAAGCCCAATACCCATGGATTACGCCTCTGATATGCGATCACCGCCGCCACGGCCCCGCCCATCACCCACAGCACGTACCAACGGCCGATTGCACCGAGAAC
This sequence comes from uncultured Acidobacteriota bacterium, assembly GCA_964412195.1. Taxonomy (GTDB): domain Bacteria; phylum Acidobacteriota; class JAAYUB01; order JAAYUB01; family JAAYUB01; genus CAYPNP01. Next base: position 178,183 of record CAYPNP010000009.1, on the reverse strand, counting down.
GATCGATTTATCCGGAGAGAAGAGCAGCGTTCCCGCCGTGGCGAAGGAGGCAACCAGACCCAAGGCAGCGATCATCAGCGCGGTGTGGCATGATCTAGGCCCTCCGGGGATAATTTCCGCCGGGCCGGCCTCCTCTCCCTCCCTGCACACCACGTCCATGCATACCGCACCCACCCAAATCGCCGCAATCACGAGAAGAAAAACCAGGTACACTTCATCCACAAGAGGAACCGCAATGGACTGATCACCGATCCAAGGATGCATGGCATATCCAACATATCCGGGCAAAAAATAAACCTGTGCAGAAAAATAGGCGACAGAGAAAAAATCGAAGCGTCGGGCACGGAGCAAGAAATACCCGTCCCCCAGAATGGAAATGATGACGAACAACGCTTGCATCTCAGGGCTCCAGTCCGATCACCCGGCACGTTCGATCGACCAGCGTCTGGACACTGAAGTCATTCAGCGCGCGTTGACGAATCGACTCTCTTGAAACCCGGCTCCGAATCTCCAAAGCCTGGCCTACCCCGGCTGCGAGGGCCCCCGGATTCTCGGAAGGCACGATGATGCCCAAGTCTCCCACAATCACCCTGGAATCTCCCACATCGGTCGCCACGCACATGATTCCGCACGCCATCGCTTCCAATAATACGTTTGGGAATCCCTCGGTCCGGGAAGCGGAAACCAGGATATCCAGGCCGTTGTAGATTGCAGGCATGTCATCCCGATACCCGATCCAAATCAATCTCTTTGAGATCCGCAGGGCGTCTGCCGACGCCTTCAGCGATTGCACGTAGTCAGGCGCTCCCTCACCCACGATCAGACCGGTGATCTCGGGGAACCTTTCCGCGATCTGGGAGAATGCCTCAAGAAAAAACAAGTGCCCCTTCAAGGGATCCAACCTCCCGATGGTTCCCAACAAGACGGAATGCGGTGGGACCCCCAGTTGCCGCCTGATCCGCATTCGCGCTGGTTCATCGAGACGGAATCTATCCGGATCCACTCCGTTCGGGATGACGAACAGCTTCTGGCTAGGAAAGCCCCGTCGGACAGCCTCCCGCCGACCGGATTGGGAATTGACGATCACCCCGTGAACCCAACGCGAGGTGAGCTTCTCGGCCATGTTGCAGATTCTGGTCAAACCATCCAAATATTCCGGTCCGATCCGGGAAGCCCTCAATCCGATAAAACGTCGAGTGGACGGCACCACCCACCGGGCACTTGCAGTCATCAAGTTGGCCGAGACCAGATTTCCGAGGATGAAGGCGGGCCGATACCTGCGAAGCGCCTGAATGAAACGGAACAGAAAACGCGGGATGTCATAACGACCCCGTTTATTCAACGAGAGGAGGCGAATCGGATATCCTGCCAATTCCCGCTCTAACCCGCCCCCGGGATAGAACACCATAATGGCCACGTCCAGCCCGCGTTGAGCCATTCCCTTTGCAAGTTCGACGATTTGGCGCTCTGTTCCTCCGACTTCCAAGCTTCGTGCCAGGAATAGGATTTTCGGAACGTTGGATTGCACCCATCCTCCCAACAGCGGAATGCGGGCAGTTCATCCTCTGGACGAACGGTGGGTCGGCCTCCCTCTCCGAGACTCGAGACTTACTGTGAATTGCGCACAAGACAAACCAGGATTCCCACGAGGGCTCCGATCACAAAAGCGATCATCGATTTGACGACCACATTCCGAGGCTGAGGGAGATCGGGGGCCACTGCCGGTGCGGCAATCCGCAGATCCTGAAAGTCCCTCGTCCCCTTGGCCAGCAAAGCCTGGTTATTAAAACGGGCCAGACTGCTGAAGAGCTGAGTTGTCCGATCAATCTCGCGGTTGATCGGATCAATTTGCTGATTATGCTGGCGTTTGAGTGCATCCAAAGCTTGCTGCTGAGACCTTTGGAGATGCGCCAATTTGGTATTGCTCTCTTCTTTCAACCGGCTCAATCCGGCACCTCGAGCCTGTTTGACCTCTTCCAACCGGATCTGGCATTCACCGATCGATTTCTGCAAGGACGCGATCCCGGTTGAGATCTGATCCAGCTGGACGGCCAGTTGTCCCTTCCGGGGCGACAGCGCTTCACATTCCGTTTGGATCTGGGAGACACGCTTGGCGATCTCCGTGTGCAACGGATTGATCTCCTGGTTTTTCAAACTGGCCCTGGACATTTCATCCAGCTGCCCTTTATTGGGTTGTTGTAAAAGAGTTTGCCAAAACGCATCTTCCGTGACAGACCGCTCCAGGGTCACGAAGGGGGGGGTGTCGGCCAACTGCTGCCTCAACGCCTCCAGTTCTTTCTGCTTTTGAACCAGCCTGGCTTCGACTCCCGCTTGCTCCTCGGCCAGGGTCGAGTAGGTCCTCTTCAGGGATTCGAGCTCCGTGCTGAGCAGATCCAATTTCCGATTGGTCCGGACCTCCTCCAGAATCCGTGCCGTCTCCACTTCATATTCCGCGATCTGCCGGGTCGACTCGACTTTCCATTCCAACACTCGCAAATCCCACTCGCTCGCCGTGGAATCTTGGGCGAATTGAGAGTGATCCTGCTCCTGCACCCGATTGATTTCCAGTTTCTCCAAATCACCCCGCACGACGGGAAATTCTTTTTCGACAAAATCGATCGACTCCGACGTGCTCCCGACCACCAGGGACCGGATGCGGTCCATGAAAACCTCAGTCCAGGTATTGGCAATTTTTGCAGCATGATTCGGCGACTCAGCCCGGGATAGCACCCGCAACATGGGGGTGAGAGAAATGGCTTCCTCCTTCCTGGAAATAAAAATCTGGCTATCCACATTTTCTTTCAGCCGCAGTGAATCGTCCGGCGCCAAAATGCGCTCGGCAATGAGACGCTGCTTGGTCTCCGCGATCACAACACCCGATTCCAACAGCAGCTGGTACCCTTGCATCGAGAGTGTATTGGGTTTCAAATCGGAGCTGACGGGTGGCGGAATGCTGACCAGGATGGCGGAAGCCTCATAGGATCTCGGAAGCACGAACAGCACAATGAAGGCCACAATCAAGGATGGAATCATGGCGAAACCGGCGATCCACCAGAAATTGGCCCGGATGAATCGGAGGAGTGACTGGGTGGTGATCAAGCCTGATTCACGACCATCTGCCGGTGTCATTGCTACATCCTCCTGATTGGTCCGGGATTGGGCGCTCAGACATGTTTGCTTTAATCAGCAACCCTGGCGGTATTATCCCTGCGATGATTGCCCAAAGCAAGATTTAACCCCTTTGAACGGAACTGCAAAAGGCAGATGAGCAGAGCCGCCGAATGGGCGATCAGGTAGGCTGTCGCCAAACCCATTCCGCCCCATTGGGGAACCAGCAGCCACGCCAGGCCGATCAGTAGAATATCCCGAGGAACGATAAACAAGAGGGACGCCCACATCCGCTCCTGACTCTGGATATGCTGATAGCAAATCAGAACTATGGACTCAGGAATCAGTGAGCCCATCAGGACCACCAAGACCGGATATCCGCCAGTGAAAGATTTCCCGAAAATTTGAAGCATCCATTCCCCGAACACGAGAACGAAAACGATGCTCCCGATGGAGACGGCGACCACCAGAGTCAGATTGATCAAGAATATCCGGCGGTATCGGGCCGAATCTCCCAAGCCGCGCTGATGGCTCAACAATGCCAACCCCACGCTGTTCAACACCGACGGAAGGAACAGTGCCATCGTTCGAAAACTGTTCGCCGCAGCGAAGAGACCCAATTGGGCAAAACCATCGGGCTGCCGGACGAGGATCGTGTTCGTCAACCAGAGGACGGGGATGGAAGACACGCCGCTGAGCATCGCCGGAAGGATGAAACGCAGCACCAGCGCGCGCTCCTGCCACCAAGTCCGATACTCGCGACGAATCTTGCTCAACCGGCAGGCAGCGATCAAGATCCTGGCGTACAGGATCCAGCGGAGCAACGCGCTCAGCACCAGGGCGATCACAGCCCCTTCCAGGCCAAATCGGCTGGCCAACCAAGCCGTGCTGGCCACCCAAAAAACTCCCCAAGGCAACTCGATGAAGAATTGCGCGCGGTATTTCTCAAAGCCCGCAACCGCTCCAGCCTGATAGCCATTCAACACTGAAAACAGGACAAACCCACTTCCGACCAGGAGGGCCGTGTCCAGCATGGCAGCGTGAAAAAGCTGCCCGGCCAGCCACCGACTCATTCCAAACAGGACGCCTGCGGCGATCACCGCCATTCCCAGGGACATCATGGAACAAAAAGCCAGCACTCTGCCGGCTCGAGCAGGATTCATCGAGCGGAACTCCGCCACGTATTTTGTCGCGGCCATCCCCAATCCGCTGATTGCCAACATGGTGAAGGTGCGCAAAGTGCTCTGGATGATGTTGAACTCCCCGAATCCCTCCTGCTTCAGGATTTTGGCGATCAGGATATTCACACAGAACGAGGCGAGGGGAGTGATGGTGCAACTCAGGAAATTCCAGCCCAGTCCGCTCTTCCATCTGGCGAACAGGGGAGCTTCCGCAATGAATTCTCTAATTTCTGAGAGGATGTCGTTTGATGTTTCCCGGATCACGCGCCGCCTGCCTTCAAAGCTTCCGTGGCGACCAGCAGCGTGTTGTAGGCAGTGGCGCCTTCGGGCCGATACCCCACTTCCTCCAAGAGGCGCACCACGTTTCCACCGGCTTCCGCGGAATCCCGCCAGATGTGCTCCACGACAAGAAACCGGGGATAAAGACTCTTGTCTGCTTCACTGAAATATTGTTTCATTACCCGGTATTCAAAACCTTCGATGTCGAGTTTCATGCCGTCCACCCGGGTCAATCCAGAGCGGCGGAAGATTTCCGCGAGCGGGAGACAGGGTACCTCCAGAAATTGGGGCCGCGTGAATAGAAAGCTGCTCCCCGCCCGATTACCGCCGATGTTCAATCCGAGCCGCAGGACCTCCACCTTATCGGAAGCCCCGACATTCACGGTATCGACATGCGAAAATGAATTCAACTCTATGTTCCGCACCAGACGGGTATGGACGAAGGGATCCGCTTCAATCGCCAACACCTTCCCGTGGGATTGGACGATTTCCGCAGCCTGCAATGAATAGAATCCGACGTGTGCCCCCACATCGACGAACCGATCCCCCGCCTTCAGATGCCGGCGCAGGAAAGCAATCTCTTTATAATCATATAAATGAGGGAAGAACAAGAGGGCGGCATCCACATTCTCGCCAGGATCCAGCTCGGCCCGTATTCCGCCGATGTCAGCAATCACCAGGTTGCGGGGTCTGCGGTTGTACCAATTCGCCACCAGATTTCCCAACCAGCCCGCGCCACGGACCTTGGGCAATCTTCGGGTGACAGCCAACCAGAAGCGCAATTCCCGATCGAGCGTACCCACCTGCCCGGTGTTGACAAAGTCCATGGGGGACGACCTCAATCCTTTCCAACTGGGATGAATTCTCTGCCGTGGCAATCCCGACAATCATCGGTCAACGTGGCGATCGGCCGATCATGGCTTCCAGCCGATGGCGGTGGTGACAGCACCTCCGCTCGTACCACCTGCTCCACCGGTCACCTTCTGCACAGAAAATGCCAATACGGCAATCCTTCTGACAGGATCACCTCGGAAAAGGTGTCCTGCAGCTGAGTTATCTCAACCCTGGTCACTCTTTGTTCGATCTTCGTAAAAAACCGGTCGTACACGTCCTGTTTGATTCGGGCGATGCTCTTGTCATGATAGTAAGGATACAAAGGAACATTCTGGCCGAGCCCCAAAGGCCGCAACAAGCGTCCCAGGCTGACCAGGGGCAGGTACAGCAGATACACCCCAAGTATGGTGACGATTTTTCTCAGGAGCGGGTGATGTGCTTTGCTAAGAATGGATCGCAGCCGGTCAGCCAGACGGAAGAGCATCCTGAAAAAGAACGGTCGGTTGTCAAACCGGTAATAAAGATAAACCAATGATTCCGGTGCTGACCGCACCAACTGGCGGGCCACGTCCAGACAAGGGATCGGAAGATGGTGCAATACACCCAGGCAGACCAGGAAATCCGCGAAATTAGCCCGAAAAGGGAGAGCTGCGAGATCCCCCATGAAAAAGAGACAATTGGTGGAAGCGGCCAGATTCTTGCGGGCAACAAAGATGGCATCCGAGAAATCAACCAAGATCAGCTCGCGACATAGCGGTTGCAGGAAGTAACTCCAACGGCCGCTCCCGCATCCCAGATCGCATACCCTTTGCGGATGCAAGTTGTCCAGGTCGATCAGATCGAAGTACTTTTCAAATTCGCGCTGGTGCTCGTCCAGTACGTTACCGTATGTCCGCCACTCTTCTCCGAACGAGAATTGGATCTCCGCCGAGAACACTTCAGAATTCTCCTGCCGGGTGGTTTGCCTTCGCAAAATCTTCTGAACATATGGAGTGTAGTGCGACTCCGGCAGAAGAATGATCACATCCTCGATGATCGGGTACACTGTTTCCCTGACCCGTATCGTCTCCTCTCCCAATTCAATCTCGCTGACACCGAAGAGATCGGAGATGATCGCCAGTTTATCTTGATAATAAGAACACATAGCTCGCGGCATCAATCCTTGTGGTCTCAATAGCCCTTGATCATTTTCCTAAACCGCCACCGGATCCATCGTCGAATCGACCGGTCCGCCTTCAAGGGCGAAGTCGGAGATCCCACATGAAATGGCACCAGGCAGGTATCCGATCTTCCATCGGGGAGTGTCCCGGTCCGGGGTTGGATCGGCGGATGCGTCGACTCTTCCACGCGCAGTACCGCCAGGCCTGCACCGAAGGGGAGGTTGAGAACCGATACGGGCTTTTCGCCAATAGAATCCCGCAGAGCGCACAGCATTTCTGCATGAAGATCCGTCTGCTGCGTGTCGTGGACGCAGATCAGCCCGAATGCTCTCATCTTGGGAAGGATCCGCTCGAGATCGAGCTTGACCTGGAAGTAGTCATGGGCCGCATCGTGGAGTACGAAATCAATGGGCGGATCCATTCGCTCTAAAAAATCCTCACTGGGACCGAGCTGGAGCCGCCAACAGGAATCCTGCTCATCGAGCAGGTGGTGAAAACGTTGTCTGTCACTGTCACAGCTGTATAAGATCCCGTCGCACTCACGGGCCACCAATCGCAAGACCCGCGTGGACAGGCCGATCCCCAACTCCACGATCCGCTTTGACTGAATTCCTTTCGCCAGAGCATATATCACCGGCAGATGGGGAGCAATCGAGTGCCGGCTTTCCTCGGAAAGTTGAATCATTTCAGATCTTTCCAGCGGGCTGACATCAATTGAGTCGTTCATGGGCGATTCCCTTCCGAAGATTGTCCCGCCAGTACACAAACAGAGCGAACGGCATGAACGAGATCCACAGCGCCCTCCCTCCGACACTGTTCAGCATGCCTGCCTGGGCGCGAAAACCCTGCCCTGCATGAAGGGAGAACCTCGTGAAATGGACCGCGGAACGGAAAAAATCCAAGGGCGCATGACGAAACCAGGGCAAATGCTCGTTTAATATGCAGGCATGATAATAAGCATGCCCGCGGGGGTGACGCTGCGGCGCGCTCCCCATCACTCGCTCGCCTGAATCCTGTCTATAATAAATCCGGAGCGGCATGTTGATGAATTTTGTCTGGAACGACTGGGCGACCCTTCCCCAAACGACACCCTCCGGCAGATATCCTCCTTCGGCGATGGCAGGAAAGGGGTATTTTCGAAGGACCTCGGTTCGAGCGCACCACCAGTGTTCCGCTCGAATCTTGTATCGATAGCACATATCCAGGTTGCTTGCCATCATTCCGTCCGATGGAAAAGACCGGCCGATTTGATTCCCATGCTCATCCTGGCAGAGGCACCAGACAAATCCTGTCCTCTGAAACTGATCAGGGGGAACTGACAGCCAACTCTTTCGGAACACGGACATTGCTTCGGGTACGCATCCGTCATCCGAGTCCAGGGCCGAAAAAAAAGCCCCGTGCGCCATCTCCACGGCCATGTTGTGTGCGAAGTGCTTCCCGGAATTGTCTTGGTAGAAGTACCGGATCGGAAACGGCGCCTCTTCCTGCCAGCCTCGCACCACCGATTCCGTATGATCCGTGGAGCCGTCATCCACGATCAGCCATTCAAGATCCTTCCATGTCTGCTTCCGGAGGCTTGTATACACCCGATGCAACGTGTGCGCCCTGTTGAAACATGGCGTGAAAACCGTGAAGAATGGGAAATCAGTGTTCATTTCCGCTGATTTCATGAAACCCGGCCCTCAGGAATCATCGTGGAATCAATCTCCCGGCTTCGTCTCAAGGACCCGCCGATATTGCTCGACCGTCTTGTCCAGCATGATACTCGCCCGGAACCATTTCTGGAAGCGGGCTTTTGCGGCCAAACCGAAAGCGGCTCTCAGTTCTGGCTGAAGAAGCAACTCCACCAGCGACTGTCGGAGTTTTTGATCGTCTTTCCGTGGCACCAGGATTCCAGTTTCCCCGCGAGTAATCGCCTCCCGAACCCCTCCGACGTCGGAAGCGATGACTGGGAGGCCCGCACGCATGGCTTCCAGTATGCTCCGGGGAAATCCCTCCCAATTGCTGATCAACACATAGACCTGAGCCTGAGCCATCAATTCGACGACATCCAAGCGCACCCCAAGGAAATTGATCCGGTCCCGGATACCCAGCTCACGGGCCAATCCCTCCGTCCGCTCCATGAGAGGTCCTTCCCCCACGAGATCCAATGACCAGTCCAGCTGCCGGATCTCTCCCAAGGCCCGGAACAATGTGACATGATCCTTCTGAGGTTCAAAGCGGGCCACCATCAAGATCTTGGCCGGGTGCTTCGCCGGGTCCGCGGCAAGATGCGACGGAATGTCCGGCATTCCGTTGTGCACGGTGACAATCTTCTCCGGTTTGGTCACTCTCCTGCAAATCGCCAGTTGCCGATCGTATTCGGATACCGTGATGATGAGGTCGCTGAAGGGCTCCACCCATTTCTCAGCGCATTCAAAGATCCGGCCCCGGAGGCGGGGAGTCCCTTCCGTGAAAATCCAGCCATGCGCCGTAAACAAATTCGGGATTCCCAACGATCGGGAAGCCAGGCGACCGATGATCCCGGCCTTGGCCGAATGCGTGGAGACCAAGTCCGGCTTGAGATCCGTCAAGGTCCTGCGGAGTTCCCAGAAAGCCAACAGATCATGCCACGGGTGTACCGGGCGGACCAGATGTTTCAACTTTCGGACATGGACGCCCACTTTCTCCATGTCTTGCACGTAGCGGTCTCCGCGGCCGATGAGGACTTCCACTTGATGACCGGCCCCGCAGAGCATCAGCGCAAGGTCCCGCACATGGACGAAAGCCCCGCCGATCGCGTCCGACCGCGTGAGAATGAAGTTGATGTGGATTTTCCGCTTCACCCCTGGTGCCTCTGCCCCGTCCGGTGCCCGTTCGCTTCGATGTCCGAGAATGGCTCCGGAAGATTCAGCCGTCCTCGGGATAGACATCGACGTTTCGTTCCGTTCCAAGATTCGGCGCTTTCTCTGATCGAGCTTCTGATCAAGCGTTTGATTATATTCATTCTGAAGGAAAATTCATCAGAAAGTAGCGGAGGTCGGCCCTGAATGGAAAGGGATCCCGCAGCAAGAGTCTCTGTTGACCATCCACATCCACAATGTGTAATATTGGATCGGATTTCCCTTTCTTCCCAGGAAACTTGGGAAAACTCCGAGGCTTGATGCGGCAGATTCTTCATGACGGTTGGATTTGGAACAATCCAAACTCTGCATGGGTGCTGGCTACATTTCTGATCATCACGTTATGTCTGCCTCCGAAGATTCAGTTCTACACAAACTCCGTGCTGACAGCGATGATCGTGGTTCTATCCCTGCTCTGGATCGGCCGTCTTTGGCTTCAGCATTCGATCAACCGCACGGAGCAGGCTGGAATTCTGCTGACTTTGCTATGGAGCGTGTGGATCCTCGTCACCCTGGCCTGTCACCAATTCCTTTCCAACCGCCCTATTGAATGGTTGACTCTCCTGATCGCGGCCGCTTTTTTTGGGGCCGGCTACTTTTGCAACACGGGTTCAGGTGGTGTCATTGCAAGCCGCTACCTCAGCGTGCTGATGGGATTGTCCGCCATTGAGGCGATGATTGCGCTCTTCCAGGCCTACTGGCCCAGCATTTTGCCACCAGCCTTGATATATGAGGATGGAATCCGTGCCGCCGGCAGCTTCACCAATCCAAACCAATTTGGCGGTTTCCTGTCGGCAGTGATCCCCGTCGCCTGTTTCTTCCTATTCGCTGAAGCCCGACGAGTCAAGTGGAGGAGGACTTTCTGGGCATGGATTCTCGTCCCGCTCCTTCTCGTCGCACTCCGCAATTCAGATTCCCGGGGTGCTTCCCTCGCCCTCTTTGCCGGGTTGTCACTCATGGTTTTGATTTTTGTGATCGCCAGGCGGAAATGGTTCCTGACCGGTATCGTATGTTTGCTATTGATCGGTAGTCTTTTCCTCGCTGGCTGGTTGATCGAACCCTACCTGAAGAGCCAATGGGGCGATCACACCGAAAAATCTCCCAATCCCACGCTCCAGGATCGGGTGACAATCCCTGAAGCCCTCACAATGAGGACCAGAACATCCCAAGTCAGGATGGATACGAGCATTCTGGACAGATTGTCCGCGTTGCGTGGATGCTATCAGATGTGGCGGGACCATCCCTGGTTTGGTGTCGGACCGGGAAATTTCACCCTGCATTCCATGGGATATATCCATGGCGTGCAAGACTTCGTTTTTTATCAAACCGGGGCGCACAACCTGCCTTTCCAGTGGTTGGCTGAAATGGGCCTGGTTGGCGGTCTCGCCTGGCCGGCTGCAGGCTGCCTATTTGTGGTGATCCTGTACCGGCGCTTCCACAGGAAACCACACAGTAGTCGGGAAACCCGGGCAGCCTTCTGCCTCGGATGGGCATTTTTTGCTGTATGGACCCATAACTGGGTGGATATTACCGTCCTCTACCACCCGCTGAAAAACATCTTTCCATTCCTGGCCGCCCTGGCTGTCAACTGGCCTCCCGCCGAAGGAGAAGACAGCGGGTCATTCAACGCAGATGAATGATGATCGGCGCCGAGAGAGCCTCAGGTTTGATCAGCGACGCTCACAGCGGATCCGCGGAAATCCGCGTTGAACTGATTGATGGGGATCTTCCGGAATCAGAGGCGGGAGGTGAAGGCGTCCACGCGGGCGTCGCCGAACCGGCGCCGGGCCAGGCGCACGCCGCCCGCCGCAGCCAGCACCGCCAGCGCCGGCACCGCCGCGAGCACGTACCGGGCCAGCGGGTAGACGACGCTGTAGAACACGTACGTGGTGCCCACCACCCACCACAGGATCATGGTGAAAGTGAGGAATGCGGATTGGGGGGCTCGGGGCTCGGGGCTCGGGGCTCGTAGGATTGCAGTTTCAATCCTTTCGTGTATTTCGTGGTGGGTCTCCCGATTGTAGTTTGAATCCCCATCGTCTGGTTCGTGTGGTTCGTGGTCCATCTCCGGATTGCGGACTGCGGATTGCGGCAATGGCGGATTGCGGATTGCGGATTGCGGATTGGAAACTAGGGTATCACTCTGTGTCCTCTGTGCCTCTGTGGTGAGTTGCTGGTTCGCGGTCTGCGGATCGGATTTCGATGTTGGATGTTCGATGTTCGATGTTCGATGTTCGCTTTCCCGGCCCGCCAGGGCCACGCCCACTGTCGCCAGGAACGCCAGCATCAGGTTGAACAGCCCGACGATCACCCGCATGGGTGTCGAGGCCGTCAGGAAGAACACCCGAAAGAAGCCGCGGACCGCCGCCTGGACGGCCGCCAGCGGCCGGGCCAGGACCTCCTCGCGGTAGAGCCGGCTCCACTCGCCGGACTCCCGCACCTCCTGGGCGGCGCTGTCCACCGGGCCAATCCGGCGTTCGATCTCCCGGTTCATCCAGTCGTGGCACACCTCGTCCAGCCGCCGGGAGAACCGTTCCCCCAGCGGCTGCGTCATCACACGCAGCCCGGCCAGGGCGGAGCGCGTGTTCCAGGTGGTGCCCGGCACGATCGAGCCCGACACTCTCCAGTTCCGCACCGCCCAGGGCGCCAGCAGCAGGGCAAAGATGCCCGCGGCCGCCAGCGCCACCTTGAGCCGCCGCCCCCGCGCGGCGTCCGCGCGGAGCAGCAGGGCGGCCATGGGGACCAGCCACAGGCCCACGGTGGAGCGGGTCAGCCAGGCGCCGGCTGCCAGGGCGGCCGCGGCGGCGAGCGATCCCCAACGCCCGTCCTCCAGGAAGCGGAGCGCCGCGTACAGCGTCCCGCAGACAAAAAAAACCAGCAGGGTTTCCGAGTAAGCCCGCGGCGCGTAGACGATCACCTGCGGGTACACCCCCAGCAGGAGCATGGCCAGCAGCCCGGTGAGGTGGTCGAGCCGGGCGCCGATCCGGTAGATCCAGGCGCAGGCGGCCAGGACCAGGCCGAGCTGCAGCAGGAACAGGGCGGCCGGGGAAGGTCCCGCCAGCCGGTCGAGCACCGCCAAGAGGAGGGGGTAGGCCGGCATGCGCCGGAGGGTGGGATGGTGGGGCCCCCGGTCGGGGTTGCCGACTTCCGGGCCCAGCGAGTAGCCCCGGCCCGCCGCCAGGTTGGCGGCGATGTCGGCGTAGAAGTCCCGGTCCTGGAGGAAATAGGGGACCCGGCTCTTCAAGCGGGGATAGAGGCCAAGCCCGAACAGGCAGTGGACGGCGGCGATGCACGCCATCATCCAGAAAACCTGTGCCCTGCGGGTGCGCGTCACGGGCCGTCCTTTGCCGGGGAATCCGGAGCGGCGCCAGTATACCACAGCCGTCGGCCGGTCCCCGGAATGCTATAATGTCTTCAGATCTCCCAGGAGGTTCGAGCCATGAAAGCGCGCTTGCTGGTGGCGATATTCGTCATCCTGTCGGGGGTGCTGGCGGCCAATCCCCAGTACCTGCCCCACGTCGTGGTGGGCAGCGGCTACGTGACCACCGTCACGGTGACCAACCTGCTGCCCGGCCAGTCCCAGTGGGTCTTCGTCCACTTCTACAAGGAGGACGGCAGCCGCTGGACGGTGCCCTCCAACTTCGGCACCTTCGACCGGCTGGACTTCAACCTGGCCCCGCTCCAGACGGCGACGGCAGTCATCTCCGGCCAGTTCACCGGCATCCAGAGCGGCTGGGCCCTGGCGGTGGGCGGAGGCCCCTTCGCCGTCTCCTCGGCTTACCAATACACGGTGGACAGCGCCCCCGCGGCCACCGCCGCCGTGATCCCCGCCCGCTCGGACACGCTGAGCATCCTGCCGGCGGCCCTGGACACCGCCGCCGGGGTGGACACCGGCGTGGCGCTGGTCAACCCCACCGACACCGCGGGCGACGCCACGCTGAAGCTGGTGGACGGCCAGGGCCAGACGATCGGCACCCGCACGGTGAACCTGCCGGCCAAGGGTAAGTTCACCGCCTTCCTGTCCAATCCCCTGCTCTTCCCGGGGATCGCCTCCCTCGACGGTTATGTCCAGGTGGATTCCCTCACGCCGGTGGCGGCCATGGGGCTGCGCACCGAAGGGGCGCTCTTCACCTCGCTGCCGGCGGTCCATGACGTCCTGCCCTGGAGCAACTCCCGCACCCTCTTTGTCAACCCGCTGCTCGGCAACGACGGATTCAACGACGGCAGCCTGGCCAAGCCGTACAAGACCATCAAGAAGGCCCAGTCTGCGGGCGACCGCGGCACCACCATCTACCTGCTGCCCGGCCTGTACAGCGCCGCCTCCGGCGAGACGTTCCCCATCGTCCTGGCCTACTGCATGCTGATCCGGGGCGAGGACGCCACCGGCGTCTGCATCCTGGGCGGCGGCACCCGGGCCGGCTACCCGGTCCACTGCGCCGTCGCCGGCGAGTACAAGGGGATGATCGCCGACGTCACCGTGATCAATCCCCAGGGTGCGGGGATCTACACCAGCACCACCATCACCGTGGACGGCTGCCGGGTGATGCACTGCGGCGCCGCCGGGATCGAGATCCCCAGCGGGCTGCCGATCCTGTACAACAACCTGGTGACCGACAACCTGGTTGGCATCCACGTGGGCGGCGAGGCCGATCCCGACTTGGGCGGCGGCCTGACCTTCAGCCCGGGCGGCAACTTCATCGTCGGCAACACGAACTGCGACCTGTGGGTGGAGGCCGGCGGTGTCTTCGGCGCCCGCTTCAACAGCTGGGACACGGCCACGCCGTCGCGCGGCACCGCCTGCGCCAGCGGGATCGACATCGCCGCCGCCGCGACCGCGGTGATCAACTGGTGAATCTTCGCCGCAAAGGCGCAAATGCCGCCAAGCGGGAACCGAACGCCGAACGTCCACCGTCGAACTTCGAACGCTGAACGGGATCCGGGAACCAGGAATTCCGAGGGACTGCCCTCCGACTTCGAAGTTCGATGTTCAATGTTCGCTGTTCAATGTTCGGCTCGGAAAGGCTCAGAAAGATCTCGATCGGCTCGATCTCACTCCACCATGACCGGAGCGCTCTTCCCATGCGGGCGGCTCTTCTTCATCAGCAGCATCAGCGGGATGATCGACAGGCAGGTCACCCCCAGCAGCCAGAAGTCATCGATGAACGCCAGCATCGCCGCCTGCCGCTGGACCAGGCCGTAGACCAGGGCCTGGGCGCGGGCCGCGGCCTGGACCGGGTCGCCGCCGAAGGAAGCCAGGAACTGCCGCGCCTGCTCCAGGAACTGCCGGTAGGCCGCGTCGAAGGGCGTCAGGTGGCTGACCAGGACGTTCTGATGGTACTGGGTGCGGCGGGCCAGCAGCGTCACCACGTTGGCAATGCCGACGCTGCCGCCGATGTTGCGGGCCAGGTTGATCAGGCCGGTGCCGTGGTTGACCTTCTCCCGCGGGATGAAGGAGAAGGCGGCGGTGTTGATGGGCACGAAGAGGAAGGCCAGCCCCCCGGCCAGGAAGACGCGGGACAGCACGGCCGTCTCGAAGTCGATGCCCAGCGTGAAGCCGGTCATGTACAACATGGACATGCCGGCGATGGCCAGCCCCAGCATGATCAGCCAGCGCGGCTGGAAGCGGGTCAGCAGGAAGCCCACCAGCGGCATCAGCAGCATGGTCACGAAGCCGCCCGGCGACAGCGCCATCCCCGCCAGCGTGGCCGTGTAGCCCATCAGCGTCTGCAGGAACAGCGGCAGCAGCACCGTGCTGCCGTACAGGACGAAGCCCAGCATGAACAGGGTGACGGCGGCCAGCAGGAAGTTGCGGTCCTTCAGCAGGTGCAGGTCCACCACCGGGTCCCTGTGGCGCCACTCGTAGACCGCCGCCGCCAGCAGTGCCGCCGCCGCCACCGCGGCGCAGCCGATGATGAAGCGGGACGAGAACCAGTCCTCGCGCTCGCCCTTGTCCAGCATGATCTGCAGCGCGCCCAGGCCGACGGCCAGCAGGCCCAGGCCGATGTAGTCGATCCGGAAGCCCGGGCCCAGCTTCTTGCGGGTCATGTACGGCGGGTCCTCCAGCATGAAGGAGGTCAGGATCAGCGACAGGATGCCCACCGGGATGTTGATCAGGAAGATCCAGCGCCAGCTGTAGTTGTCGGTGATCCAGCCGCCCAGGGTGGGGCCGATGATGGGGGCGCAGACCACCGCCACGCCGTAGAGCGCCATGCCCATGCTGCGCTTCTCGGGCGGGTAGGTGTCCACCAGGATGGCCTGCTCGCTGGGCTGCAGGCCGCCGCCGCCGATCCCCTGGAGGATGCGGAAGAAGACCAGCAGCCCGAGGTTGGGGGCCAGCCCGCACAGCAGGGAGCTGAGGGTGAACAGGAGCACGCAGATGCGGTAGTAGCGCTTCCGCCCGATCAGGGCCGAGAACCAGCCCGACAGCGGCAGGATGATGGCGTTGGAGACCAGGTAGGAGGTCAGCACCCAGGTGGCCTCGTCGACGCTGGCGGACAGGTTGCCGGCGATGTGCGGCAGGGCCACGTTGGCGACGCTGGTGTCCAGCACCTCCATGAACGTGGCCATGGTGACCACCAGCCCGATCAGCCACGGGCTGTAGCGGGGCCGCCAGGCGTCGGCGGCCCCGGCCGCGAAACCTCCGGCCGGGTTCATTTCACGTGCACCACCGGCACCACCGACATCCCCGGCGCCAGGGGGTGGGCCGTGTCCGGCGCTTCGTCGAAAACGATCTTGACCGGCACCCGCTGGATCACTTTGACGTAGTTGCCGGTGGCGTTCTCCGGCGGCAGCAGGCTGAAGCGGGAGCCCGTGCCGGCTTGGATGCTGTCGACGTGCCCGCGGAAGGTCTTGTCCGGGTATGCGTCGACGTCGATGTCCACCTTCTGGCCGATCCGCATTTTCTCCAGCTGGGTTTCCTTGAAGTTGGCGACCACCCAGACGTCCGGCGCGACCACGGCCAGCAGGGCCTGGCCGGGCGCCACCGTGGCGCCCGCCTCCACGGACTTGCGGGTCACCCGGCCGTCGGAGGGCGCGGTGATGCGGGTGTAGGAAAGCTCCAGCTCGGCCTGCCGGACGGCCGCCTGCAGCCGGGCGATTTCGGCGCCGGCAGTCTCTTCCTGCGACCGGCTGAGGGCGACCTGCTGGGGGGCGGTCCGCGCCGCGGCCAGCCGGGCTTTCGCCTCGCCGACCCGGGAAGACGCCTCCTGGGCGCCGTCCCGGGCCGCGGCCAGCGCCGCCTCGCTCTGCTTCACCTGGGCCTCGGCGGCGGCGACACCTGCCTGGGCCGCCGCCAGGTGGGCCCCGGCCGCCTTGGCCGAAGCGTCGGCGTGGTCCAGTTGCTGCCGGGAGATC
This sequence comes from uncultured Acidobacteriota bacterium, assembly GCA_964412195.1. Classification (GTDB taxonomy): domain Bacteria; phylum Acidobacteriota; class JAAYUB01; order JAAYUB01; family JAAYUB01; genus CAYPNP01. The sequence goes on along the minus strand of CAYPNP010000009.1, from coordinate 161,386 downwards.
TCGTCCTTCTCGAACAGGAGCCGGTAGCGCTGGAGGTCCGCGTCGGCCCGGGTGGCGTCGGCCTCGGCGGCGGCCACCTCCGCCTGCACCTGGGCCTGGGCGGCCCGGGCCGCGGCGACCTGCGCCTCGGCCTGCCGGAGCCGGCTGCGGGCCGCGTCCGCCATCGCCTGGGCGGCCTGCACCGACGCCTCGGCCTGGGCCAGCCCGGCCGAGGTGGTGGCTGCGGTCAGATCGACGCTGACCTTCGCCCCCTGCCGCCGGGTCTGGGCCGCCAGCAGGGCCGCGCGGGCCTGCTCCAGGCGGACCTCGAAGTCCCGCGGGTCGATCTCCACCAGGAGGTCGCCCGCCTTCACCACCTGGTTGTCGTCGACCAGAACCCGCTGCACGGTCCCGCCCACCCGGGGGCTGATGGGGATCACGTGCGCCTCGATGAAGGCGTCGTCGGTGGACTCGTGGGCGGAGATGTGGATCAGGTAGGCCGCCACGGCCACGGCCAGCACCAGGATAAAAAGGCCGGCACCCACCAGCGCGTGGCGCTTCTTCGACAGGCCGTTGCCGACGGCGTTCCGGAAGTTGCCTGCACCCGGTTTTGCTTCGTTGGTTTCCGACATGCGCTCCTCGCTATGATTCCAGATTCATGATACCGAAAATGCCCACTCACCGCGGAGGCGCGGAGTCGCAGAGGAATTCAATTGATGTCCGAATTGGAACCCATTGTTCTTCTCTGCGTCTCCGCGCCTCTGCGGTGAGTCGTCGTCTGCACATCCGATTCGATGCTCCAGGGCATTACCAGGTGAAACTCCCGGCCCGGCCGAGGGCTGCCGCCAGGTTGACCCGGGCGGTGTTGAGTTGGGCCAGGACGAGGACCTGGGCCAGGCGGGCGTTCTCCAGGGCGGTCTGGGCGCTCAGCACTTCGATGTTGTCGGTGACGCCGGCGGCGAAGCGGTCCTGGGCCTGGGCCAGCTCCAGCTGCGCCAGCGCCAGCGACTGGTTCGCCGCCAGCACCTGCTCGTTGGAGGTGGCCAGAAGGTCCACCGCCTGCCGGACGTCCTGCTCGACCTGGGCCTTCACGTCGTCCCGCTGCAGCCGGGCCTGTCGGAGGCGGCTGTCGGCCTCGGCCAGCCGGGCCCAGTTGGCCCCGCCGTTGAATACGGGGATGTTGAGCCGCAGGGCGACGCTGCGCGTCGGCAGGTCGTTGTCATTGGGCTGCACGCCGCTGGCGCCGTAGTTGCCGGCGAAATCCACCGACGGCAGCAGGTCGCCCTTGGCCGCGCTGCGGAGCTGTTCCGCCTGCCGGACCTGCGTCTCGGCAATCTTCACCTCGCAGCGGTCCTGGAGCGCCGCGGTCACCGACGCTTCCACGGCGGGCGCCTCCGGCCGCTCGGCGCGCAGCGGGTCGGCCAGCGCCAGCCGGCTGCCCAGCGGCAGCCCGGTGACGCGCAGCAGCCGCAGCCGCGCGTCGGTGGCGGCGGTCCGGGCCTGGGCCAGGCGGACCTCCTCCTGCGACACGCGCGTCTGGGCCCGGGTGACGTCCAGCCCGGTGGCCACCCCCGCGTCGTGCTCCGTCCGGGCCAGTTCCAGGAGGCGGCGGGCCAGGTCGAGGTCTGCCTGCACCGCCGTCACGGCCAGCTCCGTCTTGCAGGCCGCGATGTAGGCCAGGGCCGCCGCCGAGGCGACCTGCTCCCGCGCCAGCTTGTCGGACAGCGCGGCCAGCTCGACGCCGGTCTTGCCCGCCTGGTAGCGGCGGATGGAGCCGAAGTTGAAGATGCTCTGGACCAGGTAGATCCGGGCGTCGAAGGTGTCGTACGGTCCGATGAACGTGCTGTCCAGCCCGGGCAGGGAGCCTTTCTGGAATCCCAGGGCCGCCAGGTTGGCGGTGGAGCTGGCTTGGGACGCCCCCGCCCCGACGTTGGGCAGCAGCGCGGCCAGCGCCTCGCGCGCGCGGGCCGCCGCCTCGTTCTGCCGCTCCTCCGCGGTCCGGGTGGCGAGGTTGTTGGCCAGCGCGAGCTGGATGGCCCGGGATAAATTCAGGCTTTCCGTGCCGCCCGCCGACAACGCGCCCGCCGGATCGGTCGGCAGTGGGGAAGCCGCCGGCCCGTCCGGGCCGCCCCGGACGGGCAGGATCATGGCAACCAGCAGGAACGCCGGCAGAACGACCCGCCTCCCACGGTCCCGGAGTCGGCGGAACGCCACACGGCGACTGGCAGAAGTCGATTGCACCATAAGGCCATCCTCGATGAAAATCTGCGTTCTCTCCCAGGGAACGACCTGCATCTTCGGAGCCGTCCCTGGAAAGCCCGCCGGACATGGGCGGGAGAATTTAGTTGGATGCGCGGCGGTCAGGCCGGGCTTCCTCCCCGCGGCATTCTGCATTGGATCATCCCGAGGGTCACAGATATCGGGACCCGTCCGGACACCCCCGGTAGGGAAGAAACACCCGGGAGGGGCTACCGGCCCCTGCGGCGGACGAAGCAGAGGCCCGACCAGTCGGCGTCGATCGCACAAATCTTGAAATCCACCAGTCCCGCGGCCAAACCGACTTCGCGAACGCGGTTCTGGGTGACGTCGGCGACCAGCACCGAGCCCTGCTTAGGCCAACAGATCCAGAGCCGACCGGCTGCCGTCCGGGCGGCCATGGCGGCCATGCCGGTCTCCAGCTCCGACCGCGACCGGACGAACCAGAGGATCGTCCCGACCGCTTCTCCGTACGGGCCGCGCTTCCGCTCCGGTTCCCGCCGGACGCGGGCGCCGGCGGGAAGCTCGCCCAGCAGCGCCTCGAATCTCTTCGGCGCCCCGACCAGCGCCACGGTCGCACCCGGCCGGATGCCGAGCTTCTGCGCCAGCGGCCGGCCTGCGTAGGCGGCCATGACCGAGGCGGTTGCCGCCTTCACCGCTTTTTTCATCGTGCGGGCTCGCCGGGTTGCGGCGGCGGCGTCCGCCCAGGCGCAATAGCCCGCCCCGGGGAGGAGCCGGCGGATCTCCGCGGCCCGGGAGGCGTCGCCACCAGCGAACACCAGGGGGATGTCCCGCGTGGCTTTCCGGCTTCGGAGCCACAGGCCCAGGTCCCGCCCTCCCGCCGGCCGCCGCTCCAGGTCGATCACGATGACTTCAGGGGGCTCCTTCTGCAGCGACTTCAGGAATTCGGGGCCTGCCGGCACGAGCGCCGTGACCGCAAGGCCCTCCCGCCGCAGCGCCTCCGCCCGTTCGTCGGCGACCTCCTGCTTCCAGCCGATCACGATGATTCGCATGAGTTCAACACCTCCGGGAGCGGACGTCGCCGCCGCCGGCGGCGACTGACGCCGGAGCGCAAATCCAGTCCCAAAATGTCCATTTTGCCGTCACCGGCCCCCATCTTCACCTCCATTGACCTCGACCCGTTCGATGCCGGCGTCAGTCCGCCCCGGCGGGACGGACGTCCGGCGGGCAGGACACGCGCCCGGAGGCCGCGAGGTACGTGGCGATCCGGGTGATGGCGCCCTCGGTCACGACGTACCGGCAGACATCCAGCGTGCAGCCGAGGAGGACGAGGAGCAGCAAGCCGGTCATCTGCCGCACGTCGAAGCCGGGGTCCTGAAGGAAGACGATGAACAGGAGCAGGTATAGCACAGGCATGAGCCAGGAGTGGAGGGACCGGGGGGCCGAGCCGAAGTACGGGAGGATCCTCGGCGGGCCGTCCCCGCAGGGCCGGATGCGCAGGTCGCACCCGAGCGGCAGGCGGACCAGCAGGCCCCAGGATTTTTCCATGGGCTGGTAGTTGAGTTGCCGGAGGACATGCCGGATCGGTTCCTGGTCCATCGCCGCCTCCCGGATCTGCCGAAGTTCAACGAAAGCCGGGCTGTACACTCTGTTTAATCGATTTCTCTGCGAACTCTGCGTCTCTGCGTGTATCTTCTTGTTTCGATTACGATTACGAGCACGATTACGAGTACGATCGACGATTACGATCGGTTTTCCAGCCAGGTCCCAGTCCCCAGGTCCCAAGTCCCATGGCCGAGCACGAGCACGGAGGGGAACTCAATGCCCGAAGCCCAGCACCATCTTTTCGCCGGCGGTCACCCGGACCGGCAGGATGTTCTCCGAGGTCGGCAACGGGCAGGTGGCATAGGGAGAAAACACGCACGGCGGATTGTAGGCCCGATTGAAGTCGATGACCGTCTTGTTCGTGCCGTCCGGTTTCGGAATCTCGAGGAAGCGCCCGCCGCCGTAGGTCTCGGTCCCGCTGGTGGCGTCACCGAAGACCACGAACAGGCTGCCGTCCGCCTCTTCCACCGGCTGCAGCCGGCAGGATTGCCCGGCGATCTTGAACGACAGCACGCCGGGGCTTTTCTCCTTGATTACGCCGCCGATGACGGTGGGCGTCAGCACTTCCTTGGGCTCGGGGTATCGGAGGAGGGTGGCCGTTACCCGCCAGGCGGTGTCGATGGGGAACATGGGGATGTCGTTCAGCTGGGCGATCCGCGGGTTGGCGCTGTCTTTGAGCCGCACCCCCACCTTGTCGCCCCGCCGGATCACAAACCAGGACAGCGTTCCACAAGTCAGGACCGTCGCGGCACCCTCGGCGTCGCTCCGGCAGACGACTTCGCGCACCGGCACCCCGCCCTGCCGGACATCGGCGCCCTCGGCGGCGGTGAAGCGCACCTGGTTCCGGGCGAGGGTGAACGTTCCGATCCGCGGCGGCGCGCCCTGGACCTGGACGACGAGGTCCTGGCCGGGATCGGCGCCGAAGGTGTCCGTCCCCTCTTTCAGCCAGAACAGGCCGGCCAGGCTCAGCCAGCCGTCGGGGGCCTTCAGGCGCTGGATCCGGTTGTTCCGCCACGCCTGTAGTTGCTGGACATACTCGGGCGACGGGGGCGGCCCCGAGACCGGGGAAGCCATGGTCGGACCGGCGGCCGCTTCCTCTCCCGAGGACGGCGTGGTCCCCGGGACCGGCGCCTCCTCGGCGCAGGCGGCCAGGAAGACCAGCAGCAAGACACCCCCCGCGAGCGGCAGGAACCGGGCAAGGTGGCGCAGGAAAGGAATCTGCATGCAGTGCCCTCCGTCGAGAATTCCCGGCTATTGTACCCGCGCCGCCAAGGATCGGCAAGGGCAAGACTCGAGGCTAGAGGCTCGAGGTTAGAGGCTCGGATCCCAATTCCTGAGTCCCGAGTCTCGAGTCTCTAGCCTCGAGTCCCGAGTCCCGCAGGGGATCAGTGAAATTGGTGCCAGTTCGCGGCGAGCAGCCAGGCCAGGCGGGCCAGCAGGATGGCGACCAGGCCGTAGACGAGCCGGTTCTGCCACCGGGCCCCGCCGGCGGCATCGCGGCGCAGCCCGTATGCCGTGTATCCGGCGACGACCTCGGCGACGGAGCGCCGGCCGCGCAGCACCTCCACGAACACGCCCGCGTAGGTCAGGAAGGACAGCACGATGAAGCCGGCCATCACCGCCAGCGTGTCCGTTTTCAGCGGCTCGAGGTCGAAGGAGAACACGGCGAACGCGGTGATCTCGAGGAACGCCGCGGCCTTGCCCCAGAAGTTCGGCGTGACCGGCAGCTTCTCCCGCCGGCTGATGAGCGCCCCGCCGGCGGCGATCAGCAGGTCCTTGCCCCAGATCAGGACCATGCCCCACGCCGGGAAATCGGTGTAGGCCACCAGGGCCACCGAGCAGACCAGGGCGCAGATCTTGTCCGCCAGCGGGTCGAGGAGCTTGCCGAAGTCCGACACCACGCCCAGCCGCCGGGCCAGCCAGCCGTCCAGGAAATCGGTGGCGGCGATGAAGAGCACCAGCCCGAGCAGGACGGGGCGGTCATGGGCGCGCAGCGCCAGGACGGTCCACGGCAGGACCAGGACGCGAGCCGCGGAGAGAAAGTTCGGGAGGGTCAGCCAGTCAGCTCGCATGGGAATCCAATCGAACGCTGAACATCGAACATGGAACGTTGAACGTCGAAGTCAATCCGCATTTCCACGAGGCTCGGGGCTCGAGGCTGGAGACTCGATACCAGAGACTATCGATTAGAGACAAGAGCTCAGGAATCGAACCCCGAGCCTCGAGTCTCGAGCCTCCAGCCTCGCGCCGGACACTCCGCAATCCGCAATTCGCAATCCGCAATTCGCAATTGGCTCACTCGATCAGGCCCTCTTCCATCATCTTCCGGATGATGGCGAGGACGTTGTAGGAGCAGCGGTTCACGTCCTTGAGCAGCCGGCCCAGGGTGACGCCCTCGGCCAGCTTCATCCAGATCAGCAGGGCCGTGTCCAGCGTCTCGGCGTCCTTCCAGACGAGGGTCTTCTTCTTCGGCCGGAAGACCCGGTGGAAGTCCTCGATCTCCGCGAGGAAGACCTTCAGCTCGTCCTTCATCCGCATGGCCTCCAGCAGGAGGTTCATGGGATTCATGCCGATGGGGCACGGGATGCTTCCCGGATCGACGTCCTCGCCACGGAACACGAACTCGCCCGTCAGCTCTTCCTGGAAGATCTGGTAGAAGGCGTCCTCGCCCTCCAGGTTCTGCATCTTGGCGTGCAGGATCTGGCCGCCGGAGAAGACGACCTCGGCCTGGACGTGGTCCGGCGTCTCGATGACCATCACCCCGCTCTGGCCGGAGTTGATCAGCGTCTGCATCACCGTGGCCGCGTCGAAGTACTGCAGGCTGCCGCGCAGCTCCTTGCCGCCGGTGCCGGCGGCGATCTTCACGTCGGCGTGCTCGAGGCGGTAGGCCAGCAGCTCGCACAGGCGCCGCAGGAACAAGACGTTCCCCAGCATCTGCTCCTCGTAGACCTCCGCCGGGATCTGCAGGATCTCGGCCCCCTCGGGGACGCGGGCGGAGGCGGATCGCGGCCTTCCCGTGATCAGGGCCATCTCGCCGAAGCACTCGCCGACGGTCAGATAGGCCACCACCGCCGGCAGGTGCCCCTCGCCCTTGTCCTTGCGGATCTCCACCACGCCGCCGCGGATGACGTACATCTCGAAATTCTGCTCGCCTTCGACGAAGACGATGTCGTTGGGCCCGTACTTCTTCAGCGTGCCCCGCTGGCAGATCTTCTGGAGCAGCGCGTCGGGCAGCCCCTTGAACAGCTCCGACTCCCGAAGGTACTTCAAGTCAGCTTCCATCGCCTCCCTCCCGCAGGTCGAGGCCGAGCTCGCGCAGCTGGGCCGGGGCCACTCCCGACGGTGAGCCGGTCATCAGGCACATGGCCGAGGTGGTCTTGGGGAACGGGATCACGTCGCGGATCGATTTCTCCCCCGCCAGTATCATCACCAGCCGGTCCAGACCGAGGGCGATGCCGCCGTGGGGCGGGGCGCCGTAGCGCAGGGCGTCCAGGAGGAAGCCGAACTTCTCCCGGGCCTCCTCCGGCGCGATGCCCATGGCCTGGAAGACGTGCTGCTGCACGTCCTCGCGGTGGATCCGGATGGAGCCGCCGCCGATCTCGGTGCCGTTCAGCACGAGGTCGTAGGCCTTGGCCAGCGCGGTCGACGGGTCCTGGAACGCCGGATCCTGCGGCGAGGTGAAGGGGTGGTGGCAGGCCACGAAGCGCTTGGCCTCCTCGTCGTACTCGAACATGGGGAAGTCGACCACCCAGACGAAGCTGAATTTCTTGTCGTCGATCAGGCTCTCCTGGCGGCCGATCTGGAGGCGCAGTACGCTGAGCGCCTCGCGCACCGTCTTGGGCGCGCCGGCGACGATGGCCAGCAGGTCGCCCTCGCGGCCGCCGGCGTGCCGGAACATCTTCTCGCGCTCCGCCTCCGTCACCGCCGCCGGCAGGGAGGCCTTCCACTTGCCCTCCTCCGGCTTGATCCAGGCCAGCCCGGCGGCGCCGGCGGCCTTCGCCTGCTCCTGGAGCCCGTCGAGCTGCTTGCGGCTCCAGCGGGCGGCGCCGGGGATGACGATCCCGCGCACGTGGCCGCCGCCGCTGACGATGTTGCGGAAGACGGCGAAGTCGGTCACCCGGAAGAATTCGGTCAGGTCCTGGAGCTCCAGGCCGAAGCGGGTGTCCGGCCGGTCGACGCCGAACCGGTCCAGCGCCTCCCGGTAGGACATCCGCGGGAACGGCGTCTGGACGTCGATGCCGATCAGGGCGAAGACGCGCTGCATCAACGGCTCCATCAGGGCGAAGATGTCCTCCGGCTCAATGAAGCTCATCTCGATGTCGATCTGGGTGAACTCGGGCTGGCGGTCGGCCCGCAGGTCCTCGTCGCGGAAGCAGCGCACGATCTGGAAGTAGCGGTCCATGCCCGCCACCATCAGCAACTGCTTGAAGAGCTGCGGCGACTGCGGCAGGGCGTAGAAGCGGCCGTGGTGGATCCGGCTGGGCACCAGATAGTCGCGGGCGCCCTCGGGGGTGGACTTGGTCAGGAAGGGCGTCTCGATCTCCAGGAAGCGCTCGGCGTCGAGGTGCCGGCGGACCTCCATGGTCACCCGGTGGCGCAGCGCCAGGTTCTCGGCCATGGGCCGCCGGCGCAGGTCCAAGTAGCGGTACTTGAGGCGCAGCTCCTCGGAGGCGCGCACCTCGTCCTGGATCTCGAACGGCGGCAGCTCGGACGGGTTCAGCGGCTCCAGCTCCGTGGCGATCACCTCCACCTCGCCGGTGGGCATGGCGGGGTTCACGTCCTTGGGGCCGCGCGCGTTCACCACGCCCTTCACCCGGACCACGAACTCGCTGCGGAGCGCGGCCGCCTGCTCGAAGAGATCGGGCTGCTCCTCCTTGCGGAAGGTCACCTGGCAGAGGCCGTAGCGGTCCCGCAGCTGCAGGAACAGCAGGCTGCCGAGGTTGCGGGAGGCCTGGACCCAGCCGGCCAGGGTCACTTCGCGGCCGACCAGGGACAGGTTCGGCTCGCCGCAGGTATGGGTGCGCAGAGGCATGGCGTTACTCCTTGGGGGTGAGGTGGGCGCGGACGGCGCTCTCGATGTCCGCGAGGGGCGCGAGGATCTGCTGGCCGGCGGCCAGGTCCTTGAGGGCGACCACGCCCTGAGCCAGCTCGCTCTCGCCCAGGATGGCCGCCAGGCGCGCGCCCAGCTTGTCGGCGTGGCGGAGGTGGCTCTTCAGGCTGCGGCCCTGGAAGTCCTGGTCTACCCGGAATCCGGCGCGCCGCAGCCGCGCCGCCAGGGCCAGCCCGGCGTCAAGGGCCGCCTCGCCGAGCGGGGCCACGTAAACGTCGGGCTTCACCATGACCTTCTGCCGGACCGACTCCGGCAGGGCCAGGACGAAGCGGTCCAGGCCGAGGGCGAAGCCGAAGCCGTGGGTGGCCGGTCCGCCGAGCTGCTCCACCAGGCCGTCGTAGCGGCCGCCGCCGAGCAGCGAGTTCTGGGCGCCCAGGGCCGACGAGGTGATCTCGAAGGTGGTCCGGATGTAGTAGTCCAGGCCGCGGACCATCCGCGGGTTCTCCCGGTAGGGGATGCCGTGCAGGTCCAGGTAGTGCTTGAAGCGCCGGTGGTGCTCGCGGCACGCGTCGCAGAGATAGTCGGAAATGCGCGGCAGGGCGTCGATGACCGGCTGGCAGTCGGGGTTCTTGCAGTCCAGCACCCGCAGCGGGTTCCGGTCGATCCGGCGCCGGCAGTCCTCGCAGAGTTTGCCGGCCGCATCGCGCTCAGCCGCCTGCAGCTTCTCCAGGTACTGCGGCCGGCAGTGGACGTCACCGATGGAGTTGATCCAGAGCTGGGTCTCGGTCAGGCCCAGGGTCCGCAGCAGCAGCTCCAGCATGTCGATGACCTCGGCCTCCACCGCCGGGCTGTCGGAGCCCAGGACCTCGGCGCCGAGCTGGTAGAACTGGCGGTACCGCCCCTTTTGCGGCCGCTCGTAGCGGAACATCGGCCCGGCGTAGTAGTACTTCTGGCTGCCGCCGTCCTTGTAGAGCTGGTGCTGGATGTAGGCGCGCACCAGCGAGGCGGTGCCCTCCGGCCGCAGGGTGATGGACTGGTTGTTGCGGTCGGTGAAGGTGTACATCTCCTTCTCGACGATGTCGGTGGCGTCGCCGATGCCGCGGGCGAACAGCTCGGTCACCTCGAAGATGGGCAGGCGCATCTCCTCGAAGCCGTAACGGTGGAAGAGGTCCTCCGCCGTCGCTTCGACGAAGTGCCACAGGGGGATCTCGTCGGGCAGGATGTCGCGGGTGCCCCGGACGCAGCTGATCATTCGCCACCTCGCTCCGAATCGTTCAAACCGCTCATTCTACCAAAACTCACCACAAAGACACAAAGGACACAAAGCAATCCGCAGAAAATGGTTATCGGTTATTGGATATTGATTGTTTGTTATATCCGGCAAATAGTTCCCAGCGATCGCCGTCCGGAATGCTCGCTCGGATATAACAAATAACTATTCATGATTATCCAATAACCAATTGATTGCGGATTGCTTTGTGTCCTTTGTGCCTTTGTGGTGAAGGATTTACCGAATGTGGAAGAAGGTCCGCTGGACCTTGCCGTCGACCCGCTCCAGCCGGTGCCAGGCGCTCTCGTCGTTCATGGGCGACCAGCGCCGCTCCTCGGTCATGTAGTGCCAGTCCTTGTCGTTCTGGAAGAAGAGCTGAAGGTCCCGGCCCTCCAGGATGTTCAGGATCTCGTTGTTGTGGTACTTGGTCTCGCTGAAGTCGGTCACCGCCCGCTGGCCCATCTCGGAGTAGAGCGTGTTCAGCTCCAGGAGCAGGTCATTGACGGCGGCGTCCATCGGGCGGACCTGCAGGCCGATCTGCTCCGCCTCCCGGATGGTGATGGGGTAGCTGTGGGAGGGGTAGTCGGCATTGAGGCAGTTACTGATCCGGTCGGCCGTCTCGGCGTCGCGCAGGTGGTAGGACAGGATCTCCCGGCAGATCTTGATGGACAGCGAGCTGGCCCGGTCGATGGCGCCGATGACCAGCGGGTGGACGTACTGATAGAGGTGCTGGTAGGGGTTGGCCTCGCCCTCCTTGGTCTCGCGGTTCCAGAGCTTGATGACCCGGGTCAGCTCGTCCTGGCTGACGCTGACCAGCTCGTTGAGCCGGTCGGCCGGCGACAGCTCGTGGGTGATGGAGGTGTCGACGGCGGTCAGGTAGGCCAGCGGCCCCATCTGGATGTCATCGGCCCCCAGCGCCAGCATGGTGGCGGCCGAGGCACAGTCCAGCGGGATCAGCGCCGTGAGCTGCCGGGCATACTGCCGCAGCAGGTGCACCAGCCGCAGCGAGGCGATGCCCGAGCCGCCGTCCGACTTGATGAAGAGGAACAGGCGCTCCCGGGGGCCGATCTTCTTCAGGATCTCGAACAGGGCCACCGGGTCGTTGCCGCAGACCGAGCCGTTGGAGGAGTTCCAGTAGGCCAGGAAGGTGGCCCCCAGCAGCCGCTCCACGTCGCGGATGATGGACTGGGTGTCGTCGAACAGGACCGGCGGTTGCTTGATCTTGATCTTCTTCGGGTCCATGGGTCACGCTCCGGTGGGGTCGATCTCGGGGAAGTCCCGTTTCAGGATCTCGTCCGGCCGGCCGGCCAGGAAGTTGGCCCAGCGGGCCAGGGTGAAGAGGTAGTCGCTCAGGCGGTTGACCAGCACCGGCGCGTGGGGGCCGAGGTCCTCGTCCTGTTTCAGCGTGACCAGCCAGCGCTCGGCCCGGCGGCAGACCGTCCGGGCGACGTGGAGGACGGCCGCCACCTCGGTGCCGCCCGGCAGAATGAAGCTCTGGAGCGGCGGCAGCTCGGCGGTCATGGCGTCGATCTGGCGCTCGAGGAAAGCGATGTGGCCCGGGCCGACGCGGGTGACCCGGTCCGGCTGGCCCGGCTCCGGCAGGGGCGTGGCCAGGTCGGAGCAGAGGATGAAGAGCAGCGTCTGCAGCCGGGCCAGCGGCCGCTCCAGCCGGGGCTCGGCGTTCCTGGCGCGGGCCAGGCCCAGGAGGGTGTTCAACTCGTCCAGGGTGCCGTAGGTCTGCAGCCGCAGGTGGTTCTTGGGCACGCGGCAGCCGGAGAAAAGGCTCGACTGGCCGGCGTCGCCGGTCTTGGTGTAGATTTTCACACGTCCCCCCGCATAGTCTTCAGCTCCGAATCCTTTCTTCACCGCAGAGACGCGGAGACGCAGAGAAAACAATCAATGATTTGTTCAAACCAGGCATGAGATTGACTCTGCGCCTCAGCGCCTCTGCGGTAAGAACACCTTCAGATTCCGCCGCCCCGTCCCGGATTCGGGTCGACCCCCTACCGGGACTCCTCCCGCCAGATGGTCACCAGGTGCAGGATGGTCTCCACCGCCTTGCGCAGCGCGCCGGCGGCCACCCACTCCTGCTTGCTGTGGAAGTTCATGCCGCCGGCGAAGATGTTGGGCGTGGGCAGGCCCATGAAGCTCAGCCGCGCGCCGTCCGTGCCGCCGCGGATGGCCTTCAGGATCGGCTCCAGGCCGGCCCGCTTCACCGCGGCCACCGCGTGTTCCATGACCTGCGGGTGCTCGTTCAGTTTGTAGACCATGTTGCGGTAGGATTCCTTGACCTCCAGCTCCAGCTTGGCTCCGGGGAAGCGCTTCTCGGTCCGCCGGATGGCGGAACGCAGCCACTGCGCCTTCTTTTTCAGCCCCTTCACCTCGAAGTCGCGGAGCAGGATGGTGACCCTCACCTTGCTGACGTTGCCCTCCACCTGGTAGGGGTGCAGGTAGCCCTGGCGGCCCTCGGTGGTCTCGGGCAGCGCGTCCTCGCGGAAGCGGGTGATGAACCAGGCGGCCACGCGGGCGGCGTTCACCATTTTCCCCTTGGCGTAGCCGGGGTGGACGTCCTTGCCGTGGACGGTGACGATGGCCGTGTCGGCGCAGAAGGTCTCGCTTTCCACCGTGCCCGGATAGTCGCCGTCCATGGTGTAAGCGTACTTGGCCCCGAATTTCTGGACGTCGAAGAACTTGGTCCCGCCGCCGACTTCCTCGTCGGGGGTAAAGGCCACGCGGAGGGTACCGTGTCGGAATTCCGGGTGGGCCACCATGTACTCCAGCGCGCCCATGATCTCGGCCACGCCGGCCTTGTCGTCGGCGCCGAGCAGCGTCGTGCCGTCAGAGGTGATGAGGTCGTCCCCCTGGAAGTGGGCCAGCTCGGGGTTTTCGGCCACGCGCAGGACCAGCTCGGGGTCGCCGGGGTAGCGGATGTCCCCGCCGTCGTAGTTCTTGTGGACCTGCGGCTTGACGTTCTCGCCGGAAACCTCCGGGTAGGTGTCAACGTGGGCGAGGAAGCCGATCACCGGGATGCGGGCGGCTTCCTCGGGCGGCACGTTGGCCGGCAGGGTGGCCATGACGTAGCCGTTTTCGTCCATGGCGGCGTCGGTGAGGCCCAACGCCTGGAGCTCCTGCACCAGGAGTCGGCAGAGGTCCTTCTGCCGCTCGGAGGAGGGGTAGCACTCCACGTTGTCCACCGAGGTGGTGTGGATCCGGACGTAGCGGAGGAAGCGCTCCACCACGGAATTGCCGCTCAGGTCAAACTGCTGACTCATGATTTTCTCCTATCGAAATTGTATCCGGCTCCATGGATTCGGCCCGACGATCGGATGTTCAATTGCGGATTTCGGATTGCGGATTTCGGATTGGCAATCCGCAATCCGCAATCCGAAATCCGCAATCAGGTTCGTTTGCGGTTGATCAGCGACGCGATGTAGCCGGCGCCGAAACCGTTGTCGATGTTCACCACGGCCACGTTGGAGGCGCACGAGTTGAGCATGCCCAGCAGGGCGGCCACTCCGCCGAAGGAGGCGCCGTAGCCCACGCTGGTGGGCACGGCGATGACCGGGCACGAGGCCAGGCCGCCCACGGCGCTGGGCAGGGCGCCCTCCATGCCGGCCACGGCGATGACCACCCGGGCTGAGGTGACCTTCTCCCGGACGCCCAGCAGCCGATGGATGCCGGCCACGCCCACGTCGGCCACCAGCTCCACTTCGTTGCCCATGATCTCGGCCGTGACCTTCGCCTCCTCCGCCACCGGCAGGTCGGAGGTGCCGGCCGTGATGACCAGGATCAGACCCTCGCCGTAAAGCGTCGTGTCGGCGCGGCGGGTGATGCAGCGGGCGCGGGCGTGGTACTCGAGACCCGCCATCTCGCGGGTCATGCGCTCGAACATCTCGGGGGTGGCGTGGGTGATCAGCAGGTTGGCCGAGCGGGTCAGGATCCGACCCGCCACGGCGGTGACTTCCTCGGCGGTCTTGCCCAGGGCGAAGACGACTTCGGGGAAGCCGTGCCGCAGCGCCCGGTGGTGGTCGATGCGGGCGAACCCGAGGTCCTCGTAGGGCAGGTGGCGGAGCTTGTCCAGCACCTGGTCGGGAGTGGCCTCGCCCTTCTGCAGGGCTTCCAGCAACTGGCGCAGCATCGGCTCGTTCACGGGGCTTCCTCCCAACGAGGGTCAAGGGCGACACCATATCAGAAAGGCGCCGGAATTACAAGGCGCCCCCGTTCGTGCTTACTCGGAAATAGCCCGACGTTCCCATAGGGGTCGGTATCGGGATCGGTATCGGTATCGATTCCAGAGTCGACCCCGATTCCGATACCGATACCGACACCGACTGGATCGTGCTATTTCCATCGCCGGCTGTGTACCCAGGAACATGTTCACTCGTGCTCGTGCTCGGAATCGTGCTCGTGCTCGGCAGATGGACCTGGAACCTGGGGATTGGGACCTGGCCGGGAACCGATCGTACTCGTCGATCGTTATCGCTCTCGTAATCGCAATCGAACCAATCATATACACGCAGAGACGCGGAGATCGCCGAGAACGCCCCGAACCCGGGGGCAAATTGCGCAATCGAATCCTCCGTACAATGATTTCCGGCGCGCCGGAACAAGGAGGCTCTCTCCATGCGGCGACTTGCCTTGACCGTCCTCATCCCCGCCCTGATCCTGGCAGCGCTGGCCACCCTGACCGCCCAGGCGCCGGAGACCCCAGCTCAACCGGACTCCGGGAAGCACTTCCTCTGGAAAGCCACCCTCGACGGGCACACCGTCTTCCTGCTGGGCTCGGTCCACGTCGCCTCGGAGTCGATGTACCCCCTGGCGCCGGCCATCGAGGCGGCCTTCGCGGCCAGCCCCGCGCTGGTGGTGGAAGCCGACATCGACGCCCTGGACACGGGCAAGGTACAGGCCCAAATCCTGGAGAAGGGCATGTACCCGCCGGAGCAATCTCTCAAGGGGAGCCTCCCCCCGCCCCTGTACGCCAAGCTGGAAAAGAGCCTGCCGCCCCTGGGCATCCCCATGTCCATCGCCGACCGGATGCGCCCGTGGTTGCTGGCCCTGACCGTCACCAGCCTGCGGATGCAGCAGCTGGGGCTCAAGGCGGAGAACGGCATCGATCTGTACTTCCTCAAGCGGGCCCGCGGCCGGAAGGAGATCCTGGAGCTGGAGTCCGCCGACTTCCAGATCCGGCTGCTGAGCGGATTCTCCGACGAGCTGCAACGGCTGTTCCTGGAGCAGACGCTGGACGACCCGCTCTCCACCCGGGAGGAAGTGGAAAAGATGATCGGCTGCTGGCGCTCCGGGGACGCCGCCGGGATCGAGAAGCTGCTCTTCGCCGACCGGCGGAAGGAGCCGGAGCTGGAGCCGGTTTTCGTGAAGCTCTTCGACGAGCGAAACGCCGCCATGGCCGGCAAGGTCGAGGGCTACCTGCGGTCCGGCAAGGACTGCCTGGTCGTCGTGGGCGCCGGCCACCTGGTCGGCGAGACGGGCATCCTGCGGCGGCTCTCCGATCACGGGATTGGCGTGGAACAACAGTAGGAGAAATTGCGAATTGCGGATTGCGAATTGCGGATCGCGGATTGATACCTTTCCTGTGGTTCGTGTGGTTCGTGGTTGATTTTCAGATTGCGGATTGAGGGGATCGGGGCTCGGGTTTCGAGGCTCGGGTCTTGGAGTTCGAGTTCCTAGTCCCTAGCCCCGAGTCCCTAGCCCCGAGTCCCCAGTCTCGAATCTCTGATGAAACCGGTCGGCTTCTTTGTTCGTATTACTAATTGACAGGATCTTTGATAGCAGGCCGGGCCTCCCGACAGGCCCCAGGAATATGGCAAAATAGTTTCAAACTTTTTGGGATTTCAGACATCTAAACAGTGTGTCGGTCTTTCAAACCATTCGTTGAATTCTCAACACTTAGAATTCACCTAAAAACCCCCTACCAACCCATCCCACCAACAAAGCCCCATTTTTTTGAACGACCGACACACTTTTCCTTTTTTTTACCCCAATTTCCGTCAAAGACAAAGAGCTTTTTCGCTCCAACTTCAATTTTTATTGGGTCGGCCGTTCCCGGCCCCACCATTTCCGCTGCTGGAACCTGCCGCAGCGTTCCTCACTCGTAGGCCGGGAGGCCGGTGATGGCGTCCCCGATGATCAGGGTGTGGATGTCGTGGGTGCCCTCATAGGTGCGCACCGACTCCAGGTTGAGCATGTGGCGGATGACCGGGTGGTCGTCCACGATGCCGGCGGCGCCCAGGATGTCCCGCGCCAGGCGGGCGCACTGCAGGGCCATGTCCACGTGGTTGCGCTTGATCATGGAGACGTGGTGGAACTTCAGCTCCCCCCGGTCCTTCAGCCGCGCCGCCTGGAGGGCCAGGAACTGGGCCTTGGTAATCTCGGTGATCATCCAGACCAGCTTTTCCTGGACCAGCTGGTGGCCGGCGATGGGCCGCCCGGAGAACTGCACCCGCTCCTTGGCGTACTCGAGGGCGGTGTGGTAGCACTCCATGGCCGCGCCGATCACGCCCCAGGCGATGCCGTAGCGGGCCTGAGTCAGGCACATCAGGGCCGTCTTGAGCCCCTTCGCCCCCGGCAGCCGGTTGGCCGCGGGGATGCGGCAGTCCTCGAAGAAGAGGGAGGCCGTGTCGGAGGCCCGCAGCGAGAACTTGCCCTGGATCTCCTGGGTGGCGAACCCCGGCGTCCCCCGCTCCACCAGAAATCCGTTCACCTCGCCGTCCAGCTTGGCGAACACCACCGCGATGTCGGCCATGTCGCCGTTGGTGATCCACATCTTGGCGCCGTTGAGGACGTAGCCGTCCCCGCTGGCTTGCGCCCGGGTGGTCATGCCATTGGGATTCGAGCCGAAATCCGGCTCGGTCAGGCCGAAGCAGCCGATGGCCTCGCCGGCGGCCAGCCGGGGCAGCCAGCGCTGCTTCTGCTCCTCGGTGCCGAAGGCGTGGATTGGATACATCGCCAGGCCGCCCTGGACCGAGGCGAAGGAGCGCAGGCCGCTGTCACCCCGCTCCAGCTCCTGCATGATCAGGCCGTAGGCGGCGCCGCCCAGCCCCGGCAGGCCGTAGCCGGACAGGTTGGCGCCGAGCAGGCCCATCTCCGCCATGGGCTTCACCAGGTGGAGCGGGAAGGTCCCCTCGCGGTGGTGCCGGGTGAGGACCGGCTTGGCCTCGTTCTCGACGAACCGCCGGACCTCGTCGCGGATCATCAGCTCCTCTTCGCTCAGCAGGCTGTCGAACTGGAAGTAATCGACCCCTTGGAACGGCTTCATGCAGTCACCTCTCTCGCAAGATTCAACTTTGGCGGATGGGCGGGCTACTGGACCGCGCCCGCGTCATGTTCCGTTTCGGCGCGGCGGTGCATCTCCCGGACGCCCTGAAAGAAGGTCCGGCCAAGCGCCTGGAACACGGACCAGGGCATTTCGGTGTGGAACACCAGGGCCGACCCGGTGAGCAGGGTCTCGTGGAACGCCGGGCCCGCTCCCGCGTCCGTGCCCGCTCCGGCCATCGCCCCGGCCGGCTCGGGCAGCAGTTTCTGGAGCGGCGCCAGCAGCACCGGCAGCGCAGAGAGCCCGGCGGCATAGTGCAGCACCGCCGGCGCGGCCTGTCCCGGAGCGGTTGGCGGGGCCGGCGGCGCGGCCAGCCGGGGGCCGGTGGTGCCGATGCGGTCGAACGCCGCCGGACGGTCGGTCAGGAAGAGCGCGCCATCGCGCGCCATCAGGTGCCAGCGGACCGGCGTCCCGGGCTCCTTGCCCAACGCCAGGCTGTACTGGTGGCTGTCCGGCACACCCTGGGGCTGGGCGGTCACAAGGCCCATTTCCCCCAGGCGCTTCAGCACCGGGGCGAGCAGGGAGGGATCCTCCGGCACGCAGAAGAGCACGGCGGCCGGCTGGGCGGGCGGGGCGCCGGCGGCGGACGGCAGCGGGATCAGGGCCATCCCCCACTCCCCGCCCAGCAGGGGCAGAATCTGCTGATAGAAGGAGATCCCGAACTTCACCTGGGCGGCCAGGTCCAGGGTCATGAAGGCGGCCTCGCCCTGCGGCCCCAGGGTCTTGGCGGCGTGGGCCTGGAGCCGGCGGAAGAAGCCGGCCGGATCACCGACGCCGTCGCTCACCACGAGGGTGTCGGCGGGGAGCAGCGTCAGCACCTGCATCCGGCGGGAGCGCAGGCTGTCCACGTAGGCGGGCATCACCCCGTCCCCATCGGCCAATTCGACCGACACCGAGGCCAGGCACCGGCCGCCGGCGCGGTAGAAGGCCGCGTCGAGGGACCGGACCATGTCGAGGTCCAGACCGGTGACGAACTCGTTCATCTTCTCCTCCGGGATCCTGGCCAGCATCGCCCGCAGCGCGGCCGTGGCGCTGCCCGCCTGATTCTGGGGAGGCGGCGACTGCAGCTGGTGGATCACCCGGGCGACCGCCGCGTCGCTCAGCACTCCCAGGGAGGCCAGGTCCACGTGGAGCCGCGCCTGGGGCCGAAGCCCCCGGCCGGCCAGCAGCGGGTCGGCTTCCGCCGGGGCGGCCGGCGCCGGTGCTCCTGCCACGTAGGCCGCCACGGCCTTGGACAGGTCTTCGCCTCCCCAGGCCAAGATGACGGTGTTCTCGCCGCAGGCCATGGACCGGGCGCCCTCCGTTTTGGCCGCCGGCTTGGTGTAGATCTTGAAGGGACCCACGGCCGTGACCGGAACCCCGAGAGCCTCCGGCGGCAGCACGCGTACGCGGAAGGCGTCATAGGCCTCGGTGGTGGGGAATCCCAGCACCAGCCGGCCGTGCATCGGGCCGTGCGGGGCGTCGGCCCCCAGGCCGCCGATGGCCAGCAGGACAGAGACGCCCTCCGGCGGCGGCAGGCTGGCCCAGGGGTCCTCGTCCGGCGCGCCATGCTTCGAGGTCCAACGGCGCACGAGACTGGTCAGGTCCGCCTCCAGCCCCAGCTCTTTCAGTTCCGCCCGGATCGCGCCCAGGTCGGCGATCTCGAGCGCCACCTGGCTGTCGGCGGGCTCCCAGGGGCGGAGGCCGGCCGCGCTTGCCGCCAGGGCCAGCACCAGGCCGATCGCGAAAATGACGGCGGATCGCTTCATGATAGCCTCCCTTCGGGCCCGGCCGGCAGCGTCTCGTTCATGGCGCCGGTCCGGTAGCCCTGCAGGTCCAGTGTGACGTAGGTGTACCCAAGCTCCTTGAGGAACGCGACCACCCGCTCCTGGACGGCCCGGTCCGCCAGGCGCGGCATCTCGGCGGGATTCACCTCGATCCGGCAGAGGTCGCCGTGGTGGCGGAGGCGGAACTGCACCAGGCCGAGGCCGCGGAGGAAGTCCTCGCCGCGGTCGATCCGGCCCAGCAGCTCGGGCGTGATGGCCGTGCCGTAGGGGATGCGCGAGGCCAGGCAGGCCACGGCGGGCTTCTCGGCCGTGGGCAGCCCGGCCCGGCGGGACAGCAGCCGGATCTCGGCCTTGCCCAGGCCCGCCTCCACCAGCGGGTGCCGGACGCCCAGCTCCCGGGCCGCGCGGCGCCCCGGGCGGTAGTCCCCCTTGTCGTCGGTGTTCTCGCCGGCGGCCACCCAGGCCAGGCCCAGCGCTGTGGCCCGCTCTCCCAGCCGGGTGAACAGGTCCTTCTTGCAGTGGTAGCAGCGCTCGGGGGTGTTGGCGCAGAAGTCCGGCCCCGGCAGCTCTTCCAGATCGAGCGCCTCGTGGCGCACCCCGATCCAGCCGGCCAGCTCGGCCGCGGCGGCCGCCTCGGCTGCCGGCGTGGTGGGGTCGACGCTGGTGACGGCCACGGCCCGGTCGCCGAGGGCCCGGTGGGCGGCCCAGGCCAGGTAGGTGCTGTCCACCCCGCCGCTGAAGGCCACCAGGAGCGAACCCATCTGCCGGAGGAGGTCCAGCAGGGCGCGCTCCTTGGCCAGGGCGATCTCGAGATCCAGGTTCGGCGGGGCGGTGTGCGGTGTTTGGGTCATAAATCGCTTGGCGGTCCCTCCCGGGATAGGGTATGATCTTACCACGGATTGGATTGGCGCCGGAAGCCGCAAGGTTCGGCCGTCCGCGCGTCCTGCCG
Organism: uncultured Acidobacteriota bacterium; assembly: GCA_964412195.1. Classification (GTDB taxonomy): domain Bacteria; phylum Acidobacteriota; class JAAYUB01; order JAAYUB01; family JAAYUB01; genus CAYPNP01. The sequence continues at coordinate 141,220 of CAYPNP010000009.1, read as the reverse complement.
GAAGGAAAGGAGCACACCCAACATGGACAAGAAGCACGAGATCACCGAGAACGGGGAACTCTACCTGTCCGACGTGGCCCTGAAGAAGCGCCACGGCGTGGCCAAGGCGACGGTGCACCAGTGGGCCCGCGACGGCAAGGTCCGCATGCTGGCCCGGTCGCTGGCGCGGATGCCCCACACGCTCTTGAACGACAAGCAGCTGGAGCTGCACTTCTACCACGCCGGCGACGTGAAGAAAATGCAGGCGGAGGCCGAGGCGGCCCGGAAGGCCGAGGCCGAGAAGGCCGCCGCCGCCAAGCCCGCGGCCAAGAAGGCCGCGCCGAAGAAGCCGAAGAAATAGGACGCGGGGACGGGGAGACGGGGCGACGGGGCGACGGGGCGGCGTAGTCCGCATCGGCCCGCCGCGGGACAGATGACGGGGGGACGGGGAGAGGGGGCGACGGGGAGACCACCGATCCCTGAAATAATCGCGACCTCCCCCCAGCCGGAAATATCTGACTCAATCCGAAGCAGCCCGGAGGGCGCCTTAAAATAGCCCCAGGCGGCAGCCTGGGGTGAGGCACCCAACCTATGTTGTCCGGAGCCCCGCCCAGGGGCGGCATAACCGGTCCCGCATCCATGTCCCCACCGGAACGGATCGGTGCCGTTGTTCAGGATCATCCCATGGAAAATTTCGCGGAAAGATTCCGTTGTCTTCCGCTGTATGCCGCCCCGGGACGGGGCTCGGGGGAGGAGAGCCCGAAATCGGTCTATTTCACGCCATTCCCCAGGCTGGCGCCTGGGGCTATTTTAGGCCGCCCTCCGGGCTGATTCTGCTCGCTCGAAGCTCAGTCATTCAATGCTCAATCGATCTTGATCATGCGGAACGTTGTCTCCAGCTGAGTTGCGCGGCCCGCCGGCGGCTGACGCCTGCCGGTACTGACCACGCGCCGGGACATCGCGAGCTACGCTGCCCGCCGGCGGCTCACGCCTGCCAGTACCGACCAATTGCCAGCTTCGGTGCCTTTCGCCGTTTCGCCCCACCGCCGTTTCGCCGTTTCCGTCCCTTTCGTGTGGTTCGTGGTTAGAGTCTGGTTACTCTCCCGCCAGGTTGTGGAAGAAGTGCACCAGGGCCTCGACGCCGAGGCGCCAAGTGGCCAGGTCCAGCTTCTCGTCGGGGCCGTGGGGGCTGTCGTCCGGCAGGGCGAAGCCGGAGATCACCGACGGCACCCCCAGGATCGACTGCAACTGCGCCACCACCGGGATGCCGCCCCCGCCGCGGAAGAAGAGCGGCCGCACGCCCCAGGCCGCCTCCAGCGCGTCGACCAGCGCCCGCGTCCCCGGCGAGTCCCGCTCCACCAGGCACGGCGGGGCGGTGGCGATCAGCGGCGCCTCCCACCGCACCGTCGCCGGGGCGTGCGCCTCCACGTGCCGCAGGAACAGGCGGTAGATCTCCTCCGCGTCCTGGTCCGGCACCAGGCGCATGGAGATGTGGGCCGACGCCCGGCCGGGGATGATGGTGGCGATCCCCTCCCCCACCGGCCCGGCCGCCAGGCGGTTGACCTCCAGGGTCGGGCGGGCGCCGATCCGCTCGGCGGGCGCGAACTCCGGCTCGCCCCACAGCGCCGGCGAGCCGGTTTCAGCCAGCAGCGTCTCCGGGGTGACCGGCAGGCGGGCCGTCTCCGCCTTCTCGGCCTCGTCCAGCGGCCGCACCCGGTCGTAGAAGCCCGGCACCGTGACGTGGCCGCCGGCGTCGTGCATCCCCGCGATCAGCGCCGCCAGGGCGTGGGCGGGATTGTGGATGACCCCGCCGTAGGCGCCCGAGTGAACGTCCCCCGAAGGGCCGGAGACCCGCAGCTCCACCATGGTGATGCCGCGCAGGCCGTAGCAGATGGACGGCTGCCCGGCGGCGATCATCCCCGCGTCCAGGTTGAGGGCGAAGTCCGCCGCCAGCCGGCCGGCGTTCGCCGCGAGAAAAGCGGGCAGGCTCTTGGAGCCGACCTCCTCCTCGCCCTCGATCAGCCACCGGACGTTCGCCGGCGGCCGCCCGGACCGGCACACCGCCTCCACCGCCGCCAGCGCCGCCCAGAACTGCCCCTTCATATCGGAGACGCCGCGGGCGTACAGGCTGCCGCCCCGCACCACCGGCTCGAATGGCGCCGAATGCCACTGCTCCAGCGGGCCTGCCGGCTGCACGTCGTAATGACCGTAGACCAGCACCGTCGGGCGGTCCGGCCCGGCGGCGAGGCACTCGCCGAGCACCACCGGGTGGCCCGCGGTCGGGCAGACCTCCACGTTCCTCATGCCCGCCGCCCGCAGCCGCCCGGCCAGCCACTTCGCCGCCCGGGCCATGTCCGGCCGGTGCGCCGGCTCGGACGAAATCGAGGGAATCGCGCATAGCTCCTTCAGGTCTTCTTCGTAACGGCCCATCTGCGCGCGGACGTGCTTCAGGTCTCCCTGCCGTCTGTCCATGTGTGTCATCTCCTTGCTTCCATTGGTCGGCCTTGATCGTATTCCCCTCAACGATCCGGCGCCAGACGGAAAATGTAAATGCTGTCCAGCTCCAGGAACGTCTCGACCCGCACCAGCTCGAAGCCGGCCTCTCCCGCCTGCCGGACGACTGTCTCCCGAGCGGTGCCATGGTGTGGGTTGGCCGGCGACCGCTCCGGGTCCTTCTCCACGATCACGAGGGTCGCCCCCGGCTTTATGGCGGGGCGGATGTTCCGCAGCAGCGCCACCGGGTCGTCCAGGTGGTGATAGGTGTTGATCATGAAGGCCAGATCCAGGGTGCCGGGCGGAAAGCGGGGGTCCTTCAGCCCGCCCACGACGACTTCGACGTTGGCGAGTTTTTCTTTCCGGCAGCGCTCCCGGAGGAACGCGAGGGCGTCCCGGTCGATGTCGTTGGCGTAGACCTTGCCGGCGGGGCCGACCCGGCGGGCGATCTCCACCGTGTAGCGGCCCCAGCCCGCCCCCACCTCGCCCACCACCATTCCCGGGCGCACCCCCGCGGCGGCCAGCACCTGGTCAGGCGGCTGGCGGCGGTTCAGCTCCTTGTCCATTTCGCCGTACGCCGCCGGTCGCGCGTCCGCCGCCAGACCGGCGAGGAGGAGGACAAAGGCCAGTCCCCGCCGCCCGAAGCGGGATGAACGATTCCGGCAGGATCGGCTGCGTGAAGAGGTCCCGGGACTCATGGATTGCCTCCAGCGTTGGAGTGTATACGCAGGAAGGGACCGCAAGGTTGGCGCACCGGATCGATCTGCTGGATCGCCGGATGGAAGTGGTTTACAATGGGGCCAATCAACAGATCCATCGGTGACTCGATCCAGGGGGTGTGCCTGACCATGAGCCGAGGTTTTCTATATTTCCTCCGAATGACGAGGCGATTTGCCCTTGCGGTCACTCTCCTCTGCCCGTCTCTCGCGCTGTCCGCGGGCGCCGCTCCCGTCGGCCCGCCGGCGGCCGCGCCGGACGCCGGACTGCGGGCACTGCAGGCGGCCGATCCCGCCCTTGCCCGGCTGGCGGCCGCCTACTACGCCGCCCTGGCCGGGGCTGAGGCGGACACCTGCGCCGGGCTCTGGAGTCCGGGCTCCCCCGAGGCGGCGCGCGGGCGGGAGGCGGCGCAGAAATTCCTGGCCGCCAACGGCGCCTCGGAACTCGCCGCCCTGACCCTGGAGCGCGCCGCAGCCGGCGGCGATTGGGCCTGGCTCCGGGTGAACGCCGATCTCCGGGCGCCGGGCGCCTCCGGCCCCCAACCGCCGGGGCGGCTCAACCCGCCGCGGCGGGCGCTGCGCTGCCGGTTCGAGGAGGGCGCCTGGCGGATCTGGGACGAACGCCCGGCAGCGGAAGACCTGGCGCTGGCCGTGGCGGCCGCGCCTTCGGACGAGGCCGCCCGCGCGTGGCTCGCCGCCCAGGGGGAGCCGGCCACGGCGGAGCTGGCCGCGGCGCTGGGCGAACTCGCGCTCCAGCGGGCCCGGCAGCGCGACCTGGCCGGCGCCCTGCGGCTCCTGCAGCGGTCGCGCCCGCTGGCCGCAGCGGCGGGCAGCCGGCACGAGGAGGCCAGTGCCCTGAACCGGGAGGGCGTGATCTGGGGCATGATGGGCCGCTATGACCGCGCCGTGGCCTGCCTGGAGGAGAGCGTCTCCCTCTGGCCGCCGGAAGATTTGAGCTTCCAGGCCACCGCCCATTTCAACCTGGGCCGGGCGCTGGACGGGCAGGGCGAACTCGACCGCGCCCTGGCCGAATACCAGCGCACCGTCGCCCTGCGGCAGAAACTCGGCTACGCACAGGGTGAGGCCATCACGCTGCAGAACATGGGAGCCGTCTATTACAGCCTCGGCAACTATCGGGCGGCGCTGGAGTGCTACCTGCGCGGCCTGGCCCTGACCAGCCCCGATAACCTGGAGGCATCCGCCCAGGCCCTGGTCCACATCGGCAACGTCCACAGCCTGCAGGGAGACCAGGAGCTGGCGCTGGACCATTACCAGCGCGCCCTGGAGCTGCTGCAGCCGCTGGCGCCCCATCCCTACATCGCCGTCACGGAAAACAACATCGGTTCGGCCTACGACCGGCTCAAGGACTACCCCCGGGCCTTGGAGCACTATCAGAAGAGTCTCGCGCAGCGGGATCCCGAACAGTATGAGGGGATCGCCAACGTCCTCGGCAACATCGCCTCGGCGCAATTCCACCAGGGGCACACCGCCGAGGCGGAGAAGTCCTGGCGGGAAGCCCTGCGTCTCTTCGAGCAGATCGGCAACCTGACGGGCGTCGCCTGGATCCGGGGGGACCTGGCCTGCTTTTACCTCGAGACCTCCCGTCCGGCCAAGGCCCTGGCGGAGGCGGAACGATCCGTCGCCATCGCCCGGCCGTGCGGCCAGGTGGATCTTCTTTCCGGGGCCCTCACCGCGGCCGGCTCGGCCCACCTCGCGCTGGGCCAGCCCGAGGAGGCCCGCCGCGACTTCGACGAGGCCATCCGGGTCACCGAAGAGATGCGGACTCGGCTGGCCGGGGGAGAACAAGCCAGGGAGAGCTTCTTCGAGGACAGACTGTCCCCCTACCAGCAGATGGTGTCTCTCCTGGTCCGGCAAGGCCGACCAACCGAGGCCCTCGCCTACGCCGAGCGGGCCAAGGCCCGGGTTCTCGGGGAAATCCTTCGCGGCGGCCGGGTGCAGTTCGACCGTTTCATGACGGCAGAAGAAGGGGCAGAAGACCGGCGGCTCTCCGCCGAGCTCGCTTCGTTGAATTCCCGCCTCGCTTCGACAGGCGGCGACGACGACGCCCTGGCCGGTCTGCAGGAGAGCCAGCGGCAGGCCCGGCTCCGTCTGGAGGCGTTCCGGCACCAGTTGTATGCCGCCCACCCCGAGCTGGCGGTGGCCCGGGGCGAGACGGCTCCGCCGGAACCGGCCGAGCTGCCGGCCCTGGTACCGGACGACCGGACGGCACTACTGGAATACCTGGTGCTGCCGAACAAGACCTACCTCTTCGTGTTGACCCGCCCATCCGGACGCCGGTCGGCCCCGGAAGTCTCGGCGTACAGCATCGAGCTGAGTGGATCGGCCCTGGCGGAACGCATCCGGGATTTCCGGGAGCGGATCACCGGCCTCGATCCGGCGGTGAGCCGCCCGGCCCAGGCCCTGTATGACCTGCTGATTCGGCCGGCGGAGGCGCAGCTGCGCGGCCGCACCCGGCTGGTCATCGCCCCCGATGGGGTGCTGTGGGACCTGCCGTTCGCCGCCCTCCAGCCGGCCCCGGACCGGGTGCTGCTGGAGGACTGCGCCGTCGATGACGTCCCTTCCCTCGGCGTGTGGAAGCAGATGCGGGACCGTAAGACCGGCGGCGACCCATCCCGTGGTAGCGTATCCATCGTGGCGTTCGGCAATCCCCAACTGGATCAGGCGAAAGACCGCGAGCGCTTCGGCCCGCTGCCGGAAGCGGAAGCCGAGGTGCGCGCCCTCTCCGCGATCTACGGAGAGGCGGGGGCCCGGGTGTATACCGGAGCCGCGGCGGACGAGCCCCGGTTCAAGGCCGAAGCCCCGCAGGCGCGGATCCTCCACCTGGCCACCCACGGCGTACTGGACGGCGCCAGCCCGCTCTACTCCTACCTGGCGCTGGCCCCCGGCGGGGGCGGCGAAGACGGGCTGCTGGAGGCCCGGGAGATCCTGGAGCTGGAACTGGGCGCCGACGTGGCCGTGCTGTCGGCCTGCGAGACCGCCCGGGGGCGGATCGGCGCCGGCGAGGGAGTCATCGGCCTGTCGTGGGCGCTGTTCGCCTCCGGCTGCGCTACGACGGTGGTCAGCCTGTGGCCGGTGGAGTCCGCCGCCACCACGGAGCTGATGGTGGCGTTCCATCGCGGCCTCCAGCGGGCGGACCCGGATCCGCTCCCTCCGGCCGAGGCCCTGCGGCAGGCGGCCCTGCGGCTCCGGCAGCGGCCGGCCACCCGCCATCCCTTCTACTGGGCCGGCTTCCTCACCGTCGGCAAGGGATTCTGAAACCGGCCCGCCAAATTGCGGATTGCGGATTGCGGATTGGGATCCCCGGACTTCGGACATCGGATTTCGGACTTCGGATCGTGGATGGGATCCCTTTCGTGTGTTTCGTGTAATTCGTGGTTCATTCGTTTACGGATTGGCTGCCTTTCGTGTGGTTCGTGTGGTTCGTGGTTCCGGATCGCAGGTTTGCAATTCGCAATCCGCAATTGGAACAATCCGCAATTGATCGGCTGGCCGCCGTGCCGTACAATGCTCCCCAGAAATCACCACGTTGGGAAATTGGGATTGGGGGCGCGGCACAGCCGTCGGCATGGACCTCGAACAGACCTTCCTCGACAACCTGCCTCTCATCGAGCGGATCATCCGCTTTGCCTGCCGCCGACACCGCTGGAACGCCGACCAAGTCGAGGAGTTCGCCGGGGCGGTCCGCCTCAAGCTGGTCGAGAAGGACTACGGCGTGCTCCGCGGATTCCGGGGCCGCAGCAGCCTGTCCACCTATCTGACCGCGGTCATCCTGCGGTTTGCCCTCGACCATCGCCGCCAGGTCGCCGGTCGCTGGCGGCCCTCCGCCCAGGCCGAGGCCCTCGGTCCCGCCGCCATCCGCCTGGAGACGCTGCTCTACCGGGACGGGCACACCCAGGAAGAGGCCGTCCGGACGCTCCAGGCCGAATCCGGCGGGACCGCCGATGAGGCCGCCCTCCGAAATCTGGCCGCCCGGATCCGGCCCCGCGTGGCGTCGCGCGAGGAAACGGTGGACGGCCTGCCGGACCTGCCGGCACCCCAGCCTGCCGCCGACGCGGAGGTGCGCCGCGCCGAGCTGGGGGCGGCCGGCGCCCGGATCGCGGCGGTGCTGCGGGCGGCGGTGGCGTCGCTGTCCCCCGGGGACCGGCTGATCCTGCGCCTCCGCTACCACGAGGGCTTCCAGGTGGCCGAGATCGCCCGCACCCTCGGCGGGGGGCAGAAGTCGTTCTACCGCCGCTTCGACCGGCTGCAGGAATCGCTGCGCCGGGCCCTGGCGGAGGCCGGCCTCCTCGCGGAGGAGAACCGCGAGCTGCTGGAGCATCCGGATCTGTTGGCTGAAATGGAGATTTTTTCGTCCACGGAGGGAAAAACGGCGGCGGTGCCGTCTAACGTGGATGGGGAGAGCCAAAGACGGGCCCCGCCCTCCGGAGCGGGCGCCGGTCGAGCCGAAGGAGAACGGTCACCGGGAGGACCCCATGCGGGATGACAGGAGATGCCCGAGCCCGGAAGAGCTGGCCGCCCTGGCGGAAGGCCGGCTGGACGAGAGGCGGCGAGAGGAGGTGGAGGCCCATCTGGAGGGTTGCCGGGACTGCTTCGAAGTGTTCGTGGGCGCGGCCCGCTTCCAACTGGAAGAGGGGCCGGCGGAGGGTTCCGCCCCCGTGGCGCGCTTCCCGGCACGGCGGTGGCCCCGCTACGCCGCGGCCCTGACCGCGGCCGCGGCGCTGTTGCTGGCGGTGGCCGTCCTGCTCCGCTCGCCGGGCAACAAACCCGAGTCCTCGGTCCCGGAATTGGCCCGGACCACCCCGGCGGCCAAGCCACCGGAGGCCCCGGAACCCCCCGCCCGCAGAAGCGAAACGATGCCGGCGGAAGCCCCCGGCCCGCCGACCTTTTACGCCGCCCAGCTCGAGCGCCTGACGGACGGTCCCGCCGGCGCGCTGGCGCTCGGGCGAACCGAATCCCTGGCCGGCGGGGCCTATTCCTTCGGCGGGACGGTTTCCGGCGAGCGGTTGTATCTCCGGCTCGGGGCGCGGCTGCTGGACCTGGCTGTCGCCCGGCGGGCAGGGAACGCCGAAGACGCGGGAGCCCTCGAAATCGAGGTCGGGCGCCTGGCGGCCGCCGCGGGCTGGTCCGGCGCGCCCGCGGATCCGGCGGCACTGGCCCGCCAGCTCCCGGCCCGGCTGCCGGCGGAGGCAGAATCGCTCTGCCGGCTCGGATACTGGGCCGAGGGCGGGCGGCTCGCCGCGAAGTTCCGCCGGCCGGGTTACTACAATCTGGACGACGCCCGCGCCTTCGGCCCGGCCCTCCGCGGCGCCGGCCTGCCGCCGGGCGCGGCGTCCGCGATGGAGCGGATCACCGGCCGGCTGGAGGCCGGGGTGAGCGACGACGCCGACTGGAGGCGGCTGGAGCGGGACTTCACCGACCTCGTGCTGATGTTCTGACGGGACCACCGGGGAGGCTGCGATGGCACGTGCATGGATGATCGCCGGACTGCTGATCCTGTGGGCCGCCGGGTGCGCCGCCGCGACGGTCGACGACCGGCCTGACCACTACGCCGGCTGGTGGATCCAGCAATTCGGCGCGGTCGATCCCGCCGCCGAGCCGCTGGCGGCGCGCGCGGCCGCCGTCTTCACGCGGGTGGCCGCGGCGGCCGACAAGAAGGCCAACCGCTACCCCCAGCTGGTGCTCATCCAGGGCGCGGGCGACCCCTACGCCGTGGCCCTCCCCGACGGCAGCGTGGTCCTCACCCAGGGCGCCCTGCGGCTGTGCTACGACGGCGTCCCGCCGGCGCGCGGCGACGGCCGGCTGGCTTTCATCCTCGGACACGAGCTGGCCCACCTGGCCAAGGACGACTTCTGGCACCGCTCCGCCTTCATCGCCGTCCGGGAATCCCCCGCCGGGGAGCCGGCCCGGGACCGCCTGGCACGGGTGCTGGCCGCCGCGGGCGATCCCCTGGGCACCTCCCCGGCCGCCCGGGCCACGGCCCAGGTCAAGGAGCTGCAGGCCGACGCCTACGGCCTCGTCTACATGACCATCGCCGGCTTCGACCCGGCGGCGGTGCTGCAGGGAGACCGGGTCTTCTTTCGGGAGTGGGCGGCCCAGGCGACCGGCCGCGTCGCCTACGACGACGGTACCCACCCCTCCGCCGACGACCGGGCCGTTTTCCTGGAGAGCCAGCTGGCGCCGGTGGTCGGCGAACTGGATTTCTTCCACTTCGGCGTCCGCCTCTACCAGCTGGGCCGGTATCACGACGCCATCCTGCTGCTGAACCGGTTCCTCCAGCGCTTCCCGGGGCGCGAGGTCTACGGCGACCTCGCGTTGTGCCACTACCAGCTGGCCATGCGCGCCCTGGCCCGGCTCGATCCGGACGCCCTGTACCGCTTCCAGCTGCCGGTGGTGCTGGACCCGGTGACGCTGGCCGAGCGGCTCCGGCTCCGCGGAGGGAACGTGCCCGCGGCGGCCGGCCATCCCTCGGTCATCCAGCACCTGGACCCGGCCCTGCAGCAGCTCGAGCAGGCCCTCCAGCTGGATCCCGCCTACACCACCGGGCGGGCCAACCTCTGCGCCGCCCTGATCGCCCGCGGCCGGTACGCCCGTGCCCTGAGCGTGGCCGACGAGGCGCCGCCCGACGCGCCGCCCGATCCCGCCCTGCGCGAGTGCAAGGCCGTCGCCCTGTACCTGTATGGCCGGGACTCCGGCATCGACACCGGCGACAACGCCATGGTCCTGCTGCGGGAGCTGGAGCAGGCCTTCCCCGAGCGCGCCTCGGTCCGCTACAACCTCGGCACGATCCTGGCCGAACGCGGCCGGTCCGCGGCCGCCCGCGAGTGCTGGGAGGCGTTCCTGGCCCGGGAGGGCGCCGGCGAATACGCCGACTGGGTTCGCCAGCGGCTGGCGGGCGGCGACACGGCCCCGCCCGCCACGCCCGTCCGCCCCGCCACCGCTCCCGCGGGCCCCGCTCCGGCCCTGCCCCTGGGAAAACCTTCAGCCAAGACCGCCGAAGCGCTGAAGGGCATGGCCAAGACCCCCTTCGAGCTGGGTGAATTCAGCGGCGCGGTCTACCGCGGGGGTGGCGTGCGCGCGCTGGAGCTGGATTTCGTGCTGGAGGTGGTGGAGCAGGACCTGGCCGCTCCGCTGGCGCCGGCCCGCGCCCGCGAGCTGTACGGTCCGCCGGAGCGGACCGTGCCCACGCCCTCCGGCGCCGTCCTGGTCTACCGGGGCTTCGCCCTCGAGTCCGACGGCGGCGGGATCCGCACGGTCATCGTCTTCGCCGGCGAGTGAGGGGAGATTGCGGATTGCGAATTGCGGATTGCGAATTGCGGATCTCAGATTTCCATTCGTGTTTCCACGAAAATCAAAGCGTGACGATCGGACTCCCCGATCATCGCCATGGTTAGGATCATGGTCGGACCAGCGTTCGGCGGCGGCGGGCGAAGAAAGCCACCCCGCGCTGCAGGAGCACCGCCAGCCGCTCCCGCAGGCTGCCGGCGGGCGGGCGGAGGACAAGGCCCGTCAGCTGCTCCGCGGCCGCCACGGGGTCGAACAGGGTGAGGATGCGGCAGACCTGGCCGTCGCGGAAGTCCAGGACATCCACGCCCCGGAAGACCGCCCGCCGGAAGGTGGGCGCGAAGCCGGGCGGCTCCAGCACCTCCCGGTGGGTGGCGGAGATCCGCCACACCGCGACGCAGCGGCTGCCGTCGGGGGCCACGCACAGGGGCGGCTCGATCGCGTATTCGAAATCGGGGAAGGCCTTCAGCACGGCCCGGCTGAACGCCAGCACTTCTTCCCGGCCGCGGGCCGGCGGGTGGAGCATGCCGAGGTCGTACCACTCCACGTCGGGCGACAGCAACGAGGCGAACCGGTCGAGGTCGCGGGCGTTCCACGCGTCGAGCACGGCTTGGAACATGTCCTCCGGTCGCGTGCTCATTAGACTACCTCCACCGCAGCCACGGGCCCGGCCCGCAGCGCTGAAAGAGATGCATTGGCTTCATTTTGCCACGATTCGCCGTCACCGACTCCCAAAAATTTTCTTCTATCACTTCAAAATTATCGTAGAATTCTCTTTTATCGTGTCAAGGAGCATCCATGCGTCTCATTTGTCGAGTGGCATTATTTCTATCCGCGGCGATCCCCGCCCTGATCTCACCCTGCCGGGCCGGCACCGACGCCTGGACGTCCCTGGGGCCGACGGGAGGATACGCCCAATCCCTGGCTTTCGATTCCAGCAATCCCTCCACCAGCTATGCCGGATTTCAGTTCGGCGGAGTGTACAAGACCACGAACGGCGGCAATTCCTGGGCAGTGTCCCTGGCTGACACGGATATCTGGGAAGTGTACTGCCTGGCCACCCACCCCACGGACTTCTCCATCGTGTTTGCCGGAACCGACAAATCCATGTACCGATCCACAAACAGCGGGAACACATGGTCCCCGAGCGGCCCACTCGGGATCAAGGGGATCGCATTCAGCCTTGCCACGCCCTCCACGATGTACGTGGGCGGTGAACAAGGCGTGTTCAAATCGACCAACAACGGCGCGAACTGGACGCTGACGGCCTACAATCCGCTGATCACCCACGTGACCGCCCTGGCCGTCCATCCGGTGGACACCGCAATCCTATATGCCGGCACGGAGGAGGGTCTGTTCCGCAGCATGGATTCCGGCGCCAACTGGACCGCCATCGAAACCGGCTTGACCTCCACCTACGTGAGCTCCCTGGCGGTGGACACCGACAATCCCTCCACCGTGTATGTCTGTGTCCTTAGCGGACTTTTCAAGAGCACGGATGGGGGCGATACCTGGTTCCGGCCCTCCACCGTCTGGCAGGTGAATGACGCCGAAACCGTCCACACCCATCCTTCCCTCCCTGATACGGTATTCATCCGCGGCGGCTACCACACCTACACGATCTGGAAAAGCACCGACGGAGGGACCACCTGGCAGAGCGGCGGCTTGCAGGACAAAGCGGAATGTTTCACCCTGGCCCCGAGCGATCCGCTCAACCTGATGGCCGGCACGAATGGGGTGAGCCGCTCCACCAACGGCGGCGCCTCCTGGACCCGCGGTGACACCGGATTGAACGCCCACCTGGTCTACGACCTGGCGATGAATCCGGCTCAACAGGACAGCTTCTACGCGTGCGCGCTGGGCGGGATTTACAAAACAACCGACGGCGGCAACTCCTGGACCATTCCTGACTACGGCCCCAATGGTTGTATGGTCCTGAGCCTCGCACCCAGCCAGCCAGCGACCTTGTACGCGGCCACCGCCGGAGGAATCTGCGCCAAAACCACGGATGGCGGGGCCAACTGGGTGGGCCTCAACACCGGGATCACTCATGACATTGTATGTGCAGCCATCCACCCGACGATTCCGACCACGGTGTATCTGGGCACCATCTGGAGCAGCATCCGGGCGAGCACCGATGGCGGTTCTTCCTGGCAGACGCTGAATTCCGGATTGAATTCCACCATCGTCAACGACATCGGCATCGTCACGGCCGAACCGAACACCCTCTACGCCGCCACGAACGCGGGTGTCTGTAAGAGCACCAACTCCGGCCAACAGTGGACTGCCCTCGCAGGGGGGCTCCCCGCACAGGCCTTCAAGGTGATCCAGACCGTACCCGGCTCGACAGGCGCCGTCTATGCCGCCACCACTGCCTCGGTGTATCGGACCACCAACGGGGGGACCAACTGGTCCCTGGTGAATCCCGGCCAGTCCTTCAGCGCCATCACTTGCATGGCCGTCAGCCCCGTCCATCCGCAAACCGTGCTGGTAGGCTCAACCTCGGGGGTGTACCGTACGACGAACGGGGGATCATCCTGGCAGCAGATCAACGAGGGTTTGCTGTTGCATGATGTGCGCGCCATCAAATTCGATCCCTTTGACCCCAGCTCGGTTGTCATCGGCGTGGTCGGAGGTTCCGTCTGGAAGCGCACCTGGGAAGAGGTGGTTCCTCCGCCCGATCGGGACGAGCTGATCGCGCTGTACAACGCCACGGGCGGCGACCAGTGGGTCAACCGGGACGGCTGGAAAACCCCGCCCCTGCATACGGACGGCTTCGCCATGCCCGGCACCGAGGGCGGCTGGTTCGGCGTGACCGTGAGCGGCGGACGGGTCACCGCCCTGGCCCTGCATGCCAACCGGCTCTCCGGCAGCCTGCCGGCGGCCATCGGCGGTCTCGACCAGCTGCAGAGCCTGGACATGGGCGCCAACTGCGTGACGGGATGGGTCCCGTCCTCGATGGCCGGTTTGTCCCATCTTTCGTCGCTCGACTTGGGCTACAACGGTCTGCAGGCGACGGGCGGCGCCCTCCGGAGCTTCCTCGCGGCCCGGGATCCCGACTGGGAAACCACCCAGACGATCCCCCCGGAAGGCCTGCAGGTCAATCCTGTCGACGAACACCGGCTGAGCCTTTCCTGGACGCCGGTCGCCTACGTGCAGGATCCGGGGGGGTATCGGGTGCTGGCCGGCGCCTCCTCGGCGGGCCCCTACAGCCTCGCGCTGACGGTGGAGGGAAAGCAGATCGCCACTTGCGAAATCTCGGATCTCCCGGCCGGGCAGACGCAGTATTACCGGGTCCAAGCCTACACGGCCCCCCACGCCCTGAATCCCTTCGAGGTGCAGAGCGAGGGAAGCGACCCCGTCATCGGAACCACCATCTGTTTCCCGGTGATCATCACCTCTCCGCCCGCCGGGAAGAGCTGGGTGTCGCCCCAGGTCCGCGTCACCCTGCAAGTCGAGGCCTCCGGATCCGAGCCCCTTGGCTACCAGTGGTACCAGGGCGCCGCGCCCGACACTTCGGCCCCCGTGGCGTTCTCCAACCGGAGCAGGTTCACCACGCCCTCCCTCACCCAGTCGGCGCAGTACTGGGTCAGAGTGATGAATCCGTGCGGCCAGGCGGACAGCCCGACCGCCGTGATCACGGTGGTCCCCGGCTGTGAGAATCCCGCGGCTCCGATTCTGCACGCCCCCGGCAGCGCCCGGCCCGGCGTCGCGTACGCCATCTACTGGTCCCCCACCAGCGCCATGGGCCGATACGAATGGGAGGAATCCACGGCGCCCGATTTCACCGGGGCCGTCTCCCAGGAAACGGACGGAACCGGCGTGATCGTCCTCCACGCGCCCGACGTGGAAACGGCTTACTACAGCCGGGTCCGGGCCATCCAGGATTGCGGCGCCGAACGCTTCCGCTCGACCTGGTCACCGGCTCGAGTCACCCTCATCGGCCCGGAGACGACCGACGCCGGCGACCTGAACGGAGACGGCACCGTGGACGAGAGCGATGCTCTCCTCCTGGCGCATCTGCTGGCGGAGAACATCCCGTCGTCCGCTCCGGCCGACCTGGACGGAGATGGCAGGACCACCGCCCTGGATTTGCAGCTCCTGGAATTGAGGCTGATCGGATTGTTCTGAGCCCATTCGACCATTCAGCCCGCCGGGCCGGACCACTGGCGTGCGGTGTCGGGGCACGACGGTGAATCCTGCTCTCTTCCGGAATGGCCCGGCGCCGAGACACCGCTTTGAAAGTGCCGCGGAGCGGCCTTCCACCGAAGCCCGTATCCATCCCGCCTGCCGGAATGTTGTAGAATGGGTCCCGCGGTCGACGCGCCCCAATCCCAACGGAGACAGGATGGAGAGAACTTCTCGAGTCCGAATGATCCTTCTGGCTGCCGGGCTGGGAGTGGTGGCGTGCCTGGCGGCCTGGATCGGCCTGGAACGAACCGGGACGTCTTCAGGAAAGCCGATATCCCCGCCCGACAGCCTTCCCCACGACCGCAACCTGGCCGTCATCCCGCCCGGGGCGACGTTGGACAAGACCGTCCGGCTGGCGGCCCGAGTGGTCCCGTCCGCCCGGCAGCTCGCCTGGCAGGAGCGCGAGTTCATCGCCTTCGTCCACTTCGGCGTCAACACCTTCACCGACCGGGAATGGGGGGACGGCCGCGAGGACCCGGCCCTCTTCAACCCCACGGACTTCGACGCCCGGCAGTGGGCCCGGGTCTTCCGGCAGGCCGGGATGAAGCTGGTGATCCTCACCGCCAAGCACCACGACGGCTTCTGCCTCTGGCCCAGCCGCCAGACCGGCCACAGCGTCCGGCGCAGCCCCTGGCGCGGCGGCCGGGGCGACGTGGTCCGCGAGGTGGCCGCGGCGTGCCGGGCGGAAGGCCTGAGATTCGGAATCTACCTCTCGCCGTGGGACCGGCACGAGCCCACCTACGGAGACGGCCCTGCCTACAACCGCTTTTACCGGGCGCAGCTGCGGGAGCTGCTGACCGGCTACCGGCCGGTGGACGAGGTCTGGTTCGACGGCGCCTGCGGCGAGGGGCCGAACGGGAAGACGCAGGCCTACGACTGGCCGTCCTGCTACCGGGTGGTGCGGGAGCTGCAGCCGCAGGCCGCCATCTCGGGGATGGCCCCGGACGTCCGCTGGGTCGGGACCGAGACGGGCGTCGGGCGCGAGACGGAATGGAGCGTCCTCCCGCTCGCCCCGACGGGCCTGCCCGCCTCGTTCCCGGGCAATGCGCCCAACCCGCTGGACGACGTGTTCGCCCCCCGCGACGTCACCGAGCCGGACCCGGGCGAACGGGACCGGCTGGCGGACGTGCCGCTGCTGGCGTGGTACCCCGCCGAGGCCGACGTCTCCATCCGGCCCGGCTGGTTTTACCATCCCGCAGAGGACCACGTGGTCAAGACCCCGGAGGAACTGGTGGAGATCTATTTCAATTCAGTGGGCCGTAACTCCGTGCTCCTCCTGAACGTCCCGCCCGACCGGCGCGGCCGCATCGCCGACGCCGACATCCGGAACCTGCTCGGGATGCGCGCGATCCTGGACGCGACCTTCCGGACCGACCTGGCCGCGGGGTCCCGGATCAGCGCTTCGAACGAAGCCGTCGGCCACGAGTCGGCCGCCGTCGCGCGCTCCAAGGCCGGGAAGTATTGGACCACGCCGGAAGGCGTCGAAACCGCCTGGCTTGAGCTCAGCCTGCCGCACTCCATTTCTTTCGACTGCGTCCTGCTCCAGGAGGCCATCCGGACCGGGCAGCGCGTGGAGCAGTTCCGCCTGGAGGCCTGGAAGGATTCAGAGTGGGAGGTCTTCGCCCGGGGCACAACCATCGGCTACAAGCGGCTGCTTCGATTCGATCCGGTCCAGACTCAGCGAGTCCGCCTGGTCATCGAGCAGTCCCGCTCCAACCCCGCGATCGCGCGCCTCGGGCTGTTCAAGCGCCCCTGATCCTCCACCGGGCCGGACTTTGGAGTGCGGTGACGAGGCGCGACGAGAATCCGGATCTCACCCGAGCTCTCCGGGCGCCGAGTCACCGCTTTGAATGCGCCGGGGTCGACTCCCGTTCCAGTGCGGTGCGCTCCATCCTCCCGGCGGCTGGCCCCTCGCGCCCCTCCCTGCCGGTCGGGGCACCTCCATCTTGCCGGTGCCTGCATCGCGGTCGTTCCCGGATCGGGACTTGATCCCGACACCTGAAACCATCCATGTGGGAGTGATTCAACGCGCGCTCCGGCTTCCGTCGGCGCCGGCAACGGTGAAGTCCAAACAACGGCAGATCCTTCCTCACCCTCACAGGAATGGATCGTCAACGAGTTTTCGGATATAATCCATTTACCTTCGTACCCTGTCAGGAGACCGGCATGCGGAAGGCGGCGTCCCTGATCCTGATAACGGCGGTTGCCTTGGGCGGCTGGACGGTGGCGCAGAGAACGTCGAATGCCATCCCCCTCCATGTGCCGACCAGTCTTCCCCCCAACATCTACCTGATCTTGGACGACTCCGGCAGCATGTCGTGCCAGCCGAATGGGCAATACGGAGGACAGTGCAGCAATTACGACTGGGGCGGCATGCGGTTCGACAGCAAGATTTCCATCGCCAAAAGTCAACTGACCTATTTTCTCAACATGGAACACTGGCGGGTGCGCTGGTCCTTCTGGCTGTACTCCGGGACCTCTTTCTACGTCAGGGCCAGCAACGTCGGCCCGAGTTATAGTTATTTCCCCTCCGGTCTCTATCGATCCTCGGAACCGGCATACAACACGTACGTCTTGGCCGGTTCAGCCTGTTCCGGGGATTGCGACCTACTGCTGGAGCCGATCGTCCATGGCCCGGCCGGCGACAAGGACCAATGGTTCAAATCCTGCCTGGATCCGGGCTTCGACAACCGGCCATCGTTCCGCCGTTGGCTCGACCGGAATTTCCTCCGGACCACCGGGACCGTCGATGTACCCGGATTGACTTGGCCCTTCCTCCTCGAACTGGGCGCCAGGGGCAGCACCCCCATCAGCTACTCCCTCGAATCCATCCTGGAGTACACGCAAGGCTTCGATCTGACCGGCAATCCCAGCTTGGTCCACTACTTCGATTTTGCTACAGGTAACGAGTCAGACTGGCCCGTGCCTGAGGTCGAAGCAGATCCGTTCTTCCTGAAACGGACCAACATCATCATCCTCATCACGGATGGCGTGGACACCTGCCAGGGGATGGAGGTCGCCCAGAAGGCCGCGCAGACGCTCCTAGATTTGTACGGGATCCGGACGTTTATCATCGGGTTCGGTCTCCAATCCTACTCGGACAAATACGAATTGAACAGGCTGGCCGAGGCAGGGGGAACCGAAGCTGCATTTTTTATGGATGCCCCCTCCGCCCTCACGAAAATCATGGAAATCATCGGAGCGGACAAATACGATCCCATCCCCCGGATGCATTGAATTTCGCTGAGAGATGATCCTCTTCCCAGTTTGAGTGGGGATCACGACCGACAGGGCACCGAATTCCGATTGCGACCCCGATACCGATACCGATTCCGACACGCTGATCGAAGTTGCCCCAGCGAAGCATTACTGCCATCTCCGTTCGCGCCGGGGAAGGACTTCTTTTACTGTATTTCGTCCCGGTCTTTCTTTGATTTTCGGGAGTGCACTTTTCGGCTGGATTGACCGATAAGTGAAGCAGGAAATTTTCTCGCAGAGGTGCCATCATGGAAATCAAGCCCACCGGGAAACCGGCCGTGCCGGAACCCGCGGAAGCCCCGACCGCCCCGGCGCCCGCCGGCCCCGTCAAGGCGAAGGCGCACGTCGCCGCCGCGCAGGACCACCTCGAGGTGTACGTGCCGCCCAAGCTGGACCTCGGCCATGGCGACCTTGGCCGCCTGCCGGATCCCTCCGACCTGGGGAAGCTCCCCCCCGACCTGAGGTCCGGGCTGCCGGCTGATCTCGGGATCGGCCCGGCAGAAGGCCATCCCCCCACTCCGGTCCCGCCCCAACCCGATCCCCCGCCGGCTGGCGACCTTGTTTCGAAGTTCCGCGATCCGATGATCGACCGCGCCGCCTTCTCCCCCGAGATCGGCGGCACGGAGCACGGCCCGCAGGGGACTCCCAAGAAGCCGGCGATCCGGCACGGCCTCGGGCCGGGCCACTTTACGTCGCCGGTCCCGGGACCGAAGGGGCCCATCGGCCCCGACGGCTTCGACAAGCCGGGGATGCCGCGCCCGCCCGACCCGCGGATGAGCGCCCCGACCCACACCGAGCCGGGCCCGGCGAAGCCTCCTGAAGAGCCCTCTCCCCCCCCTGATCCACCGCAACATGTAGCCTTCTCGGGCCTGATCGCCCAAGCGGACCGGGCGAATGTCGCCGGCTACCAGGACGGTGATGACAACGCCCCTCGCGCAGGCCTGGCCGCCGGGGCCCGGATCGGAGCGACGATGCAGGGCGAAACGTTCGGCGTCCAGGATCCCGGCCCGCCCGTCGGACCGCAAGATCCCGGCCCGCCGGAACCGCCGCCCGAGCCGGACGGCAAGCCGATCGGCTAGTTTTCGACGAACCCATCTACAACGATCCGCGTTCTTTCGCATCTGGCCACTCATCCAGACGCGGATGAACGCGGAACTCCTCTGCCGGCCATGGTCAATGGTCCATGGTCCATGGCCGGATCGGCGATCGCCAGCCATCCGTCGAGCACGATTACGATAACGATTACGATCGACGATTACGATCGATTGGGGAAGCCGGCATCCTTTCAGCCGATGACGAAGCCGCGGCGCTCCTTGGCCTGGCGGCAGTCGCACAGGCGGTTGTAGAAGTTCATGTAGCGGAGGCCGGCGGACGCCTGGGCGCCCAGCAGGCCGATGGAGATCAGGTCGGTCTTGTCCGCCAGCCCCTGCTCGGACAGGAACGCTTCCGCCTGGGACATCGCCTCGTCGGTGGCCATCACCACCACCTTGTGGTAATTCAGCGAGACCAGCTCGGCGATGCCGGCGTGCATGTCGGTCCCCTCCGCCACCCACAGGATGAAGGCCAGCTCGGGATTGCCCCCGATGTGCCAGCCCATGCAGTGGGACTTGCCGTCGGACAGCAGCACCGCCTGGATCTTGTAGCCCATGATGGTGCCGAAGGCCTCCATCAGGCCCCACAACTCCTTGGCCGACACGGGCGCATCCCCCTCCCCGCGCGGGGCGCTGTAGTCCGGCCGGGGTGTCGCATACTCCTGCCGCTGGACGTTGTGCTCCGCCCGGGGGGCGGCGTAGTCCTGCCGCGGCGCGTTGTACTCGGGGCGCGGGGCTTCGTGCGGCTTGGGCGGCCGCGGCGGGCGCTGCATCCGGGGGTGCCGGCGCTCCATGGGCGGCCGGTCGGGGCGCGGCCGGTCATGCTTCGGGCGCTCCATGGGCTGCCGGTCGGCGGGCTGCCGGTCTGCGGGCCCGGCGGCGTCATGGCGCGGGCGGCCGCGGCGGGCATGGGACGCGGCGGCCGGCGGCGGGACGTCGTCGATCTCGGGCACGGCCTTGTAGACCAGCTTGCGCAGGGCGTAAGTGCCCGGGCCGAGGCGGGAGAATTCCGAGCGCACCCCCTTGGTCTTCAGATCCTGCATGATCAGCGTGTTCATGATGGAGGCCGGGTCGGGCCCCTGGGGCTCGATCCAGCCGCGCTCCAGGGCGATGGCCGTGATCTGCTGGTGGTCGAGGGGACGGCCGGCCTCCTCCAGAATCTTCAGGGCTGCCTCGGGGTACGTCATGGGGGGTAATCCTCTTTTCCTGCGGGTTTGGGAAAGGCTTTTCCCAGGAAGGCTTATTTTATATAATATGGGGCCAAGTGGCAATGCGCATTTTTCGCCGGCGCGCCGGGCCACCTCCTGAATCCGAACGACCTTCTCAACCCATGCCGGCACCGTCCGGCAAGCCAGTCAAAGGAGAATCAAGGTGCGAAAACACGCTGTCATCGTCCTGTTCGCCGCGGCGTTGTGCGGTCTGCTGGCCTTCGGCCAGAGCCAGCCCCGCAAATCCAGCGTGGACGGCCTGATCTACGACCTCAAGCACCCCGACGCCGACCGGCGCATCGAGGCGGCCAAGTCGCTCGGCGGGGCCAAGGCCCACCAGGCCGTGCCGGCCCTCGTGGAAGCGGCCGCGGATCCGAGCGCCGACGTCCGCGCCGCCGTGCTGGGCGCCCTGGACGAGATCCGTGACCCGCGCGCGCTCCCGGCCTACGTGAAACTTTCGGCGGACGAGCGCGCCGACACCCGCCAGAAGGCGCTGGACGCCATGGTGCACCTGTACGTCCTGGACGAGACCGGTTTCATCGCCGGGACCAAGAAGGTATACAGTTTCCTCAATCCCTTCGACAGCAACTACAACGACCTGGCGGTGGAGTCCTACGTCATGGTCTCGCCCGACGCCATCCAGGCGGCCTCGGCCCGGCTGGACGACCCCGAGGACAAGGTGCGCAAGGCGGCCGTGATGAGCCTGGGCATCTTCCGGGCCAAATCCGCCCTGCCCCGGATGAAGGAGGTCCTGGTGCAGGAGCCTTCCGGCAGCATCCGCATCGAGTACTTCCGCTCCTTCTACAAGATCGGCTCGCAGGACGTCTGCGAGGAGGTGGCCATCCACGTCAACGACCCGGACAAGCCGGTCCACGACGAGGCCATCCTCACCTGCGGCCTGCTGCGCTGCACCTGCGCCGTCCCGGCCCTCATGGAGATCTACGAGTCGGGCATCAAGGAGCGCAAGAAGGTCATGAAGGTGATCCCGGCCTCCTCCGACGAGGACCTCCAGCTGCGCTGCCTGGAGGCCCTGGCCATGATCGCCGACCCGCGGGCGAAGAAGCTCTTCCTGCCCGCCCTCAATCACGTGAACGGCGACTTCCGCGTCGCCGCCGCCGAGGGCCTGGCCCGGCTGGCCGACCCGGACACGCTCGACACCATCCAGAAGGCCCGGTCGGCCGCCGCCAAGGACCGCCACTTCCAGCTGGCCCTCGACTACGCCCTCTACCGCTTCGGCCAGAAGGACCGGATCGGCGAGATGGCGCGGGAGCTGGACTCCACCCGCTACGACCAGCAGGTCTACAACTACTTCCTGGAGTTCACGCCCGCCCAGCTCGTGGACCTCTACCCGACCCTGCGCGCCGCCAAGGGCGACCTCCGGGTCAAGCTGCTGCAGATCCTGGGGCTGCGCGGCGACGCCAAGACGCTGGAGGAGGTCCAGCAGTACACCCACGACAGCAACGCCGACGCCGCCTCGGCCGCCCTGGTGGCCGTGCGGCGGATCCAGTCCCGCACCGGCGGGGCCTAGCCGTCCGGCAGCGCGGCGCGAAGGAAGCTCCACCGTGGCCTACAAGGACCTGCGGGAATTCATCACGGCCCTGGAGAAGCGGGGCCAGCTCCGGCGGATCGCCGAGCCGGTGTCCCCCATCCTGGAAATCACCGAGATCGCCGACCGCGCGGTCAAGGGCGGCGGCCCGGCTTTGCTCTTCGAGAACGTCGAGGGCAGCCGCTTCCCGGTGCTGATCAATGCCTTCGCCTCGCCCGAGCGGATGAACCTGGCCCTCGGCGTGGAGCGGATCGACGAGGTGGCCGAGCGGGTGCAGGTGCTGCTGGAATTCAAGAGCCCGGCGTCGCTGGCGGAAAAAATCAAGATGCTGCCCCGGCTGGCCGACCTGGCCGGCTTCTTCCCCAAGACCGTCAGGTCCGCCCCCTGCCAGGAGGTGGTGCTGGAGCAGGACTTCTCCCTGCTCGACCTGCCCGTGCTCCAGTGCTGGCCCGGCGACGGCGGCCGCTTCATCACCCTGCCCCTGGTCTTCACCCGCGATCCCGAGAGCGGCAAGCGCAACTGCGGCATGTACCGGATGCAGGTCTACGACGGGCGCACCACCGGCATGCACTGGCAGGTCCACAAGCAGGGCGCCCGCAGCTACCGCAAGGGCTACCGGCCCGGCGAGCCCATGGAGGTCGCCGTGGCCGTCGGCGCCGACCCGGTGGTGACCTTCGCCGCCACCCTGCCCCTGCCGGACGACTTCGACGAGATGATCTTCGCCGGCTTCCTGCGCGGCGGGCCGGTGGAGATGGTCCCCTGCCGGACGGTCGGCCTCGAGGTGCCCGCCTCGGCCGAGTTCGTGCTGGAGGGCACCGTCACCTGCGGCGAGACCCGCCGCGAGGGGCCCTTCGGCGACCACACCGGCTTCTACTCGCTGGAGGACGACTACCCGGTCTTCCGCGTCCGCTGCCTGACCCGCCGGCGCGAGCCCGTCTACCACACCACCATCGTCGGCCGGCCGCCCATGGAGGACTGCCACATGGGTCGGGCCATCGAGCGCATCCTGCTGCCGGTGATGCGAAAGCAGTTCCCCGAGATCGCCGACGTCCACATGCCGTTCGAGGGCGTCTTCCACAACCTGATGCTGGTCTCCATCCGGAAGGCCTACCCGGGGCACGCCCGGAAGGTGATGCACGGGATCTGGGGACTCGGGCAGGCGATGTTCTCGAAGGTGATCGTGGTGGTGGACCACGAGGTGAACATCCAGGACCCGGCCGAGACCGCCTGGATCGCCCTCAACCACATCGACCCGCAGCGGGACTTCGAGTTCGTGCAGGGCCCGGTGGACAGCCTCGACCACGCCTCGCGCCTGCCCAACTATGGCTCCAAGGTCGGCATCGACGCCACGCGCAAGTGGACGGAGGAGGGCTTCACCCGTCCCTGGCCCGACCGGATCGCCATGAGCGAGGAGGTCAAGACTCGCGTCGACGCCCTGTGGCCCCGCCTGTTCAAATAGCCTCACCCAATCGAACCGCAAAGGCGCAAAGGGCGCAAAGCTAGTCCATACTGTGGGGATCGAACGCCGAACGTTGAACGTCGAACATCGAACTCTGAACGCTGAACGGGAAACCAAATACAGGAATTAGAACACCAATCCCTGTCCGGATTTCGTTCAAAGTTCAGCGTTCGATGTTCAACGTTCGACGTTCAGATTAGTGTTCTGATTGCTTCGCGTTCTTTGCGCCTTTGCGGTTGGATTCAGGATGTTTCTCTGGAGGCAGAAGGAGCGCAGGACCTTCCCCGCCAGCGGGGCGGCCTTCTCCGGCGCGAAGCCGCGCGGCACGAAGAGGAAGATGAACGCCCGCGGCGCCGCCGCGGGATGGAAGGCGCAGACCATGCCGACCCGGTTGCGGTTCCTGGAGCGGGCCGGCGCTGTCGCCGGCATCATGGACGAAGTCTTGGCCAGCAGGTCATCGGAGCCGAATTCCCGGGCCAGCTCCACGGCCGTCCCTTCGGAGGCGGCCCGGCGCATACCGGAAAGCACCGACTGGCGGGCGGTTTCGTCCAACCGGATCGTTTCACCAGACAGCGTCCGCGACTCCCCGGCGCCGGCCCAGTCCAGGCGGCGGGCCAGGACCAGCGCCGCCACCGCCCGGCAGAAGGCGTCGAAGCGGGGCGAGCGCGCCGTCAGCTCGCCGCGCAGGAACGCGCCGTCCCAGTCGGCTGCGCCGGCAGCGTCGCCCGGCCGGCCGGATCCCACCGGGAGGAAGGCTGCCAGCGTTGCCGCGTATCCCGCCTTCTCCAGCCGGGGTCGCACAGTGACGAAGTATGCGTTGCAGGAGTGCGCCAGCGCCCCCACCAGATCCAATTCGCCGTGCCCAGGACCGTACCAGCAGCGCGGACCCGGCCCCTGCCAGCCGTCGCAGCGGACTTTCTCTTCCACTGTGACCTGGCGACCGACGACCAGGGAGTAGGCCTGGAAGAGTTTCA
The DNA here is from genome assembly GCA_964412195.1 of uncultured Acidobacteriota bacterium. GTDB lineage: Bacteria > Acidobacteriota > JAAYUB01 > JAAYUB01 > JAAYUB01 > CAYPNP01. The sequence continues at coordinate 117,003 of CAYPNP010000009.1, read as the reverse complement.
CCCACGAACCAGCCGGCACGCGGGATTCCAGCACCCGGGCGTCGCCGGCCAGGACGGCCCGGCCCGCCTCGAGGTCCCCCAGCAGGGCGAAGGCGCCGGGCTCGGCCTCGACGAGTTTCCGGAAATCCTCCGCTGGCGCCGCCGCGGCGAAGGAAGACATGACCAGGATACAGACCACAGACACGCACAGACAAACGCGGGGCTGGCGTAGACCGCGTCCCCCGGACGTGGGGCGGACGTAGACCGCAGCCCCCGGACGCGGATCGGAGCGTGGAATCACCGGAGATTTTGGATCTTGGCGAGTGAGAAATCGTCCCGCGGCGGGGTGCCGCTGTCTACGACGGCACGCTGAAGACCCAGGCTTACCGCATCCCGGAGGGATGCGGGAGGCCTCCCGGAGGGAGGAAAAGAAATTAGCCGGTGGCAAGGCCAGACCCGGAGGGTCGGCCGCCGCCACCGGAGGCTGCGTGGTTAGAATCCTCTTTGTTTTATTTTCCCGAGCCCCGGAGGGGTGCGCGGACCGGCGCTTGTTTTTCATGCTCTGGCCATTTTTCGCCACGCCGCTTCCGGGGCGCGTTCGACCGATTCACCAATTCACCATTGCATCGTGCAGACGGGACATCCGCGCTCCGGCGGATTCCAAAGCGGCGCTCACTGCGCCGCACTCCAAACTGTCGATTACGAGCACGATTACGATCGACGATTACGATCGGTTGTCATTCGTCACTTGGCCAGGACGTACTCCACCCGCTCGTACATCCCGCCGGAAACCGGGGCGCGCAGGATTCGGATCTCCGAAACCCGCCCCAGGACCTGCAGCAAGGAGGGCACCACGTCCTCCATGAACCGGGGCTCATACGCGGCCTGCGGCTTGTCCGCGCGGCCCAGGTCGCGCAGGAACTGGCTGTACTTGCCGGCGGCGGTCCCCAGCGCCAGGCGGCCGGCCAGCGGTGCGGCGACGGTCACGGCCGCCAGCGCCCGGACCCGCGCCAGTTGCGCCGCCGATGTAGCCAGCAGGACCGTGCCAGGCCCCGGGGCGTCCAGCAGCAGCTCCACGGGCGCGGTGCAGTGGGCCACCGTCCCGCCCGCGGCCGGACCGTTCCAGGCCACCGACTCGGGATTGCACAGGTAGGCCGCGACCAGCGCCCGGCCCAGGAGCTTCTTCAGTTGCTCTCCTGCATCTGCGCCTGCGGTGGCACTTTCCAGGGACAGGCCAAACTCCTGGCGGGTCCAGTTGCCCGTGGCGGCGTCCCGGCGAAGGTCCCAGCACCAGCGGACCGTCCAGGGGCCGGCCTTCTCCAGGAACGCCTGCAGTTCGTCGCCCGGCGCCGCCGCCCCGGCGAAGAGCTGCTCCTTGTCCGTGGCCGGCGGGGGCTGGTCGACCCGGACCTCCAGGTCCGACGCCTCCGCCGCCGACTCGCCCGTGGCCGCCGCGCTGTACAGCTCCTTCGGTTGCAGTTCGCCACGCCTCTCGGCCGGCAGGCGCAGGATACCGCCCAGCAGCAGTTCCTTCACCGGCCCGGCCTCCACGCCCTGCTGGACCATCCAGGCCGGCCAGGCGTCGCCGGCGGGCCCGGCCGGGAAGGCCGGCGCGGCGGGCCAGGCGGCGGTCGTCTCCGCCGACTCGAGGAAGAGGCGCTGCTCCGACCAGCCGGCCGGGGTGCTTGCCAAGGCCACCAGTTCGCGGGCGTACGGCGCCCACGCCGAGCGGTCCAGCGGCAGCCAGTAGCGCCGGAAGTAGGACGTCCGGCGGATGGCCGCCAGGTCGACGTCCAGCCGCAGGGAGGCGGCGCCGGCCGGGAACTCCGGCAGGCGGTAGCCGCCGCCTTCCTTGGAGACGCGGACCACTTCCTTGATGAGCCGCTCCGACGAGGCCAGGTACACCCGGTTGCCCGCCTGGAAGGCGCCGAGGTAGACGTTCTCCTCCTCCAGGTAGCGCCCGCGGTAGGCCAGGCCGAGGTGGCGCTGCTCTGGCAGCGCCTTCAGCAGCGCGGCCAGCGCCTCCCCGCCCCCGCCGTGGGCCAGCTCCACCATCAGCAGCGCCTCGCGGCGGCCCGGGTCGTAGACCGCCGCGATGGTCCGGCCGGCCTGCAGGCCGTCGAGGAAGGCCTCGTCCAGCTCCGTGCCCGCCGCCAGCGACAGCAGGCTCCGGCGGTCCTCCAGCTTGAGGAAGAGGCGGGAGCGCTTGAACATCTCCAGGGCGGCGCTCGCCTCCCACGCCGGGCGGGCGGCGGACCCGTCCCAGGCCGCCTTCAGGCCCTTGAAGTCGGGGGTCTCCGCCACCACCAGGGCGCCCGCGGGCAGCGCCGGCGGCGGCTCGGCCGCCTGCCCCGCCGCCCAGCCGGCCAGCAGCAGCGCCGGCAGGGCCGCCCGCAGCATCCGTCGCACGGTTCGATTCATGGATGACCTCACGTGGTTGTTGCTCATGGCCGCCCCCTCACTCGCCGACGTTCCGGTCCATCTGGAAGCGGGCGCCGGCCTCCCGGCGCTGGCGCTCCAGTTCCGGCTGCAGGTCCAGGACCTTGCCGGCCAGCCCCTCCTTGTCCGCGTCGGAGACCCGCCAGGCGAGGGCCCCGCCCCAGACCTCCGCCAGCCCGCCGCGCAGGTTGAGCCGGCCCAGCAGCTGCTCGGCCGCCGCGAGGTCGGACAGGCGGGCCTGGTCCCGCTCCAGCCGGTCGCGGACCTGGTTGCCCACCGAGTTGAGGTAGTAGGGGTCGCTTCGGTCGTTGAGGTAGTTGTAGGCCAGCGCCTCGGACCAGATCATGGACAGGAACGTCTTCTCCAGCCCGCCGGCCAGGGCGGCCGGCAGGAGCGGCGTGAGCGGCGCGTCGGCCGCACGCCCGCGCAGGATCACCGGCAGATAGCGGCCGGCCACCTCCGGCTGGCGGGCCTTCTCGGCCCGTTCCACCACCCAGCCGGCCAGCAGCCGGGCGTCGGGGTGGGCGCCCAGGTCGGCCACCGCGACCGGCAGGGCCGCCTCCGGCCCGGACAGCAGGGACTGGAGCCGCACCGCCAGCAGCCGGCGGGCCTCCGCCCAGGGCCGCCCGGAGGCGTCGGCCAGGGCCTTGGCGATGGCGCCCGCCCAGGCCCGGTCCTGCAGCCCCTTGTCGACGACCTTCGCGATCACATCCGTCTTCCGGTCCAGCGGCACGTCGGGCCGGTCGAGGAACGCCAGGACCCTCTCCGGCCCGACCAGTTTCAGGTCGGTCTCCAGCAGCCGCCGGAGCCGCAACTCCGCCGGCAGCGGGCCGTTGCGGTCCAGCGCCTCCAGGGTCACCAGGAACGGCTCGGCCAGGCGCGGCTGGCCGTGACTGTTGAGGAACTCGACGATCCGCCGGGCCATGGCCAGGCGGTCGTCGGCGCGGTTCAGGGCGGTGGAGAACCGCCCGATCATGACGTCGGGATCGCCGCCTTCGGCCTCCCACGCGCCCAGCTGGTACGACTCCTCGGGCGTCGGCAGGCGCTCGGCCAGCTCCGATTCCAGCTGCGCCTTCCGCAGGGCCCGCGCCTCCGCGGCCAGGCCCCAAGCGTCGTAGAGCTGCGCCTGGCGCTCGGCCCAGACGGACGCGCCGTCGGGCAGACCGGCCGCCCACGCCAGGATCTCGGCGGGAGCGGGCTTGGCCGGCTTGCCGGCCTGCTGCTCGAGCCAGGCCTTCCAAAGCTGCCAGCCGGCGGAATCCAGGCCGCCCAGCGTGTCGCGCAGCGGACCGCCCAGCAGGACGCCGCCCGCGGGCGGGGCGTACTCCCCGTACTCCCCGCCATCCTCATTGCCGCCGGCGTCGCGGCCGGAGTACCCTTCTTCCACGGCCGGCTGCGCCTCGCGCGGCCCGCCGGGCGGCGGCGGGACGGCGCCCCACCGCTTCCCGAGCAGGATCAGCCGGACCTCGCGCCCGGCGGCGTCCAGCTCGGTCATCTGGCCGGCCACGCTTTCGACGAGCGGCAGGAAGTTGTCGGCGTTGAAGACGCCTTGGTCGGCGTAGAAGGCCAACCCCTTCTCCGGCTCCGTCTGCCCGGCGAGGTAGTCCTTCAGCCACTTCGCCCGGGCGGCCGCCGGGAGGGCGTAGGTGTATACCCGCCACGTCTCGGCCAGGGCGTTGTCGGTCTCCACCACCCGATAGCGGGTGAAGAGATTGCCCCACTCCGGCGCGGTCGCCGGCAGCAGGGACTGCTTCCGCCCCAGGGCCAGCAGGGCGGTGCCGTGCTCGGTCACGAAGCCGAAGTCATCGCCTTTGGTCAACGTTTCCAGCAGCGCACGGTAGGCCGCTTCGGTCTCGGCGGCGTCCGTGCCGGCGGCGGCCAGGCGCAGCCGGGCCCACGCATCGGCGACGGGCCGCGCCTCCATGGTCTTCATGGCCACGGCCGCTTCCTTCGCCCGGGACAGCAGCCCCGCCGCCAGGAGTCGCTCGAACAGCTCCTCGTACTCCTGCCGGCGACGGTGGTTGCGTTCCACCGCGGCCAGCGACAGCTCCGGCCCGGACCCGCCGCTCTTGGCCAGCAGGTCCACGCCGTACCGGGTGGCGTACGACTGCCACGCGGGCGGCAGCAGGTGGACGGAGGAATCCGCGTCGGTCCGCAGCAGCTTGCCCACCGGCACCAGCCGCAAGACGCTGCGGAAGGGAGCGTCCATCGGGACCGCTCCGCCGGAGGCCTCCCCCAGCAGGGCCAGGTTGGCCTCGCGCCAGACCGGCTCTCTGGCGGGGAACAGCGTGCCGATCCCCGCGGCGGCCCGGGAGAAGTCCCCCTTGCCGGCCAGGAACTCCACGAAGTCCTCGGGGTACGCGCGCACGCCTTCGAAATTGGCGCCCAGGTCGGCCAGGCGGTTCTCCCGCGACAGCAGCTCGAAATAACGCCGCGCCGCCTCGATGTCCACTTCGTCGCCGGCGTACAGGCCCTTCAGGATCTGCAGTTCCTCGGCCGGCTGGCTCTGGATCATGGCCAGCCAGGCCAGGTTCTTCTGCATGGCCCGCCGGGTGTCCGAATCGATGTTCGGGTTGGCGGCCACGCGGCGGTAGAGCCCCGCCAGGACCGGCCACATGGCCCGGTCGGACAGGTATTCCTTGACGTCCCACGGCATGTAGGAACTGGTCCAGCCGGCCATCCGCCGGCCGTAGAGCGGCTCCAGCAGCTCGCTGACGGCGCCCTTTTTGGCCGCCGGCAGGAAGGCGTCCCGGACCGGCTCGGCCTGGGTGCCGTCCAGCCAGCCGGGCAGCCTCGCCAGGATGGCCCGGACGGCCGCCTCGCGCTCCTCGGCCGGCAGCGGCTCGCCGAACACCTGCTCCAGGTTGTTGCCCAGGAGCGAGGAGAGCGCGCCGATTCGGTCGGCGTCCTCGTCGGCGATGGCGGCGTCGAACAGGGCCAGCAGCCGCCCCAGCACGTCCGGCAGCCGGCCGGCGCGGCGGGCCGCGGCCAGCACGCCGCGGTAGCGCAGCTCATCCAGCAGGGAGACGGCCGGCGCGTCTGGCTGGAGGAGCTTCAGGACCGTCTCGACGGCCCAGTCCTCGTGATGGATGTCCACAAACGCGTCGTATTGCGCCAGCGCCTGGGCCGTCGGGCTGCCGCCCGTGGCCTCGGCGTAGCGGCGCAGCAGGTCCCGGGCCTCGGCGTCCCGGCCGCCCCGCCAGGCGGCTGTGGCGGCCTGGCGCAGCCATTCCGGGGCGTTGTACTGCTGCTTGGACAGGTCGGCGTACAGCTTCTGCAGTCCCGCCCAGTCGCCCAGGATCTCCATCGGCCGGGCCGACTCGGCGACCAGGTCGGTCCGCTGCGGCACGATCTTGAGGCAGCGGGCGTACTGCTCGACGGCGGCGGCAGGGTCCTCCTCCAGCATGGCCAGCCGGGCCCGCAGCAGGGGCCAGCGGTAGTCCGAGGTGCTGGCCGCGGCGGTCTTGTCGCAGTAGGCCGTCAGGCGGTCCAGCTTGCCGGACCGGCTCGCCAGCATGAAGGCCCGCTCCAGCTGGCCTTCGTTTTCAGGATCGGTCTTCAGCAGCTCGATGTACTGGTCCAGCGCCTGGGTGGAATCCCCCAGGGCCAGGGCGGCCAGGATGATCCGGTGGCGGATCTGGGCCGCCTTGGCCTTGCGCTGGTCGGGATCGGGCTCCAGGGACGGCAGCTTCGCCAGCGCCGCCTGGCAGGCCTGGATCACCGCGGCGTGCTGGCCCTGGCTCGAGAGGGCCGACCACTGCCGGTCCATCATCACCAGGTCCTTGGGGTTGTCGGCCACCCACGCGGCGGCCACGGCGGCGGCATCGGCAAATTTCTTGTCGGCCGTCAGCACGTCCAGCAGGGTGTTGGTCAGCTCGAGCTTGTACGGCGCCACCGCCGCGGGGAGCGCCCCGCGCAGGGCCGCCGCGGCGAGGTCCCGGCGGTCGGCCGCCCGGTACTCGGCCACGGAGCGCCGGATCACGCCGAGGTTGAGCGGGTTCTCCTTCACCGCCCCGCCCACCAGCGCCAGCGCCTCCGCCCCCCGGCCCTCGTCGCGCAGCTTGCCGGCCAGGGTGAAGACCGCCTCCAGCCGCTCCACGCCGGGCGGCGCCAGCTCGACCAGGCGGCGGTAGCCGGCCAGGCGCTCGTCTGGCGTCAGCAGGGTGTCCAGCCGGCTGAGGGCGTCGCGGACCGTGTCGGCGTCGGCCGCCCCGGCCAGGACGGCCCCGGCCCACTTGTCCAGCGGAAACTGGGCTGCCCGGTTCCAGTCGCCCAGGAACTCCCGGACGCCGACCAGGAAGTCCACCGGCTTGGGCCGGGACTTGAGCTGCTCCCCCACCACCCGCTCGAAGACGGCACGGTTGGCATCCTTCTTCAGAAGCGTGTCCAGGCGCGAGCGGGCCTCCCAGTGGCGCTCGTCCCAGGTGACGGCGATCTTGAGGTACTCGGCCATGGCCGCGTCGGTCCGGCCGGCTTCCTCCTCCAGCGCCCCGACCTCGAACGGGTAGAGGTCCGGGTCGTTGGCGCGCTTGCGGGCCTCCTGCAGCAGGTTGAGGGAGTCGTCGAAGAGATAGTAGTCCCAGAAGACCGTGGCCACTTCCTTCCACTTCTCCGGGTCGCGCGGGTACAGGTCGAGGATGCGGCGCCAGAGCTTGGCGGCCGCCGGCAGGTCGCCGCCCAGGGCCAGGCAGTCGCCCGCCTGGGTCAGGTAATCGGCCTCCTGCCCGTTGCGCTCGCCGAAGGTCGTGAGCAGCTCGGCCGCCTGGCCGTACCGCTCCGGCCGGAAGGCGCCCTCGGACTGGAGCAGCAGGGCGCAGCGACCCACCAGTCCGGCATCGCCCGGATACATCGCCGCCAGCTTCTCGTAGAGCGGTGTGGCCTGCTCATAGCGGCAGCGCCAGACGCGGGCCTCGGCCGCCAGGTACACGCGCAGCGGGTCGTCCGCCGGCGGGTCGGCCGCCAGCAGCGGCTGGAGCAACCCGCGGGCGGACAGGTCCTGGAAATAGAGGTCCCGCACGGAATCCGACACCATGGCGTACGCCGCCAGCAACCGCTGACGCCGCGGCGGGTCGAGCCGGCGGGAAAGCTCCAGCACCTGGTTGAGGAACCGCTGGTTCAGTGGGAAACGGTCCAGGGCCGCCTGGTGGATCTCCAGGGCGAACCGCCGGTAGGGCTTGTCGCCGAGCAGGCCCTGCCCCTCGGGCAGGACGCCCGTCACGTAGGCCTCCAGGTCGCTGCCGCCGAAGCGGGCGGCCAGCTTCCGGCTGAGGTCCTGGAACTCCGTGGCCAGCTTCTGCTTCAGGTAATAGCGGGCCAGGCGGTTGAACCAGCCCGGCTGGTCGAACTCCTGGATGGCGCGCTGGTAGAGCCGGGCCTGCTCCGAAGTCATGTCGGTGGATTCGAGGAACGCGGCCAGCTTCTCGTACAGCTCCTCCTGCCGCGGGTTCTTCTGGATCAGCCCGTTGAAGAGCGACACCACGTCCAGCGGCCGGTCCTGGCGCTTCAGGAACTCGGCCAGCGCGTCGAGGGCCTGCCAGCGGTTGCGGCGCGGGCCGCCCGCATCGGGCTGCCAGTAGAGCAGCGCCGGCGCCGACAGCGGCGCGGCGGCGCCTTGCGCTTCCACCGCCGCGGCTCGCCGGAGCAGCCGCTCAGTGGCGGCTGTGTCCTTGTCGGCCTCCGCGTAGCGGGCCGCCTCCAACAGGAAGCCCCGCTGCAGGTCGGCGTCGGCGGGTTGCCCGCCCAGCTCCTCCAGGAGCCTCACCGCGCCCTGGCGATCGCCGTGGGCCTCGTACAGGGGGGCCAGGCGGGCCCGGTACTGCAGGTACTCGGCTGGCGGGAGATATGCCTTCAACTCGGTGACAATAGCCTCCGCGCGCCGCGCCACGAAATACGGGCCGGCGCCCGACTCCAGCGCCGACAGCTCGTCGGCCGGCGTCCTGCCGTTGAGGATCACCGACAGGATGGCCAGGGGCAGGCCGGGGTCGGTGTCAAGGCTGACCAGGGTGCCGAGGCCGTCCAGCGATTCGCGGTGGTACCGCTGCACGCCCTCGTCGCCGGCCGCCATCAGCCAGAAAGCCGACTTCAGGGCCTCCTCGCGGACCAGCGCCGCGCTCAGCCCCGGCACGGCGAACTTCTCGCCGGGGCGGGCGTCCCGATAGAAGCTGTGGAAGTACCGCAGCGCCTCCTCGGGGTCGCCGGCGTGCGCGGCCAGCACGCCCATGACCGCCAGCTCCTCCGGCTGCCACGGCGGCACCGCCGCGTCGCGGCCCAGTCGGGCGTTCTTCAGCAGGCGGTAGTCCTTGAGCAGCCCCGCCGCGGCGGAGAGGTTCTCCTTGTAGAACTGCGCCTGGTAGAGCCGGCCGACGGCGTCGCGGTCCAGCGGGTTGGCCCGCAGCCGCCGCTCCGCCTCGCCCACGAACGCCTTCCACTGCTTCTGCTCTTCCATCCGGCCGAAGACCCAGCGCAGGGTCTCGGGATCCATCAGCGGATGGAATTTCCCGGCGAAGAACGCCGGCAGGCGGCCGCCCTCGCCGCGGGCCACCAGCCGCCGGCACTCCAGCAGGACCACCGTGTCGCCCCGGCCGGGGAACTGCCGGGCGTACTCGGCCAGGCCGGCGTCGAACTCCGGCCAGCGCTTGTCCGCCAACAGGGAGTCCAGCCAGGCGCGGAAGTACTGTTCCTGCTCCGGCTTCCCCTGGAATCCGGCGATCCGGCGGCGCTCCAGCTCGCTGCGGGCGGCCGGGTCCAGCCCCGCGTCGGCCGACAGCGCCACGATCCGGTCCCAGACCTCCGCCGGCGTGAGCGCCGGGTGCTCGCCGGACGTGAGCGGGGCGACGGACTTCTCCAGCAGCTCCATCTCCTGCCGGAACTGGCGGTGGCGGTGGTGGAACGCGGCCAGGGCGGTGATCCCTTCGGCGGGGTCCTTGGACGCGGCGATGGTGTCCCGCCATGCCTGGGCCGCCTCGTCCAGCCGGCCGAGCTGTTCCAGCAGCTGGGCCCGGACGGCCTTCTGCCGCGGCGCCGTGCCCGCGGCCAGCGACTCCGCGGCCTTCTCCGCCGGCACAGGCACGAAGACCTCCTGCCCGTCCACCGTGCGGATTTCGTACAGCGCCGCCAGCTCCGTGGAGTGGCGCTCCCAGTACTCCGGCTGGATGAACCGCGTCAGGTTCCAGCCGGCCGGGTCGGAGATCAGGAACGCGGCGGCCGCCAGGGCCAGCCCCAGGCTGAGGGTGAGTTTCTTCTTCATGGCAGGATCCTCACGGCGTAGTCCTTGCGGTACACGTTGTGGGCGGTGTCCTCGGCGAGCAGCGTCAGCCGCCGCGCGCCCGGCGGGGAGCCCGGCGGCAGCTTGAGCGTCCCGAGGCTGCAGCCGGCGGCGGCGTCCCAGCGCAGCGCCACCCGGCCGGCGCCCTCCAGCGAGGCGTGGAGCAGGCGGGTGTCGGGCGGGGCGTCCACCCGCAGGGCCAGCGTGCCGCCGGCGCGCGCTTCCGCCACCGGGTTGAGCCAGCGGGCGGCCGGGGCGGCGCTGTCGATGACGAAGGTCTTCTCCTCGCGGAACAGCCGGCCGGCGCGGTCGCGCAGCATCACCAGGCAGCGGTGCGCGCCGTCGGGCACGTCGCCGGGGACGAAGAAGCGCGCCTGCCACACGGCCAGCTCCGGCAGGTAGTCCAGCGGCAGGATCTCGCCCCAGGGCAACTGCACCGAAGCGGCCGTGACGGACGGGTCGGCCTCGATGCGCAGCACCGGGTCGCGCGGCTGGATGACCCGCGGCCGCAGCAGCGAGCGCGGCGCCGCCAGGAACGAGGTGTAGGGCGTGACGAACTTGAACTTCTGCGCCAGGGCGACGATCTCGCGGATGCTGGCGGCGTCTTCGCCCTCGCGGTTGATCTTGTCCAGGAGGTAATCCACCCGGGCCCGCGCCCAGAAGCGCGGCAGCAGCGGGTGGCCCAGGTCCTGCTCCGGCAGCGGCGCGGCGACCTTCTGCTCGAAGGGAGTCCGGTCGGGGTTCAGGCCGCGCAGGGTCAGGGTCGGCGGCTCGGCCAGCGGCTTGTAGCGGCCGACCCACGCGCCGGTGGTGGCGGCGAAGATGCTGACGGGGTGGGCCGGGTAGACCTGGAAGAACGCCGCGCCCGGGGCGTCCAGACGCAGCTCGCCGTAGGGCTGCTGCCCGAGGCGTCCGGCGAACAGGGCCAGCTCGTCGGCCAGGCTGTCGCGCTCGCCCAGCCACAGCAGCTGCCCGTCGGTCCAGGTGGCCAGCGTCTCCAGCAGCGGCCGGTTCGCGTCGTCGCCGGTGAGCACGCCGTGCACCCGCAGCGGCTTGCCCTTGAGCAGCGGCTCGGCCTTCTTGATCACCGTGGAATTCTTGAGCGTGCCCGCGGTCGGCACCCAGTCGCCGATCAGCACCAGGCACTTCTCGGGGGTCGCCGCGGCGTTGGCCTGCCGCACGGCCTCCTCGAGGGCGGGCACCGGGTTGGTGCCGCCGGACAGGTAGGCGGCGTAGAAGGCATCCATGGCCTTCCGGACGTTCTCGGGCGAGGCCGGCACCGGCGAAGGGAAGACCGCCTTGGCGGTCTCGTTGAAGAGGATCAGGTTGAAGGAGTCGCCGCCGCGCAGGGCGGCAGTGAAGGCCTTGAGGGCGTCCTCGGCTTGGCGCAGCTTGTCCCACCACATGGACAGGGAGGCGTCCACCACCAGCACGGCCGTGAGCGGCGGCCGGTCGGGGCCGGCGGCGGCGGACGGGAAGAGCTGGTCCAGCAGGAAGTAGCCGTCCTCGAGCTCGCCCTGGGCCGGCGCATCGATGGCAGTGAGCTGCCTCCCGGCCCGCAGGTCGGACTCCCGGCCCCGCCAGGTCAGGAAGACGCTGGAGGGCTGGGCCGCGTCCACGCGCCAGCGGAAGCCGAAGTCCTCGGCCAGCACGACGCCCTTGCCTTCCCAGCGGCCTTCCACCTTGCCCGGCGCCGGCTGGGTCCAGGGCACGGGATACAGCTTGGAAGTCAGGGCGAAATCCTGGATCGGCCGCCCGTCGTCGATCTGCAGGTCCAGCGAGACGGCGGCCGCCTTCTGCGCCGGCCAGAGGCGGCTCTTCAGCGGCAGGTACATGGCCACCTGGCCGCCCGCCACCGGCAGGGCCTGCTGGTACTCCAGCTCGACCCGCTTGTAGCCGTAGGGCGGGATTGGCGCCACCTTGACCGTGAAGTAGCCGGCCGGGATCTCCGACTCCTCGCCCGCCTCCCCCATCTGCAGCAGGCCCGGGTCGATGGCCTGGCTGGCCAGCTCCTGGTAGATCTCGGCCGCCTTGCGCTTTTCCAGCACCACGCCGGGGATGCGGGTCACGCCGTCCCAGATGGCGAAGTCCGACAGCGACGCCCCCGGCGGGAAGGAGAAGACATAGGTGCCCTCCAGGATGTCGCCGGTGTGGCTGGCGTAGACCTGCGTCAGCTGCACCCGCATCAGCCGGTGGTCCACCCGGATGCGGACCTGCAGTTCCTCCAGGCTCAGCAGGGCCGGGTCGGGCACCTTCTTCTTGGAGGAGGGGACCAGCACGCCGGCGTCGGCCGCCAGCGAGGCCGTCAGGACCAGGCTCCACAACAGGATTCCGCCGAGGGGGGATCGTTTCATGATGACGACTCCAGTTTCAGGGATGGCGCCGGGAGGGCCAGGCGGGCCACGCCGTTGTCGGTGGCCACGAACAGGGCCCCGCCGGCGGCCACGATCGATTGGACGCAGCGGGAGGGCAGCGGCGCCGGCACGGCGGCGCCGCGAAGAGTCGAGGGATCCAGCCGCCACAGCCCCTGGTCCAGGGTGCCGGCCAGCACCTGGTCGCCCAGGAGGCAGAGGGCGTTGGGATTGACGCTGAGCTGCGGGTCGACGCCGGCGAAGGGGCGCCAGGCGCCGTCGTCGCCCAGCAGGTGGACGCCGCCGCCGTAGGTGGCCACCACCAGGCCCGCCTCGCACGGCAGCAGCGCGGTGATCCAGTTGGAGCGCAGCGGCGAGTTATCGGCCTGCCACACCGCGGCCACGTTCCCGCCCCGCAGGACGGCCAGCCCGCCGAGGGTGCCGACGTAGAGGGCGCCGCCGCGCCGGGCCGCGCAGTAGACCTTGTTGGAGGGCAGGCCTTGGAGGGCGTAGAGCAGCTCCTCGCGCCCGCCCTGGAGCAGGGACAGCCCCGTCCCGTGGGCCACCGCCGCGGGCGTGCCGGGCTCGCCGGGCAGGACCTGGTTGACGTAGCCGGCGCGCAGCGGGCTTTCGGTGGCGCCCGCCGGCTGGAGGCCCAGCGCGCCCCAGCGCCACAGCCCCTGCGGGGTGCCGATCCAGAGGCCGCCGCCGTCGGGGGCGAGGCAGTTGACGCCGCGCAGCCCCGGAGCCGCCACCGCCTGGGCCACGGCGCCGTCGGGGGTGCGGCGCTCGACGCCGCCGTCGAAGTAGCCGAGCCATACGCCGCCGCGGCCGGCGCCGGCCAGGGCCATGACCGAGCCGCTCGGCAGCTCTCCCGCCGGCAGCTCCACCGGCGCCAGGTCCAGCCGCGGGCTCGCCCCGGCCGACTCCGTCAGCCGGTAGACGCCCCGGCCGGTCAGCAGCTCGATGAGGCCTCCGCCCGCCCGGGCGCCGTGGATGACGCCCGGCGTCATGACGTGGCGGAAGGCCCGCCGGCCCGCCTCGAAGTCCGGGACGGAGGCCGCGTACAGGCCGTCCTGGACGCAGGCGCACAGGACTTGATCACCCGCCACGCCGGCGTACTCCACCGGCCGGCCCGGGAAGAGCAGCCCCTGCGGCTCGCCGGAGGCCGACAGCAGGAGCAGGCCGTTGTCGGTGCCGGCCAGCACCCCGCCGCCCGGCAGCGCCGCCAGGGCGGTGACCATGCGGAAGGCCGCCTTGGATTGGCCCACCGCCTGCGCCCGCCCGCCGGAGAGGCGGTAGAGGCCGTGGCGCAGCGTCCCCACCAGCAGGCCCTGGGGAATCTCGGCGACGGCGGTCAGGCCGTCCTTCGGCAACCCCGCGGCCTCGACGAAGCGGAATTCCTCCCCGCGCAGCGCCAGGAGCCGGCCGCTGCGGGTGGTGGCCAGCAGCTCCCCGCTCTCCAGGGAGACGAGGTCCGTGATCCAGTCGGCGGCCAGCACCGGCAGGGCCAGGCGCTCGAAGCGGCGGCCGTCCCAGCGGGCCAGGCCTCCGCCGCCGGTGCCGACCACCAGCCGGCCGCCGGACTCCGCCAGCGCCGTGACTCGATCCACCGGCAGGCCGTCTACGGCGGTGAGGCGGCGGAAGGCGCCGCCGCCACCGGCCGCCAGCAGGCCCATCTCGCCGCCGTAGACCCTCTGGCCGTTGAAATCCGCCGCGGCGCGCACCGGGCGGTTCGTCAGCCAGAAGGCCACGGCGCCGGGCCGGGCGTAGGGCGGCGAGGCCTGCCACGGCGCGGGGAACCACGCGGGGGCTCCGGAGCCGGCGAGTTCCACCCGCCGTTGAAAGCGCAGCACCAGCAGCCCGGCGGCGGCGCCCGCCACCAGCAACCCGACGCCCAGCAGGATGAGTGTTCGCTTCCGGGGGGTCATGGTGTTCTTTCGAAAAACTTGGATGCAATTATAAGTCCGCCGTCCCCAAAAAACAACGCGGGCCAAAACATCTACCGCAAAGGCGCAAAGTCCGCGAAGCAAAACATTTGACATCGGACATTTGACATTTTTCATTGGCCATTTCCGAAAGCTGCCACACTGTTCAAGAAAGGGCGCTCTGAAATGACCGATGGCAATTGTCAAATGACAAATGATAAATGGATTGCTTGGCGAGCTTTGCGGCTTTGCGGTGAAATTATCTCGTGCCGAAGAGGCGATCGCCGGCGTCGCCCAGGCCGGGCAGGATGTAGCCGTTCTCGTTGAGCCGCTCGTCCAGGGCGGCCGAGTAGATCTCGACCTCGGGGTGCGTCTCGGCCAGCTTGGCCACGCCCTCGGGGGCGGCCACCAGGCAGAGCACCTTGATCCGGGCGCACCCCCCCCGCTTCAGCAGGTCGATGGTGGCGCAGAGCGAGTTGCCGGTGGCCAGCATCGGGTCGACGATCAGGGCGGTGCGGAACTCGATGTCGTTGGAGAGCTTCCGATAGTAAGTCACCGGCTCGAGGGTCTCCTCGTTGCGGTACATGCCCACGAAGTTGACCCGGGCCGACGGGATGAGGTCCAGCACCCCGGGCAGCATGCCGATGCCCGCCCGCAGGATGGGCACCACCGCCACCTTCTTGCCCGACAGCCGCTGCACCTTGATGGAGCCTGCCCAGCCCTGGATCTCCTCGTCCTCCAGCTCCATGTCGCGGGTGGCCTCGTAGGTGAGGAGATTGGTGATCTCCTCGGCCAGCTGGCGGAAGCGCGAGGTGGTGCAGTCAACGCGGCGGAGCAGGCCCAGCTTGTGGGAGATCAGGGGGTGGTGGACCACGCGGAAGCTCATGGGGTTCCTCCTCGGCGGGATTCCGGGACGATGGACCCCGACATTATAGCCGAGAGCGGTGAATCGGTGAATAGGTGAATCGGTGAATCGGCCGAACGGACCGGTGACGGGTGACCGATGACCGCCGATCCGACCATGGGCCATGGACGATAGACCACGGGCGACGGACCATGGACGATGGACTATGGGTGACAGAAAGAAGGCGCCGCCGTCCGAACGCAATCACCGGTTGAAATCCCTTTCGTGTGGTCCGTGCGGTCCGTGGTTGATCTCTGGCTTGCGGATTGCGGATCGGATTTCTTTTGTGTGTTTCTTGCTTTTCGTGGTCAGGATCTGGATTGCAGATTGAAAATTTCAAATTTGAAATTTCAGATTCCGGTTTGCGGATCGAGTTCGATGTTCGATGTTCGATGTTCGATGTTCAATGTTCGATTCCCTTCCGGCCGGATCCCCGCCCCCATGTCCCGGGTCCTGCTCACTCTGTATTCACTACAAATTCCCCGCCAACAGGTTCGCCAGGCTCACGGCGTCGGAGGCGCACAGGACGGCGTCTCCATCGAAATCGGCCTCGAAGGGGTGCGGACAGCGCAAACCGCCCGGGCCGATGTGGCCGGCCAGCACCTGCAGGACCACCGCCAGATCCGCGGCATTGGCCAGCTGGTCTCCGGTGACGTCCCCCGGCACGTCGGTGAACGAGAAGGAGTACAACCAGCCGCTGGTTTGGCAGACCACGTAGGCGTACGCCCCGTCCACGCAGACGCCGCTGGCCCGGCCGGGGGTATCGTACCAGGCCACCTCCACCGGCGCCGCGGGATCGGACACGTCGAACACCTGCAGCCCCATGTCCGACGCGGTGACGAAGGCGTAATGGCCGGCCAGCGCCACGCCCCACGTCTCATCCCGCGCCGTGACGCTTCCCGCCAGCACCGGGGCGGCCGGATCGGACACATCGATGATGGCCAGACGTTCGTTGCCGCCATCCGTGACGTAGGCCAGGTCGCCGTCGAGCACGACACGCCCGGGCGAAGTGTCGAGGTCGGCAAAGCTGCCCAGCTGGACGGGAGCGGCCGGGTTCGTCACATCCAGTATCAGGAGGGTGCCGTCCGTAACCAGCAGGTAGGCCAGAGTCGAAGCGGACACGCTCTGCACTTCCACATCAGAGGTGTAGTCCGCGGTCACGAAAGCTCCGGTCAATGCGGGATCATCCGGATCCAAGATGTCGACGATTTTCAAACCGGCCGTGGACGCCACGTAGGCGTAATCGCCGAGAACGGACAGGGTGGAACCGCCGTTCCCCAAGGCCGTCTGGGCCCGTTTTTCCGGCGCGGCCGGATCGGCGAGGTCGTACACGATCAGGTCCCCTGACCAGGTGCACCCGTACGCCAGGGCGCCGCAGGCCTGGACATCCCGGAGGCTGTATTCCCTCAATTTGTCCGTCACCGCCAGCGCGCGAGGATCGGACACATCCGCTGTCAGCAGGTCATTGGACCAGCCGGCCATATACGCGTACCCGCCTTCCACATCGATCTCGTCCGGGGCAAACGATGCGTCGTAACACCCGCGCGCGGCCGGCGCCGTGGGGGGATCGACGTCCATGACCTCCAGCCCGCCGTCGTACTCGCAGAGGTAGGCGAACCCGCCGTTAAGGGCGACTCCACAGGGTCCGTAGCGCGTGTTGGCCTGCCCCGCCAGGGCCGGCGCCGTCTTGTTGGAGATGTCCACGATCTTGATCCCGTTGCTCACAGAATACTCGGCCAGGTAGGCGTAGGAGGATGTGGCGGTCACCTGCCTCGTGTTACCGGCAGTGTCGAGCGAGCCCACGATGGTCGGGTTCGCCGGATCAAAGATGGTGATGATCTGCAGGCCGCCCTGGTTGTCGGCGACCAGGGCCCAGTAACCGGCCGGCAGCGAGACGAGCAGGCAGAGGTCCAACGCCATCCCCGGGGTGTCGCACACGGAGACGAGACTGGGGGCGGCGGGATCGCTCACGTTGATGACCCTCAAGCCGTAGGTGTCGTTTGCCACGTAGCAGTAGTTCCCCAGCTTGCGGACCGCATGCGGAACCCCCGGAAAGTTGATGTATCCGAGCCGGGTCACCGCCGCGGGGTTGGACACATTCAATATCTGCAGGCTGTACCCGCCATACGTGGCGTATACCGAACTGCCCGACGCGTCCACGTCCGTGATGCCGGTGGAGGTCGGAAAGAAGCCGATCTGCACCGGATCGGGCACGTCGGTGATGTCCAGGATCCGGAGGCCGTCGGAGCAGGCAAGGTAGGCCCGGCTCCCCTCGATGTCGATGGCGCTCACGGAACCGGCGGTGTCCAGGCGGTTCAGCGGAACCACCACGTTCGGGTTGACGACGCTGATGACGTCCACGCCGTGCCCGGCGGCCACGTAGACGATGCTGCTGGTCACGACGGCCGATTCGTAGTAATACCCGGTGCCGACCCGGTCGGTCATGGCCAGCGAGAAGTCGCCCGGGCCGGCGGGGGCCGCCCCCGCGGAGCCGGCGGCCGCCCCCAGCCACGCCGCCAGGAAAACGACCAGTGCCCACAGTCCCAGACCGGTTGAATGCTGCCTCATGGAGCGCCTCCTTGCCTCTTGCCCCCCCGGGGGGTGAATTCCCTGCGTGATCATCCTGTGAGACGGACGGGGCCGGAAAATTCTCCTGAAACGATTCCGCCGGACGGGGGTTTGATCCGGCGGAGAGAGTGGAAACGAGGAGGCACCCATGAACGCGAAACAAAACCTCCGCACCGGGACCTTCCTGCTGCTGGCCGCCGCCGCGGCCGCCCCCGCCCTGGCCGGCGCGCACGGCCGGGTGGTGGTGGGTCCGCGGTGCTACTACGGTCCCTATTGGGGTTCACCGGTCTACGTCGTCGCGTACCGCCCCGCGCCGTTCATGCCCCGCTGGGCCGGAAGCATCGATTTCGACATCAAGCCGAACAAGTCAGAGGTGTACGTAGACGGCGTGCGCATCGGCGTGGCCGACAGCTTCGACGGCTGGCCGGACGCCTTCCGCACCCGCGCCGGCAAGCACCGGATCAAGGTCGTCTCGCCGGACGGCCGCGTCTACTCCGACACCGTCATGGTCGAGCCGGGCAAGGAAACCAACGTGAAAGTCGAGTTTCCTGGACAGTGAGGAGATTGCGGATTGCGGATTGCGAATTGCGGATTGCGAATTGCGGATTGCGAATTGTGGATTGCGAATCTGAGATTTCAAATTTCAGATTGCGGATTCCAGATTGATGATTGAGTTCGACGTTCGATGTTCGATGTTCAATGTTCGATGTTCAGATCCCGTCTCCCCTCGCCCCACCGCCGTTTCGCCGATTCGCCGTTTCCCTCCCCCCGTCCCCCCGTCTCCCCGTCCCCGTGTCAATTGCCCGCGCCGGGGCGGCGCGGAGTACGAACACGCGCCCGGAGGTCGCGAGCTACGGGATCAATCGCAGCAGTTCCTCCAGGCGACGATCGACGGTGGCGGGGTTCAGCGTGCGGAAGCGCTCCGGCAGGAAGCGCTCGTCGGTGCACTCCTTGACCGCCAGCAGGTCCATCAGGTCGAGCCGCGCCGTGTGGGCCGACGGGCGGAACTCCCGCACCGTCTCGGCCAGGATCTGCGCGAGCGTCTTCGGCGAGGTCGCTGGAACACCCGGGGGCGGCGGGACGGCGGACGGGGTTGTGCCGGTGCCCAGCGGGAAACCACCCGGGCCGTCGCCGGGCGCGGGAGCGGGCGCCGGACCGCCCGGGTCCGCCGGCGGCTGGCCGGGCGGGGCCGCCGCGTCCGCGGCGGCCAGCATGAACTGCCGGTAGGCCCGCACCAGCAGGCCCTCCAGTTCGTTGCCGGACACCGGCCCGGCGAACGGCAGCGGCGGTAATTCTTCCGCCTTCAGGCCGGTCTTGAGCTTGCGGGCCATGGCCAGGAACAGCTCGCGCTTCTCCGCCTCGTCCACCGGCGGGAAGAGCGGGATGTGCACGTCGAGCCGGCCCTGCCGCTTGAGGTCCACTTCCACCATGTCGGGGCGGCTGGTGGCGAAGATCCACAGGATCTTGCCGCGGTTCTCGGTGTTGGCCATCTCCGCCGCGAGCATGCCGTAGACGCGGCCCGACAGGCCCGAGTCGGAGTCGCCCCCGCCGCGCTTGCCGGTCATCTGGTCGGCCTCATCGACGAACACCACCACCTGCCCCAGGGCGTGCAGGATCTGGAAGATCTTCTCCAGGTTGCCCTCGGTGGCGCCGACCCACTTCTCGCGGAAGTTCTTCAGGGCGACGAAGGGGATGCCGCACTCGCCGGCGAAGCACTCCACCAGGTAGGTCTTGCCGGTGCCGATCCGGCCGGTGATCAGGTAACCCATGGGCAGGGCCTGTGCGATACCCTGCTTCATCAGCCGGGCGTCCTCGCGCAGCCACCGCCTGGCCTCCACGTGGCCGGCCACGTCGTCCAGCGTGCGCTTCGACTCGATGAACTCCAGCCGCCCGGCGGCCTCCTTCTCGATGAGCTCCTTCTTGACCCGGGTCAGGTACTTCAGGGTGATGGGCGCCTTGTTGCGGATCGCCCGCAGCACCAGGCCCTTCACGTTGACGCGGCTGAGGCCGACCAGCTTCTCGGCCAGCACGCCCACCGGCGCCTCGCTCAGGGCGGCGAAGTCGGGCTCGGCCCGCACCAGCTCCGTGACGTACTCCTGCAGCTCGGCCCGGTCCGGCAGGGGGATGAAGACCTTGGCGCTGTACGGGTTCTCCACCAGCGCCTCGTGCAGGTCGGTCAGGCTCTCGGCCAGCAGCACCGTGGCGACGTTGGCGGCCTTGATGGTCGGGTCGTCCGACCAGCGGAGGATCTTGATGATGTTGCTGCCGATCTCGCTGGAGACGTACAGCGACTCGCCCCGCGGCGCCACGAACTGGGCGAAGTCCAGCACCACCGCCACCGACCGGGCGGCGCCCTTCTTGCCGCTGCGGGCCACCGAGGCCACGCTGCCGAGGAACCGGTCGATCAGCTCCAGGGCCGGCCCCGGCGCCCGGGGCAGCAGGCCCGGCGACTCCAGCGACTTGGCGGCGTCCCGGGCCACGCCGGCGTCGGCGGCGAAGCTGGAGCCGTGCCACTTGTCGAACACCTGCAGGAAGGCGAAGAAATGCTCGCTGCCCTTGGGGAAGGTGATCCCCTGGCCGCGGTTGTAAAACACCACCACATCGAACGGATCGAAGAGGACCTCGGCCAGGTAGCGCTTGAGCGGCAGGAATTCCACCTTGTCGCCCGCCGGGTTGGGCACCAGGTCGTGGATGGCGCCGGAGAGGATGAACTGGCTGATGGTTTCGGCCCGAAAGATCTCCTTCATGCTCTGGGCCCAGGGGGGCAGGCGGACCTCGGCCACGGCGTCAACCTCCTTCCGGTGTGCGGGGCGGCCCCTGGAGCAGGTTCACCGGCGGGGGCTCCTCCTCCAGCGAGCCGAAGAATTCGGCGTTCTCGCTCATCCAGCGGGTGGTCCCCTGCAGCGACTGGACCACGCCGTCGAGGCGGCTCGACATCATGGCCGGGTCGGACGTGACGGCGGTCTCCTCGGCCAGCAGGGTGATCTGCTTCTCGATCCGGTCCAGCTCGGCCTCGGTCACCTTGAGGCTCTCGTCGGCCTTGTTGTAGTTCTCCAGCCGGCGCTGCTGGATGTCCAGCGTGCCCTTCAGGGACTTGGCCACGGCCGAGCCCTCCGGTTCCCGGGCCAGCTTCGCCTGCAGGACCTCGATCTCCCGGTTCAGCTCCTTGAGCGAGGTGGAGTCGATGATGTCCTGGATCCGCCGGCGGGAGTCCAGCAGCTTGAGGAAGATCCACAGCAGCTGGGCCAGGCCGCCGGCGGCGAGCTGCTCCACCTTGACCACGGCGTCCGCGCCGGCCGACGAGCGCTGCAGGCCCGAGCAGCGCTCCCACAGCCGGCCGTAGCGGCGCTGGTCCTCCAGTGCCAGGCCGGCGAGGATCTGCTGTTCCTTCTCGGCCCAGGTCTGCTGGGCCCGCAGCAGCTGCTCGCCGCGGATCAGCTTCTGGACCGTCTTCTGGAAGCGGTCGCTGCCGGGCAGGAAGAGAAGGTAAGCGCCCTCCAGGGCCAGTCCCAGCAGCCAGAACGGCGGGGCGGCGAAGCCGAGGATGGCGAACCCCGCGATCAGCAGCTTGTTGAGCGGCATGTGCCCGAGCAGCGGCAGCCGCACCTTCCAGTTGAAGGCGTGCTTGACGTAGTCCCAGTAGTTCAGCGCTTCCGGTGTGGGCATGGCAGCCTCAATGCGCCGGCGACTCGTCCGCTAGGAAGGCTTGGCCGACCTCCTCCAGCACGTCCAGGAAGGAGCGGCTCTTCTGGACCTCCTCGGGCGAGTGGGCCGGGTCGGTGAAGAAAATGTCGGTGAAAGCCTTCTTGATGCGGCCGGGCGCCTTGCTGAAGATCCAGACCCGGTCGCCGAGGTAGACCGCCTCGGCCAGGGAGTGGGTGACCATCAGCACGGTGGCCTCGACGTTGCGGTAGAGCTCCACCACCAGCCGCTGCATCTCGAAGCGGGTCGGCTCGTCCAGGGCCGAGAACGGCTCGTCCATGAGCAGGATCTCCGGCTTGAGGGCCAGGCTGCGGGCGATGGCCACCCGCTGCTGCTGGCCGCCCGAGAGCTGGTGCGGGTACTTGTGCTCGTGCCCGGACAGGCCCACCCGGGCGATCCACTCGCGGGCCTGTCTGTCGATCTCGGCGTGGTCCAGGCCCAGCTCCGCGCGGTTGAGCTCCAGTCCGAACCGGACGTTCTTCAGAACCGTCATGTGCGGGAAGGAGCTGTACTTCTGGAAGATCATGCCGCGGTCCTTGCCGGGGCCGGTCACCGGCCTGCCGCGCACCAGGACCTCGCCCGAGGTGGGGGGGTAGACGCCCTGGAAGCCGGCCAGCAGGCCCAGCGCGGTGGACTTGCCGCAGCCCGACGGGCCGACCATGGTGATGAACTCCACCTTGCCGGGGATGTCGTCGATCACGAAGCTGAGGCCCTTGAGGGCGGTGAACGCCAGGGAGGTGCCGGGGTTCCAGACCTTGCTGACGTCCTTGAACTCGACGATGCGGGTGCATGGGGTCTCGGGGGTTTTTGTTCCGGGGGCTTGCGGTTCGGCGGCCATCAGACCTCCTGGTAGGGGAAGAGCAGCCGGCCCACGGCCACCCAGAGGCGGTCGGTGACGTAGGCGATGAGGACGATGACGAGCAGGACCAGGTAGATGTGCTCCCGGGGCCCGCGCCGCTGGGCGACGATGATGATCTGGCCCAGGCCCCGCTCGGCGGCGACCATCTCCGCCAGGATGATGTAGGTCCAGCCGATGCCGAACCCCAGCCGCATGGCCTGGTAGATCTTGGGCGCCGCGACGCCGAAGAGCACGTGGCGGATCGCCTCCCGGCGGGTGGCCCCCAGCGTGTAGGCGGTGCGGAGGTAGTTGTCGTCCACCTCGTCCACCGCCCGGAGGATCATGGGCAGGAGGAAGATGAAGAACGCCAGCGCCAGGAACATCACCTTCTGGCCCTCGTCCACGCCGAAGAGGCTCATGGTCAGGGGGACCAGCGCCGGGATCGGCAGGTAGGCCCCGAACACCGACAGCGGCTCGAAGAGCGCCCGCACGCGGGTGAAGGAGCCCATGGCCAGCCCCAGCGGGAAGGCCGCCGCCAGGGCCACCACGAAGCCCTGCACCACCCGCCAGGTGCTGGCCACGGCGCAGCGGCTCAGCTCCGCCTGGAACCAGAGGCTCGGGAAGGACTTCACCACCTCCACCGGCGACGGCAGGATCGCCGAGGAAATGATCCGGTCCTGCTGCGCGCCGCGGGTGAGCAGCCACCAGACGCCGAGGATCAGCACGATCGGGAGGATCCCGAGCGCGATCCGCTCGACCCTCCCGACCGGCCCCCGGATTTCAAACCAGCCTTTGGACGACGGGGAAGCGCTCATGTCCTCGCCTTTCGAAGGCCCGCCGGATCACTTCTCCGGCGGGTACACCGAGATCTCGACCCGGCGGTTGAGGGCCTGGTTCATCGGATCGGACGGATCGGCCGGCACGTCCCAGGCCTTGCCCTCGACGACGAACTTGTTGGGGTCGAACTTGTACTTCTTGATCAGGGCGTCCTTGACCGACCGGGCCCGGTCCAGCGACAGCTTGTCCACCTCCGAGCGCGGCACCCGGCCCTTCATCGAGGAGTCGGTGTGGCCGACGATGGCGATGACCGCCCGCTCGAACTGGCCGGACAGGCGGGCCACCTTCTCCAGCGTGGCCTCGGCGGTCGGGTCGTAGAGCGTGTTCGGCAAGGGCGAGCCGAGGTCGTCGTGCTGCGGCTCCAGGATGTTGGCCGAGTTCGGATAGAAGTTGATCCGGATGGTCTGGGTCAGGATGGGCGCCTCGACGTTGGTGCTCAGCTTCTGGTAGGTGGTCGGGGTGAAGGTGGTGGTGAACTCGTTCTTCTGGTCGGCGAACTGCCCCCCCCGGTCCAGCTTCTGGATGACCGAGAAGTCCATCACCTCGTCGAACCGGGTGGGCGTGTCGAGCAGGCCCAGCTCCTTGTAGACGAAGGTGACGTTCTTCCAGGTCCGCTCGAAGTTGGACGGGGAGTTGGCGTTGAGGAAGAACTCCTTGTTCTCGGCGAAGTTGGTGGAGTGGGCGTCGTTGATCATCCCCTTGACGTCGTCGGGGGACATGCCGTAGCCCTCCGCCATCCAGGCCATCGCCTTGGCCTTGTAGGTGTCGTCCTTCAGCAGCTGCATCCCGTCGAAGATCCCCGCCACCAGGCCCTCGATGATCTCGGGGTGGTCCTTGGCGAAGTCGGCCCGGGCCGCCCAGACGTCGGCGATGACCTTGTTGGCCTCGGAGGTGGTGGTCAGGATGCGGGTGTTCTTGACCTTCTCGGGGATGTTGTAGATGTCGGGCGCCCAGGACACGCAGGCGTCGATCTTGGGGTCGGCCACGAAGGCGGCCGCCGCCTCGAAGGCGGTGGCGGTGTACTTGTGGCGCACCTGCGAGGGCTGGATGCCGGCGTTGAGGAGCAGGTTGTTGACGAAGTACTGCGATGGGCTGTTCTGGGCGTAGACGATGGTCTTGCCCTTCAGGTCCTGGACGCTCTTGATGTAGTTCCGCACCACGATGCCGTCGCCGCCGTTGGACCAGTCGACCTGCTGGTAGATCCGCGGCGCCATCCGGCTGTCCTTCATCAGCTCGGGCGCGAACAGGACCATCATGTCCAGGGTGCCCCACAGGATGTGGCTCTCGCCGGCAGCGTACGCATCGCGGGCGACCACCGGGTCGTCGATGAGCTTGAGGTTCACCCGAAAGCCGTACTTCTTGTAGAAGACGCTGTCCTTGTTCGGCGAGAAGCCCTGGTTGGCGGCCACGATGGGCAGCCAGCCGATCCAGACGTTGATCGGGAACTGGACCACCTTCTCGCTGTCCCACTTGTAGTTGCTGCCGCCCTTGACCGGCGGGAGCTTCTGGGCCGGGACGTACTTGTACTCGCTGACGGTGGTGATCCCCTTGGGATCCATGGCCTCCACCCCGCCCTGCTGCTGGCGGTACTCGTCGAGGTCCACGTCGCCCTGCTTGGCCCGCTCGGGGAAGAGGGTGTCCCGGAAGAAATAGACGGCCCCGCCGAGGCACGCCAGGATGAACAGGATCCCAACGATCTTGCCCAGGGCGGTGGGCCCCACCTTGTTCGGAGTCGGCGTCACGTCTGCCATGATATCCTCCCTGACAGATTCAAAAGTGTAATTTCAATCCCTTTCGGACGATCCTGGCACAGGGGCCTACTGCGGGCCCAGCTCCTTCTGCGGCGCCGGCTCGGGGGCCGGCGCCTCGGCCGCCGCCTCCGTCGCCGCCGGCGGCGTGGTGAAGCCGTAGGCCGACTCGAACTCGGCCAGGGCCTGGTCGGCCAATGCGGCCTGCTCGGCTTCCTTCAGCTCCACCTGGGAGGTGTCGATGCTCGAGCCGGCCACGCGCGCCCGCCCGGCCGCCTTGTCGCGGCGTTCGGAGAGGTACTCCTCCAGCCGGTTGATGGTGTCGCCGGAGCCGCCGATGGAGGAGATCATCCCCTGGGCCATCTCCTGCAGCTCGGCCTGCGCCTCCATCATCTCGGTCTCGGTCAGCATCCGCTTCAGCTTCTCGATCTTGGCCTGGGCCTCCTGCACCGAGACGTTGCGCGACTTGACCAGCTTCTGGTAGGTCTCCTCGGCGATCTTGAGCTGCTCGCGGTTCTCCGTGAGCTGCGTCTTGACGGTCTGGAGCTGGAGGGCCAGCTGGGCGGCCACGGCGCGGTTGCCGGCCTTGAGGTTGGCCGCGGTCCGGGCGGTCAGCTCCTTCTCCTGCTGCTCGAGGTTCTTGACCTGGCGCAGCAGCCGCTCGGCGAAGCCGGCCTGGGTGGCCAGGTTGTCGTTGAAGCGGGCGATCTGCTGGCGCAGGGTTTCCTTTTCGGCCTCGATAAGCGCCCGCGGGTTGGCCTTTTCCAGACCGGAGATGAACAGGCTCAAAAAGCCGCGGATCAGGTTGGCTAATCGTTGAAACACGGACAACCTCCTTGCGGGATGCGTTCTGGGTTTGGAATGGATTTTACCGCACCGCCCGGATCAAGTCAAAACAACTCCATCGGAAAGAGTTCGGTCCGTCCACCGCACCGTTGGGCGCCGCAGTGGTCCGGCGGGTGGTCTTTCCGCTATTGGATGCGTCTGCCGACCGTTCGGCGCGGCGCCCAAAGCCCCATGTTTGCGTGGGATTTACGATATTTCAGCGGAGACGAGGCTAGAGACTAGAGACTAGAGGCTAGGGGCTCGGGGTGGCAATCCGAGCCTCTAGCCTCTAGTCTCTAGCCTCTAGTCTCGAGCCTCCTGGATCGACTTCGATGTTCGATGTTCAGTGTTCGATGTTCAGTGTTCGATGTTCGATGTTCGACTGGTTACTTGGCCTTGCCCTGCTTCGCCACCGCCTCCATGGCCTTGGCCACCGCCTCGGGGTCGCCCAGGTAGTAGTGGCGCAGGGGCTTCAGGGCCTCGTCGAACTCGTACACCAGCGGGACGCCGGTGGGGATGTTCAGCTGGACGATCGCCTCGTCGGAGATGTTGTCGAGGTACTTGACAAGGGCCCGCAGCGAGTTGCCGTGGGCGGCCACGATGACCCGCCGGCCGGACTGCACCGCGGGGGCGATCTGCTCGTGCCAGCACGGCAGGAAGCGGGCCACGGTGTCCTTCAGGCTCTCGGTGAGCGGGACGTCGGCCGCGGCCAAGCCGGCGTAGCGGCGGTCGTGGCCGGGCCAGCGCGGGTCGGACTTCTCCAGGGCCGGCGGCGGCGTGTCGTAGCTGCGGCGCCACACCAGCACCTGCTCGTCGCCGAACTTGGCGGCCGTCTCGGCCTTGTTCAGCCCCTGCAGCGCGCCGTAGTGCCGCTCGTTGAGCCGCCAGTTGTTGATCACCGGCAGCCACATCAGGTCCAGGCCTTCCAGGGTGATCCAGAGGGTGCGGATGGCCCGCTTGAGCACCGATGTGAACGCGACGTCGAAGGTGAAGCCGGCTTCCTTCAGCAGGACGGCGGCGTTTCTGGCCTCGGCGTAGCCCTTCTCCGACAGGTCCACGTCGGTCCAGCCGGTGAAGCGGTTCTCCATGTTCCAGACGCTTTCGCCGTGGCGCAGCAGCACGAGTTTAAACATGGGCATATCCTTTCCACATCGTTTTCAAGGCAACCATTCACCGCAGCGGCGCGGAGCCGCGGAGAATGATATCTAACTCAAGGCTCAATCCAAAGCCATCCGGATTTCTCAGCGTCTCTGCGTCTCCGCGGTGAATGAATCCCTGACCGGATTTCACCGGAGGCTTAGATGTCCAGGTTCTTGGCCAGCAGCGCGTTGGACTCGATGAAGTTGCGCCGCTGCTCGACGTTGTCGCCCATGAGCACCGAGAAGATCTCGTCGGTCTCGATGGCGTCCTCGATGTTGACCTTGAGCAGCGTGCGGGTCTCCGGGTTCATGGTGGTGTTCCAGAGCTGCTCCGGGTTCATCTCGCCCAGCCCTTTGTAGCGCTGGACGTTGATGTCCTTCTTGCTCAGCTCCAGGATGGTGTGGTAGAGGTCGGCCTTGTCGTCGGCCAGATCCTCGTGGTCCTTCATCCGGATCCGGAACGGGGGCCGGTCCAGCGGTTGGATCTGGTGGTGCAGCTGGTAGAGCCGGTGGAACTCGGCGGTGGTCAGCTTCTCCCACTGCAGCGTCCAGCCGCTGGGGGAGCCGTTGCCGATGCGCAGGTTGAAGCAGCCGTGCTCCTCGTCCTGCAGGATCTCGACCTTGTATTCACGCTCCATCAATCGGGAGGCGATGCCGGTGACGAAACTCTCCTGGGCGAAGAGCTTCTTGACCTGCAGGTTGGAGAAGCCCGGCGCCAGGTGCTTGCTGAAATAGTCGAGGATGAAGCGGGTGATCTCGGGGTCCTGCAGGCGCCGCTTGAAGCGGTTCTTGATCTGGAGGTACTCCTCCACCCGGGTCAGGTACTGGTACAGCGCCTTGCCGGTGAGCGGCTCGATCCCCTCGCCGGCGACTTCCACCAGCTCGACGATGCGTTTGAGCAGGAACTTGGACAGCTCCGACTCGTCCAGCAGGTACTTCTCGGAGTTGCCCACCTTCACCCGGAACAGCGGCGGCTGGGCGATGTAGACGTTGTGCCGGTCGATCAGCTCGGTCATCTGCCGGTAGAAGAAGGTCAGGAGCAGGGTGCGGATGTGCGAACCGTCCACGTCGGCGTCGGTCATGATGATGACCCGGCCGTAGCGGAGCCGGGAGATGTCGAAGTCCTCCTTGCCGATGCCGGTGCCAAGGGCCGAGATCATGGTGGAGATCTCCTGGTTCTCGAGCATCTTGTCGAAACGGGCCTTCTCCACGTTGAGGATCTTGCCCTTGATGGGCAGGATGGCCTGGAAGCGCCGGTCGCGGCCCTGCTTGGCGGAGCCGCCAGCCGAGTCGCCCTCCACGATGAAGATCTCGCAGCGGTCCGGCTCCTTCTCCTGGCAGTCGGCCAGCTTGCCCGGCAGGGCCAGGCTGTCGAGGGCGTTCTTGCGCCGGGTCAGGTCGCGGGCCTTGCGGGCGGCGTCGCGGGCCATGGCCGACTCGACCGTCTTCTTGACGATGGCCCGGGCCACGTCGGGGTTCTGCTCGAAGAAGGTCATCAGCTTCTCGTTGACCACCGACTCGACCATGCCCTTGATCTCGCTGTTGCCCAGCTTCATCTTGGTCTGGCCCTCGAACTGGGGGCTGGGCAGCTTGACGCTGATGATGGCCACCAGGCCCTCGCGGACGTCGTCGCCGGTGAGGTTGCGCTTGATGGCCTTGAGGAAGCCCTGCTTCTCGGCGTAGGAGTTGATGGTGCGGGTCAGGCCGGAACGGAAACCGCTCAGGTGGGTGCCGCCCTCGTGGGTGTTGATGTTGTTGGCGAAGGTCAGCACCTGCTCCACGTAAGTGTCGTTGTACTGGATGGCGATCTCGGCCTCGACGCCGTCGCCCTTCTGGGCGATGTAGATCGGCTTCGGGTGCAGGGTCTGCTTGTTCTTGTTCAGGTATTCGACGAAGGAGTTGAGGCCGCCCTTGTAGAAGAACTCGTGGCTGCGCTCCTCGCGCTCGTCCGTGATCTTGATGCGCAGGCCGCGGTTGAGGAAGGCCAGCTCGCGCAGCCGCTGGGACAGCGTCTCGAAGTTGTAGACCACCTCGTCGAAGACGTTGCCGTCGGCCATGAACCGGATCTTGGTGCCGGTCTTGGTGGTCTTGCCCACTTCGGCGAACTCGGTCTTGGGGTAGCCCCGCTCGAAGTCCATGGTGTAGACCTTGCCGCCGCGCCAGATCTCCATCTCCATCCACTCGGAGAGGGCATTGACGACGGAGGCGCCCACGCCGTGCAGGCCGCCGCTGACCTTGTAGGCGGTGTTGTGGAACTTGCCGCCGGCGTGCAGGGTGGTCATGACGATCTCGGCGGCGGGCTTGCCCTTCTCGTGCATCTCGGTGGGGATGCCGCGGCCGTTGTCCTGGACCGTGACCGAGTTGTCCATGTGGATGATGACGTCGATCTGGGTGCAGAAGCCGGCCATGGCCTCGTCGACGGAGTTGTCCACCAGCTCGTAGACCAGGTGGTGCAGGCCGTCGGGGCCGGTGGTGCCGATGTACATGCCCGGGCGCAGCCGGACGGCCTCCAGGCCCTCCAGCACCTCGATGCTTTCGGCGGTGTACTCGCCCGCCCCGTTGCCCCCGTTGGGGGCCTTGATTTCCGCGTCTTTCTGGCTCATAGATCTCCTAGGTGTGCACAGCCAATACTAAAGGGCGGATTATACCACCGGCGGGGGCGTTTTCCAAGGATTTTTCGCGGTTTTCCCGCTCACAATCGATTGATTTTTCAGATGTTGTAAACCCGGCCGGCGTCGATCCGGCAGGCCGTCCGCCCGGGCAGCAGGTCCTGGAACAGCTCGGGCTTGGCGGAGGAGAGGAACAGCTGGGCCCGGCGGTCCAAAACGCCGAGCAGCGTGCGGATGCGGGGCAGGTCCAGTTCCATGTCCACGTCGTCGATGAGCACCACCGGCAGGTGGCCGCGGGCCTGCTGGAAGAGGTCCATCACGTCGAGGTAGACGGTCAGGAGGGCGCCGCGCTTCTGGCCCGAGGAAGCGTAGTGGCGGACGTTGCGGTCGGCCAGGTAGAAGTCGAAGCGGTCCAGGTGGGGGCCGTAGAGGCTGCGCTGCAGGGCTTGCTCCCGCTCCCGATGGGCCTCCAGGGCGGCCACGGCGCGGCCCTCGTCGGCCAGCAGGTCCGCCTCCAGCGAGGGGTGGTAGCGGACGCGGAACGGGTCGCCGGAGAACCGGTCCTTCCCGCCGACCGTCTCCAGCAGGCGCAGAAACTCGAGGCGCCGCGCCACCACGGGGCGGGCGGTCTGGGCCAGCCGGCGGTTCCACGGCTCCAGGACCGCCGGGACCACCTCGCCGGCGCGCAGCAGGGCGTTCTTCTGCCGCACCACCCGGCGGTAGGTGGCCAGCTCGTGGAGGTACTCCGGCCAGAAGAGGACGATCATCCCGTCGAGGAAGCGGCGGCGCTGCTCCGGCCCCTCGGTGATGACCCGGAGGTGGTCGGCGGTGATGCACAGGAGCGACACGCTGGCCAGGAACTCGTCAATGCCGGCGGCCTTGCCGTCGAGGCGCAGCTCCTTGCCGTTGCGGTCCAGTCGGACCTCCAGGACGCGCGGCAGGGGCTCGCGCTCCACCCGGCAGGCGGTGCGCAG
This sequence comes from uncultured Acidobacteriota bacterium, assembly GCA_964412195.1. Classification (GTDB taxonomy): domain Bacteria; phylum Acidobacteriota; class JAAYUB01; order JAAYUB01; family JAAYUB01; genus CAYPNP01. Next base: position 86,898 of record CAYPNP010000009.1, on the reverse strand, counting down.
CTCGGCCTCGCCGTGGGTGACGCACTCCTCCAGGCGGTGGGTGCGGAAGGACTTGGAGAAGCAGGCGCAGTACATCGCCTCCAGCAGGTTGGTCTTGCCCTGGCCGTTGGGGCCGACGAAGAGGTTCAACTCGGGGGAGAAGCTCACCGCGCCGTCGGCGAGGTTGCGGAAGTGGAAGGTCTGCAGCGCGGCGATGTGCATGGTGGAGGAATTATACCGGAGAACGGGGAATAGGTGAATGGGTGAATGGGTGAATGGGCATAGCGTCTCCCGTGCTCGTGCTCGTGCTCGTGCTCGTAATCGGCGGATGACCACCCAGCCGACCATGGACGATAGACGATGGACCATGGGCAATGCCCGATTGTACTCGTCGATCGTAATCGTGCTCGTAATCGTAATCGAAGCAGGAAGTTACACGCAGAGACGCAGAGGCCACAGAGCTGATCCCCGGTTTTCAATTCGTAATCCGCAATTCGCAATCCGCAATGATCCCCGTTCCCCCCCGGCCGCCTTCTGTGTTACCATCCCCTTGAGCGGTGTTACCATTAGGAGGCTCCCATGGAACTGGCCCGGTTCGGCGCTTCGTGCAACGGCAAGCTGCTGGAGGATTTCGACCGGCTGATCGCGGCGGCCGGCTACGGCAACCGCTCCGAGGCGCTTAGCGCCCTGATGCAGGAGTTCATCCTCCGCGAGAAGGCCAAGGGCGGCGAGGAGGTGGTGGGCAGCGTGGTCATCGTCTACGACCACCACCAGCGGGAGCTGTCCGAGGAGCTGCTGCGGCTCCAGCACCGGCACCACGGGCAGATCCTGTCCACCCTCCACATCCACCTCACCGCCGACGACTGCCTGGAGGTGGTGGTCATCCGGGGCCCGGCCGCCGAGGTGCAGGAGCTGGCCGACCGCCTGATCAGCACGCGCGGCGTGAAGCACGGGAAGCTCGTCTTCGCCGCCGCCGGCGCCGGAGCTTGAAATGCACATCCCGTACGGCCTCCTTTCCCCCGCGGTCTCCATCGCCACGGCCGCCCTGGCCGCGCCGGCGGTGGGCTGGTCGCTGTGGCGGGTGCGCCGGCAGCGCCAGGAGCGCGCCGTGCCGCTCATCGGCGTGCTCGGCGCCTACATCTTCGCCGCCCAGATGCTCAACTTCCCGGTGGCCGCCGGCACCAGCGGCCACCTGTTGGGGGCCGCCCTGGCCGTATTCACCCTCGGGCCGGCCGCGGCGGTGCTGGTGATGGCCACCGTGGTCACCGTCCAGGCGGTGCTCTTCCAGGACGGCGCCGTCACCGCCCTGGGGGCCAACCTCCTGAACATGGCCGTGGTCGGGGTCCTCGTGCCGTGGCTGTTCTTCGAAGGGTGGCGGCGGCTCCTGCGCGGCCGCCTGGCGCTGGCCGGGATGGCGCTAGCCGCCCTGGCCTCCATCGTGGCCGCCGCCGCGGCCTGCGCGGCAGAGGTCGCCGCCAGCCGGATCTACCCGCTCCCGGCGGTGCTCGGCGCCATGGCCGGGATCCACGCCCTGATCGGCGCTGCGGAGGCGCTCATCACCGCGGCCATCCTGAGATTCCTGCGGGCAGTGCGCCCGGACCTGGTGCCGGGCCTGGCCCCGCCCGGAGGCGAACGCCATGCCGCCCCGGTGGACTAAGCGCGGGCTGGTCCCGCTCGGCCTGATCCTGCTGGGCCTGCTGGCCGCCGTGGCCTCGCCCCTTCCCGACGGCCTGGAGTGGGCCATGGAAAAGCTCGGCCTCGCCTCCGCCGCCGCCGATCCCGTGCCGGCGCCCCTGCCCGGGTACGAGTGGCCGCTGCGCCTGCCGCCGTCGCTCCAGGGGCTGCTCACCGTGGTCCTCGGCGGGGGCCTGGTGTGGCTGATCCTGCGGTTGCTCGCCGGCGGCGGAAAGTCCGACGGCCGGAAGGGCGGGAATCCGTGAAGCACGCCTTCATTGACCACCACAGCCTCGCAGACTCGGTCGTCCACCGGCTGCACCCCGCCACCAAGGCGGCGGTCGCGGCGATGGTCCTGGCCCTGTCGTTGGCGGCCCCTTTCCCCCGGTACGGCCCGCTCGCCCCGCTGGCGCTGCTCCTGCTGCTGGGGGCGCTGCTGTCGCGCGTCTCGCTGCCCCACCTGCTGGGGAAGATGAAGATCCCACTGGGCTTCACCCTGCTGGCGGTCGCCTTCATGCCCTTCTTCCGGCCCTCGCCCACCCGGCTGGAGCTGGCGGCCGGCCCCCTCGCCCTCCCCTTCTACGCGGAGAGCGCCGCCCGGGCCCTGCACATCGCCGCCGGCGCCGCCGTGGCCATCGCCGCCATGATCCTGCTGCTGGCCACCACGCCGTTCCAGGACCTGCTGCGGGTGCTGGAGCGGGTCCGGGTGCCGAACCTGCTGCTGCGGATCCTGGCGGTCTTCTACCGCTACCTCTTCATCCTGACCGACGAGGCCGAGAAGATGGAGCTGGCCGTGGCCGCCCGCAGCGCCGGCGCCGTCCACCGCGGCCGGCAGCTGCGCATGGCCGGCAACCTCGCCGGGGTGCTCTTCCTGCGAAGCCTCGAGCGGGGCGAGCAGGTCTACCAGTCCATGTGCGCCCGGGGTTTCGCCGGGCGGTTCCCCTCGCTGGCGGCGCCCCGCTTCCGCGCCGCCGACGCCCTGGCCGCGACCCTCGCCCTCGCCGCCGCCGCATTCAGCCTCTGGAGGATGCTCGCGCCATGACCGAACCCGCCCTGCGCCTCGAGCAAGTCACCTACTGCTACCCCGACGGGCGCCTGGCGCTGGAGGACGTGAGCCTGTCCGTCCCCGCCGGCGTCCGCACCGCCCTGATCGGGCCGAACGGGTCGGGGAAATCCACCCTCCTGACCCTGCTCAACGGCATCCGGCGGCCGCAGTCCGGCGCCGTCTTCGTCCAGGGGCGGCCGGTCAAGGCGAAGACCCTGCCGGAGGTCCGCCGCGCAGTGGGGCTGGTGTTCCAGGACCCCGACGTGCAGCTCTTCTGCCCCACGGTGGAGGAGGACATCGCCTTCGGCCTGCTGAACCTGGGCCTGGCGCCGGACGAGGTACGGCGGCGCACTGCCGAGGCGCTGGCCTTCGTGGGGCTGGAGGACTTCGGGCGCCGCTCGCCGTTCCACCTATCGGGAGGGGAGAAGAAGCTCGTCTCGCTGGCCACCGTGCTGGCCATGCGCCCGCCGGTGCTGGCCCTCGACGAGCCCACCGCCAACCTGGATGCCTGGCACCGCCGGCGGGTCATCGAGGTGCTCGGGCGACTCGACGGCACGCAGGTCCTGGCCACCCACGACCTGGACCTGGCGCTGGAGCTGGCCGCCCACGCCGTCGTCCTGTTCGAACACCGCGTCGTGGCCGCGGGCCCCGCCGCAGACCTGCTGCGGGACGAAGCCCTGCTGCGCCGGTACCGTCTAGACCTCCCGCTGCGGCTGCAATCCGACCGGTGACGGGGGACGGAGGGCCGATGACGGGTGAGCACCAATCCGACGATGGACCATAGACGATAGACCATGGACCAAGGACAATAAATGAAATGGACCATGGTCCATCGTCCATGGTCCATCGTCCATGGTCCATCGTCCACGGTCGGATCGGCGGTCACCGGTCACCCGTCCCCGGTCCGTTCTGCCGATTCGCCGATTCACCGACTCACCGATTCACCGTTTTTGACATTCCCTTCCACCTCTGCTACACTTTTGAAAAAGCGATGAAAGGTGCCATGGGACGCGTCGCGACCAGTGAACCGGTAATCCTGATTTCCTCGAAATCGATCCACAACTTTATACTGCGAGGAGGCCATGATGGGATCCGCTCATTCTGAGGGTGTCACCCGCTACATCCGGCAGGCCGAGGAGTACCTGGCCCGCCGCAAGGCCCACCGGGAGAAGGTGAAAACCTGGAAGTTCGACACCATCGCCGTCCACGGCATGTACTCGGTGGAGGAAGCGTTCGCCAACGGCCAGGGCGGCATCATCGAGCCGCTCTACCCCTCCACCTCCCAGGCCTACCGGGACAGCGACGAGATGGAGGCCGGCCTCGCCTACCTCATCCCGACCTGGTGCTACTCGCGCATCCACAACCCCACCGTCTACTACCTCGAGGAGACGCTGGCCCTGCTGGAGAGCTACGGCTGCGGCTGCGACGCCACCGCCCTGTGCACCTCCGCCGGCATGGCCGCCATCAAGCAGTCGGTGGAGCCCCTCCTGGAGCTGAAATCGCCTGCGGACCGGGTCAACTTCGTCTCCGCCGCCCAGGTCTACGGCGGCACGTTCCAGCTGTTCAACCTGCGGATGCGCGAGCGCGGGGCGGAAGTCCGCTGGGTGACCCACCCCTGGGACATGGCCGAATGGGAGGCGCTGGTGGACGACGACACCCGCTTCCTCTACGCCGAGATGCCCTCCAACCCGCAACAGGCCTGCTGCGACATCGAGAAGGTGGCCCGGCTGGCCCACGCCCACGGCATCCCCCTGATCGTGGACGGCACCATCGCCACGCCGGCCCTGATGCGGCCGATGCAGTGGGGCGCCGACGTGGTGGTCCACTCCCTCACCAAGACGGTGGGCAGCGGCGGATTCACCATCGGCGGCGGCATCGTGGCCCGCTGCCCGATCACCAGCCGGCACCTGCCCGACGAGGTCAAGGCGGACTACGGCACCTGGCTCAAGCTCTGGCCCTTCCGCGACTCCGGGCCCTGCATGTCGCCGTACTCGGCCTTCTTCCTGCTCAACGACCTGCGCACCCTGCGGATGAAGGTCGAGGCCTACTCGCGCAACACCATGAAGGTGGCCCAGTTCCTGGCCGGCCACCCGCGCGTGGAAAAGGTGGACTACCTCGGCCTGCCCGACCATCCGCTGCACTCCCTGGCCGCCTGCTACATGCACCTCGTGGACAACGGCGAGCCGATGTACGGCCACCTGATGTCGTTCACGGTCCGCGGCCGCGCCGCCGACGCCCGCAAGGTGTTCGACAGCTTCCAGCGGATCTGGCGCGCCACGGACCTGGGCCGGGTCAAGTCGGTGGCCACCATCCCGGCCATCTCCACCCACTCCCAGCAGGGGGAGGAAGGACGCCGCCTGGCCGGCATCCCCCAAACCATGATCCGGCTCTGCGTGGGAGGAGAGCACCCGGACGATGTGATGGCCGATCTCGACCAGGCATTAAAATCTGTGTGATTCCATCAATCGTCGGAAGCGAACATCGAACATCGAACATTGAACATCGAACATCGAAGTAAAACCGGAAAGCCAAGCAGGAAGTAAGAATTTTGAATGCCAAGTACGACCTAGAGGAACGGCTGCTGGAGTTTTCGGCCGAGATCATCCGGCTGGTGGAGCGGATGAGCCGGACCCGAGCCGGAAACCACGTCGGCAACCAGCTCCTCCGGTGCGGCACTTCGCCCTTGTTCAACCATGGGGAAGCCCAGGGCGCCGAGTCCCAGAATGACTTCATCCACAAGTTGAGGATCTGCCTCAAGGAACTGCGGGAAACGCAACGGGCCCTCCGGTTGGTCAGACAAGTCCCCCTACTGAAACCTACGGAAGATGTCGACTCATTGCTTGCCGAAACAGACGAGTTGATCCGCATCTTCGTCGCCAGCATCCGGACCGCCGAACAGAACAAAGTCCGTGACTTCCCCGCCGAACCCTGGCCTTCTGGTCCGGTTTGAATTCGATGTTCGATGTTCAATGTTCGATGTTCGATGTTCGGTTGGATTTGAATGTTACTAAATCATCCATAGAGGAGGCATCATGTTGAGGTTATTGTTCGCCGGATTCGGCACCGTCGGCCAGGGGCTGGCCGAGCTGCTGCTGGAGGGCAAGGAGTCGCTCGCGCAGGAATGCGGCCTGGAATACCGCGTGGTGGGCATTTCCGACATGCTCAAGGGCTCGGTCTGCGACCCCGACGGCGTGGACCTGGCGCGCGCCCTGGAGGCTGTAAAAAACGGTGGTTCACTCAACGACCTGCCCCGCGCCTGGACGGGCGGCGACACCCTGGCCATGATCCAATCCGCCAACGCCGACGTGCTGCTGGAGGCCACCTACACCGACATCAAGACCGGCGAGCCGGCCACCGCCCACATGAAGGCGGCCCTCGACCGCGGCATGCACGTGGTGACCAGCAACAAGGGCCCGCTGGCGCTGCACTACCATGAGCTGAAGGAGATGGCCCGCCAGCGCGGCAAGCACTTCCTGTTCGAGGGCACGGTCATGAGCGGCACGCCCTGCCTGAACCTCCTGCGGGAGTGCCTGGCCGGCAGCGGCATCCAGGAGATCAAGGGCATCCTCAACGGCACCACCAACTACATCCTGACCCGCATGGAAGAGGGCCTCTCCTACGAGGACGCCCTCAAGAAGGCGCAGGAGTTGGGCTACGCCGAGGCCGTGCCCGACGCCGACGTGCTGGGCTGGGACGCCCTGGCCAAGGTGACCATCCTGGCCAACGTGGTCTTCGGCGCCACGAAGAAACCCTTCGACTATCCCTGCGAGGGCATCACCGGGATCACCGCCGAGGCCATCGCCAAGGCCAGGAAGGAGCACAAGCGCTATAAGCTCATCGGCCGGGTCTGGAAGGAGGGCGACGAGGTCAAGGCCTCGGTGGCCCCGCAGGAGATTCCCGTCAGCCACCCGCTGGCCGGGGTCATGGGCGCCGTCAATGCCGCCACCGTCACCTCCGCCGCCATGGGCGAGGTGACGATCGTCGGCAAGGGCGCCGGCCGCAAGGAGACCGGCTTCAGCCTGCTGATCGACCTGATCCACATCGCCCGGCACCGCTAGGGCCGGCAAGGAGGAGGACCATGCCTGGCGCGTACATGAACCGATTCCTGGAGGTGGACCTTTCCACTCGAACGTTCCACTACGGCACTCCCAAGCCGGAGCTGTGGGAGCAGTTCATCGGCGGCAAGGGCGCCGGGCTGCAGCTCCTGGTGGAACGGGGCCTGGTCACCCACGATCCCTTCGCCCCGGAGAATCCCCTCGTCTTCATGACCGGCCCCTTCACCGGCTCGCTGGTGCAGACATCCGCCCGCTCGGTGGTGGTGACGAAATCGCCGCTGACCGGCACCTTCCTGGACTCCCACGCCGGCGGCCACTTCGGCCCCATGCTCAAGCGGACCGGAATCGACTGGCTCTGGATCACCGGCCGCAGCGCCGATCCGGTCACCCTGGTGGTGACCGAGGACGGCGTGAAATTCGAGGACGCCCGCCCGCTGTGGGGCAAGGGCATATTCGAAACGGAGAAGCTCCTGCGCGAGGCCTACCCCAAGGCCCGGGTGGCCTCCATTGGGCCTGCCGGCGAGAACCGCGTCCGCTTTGCCTGCATCGGCACCGAGCTCTACCGACAGTACGGCCGGGGTGGCGCCGGCGCCGTCATGGGATCCAAGAACCTCAAGGCGGTGGTAGCGGAGGGCGCCCGCAAGGTGGAGTACGCCGACCGGGCGGGCTTCATGGAGCTGAACAAGCAGCTCACCAGCGACATCGTCGCCCACCCGAACCGCCAGCGCCGCTTCGACCTGGGCACCACCATGTGGATCCGGATGGGCCAGGAGCAGGGCAAGTTCCTGCCCACCCACAACTGGCGCGACGTCCAGTTCCCCGGCTACGAGGGGATCACCTCGGAGGCCTGCCGCGAAAAGCTGCACTGGAAGAGCGTCGGCTGCTTCAACTGCGCCATCCTCTGCTCGAAGGAGGCCCGCTGGGGCGGCTACGAGGTGGAGGGCCCCGAGTACGAGACCGCCGCCTTTCTCGGCTCCGGCTGCGACATCGGCTCCGCCGAGGACCTGGCCTATGCCAACCTGCTCTGCGACGATCTCGGGCTGGACACCATCTCGGCCGGCGTGGTCGTCTCCTTCGCCATGGAGGCCTTCGAGCGGGGCATCTTGACGCCGGCGGACCTCGGCGGCGGGACGCTGCACTTCGGCGACGCCCAGGCCCAATTTCGCCTGCTGCGGGACATCGCCCACCGCCGCGGCGCGGGTGACCTGCTGGCGGAGGGCAGCCGGATCGCCGCCGCCCGCCTCGGCCAGGGGAGCGACTACTTCGCCATCCAGACCGCGGGCATGGAGCTGTCTGGAGTCAACGTCAAGGGCTGCGCCTCCATGGGCTTGACCTTGGCCACCTCCGACTTCGCCAGCCACACTCGCTTCTGGTCGGCCAGCGCCGAGATGCGCAAGGAGCTCACCTTCGAGAGCACGCCGGGCTTCGTCAAGGTCGGCCAGGACGTCGTCAACACCCGCAACTGCCTGATCGTCTGCGATTTCGTGATGTACGACCTGGACCGCCTGGCGCCCATCTTCGAGAGGGCCAGCGGCATCCCCATGAGCGAGGCGCAGATGAACGTCGTCGGCGAGCGGATCTCCACCCTCACCCGGATGTACAACATCGCCAACGGCCGCACCCGCAGGGACGATACCCTGCCCCAGCGCTTCTTCCAGGAAGAGCACCTGTCGGGGATCTTCGAGGGCCGGAAGATGGACGAGGCGGTCTTCGGCCAGTGGCTGGAGATGTACTACGACACCCGCGGCTGGGACAAGGCCGGGGTGCCGACCGAGGCCAAGGTGCGGGAGATGGGCCTGAATCGAATCTGAGGCGCCCCACTCAAGCGTCGCAAGCCGAACGCTGAACGTCCAACGCTGAACTTCGAACGTCGAACGGGGAATCCAGAGCAGTCACATACTGGATTCCCCGTTCAGCGTTCAGCGTTCGAAGTTCGACGTTCAGCGTTCGGATCGGAGCGATTCAACCGGCTGGAAGGACTTCAATCCGCCGCCAGGAAGGGATAGGTGAAGTCCCGCGGCGTGTTGAAGCACTCCTTGATGGTCCGGACCGACATCCAGCGCAGCAGGTTGTAGATCGAGCCCGCCTTGTCGTTGGTGCCGGACGCCCGCGCCCCGCCGAACGGCTGGTGGCCCACCACGGCGCCGGTGGTCTTGTCGTTGATGTAGAAGTTGCCGGCGGCGTGGCGCAGGCGGTCCTCCGCCTGCAGGATGGCCTGGCGGTCCTGGGCGAAGATGGCGCCGGTCAGCGCGTAGGGCGAGGTCCGGTCGCACAGGTCCAGGACCTCTCCGAACTTGCCGTCGTCATAGAGGTGGACGGTGAGCACGGGGCCGAAGATCTCCTCCTCCATCAGGCGGTGGTGCGGGTCGTCGGTCAGGATCACCGTTGGCTGGATGAAGTAGCCGCTGGAGTCGTCGGCGCCGCCGCCGGCCAGGATCCGGGCGCCGTTCCCCGTCCGGGCCAGGTCGATGTAGCCGGAAATGGTGCGGAAGGCCTTGGCGTCGATCACCGCGCCCATGAAGTGGGTGAAGTCCTCCACCGGCCCGACCTTCACCCGGCCCAGCATGCCGAGGAGCGCCTCCGACAACTGCGGCCACAGGCTCCGGGCGACGTAGGCCCGCGAGGTCGCTGAGCATTTCTGCCCCTGGAACTCGAAGGCGCCCCGCAGCAGGCAGGTCGCGGTCCCCTCCACCTCGGCCGAGGGGTGGACCACCACGAAGTCCTTGCCGCCCGTCTCCCCCACGATCCGCGGGTAGGAGCGGTACCGGCTGGCGTTCTCCCCCACCGTCCGCCAGATCCCGTTGAAGACCTCGTTGGAGCCCGTGAAGTGGACGCCCCCCAGGTCCGGGTGGGTCAGCAGCTGCGCAGCCATGTCGCGCGAGTCGCCGGGGATGAAGTTGACCACGCCGGGGGGCAGGCCCGCCTCCATGAAGATCCGCATGATCTGGTAGGAAGAGAACACGGCGGTGGCGGCGGGCTTCCACAGCACCACGTTGCCCATCATGGCGGGCGCCGCCGCCAGGTTGCCGGAGATGGCGGTGAAGTTGAACGGGGCGACGGCGAAGATGAAGCCCTCCAGCGGGCGGTAGTCGAGCCGGTTCCAGGTCGCCTGGAAGTTCTCCGGCTGGATCTGGTAGATCTGCTGCATGAAGTAGGTGTTCATGCGCAGGAAGTCGGCCAGCTCGCAGGCGGCGTCGATCTCCGCCTGATGGACGGTCTTGCTCTGGCCGAGCATGGTGGCGGCGTTGAGGTCGGCCCGGTGCTGCTTGGCCACCAGCTCGGCGGCCTTGAGGGAGATGGCCACGCGCTCCTGCCAGGGGGAGCGGGACCACTCCGGCCAGGCGGCCAGGGCCGCGGCCACCGCCTGGCGGATCTCCTCGGGCCCGGCCTTGTGGTAACGGGCCAGGACGTGGCCGTGGTCGTGGGGGATGCGGCACTCGCCGAACCGGCCCGTCCGGACTTCCTTGCCGCCGATGATCAGCGGGATCTCGATGGCCCGGGAGCGGAATTCCGCGAGACGCGCCCGGACTTCCTGCCGTTCCGGCGATCCGGGGGCGTAGCTCTTGACCGGCTCGTTGAGGGGTTGGGGAATGTGGACGATGGCGTTCATGATCGATCTCCTTTCCAAGATGGGGAGGCAGAACCGTTTCCCGTTCTACCCTGTCGGCCGGCGCGCGTGGCCCGGGGCGGTAGCGGCGTCCGGCTCGGAGAACATTCCGGCATGAAGCCGCACATGCTACCACAGTGCGGCGCCGCCACCAAGAGCCAATGCCCGAAGATTCCTCCTCCTCCAGAAAACCTCACCACAGAGGCACAGAGATCACAGAGCAATCGGAACGCCGAACGTTGAACCCCGAACACTGAACGCTGAAAGGGGAATCCAGCAGCGAACGTAATTGGATTCCCCGTTCCGCGTTCGAGGTTCGGCGGGGGACGTTCAGCGTGCGGGTGGCTTTGTGCCCTCGGCGCCCCGGCGGTGAGATGAAAAAAGCCCGGGCGAGGGGGGTCGCCCGGGCCGGAATATGAGGTTGGACAATTCCTGCTTACGGCAGGGGAATCACAGGGATGTTGCCCGCGAAGTGGTTCAGCAGGATGACCAGGTCGATGGCGTTGACGGCCGCGTTGCCATCGAGGTCGGCGTAGCTGATGTCGCAGGCGAACGTGTCGGCGCAGCCGTTCAGATAGCTGCACAGCAGCATGCAGTCGGCGCTGTCGCAGTCGCCGCTCTTGTCCAGGTCGCCGGCGGTGCAGCCGCTGTCGCAGGGCGTCTGCTGGCAGACGATGGTCTGGGAATCCACGAGGACGTCGTCCACCCACCAGCCGGTGCTGCTGACGCTGGAGTCGCAGGCGATCCGGAAGCGGACCTGGATGGTGTTCGGGCCGAAGGCGGACAGGTTCACCGAGACCTGGGTCCAGCTGCTCTGCGTGCCCGACCAGGCCTGCCGGCCGCCGATGGGGCTGCTGTAATTGCTGCTGATGGTGTCCGTGTAGTTGCCGGAGGTGATGTAGGTACCCAGGTCCGTCCAGGTGGAGCCGCCGTTGGTGCTGATTTCGATGACCGCGCCGTCGAAGGTGTCCTCCAGGGTGTACTTGTGCCAGAAGGTCATGGTGGAGGTGGCGCCGATGAGGATGGCCGGCGTCACCAGGTAGTCGTCCTTGATGCTGCTGGCATCGGTGGCAAACCAGCTGTGGGTCGCCGAGTGGGAATCCGTGGTCACCTGGGCCCAGTCGTCGGTGCCCTGGGCGGCGGAGTGCGTCCAGCCGTTGGCGCCGCCCTCCATGTTGTCGGAGAACTGCCCGCCGGCGATGTCCGCGTTGAAGGTCTGGGTGAAGCTGCTCGCGGTGTTGGTGTTGGCCTCCACCGAACCCACGTACAGATCCAGTTCGCGGTCCAGCTCGGGGCAGCCCATGTTCCCGCCGTCGTCCGTGACCGTACCGGTGAACGTCACCGAGGCGGTGCCGCCCGACGGGATGTCGCCCAGCACGCCGTACTCCGGCAGACCGGAAAGGGGCGCCGGAAACCAGGCCAGGGCGTTGGTGGCGTCGCAGCTTCCGTCGTTCCGGACGGTGATGGTGAAGGTGACGGTCTCGTTCACGTCGGGGATGCCGTCCGTGTCGCAACCGCCCAGGGAATCGTCCACGGTGTGCGACTGGTAGACCAGGATGGGCCGGCGCACCACGAGGCTGAAGGTGGCGGTGCCGACGGTCTTGTTCGAGGTCGTCCAGGAGAGGGTGAACGGGATGGACGTGGCATCGGGCGTGTCCCAGGCGACGACGAAGCCCACCGTGTCGATGGGCGCGCCGGTGCCGCCGGCGGCGATGTTGCTGTAGTTGCAGTTGGCGTCAGTAAGGGAGATGTAGGTGCTGGTGGTGCTGAGCACAGCGCTCACGTTCTGGGCCTCGGTCACGCCGACGTTGCGCAGGGTTACGGCCATCGTGTAGGTGTAGCCCGGGTGGGGAGTGGTGACCGGATCGGCGCCGCCCAGCCACAGGGCGTGCGATTCGTAGGACAGGTACGGCCCCGACGCCGGAATCACGCTGATGGTGCCGGTGTGCCGCTTGCCGTTATGGGCGGTGATGGTGACGTTCAGGGTGCCGATGGTGTTGGGGATCGGGTCCATGACCAGGGTCACGTCGCCGCTGGCGTCGGTGTAGCCCACTTGCTGCACGTTGATCCCGCGCAGGGACACCAGCGCGTTGGCCACCGCGCCCTTGGCGTCAGCGACATGGAAGGTGACGGAGTTCATCCCCAGCAGGATCTCCGCCGGGTAGGTGGCGTGGATGTCGTAGTAGGCGTCGGTGTACAGGTCGATGGTGGCGTCGCCCAGCATGTTGTACATTTCAAAGTAATAATACATGTTGGTGACGGCGCCGAAATAAGCCAGCGTCTGCATCTTGGCGTTCAGCACGATGTCGCCAAGGACGGTGATGTTGTTGTTGAAGATGCCGTCCCACATCCGCTTCTCGAGAATGTCGTCCTCGGTCCAGTACGAGTTGTTGGACGCCCCCCAGAACAGGATGGCGCCGGAGCTGTGGGCCAGCCAAGTCTCGCCCCAGCAGTCGCCGCTGCCGTAGTCAAAAGTGCCGGTCACGCAGGCGTTGCTGATGACGAACGGCATGGCGTCGGCGTGGGTGACGCTGGCCAGGTGGGTGGAGTTAAACAGTGGATCGGCCCAGTATGTCTCCGCGCCGTGGCCGGAGTCGTTGATGACCAGGCGGCCGTTGTTGAAGGCGGCGGCCTCCTGCGCGGAGGTCAACGAATAGGTGTGCACGTAGCACTTGTCGCCACCGGCGGTCGGGTTGGTCGGAAACGTGCCGGTGTAGCCCCGGGAGGCGGTGTGGGTGCTGATGACATAGTTGTGCGTGCCTTCAGTGATGCTGTAGTTGTCGCTGGAGGCGGGGAAGGACAGCTTCTTCATCCAGGCCTTGTCGGTGAAGTTGGCGGTTGTGTATTTCACCGCCCGGTCGATGTATCGTTCCAGTTCGGTGGCGTTGTTCACGCTGATGCGGGAGACGATCAGGTCGGGCGCGCTCCAGTCGCTGGTGTACGGGTCGGGGGTGATGGACGCGTAGTAGAGGTCGGTGGCCTGGCCGCCGCCGCTGCCGCCCACGCCGTCGTGAGTGGCCACGTCCGCCACGTCGCCCACCAGGACTACGTAGCTGAGCGAGGGATTCGACCAGCTCGCGTACTGGGTCTTGATGTAAGTCCGGATGGCGGTGTCGGTGGTGCCGGTGGTGGCCGTGCTCACCGCGACCACCTTGTGGCCGTCGGCCTGGCGCTGGGCGATCCAGTTGTTCAACTTGGTGTTGCCGAAGTAGCTGGGGCCGATGATGTAGAGGATTCCCTCGGCGTACTTCAGGGTGGAGGTTCCCTTGTCCAGGTTGAAGGGCCGGTAGTTGGTGACGTTGGCCTCGAACCAGCGCTCATAAGTGGGGGAGTACTTCTCCCAAGCCAGGGCGTCGGACTTGTCCAGGTCGCCGCCGTCGAGACGGATGTCGATCCGGGCGCTCCGGACGACCTCCACCTCGCCCCGGGCCGGGTTGTAGCGGACGGGGGCGAATTCCACCATCAGCAGGGAGCGGCCGCGGATGATCATCGGCTCGCCCACCGTCAGTCCGGAGGCGGGATAATAGGCGTCGGCGCCGTAGATCCGGTCGTCCTTCTGGAAGGGCTTCACGACGCCGGGCAGCTTCTCCACGGGGAGCTGCACCGGGTAGAGCTCGAACTCGGCGCCGGTGGCGCGGAGCGGGAAGACGCGCGCGTCCAGCACCTCGAGGGAGGCGGTGGCGCGGGCGCCGTCCGGGATCTCCACGAAGCGGCGCAGGACCGGCAGGCGGGGGCCGCCGACCTCGGCGGTCTGGCCGGCGCCGGGGATGTCCAGCGTCGAGAAGAGGCTGCCGTGGGAGGGCTGCACGCCCACCAGGACGCCCTCCACGTCCACCTGGTAGGAGACCAGGCGGCTGTCGTCGGCCAGCAGCCGCACCGCCGCCTCGGCGGGGGCGCCGCTCTTGCCGCGCTGCAGGTTGAACCAGCCTTCGGCCATCAGCAAGGAACCGCACAGGGTCAGAATGACGAGAATCAAAATGCCTTTGCGCACGTCCAACACTCCTTTGAAAAAAGATGAATTCTGGATTAGATTAAAGAGTACACCGAAATTGAATATGTACGAAGAAAATAAAGGAGGATGCATGACTCGAGACGAAGCCCTGGCCCTGCTGCATGAGTGGACCCTGAAGGACGGACTGCGCAAGCACGCGTACGGGGTGGAGGCCGCCATGCGCGCCTACGCCCGCCGGTTCGGCGAGGACGAGGCGGTCTGGGGCGTCGTCGGCCTGCTGCACGACTTCGACTACGAGCGGTACCCCGATGTGGAGAACCATCCATACCGGGGCGCCGAGGAGCTGCGGCGGCGCGGGCTGGACGAGACGCTGGTGCGGGCGGTCCTGGCCCACGCCAGCTACACCGGCGTGCCGCGGGACACCCTCGTGGCCAAGACCCTCTTCGCGGTGGATGAGCTGGTGGGGATGGTCACCGCCGCGGCGCTGGTCCAGCCCGGCAAGCAGCTGGCCACAGTGACTGTGCCGTCGGTGATCAAGAAAATGAAGGACAAGGCCTTCGCCCGGGCGGTGAATCGGGAAGAGATTCGGGAGGGCGCCGAGTCGCTGGGCGTGTCGCTGGAGGAGCACATCGGCGTCGTGCTCGCCGCGATGCAGGGGATCGCGCCGGAGCTGGGGTTGTAGGCGAGACTCGGGATTCGGGACTCGGGACTCGGGGTCGAGTCTCGTTCGTGCTCGTGCTCGACGATTGACCGGTGACCGATGACCGGCGACCGATCGTGCTCGTACTCGTGCTCGTGCTCGTAATCGTAATCGTAATCGAACCAGTAATCTACACGCAGAGGCGCAGAGTCCGCAGAGAAATCCGGAGCGCGGACATCTCCGTCCACATGAATTTCCTCCTCCGAATCCCGCATCGTCAAGACGCCCGGCGCTCGACGTTCGATGTTCAATGTTCGATGTTCGACGTTCGATCGGAACGATGTGACAGGCTACTCGATCACCAGCAGCATCTGCCCGGATTCGACCGCCTGGCCCTCGGCGACGGCCACCTGGGTCACCTTGCCGGCCCGGGGGGCGCGGATCTCGTTCTGCATCTTCATGGCCTCCAGGATCAGCAGCCCGGCGCCGGCGGCCACCTCGTCGCCCTCCGCCGCCAGCAGCTTGACGATCCGGCCGGGCATCTTGGCCTGGATCTCCTGCCGGCCGTCCGAGCCCATGGCCGCGTGCTGCAGCGAGCGCCGGCGCGGGTCGATGACCTCCACGTCGAACACGTGGTTGAGCACGTCCACCTGGTAGCCGCCGTCCTGGTCCACCAGCACGGTGTCGTAGCAGGTGTGGCGCACCAGCAGCACGCCGTGGGAGGCATCGCTGAAGATCATGTCCACGGGGTGGCTCTTGCCGTCGATCAGCACGTCGTACTGGCTGCCCTCGGCGGTCACCGCCACGTCGTAGAGCCGGTCCTTGATCCGGACCTGGAACTTCTTCATGTCAGCCTCCCCACCGGCGGCGGGCGACGTCCCGGCCGCGGAGCTTCCAAGCCGATTCCCGCCCGGCCGCCGCGGGCGGCGGCGCGGCGGCCCGGTCCTTCTGGTAGTAGTTGATCGCCGCGGCGATGAGGGCGATCCGCTCCAGCTCCTCGATGGTTTCCTCACCGGGGATGCCGGAGGTGGGCTGCTCGAACTTCTGGTCCAGGAAGGTGGTGTCGAACTCCCCCGCGCGGAAGTCGGGGTGGGCCAGGATCCGCATGAAGTAGGGGATGTTGGTCTTGATGCCGCCGATCTTGAACTCCTTCAGGGCGCGGAGCATGCGGTCGATGGCCTCGGACCGGCTGGCCGAGAAGCTGACCAGCTTGGAGATCAGCGGATCGTAGAAGATGGTGATGTCCAGGCCCTCGTACATGCCGTTGTCGTTGCGGATGCCCGGGCCCGACGGCTCGTGCAGGCTGACGATGCGCCCCGGGCAGGGGATGAAACCGTTGTCGGGGTCCTCGGCGTAGATGCGGCACTCCATGGCCCAGCCGCGGATCTTGACGTCCTCCTGGGCGATCCACAGCGGCTCGCCGGAGGCGATTCGGATCTGGGCCTTCACCAGGTCGATGCCGGTGACCATCTCGGTGACCGGGTGCTCCACCTGCAGCCGGGTGTTCATCTCGAGGAAGTAGAAGTTGCGGTCGCGGTCCACCAGGAACTCCACCGTGCCGGCGTTGCGGTAGCCGACCGCCGTGGCCAGCCGCACCGCCGCCTCGCCCATCCGGGCGCGCAGGTCGGGGGTCATGATGGGCGAGGGGGCCTCCTCCACCACCTTCTGGTGGCGGCGCTGGAGCGAGCACTCGCGCTCGCCGAGCCAGATCGTCCGGCCGTGATTGTCGGCCAGGATCTGGATCTCCACGTGGCGGGGGTTGACGATGTACTTCTCGAGGTAGACGGTGTCGTTGCCGAAGCTGGCCTTCGCCTCGGACATGGTCAGGGGCAGCATCCGCCGAACCTCGTCCGCGTCGCGGCAGAGGCGCAATCCCTTCCCGCCCCCGCCGGCGGAGGCCTTCAGCATCACCGGGTAGCCCAGCCGGCCGGCCTCGGCGGCGGCCTCCTCCGGGTCCTCCAGGCGGCGCTGCACCCCCGGGACGAGGGGGACGCCCGCCTCGGCGGCAATCGTCCGGCTGGCCACCTTGTCGCCCATCCGGCGGATGGCGTCAGCCGTCGGGCCGATGAAGATGAAGCCGGCCGCCTCACAGCGGGCGGCGAACTCCTCGTTTTCGGCCAGGAAGCCGTAGCCGGGGGCGATGGCCTGGGCACGGCTCCAGTGGGCCACGTCGAGGATGTGCTGCATCTGCAGGTAGCTCTCGGCGGCCGGTGACGGGCCGATGGGGTAGGCCTCGTCGGCCAGGCGCACGTGCAGGGCGGCGCGGTCGGCGTCGGAGTAAACGGCCACCGCGCGGATGCCCATCTCCCGGCAGGCCCGGATGATGCGCACGGCGATCTCGCCCCGGTTGGCGATGACGATTTTCTTGATCTTTTCAGCCATGCAGGAATCCCGTTCGAGAATCAGTGTAAATCCGGATCCCGCCCATTAAACTACGAGACGGGGGGATTTGACAAGCCGGAAGAAATTGCGGATTGCGAATTGCGGATTGCGGATTGGGACCCAATCGTGCTCGCGCTCGTGCTCGTAATCGACGGATGACGGGTGACCGATGACCGGTCGGTACTACAACGGAATGTTCCCGTGCTTCTTCGCCGGAGTCTGGTCGACCTTGTTCTCCAGCAGCTCCAGCGCCCGGATCAGCCGCGGGCGGGTCAGGCGCGGCGGGATGACCTCGTCGATGAATCCGCGCTCCGCCGCCGCGTACGGCGAGGCGAATTTTTCCTCGTACTCCGTGATCAGTTCCTTGCGCTTGTCCTCGGGCTGTTTCGCGCGGGCCAGCTGCTCCCGGTACAGGATGTTGACCGCGCCCTGGGCGCCCATGACGGCGATCTCGGCCGTCGGGTAGGCGAAGTTGAAGTCGGTCCGGATGTGCTTGGAGGCCATGACGCAGTACGCCCCGCCGTAGGCCTTCCGGGTGATCACCGTCAGCTTGGGCACGGTGGCCTCGGCGAAGGCGAACAGCAGCTTGGCGCCGTGCTTGATGATGCCGCCGAACTCCTGGTTGGTGCCGGGCAGGAAGCCGGGGACGTCCTCGAAGGTCACCAGCGGGACATTGAACGCATCGCAGAACCGGACGAAGCGGGCGCCCTTGAGCGACGCGTCGATGTCGAGGCAGCCGGCCAGGTGCGCCGGCTGGTTGGCCACGATGCCCACCGGCCGGCCGCCCAGCCGGGCGAAGCCCACCACGATGTTGCGGGCGTAGTGCGGCTGGACCTCGAAGAAGTGGCCGTCGTCCACCACCAGGGTGAACAGGTCCTTGATGTCGTAGGGCAGGTTGGGGTTGTCCGGCACGATGTCGTCCAGGCGCGCGTCGGTGCGGTCGGCGGGGTCGTTGGTCGGCCGCTGCGGCGGATCCTCCATGTTGTTGGGCGGCAGGAAGGAGAGCAGCTCGCGGATGCCCAGCAGGCACTGCTCGTCGTTCTCGAAGGCGAAGTGGGCCACGCCGCTTGTCTCGTTGTGCGTCTGGGCGCCGCCGAGCTTCTCCATGGTCACCGTCTCGTGGGTGACCGCCTTGATCACGTCGGGCCCGGTGACGAACATGTAGCTGGACTTCCGGACCATGAAGATGAAGTCGGTGATGGCCGGGGAGTAGACCGCACCGCCGGCGCAGGGGCCCATGATGGCGGAGATCTGGGGCACCACGCCGGAGGCCAGCGTGTTGCGGAGGAAGATGTCGGCGTAGCCGGCCAGGCTGGCCACGCCCTCCTGGATCCGCGCGCCGCCGGAGTCGTTCAGGCCGATCACCGGGCAACCGTTCTTCATGGCCAGGTCCATGATCTTGCAGATCTTGCGGGCGTACTCCTCGCTGAGGCTGCCGCCGAAGACGGTGAAGTCCTGGGCGAACAGGAAGACCGGCCGGCCGTCGATCTTGCCGTAACCGGTCACCACGCCGTCGCCGTAGAACTTCTTGTCGGCCATGCCGAAGTCGGGGCAGCGGTGGGTGACCAGCCGGTCCATCTCGACGAAGGTCCCGGGATCCAGCAGGAACTCGATCCGCTCGCGGGCGGTCAGCTTGCCGGCCTCGTGCTGCTTCTTGAGCCGGGCGGCCCCGCCCCCCTCCTCGGCCAGCCGGTTCATCTCGGCCAGTTGCTTCAGCCGTACCGCATGGTCCATAACCCCTCCAGTCGTTCGAACTCGAGGCTTCTCTCCCGGGCTCCAGAATCACTCACCGCGGAGGCGCAAAGACGCAGAGGCAAGCCATTTCTTGGGGATCCCAATATTGATTTCTCTGCGACTCTGCGGCTCCGCGGTGATAATGCTCTTCGAGAAAACCGCCTCGGAACTTCCCGATGCCTAGACGATGGTGTTGTTCGGCAGCTTCTTCCAGTCGTCGAGGAACTTTTTGATGCCGGCGTCGGTCAGCGGGTGCTGGACGAACTGCGTCAGCACCTTGTACGGGATCGTGGCCACGTGGGCGCCCATCAGCGCCGCCTCCACCACGTGCAGGGGGTGGCGGACGGAGGCCACCAGCACCTCGGTGGCGAAGGCGTAGTTGTCGTAGATCTCCACAATCTGGCTGATCAGCTCCATGCCGGAGGTGGACACGTCGTCCAGCCGCCCCACGAAGGGGCTGACGAAGGTGGCGCCCGCCTTGGCCGCCAGCAGCGCCTGCAGCGGCGAGAAGACCAGGGTGACGTTGGTCTTGATGCCCTCGCCGGTGAACGTCCGCACCGCGCGGAGACCCTCCAGAGTGATGGGCACCTTGATGGTGATGTTGGGGGCGATCTTGGCCAGCTCGCGCCCCTCGCGCACCATGCCCTCGTATTCGAGCGACACCACCTCGGCACTGACCGGGCCGGGGACCAGGGCGCAGATGCGCGGCAGCAGCACCCGGAAGTCCGCTTTCTCCTTGGCGATGAGCGACGGGTTGGTGGTCACGCCGTCGATCAGGCCCATTTCGGCCGCCTGCCGGATCTCGTCCAGGTTGGCCGTGTCCAGGAAAAATTTCATATCGCACCTCGCGCTGACAATTTTTTCGAAGCCTCACGATCCAAACAGCCGATTATTCTAACTCACCGCAGAGTCGCTGAGCCGCTGAGAAAACCATATCCCGCGGACAAAAACCCATCTTTCTGGATTTCGCAGCGTTTCCGCGCCTCCGCGGTGGAATGATCCCTCGATCACTCCGTCCCCCTCGGCGGCTCGTAGGCTACTTCCTCGGAGAACGGGCTGCGGTTGCCGTGGGCGTCCACCGCCACCACCCGGTACCAGTGGGGCGCCGCCCGGTCGGCCGCCGGGTCCGTCCAGGACGAATCCGTCACCGGGGCGGGGGTCTGCGGGCGGGACTCCTGCCCCGGCCCGTCGCTGCGGAACACCAGGTACCCGGCCAGGTCCGGCGAGGCCACCGGGTCCCAGATCAGGCGGATCTTCCCCTCCTCCACCACCACGGAAAGACCGACCGGCGCCGGCGGCGGGTAGACGTCCCGGGTGTCCACCTCGATCCACGGGGTCAGGTCACCCTGGATGATGGTTTTGCCGATCCGCCGGAAAGCGGCCGCCGCAAAGGCGTACCGGATGTCGGAGCGGAACTCGGTCACGGTGAAGCTCGTGGCCGGGGCCGCGGCTTCCCCCGCGGGTTCCACCGCGCCCTGGGGCAGCTCCTTCCGGAAAAGTTGGACGCCGTCGGCCGCGGCGGGATGCGTCCCGTCGAAATTGGCGGCGGCCAGGGCCCAGCTGAGGTGGATCCCCTCGGCGTCCATGCGGGCCGCGAGGTTGTCCGGCGGCCGGGCTACGCGGCCTGCCGGCTGGAGCAGCAGGCCGGACCAGGGGCTCCAGTGCTGGCGCTCGTTCTGGAAACGGACCCGCACCGCCAGCACGCCCTCCGCCTCGCCGAAGCGGTCCAGGATCGGGATCCGGACCTCGAACCGCCGCTTGGCCATGTCCAGGCAGGAGGCCAGCGCCGTATCCTCCCAGGAGGCCATGGGCAGCAGCGTCACCCCCTCGAACGACTCGGCGCTGGTGCCGGGCGGGCGTTCGGCCCCCATCACCTCGAGACGCCGGTAGCTCTGGATGGGCGACTTGTCGGAGTTGGCCTCGGGCAGGCGGCCTCGCAGGACCAGGTCCCCGCCTTCCTGGGCGGCGGCCAGCTCGGCCACCGGCGGGGGCTCGCGCTTCAGCGGCGGCAGCGGCGCCCCGACCCGGGCGCAGGCAGCCAGGACCACCAGTGCAAGGGCGGCAGGCAGAAGACGGGTGACCGGTGACCGGCGACGGGTGCTTGACGACAGCTTCCTGATTGCGGCCGATCGTACTCGTCGATCGTAATCGTAATCGTGATCGTACTCGTTGTCCGAATTCATTTTCAAATCCTTTCAACAACGGGGACGGAGAGCAAGAAGGGCTTCGATTACGATTACGATCACGATTACGATCGACGAGTACGATCGGTTCCCGGTCACCGGTCACCCGTCACCGGTCAGAGAATGTACTTGCTCAAATCCTCGTTCTGCACGATGTCCTGCAGGGTCTTGTCCACGTAGTCGGCGGTGATGGTGACCCGCTTGTCCGACCGGTCGGCGCCCTCGAAGAGCACCTCGTCGAGCACGGCTTCCATGATGGTGTAGAGCCGGCGCGCCCCGATGTTGAGGGAGCTTTCGTTGACCTTCGCGGCGAAGTGGGCCACTTGCCGGATCGCCTCCGGTGCGAAGTCCAGCTCCACGCCCTCGGTCTCCATCAGCGCCCGGTATTGCTTGATCAGGGCGCTCTCGGGCTCGGTCAGGATCCGGACGAAATCCGCCTCGGTCAGGCTGTCCATCTCCACGCGCAGGGGGAAGCGCCCCTGCAGCTCCGGGATCAGGTCGGACGGGGAGCTGACGTGGAAGGCTCCGGCGGCGATGAACAGGATATGGTCGGTGCGGACCATGCCGTACTTGGTGCGGACGGTGGTCCCCTCGACGATGGGCAGGATGTCCCGCTGGACGCCCTCGCGGCTCACGTCGGGGCCGACCCCGCCGCGCTCGCGCCCGGCGATCTTGTCGATCTCGTCGAGGAAGATGATGCCGGAGTGCTCCACGCGGCGGATGGCGTCGTGGGCGGCCCGGTCGGCGTCGACCAGGTGCCCCTCCTCTTCCTTGAGGAAGATCTCCATGGCCTCGTCCACCCGGACGGTACGCCGCTTCTTCTGGGAGCCGAAGATGTTGCCGAGCATGTCCTTGACGTTGATGCCCATCTCCTCGACGCCGGAGGAGCTGATGATTTCCATGGACGGGAAGCGCGACTCCTGGACCTCGATCTCGACCGGGCGGTGGTCGAACTCGCCGGCGCGCAGCTTCTCCCGCATCTTCTCGCGGGTCTTCATGAAATTGTCGTAGGCGGACCAGTCGCCGGGGTTGTGCTCGCGGAGTTGGGTTGGCCGCGGCAGGGGCGGCAGCAGCAGGTCGAGCACCTTCTCCTCGGCGTTGGCGCGGGCCTTGTCCGCGACCTCGCGGCTCAGCTCCTCGCGGACCATCTCCACGCCGATCTCCACCAGGTCGCGGATCATGGACTCGACGTCGCGGCCGACGTAGCCGACCTCGGTGAACTTGGACGCCTCCACCTTCAGGAAGGGGCTGCGGGAGAGGCGCGCCAGGCGGCGGGCGATCTCGGTCTTGCCCACGCCGGTGGGGCCGATCAGGATGATGTTCTTGGGCGCCACCTCCTCGGCCAGGGCGGCGGGGAGCTTCTGCCGGCGGATGCGGTTGCGCAGGGCGATGGCCACGGCCCGCTTGGCCTTGGGCTGGCCGACGACGAATTTGTCCAGCTCGGCCACGATCTGGCGGGGGGTCATCTCGTCCAGGTTGACGGTCCGCTCCGGCGGGACCGGAAGGATGGGCTTGTTCTCGCTCACGGGCGGGGCTCCTTGGCGTCGGGCAGGCTCTCGACGACGGTCTCGGTGTTGGTGTAGATGCAGATGCCGGCCGCGATGCCGAGGGCCTCGCGGGCGATGGCCTCGGCGTCCAGGCTGGTGTGCCGGATCAGGGCCAAGGCGGCCGCCTGGGCATAAGGACCGCCGGAGCCGATGCCGAGGACGCCGTCCTCCGGCTCGATGATGTCGCCGGTGCCGGACAGCAGGTACGCGCGCGGCCCGTCCGAGACGATCATCATCGCCTCGAGGTGGCGGAGGCTGCGATCGGTGCGCCACTCCTGGGCCAGCTCCACCGCGCCGCGCTCAAGGTTGCCGCCGAACTCCCGCAGCTTCTTCTCGAAGCGCGAAAACAGCGCGAACGCGTCGGCGGTCGAGCCGGCGAAACCGGCCAGGATCTTGCCGTCGAAGAGGCGCCGGACCTTGCGGGCGGTGTGCTTGACCACCACGTTGCCGAGGGTGACCTGGCCGTCGCCGGCCAGGACGGTCCGCCCGTCGCGCTGGACGAGCAGGATGGTGGTGCCGTGGGCTTGGGTCATTCCCCCTCCTGGGTCGGGAACCGGCCGGCTCAGACCTTCATCAGCTCCTGTTCCTTCTTCTTGGCCACTTCGTCGATCTTCTTGATGTAGCCGTCGGTCATCTTCTGGATCCGGTCCAGCCCGTTGCGCTCGTCGTCCTCGGTGATCTGCTTGTCCTTCTGCATCTTCTGGACCTGGTCGCGGGAGGCCTGCCGGATGTGGCGGATGGCCACGCGGTGCTGCTCGGCCATGGTGGCCACGCTCTTGGCCATCTGCTTGCGGCGCTCCTCGGTCAGGGGCGGCACGGGCAGCCGGACGATCTTGCCGTCGTTGGCCGGCGTGATGCCGATGTCCGAGGTCAGGATCGCCTTCTCGATGGCGGCGATGCAGGTGGCGTCCCAGGGCTGGATCACGATCAGGGTCGGCTCGGGGGTGGAGATGGTGGAGAGCTGGTTGAGCGGGGTCAGGGTGCCGTAGTAGTCCACCTTGATGTGGTCCACCAGGTGGGCGGAGGCCCGGCCGGTGCGCAGCGACTTGAGCTCCGTCTCGAAGTCGCCGATGGTCTTCTTCATCTTGTCTTCGGTCTGTCGCAAGGCGTCCTGTAACATATGCCATCCCTCTCAGGCGGAATTTGTCCGGAGGATCGGTCCGCCCCGCCCCTTCGCCGTCCCGGGCGGCGGCACAGCGCCGGATTATACCGGAGACGCCCCGCCCGGTCAAGAAAGGCAAAGGGGAAGGTGAATCGATGAATGGGTGAATGGGTGAATCGGAAGAGAATGGGAAACCGATTGGTTATTGGATATTGGATAATTGCTATTGGTTATATCAATCCGGAACCGGTTTGGTTTGATATAACCAATAGCAAATAAATATTATCCATTAACCAATCGGATTGCTGAGGATCCCTTGAACGAAGGTTCCTCAGCAAAGTCAGGAAGCGGTTTCGGCGCGGAGCGCCAGGGCGGCGGTCACGGCGGCGAGCAGGTCCTGGTCTTCCCGGCCGTAGGGTTCCTCGGACCGCTTCGGACCGATCGCCAGGAGCACTTCCGGGCCGCCGGCGGACAGGGCGACCGGGAACAGCCACTCCACCCGTGAGCGGTGCAGGAAGTCCACCTCCGCCGCCGGGAGCTGGCGTGACAGCCAGTCCGAACCGGAGGCGGTGACCTCCACTGGCTTCTCCAGCAGCCGGACCACGGCCGCGAGCTTGCCGTCCGCCGGCAGCGGGGGAGGAGAAGCGCCACCCGCGGCGGCCAGCACCTGATACTCGGTGTCACCGGGTCTTCTGACCATGAGGGCGGCGAATTCGGGGTGGAGCGCCTCGGCGATCTGGGCGGTCACCCGCGGCGCCACTTCCGCCAGGCTGCCCGCCCGTCGGATCTCCTGCACCACCCCGGCCAGGATCCGCTGGGCATCGTACCGCTCCCGAAAGAAGCGGCGGTCCAGCGCTGTCAGCCACCTCTGCCGGTTGAAGTGGACAGCCACCCCGGCGGCCGCCAGGAGGGCGTAGAACCAGCCCCGGGCCGCCAGGACGGCCTGAAGGGGCTGGTCGGCATGCAGAATCAGGTCCAGGGCGAGGATGCCCGCGCACAGAGGCGCCAGCCCCAGCAGCAGCCCCCGCGCCGCGGCGTACCGGAGGCCCTGACGGATCATCAGCCGGAGCCCGAACAGCCTGTGCTTGAGAATGGCCACGGTCAGCGCCAGGACGCCCAGGATGGATATGAACGCAAAAATCACCGGCAGATATATCGCCCGGCTCTGCCGGGCCAGGTCCCGCCCCCACTCCCAAAGCGTAAGCAGGCTGGGAATGCCCGACAGCAGGATGAGCAGGAGGCCGATCAACAGCAGCCTCAACCGCCGGCGCTGGTTGAGGTCGGTCAGAGTCCGGTAATTGCACACGACGATCACGATGGCCAACAGCCAGTAGGCCATGCGGAGGAAGGCGATGACGGGGAACATCGTCTCCGAGATGGGCTGGGGTTCCGGCCCGAACACGTTCTCCCCGATCCACAGGCTGATGAGGGGCAACCGGATCAGGACGGGCGCCCAAAGCAGCAGGTAAATCCAGCGGGAGCGGAACAGCTTTTTCGGGAAGGAAGCCAGGAACACGCAGTTGAGCTCGGCGCTCACGCTACCGGCCAGTACCGGCGCCAGAACAAGGAAGGCGGCCACCGGCCACGGGAGCCCCTGAAGGAAGCCGAAATAACCGGGCGGCCTGGCGACCATATAAAAGAATATGCCAATTCCCAAGGCGGCCAACCAGGCCGCTGCGAGGCTGGCGACGGGATCGCCGGCACGGTGGAAAACGATGAAGCCAGCCAGGGTCACGAATAAAATGGAGTTCAGGATCATCACCACGATTACGAGGTTTGCCTGCTGGCTCCAATAGCGGAGGGTCATCGGGAGATAGGTCATCCGAAGGGTGCGGGATTCTCCTTTGCGTTCGATGGAAAGCTCGTAGACGCGCCCGGATTGGGCCCCCTGATGCAGGCTGCTGAGCACGGCGTAATTGGCCGGCCGGCCATCCACAGCCAGCAACCGGTCTCCCGGCAGCAGGCCCGCTTTCGCCACGGCGGAATCCGGTGGCACTCCTGTCACCCGGTATCCGTTCCCGTCGGCAACGAGATTCCCTGCCAAGGGCTGGATCCCCGAAGGCTGAAGGCCGAAAAAGGTCAGGTACAGGTGGACCAGGAAAAAACCCAGGGTGGCGGCCAGGGCCAGATACACCCACCACGGTGGGCGCTTCCGGGCGGACTGGTCCAGGCGGATGGTCCGATCGGCTTCAGGAGTGTCTCCAGGGATGGCCTCCGGTCCGGCATCCCGACGCCGGGGAAGTCCGCCCCCCTCCCCGCCGGCCAGCGCCCGCAGGGCGGCGGCCATCTCGACGGCCCCGCCGTAGCGGCGAGCGGGGTTCTTGTCCAGGGCGCGGGCCAGGATGCGGCCCAGTGCGTGCGGCAGGTCGGGCCGGAGAAGCTCCGGCGGTTGGGGGGCCTCGTTCAGGATGGCGTAGATCACGGCCTGGGGGTACTCGCCCGGGAACGGCGGCCGCCCCGTCACCATCTCGTAGAGGACCGCCCCCAGCGCCCACAGGTCGGCCCGGGCGTCCAGCGGCTCGCCGCGCGCCTGCTCCGGCGACATGTAGGCCACCGTGCCGAGGGTGGAGCCCGTCTGGGTCAGGACGCTCTGGGCGGCCTGCTTGGCCAGGCCGAAGTCCAGGATCTTCAGGGTGCCGCCGGGCGTCACCAGCAGGTTGGCCGGCTTGATGTCCCGATGGACGACCCCCTCCCCGTGGGCATGGGCCAGGCCCTCGGCCGCCTGGGCCGCCAGTCCCACCGCTTCCGCGATCTCCAGCGGACCCCGGGCGATCCGCTCGCGCAGGGTCTTGCCGGCGTAGCAGGCCATGACCAGGAAGAGTTCGCCTTCGGGAGTTTCGCCCGTCTCGTGCAGCGTGCAGATGTTGGGGTGGTCGAGCCGGGCGGCGGCGCGGGCCTCGCGGACCAGGCGCCGGCGGGCTTCCTCGTCGCGAAGCAGCTCCGGCGGCAGGAACTTGAGGGCGACGGTCCGGCCCAGCTTGAGGTCCTCGGCCTTGTACACCACGCCCATCCCGCCCCCGCCGAGACGCTCCACAATCCGGTACTGGTTGACGGTCCGACCGATCATCGGTCTCTCCGTATTCCTGCCGGGGGAAAACAATTTCCCGTGATTTCCATGAATGGGATCCAATTGGATGGAGGGTATCCCGAACCAACCGGATTTGTCAAGGCGGGGGCGATTGGCGCACGGGGCATTCTGTTGTAGAATGGGGCCGCTGAATCCGACCGGGACCGACCTTCGAACAGGAGCCGCTGCCATGGACCCCGCTCTGCAACCCGTGCCCTCGGACGCCCTCCGCGAAAATGCCATCCGGCTCATCGGCACCGACTGGATGCTGATCACCGCCGGCACCCCGGAGTCCTTCAACCCCATGACCGCCAGCTGGGGCGGGCTGGGGGTGCTCTGGCACAAGCCGGTCTGCTTTTGCTTCGTGCGGCCGCAGCGGCACACTTATCGCTTCATGGAGGCCGGCGACCGCTTCACCCTCTCCTTCTTCCCGGAGGCGTTCCGCGGCGCGCTGAACCTGTGCGGGACGCTGTCGGGCCGGGACGTGGACAAGGCGGCCCGGGCGGGCCTGACGCCGGAAGCGACGCCGTCGGGCGCGGTCGCCTTCGCCCAGGCGCGGCTGGTGCTGGAGTGCCGGAAGATCTACTTCCAGGACCTCAACCCCGGCCACTTCCTCGATCCGGACATCGCCAAAAATTACCCCGACCGGGACTACCACCGGATGTACATCGGCGAGATCGTCCAGGCGTGGGTGCGGGGCGGGAGCGGCGAGGCTCGGGACTAGGGGCTCGGGGATCGAAACTCGAGTCTCCAGCGCCGAGTCCCTGATTCCGAGCCCCGAGCCCCTAGTCCCGAGCCCCGCACACGATCCAAAAGGAGGGATAGATGAAGTTCTGGAAACTGGTGCTGGTGGCGGCGGGATTGATCGCCGCGACGGGCTGCGTCGTGACGCGGCACCCCATTTACACGGCGAAGGACGTGATCGACCTGCCCGGCCTGGCCGGCACCTGGGTCGACGAGAAGGAGGAGACCCGCTGGGTCTTCCAGGCCGCCAAGGACAAGGCGTTCGATCTGACCTACACCGAGAAGGGCCTCGACGGGACCTTCGAAGTTCATGCGGTGCGGCTCGGCAAGTACGTCTTCCTGGACATGTACCCGAAGGCCCCCGAGAAGATGAACGACTTCTACCTGATGCATTACCTGCCCGTCCACACGGCGTTCCTGACCAGTCTGGACGGCGACAGCCTGACCCTCAGCCTGCCCAACGTGAACTGGCTGGAGAAGCAGGCGGAGGCCAAAAAGCTCAAGGCCGCCCACGAGAAGTGGGACGAACGGCTGGTGCTGACCGGATCGACCGCGGAGCTCCAGAAATTTCTGGTCCAGATTGCTCCGGACAAGGAGGCCTTCGGCGAACCGCTGGCCCTGAAGCGGGTGAAGTGAAAGAAGCCAATCAAACGAACATCGAACACTGAACATTGAACATCGAACTTCGAAGTAAATCCTTCAGAATGTGTCCTTCAGATTTCGAACACCTCGAGATTCGGGGTTTGACTTCAATGTTCGATGTTCAGTGTTCGATGTTCGATGTTCGATTGAAGGATTCCCCATGAGCGAGGCGGTTGCTCCCAAGAAAGAACGGCTGGTCTTCCTCGACGTGCTGCGCGGCTGGGCGGTGCTCTGGATGATCGAGACCCACGTGGTCAACGCCTGCCTGGCCGACGGCTACCGGCAGCACTGGCTCTTCGGCCTGCTGGAACTCTCCAACGGCTTCGTGGCGGTGACCTTCCTGTTCTGCGCCGGCGCCGGCGTCTGGCTGGCCGCGTCGCGCAAGGCCGACGAGTTCCGCCGCTTCGGCCCGGCGCTGTGGAGGTACCTGCGCCGCTTCGGCTTCGTCCTGCTGCTGGGCTACGAGCTGCACGTCCCCGCCTCGTCCTGGAACAACCTCCGCAAGCTGCCGCCGGAGAAGCTCCAGCTCTTCTTCCGGTCCGACATCCTGCAGATCATCGCCCTGAGCGCCCTGGCGGCCCTGGCCGTGGTGATGCTGGCCCGCCGGCCGCGCACCGCCGCTTGGATCTGCGCCGGCCTGGCCCTGGCGGCCTTCTTCCTCTCCCCCTGGGTCTGGTGGAGCAAGCCGTACGCCGCCCTGCCCCTCCCGCTGGCGGCCCTTTTCGTCCCGCCGCCGGCGTCCCAGTTCCCAATGCTGCCCTGGGCGGGGTACCTGTTCGCCGGCGCGGCGGCCACCGCCTTCTTCCTGGGGTCGCCCGACAAGCGCCGCCTGGCGCGCGGGTTCGTGATCTCCGGCCTGGCGGCGAGCCTGGCCGCGTTCGCCCTCAAGGCGCTGGACTGGCCGCCGGTGAGCGACTGGTACTGGTGGCGGATGTGGCCCCCCCACTCGCTGTTCCGGACCGCCGGCGCCATGATGGGCTTCGCCGGGCTCTATTTCGCCGAGGGCTGGCTGTCCCGCTCGCGCCTCGGGGGATTTCTGCAGCGCTGCGGGCAGGAATCCCTCTTCATCTACTTTTGGCACCTGGTGATCGTCTACGGCTCGCTTTGGAACCCCGGCATCCGCTACCTGTATCACAAGGAGCTGGCGCCGCTGCCGGCCGCGGTCATTTCGATCGCCATCGCCGCGGTGATGTACTACACCGCCATGATGTGGCGGGAGTACAAGACCCGGGAGCCGCGGCGGGCCTTCTGGACGCTGGTGGTCATCGGGATCCTCTACGTGGTGGTGTTTTTCCTGAACCCGGTGCCGTAAGGGAAATCTATTGCGAATTGCGGATTGCGGATTGCGGATTGCGGACTTCGGATCTCGGACATCGGATTTCGGGTCGCGGTTCCTGGATTGAGATCCCATTTTTTTTCGTGTGGTTCGTGTGGTTCGTGGTTAGATGCTGATTGCAGATCGTCTCTGCGGACTCTGCGTCTCTGCGTGTAGTCCGCTGATTCGATTACGATTACGATTTCGAGCACGATTACGAGCACGAGCACGAGCACGGACAAGCCATGAACATCATCCTGCTCACATCGTGGAGCCTGGAGGGGACGGCCGGCAGCGGAGTCGTCACCGCCGTGCGGGGCGTCCGGGACGCCCTGGCGGCGTCCGGCGAGTCCGTCCGCGTGATCTGCCCACCGCGCGACGCCGGCGGCTACCTGCGCACCAGCCTGGCCCGGATCGCCTTCAACCACCGGCTGGCGCCCGCCGACCTGGCCAGCGCCGATGTGGTGGCCGGCTTCGACTTCGACGGCTTCGCGCTGGCCGGCAGGCGGCCCGGCCCCTTCGTCCACGTCAACGGGGGCACCCTGGCCGACATCCTGCCCTTCGAGCGGGGGCCGGTGCGGCTGGTGCTGCGGCAGCTGGCCCAGCTGGAGCGCCGCGCCGCCCGGCGCGCCACGGCGGTGGTCACACCCTCGGCTTACGCCGCCGGCGCCGTCCGGAGGCACTACGGCGTGCCCGCAGCCCGGATCCACGCCATCCCCTACGGGATCGACCTCGCGGACTGGGACGCCCGCCTGGCCGCCGCCGGGCCGGCCCCCGCCGGCGCGCCGCCGGTGATCCTCTGTGTGGCCAAGCTCTACCCGCGCAAGGGGGTGGAACTGCTCCTGAAAGCCTTCGAGGAGGTGTCCCGGGCGGTTCCGGAGGCGCGGCTGGAGATCGTGGGCGACGGGATCCGGGCGGCGGCCGTCGACCGGGCCGTCGCCGCCCACCCGGCCTGCGAGCGTATCGCCCGCCACGGCGGCGTCCCCCACGATGCCGTCCACCCCTTCTACCGCCGGTCGGCGGTGTTCTGCCTGCCCTCCCGCCACGAGACCTTCGGCTTCGCCTATCTCGAGGCCATGGCCAGCGGCCTGCCCGTGGTGGCCCTGGACCGCACCGCCGTGCCGGAACTGGTCGTTGACGGCACGTCCGGACTGCTGGCCAAGACCGAGGATCCCGCCGAGCTGGCCGGCCTGCTGGTCCGCCTGTTGCGCGACCCGGCCGAGGCCCGAGCCCTGGGAGCGGCCGGCCGTGCTCGCGCCGCCGCCCTGCCCTGGTCCCGCACCGCCCGCTCCCTCCAAGCCCCCTTCCACGCCCTGGCGGGCAAATAATCCACCACAAGGGCACAAAGGCTCAAAGTCAATCCGAAGGCTAAAGGATCTGAACGCTGAACGTTGAACCTCGAACGTCGAACGCTGAACGAAATCCGCCATGAACTTCCGGATTGCGGTCTGCCGTTCAGCGTTCAGAGTTCGACGTTCAACGTTTGACGTTCGGCTCGGACCTGAAGAGTGGATTGGCTTTGTGCCTTTGTGTCTATGTGGCGAATCTCACAGGCGGATGAGATCTTCGTCGAAATTGGGGAATTTGAGCGGGGGGCCGGATTCCTGGATGACGTACGTGTTCTCCAGCCCCACGCCGCCGTCGTCGAAGATCAGCTTGGGCTCCACCGCCACCGCCATGCCCGGCCGCAGCGGATCGGTCCAGCCGTCGGCCAGCACCGGCCATTCGTCCAGCTCCAGCCCGATGCCGTGGCCGATGAAGCTCACCTTGGACCCGCCCCGGTTCATGAACACGTCGCCATAGCCGGCCGCCTCGGCGCGGGCCGCGGCTTCATTGTACAGGTCCGCCGGCACGGCCCCGGCCACGAGACGCGCCTCCAGCCAGGCCAGCAGCTCCCGGACGAAGGCGTGGCCGCGGCGGAAGCGCTCCGGCGGTTCCCCGGCGACGAAAACCCGGGTCACGTCCACCAGGTAGCCGCCCGCGGAGGCCACCACGTCCACCACCAGCGGCTCGCCGGGCCGCAGCGCCCGGGAGCCCGGTCCCGTGGGCAGCGCCGGGTGCCCGCCCACCGAGCCGACCGGCCCGTCGAAGGCCACCGGGTGGGCCGCCGAAACGCCGGCCGCGGTCACGCCGTTGACCACCTCGGCCCGCCAGTTGCGCACCCGGACGTGACCGGGATCGCCGGAGCGCCGCAGCGCCCCCTCCATCTCGGCAGTGATGGCGCGCTCGTCCATCCCGGGCTTCACGGTCCGGCGCAGGTGCTCCAGGGCTCGCGCCAGCCGGCGGCCGGCCTCCTCCAGGCAGGCGATCTCGTAGGCGGATTTGACCTGACGGATCCGCCGGATGGCGGGCGTGGTGTCCGCGAAGCGTGTTTCCGGGAACTCCTTCACCATCCGCAGGTACTCGCCCGCGGGCAGCACGTCCAGCTCCAGTCCGACCGCGCTGCTCGCGATGCCGCGCTCGGCCAGCATCCCCGGCCAGTGCCGGTAGGAAGGCAGCGGCTCGGCCGGGAAGCAGCTCTCGGCCCGCGCCCGGTCCACGCTCTTGCGCACCCGCAGCAGCGGCTCGCCGTCGGCGGGCACCACCAGCAGGCCCTGCTGGGCGGTGCGGGTGAAGTAGTAGAGGTCGGCCGGCTGCAGGATCCACGCGGCGTCGAGCTGCGCGGATCGGAGCTGATCTTGAAGGGCGGCGATCCGCCCGCGGACCTCGGATTCTTCGGGCACTTGTTCCCAAAGCGGTTTCGGATCAGTCACGGGCCCTCCTGTCGAGATACTCCGCCGGTGTCAGAATCCGGATGCCATGCTTGCGCAGAGCGATATCCTTCACTCCCAGAAGATCCTGATCCCCCGTGAGGAGAAATTCCGCCTGTTGTTCGATGGCGGCGCTTACATAATGATTGTCCGCCTCATGCGGCGAGAGGCTCTCCACCCGCCCGACCGGTACAACCTGCAACCGCCCGGCTGCCCGCAGATCATTCAAGGCCGCCAGAAACACATCGGGCTCGATGCGGAGGCGCTTTTTCCGCGTCTGCTCCGCGAACGAATACAGATCCCGGATGAACTGCTCGGGGACGATGACCTCCGCCGACCGGAGCGCCTGAACCATGGCCAACTCGCAACTGCGCCCCCGCGTCATGAAGGCGGAGATGAAAACGTTGGCGTCGAGGACGATTTTCAAGACTTCTTGCCCCGCGCCTTTCGGTAAGCCTTTTCGATCTCCTTGTCCGGCACTCCGGCATGACGGAACTGCTGGCGGGTATCCGCCACCAGCAGTTGCCAGCGCTCCACCGGATCGATGGGCAGGACCCGGGCGGACGGCACGCCGTCCTTGGTCACGATGACCTCCTCCTTGCCCAACACCGTGGTCATCTTTTCCCTGAATTCACGGACCGACATCACTTTCATTTTGCGCACCTCTGGTACACAGGATACCACAGTGTGTAACAGCGTGGCAAGCATCGACGCCCCTAGAGGCTCGTGCATGTAACCGACAAATGACCGGCGACCGATGACCAGGGCCCGATCGTACTCGCCGATCGTCATCGTGCTCGTAATCGTAATCGGATGAAGAAGTTCGCGCAGAGTCGCAGAGGAGCAGGAACTTCACCGTTTCGCGGTCTCCCCGTCGCCCTGTCCCCCCGTCCCCGCGTCGGCCAGACACGCGCCCGGAGGTCGCGAGGTACGGTTATGGCCGGAAGTGATCGAAACCGGCCACCGGCAGGGGCGCCTCGCCGGCGGCCGTCTCCAGCCGGACCTCGCCCGGGTGCTCCGCCACGATCCGGCCGAGGCGGTGGAGCGGGAGAAGGCCGGCCTGCGCGGTGAAGGCTTCCAGGAACGCCGTCTCCCTCCCCGGATCGACGCAGAACAGCAGCTCGTAGTCCTCCCCCCCGCCCAGCACGTCGGCGAGGGTGACACATTCCTCATCGATCAGTATCTTCAGGAAAGAATCGGACAGAACCGCTCCCACGCCGCTCTGGACGCAGATCTGGCGGAGGTCCTTGGCGATGCCGTCCGAGGTGTCGATGGCAGCCGTGACCGCCCCCGACTCGCGCAGGAAGCGCCCCGCCGCCAGGCGCGGCTCGGGTCGCAGATGCTTCCGCAGGCAGTCCCACACCGGCCCCTCCCCCGGCCAGGTCCGGCCGGTGGGATCGGAGAACGCGCCTGGAGCGGTCCGGCGGTAGCCGGTCGCCAGCAGGCGCAGGCCCGCCCCCGATCCACCCGGCTCCCCCGTCACGAAGACGGCGTCGCCCGGCCGCGCGCCGGCGCGCAGCAGGGCACGGCCCGCCGGCACCTCCCCGATCACCGTAGCGCAGAAAAAAAAGCGGTCGGCCGCCGACAGGTCGCCGCCGGCCAGCGGCGTGGCGTGCCGCGCCAGGATCTCCCGCAAACCGTCCATGACCCCGGCGAACCACTCCTGCCGGTTGCCCGGGAAGGCCGCCGACAGGAAGAACGCGGCCGGCGTCCCGCCCATGGCGGCGATGTCGCTGAGGTTGGCCGCGCCGATCTTCCAGCCGAGGTCTTCCGGGGAGGTGGTTTCCAACAGGAAGTGCCGCCCCTCCACCAACAGGTCGGTGGTCACCACCAGCTCGTGGCCCGGCGCCGGGCGGCAGACGGCGCAGTCGTCACCGATGCCGCGGCGGACGAAGGCGTTCTCCGGCCACCCGCGGGACTCGATCCAGCGGATCAGGTCCTCTTCCGAGCGGGGGCTCACTTCCTCTTTCCCTTGCCGTTCTTGCTGATTTTGCCGTTCTGCCCGTTCTTGGGATTCCCGCCGGCCTTCGCGTTCCGGCCGTTGGCGCCGTTGCCCTTGCCGTCCCCGTGGATCGCCAGCTTCAGCAGCTCGTCCACGCCCTCGACGTAGTCGAACCGCATGTCTTCGAGGGCGAAGGCCGGCAGGTCCTCCACGTCCTTGCGGTTGGCCTCGGGCAGGATGACCCGGTGGATGCTGGCCCGCCGGGCGGCCAGGACCTTCTCCTTGATGCCGCCGATGGGCAGCACGTCGCCGCGCAGGGTGATCTCGCCGGTCATGGCCAGGTCGCGGCGCACCGGCTGGTTGGTGCAGACCGACACCATGGCCGTGGCCATGGTGACGCCGGCGGACGGCCCGTCCTTCGGGATGGCCCCCTCCGGCACATGGATGTGGAAGTCGTGGGTATCGAAGAAATCGTCCGGCACGCCGAGGCGGGCGGCGTGGGCGCGGGCCCAGCTGTGGGCGGCCCGGGCCGACTCCTGCATCACCTCGCCGAGCATGCCGGTCAGGGTCAGCTGGCCCTTGCCCTTCATGGCCAGCGCCTCGACGAAGAGGACGTCCCCACCGGTGGGCGTCCAGGCCAGTCCGGTGACGATGCCCACCCGGTCGTGGCGCAGGAGCTTTTCGCGGGGGATCTTCTCCGGCCCGAGGAAGTCGGACACGTTCTTGTCGGTGACCGCCACGGCGGCCTTCTTGCCCTCGGCGACCCGGCGGGCCACCTTGCGGCTGATCCGGGCGATTTCCCGCTCCAGGTTCCGGAGGCCGGCCTCGCGGGTGTAGCCGTTGATGATCCGCAACAGCGCCCCATCGGTCAGCCGCAGCTGGCCGGGCTGGAGGCCGTGCTCCTTGAGCTGCTTGGGGATGAGGTAGCGCCGCGCGATGTGGAGCTTCTCCTGCTCGCTGTAGCCGCTTAGGGTGATGACCTCCATCCGGTCGAGGAACGCCGGCTGGACGGTGTCCAAGATGTTGGCGGTGGTGATGAAGAGCACCTCCGACAGGTCGAAGGCGACGCCGAGGTAATTGTCGCGGAACGAGAAGTTCTGCTCCGGGTCCAGCACTTCCAGCAGCGCCGATGACGGGTCGCCGCGGAAGTCGGCGCCGATCTTGTCCACCTCGTCCATCATGAAGACGGGGTTGCGGGTGCCGGCC
Organism: uncultured Acidobacteriota bacterium; assembly: GCA_964412195.1. Lineage (GTDB taxonomy): Bacteria > Acidobacteriota > JAAYUB01 > JAAYUB01 > JAAYUB01 > CAYPNP01. Next base: position 51,332 of record CAYPNP010000009.1, on the reverse strand, counting down.
TGCTGGATCCCCTGGATGATCCGGCCCGGCATGGCCCCGACGTAGGTCCGCCGGTGGCCGCGGATCTCGGCCTCGTCGTGGACGCCGCCCAGGGACAGGCGGACGAACTGGCGCCCCAGCGCGCGGGCGATGGACCGCCCCAGCGAGGTCTTGCCGACGCCCGGGGGGCCGACGAAGCAGAGGATGGGCCCCTTGTTCGACGCGGAGATCTTCCGCACCGCCAGGTGCTCGACGATCCGCTCCTTGACCTTTTCCAGGTCGTAGTGGTCCCGGTCCAGGATCTTCTGCGCCTTGACCAGGTTCAGGTTGTCCTTGGTCGCCTTCGACCAGGGCAGGTTGACCAGCCAGTCCAGCCAGGTGCGCAGGGTGGCGGCCTCGGCCGACTCGGGGTGCATCTTCTCCAGCCGGCCGATCTGCCGTTCCACCTCCTCGGCGGCCTCGCCGGCGAGCTTCGCCGCCTTGGCCTTCTCGCGGTAGGTCTTGATTTCCTGGGCGAACTCGTTGCCCTCGCCCAGCTCGTCCTGGATGGCCTTGAGCTGCTGCCGGAGGAAGTACTCCTTCTGCGAGCGGTCGATCTCGTCCTTGGCCTGGGCGTTGATCTGCTGCTGCACCTGGAGCAGCTCGACCTCCCGCTCCAGCAGCTCGTAGACCTTCTGCAGCCGGCGCAGCGGATTGATCTGGGCCAGCACGTCCTGGGCCACCTTGACCCGCAGCTCGAGGTTGGCGGCGACGATGTCGGCGAGCCGGCCGGGGTCGTCCAGGTTGGAGATGATCACCATGATCTCGGAGGCGATGCTCTTGCCGAGGGTGTTGGCGTTCTCCATGGCCGACTTGACGTTGCGGATGAGCGCCTCGGACTTGATGCTAGGGGCCTTGGCCTCCGGCTCGCGCAGCGTGTCCACCACGGCGGCGATGAAGGGGCCGGAGTAGTCCAGCTTTTCGATCCGCGCGCGCATCACGCCCTGGACCAGGATGCGCAGCCGCCCGTCCGGCAGCTTGAGCATCCGCATGATGATGCCGACGGTGCCCACGGTGTAGAGCCCGTCGGCGGTGGGCTCCTCGTCCTGGGGACTCTTCTGGGACACGAGCAGGATCATCCGGTTCTGGGACAGGGCGTTGTCCACCGCCTGCACGGAGGCCGGCCGGTTGACGTACAGCGGCACGATCATGTAGGGGAACACCACGATGTCCCGCAGCGGCAGCACCGGCAGGATCGACGGGATCTGGATCTGCCCTTCTCCGTTGGGATCTTCCACGCGGACGGCGTCATCGGGGGGATTCTGGTCCATGTCAACTTCTCCTCGCGAAATGAACGGTCACTCTTCCGTCGCGCCCTGGACGGGGATCTCGAAGATGGAGCCCCGCCGCTCCACCAGCTTGGGCAGGGTCAGGGTCAGCACGCCGTCGGTCAGCACGGCCGTGGCCCGGGTGGGATCCACCACCCATTGCAGCTCCACGGTCTTCTGGAAGGGGCCGTAGCCGCGCTCCAGGCAGATGAAACGGATCTTCTCGTCGTCGGGGAACTGGGGCTCGCGCTTGATCCCCTCGACTTTGATGACATTATGCTGCAGGCTGATCCGGAGTTCCTCCCGCTGCACGCCCGGCACCTCCAGCCGGAGGACCACGCGGTCGTCCGCCTCGCACAGGTCCAGCGAGGGGAACCACTGCTCGGGGTGCAGGCGCCCCCCCGCGCAGGGATAGAACAGCTCCGCCAGCGGGAGGACGGATTTCCGGCTCTGTCTCGGCCTGTTTCCCATGACCGACCTCGCTACATCTTGGATTCGAACAGCTCGTTGATCTCCTGCAGGAACTCGCCCAGGTCCTTGAACTCCCGGTACACCGACGCAAACCGGACGTAGGCGACCTTGTCGAGCCGCTGCAGCCGGAGCATGAGCTGCGCACCGATCTCGGCGGTGGACACTTCCCGGTCGGCGTTCTCCTGGACGAAGATCTCGATCTCGTCGACGATCCGCTCCAGCTCGGGCCGGGGCACCGGCCGCTTCTCGCAGGCCTTGAGCAGCCCGCCGAGGATCTTCTGGCGGTCGAAGGCCTCCCGGCGGCCGTCCTTCTTGACCACCATCAGGGGTGTCTCGATGATGTGCTCGTAGGTGGTGTAGCGCCGGCCGCAGGCGAGGCACTCGCGCCGGCGGCGGATGCTGTGGCCCTCCCGGCTCTCCCGGGAGTCCACTACCTTGTCCCCCAGACTGCTGCAGTACGGGCACTTCAAGCCCTCACCTCCCGCTCCCCCGCACCTCGCGGGGGCCCCCTCCGGATGCGCCTACGAACTGACCGCGAGCCGCAGGACCCCGATGTAGGGCAGGTTCCGGTACCGCTCGGAGTAGTCCAGGCCGTAGCCCACCACGAACTCGTCGGGGATCTCGAAGCCGAGGTAGTCGATCGGCACCTCCACGATCCGCCGCGCCGGCTTGCTGAGCAGGGCGCAGATCCGCACGCTCGCCGGGCCGCGGTTTTCCAGCAGGTGCTTGAGGTAGTTCAGGGTCAGGCCGGTGTCGACGATGTCCTCGACGATGAGCACGTGCCGCCCGGTCAGCGACTTGTCCAGGTCCTTGATGAGCTTGACTTCGCCGGTGGTCTTGGTGGACTGTCCGTAGCTGGCGACGGCGATGAAGTCCACCGACAGCGGGATCTGGATGGACCGGATCAGGTCGGCATGGAACGGGCTGGCCCCCTTCAGGATGCAGACCAGGAGGGGGTTCTTGCCGGCGTACTCGGCCGCGATCGTCGCGCCCATCTCCGCCACCCGGGCTTGGATCTTTTCCGCCGAGAGGAGCACGTCCTCGAGGTACTCGCCTGGGAACTCCTCATAGATTGGTTTCACCGCGTGCCTCCGCGTTGGGGTGTCGGGCTTATTCTACCAGAGACGCCGCCGGATGGAAAGATTCGGCCCGGGCGGAAAGGATGCGGGGAGGGGGAGAATTGCGGATTGCGGATTGCGGATTGCGGATTTACCGCAAAGGATGCAAAGCAGAATTCGAGGCAGATCAACGCAGATTCATTATGATTTCATATGATCTGATTCATAAAATGATTGGATCATGAAGAATCATAAGAAATCAGCGTTGATCTGCGTTGATGATCGGACTGTGGATCGAATCCCTTTCGTGTGTTTCGTGTATTTCGTGGTCGACTTCAGACTGCGGCCCGAGTCCCGAGCCCCGAACCCCGAACCCCGCTCCCGGCGGCAGAAATGCCTTTATCAACCAAGCGCTGAATGATACAATCCGTCTTCCTAACCCCGGCGCAGGAGATCGCGTGCGACTCTCGATCGTGATCCCGGTCTACAACGAAGCGGAGACGCTGGAGGCCATCGTCCGCCGCGTCGCGGGCGTGCAACTGGAGGGGATCGAGAAGGAGATCGTCCTCGTCAACGACTGCTCCGCCGACGGTTCCGGCGACATCGCCGACGCCCTGGCGCGCGACATCCCAGGCGTCCGGGCCTTCCACCACGAGCGCAACCGGGGCAAGGGGGCGGCCCTCCGCACGGGCTTCGCGCAGGCCGCCGGGGACATCGTCCTGGTGCAGGACGCCGACCTGGAATACGACCCCGACGAGTACCCCGTCCTGCTGGGCCCCATCCTGAAGGGGAAAGCGGACGTGGTGTACGGCTCCCGCTTTATGGGCGGCTTCCCCCACCGGGTGGTCTACTTCTGGCACATGCTCGGCAACCGCCTGATCACCCTGTTCTCCAACATGATGACCGACCTGAACCTCACCGACGTGGAGACTTGCTACAAGGCCTTCCGGCGGGAGGTCCTCCGGCAGATCGAGCTGCGTGAGGACCGGTTCGGTTTCGAGATCGAGATCACCGCCAAGGTGGCCGCCCAGCGCTGCCGGATCTACGAGGTCGGCATCTCCTACCACGGCCGGACCTACGAGGAAGGCAAGAAGATCGGCTGGAAGGACGGCGTCCGGGCCCTCTGGTGCATCCTGAAGTACAACCTGGGCGCCCGGCGGCGCCCGTCCCCACCGGGAACTCCCGCATGAAGGCTGAGATCCGCATCACCGACGCCGCCGGGCGGAGCTGGGCCTTCGCCGAAGCACCGCGCCGGGTCGTGTCCCTCGTGCCGAGCCTGACCCACTCGCTCGTCGGGATGGGCCACGCCGGCGTCCTGGCAGGCCGGACCCGCTACTGCGACCGGCCCCGGGAGGCACTGGCGGCCGTGCCCGTCGTGGGCGGCACCAAGGACCCCGACGTCGACCGGATCCTTGCCCTCGCGCCGGACCTGGTGATCATGGACATGGAGGAGAACCGGGAGGCCGACTGCCGCCGGCTGCTGGACGCCGGGCTGCGGGTGCTGTCCGTCCTCCCCACAACGGCGGAGGACGTGGCGCCGATGCTGCGCGACCTGGCCGGGATCCTGCGGAGCGGCGCGCGCGTGCGGCGGCGCCTCGACCGCCTGGCGGCCCGGCTGGCCGAGGTCCGGAACGAGAAGATCGATCCGCTCCCGGTGTTTTGCGCGATCTGGCGAAGCCCCTACCTGAGCTGCAACAGCCGCACCTACATCTCCTCCCTGCTGGAAGCCACCGGTTTCCGGAACGTTCTGGCGGACCGCCCCGAACGGTATTTCCCGGTGGATCCGGCCGGGCTGCGGCTCCCGCCGGAGACGCGGGTGCTCCTCCCCACGGAGCCCTACCGCTTCGAGGAGGTGTCCCTGGCGCAGGTGGCCGGCGAGTTGGGCGTGCCGGCGGAGAGGGTCTTCCTCGTCCAGGGCGAGCTGCTGACGTGGCCCGGGCTGATGATGGAGGAGGCGCTGGAATCGCTGCGGTTGCTCCGTCGCCACCTCGACGCCGACTGAAAACAGGAATGGAGAACAGCCTTCACCACAACGGCACAAAGGACACAAAGATTGTTCCGATATTTCCAAACCAGACTGTGCGCTCGATTAGGGTTTGACCATCTGATTTGGGTTTGCCTCGTGTTCTTTGTGTCTTTGTGGTGAGTACAATTCCCGGAGGTCTTTTATGGGATCCATGCTGCCCAAGAACGCGTACCGGCCCCTGGAACCGGGGGAGCAGTACCAGCCCTTCGTGTCCGCCGGCACCGTCCTGGAGGAGTTCTCCTCCCGGGCGATCATCATCGGCATCGTCATGACCCTGGTCTTCTCGGTGGCCGCGACCTACTCCGGTCTGAAGGTCGCCCAGGTGTTCGAGGCGGCCATCCCCATCAGCATCCTGGCGGTGGGCCTGTCGCAGCTCTTCCAGCGGCGCAACTCGGTCCTGGAGAACGTGATCATCCAGAGCATCGGCGCCGCGTCCGGCCTGATCGTGGCCGGCTCGATCTTCACCCTGCCGGCCCTCTACATCATGAACGTCGCCCCCGGCACCCTGAGCATGATCCTGACCATGTTCATCGTGTCGGTCCTGGGCGGCTTCCTGGGCCTGCTCTTCCTGATCCCGCTGCGGCGGTACTTCGTGGCCGAGCAGCACGGCAAGCTGCCCTTCCCCGAGGCCACGGCCATCAACGAGGTGTTCATCACCGGCGAGGCCGGCGGCGACCAGGCCCGCACCCTGGTCATCGCCGCGGGCGTCGGCGGCATCTTCGATTTCCTGGCCACCAGCGTCCGGGCGTGGTCGGAGATCGTCAACTTCCAGTTCATCCCGCTGATGAAGAACCTGGCCACCCACGTCAAGGCGACGGTCAGCGTCAACGCGGTCAGCCTCATCCTGGGCCTGGGCTTCATCACCGGCCTGCGCTACTCGGCCATCATCTGCGCCGGCGGCCTGTTCTCCACCCTGGTGCTGGTGCCGCTGATCTACCACTTCGGGCAACACATCGCCGCCCTGTCGATCCCGCCGGCGCCGCTGCCCGGGTTCCCCGAGTTCATCCCCGGCATGGGCGCGGGGGACGTGTTCCGGCTCTACGCCCAGCGCATCGGCGTCGGGGCCATGGCCGGGGCCGGCATCATCGGCATCATCAAGTCGCTGCCCACCATCTACAAGTCCTTCAAGCTGGGGTTCGAGCAGATCGTCCACCCCCACGCCCACGGCGCCGCGGCCATGCGCACCGATAAGGACCTGAAGATGAGCACCGTGCTGCTGGGCATCGTCCTCTGCACCCTCGCCGTCGGCGTGTTCTTCTTCTTCCTGATCAACCAGGACCCGGCCTCCGCCAGCAAGGCGTGGCAGATCTCCCTCACCGGCCTGGTGGTGGTGTTCGTCTTCTCCTTCCTCTTCACCACCGTGGCCGCCCTGGCGACGGCCATGACCGGCAACAATCCCATCTCCGGCATGACCCTGGTGACGCTCATCATCGGTTCCACCGTCCTGGTGGCGGCCGGGCTGGCCGGGGACTTCGGCAAGTTCGCCGCCATCGTCATGGGCGCGGTGGTCTGCACGGCCCTGGCCATGAGCGGCGGCTTCGTCACCGACTTGAAGGTAGGCTACTGGCTGGGCTCCACGCCGCGCTACCAGCAGATCTCCAAGGTGATCGGCACCGTCTTCGCCGCCGCCGGCGTGGTGCTGACCGTGCTGCTGATCCACCGGGCGTACGGGCACGCCGACCCGGCCACCGGCCAGTTCGTCTCCGGCTTCATGAACACCAGCGTGGTGCCGGCGCCCCAGGCCAACCTGTTCGCCACGATCCTGTCGGGCATCTTCGACAATCAGCCGGTGACCTGGCTGCTTTACGGGGTGGGCCTGGCGCTGGCGGTGCTGCTCGAGATGATGAAAATCCCGCCCCTGGCCTTCGCCATCGGCATGTACCTGCCGCTCCAGATCAACACGCCGCTCTTCATCGGCGGCCTGATCTCCCACTTCGTGGCCAAGAGCAGCAAGGACCCGGCCGTGTCCGACGCCCGGGTGCAGCGCGGGACGCTGCTGGCCAGCGGCTTCATCGCCGGCGGCGCCATCATGGGCGTGGTCGGGGCGCTGGTGGTCCTGGCCGGCTGGCAGCACTTCATCGACCTGGGCATCGGGGAGAAGTACGACACCGTGGGCCAGGTGCTGAGCATCCTGATGTTCACCGGCCTGTGCGTATTCCTGTACCTGGATTCCAAGCGCGCGAAGCCGATCGAGCACAAAGAGTAGCCTGGTTGGCTCGCCGGGTAGCAACCGGTGAATCGGCGGAATCCGGGATCGAAAGCCGATTGGATAATGGATATTGTTTATTTTCTATTGGTTATATCAATCCGTGCCTGGTGGAGAAGAGCTGTCAACCTGGGTTGAAATAACAATTCACAAATATCCAATATCCATTCACCAATCGGTTTGGGGTTCCAATCTCAGCCGATTCACCCATTCACCGATTCACCTTTCAAGGACATGAACCTATGAAAGTACTGGTAATTGGAAGCGGGGGGCGGGAGCACGCCCTGGTGTGGAAGCTGGCCGCCGAGAGCGAGGTGGACACCCTCTGGTGCGCCCCCGGCAGCGACGGCATGGCCCCGCCGGTCCGGCGCGCCGACATCGCCGCCACCGACCTGGACGGCCTGGTCCGCTTCGCCCGCGACCAGCGGATCGACCTCACCGTGGTCGGTCCCGAGGCGCCCCTGGTGGCCGGTTTGGCGGACCGCTACGCGGCCGAGGGGCTGGCGGTGGTGGGCCCGTCCGCGGCGGCCGCCCAGCTGGAGGGCAGCAAGGTCTTCGCCAAGGAGTTCATGGCCCGGCACGGCATCCCGACCGCCCGTTTCGAGGTGCACCGCCAGGAGGTCTCCGCGCTGGAGAGCCTCACCGCCGGCCGTTTCCGTTTCCCGGTGGTGATCAAGGCCGACGGGCTGGCCGCCGGCAAGGGCGTGGTGATCGTCGAGAACCTGGTCCAGGCCCGGCTGGCACTGGCCGAGATGATGGAGCAGCGGATCTTCGGCGACGCCGGCGACCGGGTCGTGCTGGAGGAGTTCCTCGCCGGCGAGGAGGCCTCGGTGATCGTCCTGTCGGACGGCGAGCACATCCTGCCCCTGCCCCCCTCCCAGGATCACAAGCAGGTCTTCGACGGAGACCGCGGGCCCAACACCGGCGGGATGGGCGCCTACTCCGACGATCGCATCCTGCCGCCGGGCGCCATGGACCGGATCCGGGAGACGGTCCTCCTGCCCGTCGTCCGCGGCATGGCCGCCGAGGGACACCCCTTCCGCGGCGTGCTCTACGCCGGCCTGATGCTGACCGGGGACGGCCCGCGGGTGCTGGAATTCAACGTGCGCTTCGGCGATCCCGAGACCCAGGCCATCCTGCCCCGCCTGCGCGGCTCGCTGGCCCGGACGCTGGAGCTGCTGATCCGCGGCCGGCTCGACCGGGCGCCCCTGGAGGTGGACCCGCGGCCCGCCGTCTGCGTGGTGCTGGCCTCCGGCGGCTACCCCGGCGCCCATCCCAAGGGCAAGGTGATCCGGGGGCTGGAGATGGCCGCCCAGATGAAGAACGTTACGGTGTTTCACGCCGGCACCCGGCGGGAGGGCGACTACTTCTTCACCGCCGGCGGGCGCGTCCTGGGCGTGACCGCCAGCGGGGCCGACCTGCCCGACGCCATCACGCGCGCCTACGAGGCGGTCAACCAGATCCATTTCGAAGGGATGCACTGCCGGCGGGACATCGGCCAGAAGGGCCTCCGCCGATACCAGCTGTAAGCGGCTCCCGCCCCTAGTCGCGCCGTGCCAGCCGGCGCATCAACCGCAGCAGCCACCGGACACCCAGCCGGGGCCGGGGAGCGTCCGTGCGGCGGGCCACCAGGAGGGTCTGGTCGTCGGCTGGCGGCGACTGGCCCCGGAAGTCGTTGACCGCCGCCAGCAGCGTCGCCCCCAGGCGGTCCGGCGCCTCCGGCGGCAAACCCGCCAGCATTTCCAGCAAACCACTCTCCCCCAGCATTCTCCCGTCCGGGGACTCGGCTTCGGTCAGGGCATCGGAGCAGGCCACCAGCACGTCGCCGGGGTCGAGGTGCACCTCGAACTGGATGTAGGGCGTGTCCGACACGATCCCCAGCGGGAGGTTGGCCACCGGCTGGAAGGCGTAGGTTTCCCTCTCCGTGCGGATGGAGGGGCCGCGGTCCTCGGTGTTGGCATCCAGCGGCCGCCAGCGGCCCAGGCGGGTGGAGAAGTGGAACGGCCGGACGTGGCCGGCGTTGCAAATGATGACATGGCTGGTGGGGGCGTAGTAGGTCATGAACAGGACGGTGGCGAACCGGCCATCCTCGGTGTGACGGATGAATTCCCGGTTCACGTCCCGCACCAGCCGGGACTGGTCGAGATAGTTGATATGCCGGTGGACCAGCCGCCGGAGAAGCCGGGCGGTCTCCCCGGCCGACGCGCCGTGGCCGGCCACGTCGGCCATGATCATCCGGGTGACCCGGCCGGAGCCGCAGACGGACAGCAGGTGCACGTCCCCGCCCGCCTCGGCGCTGTGGGGCAGGCTGTCAACCCACGCGTCCAGGCCCGGCGCGTGGATCAGGTAGCTGTCCAGGTGGTTGCCGCCGATCATTTCCATGCACTGCAGCACAGGTTCCGGGGCTTTCAGGATTTCCGGCACGACGCCTCCAATCGGGCTGTTGAAACGAGTGAGATGTGCGCCCGCCCCGTTCCGATTCACCGGCCGGCGGCCAGGCCGGTTGCCGTTGGATTTGAAAACCGGAGCGGGATGTGGTGAAATACACCCCAAATTCGGCTGGAGGCATGGACATGACAGAACCGCTGGTGGGCGTGCTGATGGGCAGCCTGTCGGACATGGACGTAATGAAGGATTGTCTCGACACCTTGAAGAAGTTCGGCATCCCCTTCGAGGTGGATGTCTCGTCGGCCCACCGCTCGCCCGACAAGACCGCCGCTTACGCCGCCGGCGCGGCCGGCCGGGGATTGAGGGTGATCATCGTCGGGGCCGGCGCAGCCGCCCACCTCGGCGGCGTGGTGGCCGGGCACACGACCCTGCCGGTGGTGGGCGTGCCCATCGACTCCTCCCCGCTCCGGGGCTGGGACGCTCTGCTGGCCACGGTGCAGATGCCGCCCGGCGTGCCGGTGGCGACCATGGCCGTGGGCAAGTCCGGCGCACGCAACGCCGCCGTCTTCGTCGCGCAGGTGCTGGCGCTGTCCAACCCGGCGCTGGCGGAGAAGCTGCGCCGGCACAAGGAGGAGCTGGCGGCCGGGGTGGAAGAGCAGTCGGCCAAGCTCCGCCGCGCCCTGTCCGAGTAGAAGGACCCACCACAAAGGCACGAAGGACACACAGAATTTTTCAGGTTTTCAATCCGGAAACCATCCTGGGAATTCGGTTGACGTCTGCAACCAGATCGGACTCTTGCTATAATTCTCCTCTTGAAGGTATCGCCCGATCGCTTCTGATTGGGTGAATGGCCAGCTGATCTCTTTGTACCCTTCGTGCCTTTGTGGTGAGGATTAATGAGGTACTGGCTGTATTCATTCGGGTGCCGGACGAACCAGGCCGACGGCGACGCCATGGCCGACGCCCTGGAGTCGGCCGGCCACCTTCCGGCGGAGGACGCCGCCGCCGCCGACGTGCTCATCCTCAACAGCTGCACCGTGACCCACCGCAGCGACCACGACGTCCGCAAGCTGCTCCACCGCCTGCACCGTGAGAACCCCTCCGCCCGGATCGTCCTGTCCGGATGTTACGCCGAGCGCGCCGCCAACTTCCTGCGGGGCCAGGACGGCGTCTGGGCGGTCCTGGGCACGGGACAGCGCCTGGACCTGCCCCGACTGCTGGGTGCCGGCGCGGGCAGCGGTTGGCCTGAGGCGGAAGTCGCGCCCGCCCCCCCTTCGGGTGTGTTGTCGGACGTGCCGGTGGCCTGGCGCGGGCACACCCGGCCCCACGTCAAGGTGCAGGACGGCTGCGACGCCGCCTGCGCCTACTGCATCGTGCCGTCGGTGCGCGGACCCGGCCGCAGCGCCCCCCTGGCGCAAGTGATCGAGCGGGTCCGCGGCCTGGTGGCGCAGGGCGTCCGGGAGATCACCCTGACCGGGATCCACCTGGGCCGGTACGGCCAGAGCCTCGATCCGCCGGTGCCCCTGGCCCGCCTGCTGGCCGAGATCCTGGCCGCCTGCCCGCTGGACCGGCTCCGCCTCAGCTCCCTGGAGCCGCTGGAATTCGACGAAGCATTGATCCGCCTGATCGCCGCCGAGCCCCGCATCGCGCCCCATTTCCACGTCCCCCTCCAGAGCGGCTCGGCCACCGTGCTGCAACGGATGCGGCGGCCCTACTCCCCCGCCGAGTACGCCGGGGTCTGCCGGCGGCTGGCCGAGGCCCGCCCCGGCGCCGCGCTGGGCGCCGACGTGCTGACGGGCTTCCCCGGCGAGACCGCGGCCGAAGAAGCCGAGACGCTGGCATTCATCGAAGGGCTCCCCGTGGCTTACCTGCACGTGTTCCCCTTTTCCGCCCGGCCCGGGACGGAGGCCGCCCGCATGCCGGGCGCGCTGCCGCCGGAAGAGGTGCGCCGCCGCGCCGCCCGCCTGCGCGAACTGGGCGCCCGCAAGCGGCTGGCCTACCGGCGGGGCTGGATCGGCCGGCCCCTGCCCGGCCTGTGCCTGCGTGCCGCCGCCGATCCCCCCGCCACCGCCGTCATGGCGGAAAACTACATCGAGGTCGAGGTGCCGGGCGTGCGCCTTCCCGAGAACACGCCCGTGACGGTGGTCATCGACGAGGTGGGCGCCGGCGGCCGCTGCCGGGGCCGGATCCCCGGCGGAAAACCATGATGGAAGAAGGCTACAAGACGGCGGCGGAGTTCCTCGACATCGATCGGGCCCGCAACCGGTTCCGCGCGGCATGCCCGGACCCGGCGGAGCGCCGCCGCCGGCTGGCGGACCACCTGCGCGCCAACGTCCTCCCCGCCGAGCGGGCGCTGCTGCCCCTGGTCCCGGCCGACGACGCCGTCCCGGGCGGCCGCGCGCCGGAGGAGGCCCTCGCCGGCACCGTCGAGCAGCTACTGGACCGCCTCGCCTCCGGCTCGCCCCTCACCCTGGAGGACCTGTGCGCGCTGTCCGCCTGCTGGAACGGCGCCGCGCCGTTGCGCACCGCCCCCGCCCACAGCCTTTCCGGTGAAGAGCCGGCGGAGGACTCGGCCTACCTCCGGGACTTCCTGGCCAACACCCTGGAGTGGCTGTCCGTCGAGAGCACCCGGCTGTTCCACCCGGTGGAAAAGTATTGCCTGCTCTCCCTCCGCCTGGCCGACCTGCGCCCCTTCCCCGCCTGGAACTTCCCCCTCGTCCGGATCGTGCCCTGGGCGCACCTGCTGTCCGCCGACTACCCGCCACCGGTCCTCACGCCGGGACAGGGCCGCCAATGGTTCGCGGCCATCGCCCGGGCGCGCGCCGGGCACACGGAGGCGTTGACCCGCCTCGGCCATGCGGGCATCGGCGAATCGTTCCGCCTACTCCTTGTCTTTCCGGGATTTGAGCAGGTCTTTTAGGTCGAGTTTGAGCAGGCCCTTGAAGTCCAGTGGCTGCTTGACCTTGATTCCCAGGGCCTGCATGGCTTCCTTGTTCTTGGGATCCGCCTTGAGCGCCTGCTCGAAGTATGTCTTCGCCCTCAGCTTGAGGTTCATCCGCTCGTAGAAGCGCCCCAGTTCCAGCAGGATCTCCACCCGGTTCGGCTTCAGCTCCAGCGCCCGCTTCAGGCGCTCCTCCGCCTCCTTGGCCCGCTGGGGGTTCATGGACAGAGTCCGGCCCAGGAAGAACTGGTACTCGGCCACGTCCGGCATCATCCGGACCGCCTCCCGGAAGTGCTCCACCGCATCGTGGAACTTTTGGTTCTTCAGGGCCTCCTTGCCGTGGGCGAAATGCTGCTTGGCCTTGTGCTCTGGATCCTCGTAGGCGTAAGCCTTGCCGCCTTTCTGCGACTCGCCGGCCGGGGCCGGGGCCGGAGCCGTCTTGTGCAGGGGAGCCTTGTCCAGGCCGGTTTTCTCATTGTACTCGGAGCGCCGCAGCGGGTCCTTGAGCACTTCGTTCGCCTCGGAGATCTTGGCGAAGATGGCGTCCACCTGGGCCAGCAGGGCGGGATCGCCGTACTTCTGGAACTTGTCGGGGTGCAACTGCTTGGTCAGCTCGACGAAACGGTGCTTGATCTCCTCGGTATCGGCGCGGACATCCACGTCCAGGATTTCGTAGAGGTTGCCCCTCTCCGCCACCATGGCCAAGTCCCGGACCTGGGCCAGCAACTCCGGCGGGACGCCCTCTCCCGCTTCCGCCGGCGGCGACCCCGCGACCCGGGAGGCGGGCGCCGCCGCGGCAGGGGCGGTCCGGCCGGCGGCCGTCGGCGCCCCGGCTTTCCGCGGCGGCTCGCCCACCGACAGGATGCCGAAGAACGAGAAGGCCAGCAGGTCCCGCGCCACCTGCTCCTCCGGCATCCCGCAGCTGCTGATGAAGTCCCGCACGGTCAGCCCGTCCTGCAGCCGGGCCAGGATGTACCCCTGGCGCGGGGTGAGCGCCAGGGACCGCACCCGCTGGAGGTGGTCCGGGCCGACCCGGATGACCGCGGCCGGATCCGGCCGCATGGCGGGGAGCAGGCGGGACTCCAGCCACTTGTCGAAGAACTGCAGGACCAGGTTCGCCGACGGCACGCCGGGGACGGCGGCGGAAATGTCCGCGGCGTCCCGGACCTGAAAGTTCAGCAGCACCCCCACCGCGGGATCGGCCAGGCGGTTCAGCAACCGCCCCACGAATTCCAAGGTGGCCTGCTGGGCGGACTGGAGTTCCGCCACCGAAATGGCGCTGGTGGACTCGGCGAGGAGGTGGCCCAGGTCGATGCCCCGTTCCGCCAGGAAGGGGGCCAGGTACTTCCGGCCGGTCCGGGTGTCCAGGGCGACAAACTCCCCCCCGAGGAACGTCATGGTGGTGAGATCCTCCTCGTAAGGGAAGGACAGGAAGCCAGTGAGCTTCTCCCCGTGGATCTTCCGGAGTGCCTCCAGAATGAAATTGGTGGAAAAATCGGATCCGCCGCTCATGACCGGTTCCTCAATTCCTCCAGCGCCTTCTCCAAGTCGTGGATCCGCTTGGCCAGTTCGGGCAGTTTGATCCAGTTCAGGGCGATCCGCATGAAGTCCTTCCGGTCCACCGGCGGGGTGCCCATGACGACCCGGTCCTTCTCGATGTCGCCGGGCACGCCGCTCTGGGCCATGATGACCACGTTGTCGCCGATAACGCAGTGCCCCGCCACGCCGACCTGACCGGCCATGGTGACGCTGTTGCCGACCCGGGTGCTCCCGGCCAGCCCCACCTGGCCGGCGAAGACGCAGTTTTCGCCGATTTCCGAGCCGTGCCCGATCTGGACCAGGTTGTCCAGCTTGGTGCCCCGGCCGATCCGGGTGTCGTCGAGGGTTCCCCGGTCCACGCAGGAGTTGGCCTGAATCTCCACGTCGTCCTCGAGCACCACCCGCCCGGCCTGGGGGATCTTGGTGTAGGAGCCGTCCGCCCCCTTGGCAAAGCCGAAGCCGTCGCCGCCGATCACGGCGCCGCTCTGGAGGACGACCCGGCGCCCCAGGACGCAGTGCTCCCGAACGACCACGTGGGCATGGATCAGGGTGTCGTCGCCGATGATCGCGCCGGGGTACACCGTGGCGTGGGCGACGATGCGGACCCGGTCGCCGAGGCGGGCGCCCTCGCCCACCACGACGTACGGCCCGATGTAGCAGTCTTTCCCCAGGGTCGCGTCCTCCGCCACCACCGCAGTGGGGTGAACGAAGGGACCTTCCGGCAGCGGCTGGCGGTAGAACAACGCCAGCACCCGGGCAAAGGTCAGGTAGGGATTGGCCGATCGGATGGCGGGGCGGCCTTCCAGGGGGACGTCGGGAGCGAGGATGAACGCTCCGGCGCGGGACTCGGGGATGAGCTTCTGGTGCTTCTTGTCCATCACGAAAGTGATGTCGGCGGGGCCGGCTTTTTCCAGGCTGGCCACCGACCGGATCTCCACCCCGCCGTCGCCGGTGAAGCGGCAATCCACCGCCGCCGCAATCTCCGCAACTTGCATCGCCGGAACTCCTTTGCCGGGAACCGGGCGTGGGCTCTCCCCGTCCTCCGCTCCCTGTGGTGAAATCCTGCTTCTCGCTCCAATGGGGGAATCGGCCCCCTCATGGTAGAACAGCCGGGGGGGATTTGCAAGCCTGCCCGCCCGGCGCCCCCCCCCGCCCAGCGCCCCTCCATCCGATTTCTGGCGTGGTGCGCGGCGCCGGACTCTGGTAGAATCCTGCCAAACCTTCGGAGGAGACGCCGATGATGATCCGCCGCCGATGGCCCCTCGTCCCGCTGGTCCTGCTGGCCGCCCTGTGGCTGGGCGCCGCCGGATCCGCCCCCGTCTTCCACCGGCTGCCCAACGGCCTGGAGGTGGTCCTGCTGGAGAACCACGCCGCGCCTGTCACCGCCTCCTACTTCGTCGTGAAGATCGGCGTGCGCGGGGAGGACGAGGCTTCCTGCGGCATGTCGCACATGCTGGAGCACCTCCTGTTCAACGGCACGGAGAAGCGCTCCCAGGCCCAGCTCTACGAGGACGCCGACCTGCTGGGGGCGTACAACAACGCCTTCACCCGGGAGGACTACACCTGCTATCTGATGGTGGCGCCGCGCGAGAACTTTGCCGGCGTGCTGGAGCTGCAGGCGGACATGATCTTTCACTCCGTCCTGCCGGCCGACAAGCTGGAGAAGGAGCGCGGCATCATCCTCGAGGAGCTGGCCAAGGACCGGAACTCGCCCGACTACGGGGTCGAGCGGGCCCTGCAGGAGCACGTGTTCGCCGGCACGCCCTACGCGCTGCCCACCGTGGGCACCGAGGAGTCCATCCGGAAGATGCCGCGCGAGCTGATCCAGCGCTACTACCAGACCTACTACGTCCCCAACAACATCACCCTGCTGGTGGTGGGGGACTTCGCGGCGCCCGCGGCGCTCCGGCTGATCACCGACCGGCTGGGCGGGTATCCCTCCAGGCCGCTGCCGGAAGCGCCCCCCATGCCGGACCTCTTCCGCGCCCCGGCCACGAAGGTGGCCGCCACCGAGCAGTCCGCCAGCCAGGTGGTGCTCACCCTGCCCGCGACCGCCCCGGGGGCGCCGGACTGGCCGGCCTTCGAGGCGGCGCGGATGTGGCTGGAGGACCCCGCCGCCTCCCCTCTGGCGGCGCTGGTGAAGGCGGGGGACATCGAGAGCTACTCGGGCGCCACCGTGACCAACCGGGATTATTCCCTGTACCAGATCACGCTGGAGTTCCGTGACGCGGCCCCCCGCACGGCGCAGCAGGCCGAGGCGCTGGCGGCGAAAATCCGGACGATGGCGGTGCTCGACCCGCTCCCCGCGCGGCTGCGGACCTACCAGCTCAAGGCCGAGCTGGACGAGATCTACAACCTGGAGAACATCCACTATCTCGGCATGTGGAAGGGCCAGCTGCTGGCCGACCTGCCCATCGAGCGGCTGCCGGAGTTCTTCGGCGACCCGCTGGTGAAACGGATCCAGTCGGTGACTCCCGCCGAAGCAGGCGCGCAGGTGCGGAAGCTGCTGGGCTGGGAGCGGCCCCTGGTCACCGTCCTGAACGGGCAGCCGTCGGACAAGCCCGGCAAGCCCGGCATGCCGTCCATGCCGGGCATGCCGAAGATGCCGCCGCGATAGCGCGGTGAATGGGTGAATCGGTGAATCGGCAGAGAAGATGAGGTGAGGTGAGGATGAGCAAGAAGGCAAGGATCGCGCGACTGGCCGGCGGACTCTGGTTGGCCCTGGCCCTGGCCGTTCCGGCGCTGCCCGCGGCGGACGCCAAGCCGCTGGCGAGCGGGCTGACGGTGGCGGTGGAGAGGAACCCGGAATCCCGGATCTTCGCCGTGCACGTGCTGGTGCGCAACCGGTGCGCCCGGGAGCCGGCGGGCAAGGAAGGGCTGGTCGACCTGTGCCACCGGCTGCTGCCCCTCGGCACCGCGCGCCGCGACAAGGACGCCCTCTCGCAGGCCCTCGACGCCATCGGCGCCCAGGTCAAGACGGTGGACAGCGCGATGATCCCCTTCGACGACTACTACACCGTCGAAGAGTACTCCTACGTGCGCTTCCAGACGATCGACACGTACTACCGCGAGGGGCTCCAACTGCTGGCGGAGATGCTCTTCCAGCCGGCCCTGACCGAGGCGAACCTCGCGCAGGCCCGCCAGGCGATGGGCCAGGTCCAGGCCCGCCAGGAGCGCGATCCGCGGCTGGCCGGCCAGCGGGCGATGCTCCAGGCCCTCTTCCCCGGCACGTGGAAGGGCCGGTCGGTCTACGGATCGGCGGCCTCGCTCCAGTCCATCACCCTGCCGGACGTCCAGGACTTCTGGCCGAAGCACTTCCAGCCGGCCAACATGATCTGGACGGTCCAGACGAACCAGCCGGTCCGGGAAGTCGAAGCGGAGATCCGGGCCCTCGTCTCCGGCGACGCCGGGCGCCCCACCCAGCGGGCGGACCTGAGCTTCGCGCCGGCCGCCGCGCCCCCCGAGCCGGTCCGGCTTTCCCTGAAGGGAAAACAGGGCTACGTCTGGGCGGGGAAGGCGTTCCGCGTCGACCCGAAGGACGCCCCGGCCCTGGAGGTCCTGGTGTCGCTCTTCTCCGACGCCCTGAGCTTCGAACTGCGGGAGAAACGCGGCCTGGCTTACTCGCTGGGCGCCGGGGTGTCCTGGCTCAACCGGGGCGACCTGGCCATGCTCCAGATCTCCATGGGCACCCGGCCGGAGAACCTGGCCACTGCCCGGGACGGCATCCAGGAGCAGGTGCGGCACTTCGCCGGGGCCGGCGTCAGCCAGCGCGAGCTGCAGAAGGCGGTCAACAAGCTGAAGGGGCAGACGCTGATGCGCTGGATCCCTTCGCTGAGCCGGGCTTACTTCATGGGCCTGGGGATGTTCCAGGGCCAGCCGCCGGAGGCCTACCGGCAGCGGCTGCAGCGGCTGGACAAGGTGTCCATGGCCGACCTGCGCCGTGTGCGGGTGTGCTATTTCGCGCCCGGCAATTTCCAGTGGGTGCTGGTGGAATAGGACCTATTGCGAATTGCGGATTGCGGATTGCGGATCGATTCGTGCTCGTGCTCGTGCTCGTAATCGACGGATGACCGGTGACGGGTGACCGGTGACCGGCAGGCGATCGCACTCGTCGATCGTAATCGTGTTCGCAAACGTATTCGGATCAGGAAGTTCGCGCAGAGGCGCAAAGGACGCAGAGTGGAAACTCCGGCACCGCGAAGCCGGTGAGGCTGATTCCGTTCGAAGCATTCCCCCGAAAGCCCCTTAAATTGTGCCGGAGTCAATTCCGAGGCTGTGTCGCAACCGATATTCTGTTCATTTCATGGCCGGACCTCCCTGGACCCGGAGGCTCGCCCGGGTGAGTGGGAAGGGCCGAGCGATGGCCAGCCGGCGAGCGGTCAGTACCGGCAAGCGTGAGCTGCTGGCGCGAGATTTCACTCAACTATCCGGTTTGTCTGAAGATGCAGATCGTCATCTCCAGCTGAGTCCTGTCACCCGCCAGCAGCTCACGCTTGCCGGTACTGACCGCTCGCCGGTAGCTGGGTCGTGACAGAGCCTGACACCATCACACCAACTTGGATAATCGGTTGTTGCGGCACAGCCTCAATCGCGGCTACGCCGGATCCGCAGCAGCGCCACCGCCATCCGGGTGGAGTCGCGGAAGAAGCGGACCCGGCTGCGGCGGTCGTCGGCCCACTCCACCGGCGCCTCGATCACCTTCAGCCCGCGGTGCACCGCCCGGTAGACAATCTCCACGTCGAAGGCGAACCGCTCCTCCTCCAGCCGGGCGAACAGTTCCCGCGCCACCGGGCCCCGGAACAGCTTGAAGCCGCATTGGGTATCCCGGAAGGGCAGGCCGGTCACGAGCCGGACCATGAGGTTGAAGGTCTTGCCGGCCAGCACCCGCAGCCGGCCCTGCGGCCGGGTGATCCGCGAGTCCGGCAGGGCGCGGGACCCCAGCACGGCGTCGGCGCCCGTCTCCCGCTGCCGCGCCAGGAGGCGGTCCGCCTCCTCGATGGGCGTGGACAGGTCGGCGTCACTGAACAGGATGAATTCCCCCCGGGCCGCCAGCACGCCCTCGCGGACTGCCGCCCCCTTGCCCCGGTTGGCCGGCAGGGTCAGCACCCCAAAAGGCACGGGCGAATGTTCCAGGGCCCGTCCGGCCACGTCGCGGGTGGCGTCAGACGATCCGTCGTCCACGACGAGGATCTCCGCGGCGTAGTCCCGCCCCGCCAGGTAGGCGGACACGCGTTCCAAGGTGCGCCCGATGCGGGCTTCCTCGTTGTAAGCCGGGATGACCACGGAAAGAAGGATCGGCCGATCGGTGTTCATGGTTGCAGGCGCCAGTGTAGCCGCTCCCGGCGGTGCCTGTCAATCGGCGACCGCGGCCGGCCCTTCCGGCTCGGGCGGGAACGCCCGGGCCAGGGCGCAGGCCAGGGCGACCAGCAGCATGATCTCCAGCGGGAACCGGTAGCGGTACAGCAGGAAGTGCGTCACGTAGTAGGCCGCCGGGTACCAGAGGAGGAAGCAGACCGCCGCTGACTCCAGCCAGGGGCGGTCCGGGCCGGCCAGCCCCCCGTGACGCCGGAGCCGCTCCCGCCACCGCAGGCCGGCGTACAGGGCAAGGCAGGCCAGGAACAGGACCGTGAGCGCCGGCCGGGCCGGGTTGGTTTTCCCGGGCAGCAGCGTCCAGAAGTGCAGCACCCGCCGGCTGGTCAGCACAATGAAATCCCCCGGGCGAGCCGACACGAAGTCGGCGAAACGCCGGAAGCAGATCCGGGCGTAGGCCGGTTCACCCATCTCCAGGAGCAGGCGGCGTTCGGACTCGTTGCTGTAAACGGCATGCTCGACCTGGGAATGGAGGAAGCCGGCCAGGGCGTCGGGATTGTTCCCCAGCCAGAGTTCCACCCCGAGGTTGGATTTCAGCAGCACCGGCGCCCCGAGAATCCGCCAGTTGCGCAC
This sequence comes from uncultured Acidobacteriota bacterium, assembly GCA_964412195.1. Taxonomy (GTDB): domain Bacteria; phylum Acidobacteriota; class JAAYUB01; order JAAYUB01; family JAAYUB01; genus CAYPNP01. The sequence continues at coordinate 31,474 of CAYPNP010000009.1, read as the reverse complement.
CAGCCAGGGCCCCCAGGCCAGCAGGCAGGCCAGGACCGCCGTCAGCAGGACCGTGGCGGAGCGGGACAGCCGCCAGCCACCGGGTGAAACCGGCGGACAGCCGGGAACCTTTCCGCCGGGCGGTTCGCCCAACCGGACACCCCGCACGGCCAGCCAGCCCTCGAAGGCCGCCAGGAAGAGGACGGCCGAGGCCTCACTCAGCACCGCCAGGGCGGCCGCCAGGGCGTGCAGCGCCAGCCACAGCCAGCGGCCGCCACCCAGCCAGCGGGCCAGGGCGTACAGCGAAGACGCCAGCAGGAACACGAACAGGGTGCTGCTGTGGGTGTCGGTGAGGGGGATGCTCCAGACCAGGGGATAGGCCAGCAGGAGGAGCAGTCCCACCGCGGCGGCGCGACCGCCGGCGGACAGCGCCAGGACCCGCCACAACAGGTACAAGGCCCCGGCCATCAGCAGGACCTGCAGCCCGAGGTACGCCGCCCAGGCCGCCGGAGTGTACACCCCGAACAGCCCGAACACCAGCACCCACATGGAGACGTTGGGCGGGGTGATCCAGGCGGTGGGAGGGACCGGCCCGATGTCCGGCGCCGGGTCCGGCCGCGCCCCGGGACCGGAGCTGCCCGGCTCAATCCAGAATCCCTCACCAGGCCGGAGGGCGAAGGGGGAACCATAGCCCCGACTGTCGATCAGGTTCCGGGCGATCCGGCCCGCCTCGAATCCGCACGGCCAGGTCGACCGGGGCAGCTCCCGCCACGGGCGGAGCAAGCCGATCAGTCCCCAGCCGGCCGCCACAAAGATTCCCAGGAGCAGCAGCACGAAGCCGCGCCGCTTCGCCCAAGATTCATATTTCGCCCACAATTTCCGGATCACGACGCGCCCCAGCCGGCGGGATGACGCATTGTACCATGGTGAGGCGGTGGATTTCCCGGCCACGCCGGGAACCGTTGGATTGGAAGAAGCTCGCCGGCGCAGAGGAAAGCGGAGGGTCCAGGAAAACAAAAGCGCCGGCACGAAGCCGGCGCCCGGTACCATAACTCACAACCCCAGCCTAAGCCAATGAAGGGCTTCTTCAGCCCCCTGACCGACCTTGCAGGAATTCCCACAAACCAATCCTGAAGAAGCCACAATCACTATACGTGGATGGGTTTTGAGATCAAATCAGGGAATACCCTACTTTACGCTTCGAAAAACCTGACTCTTAGGGGGGAGGGTTTGTCCGCGGACGACGCCCTCCGGAGGGCCCGGACGGGCCCCGGAACCTGGAAACCCGTCAGCTTTCCAGCGACGACAAGCCTTCCCGGACGGCCCACTTGGTCAGTTCCGCGACGCTGCGGAGCCCCAGCTTTTCCATCACCCGCTGTCGGTAGGACTCCACCGTCTTGACGCTCACCCCCAGGGTGTGGGCGATGTCCTTGGTGGTGTGCCCTTCCGCCAGCAACTGGATGACTTCCCGCTCCCGGGCGGTCAGCGCCACGGGGGCCTTCTGGGCCGCCTCCGTCGCCCGCCGGCGGACGTCCTCCACCAGGACCCCCGCCACCCCGGGGCTGATGTAGGCCTGCTTGCGCACCACCGCCCGGATGGCCGAGGTCAGCTCCTCGAAGGCGCAGTCCTTCAGCAGGTACCCCGACGCCCCCGCCTCCAGCATCCCGGTCACGAAGCGCCGGTCGGAGTGCATCGACAGGGCGATGACCTTGACTCCGGGGGAATCCGCGACGATCCGGCGGGTGGCCTCCATGCCGTTGAGGTCCGGCATGGCCACGTCCATGATCACCACGTCCGGCTGCAGCTCTGCGATCAACTGCATCGCCGCACGGCCGTTGTCGGCCTCCGCCACCACCAGCATGCCGCTCTGGCCGTCGATCAGCGACCGGAGGCCGGTCCGGACAATCTTGTGGTCGTCTACCAGCAGAATTCGGATCATTGCCCCTTCCTCCGCCTCCGCGGCCGGGGCAGCGGCGCCCGCAGGGCGATCCGGGTGCCCTGCGCCCCGGGATCCTCGATTTCCAGGTTGCCTCCAATGGAGGCCAGCCTCTCCTGGATGTTGAACAGCCCGAATCCTCCCTGTTTGCCCGTGCTGGACCGCACCGCCGCCGGATCGAAACCGATGCCGTCGTCGCTGACGGTCACCCGGACCCAGTCCCCTTCCCGCCGGATGGCCACGGCGGCACAGCCGGCGCGGGCGTGCTTGATCACATTCACCAGCAGCTCCCGCACCGCCTGGAAGAGCAGCACGCGGACGTGCTCGTTCATCACCTTGGGCAGATGATCGTCCTCCACCGTGATTTTCAGCCCGTGCCGCTCGCTCATCTGCTCGGTGAGCCACTCCACCGCCGGCACGAAGCCCAGCTCGTAGAGCACCGGCGGGCTGATCTCGAAGATCAGGAATCGGGTGTCGGCGATGATCTGGTCGAGCATCGCCTGGAGATCCTCCAGGTCCGCCTCCATTCCCGCCTGGATCGCCGGCTCGCGACACACCCCCAGCTTGATCTTGAGCATCGCCAGCGCCTGCCCGATCCGGTCATGCAGCTCCGCGGCGATCTGGCGCCGCTGTTGTTCCTCCGCCTGCGATAGTTGGGAGGCCAAGGAGCGGAGCCGTTCCTGGTAAGCCAGCACCTGTTGCTTCGCCTCCCTTTCCTGGGTGACGTCCTCGAGCATGCCGAAGACGCGCCGCGGCTTCCCCTCGGTGTCGTGAATGATGGACGCCGTGACACTGACCCAGATCGTCCGCCCGTCCTTCCGGATGTACCGCTTCTCAATCTGGTAGCGGCGCCCGGGTGACGCTTTTGCCCCTTCGAACACATCCCGGGACCGGTTGTAATCCTCGGAATGCGTGATTTCGAGGTAGCTAAAGCCCTTCATCTCCGCCAGACTGTAACCGGTCATGTCTTCCAGCGCCTTGTTGCAGGAGATCAGGCATCCGTTGAGATCGCCGATGACCATGCCGATGGCGGCATTTTCAAACATGATCCGGAAACTCTCCTCGCTCTCGCGCAAGGCCATCTCCGCCCGCCGGGCGGTGTCGTAGTGGACGATGATCTCGCTGACGACCCGGACGAGACGCTCCTCCTCGGGGGACCACTCGTGGGGCTGGTCGAAGCGCTCGAGGCCGATCACCCCCCACGGGGTGCTCTCCTTGGCCAGGATCGGCACCATCAGGGCCGACCGGGCGTGCAGGATCCGGGCCAAATCCCGCTCCACCACCGCTTCCGGGGGCAGCTTGTCGGCATCCGGAATCGAAAACACCTCGTTCCGGCAAAACCTCTCGTAGGCCGCGCGGAACTCGGAGATCCGGGTTCCCTTCCCGAACAGGTGGTGGTCGTCCTCCGGCCGGAGGCGCCACTCGTAAGCGGATTCGATCGTCACTCCTTCGCGGAGCATATGAAGAAAAACCCGGCTGACCTGCATCGCCTCGCCCAGCTGTTGCAGGACGGCCTGAAAATCCGGCGGCGAGTGGGTGATGAAAATCCTGGATATCCGTTCCAGCGCCACCGCCTCGGCCAGCCGCTGCCTGAGGTGCCCCTCGACTTGCCGGCGCTCCTCGATCTCCCGCTGCAGCAACAGGTTGGCCGCGCGGATTTCGGCGGTCCGGTTCTCGACCTCCTGTTCCAGGGCTGCCTGGGCGCGGCGCAGGACCTCCTCCTCTTCCAGGCGGTGGGTGATGTCCCGGGAATTGATCAGGACGCCCTGGACGAAAGGGTCGGCCAGCAGGTTGGTGGCCCGCCCTTCGATGGGCACGTAACGGCCGTCCCGGTGGAGGAGCCGGTAGCGGTGGGTCACCAGCTGGCCGGGATTGGTCATCACGCGGCCGAGCGCGGCCAGCCCGCCGTCCCGGTCGTCGGGGTGGATGAACGGGAACGAAAGCTGGCCGATCAGCTCTTCGGGCCGCCAACCCAGCACGTCGGTCAGGGAGTCGCTGATGAACCGGAAGCGGCCCTCCGCGTCCAGAACCGTGATGATGTCGCTCGAATTCCGGACCAGGCTGGCGAAGAGGCTGGAGAAACGCTCGTGCTCCTGCTCGATGCTGACAGGAGTGGTGATTTCTTTCACGTCGCGGGTATCGTGGGTCATGCCGGTTCCGGCTCCAGACAGATCTTCCCGGCGCGTCGGGGCTGGCCGGGGGACAGCTTCCTTGCGGGCCGCTTCATTATCGCACCGATTGCCGTTTCCGGCAATGTCCGGTATAATGCGCGCTTATGATCCTGGCGCGGATACTCGGCGACATCGAATCCTCCCACAAGTACTACCAGTACGAAGGGCTGAAGCTGCTCTACGTCCAGCCGCTGGACCTGGCCCTGCAGCCCCTCGGCGACCGGATCGTCGCGGCGGACGCGGTGGACGCCGGGCCCGGCGACCTGGTCCTGGTGATGGAGGAAGGCTGGTCCTCCTGGCAGGCCGTGGGGAAGGACAAGGCGCCGATCAACCGGGCGGTGGTGGGCGTGGTGGACGCCATCGAGTGGCTGGATCCGCCGCCGGCCGCCGCCGCCGGGACGCCGCCCCCGGGGAAGCGCCCGTGAACCGCCCGGCGCGCCCCGGCACACCCCCGAGCCCGGAGCCGTCCATGGCGCCCGTGACCGTCCTGCTGACCCATCCCCTCCCCTTCGACGCCCAACGCAGGTTCCCGCCCGGCTGGCGACTCCGAGTCCTGCCCGGCGCCGGCGCGCTCGACCGGGCCGCGGCGCTCCGCGAGCTGCCCGGCTGCCAGGGGCTGCTCTGCCTCCTCACCGACGCCGTGGACCGGGAGATCATCGACGGCGGGCCGGACCTGCGCATCATCGCCAACGTGGGTGTGGGCTTCAACAACATCGACTGGGCGCACGCCCGGGACCGCGGCATCGCCGTCACCAACACGCCCGGCGCCCTCACCGAGGCCACCGCCGACCTGACCGTGGCGCTGATCCTGGCCGCCGCCCGCCGCCTCGTGGAGGGCGACCGGTTCCTCCGCGCCGGCCGGTTCACGGGCTGGGACCTCGAGCTGCTGCTGGGGCTGGAGCTGCGCGGCGCCGTCCTCGGCATCGTCGGCCTCGGCCGGATCGGCCGGGCGGTGGCCGCCCGCGCCCGGGCCTTCGGCATGGAAATTGTCTACCACAACCGCCGGCCCCTGCCGCCGGAGCTGGAGCCCGCCGCCGGCGCGCGCTGGTTGCCGCTGGATGAGCTGCTGGCGCAGTCCGACGTGGTCAGCCTGCACTGCCCGCTGACGCCCGGGACCCGGCACCTGATCGGCGAGCGCGCCCTGGCCCGGATGAAGGACGGCGCGGTCCTGGTCAACACGGCCCGCGGGCCGGTGGTGGACGAGGCGGCGCTGGCGCGGGCGCTCCGGTCGGGCAAGCTGCTGGCGGCGGGGCTGGACGTGTACGAGGACGAGCCGGCGGTGCGGCCGGAGCTGCTGGCTCTGGACAACGTCATCCTGCTGCCCCACATCGGGTCGGCCAACCGGCGGACGCGGGAGGCGATCGTGACCATGGCGGTGGAGAACCTGAAGGCATTCTTCGCCACCGGCCGCCCCCTGAATCCGGTGTATTGAGTTCACCACAGAGACACTGAGATCACTGAGGAATATTGAACATCGAACATCGAAGTCAAACCTTTGGAACCCTGAAATTCAAAGTCGTTGCCAGATTGACTTCAACGTTCGATGTTCTGTGTTCGATGTTCGATGTTCGTTTGGACGATGTCGGGGAGGCACTCCAACAATCGAAACCGAGGGAAGGTAAATCATGAGTCTGAAAGCGAAGGTGTATGTGACCCTCAAATCCGGGGTGCTGGACCCCCAGGGCAAGACGGTGCTCCGGGCCTTGCAGACCCTGGGCCACCAGGCGGTCCGGGACGTGCGCCAGGGCAAGTACTTCGAGCTGAACCTGGCCGACGGCCTGCCGCCGGCGGAGGCCCGCGCGCTGGCGGAGACCATCGCCCGGGAGGTCCTGACCAACACCGTGATCGAGGAATTCCGCTGCGAGCTGGAGGAGCGATGAAGGCCGGGGTGGTGGTCTTCCCGGGGTCCAATTGCGACCACGACACCTACCACGTGGTCAAGCACGTGATGGGAGCTTCCTGCACCTACCTCTGGCACAAGGACGAGGACCTGCAGGGCTGCGACCTGGTCATCCTGCCGGGCGGGTTCTCCTACGGCGACTACATGCGCACCGGCGCCATCGCCCGGTTCTCGCCGATCATGAAGGCGGTCCGGCGGTTCGCTGACGGCGGCGGCCGCGTGCTGGGGATCTGCAACGGCTTCCAGATCCTCCTGGAGGCGGGGCTGCTGCCGGGGGCGATGCTGAAGAACGTGGAGCTCAAGTTCGTCTGCCGCCACGTGCACATCCGGGTGGAGACCGCGGCCACCCCATACACCGCCCGCTGCGCGCCCGGCCGGGTGCTGCGCGTGCCGGTGGCACACCACGAGGGCAATTACTACGCCGACGAGGCGACGCTCGCGGACCTGCGCCGGCACGATCAGATCGTGTTCCGCTACTGCGGGCCCGACGGCCAGCTGAGCTGGGCGGCCAATCCGAACGGTTCGTTGGACAACATCGCCGGCATCTGCAACCGGGGGCGCAACGTCCTGGGCATGATGCCCCACCCGGAGCGCGCGGCGGAGGAGATCCTGACCTCGGCCGACGGGCGCGTCGTGTTCGAGTCCCTGATGGGGATTTGACAATTGCGAATTGCGGATTGCGGATTGTGCGGAGTGCGGAATGCGGAGTGCAGACTGAAAATCGCGGACATCGGACTTCGGACATCGGATTTCGTTTCCATATTCAATGGCCGAGGTCCGAGATCCGATGTCCGATGTCCGGATTGCGGATTGGACATTTCGTGTGGTTCGTGTGGTTCGTGGTTAATTCTCCTGAAGGATTGACGGCATGACGGAAACCAAAATCACCCCGGCCCGGATCGAGGAGCACAACCTTACCCCGGAGGAATACCGGCGCATCGTGGAGCTGCTGGGGCGCGAGCCGAACCTGACCGAGCTGGGCATCTTCTCGGTCATGTGGTCGGAGCACTGTTCCTACAAGAGTTCCCGCGTCCACCTCAAGCGGCTGCCCACCCAGGGCCCCCAGGTGGTGCAGGGGCCGGGCGAGAACGCCGGCATCGTCGACATCGGCGAGGGCGACGTGGTGGTCTTCAAGATCGAGTCCCACAACCACCCCTCCTTCATCGAGCCGTACCAGGGCGCCGCCACCGGCGTGGGCGGGATCATCCGGGACATCTTCACCATGGGCGCCCGGCCCGTCGCCAGCCTCAACTCGCTGCGCTTCGGCCCGCTTCAGGAGCCCAAGAACCGCTTCCTGCTGGAGGGCGTGGTCAGCGGCATCGGCGGCTACGGCAACTGCATCGGCATCCCCACCGTCGGCGGGGAGGTCTACTTCGACGACTCGTACAGCGCCAACCCGCTGGTGAACGCCTTCTGCCTCGGCATCGCCCACCGCGATGCGATCTTCTACGGCAAGGCCCGCGGCGTCGGCAACCCGGTGATCTACGTCGGCGCGCGCACCGGCCGCGACGGCATCCACGGCGCCACCATGGCCTCGGCCGAGTTCGACGAGCACTCCCAGGAGAAGCGCCCCACCGTCCAGGTGGGCGACCCGTTCCAGGAGAAGCTCCTGCTGGAGGCCTGCCTCGAGGCGTTCAAGACCGGCGCCGTGGTCGGCATCCAGGACATGGGCGCCGCCGGCCTGACCTGCTCCACCTGCGAGATGGGCGCGCGCGGCGGGGTCGGCGTCGCCATCGACCTCGACCTCGTGCCCCAGCGCGAGGAGCGGATGAGCAGCTACGAGATCATGCTCTCCGAGAGCCAGGAGCGGATGCTGCTCACGGTCGAGAAGGGCCGCGAGGAGGAGATCCTGCGCATCTTCCGCAAGTGGGACCTGGAGGCCGCCGTCGTCGGCGAAGTCACCGCCGACGGCATGATGACGGTGCGCCACCGCGGCGAGCTGGCGGCCCGCATCCCCAACACCGCCCTCACCGACGAGGCGCCGGCGTATAACCGCCCCATGGAGCGGCCGGAGTACCTGCGCGCGGCCAACAGCCTCGACCTGGACGAGATCACCGTGCCGGGCAACCTCTACCGGGTGTTCAAGGACCTGCTGGCCTCGCCCAACCTGTGCAGCCGGCGCTGGATCTGGGAGCAGTACGACCACATGGTCCGCACCAACACGAGCCTGATGCCGGGCGCCGCCGACGCCGCCGTCCTGCGCCTGAAGGGCCGGGACGCCGCCCTGGCCATCTCCCTGGACGGCAACGGGCGCTACACCTGCCTGAACCCCCGCCTGGGGGCCATGATCGCGGTGGCCGAGAGCTGCCGCAACATCGTCTGCGCCGGCGGGCGGCCGCTGGCGGCCACCAACTGCCTGAACTTCGCCTCGCCGGAGGACCCCGAGGTGATGTGGACCTTCAGCGAGGTCATCGACGGCCTGGCCGAGGCCTGCCGGGCTTTCGGCACGCCCATCACCGGCGGCAACGTCAGCTTCTACAACGAAACCCTCGGCCGGCAGATCATGCCCACGCCGGTCATCGGCATGGTCGGCCTGCTCGACGACATCGGCCAGCGGACCGGCCAGGCCTTCCGGGCCGCCGGTGATGTCGTGCTGGTGCTGGGCGAAACCCGGAAGGAGATCGGCGGCAGCGAGTACCTGGAGGTGGTCCACGGCCTGAAGCGCGGGCCGGTCCCGGTCCTCGACCTGCCGCGGGAGCTCAACCTCCAGGCGGCGGTCCGGGACATGATCCGGGAGGGCCTGCTGGCGTCCGCCCACGACGTCAGCGACGGCGGCCTGGCGGTGGCCCTGGCGGAGTGCTGCTTCGGGGGCCTCGACCCGGCCACCGGCCTGGAGGCGACGCTGGACAACGCCCCGGGGGCCGCCGGCCTGCGCGAGGACGCCCTTCTTTTCGGCGAGACGCAGAGCCGCGTGGTGATCTCGGCAGCCGAGCGCCACGTCGACCGGATCCGCCAGATCGCCGGGGCGTGGTCAACGTCCTGCGCCCCCATCGGCCGGGTCCGCGCAGACGTGTTCAGTCTCCGCGTCGGCGGCCACGCCGTGATCGTGGACGACGTGCGCTCGCTGCGGGACGTGTGGGCCAACAGCCTGGCGACCGCGGTGAAGTGACATCGCACCGCAAAGACGCGAAGAACGCAAAGGAATTCTGCACGGATACTCGCGGGTGACCGGAATCCGTAGCTCGCGACCTCCGGGCGCGTGATCACTCGATTGGATTCAGGCAGCTGTCTTCTCGCGCCGGGGAAGGCGCGAGCTACACAGTCCGGCCGCGCCAGTGCCAGACGGGGCGGCCGAAGCCCGGCGGGAACGGGTTGTCCCGGCCGAAATCCGGGATCCACGGGCTCTCGTCGTCCAGGTCCTGCAGGAAGCCCTCTTCGATCCCCAGCTCGTCGAGCCAGTCCAGCAGCCGCGCGTAGTCATCCTCCGACAGGCGGCCGGCCGGCTCCGCACCGGGGCACGGCGGGATGTACTGCACCATCAGCGACAGCAGCGCCTTTTCCCGCAGATGCTTGTCGTAGAACTCCAGCACCGCCCGGCTGGCCGCCAGGTGGCCCGGCAGGACCAGGTGGCGCAGGATCATCCCCCGCCGCAGCCGGTCGCCGTCCCACTCCGCCGGGGCCGCCGCCGCCATGGCCCGCACGGCCGCCGCCGCCACCTCCGGGTAGTCCGCCGCCCGGAAGTACCGGCGGGCCACCTCAGGGTCCAGCGTCTTGAGGTCGGGCAGGAAGACGTCCACGAACCGGGCCAGCCGCTCCACCGCCGCGGCGGTCTCGTAGCCCGACGAGTTCCAGACTGCCGGCAGCGACAGGCCCTGCGCCCGCGCGTCCGCCAGGGCCGCCTCGATGGACGGCAGGAACGGCGTGCCGGTCACCAGGTTCACGTTGGCCGCGCCCTCCCGCTGGAGCGCCAGGAAGATGTCCGCCAGCTCCGCTTCGGTCACCTCGCAGCCCATGCCCTCCCAGCTGCTCTGGCGGTTCTGGCAGAAGGAGCAGCGCAGCGTGCAGCCGGTGAAGAAGACGGTCCCCGAGCCGCGCTCGCCGACCAGGGGCGGCTCCTCGCCGCGGTGCAGCCCCGCCCAGGCCAGCCGCGGCCGCGCGCCCTCCCCGCAGAAGCCCGTCCGGCCGGACGTCCGGTCCACCCGGCAGTCCCGGGGGCACAGGCGACAGCTTTGATATTCCGCAGGCGCTTCCCTCATGCCGTCTCCTTTCAACTCCGGACCGGCCTCCAGATATACCATGAAGTCGCCCCGCCGCGCGCCGGGAAATTCCCCTGTTGCCCGGAGCCCTGGGCGGACGTACAATCCCTCCATGAATGCCCGATCCCTCTCCCGGAGGCTGTCATGCCGCGGACCGGCGCCCCGTTCGTGATCGCCGCCGCCATCGCCGGCGGCCTGTTGCTGCTCCTCCTCGGATTGTACCTCACCGACCGGGTGGCGGAGCTGCCCGCCCGTTCCGCGGCCGAGGCGCGCCGGGCGCTCCAGGAGATCGCCGCCGCCTTCCGGACCGGCACGATCACCACGGAGTTCCGGGACTACGTGACCGAGGTCCGGGGCATGAACCGGCTGCAGGTCGCCCAGCTCCAGTCGGTGGACTCCTTCTCCCGCACCGATTCCACGGCCATCCTCTGGGACACCCTCCAGCTGCCGGACGTGCGCGTCCGAATGGAGATGCCGGTGGAATACAACTACTACCTGGATCTGAACGACCCCTGGACCTTCCACTGGCGCGAGGCGGAGCAGGCCATCGTGGTGGACGCCCCGGCCCTGCGCTGCGCCACGCCCGCCGTCGACCTGGCGCGGATGAAGGTGGAAGTCGTGGAGGGGAGCGTCCTGCGAGACGAGGCGGCGGTGCAGGAGCGGCTGAAGGCCCGGATGCCGGAGTTGCTGCGGCGGGCGGCCGAGCGGAAGATCCCGCTGGTGCGGGAGACGGCCCGCCGGCAGACCCGGCTCTTCATCGAGAACTGGTTCGTGAAGGTCCGTTTCCAGGACGCGCCGGTCAAGCCCCACGTCCTGGACGTGGCGTTCGCCGACGAGACTTCGGCGCCGCCGCTGAATCCGGAGAAGTGATTGGATCCAAGCGCAGACGCCCGCCCCGCGTCTGCCCCGGCTGGGCCGGCCAGAGATTGGACATGACAAATCTTCGTCATTTGGAGGCATCCATGCACGCTCGATTGAGATCGACAACCCGCCGCATTTTACTGATCGCCCTCCCCGCGGCGCTGGCCGGACTGGCCCTCGCCCAGCAGGCGCCGGCCCCGCCGCAGCCGCCGGAGGTGATCCAGCTGATGGCGAAGAGCCTGCAGGCGCTCCCCCAGTACACCTTCAAGCAGAGCACGGTGATGAAGCTGAAGGGGGAGGTCAAAAGCAACACCCTGAACCAGGTGTCCTTCGGCCCCGACGGCAAGCCCCAGACTACCCAGCTCAATGCGCCCCCGCCGGCGCAGGATGACGGCGGTCGCGGCCGGCGCGGCCGGATCAAGGAGAAGATCGTCGAAAACAAGAAGGAGGACATGCAGGAGTTCGTCCAGGCGCTGGTGAAGCTCTCCAACAGCTACCTCGTCCTCGCCAAGGACAAGATGCAGGCGCTCGCCCAGACGGGACAGTTCTCGCAGGACGCGACCGGGATCCTGATCACCGTCCAGGACTTCGTGCAGCCGGGGGACAAGCTGGTCCTGACGTTCGATCCGGCGACGAAGCGCGAGCGCAAGGCCGTCGCGACGACCACCCTCGACGACGGGCCGGTCACCGTGACGGCCGTTTACCAGGACCTGGCCGACGGCCTGACCTACAACGCCCAGACCGTCATCAGCGCGCCCAAGAAGGACCTCGAGCTGACGATGCAGACCTTCGAGTACGTCAAGTCCGCCCCGGCGCACTGAGCGGCCGGCGCGCCGGTTCATCCCAGCAGCGGCTACGCGAGGAGGGGACAGGCATGGTGAAACGACAGCTGGTGTCCAGCGGCAGCCCGTTCGAGCCGGTCATCGGCTTCTCCCGCGCAGTGAGGACCGGTCCGGTGATCGCTGTCTCCGGAACCGCCCCCATCGGGCCGGACGGCAAGACCGTCGGGGCCGGCGACCCCGCGGCCCAAGCCCGGCGCTGCTTCGAGATCATCGGCGCCACCCTGGAACAGGCGGGCGCCAGCCTCCGGGACGTGATCCGCACCCGCGTCTTCCTGGCCCGCATCGACGACTGGCGGACGGTGGCGGCGGTTCACGGCGAGTTCTTCCGGGACGTCCGGCCGGCCTGCACCTTCGTGGAGGTCAGCCGTTTCATCGACCCGGACTGGCGTGTGGAGATCGAAGCCGACGCGTACGTCTCCGGCGATTGAAGCGATCCGGCGATGGCCGATTTCTACGCGCTGATTTCGAGGCTGGTCGGCATTTACGGCGCCGCCCAGAAACGCCTGCCGGGCGCGGATGGGCGGGCCCTGCCGCCCCTGTTCCTGGTGCTGGAGCTGACCTACCGCTGCAACCTCCGCTGCGGCTTTTGCTACCTTCGCCCAAGGGACGGACAGACTCCGGACGATGGAGCGGACGAGTTGTCCTCGGACGAGATCCTCTCCATCGTGGACCAGACGCCGCCCTGGACGCTGGTGCTGCTCTCCGGGGGCGAGATCTTCGTCCGGGACGACGTGTTCGATGTCCTGCGCCGGCTGGCCCGGAAGCGCCGGTGCCACCTCTTCACCAACGGCACTCGGATCACCGCCGAGGTCGCCCGAACCCTGATCGAACTGGGCGTCAGTTCCATCGGCGTGTCGGTGGACGGCCCGGAGGCCGTCCACGACCGGCTGCGGGGCCCGGGTACTTTCGCCGCTGCCACGGCGGCCATCCGCCACCTGGCCGCAGCGCGGGCGGAGCGGAACCGGCGACGCCCCCTGCTGAACCTCAAGACCACCATCCTGCCGGAGAACGCCGGCTGCCTGGCGGAATCCGTCCGCCTGGCCGAGTCGCTCGGCGCGGACTACTGCACCTTCCAGGGGGTGAACACCTCCGCGCGGCTCGGCGGCCTGCGGCTCCAAGAGTCTTTCGACGCCGGCCCCCCGGCGGCCCCCCTGTCCGGGTTCCCCCTGCCCCTCCTCGAAGGGCAGCTCCGGGAGGTCCGCCGGCTGGCCGTCAAGTCGACGGTCCGCATCCGCGTGCTGCCGGATCTTCCGAGGGGCAGTCTCCTCGACCTCCACACCGGCCGGCTCGACCTCACGGAATACGACTGCCCGTCACCCTGGTCGGTGATGTACGTCTCTCCCCACGGCGATGTGTATCCCTGCCTCAATTACCGGATCGGCAACGTTCGGGAAAAACCCCTGCGGGTGCTTTGGAACGACGAGCGCTACCGCCGCTTCCGGCGCCGCTTGCTGGACGGCGGATTGTTTCCGGACTGTGAAGGGTGTTGTGACCTTGTCCGCCGCCGGCCGGCCAAGGGGCAGGGTTCACGGGGACGCCGGATCGCCCCCGCCTGACGGCGGGTGCGGACCATTGCCGCCCCCGTCGGCCGACCCCAGCCGGCGGATGACCACCAGCGTCATGTCGTCCGTCTGGGGGGCCTTGCCGGCGTGCCGGGACACCTCGGCGAAGACATGGTCGATCAGTTGACGGGCGGCGCTGCCGCGCCCCTGCAGCACGAGGGCTTCCAGCCGCGCCTCGCCGAACTCCTCGCCCGACTCGCTCCGGGCCTCGGTGATCCCGTCCGAGTGGATCACGAGATAATCTCCCGGCGTCAGGCTGATCGTCTCCTCCTCGTACTGCGCGTTCTCGGCGAAACCGATGATCAGTCCGCCGGTCTCCAGGCGGCGGGGGCCGTTGCCGTCGCCGGCCAGCAAGGGGGGATTGTGGCCCGCGTTGCAGTACAAGAACCGCCCCGCGGCAGGTTCCAGGATGCCGTAGAACAGCGTGGCGAACCGGCCCCAGTCGGTGTTGCGCACCAGTTGGTCGTTGGAGCAGCGGATGCATTCCCGGCTGGACACGTGGGGGTGGCTCTGGCTCCGGACCGTCGCCTGCAGGTTGGCCATGAGCAGCGCGGAGGGCAGGCCCTTCCCCGATACGTCCCCCAGACAGACGGCCAGACGGTCGGCGCCCATCGGGATGAAATCGAAGTAATCCCCGCCGACCATCCGGGTGGGCTGGCTGCGCCCGGCGATGTCGTAGCCGGCCACCTCGGGCGAAGACTTGGGCATCAGTTCCAGCTGGATCTGGGAGGCGAGGCGGATCTCTTCCTGGATCAGGTCGAGGCGGTACATGAGCCGCAGCCGGGAGAGCTCGTACCTCCGGAACCCGTAAAGGACGCCGAAAACCGCCGCCGCCATTAGAGTGTACGCCCACCACGTCCGCCAGGGCGGAGGCAGGATGACGATCCGGATGGCGGCCTCCCGGTGGTTCCAGATCCCGTCGTCGTTGGCGCACTTCACCCGGAAGACGTAGTCCCCCGGTGCGAGGTTGGTGAAGGTGGCGGTCTGGCGTGGGCCGATGTTCGACCAGTCGCGGTCGAAGTTGTCCATCCGGAAGGCGTATTGGATCTGCTCGGGATTGGAGAAGTTGAGGGCCGCGAACCGGAAGGTGATCACCCGGTCGGTATGGTTCAGGACGATTTCATCTGTCCGGGAAACCGGTTTCCGCAGCGGCGTGCCCGGGGTGTGGACACCGACCCACTGGTTGTTGATGAGGAAATCCGTGATCACCACGGGAGGGGCGTACCGGTTTTCCGCGATCCGCTCGGGGAAGAAGGCGTTGTAGCCGTGGACGCCCCCGAAGAACATCTCCCCCCGGGGGCTCTGGAAGTAGGCGCCGCCGTTGAACTCATTGCTCTGCAGCCCGTCGTGGAGGTCGTAGGTCCGGCAGGCGCGGGTGCGCGGGTTGAAGACGCACAGGCCCTGGTTGGTGCTCAGCCAGAGGTTCCCCTCCTTGTCCGGCAGAACCCCGTAAATGCAGTCGTTGGGGAGGCCGTCCTTCTCGGTGAAATGGCTGAACCGTCCTGTCGAACGGTCCAGGCGGTCCAAGCCGCCGCCCGCGGTCCCCAGCCAGAGGTATCGATCCGGCTCCGCGGGATCGGGTTCCACTGCTTGGATCTCGTTCAGGGCGGGGCCGCTCGGATTGCCGGGATTGTATGTGTACCGGCGGATGAAACTCCGGCTGGCGGGATCGAACACGATCAAACCGATGTGGGTCCCCAGCCAAAAGCGGCCGGCCGGATCTTCGTATACCGCCGGGAAAGCCGGTTCGTCCGAGGGGTGAACGGGTTTGGAGCTGTACCAGTAGTGCCGGATCCGCCCGGTCCGCGGATCAAACAGGCCGAGGGTCCGCATGGTGATCACCCACAGCCGCCCCCGGCGGTCGCGGAAGATTTTAAAGATCCGGTTGTCCGCTCCTCCTGCGGAGTCATACAATCCGGTGTCAAAATGGCGGAAGGTCCCGCTCGCCGTTTCGTACGCGAACAAGCCCTGGCCCGTCCCGAACCACACGGGGCCGGCGTCGCCGGCAAGGATCGAGAACACGCTGCCGGTCCCCAGCGGATTGGGTGGAACGAGCTGGCGGAAACTTCCCGTCCGGCCGGACGTCCGGTCCACCCGGAAGATGCCCCGGGCGCCGATCCACAGAACCTCCTTGCCTTCGGACGACTGGACGGCGAAC
Organism: uncultured Acidobacteriota bacterium; assembly: GCA_964412195.1. GTDB lineage: Bacteria > Acidobacteriota > JAAYUB01 > JAAYUB01 > JAAYUB01 > CAYPNP01. The sequence goes on along the minus strand of CAYPNP010000009.1, from coordinate 15,869 downwards.
GAGCGCACGCTCAAGTCCCGGGTGAACTGGATGCCGGAATCGATCCCGATGAAGGATGGCTCCGGGTGGCTGAACCGGACGGCCATGGGATCGAACTTGTTCAGGCCGAACCCGTTGCTGCCCAGCCAGACCACGCCGCCCCGGTCCCGGAAGATGGAGATGATGCTCCCCGCACTCAGCGAACGCGGGTCATCCTTGAGGTGGACCGGGCAGGAAAACGCCCCGGTGGATGGATCGAAGACGGCCAAGCCGCCGTAATACCCCAGCCAGAGTTTCCCGCCCCACGGCGTCCCGTCCGCCGGCGTGGCGCAGATCACCCGCAGCGAGGCCAATTGCCGCCGCAGGGCGGGGCTCTCGATGGGGCAATGGGCGACCTGGCCGTCGTCCGTGTTGTACCGGTACAGTCCGTTCTGCGTCCCGAGCCAGAGGGATCCGTCCTGGTCCTCACAGATGGCGTTCACGCTGAGGGCCTCCCTCCGGGCGTTCGGGAGCGGCACCCCCTGGAAGGAATCCCGCCCCGAGGGTCGGCCGGCCTCCGCGACGAGAAGGTCCAGCCCGTTGTCGGTGCCGATCCAGAGCCTCCCCCAGGAATCCACCCGCAGCGCCCGCACGAAGTCGCTGCCGAGGCTGGATGGATCTCCGGGAATGTGGCGATACCGGCGGCATCGATATCCGTGGCTGGAAGGGCCACCCCCCGTCATTCCCTCTGCCTGCGGGCCGGCCGGCACCAGGCGGGCCAGCCCGTTCCCGGCGGTGGCGACCCAGACCGAGCCGTCCGTGCCGAAGGCGATATCCGCGATCTCCTCCCCGGCCAGGCTGTCCGGAGCGCCTCCTTCCCCGCAGATCTGGCGGAATCGTTCCCGGTCCGGATCGAAGCGGCTCAGACCGCCGGCGGCGGTCCCGATCCACAGGAATCCTTGGGAATCCTCCCGGAGCACCGTGATGAAATCATCGGAGAGCGAGTTCGAATCGAACGGCACCTGGTGGAACACCGTGAAGCGCCGCCCGTCGTACCGGTTCAGGCCGTCCTTGGTCCCCACCCAGAGGAAGCCCTGTTGGTCCTGGAGGATCGCGGAGACAAACATCTGCGAGAGCCCGTTCTCCGCGGTGAGGTGCTGGAAGGAAGATTGGACGGGCAGGGCGGCCGGCCCGGCGGTCGGCACCGCCGGCGCCGATCCGCAAAGCTGGACGAGGATGGCCGCGACCAGGCATACCGTTGGCTTCCTGAAAGTGCAGGCAACTGGGGAAATCCGACTGATCATCGTCCACCGTAAGAGAAGTCCGCTAGATACAGATTTGAATCAACCGTGAGGTAAAAATGCTCGATCTGTATTGCGACCTTAGATTCCTTCCCGATCCGGCGGATTTATGATCTTTCGTTTTTTCTGGCCGCGAGGGGGCCGGCCGCGAAAAAAACGGAGTTCCGCCCGCTCCTGATCCCGGGACGCCCGGACCGGCATCGAAACCGGCAGCACGGCGACGAGGTGGACCATGAAAGACCATTTCGATTCCAGCTTTCCGGTCGGAGACAGATACGCGGGCGTCCGGATGCAGCAGGGGGAGGTCCCGCAGGACGCCGACTGGAATGAATCCGCCAGCCTGGCGGCCCGGCAGACGATCCGCGAAGTGGTGAGCACCTTCGACTCGGTGGCGGACCTCGCCGCCCGCGCCGACACCCTGGTGCATTCGCCGGCGCTGGGAGACGCCCTGGGCACCGCGGCGGAAGGTGTCTTCCGGTTCGAAGCCGAGACGGGCATTCTCCGGTTCGGCGACGGCGCGAGGGGGGAGGCGCCCGCCAAAGGTGTCGCCGTCCCGGCCGCCCACCGGCAGGGTGCGGGCGGAGCCGGTAATGTCGCGATGGCCCCGCCGTTCCCCATCGAGATGGACAGCCTGGCGAGCGCCGCGGATTCCGGAATCCAGCTGCTGCAGATGTGGTCGGCCCTCGCCGACAAGCTCACCGCCTACCAGGAGATGATCTCCCGGGAAGCGTACCTCCCTTCGGCCGACCGGGGCGGCGAGGGTGGCGGAGGAGGCGGAGATCGTGATCCCATCGGAAGATTGACCGCCCTCCTCCGGGACACTTGCGCGCTCAGGGAGTCCTTCGCCCAGCGCCTGGAGCGCGCCCGCACCGACAGCCCGCCGTCCGGCGATGACGATTGAGCAGGACCTGCCCGGCGCAGGCCGCGGCCGCCGGGCCCGCCGCTCAGGGCCGGCGCACCAGGCGGCGGCCGGCGAGGACCAGAAGCCCAGCCGACATGAGCAGGTAGGCCGCCAGCAGGAAGGCGCAAACGGCGGAGGTCATCCAGGGAAGGCGGTTTTCCGCCAGGCGGGAGAGTATCTCACCCAGCTGCGCCCCGTTCAGGCGGAAGAGCTGGAACGAGGTCACGGCCGGCCCCGCCGCGCGGTGGAAGATTTGGCCGGTGTAGTAGGGAACCATCACCAGGACCATTCCCCAGAGGTCCAGCAGGACGAACAGACCGCAAAGCAGCGCCGGCACGCGGGACCGGCTGCCCGTCGGCACCCACCGGCACAGCCCGGCCACCAGCAGGATCGCCTCCGGCACCACCAGGCAGTACAGGTACCAACCGGCCGATGAGGACTGGCCGCCGGCCATCCAAGTGATCAGGACGTGGTAGAGCAGGCCCAGCCAGAACCAGGCCGCGTAGTTCGTCAGGACGGCCGCGGCGCCGGCCGGGACCACCGCCGCCTCCCGCCGGCGTCCCCGCCAGGCGGGGATCCAGCCCGCCAGGCCGGCGGCGGCCAGCAGGTACAGCGCCATGAACAACTTGTAAACCCACGCCCGCAAGCCCAGGAAGGACCAGTTCCCGAACCAGAGGTGCGACACCAGCAGGGAGTCGACCGCGTTGTACCAGTCGACGCGGGGGATGGCGCGCAGGTATGCCAGGACGGGTGCCCCGCCCAGGGCGACGCTCTGCATCACGCCGGTGAGGGTGCCCGTGAGCGCCAGGTTGCGGGCGAACCAGAGGCCGCTGGCGGCGGCGCACCCGGCCAGCAGCAGAACGGCGCCGCCGGCCGCTTCCGGCCAGTTCCGCCCGGCGCGGCGCAGCCGGACGACGGCCAGAACGACCAGGGCCGGGACGACGGGCAGGAAGAACGCCTTGGTCAGCAATCCCGCGCCCAGCAGGAGGCCCAACGCGAGGCACTGCCGGAGGGAGAGTTTTTCCCACGCCAGCGACAGCCAGACGAGGGCGGACATGAGGCCGACGGCCAGGGCGTCGTTGCCCACCCGGGCTACGTCCATCATCCACTCCGGCATGCAGACGGCGGCGGCGGCGGTCCAGACCGCCAGCGTCCCGTCGCCGAACACCCGCCGGGCGGACAGGAACAGCAGCGGCACCGCCGCCGACGCCAGCAGGAGGGAAAACAGCCGCAGGATGTAGACCCGCTCCAGCAATCCGGCATTCCGGAACAGCCGATACGGCCCCGCCGCCAGGACGTAGTACAGGGGCGGTTGCTGGGTTTCATACAGCCGGAGGTGGGGATTGGCCGTGCCGGCGGGCTCCCGGCGGGCGGCGGGGGGAATGCTCCGGAGAGCCGCCTGCCGCGTGCGGCGTTCTTCCCCGCTCAACCGCCAGTATTCATCGTGCGTCAGGCCCAGGCCGCTGCCCTTCAACTCCCAGGGCAGGGGGAGCAGCCGCAACGACGCCTCCACCTCCCGGGAGACGGCGTCGCGGCCGGGGACCGGCAGGCGCCCCTGCTCCGCCACCAGCTGGACGTAGGCATAATGCTGGTGCTCGTCGAAACCTTCCCAGACCGGCATCACGCTGAGGTAGACCAGCCCCCGGAAGAGAAACAGCGCCCACAGCGCCCAGGGGACCAGGGCACGGGAGCGGACCAGGGCATGGAGGCGTGAGGGCATCGGAATTTATCCCGGCAGCACGACGGGGCGGGGCCGCGGCGGCCGGCGGTCACTCCCCGATGATCTTCACCAGCACGCGCTTGCGCCGGCGGCCGTCGAACTCGCCGTAGAAGATCTGCTCCCACGGCCCGAAATCCAGCCGGCCCCCGGTGACCGCCACGACCACTTCGCGGCCCATGACCTGGCGCTTCAGGTGCGCGTCGCCGTTGTCCTCGCCGGTGCGGTTGTGCCGGTAGCGGGAGACGGGGGCATGCGGGGCCAGCTGCTCCAGCCAGTCCTGGTAGTCCTGGTGCAGGCCGCTCTCGTCGTCGTTGATGAACACCGAGGCGGTGATGTGCATGGCGTTGACCAGGCACAGGCCCTCCCGGACGCCGCTCTGGCGGAGGCACTCCTCCACCTGGGGGGTGATGTTGACCAGGGCCATCCGGGTGGGGGTCTGGAACCAGAGTTCCTCGCGGTACGATTTCATCCGGCGTCCTCCCCGGGGATCCGCATGGTTTTTTGAAAGTTCTTCACGGCGTTGTTCAGCTCGTTCACTGACTGGTAGCGGTCCTCCCGATTCTTCTCGAGGCACTTCATCACGATCTGCTCCAGCTCCGCCGGGAAGGCCGGCTGGTAGGCCCGCAGGGGCATCGGGGGCGTGGCCAGGTGGTGGTGCAGGATGCCGTCGGTGGGAAACGGCAGGTTGCCGGTGAGCATCTCGTAGAAGGTGACGCCGAACGAGTAGATGTCACAGCGCTCGTCCACGGGCACACCCTTGAGCTGCTCCGGCGAGATGTACTTCGGCGTGCCCATCACCATCTCGGGGGAGTGGTCGGGGAGTTCGTCCCGCAGGTGGGCGATGCCGAAGTCGGTCAGTTTGACCGTCCGGTCGACGGTCAGCATGATGTTGGCCGGCTTGATGTCCTGGTGAATGACGGCGCAGCGGTGGGCGTACGCCAGCGCCTGCAGGACGTGGCGGGCGATGTAAAGCGAGAACTTCAGCGACAGGGCGCCCTTGGTCTCGAGGAGCTTCTCGAGGGTGACGCCGTCGATGAACTCCATGACGATGAAATAATCGCTGCCCGCTTTCATGATGTCATGGATCATCACGATGTTCGGGTGGTTCAGCTTGGCGACGGCCCGCGCTTCCTTGAAAAATGCCTGAAGGCGGACCGCGTCGCTCGTGAAGCTGGAGGGGAGCTGCTTGAGGGCGACGGCGCGGTCGAGCAGCTTGTCCCGCGCGCGGAACACGATGCCGGCGCCCCCCCGCCCCAACTCCTCGAGATCGGTGTAGCGCTCGCCCACCCGCACCAGGAAGGTGTCGGAGATGTTCCCTTCCGTGGCGATGGCCTCCTGCTCCAGCAGGTCGTGCATGGCGCTGACGTCCTCCCCCTTGCGGTCGATGGCGTCGATGCGCTCGTCCACGTTCATGAAGTAGGGGCGCATGGAGTGGATCCGGGAGAACACGTCCCGGGCCTGCTTCAGCCGGCTCAACCGTTCCAGGCAAAGGCCCATCTGGAAGAAATCCTCGATGTTGTCGTCGGACGGCTTGACCTTTTTAAAGTACTCTAGGAATCGCTTCAGCGCTTCCGTGTACTTCTCCTTCTTCAGGAAGATCCGGGCCATCACCACCAGGCTTTCGGTGTACTGCCGATGGGCGGGATCGATCTTCGCCAGCACCTGCAGGGCCTTGTCCGGATCGCCGTCCGCCGCCAGGAGCTGGGCCGCCTTGAGGTAGTTGCCGCCGTCGGCGTAGTGCTGCGCCGCGGCGGCCATTTCGCGGCCGGCTTCGGCGTACGCCGCGGCCTTGAGCGGCTGCCCCATCTGCTCGGCGAGCTGGACCAGCCGCCGGACCTTCTCCCGCAGCATGTCGGGAGTGCTGAGTCCCTGGAGGTCCTTGTACTGGCTCTCGTAGCAGGCCAGTGCCCCGTCCCGGTCCCCGCCCTTGAGAAAAAGGGTGGCCGCCCTCTCCCACTCGAGGCGGCTCCGGTAGTACTTGGCCGCGGCCAGATAGGAGCGGCGCGCCTTGTCCATGTCGCCCATTTGCTCGTACATGTCGGCGGCCGTGGCGTGGCTCTCCTCGCCCAACCGCTCCAGCATCCGGGCGGCCTGGGCGTACCTGCGCCTCTGCCGGTAAATCTCGGCGGCCCGGTCCCAGCGGCCCAGCTTCTTGTACAGCGCGAGGGCCCGGCGGTGTTTGCCTTGACGGAACAGCGTGTCCGCCTGGAGCTCCAGGGGGTATTCGCGGAGGTGGCTGTCCATCCCGCCCAGCAGCCGATACTCCAGGTAAAGGAACACCCCCAGGAGCCCGGTGCTCAGCAGGAACATCACCCAGGCCGGCAGCGCCTGCTGGACCGCCTGGAGGGTGCGGCTGGCTTCCGCCAGCGGGCTGCGCGTGAGGAGGCTGAGGAAGTTGCTGAAAATGTCCTGGAGGACGACGACATCGAACAGGAACGCCACGCTGAGGAGGAACACGAAGAACGCCACCAGCAACCCCAAGGCGATCAGGACGGCCATCGCGTTTCGAAGGATGTCCATCGCGGTTCCGCCTCCGGTCTAATATTTCCGGCACCGGATCAACCGGACGTACCCGCGGAGGTACTCCCGGGTCTGGAAGCCGGTGAACCGGTAGCCCGCCAGGATCGTCGTCCATTCGCGGGCGATGAAATCCTGGGCGGCCACGCATTCCACCCGCCGGAACAGGGCCCGGAACCAGCGGGGTTTCGCCGCCAGGTCGAACTCGTTCCAGTCGAGAATACAGAGCTGCCCGTCCGGCTGAAGGTTCTCCCAGGCGTTCTGGATGATCAGGATGCGCTGGTGCTGTTCGAAGCCGTGGAGCACGAAGGAGATCAGCACCCGGTCGGCAGGCTCCTCGAGGGCCAGCGGCTCCTCGATCCGCTGCCCGAGCAGGCCCAGATTGGATTGGCGGGCGGCGCGGCGGCGGATCTGCGCCTGCATCTCGGGGCCGATCTCGAGGCCCGTCACCCGCCCCGAGGGACCGGTGAGCCGGGCCATGGCCTGGGCCATCCGTCCTGTGCCGGCGCCGAAATCCAGGATCTTCTCGCCGGGCTGGACACCCAGGTCCCGGAACACCCGGCGGAGGAAGAGCGGGTAATAGCCGAGCGTCAACCCGTCCAGCAGCAAGTCGTAGTGACGGGCCTCAAACCCGGTCAGCTCGATGCGGGGGCGTTGGCTCTGGCTCATGGTCGTGCGTGGCGGGGCCACCCTCACCAACAGGTCGCTCGAAACAAGAAACGACCCTGCCGGGCCGTTTAATAATTGGTGGAGCAAGGGGGACTCGAACCCCCGACCTCGGCGTTGCGAACGCCACGCTCTTCCAGCTGAGCTATTGCCCCACGGGACATTTCTTCCCAAGGGAGAGAATCATAGTAAATGATTTGAAAAAAGGCAAGGAGTTTGTCATAATACCGGGCAGTTTCACGAAGGATCGTGGGGGTATCGACACCATGGCTTTCGCCCAGGCCAAGCGCATTGCCTACCTGTTGCGGAAGGCGTTCATGATCCCGATCGGCGTGGTCGTCTGCCTGGTCGGCATCATCGGCTGCGTCTATTACCTCCCCGACTACCGCCACGTCAAGGAGGAGATCTCCCGCATCCAGGGGAAACTGCTCAACGACGCCGACCAGGTGCTGGCGGAACACCCCGACTGGCCGGCGGATGTCAAGAACGCACTCAACACGTTCAAGGACCAGCTCCGGCAGGAGCGGTTCTCCGATGCCACGAACACCGCCCTGCAGATCCGGCAGCTCCCGGCCGCCCGGGGCAACGGCCGCGTTTTCCTTCTCCGGGGCGACACCGAGATCCTGATCTACGCCGGGGATTACGCCCAGGGCGTCCTGCGCTCCGTCCTGGTCACCATGGGGATCATCCTCGTCGGGTTGGGCTGCATCGCGGTCGGCTACTCCCGGGTCCGGCAGGTGGGGAAGTACATCGGCACCGACCAGCTGATGGGCAACCTGAAGAAGCTCGAGATGCCGGAGTTCCCGACCAAGGACTTCCTGAAAAAGCTCCATGTCGAGGTCATCCGGCTCTTCCTCGTCGTCAACAAGTTCGGCCACGTGACCGACGTCGAGCTGATCGAGGGCCCCAAGGTGATCCTGCCTTACATCGTGCGCGCCGTCCGGAAGTGGAAGTTTGATCCTTTCATCTACAAGGGCAGGGACACCGCCGTGTTCGGCGAACTCCGGATCAACGTGAAGTAGGCTTCTCCACCCGCAGGAAGAGCGCTGCTCCCTCGGCCCGCACGGACCCATCCTCCCCGCAGATCCGTCCTTCGGCGTGGATCCGCCGCCCGCTGGCCCGCGCCACGACCGCCTCCAGCCGCAGGGTCTCCCCGACCCGGGCCGGCCGGCGGTAACGGATCTCCAGCTGCGCCGTGGCCGCGTTCCCCTTCCCCGTCCGCAGGACCGCGTGGGCCATGGCCTCGTCGAGCAGGGTGGCCAGGATGCCCCCGTGGACGACGCCGTGGTATCCCTGGAACCGTTCCGGGATGACGCAGGTGCTCCGGACCGTCCCGTCCGGGCCGGCCTCGAAGGTCAGGCGCAGCCCGGCGGCATTGTCCCTTCCGCAGCCGAAGCAATGGGTGTCCCGTTCCATGATGCGCTCCGAAACTAATTTCATCCAAGCGGATCTATTTACCTCAAAGGGGCCGCGGAGGCAAAAGGTATTTCCACGCGTGGCCCGGATGCGGCTCTGCTGAAGCGCTGCGCCCCCCGCGGACGCCGACGAGCGGCAGGGGGCTGCAGCGACCGCCGTGTGCTATAATCGCTGCAGAGCATCGGGTCCCGGGAAGATAACCACAACTTCCGTCTCTCGATTTTTCGCGCAGGAGGATCGACATGCGCTCTTACTTCCATTGGTTTGTGATCGGACTGCTGGGACTGGCCTTCACCCTGCCGGCCATGGGGGGGACGGCATCCATCGAAGTCGAGGTGGACGGATCCGACTTTCTGCTGATCCAGGGCAACCAGGTCCAGGTGGAGCATCGGAACTTCCAGCCGCTGGCCAATCTGCAGTTCAGCTTCGATCCGAAGACCGGGCTGCCCGGCTCCTCGGTGGTGGTTTCCCTGACCAAGCTGGAGGGCACCGGCCCCGTCACGATCGTGGAGCAGCCGTCGCTCAGCAACGGATATACCCTGAAGGTCCTCATCGACAATGACAACGAACGCGTCTATCCCCAGCTCTATCGGTTCCGGTTGGACTGGACGGAGCGCGGGTCCGACATGTTCCCCACCATGGACCGGCGCCTCTACGATTTCTGCCACTGGCGCGGCGAGGTGGATGGCACCGACATGATCCGCATCAAGGGCGGCACCATTACCGTCACCCACGTGCGCGCGATGCCCATCGTGAACGCGCGTTACGATTTTTCCGCGCCGCTGCCCTCGGCGAAGCAGGAGGTTTACCTCCAGGTGGAGCAGGGTCGCGGCGCCGTCGAGATCATCCAGCAACCCGCCGTCGGCAACGACTACACCGCCGTCATCCGCCTGGACGACGGCCGGTTCTCCGGCTCGGCGGTCTACGACTTCTACGTCTTCTGGAAGAAGGGGGTGGAAACGTCCTACCAGAATCCGGAAGACATGGATTTCCTCTGGGAAGGCCAGGTGGACGGCGCCGACCGGGTGATCATCCGCGGGATGTCCGCCCAGGTCGAGCACCTGAAGGCCCAGCCGCCGACCAGCGTCCAGTTCAAGTTCCAGAAGGGCGTGCCGCAGCGCGAACAGACGGTCACCTTGCAGGTGTTCAAGGGGCGCGGCGAGGTGAGGATCCTGGAGCAGCCCAGCCGGCAGAACGGCTACACCGTCAAGGTGCTGGTGGACGATACGGAAAAGGGCGGATCCTCCTTCTACCAGTTCGGGCTCCGCTGGGAGGGCGGCGCGCGGTCGGATTCGGATTGGGACGTTTCCCGGACCCCCGCCAAGACCGGGGTGATCCGCTGGCGCGGGCAGGTGGACGGCCGCGACCGCCTGCACGTCCGCGGCAAGACGATCACCGTCGAGCACCTGGAATCCGGCACGATCCGCGACGCCACCTCCACCTTCACCGACCCGCTGCCCGCGCAGGCGGTCACCGCCAGCATCAACAAGCTGGCGGGCCGGGGGGACGTGACGATCGTCCAGCAGCCCGCCCGGGACAACAACTACACCCTGGTGGTGGAGATCTACGACCCGAAGGCCGGACACGACGTCTACGAGTTCGAGATCATCTGGTAGCGCCGGCGTGAGGACGACCTCCCTGACGCTGCCCGCCCGGGCCAAGATCAACCTGCACCTCCGGGTGCTCTTCCGCCGTCCGGACGCATACCATGAGCTGCGGACCATCTTCCAGACCATCGACCTGGCCGACGCCCTCACGCTCACGCCCCGGCCGGACGGCGAGTTGAGCCTCGCCTGCGACGATCCCGCCGTCCCCACCGACGACCGCAACCTGTGCCTGCGGGCGGCGCGGCGGCTGCGGGAGGCGGCCGGCGGCGCCGGGGCGCACATCGAGCTCGTCAAGCGGATCCCTGTCCAGGCCGGCCTCGGCGGCGGGAGCTCCGATGCGGCGGCCACCCTGCTTGGCCTGAACCGGCTCTGGGGGCTGGACCGCCCGCTGGCCGAACTGGCGGAGCTCGGGGCGTCCCTGGGGGCCGACGTGCCCTTTTTCCTGCGCGGCGGGACGGCCCTGGGCGTCGGCCGGGGCGACGAGCTGGTGCCCCTGCCCGACGCTCCCGGCGGCGCCGTGCTGGTGGTCAGTCCGCCGGTCGCCGTCAGCACCGCCTGGGCCTACGAGCGCCTGAATTTGGTATTGACAAAAATGCCCGAAACGGTTACGATTTGCGGCTTGCATCGCGTCCTCGCCGAGGGGGAAGTGTCCCTCCGCCACTGCGCGAACGACTTTGAACTGGCGGTTTTTCCGGAGTTCCCCCTGTTGCGCCAGATCAAAAACATCCTGCTGGAATCCGGAGCCAGTCATGCGATGCTGAGCGGGAGCGGTGGCTCCCTGTTCGGGCTCTTTGACAGCGACGTCTTGTGCCGGGCCGCGGCAGAAACCCTGCGGGCGCGGCAGGTGCCGGGCCGGCTGATCCCGGCCCGGTTCGTGACCAGGCAGGAGCACGCAGCGTCCTTCGGACTGCACTGATCCGCCTTGCTGGGGAGTCGTCAAGTGGTAAGACACAGGTCTTTGGAACCTGCATTCGGAGGTTCGAATCCTCCCTCCCCAGCCACTTTTACAGGAATCCCCCCGAAACATTCCCGCTCCCCCGGGAGCGACCGAGGAGGCCCCGGTGGTCAAAGGTGACCTGATCGTCTTTTCAGGGTCGGCGAACAAGCCCCTGGCGGAGGAGATCTGTCAGCACCTCAAGGTCTCCCTGGGAGAGTCCCGGATGACGACGTTCTCCGACGGCGAGATCTACTTCCAGAGCCTGGAGAACGTCCGCGGGCGGGACGTGTTCATCATCCAGCCCACCTGCTCGCCGGTCAGCCATCACCTGATGGAACTGCTGATCATGATCGACGCCTGCAAGCGGGCTTCGGCCTCCCGGATCACGGCAGTCCTGCCCTACTACGGGTACGCCCGCCAGGACCGCAAGGACAAGCCCCGGGTGCCGATCTCGTCGAAGCTGGTGGCCGACCTGCTCACCGCGGCGGGAACCAACCGGATCCTGACCATGGACCTGCACGCCGCGGCGATCCAGGGATTCTTCAATATCCCGGTGGATCACCTCTTCGCGGCGCCGGTGCTCCTGGACTACATCTCGTCCCGTCGCTTCGAGGACCTGGTCATCCTGTCGCCCGACACCGGCGGCGCCGAGCGGGCCCGCGCCTTCGCCAAGCGCCTCAACGCCGGCCTGGCCATCGGCGACAAGCGGCGGGTGCAGGCCAACGTGGCGGAGGTGATGCACGTCATCGGCGAGGTCGAGGGCCGGACCGTGGTGGTGGTGGACGACATGATCGACACCGCCGGCACCATGGTGGAGATCGTGGCGGCGCTCCGGCAGCTCGGGGCCAGGCGGGTGCTGGCCACCGCCTCCCACGCCGTGCTCAGCGGGCCGGCCATCGAACGTTTGCGGGGGGCGGCCCTGGAGGAGGTGGTGGTCACCAACTCCATCCCGGTGGGACCGGAGAAGGCCCTGCCGAACCTGCGGGTGCTCTCGGTGGCGCCCCTGTTCGCCGAAGCGATCCGGTCGATCCATTACGAGACGTCGATCAGCAACTTGTTTGTTTGAAATAAACCATACGATATGCGAGGAGAACAGCTCATGGAGAAAACGGTTATTCAAGCCCGGCGGCGCTGGGACCTGGGCAAGAATGGATCCCACCGGCTCAGAGGCGAAGGCTGGATCCCGGCGGTCATGTACGGCAAGGGCAGCGATCCCATGCCCCTGGCCGTGGAGCGGGCCTTCCTGGACCGGCTGCTGCATACCCCGTCCGGGCGCAACCAGATCTACGCGCTGAAGCTGGACGACCAGAATACGAAAGACGTCCTGATTCGCGACTTCGAGCTCAATCCCGTCCGGGAGGAGCTGATCCACGTGGACTTTCTGGTGGTGGACGAGACCCGCGTCGTCCGCGTGAACATCCCCATCGAGACCGAGGGCGTCCCCATCGGCGTCAAGAACTTCGGCGGCATGCTGGTCCCGCTGCTCAAGGAGCTGCCGGTGGAGTGCCTGCCGCAGGACATCCCGGGGATCATCCGCATCGACGTGTCCAACCTGGAGCTGAACCAGGGCTTCCGGGTGAAGGACCTGCCCATCGGCGGCAAGGTGAAGGTGCTCGTCGACCCCGAGGTCAACGTCGTGCACGTGGAGATCACCCGCGTGGCGGCGACCGCCACACCGGAAGAAGAGGCTGCGGCTGCGACTGAGGAAGCCGCCGCCGCGGAAGAACCCGCCGAGTCCTGACGGGGGTTATGCCGGAACTCGAGCCCATCCGGGCGATTTTTGGATTGGGAAATCCGGGATTGGCCTATCGCAAGAACAGGCACAATGCCGGATTTCTTTTTCTTGACTATCTGGTCGGCCACCGGGACACCCGGGTGCTCAGCCAGGGCAAGAAGCACCAGGCCGTGATCCACGAGGTGCAGCTCTTCGGGCGGAAGATCCTCCTGGTCCAGCCCCAGACGTACATGAACCTCAGCGGCCGCTCGTACGCCGGCGTCATGGCCTACCGGAACTGGACCCCCGCCCAGACCCTGCTCGTCTATGACGACCTCGACCTGCCGTTCGGGGTGTTCCGGCTACGGCGCGGCGGCTCGGCCGGCGGGCACAAGGGCGTGCTGAGCATCCTCCAGCAGGCCGGCACCACCGAAGTGCCCCGCATCCGGATCGGCATCGCCGGCAGCGAGCTATACGACGACGCGGCCGATTACGTGCTCCGGGACTTCCCCCCCGACCAGTGGTCCCAGTTGACAGAGCTCTGGGCTAAAGTATATAAAGCGTTGGAATCCGTGATAGAGGAAGGGATCGATCAGGCGATGAACCAGTTCAACCGCCGCGGCGAGGGCGGCGCCGGGCCCGCCGATCCCCGGGAAGCCTGAATCCTGCGGCCCGGAACGAAATCCAAGACGGACGGCATCCCCATCCGATGTCCTAATACGTCGCAAAGGAGTTCCTTATGAGTGAGGTGTTATTGCTGTCGCTCATCATCAGCATCAGTGCCATCGGCCTGGTGGCGGCCTATCTCCTCGGGAGATGGGTGCTGCGCAAGGGGGTGGGGACCGAGTCCATGCAGGCGATTTCCAACGCCATCAAGGAGGGCGCCGAGGCGTTCCTGCGGCGGCAGTTCCGCACCATCATCCTGCTGTCGGGGGCCTTCGCCGTGATCCTCTTCGTCGGGTACGGCTTCATCCGCTCGCACCACAGTTTCGATCCGGTGGAAAGCACGGTGGGCATGGCTTTCTGGATCACCCTGTCGTTCGTCCTCGGCGCCCTGTGCTCCCTCGTCGCCGGCTACATCGGCATGTGGGTGAGCATCCGGGCCAACATCCGCACCGCCGCGGGCGCGATGAGCACGCTCAACGAGGGCGTCCAGATCGCCCTGCGCGGCGGCGCCGTGTCGGGCCTGATGGTGGTGTCCATGAGCCTGCTCGGCGTGGGCGGGCTCTACGCGCTGGTCAAGTACACCACGTCCGTCCCGGCGGAGCGGATCCCCTTCCTGATCGTGGGCTACGGCTTCGGCGCCTCCTTCGTGGCGCTGTTCGCCCAGCTGGGCGGCGGGATCTACACCAAAGCCGCCGACGTGGGCGCCGACCTGGTGGGCAAGGTGGAGGCGGGCATCCCCGAGGACGACCCCCGCAATCCGGCGGTTGTCGCCGACCTGGTGGGCGACAACGTCGGCGACTGCGCCGGCCGCGGCGCCGACCTGTTCGAATCCACCGCCGCCGAGAACATCGGCGCCATGATCCTGGGCGCGGTGATGGCGGCGAAGGTGCCCAACGTGAGCCCCCTGTTCGTCATCGGCGTCATGATGTTCCCCCTCATCGCCCGCGCTTTCGGCATCCTGGCTTCCATCGTCGGCATCCTGATGGTCAAGATCCGCGAGGACCAGGACCCGATGCAGGGGCTGAACCGCGGCTATTACATCACCGTGGCGCTGGCCATGATCGGGTTCGGCGTGGCCAGCCGGCTGCTGCTCCACCACGAGTCGGCGCCCCACGCCTGGATCTACTTCTTCGCCGCGGGGTTGATCGGCATCCTGACCTCGCTGGCCTTCGTCTACATCACCGAGTACTACACCGAGTACAAGTTCCGCCCCGTCCAGACCATCGCCGACGCCAGCCAGACCGGGCCGGCCACCAACATCATCACCGGCATCGCCGTGGGCCTGGAGTGCACCGCCCTGCCGACGCTGGTGATCTCGGCGGCGATCCTGAGCGCCTACTACCTCGGCGCCCATTCGGGCTTCAAGGACGGCGGCCTCTTTGGCACGGCCGTGGCCACCATGGGCATGCTGGCCTCCGCGGCCTACATCCTGGCCATGGACACCTTCGGCCCCATCACCGACAACGCCGGCGGCATCATCGAGATGAGCCACCAGCCGAAGGAGATCCGCATGCGCACCGACCGCCTCGACGCGGTGGGCAACACCACCAAGGCGCTGACCAAGGGGTACGCCATCGGCTCGGCCGCGCTGGCCGCGTTCCTGCTCTTCTCGGCCTACCTGGACGAGGTCCGCAACTACGGCCTGAACCTCACCAGCGTCGACATCGCCAAGCCGGAGGTCTTCGTCGGCGCCCTGCTCGGCGCCATGCTGGTGTTCCTGTTCTCGGCCCTGGCCATCCGCGCCGTGGGCCGGGCGGCCTATTACGTGATCAAGGACGTCCGGGCGCAGTTCATGGAGAAGCCCGGCATCCTCGAAGGCACCGACCGGCCGGACTACGGCCGCTGCGTCGACATCGTCACCCGCGGCGCCCTGAAGGAGATGGTCCTGCCCGGCCTGCTGGCCACCCTGATGCCGGTGGCGGTGGGCGTGCTCTTCCGCCTCTTCGGGGTGGGCGCCGAGACGGTGGCGGCCATGCTCATGGTGGGCACCATCACCGGCGTGCTGATGGCCACGTTCCTCAACAACGGCGGCGGTGCCTGGGACAACGCCAAGAAGTACATCGAGGTCGGCCACTTCGGCGGCAAGGGCTCCGATCCCCACAAGGCGGCGGTGGTGGGCGACACGGTCGGCGATCCGTTCAAGGACACGGCCGGCCCGTCCATCCATGTGCTGATCAAGCTCCTGTCGACCATCACCCTGGTGCTGGCCCCGCTCTTCATCTGACGGCCCGGGCCGCCCCCGCGGGCGGCCCGTCTTCCTTTCCCTCCCAGATGGATTGCAGATCCGTTTCCCCCGGCCTTAGAGGGCCGGCGGAGCGGCTTGTGGAGCCGCCAGCGGGACGGGGAAGATCTTCCGGTAGGCGACGGCCGTGGCGCCGACGATCACCGGCGTGACGAAGAACACGCCGACGTAGCAGGCGAGGACGCCGGCCAGGCTCAGCAGGGACTCCAGCAGCACCAGGCCCA
>CAYPNP010000008.1:0-194944 GCA_964412195.1 uncultured Acidobacteriota bacterium | reverse complement strand
CATGTGAAAGCAGTTACGCAGACATGCGCTCAAGTTAGTGGGACAGTACTGATTTGAAATCCACAATTTACATAGAGGTGACAGGCGTTTTCGACTCAAGTTCACCGGTATAGTGGTGTCGGAGTATCCCAACCCGAAAGGAGATAATCTAGAGTGCGTCGAAAATATGTCATTATGGCTTTTCAGAAAGAGGGTGACGAGCTCACCTTCGAGTCTTCTTTATTCGAGATGCCTTTAACTACGCTCCAAAAAATCTTCAATTACCCTCCAGATGACGAAATGCACTATGTGAATCCAATCTCGATCGAGGTGGCGAAACGTTTGGCAGAACATGTTCCGGTAGATTTTAATTTTGACGAGAACGATTATTTCCTGGAGGAAAGAGCGGAAGACGCAGAGTAATACCTTCGATCAGGGGCATGGTGCAGCCACTGTCTCAATAGCCACTTCTTTGATGAGGCAGGTAAATCCAGCCGCACTCTTCCCGCGAGGGCATATCTTTGACATCTGGGCTGGTCACTGATAAACAGTCAGTACCGATTAGCGCCAGGGGCAGTGCCGCGGCTGCACTAATTACGTTTACCGCAGATTGCCAGCCCGGAGGGCGCCCTACAATAACCCCATGCGCGAGCATGGGGTGCGGTGCAGCGTCAGGGGAGTTTGTGGATCTCTTCTCCCTGAGCCCCGTCCGGGGGCGGCATAGATAAATGGATCAATCCGCGACCTTCCGATCTTGGTGAAAGAGATGGGGGGGTATGTCGCCCCAGAGCGGGCTCGTGGAGGAGATCCAGAATGTACGGGATTGTCGCCTCTTGCCCCATGCTCGCGCATGGGGTTATTTTAGGGCGCCCTCCGGGCTGTTGCCATCCGTTGATTCCATTGATGGAGAGTCGCTGTGACTCAGTTCCAGGCTTCTGGTACTGCTCTCGCCGGTTCTGGTTTCACCCTTCCTCTTGACACCGGGGGCGATTCCAATAAGATAAGGACTTTGCGGATCGGGGCGGGCCCGGCGCCCCGGCGAAGCGGCGACAAAGGATCGGAGCAACGGGAATCGGCCCGAAGCATGGAATCATCGGGCCACTTTCATATCATCGGCATCCGGAGGGACCATGGCCAGTGTGGACATCCTGAAACTCAACGAGCAGATCCAGGCGGAGAGCCAGTTCCTCGGCCAGATCCAGGCCGAGGTGCGCAAGGTCATCGTCGGGCAGGAGCTGGTGGTGGAGCGGCTGCTCATCGGCCTGCTGACCCAGGGCCACATCCTGCTGGAGGGCGTGCCGGGCCTGGCCAAGACGCTGTCGGTGCAGACGCTGGCCCGCTCCATCGACTGCCGTTTCCAGCGGATCCAGTTCACTCCGGACCTGCTGCCGGCCGACCTCACCGGCACCCTGATCTTCAACCCCAAGACCGGCGACTTCCACCCGCGCCAGGGCCCCATCTTCACCAACATCCTGCTGGCCGACGAGATCAACCGGGCGCCGGCCAAGGTCCAGAGCGCCCTCCTCGAGGCCATGCAGGAGCGGCAGGTCACCATCGGCGACACCACCTACCCGCTGGCGGAGCCCTTCCTGGTGCTGGCCACCCAGAATCCCATCGAGCAGGAAGGCACCTACCCGCTGCCCGAGGCGCAGGTGGACCGGTTCATGCTCAAGCTGAAGGTGGTCTACCCCAGCCGCAAGGAGGAGCGCGAGATCCTGGACCGCATGGCCACCGCGGCGCCGGACCTGCCGGTGCGCCCGGCGGTCCGCCCCGAGCAGATCCTGCGCGCCCGCGAGGTGGTGCGGCAGCTCTATGTGGACGAGAAGCTCAAGGACTACGTGGTCAACCTGGTCTACGCCACCCGCAAGCCGGCCGATTACGGGCTGGACCTGGCGCCGCTGATCGCCTACGGCGCCTCGCCCCGGGCGACCATCTTCCTGGTGCGGGCAGCCATGGCCCATGCCTTCCTGAACAAGCGCGGCTACGTGATCCCCGAGGATATCAAGGCCGTGGCCATGGACGTGCTGCGGCACCGGGTCATCCTCAGCTACGAGGCCGAGAGCGAGGAGCTGACCAGTGAGGACATCATCACGAGAGTATTTGACAAGATCCCCGTTCCGTAATCGGGAGACCATTTGCCATTGGTCATTGGACATTTTTCATTTGTCATTTCGAACCTCGAGCCTCGAGCCTCGAGTCTCGAGCCTCGAAGTCCCAGCCCCGAGGTCCCAGGTCCGGTAAGATGCTGAAAAAGGAACTCGTCAGGAAAATCCGGGAGATCGAGATCACCACCCGCCGCCTGGTGGACGAGGCGGTGGCCGGCGAGTACCACTCCGTCTTCAAGGGCCGCGGAATCGAGTACGACGAGGTCCGGCCCTACCAGCCCGGGGACGACATCCGCACCATCGACTGGAACGTCACCTCACGCTCCGGCACCCTCCACGTCAAGAAGTACGTCGAGGAGCGCGAGCTGACGGTGGTCCTGCTGGTGGACGCCAGCCGCTCCACCGCCTTCGGCTCGGGACTCCAGCGCAAGAGCGAGGTGGCCGCCGAGATCGCCGCCATCCTGGCCTTTTCCGCCATCCGCAACAACGACCGGGTCGGGGCGGCCCTGTTCACCGGCGAGGTGGAGCGCTACGTCCCGCCGCGGAAGGGCTCCCGCCACGTCCTGCGCCTGGTGCGGGAGGTGCTGGCCTTCGAGCCGCGCCGGCCCGACACCTCCGTCGGCGGGGCGCTGGAGTTCGCCGTGCGGGTGCTCAAGAAGCGCAGCATCCTCTTCGTCATCTCGGACTTCTTCGACGAGGCCTACGAGGACGCCCTCCGCATCGCCGCTCGCAAGCACGACGTGGTGGCCATCGCCATCAACGACCGGGGCGAGTGGGAGCTGCCCGCCAGCAGCTGGGTCCGCCTCGAGGACGCCGAGTCGGGCCGGCCGGTCCTCGCGCCGCTCTTCCTGCCCGGGCCGCGGCGGCGCTTCCAGGACCGCATGGCCGAGCTGCGCCGGCGGCGCAAGGCCCTGTTCCAGCGCCACCGCGTGGACCACATCGAGCTGCAGGCCGACGCCCCCTACGACAAGCCGCTGCGGCAGTTCTTCCGGATGCGGGCGCAGCGGTACCGGCGATAACGACATCCAAGACCCAAGATGACGGGTGGCAGGAGATCGGTGACGGGTGACCGATGACCGAGAATCCTGCGCGCCCGGGGAGAGGACGGTTGCACGTGTTCCTGCCCGGGGCGCCCCGGCCGGAAGTTTTGCTTTCAAACCGGCCGGGTGATATGATTGGAAAAAATCCGAGGATCGCCATGGTTGAACGCCCGTTGATGACGTGTCCCCAATGCGGCCGCCGCCTGCACGAGGGGGAGACCTGCCCTTGCGAATCGTTCGATGTCCGAGACCTCTTGGCCCGACTGGAGCTGGCGCCCGAGCAGTCCGACCGGCGGCAGTACTTCGAGGAGATCCGGGGACTGGGCCCCCGGGCGCTGCCGGCGCTGCTGGCGGCGCTGGACGAAACAGTGCACCATCCTTGGTACTATTTCCGCAACGTGATCGCCATCCTCGGCGAACTCGGTTCGCTGGAAGAAGACGACCGGGAACGGGCCGTCAGGCGGCTCGGGCAGTACCTCCTGCTGGGGGAGCGGCGCCAGCTGGTCATCGCCGCCATCCACTCCATCGCCCGGCTCGGCGGGCCGGTCGCGGAGGAGGTGCTGGTCGCCCCGCTTCACCGGAAGCCCGGCCGGGCGGAGGGGGCGCGCAGGGCTGACAGCGAGGTCCTCTCCCCGCTGGAACTTGGCACCAAACTCGTCGAGGGACTGTGCCTCGTTGGGACGCACGGGGCCGTCGGGGAGGTCCTGGCCATCGGCCTCGGCAAGGGAGCCGCCCTGACCCGCCGCGGCGACGTCCTGCGGCAGACCGCCCTGGAGCAGCTCGCCAACCTGGACCTGGACGCCTTCCCTGCTGCGCGCGATGAGCTGCGGCGGCAGATTGAGGACCGGGTGCTCAACCCCAGCTTCTCGCTGCGACGGATGGTCTTCGGGAGAAACGCGCGGCTGGACGCCGCGCTCGTCGGCACGCTGCGGCTGACCCGCAACCCGGGCGTGATGGACCTCTACCAGAAGCTGCTGGAACCGGGCCTGCCCCCGGCAATCCGGGAGTCCGCGCGCCAGATCCTGGCGGAGCGTGCCGCCGCCAAACCGAAGGCGGCCGCGGAACCAAATCCGACGGCAGGAGGATGACGCCATGAAACGTCCGGGAATTCTGCTCGGCCTGCTCGGCTTCCTGGCGCTGGCGGCGCCGGCGGCGGCCATCCAGCTGCCGATGAAGACGCTCCACCTCGACAACGGCCTGCAGGTCATCCTGTTGCCGCGCCACGAGACGCCCATCATCTACTCGCTCGTCCGGTACAAAGTGGGATCCGCCAACGAGACCACCGGGATCACCGGCATTTCCCATGTGCTCGAGCACATGATGTTCAAGGGCACCAAGGAGTTCCAGACCCTGAACTACGACATGGAAGTGCCCATCATGGAGAAGCAGGACGATTACTTCGCCGAGGTGCGGCACCTGCGTCAACTCAAGGTGCTGGGCCAGGCCCCCCCCGACGCCGACAAGAGGATCGAGACCCTCCTACTCAAGATCAAGGGCCTGAACGTCACCCAGAAGATCCTCACCATCCAGAACGACGTGGACGTGGCCACGTTCCAGGTGGGCTTCGGCCGGCTCAGCGCCGACACCAGCTTCGACCGGACCCATTACTTCGAGCTGTTCCCGTCCAACTGCCTGGAGGCATGGGCGTACTTCGAGTCGTCCCGGATGAAGGAACCCGTCTTCCGGGAGTTCTACTCCGAGCGGGACGTGGTGCTGGAGGAGCGCCGGCAGACCAACGAGACCCAGCCGGAGGCGCTCCTGCAGGAGCTTTTCCTCGCCACGGCGTACATGGCGCACTCCTATCACTGGGACGTGATCGGCTGGCGGTCCGACCTGGAAAACCTCACCCGCGACGACGTCAAGGAGTACCACCGCCTGTACTACGCCCCGAACAACGCCATCGTGGTGCTGGTGGGCGATTTCGACCCGGCGGCCGCCCAGGACCTGATCCAGAAGTACTTCGGCAGGATCCCGGCGCAGCCCATCCCCAAGCCGGTGCCCCTCACGCTGGAGCCGCCGCAGCGGGGCGAGCGCCGCGCGGTCCTGCGATACCCCGCCACGCCCCGCCTGGAGATCGGCTACCACCGCTGCGCCGCCAACCACCCCGACTACCCCGTCTTCGAGCTGATGGACGCGCTTCTGGCGCACGGGCGCGGCAGCATCCTCTACAAGGAGCTGATCAAATCGGGCCTGGCCGCGGATTTCAGCACCGGGATCGGGGAGATGAAGCGCTTCCCCGGCCTGTTCTCCATCACGGCCACGGCCGCCGAAGGCGTGCCGTTGCCGAAGCTGGAGGCCGCCATCCTGGCCGAGGTCGAGCAGCTGAAGCAGCAGCCCGTTTCCCAACGTGCGCTGGACGAAGCGAAGAGCCTCCTGACCGGCCGGCTCCTGCGCCAGCTGCGGGACGGCGAGGCGCTAGCGGTGGTCCTGGCCGAGGGGCTGGACTTCTCCGGCAGCCCCCAGGCTTTCAACCAGTACCTGGAGCGGCTGCAGGCCGTCAGTCCCGAAGACATTCAGCGGGTCGCCCGCGAGTGGCTCACGCAGGAGAACCGGACCGTCGCCTGGCTGGAGCCGCCCGCTCCCGAAAGGAGTGTCCAATGAGCCGCCGACTCCTGACCGTCCTGTTCGTCGGAATCTGGATCGCGGCGGCGCCTCTGCCGCGCGCGGAAGACATCCAGAGCCGGGGCGCCAAGACCATCGCGAAACTGGCGTCCACGCCCCTGGCCTGGAAGCTGCCGGAGGAGGGGAAGGACTACCAGGTGGTGAAGCACCCGTCCGGCGTCACCTTCTACCTGAAGAGCGACCCGGCCATCCCGCTCCTCCGGATGCAGTGCTGCGTCCGGGCCGGGGCCGTGTTCGAGCAGGGTTACAAGCCGCAGGCGGCCCGGGTCACGGCGCGGATGCTTCGGGAATGCGGCAGCGAGATCATGACCGTGGAGAAGATGGATTCCCTGCTGGGATACTACTCCGGCGAACTGACCGTTGACTGCGGTCAGGATTTTGTGTGGATCGATTCCTCCATCCTCAGCCGCCACAGCACCACCCTGGTGGAGATCCTGGCCGGGATCCTCGGGCGGCCGGCTTTCACCAAGGAGAAGCTCGATTTCGTCGAGCGCCGGATCGCCCTCGAGGAGGCCGCCGCCGCCGAAGACCCCTTTCACCTGGCGGCCCGCAAGTTCTACCAGCTGCTCTACCCCGAGCACCCGTACGGATACCTTTACTGCGCCGACGGCGTGGACAAGGTCCTCCTCGAGGACGTGGGCCGCTATTTCCAGGAGCGCTACTTTCCGGCCAACATCTCGTTCGTCGTCACTGGAGATTTCAAGGAAGGCGACCTCCTGGGGAAGTGGGGGGAATTCTACCGGCCGACCGCCCCCAACCGGGAGGCGCCGGATCCGCCCGTGCCGGAGGCGAAGTACCGGCCCGGCGTCTACCTGTTGCATAAGGACATCAACCAGAGTTCCATCTACTTCGGCGTGCAGGCGTGCACGAAGGACAGCCCCGACCTGCACCGCATCCACCTGCTCAACCACATGGTGGGCGGCAGCAGCTTCGCCTCGCGGTTCACCCAACAGGTGCGCGACCGCGAGGGCCTGGCCTACCGGGTGGATTCCCTCTTCGACACCGACGTGCTGGGCCGGTCCGCCTTCATCGCCCGCTGCCGCACCAAGACCGAGTCCACCGTGCGGGCCACCGACGCCATGCTCTGGATCCTGGGGCTGTTCCGCGACGGCAAGATCCCCGAGGGCGAGTTCGAGGCCGGGCGGTCGGGTCTGGAGCTCGGCTTCGTCAAGCGCTTCGCGACCGTCGAGGACCTCCTGAAGAATTTCCTGATGCTGCGCCTGCTGGACCGGCCCCGCAGCTACCTGGAGGACTACCAGGCCCGGGTGCGGGCCATCACCCCCGGGGAACTCCAGGAAACGGCGCGGCAGTACCTGGACCCCGCGAAGATGACCTTCGTCTTCGTCGGCAACGTCCGACCGCTGGCGGACGAGCTCAAGAAGTTCGGCCCCATTTACCACCTCACCGACACCGAAGCCAAGCCGAAGGATTGACGGCGCGGCCCGGCCCGCCCAAGCGGCCGCTTGCTCCGGCGCGATGCGGGACGGCGGGCGTCGTGATTTCGCCACTCCGCGTTGAACCACACGCAGGCATTCTCCATCCATTCGAAAAAAGGAGGAGGGTGTCCATGCGCAAACATACCATTCTCACGCTGGTCCTGACCCTGCTTGTCCTGGCCGCGGCCGTTCCGGCCCAGTACCGGTACTACAAGCCCGACCGGCCGCACGTGGAGCTGTTCCCCCACGCGGGATTCTACACGGAGTACGACTACGACGAGTGGTCCACCGCCTTCGCCTGGGGCGGCGCGGTAGACATTTATGCCACGCGGAACCTGGCCTTCGAATTCGACTTCGAGTACGCCGACGGGTTCGGGCAGGAGTACTGGGGCTACCTCCCGGGCTACGGCTCGACCGTCACCCGGCAGGACCACACCGACTACTGGACCGAGGTCAACGTGCTCTATCATTTCGGAGGGGACGAAACCGTACGACCGTACGTGTGCGGGGGCCTGGGCAACGTCCACAGCGAGTTCCGCGAGACCTATCCCGAATTCCCCGGGATCCAATACACGACCACGGACAACGAGTTCACCGGCAACTTCGGGGGCGGCGTGAAGATCATGGTCGCTAAAAACGTGGCCGTGCGCCTGGAGTACAAGCTGTCGGGCCTCGACGGGGTGTACGTCAACCGGTTCCGCGGGGGGATCAGCTTCATCTTCTGACCGGGCCGGGCCGGCCGGACCGAAGCGGCAAGTGCTTCCTTGCATCCAAGGGGCGAATCCTGTTAGGATGCCCGGCAAGGAGATCCCGTGAGCCCGCTCCCTCGCCAACGCAGCCTGTTCGAGTCCATCGCCCCCGTCCTGGTCTTCGACCTGGAAACCCAGCGCAGCTTCCAGGACGTGGGCGGCCGCGACCAGCTCCACCGGCTGGGCCTGTCCCTGGGCGTGGTCTACAGCTACGCCACCGGCGAGTACACCACGTACCGGGAGAGTGACGCCAACGCGCTGGTGGACGCGCTGCTGTCCGCCGGCAAGGTCATCGGTTTCAACATAAAAGGATTCGATTACCCGGTACTGCGGCCGTATCGGCCGGACGCCGATTTCCGCAAGGTTCCCACCCTCGACCTCATGGAGGACCTGGCCCGGGTGCTGGGCTTCCGCATAGGCCTGGACAAGGTGGCGGGCGCCACCCTCGGCAGGCGCAAGTCAGCCGACGGGCTGGCGGCCCTGCGGTGGTTCAAGGAGGGGCGGTTCGACCTCATCGAGCGCTATTGCCGCGACGACGTGGAAGTCACCCGCCTGCTCTACGAATACGGCCGCGACCGCGGCGAGGTGCGCATCCCGGAGCGCGACGGCACGGTCCGGGTGGTGCCGGTGCGCTGGGATTGAGCCGGCACGCACGAATCTTCAGACAATCAGCCAAATGAGAGCGATGTGGCAGCGGGCTCAGGCGAGGGCGCGGGTGATCGCGTCACGGAGTTTCTCCTCCACCATCGGGCGGAACATGGCCATCATCCCCTCGAGGCGGATGCGGGCCTCCACCGCGGCGGGCCCCACCGCCAGCGTCCCGGAGAAGCCCTCGCCCTCGATGCAGCAGGCGGCGGGGGAGTCCCAGCGGACGGCGGCGCTCTCCAGGTAGGGGGACCGGGCCTTCAAGTCGTCCACCAGTTTCCGGAGCCGGCCGGCGGCTTCCTCCGGCGGCAGGGCGTGGGGGATGTTCAGGGCGATGTCAGGCATGGGCGCCTCCTTCGGCGGTCAGGGGCGGCTGGCCGGTGGACTCCAGCACGCTCAGCCAGACCACGTCATCGGGATCCAGGAAGCGACGCCGGCGGGTCACCTCCCGCAGCGGGATGTGCACGAAGGTGTTCCGCCAGGAGCTGACCACCATGCCGGTCTTCCCGGCCATGCCCGCGTGGACGGCGTTCTGGGCCAGGAAGCCGCTGAAGATGTGGTCGTTGCTGTTGGCGGGGACGCTGCGGATCTGGTAGCTGGGATCGATGTACTTCAGCGTGACGGACAGCCCCGCCGAGGCGAAGTGGGCCAGGATCCGCTCCTTGAGCAGCTGCCCGATGTCGCCCATCTTGGGATTGCCGTCGGCGTCGAGACAGGCCTGGCCGAAGAACTTCTGGCCGGCGCCCTCCGCCACCACGATCACGGCGTGGCGGCGTTCCCGCAGGCGGCGCTCCAGTTGCTCCAGCAGGCCGGGCGCGCCGTCGAGGTCGAAGTCCACCTCGGGCACGAGGCAGAAGTTGACGTCCTTGCGGGCCAGGGTCGCCACGGCGGCGATGAAGCCCGAGCAGCGCCCCATGACCTTGACCAGGCCGATGCCGTAGGGCGCGCCCTTGGATTCCACGTGGGCGCACTGGATCACCCGGGAGGCCTCCTCGACCGCGGTGTCGAAGCCGAACGTCTTCTCCACCAGGTGGATGTCGTTGTCGATGGTCTTGGGGATGCCGATCACGGCGATCTTGACCCGCCGGCGGGACAGCTCCGCGTGGATCGCCCCGGCCGCTTTGAGGGTGCCGTCGCCGCCGATTAGGAACAGGATGCTGACGTTCATCCGCTCCAGGGCGTCACAGATGGCCCCGATCTCCTGCTGCCCGCGGGACGAGCCCAGCACGGTGCCGCCGGCCGTGTGGATTTCGCTGACCCAGTCGGGGGTCAGCTCTACGACGTCGTGGCCGTACTCCGGGATAAAGCCCTGCAGGCCGTACCGGATGCCCAGGATATTCCGGACGCCGTAAATGTAATGGAGCTCCAGCACGATGGCCCGGATCACGTCGTTGAGGCCGGGGCTGAGGCCGCCGCAGGTAGCGATGGCGCACTTGATCTTGGACGGATCGAAGTAGATGCGCCGGCGGGGCCCCGCCAGCTCGAAGCTGGCCGGCGTGCCGCCCTGGGCCAGGACTTCCTGGATCCGGGGAGCGGACTGCTCGTAGAGGATTCGTTCAGTGTCCTCGACGAACTTGCGGTAGCGGATCCGCGAGGCGATCGTGGGCGGGCCCAGCTGCTCGATGGCCGTGTCGATGTCCGGTATGGTCTGCATAACGAAACCGTTATAGAGGAGGAAGGCCGAAAAATCAACGGCTTTCAGTTTTCATTTGACAAAACTCCTCTTTTTTCTTAAAGTTATACTGGATATTCGGGTCGCCGCAGGAAGAAAATGCTGCTCCGGATCAACCCCTTTCAACCCCAGCCCCGGCACGTGCAGACGGCCAAGCAGATCCTCCGCGACGGCGGGGTCATCGCCTACCCCACCGACAGCATGTACGCCATCGGCTGCTCGGCCCTGGACAAGAAAGCCATCAACCGGTTGTACAAGATCAAGGACGAGGACAAGCACAAGCCCCTCAGCTTCATCTGCGACAGCATCCGCATGGCCAGCCAGTACGTGGTGATCAGCAACTTCGCCTACCGGATCATGAAGCGGGTGACCCCCGGCCCATACACGTTCATCCTGGAAGCCAACAACATCGTGCCCAAAATCATGCTGACCAAGCGGCACACGGTGGGGATCCGCATCCCGCACAACAACATCTGCCTGGCCCTCGCCGAATCCCTGGAGGCACCGATCATCTCCACGTCCATCAACCCGCATTACGGGGAGAAGCTGCAGGACCCGGCCGACATCCACGACCGGCTGAAGGGCATGATCGACCTCGTCGTCGACGGCGGGGAGATTTTCCCGCAAGCCTCCACGGTGATCGACTTGACGGGGGCCACGCCCGAAGTGGTTCGTGAAGGGGCCGGCGACGTTTCGTTTTTGGGCTGAGATCCCATGCGAGAGAGGACCGCATGAACTTCACCACCAAGAGCCGTTACGCCCTGCGCGCGGTGGTGGACATCGCGATCCACCAGGGGAAGACCGGCCTGCCGATCCGGCGGATGGACATCGGCAACCGCGAGGGGGTGTCCCAAGACTACCTGGAGCAGATCCTGGTACGACTGCGGGAGGCGCGGATCGTGGAATCCGTGCGCGGGCCGGGGGGCGGCTACCGCCTGATCCGTCCGCCCGACTCGATCACGGCCTGGGAAGTCATCGTCGCGGCGGAAGACCACCTGGACAGCATCCCGTGCAACTACCCCGGAGAGCCGGCCTGCGGCCGATGGGAACACTGCCTGACGCGCCCCGTCTGGAAGCACCTCAAGCGGGTCATGCGTCGGGAGATGCAGGGATTCACCATCGCGGACATCGTCAACGGCCGCTGCGACGAGCCGGACGACGAAAGCGAACCATCGGCGGAGTGTGCCTCCAGCTGAAACAGCGCAGCCGGGGGGCGCCCGGAATCTGTCAATCGCCATGCATCACCCCTTGCAACGAAAGATCTTCGTCCGTTTCCTGGCCATCCTGGCCATGCTGGGGGCGCTGACTCTGCTGTCCTCCGTCGTCTGGTTCCATCGCACCCTGATCCGGGAAGCCCAGGAACGAGTCCAGTCCGACCTCCAGGCGGCGCACCGCCTCCTGGTCGCCCGCTCGGAGCAGGACGTCGCCGTCCTGGAAGCCGTCGGCCAGGTCTGCGGCGAACTCCCGCCGGAGGAAGCCGCCCTGCTGTTCCGCACCGTGGCCCGGAAGAACGCCTTTGACCTGGGGGGGATCTTCCGAACCGGCGGAGGTCCCGGGGAAAGAATCCTGTCGGGGAACACCGTCAGCGGCGAGCCCGGCTGGCTGGCGCCCCTGCTCCGCCGGCCGGCGGGCAGTGGATTCGTGCTGGTGCCGGTGGAAGAGCTGACGGAAGAAAATCCTCCGCTGGCGGACCGGATCCGGACGGAATTCCCGATGTTTCCCGGGAAGGGCCGGGCCTTCTCCCGATCGGAAGTGCTTGTCGCCGCGGCATGGGCGCCGGCGCCCGCGCAGCCCGGCAGGCCCGCCGTCCTCCTGTACGGCGGCCGGGTGCTGAACCACAACAACGCGGTAGTGGACGGGATCCGGGACCTCGTCTTCCGGCAGGAAACTGTCGGCGGGAAGCCGCTGGGGACCGTCACCTTGTTCCAGGGCGATGTCCGGATCGCCACCAACGTTTTGGGGCCGGGCGGCGAGCGCGCCCTGGGCACCCCCGTCTCGGAGGCGGTCTTCGAGCGGGTGTACGTACACGGGCAGGTCTGGACCGACCGGGCCCTGGTGGTCGACCGGTGGTACATCTCGGCGTACCGGCCCCTCCAGTCGCCTGAAGGCAAGACGGTCGGGATGCTGTACGCCGGCGTCCTGGAGAGCCGTTACCTGAGCCTGCGCAACCGCATCCTCGCTTCCTACCTGGGGATTTTCCTCCTGGGCGCCCTCCTGGCGGTGGTTCTGTCCTACTTCGTGAGCCGCTCCCTGGTGGCGCCCCTGCAGCGGCTGCGCAACGCCGCGCGGGCGGTGCACGGCGGAGACCTCGACGTGAGCATGGCGCCGCCGCCGGACGCCTCCCTGGAAACCGCCGAGCTGATGGCGGCCTTCAACGAGATGATTGCGGCCATCCGGGACCGGGACGCGTCCCTGACGGGGGCCAATGAGCGGCTGCGGATGATCAACCAGCGGCTCGAGATCCTCAACCGCAACTACACGGAAATGCTGGGCTTCGTCACCCACGAGCTCTCCAACATGCTCGGAGTCATCCTCCTGGACGCGCATACCCTCAAGGAGGACCTCTGGGAGCGGCTCGGGAGCGAGGAGCTCGAGGTGCTCCAGTCCATCCTGGACTACCTCGAGAAATTCCGGGGGATGATTCGGAACTTCCTCGACCTGTCCCGGATCGAGAAGGGAAAGCTGGAGGTGAACAAGGCCCGGATCAACCTCTACTGGGAAGTGCTCCAGACCGTCGAGCGGGAACTGGCGGGGGCGTTCCAGCGGGGCGAGATGACCCTGGAGCTGGATCCCTCCCTGGAAACGCTCGAGCTGGACGCGGACCCCAACCTCATGCGGGTCGTCTTCTACAACCTGATCGGCAACGGAGTGAAGTATGGGTACGCCAAGGGCCGGGTCCGGGTTTTTGGCGCGCAGGAAGACACCGGATGGGCGGTGCATGTCCGGAACGACGGGCTGGGGATCCCGGCCGAGGAAATCCCGCGGCTGTCCCAGCAATTCTACCGGATCCGGATGGAGGGCCGGCAGCAGCGGGAGGGATCGGGGCTGGGGCTGTTCATCAGCCGGGAGATCATCGCGCGGCATGGGGGCCGGCTGGAAATTTTGTCGGAGCATGGGAGCTGGGCCGACTTCATCGTTCATCTGCCGCGTCCGTCCGGTCGGGAGGCCGCTCCAGCCGGTTGAGACGCTCGGTCTGGCCCGGCCCCGAGATCAGCCGTCGGGACTCGACAGTACATACAAAAACGTCACACAGCCACCCTTGTTAGGCTCAAAAGCTTTCTATAATCAGTTATTTACAGATACTTTGCGGACTGGTCGGACCGTCCGGACTGGCCGAGGTGATCCCGCATCCGGCGGAGCATCTGGGCGATGATTTCGCGGTCCCGGGCGTTGACGCTGAAGAGGAACAGGGAAGCGACGTATATCCCCACGAACAGGAATCCCTCCAAAAGGATTTCCAGCCGGGGTGCGGCGGCCAGCGGCGCGTGCCGGACGTACAGGAGGAAGAGCAGGCCCGGCACCACGGACAGCAGGACTCGGAACTGGGCGGCCGAGAGGGGAAAGAACCGGAACAGGCCGATCACCTCGACGCCCATCATCAAGGCGTAAAGGAAAACCGTGCCCGAGATGATCCACGCCATTCCCCCCGCCCCGCTCCCAGGCAGTATGATCAGGCCGGCGACGAGGTTGAAAGCCAGCGCCACGAGGCTGTTACCGAGTTGCCACCGGCTGTGGCCGCCCATGTTCAGGAGGGATTCCGCCGGCCCGATGGCGGCGCCGAGCAGCGGTCCCAGGCAGAGCACGGTCATGTAGAGGGAGGCGGGCACGAACTCCTTCCCCAGCACCTCCAGGCAGAGGCCGGAGCGGAGAAACAGGAAAAGGTAACAAGGCAGCGCCAGCGCCAGCGACCAGCGGCCCACCTGGCGGTACAGTTCCTGCCAGGAGGACGTATCACCCCGGTCCAGCATCGCCGCCAGGCGGGGGGCCACAGGCGCCGCGAACGCCTTGGGGATCACGTCCGGGATGAAGGTCACCTTGAGGGCCAGGGAAAACAGGCCGACCACCGGATTATCGACGTAGTACCCCAGCAGCAGGATGTCCGCCCAGAGGATGATGTTGGCATACAGGGCGGGGCCGACCAGCGGGAGCGTGTATCGCAGCAGCGACCAGCCGTCGATGGGCGCGGGAGCAGCGGGGGGCAGCCTGCGCAGCAGGCGCCACAGCAGGAACGCGGCGATCAGGTAGCAGATGGCCATGGACAGGGAGAAGCCTCCCAGCGCCGCGCCCAGGCCAAGCCCCGCGGCGAACAGGACCAGAAAGAAGAGGATCTTGAGAGACGACTCGAAGAACAGCTTGACGATAGCCACATGCCGCACGACCCGGAGCGACACGGAAAACTGTACCAGGACCAGCGCGCCGCCGACGAAGGGGACGGTGGCCGCGGACACCCAGAGGGCCCAGGCGAGATCGGGAGAATGGAGGAACCAGGCGGCTACGGGACGGGCGGCCAGGGCGAGGGCCGCTCCCAGCAGCAGGGTGGTCGTCACATTGAAACGCACGGAAAAGCGCAAGAGGCCCCGGAGGCGGCCCCAGTCTTCCCGTTGCGCCAGAATGCTGCCTTCGCGAACGATCCCCACGGACAGGCCCGCCAGCGAGACGGTGGTCAGGAGGTGCGTGATGGAAACACAGATGTTGAAGATGCCGAAATCCGCCAGCCCGATGAGGCGGGGCACCAGGATCACGAACGCGAAACCGAGCACCTTGTCCAGGAACTCGAAGGCCAGGGTGAAAGCCGCCCCCTTGGCCACTCCGGGCAGCTCCTCCCTTTGCAGGTCGG
Organism: uncultured Acidobacteriota bacterium; assembly: GCA_964412195.1. Lineage (GTDB taxonomy): Bacteria > Acidobacteriota > JAAYUB01 > JAAYUB01 > JAAYUB01 > CAYPNP01. The sequence goes on along the minus strand of CAYPNP010000008.1, from coordinate 179,859 downwards.
CGAGAGAAGTCATCGCTTCTTCTTTTTCTGGTCCTTGCGCGCCTTGCGTTCCGCCTTGCGTTTGTTTTTCAGTTTCTTCCAGTCGTCGCCGCTGACGGACTTGGTCTTGAATTCCGGTTCGAACTTCTTCTTGAAGGGATTCTTCAACCCCGCGAGCATCCCTTCCATTCCACCGCCGCCCTCCTCCTCCATCATCTTGCGGAGTTGGTTCATCTGGTCGAGCTTCTTCAGACCGGGGATCTTGCCCATCAGCCCGGCGGACTGCCCCATCTGGGCCATCATCTTTTTCATGGCGCTGAACTGGGCGACCATGTTGCGCACGTCGTGCGGTTTGTGGCCGCTGCCGCGGGCGATGCGGGCGGCGCGGGTCTGGTTGATGATCTGGGGCCGCTGGCGCTCCGCGGGGGTCATGGAGTTGATCATGGCCTCGAGGTGGACGAAATAGGACTCGTCCAGCTGGACGCCGTTGGGGAAGGCATCGGCGAATCCGGGCACCTTGTCCAGCACGTCTCCCAACGGGCCCATCTTTCGCAACATCCGGATCTGCTGGACGTAGTCGGCCAGGGTGAACTCGCCCTGCAGCATCCGCATGGCGTCTGCCTCGGCTTTCTCCATGTCGGCCACTTCCTCGAACTCCCGCACCAGGCCGACCACGTCGCCGAAACCGAGGATCCGGGAGGCCAGCCCCTCGGGCCGGAACTCCTCCAGTTTGTCGAGCCCTTCGCCCAGGGCTACGAACTTGATGGGCTTGCCCGTGACTTCCTTCACCGACAGGGTGGAGCCGCCCCGGGTGTCGCCGTCGAGCTTGGTCATGATGAAGCCGTCGACGTGGAGCCGGCGGTCGAACTCGGTGGACATCCGCACGGAGTCCTGGCCGATCATGGCGTCGCACACCAGCAGGATGTTGTCCGGCCGGGTTTCCCGCTTGATGTTTTCCAGTTCCATCATCAACTGCTCGTCGATGGCCAGCCGGCCGGCCGTGTCCAGCAGGAGGGTGTCTCGGCCCCTGCGGGACGCCTCAGCCAAAGCCTCCTTGCAGATGAGGACCGGGTTGGCGTTGTCCCGGGCATAGACCGGGATGTTCAGCTGCCCGCCCAGCACCTTCAATTGCTCGACGGCCGCCGGGCGGTAGACGTCGGCCGCGACCAGCATGGGCAGGCGGCCCTGCTTCTCCAGCAGGCGGGCCAGCTTGCCGGCGGTGGTGGTCTTGCCCGAGCCCTGCAGGCCGACCAGCATGACGACGGAGGGACCTCCCGAGCGATAGCGCAGCTTCGTGTCGACAGGTCCCAGCAGGCCGATCAACTCGTCCTCGCAGATCCGGATGAACACGTCCGCGGGGGAGATCCGCATCTTCTGGTCGCCGAGGGAGACTTTCACCTGGACGATCTCGCCGACGGCCTTGTCCTTGACCTGGGCCAGGAACTTTTTCACCACCGGCAGGGCCACGTCGGCTTCCAGGAGGGAGCGCCGGACGTCGCCCAGCACCTCGTCGATCCTCTCCTCGGTCAGGACTTCCAATCCCTGCAGTTTCTGTTTGAGGGTCCGGAACCCCCGGGTCAAAACATCCAGCATACGGCCGTGCGCTCCTGCGAAAAATCAGGGGGCATTGTAATACAACCCGTTCGGCATTGCCAACCATTCCGGACGGGGAGACAGGGAGACTGGGAGACGGGGCGGGGAGGGGCGTCGAGGGAGAGAAAAAGGTCGGAATCGCCCGGCCAGCGCCTTGTTCCCTGCGGGAGAATCAGACGCCGACCACCACCATGGTGTCGATGGCGGGGGGCTTCTCCAGGTGCTTCTTGACCGTGCACTGCTCCGCCGAACGCACCAGCGCGGCATGGTAGTGGGGCGGGAAGTCCTCTGGGACGTGGATCTCGATCTCCACCTGGCCGATCAGGCCGGTGGCCGGATCGGGATGGACCCGCTGGACGAGACGGATCCCGTCGGTGGGCAGCTTCCGCTGGCGGCAGAATCCAAGGACGTATACGCCGGCGCACGCGCCCAGGGAGGCCAGGAACAGCTGGAAGGGATTGGGGGCCGTTCCTTCGCCGCCCGCGGCCACCGCCTGGTCGGTCGTCACGGTGTACGGGCCCACCTGGGCGTTAACCCGGGAGCCGCCGGGGAAGTCGATGTGGATCTCCATCATGGGGGTTGTTTCCTTTCTTGGTTTGGGAATGGACCGGCGACCGTTGACCGGCCGGCCCGAGCCTGACAGGATCGGGACTTTCTACAAAGGGTGTTTCTTGGCCTCGGCCACGATGAGGGCTTCCGAAAAGCTGCCGAACACGCAAGGGCCGTCCACGGACGCGCCGGTCAAGATGGTGATCCTGGGGCCGTAGATGCTGCCCCGGACCGTCGAGCCGGCCTGAAGCTCCAATTGTCCCAGGGCGTAGATGTCGCCCTCAACGGTCCCGGCGACGGTGACGCGGTGACCGACGATCTTGCCCTTCACGCGGCCCTCCGGGCCCATGACCAGCTCCTCCTTGACCACGATGGTGCCCTCGATGACACCGTCCAGCCGGAGGGTGGATTCGGTGAAGACCTCCCCCCGGATCCGAACCTTCGGCCCGAGGTAGCCCGCGAGTTCGGTGCCCGGCTTTTTCATGGTCTGACTCCTAGTCTTCCAGACGGCTGAGCAGGTTGAACAGGCGCTCGAGCTCGTCCGGGGAGGAATAGTGAATGACGATCTGTCCGCCCCGCTGGCCGCTCACGATCCGCACCCGTGTGGCCAGGCGGTTGCCCAGCTTCTCCTCGGCGGCCAGGACATGCGGGTCGGGTTGCTCCTTGGCCCGGTCGCGGGGCTTCACTTTCTGGAGGCGCGCGACCAGCCTCTCCGCCTCCCGGGCGGACAGGCCCCGCTCCAGGATCACCTCGGCCAGGCTCTTCTGCCTGGCCTTGTCGGGGATGCCCAGGAGAGGGCGGGCCTGCCCCGCGGAGAGGCGGCGTTCCTCCAGCATCTGCTGGACCGGTTCCGGGAGCTGGAGCAGCCGGAGGCTGTTGGTGATGGTGGTCCGTGCCTTGCCCAGGCGGCGGGCCAGGTCCTCCTGGCGGAGCCCCTGCTCGTCCGTCAGCATACGGTAGGCGCGGGCCTCCTCGATGGGATTCAGGTCCTCGCGCTGGATGTTTTCGAGGAGGGCCAGCTCCAGCATCTTGTCGTCCGGGACGTCCATGACCACGATGGGCACCTGGGTCAGGCCGGCCTTCTGCGCGGCGCGCCAGCGGCGCTCCCCGGCCACGATCTCGTACCGTTCCCCGCGGGCCCGGACCACAATGGGCTGGACAATGCCGTTCTCGCGGATCGACGCCGCCAGCTCGTCAAGCGACTCGCCGCCGAAGCGGAGACGGGGCTGCTTCGGGTTGGGATAGAGCAGATCGGTGTCCACCTGCTGGGGGCCGCCCTCCAGCGACGGCGACGGCAGCAGGGCGTCGAGCCCCTTACCGAGCACTTTGCGTTTCGTGATCATGGTTGAGGAGTTCCTTTGCCAGGGATAGGTAGGCGTTGGCGCCGCGGGAGCGGGCGTCGTAGAGGATGATCGGCTTGCCGAAGCTGGGCGCCTCGGCCAGCCGGACGTTGCGGGGGATGATGGTCTGGAAGACCTGATCGCGGAAGAAGTTGACCAGGTCGTCCCGCACCTGGGTCGAGAGGTTGGTGCGATCGTCATACATGGTCAGGAGCATCCCCTCGATGCGGAGGTGCGGATTGAAGCCGCGGCGGATCCGGATCAGGGTGTCCAGCAGCTCGGACACGCCCTCCAGGGCGAAGTACTCGCACTGGATCGGGATCAGCACCGAATCGGCGGCCACCAAACTATTGATGGTCAATAGGTTAATAGCTGGTGGGGAATCGATTAGGATGTAGTCGAACCGGTCCCGGACGGCCAGAAGCTGATTCTTCAGGACGGATTCGCGCTCCTCGACATCGATCAGCTCGATCATCGCACCGGCGAGGTTTTTATCGGCCGGGGCGACGAACAGGTTCTCCATCTCGGTGGGCTGGATGATGTTCTCGAGTGGCTCGCCCATCACCAGGACGTGGTACATGTTCTTGCGCAGGCGGCGGCGGTCGATGCCGAGGCCGCTGGTGCAGTTGGACTGGGCGTCGCAGTCGAGCACCAGCACCTTCATCTCCGCCAGCGACAGGGAGGCAGACAGGTTGATGGCGGTGGTGGTCTTGCCCACCCCCCCCTTCTGATTGGCGATGGCGATCACTTTGCTCATGGTCGGCCCCAAAAGGATTTCAAAAATAGCACACTCGCCCGGGGAGGGAAAGGAAAAACTCCGGAAGGCGGGGAGCGGGGTCAGTGTTTCACGTGAAACATCCAGCGGAAATCCTTGCCAGCACAGCCTCTCGAGTTGTTTTGCCCCCGAAAGCGCGCCGGGACACCACCGGGAGGCCCTCACCGCCGAGCCGGAGGACCTCCGCGGAGGGGGCCCCCGCGGCGGTGAACAGCAGGAGCCATCCGCCCGGGTGTTTCCCCAGCTCGCGGAGCAGATCAGCGGCGGGGATCTCCAGCGCCCGGGCTGTCCAGAGCACGGCGGCGCCCGGTGGCGGGGCGAAGGCCTGCAGGGTCTCCTGGCGGATCTCCAGGTTGGCGAGGCCGAGCTCCCGCGCGGCCTGCCGGAGGAAGGCGCACTTGCGCTGGCGCGGCTCGAGGGCCACCACCCGGCGGGCGGGGAAGGCAGCGGCCAGGGGTATGGCGACGAGGCCATTGCCCGAACCGATGTCGACCGAGAGGTTCCAGCCCGGCTCTGCCAGGTCCGGCAGCACGGCCCGGACCTCCGTCAGGTGATTGCGCCGGAATTCGGCGGCATCGCGTTCCCCCACCAGCCGCACGCGGCGGTTCCAGTGGTAGAGCAGCTCTATATAGCGGTCCAGGATGTGGTCCAGGGGATCGGTTGCCACGGTCAACCTCTCGAGAAAGTCATGCAGACGCCGGATTTCATTCCGGCTCCTCCCCTGCCGGAGCGCCGGAGTCCGCGGCCGGAGCGTGATGGAGCACCTCCAGGCTCAGGTACAGGGCGGTCAGGGCGGCGGGAGTGAAGCCTGGGATTGATTCCGCCTCCAGGAGAGAGGCCGGCCGGTACCGGCGCAGGCGGTCCCGCATCTCCCGCGACAGGGACGGCACCGAATCGAAATCGAAACTGGGGGGGATCGACAGGGCCTTCCGGCGGGCCAGGCGCTCGAGATCCTGGTTCTGCAGCCGGATGTAGCCGGCATACTTGCGGTCGTGCTCCGCCTGGTCCAGCAGCAGGGCGTGGGGAGACAGCCCGTCGCGCTCCAGCACCGGCCGGAGGTCGCGCAGCCGCACCTCGGGCATCTTCACGAGGTGGGCCAGCGCCTTGCCGTCTCCCGCCGCGGCCCGGACCGTCCCGGGCAGGTCGTCCCAGCCGGGGGTGGAGCGGTTCACCGTCTTTTCCCGGATGTAGGCCTGGAGGCCCTCCAGGGTGGCGTACTTGTCCCGGAAGCGAACCCAGCGTGCCTCGTCCACCAGGCCGATCTCCCGGCCGAAGGGCGTCAGGCGCTCGTCGGCGTTGTCGATCCGGAACAGGAGCCGGAGCTCCGCCCGGGACGTGAACATGCGGTAGGGCTCGTCGACCCCCCGCCGGACCAGGTCCTGGATGAGGATCCCGATGTAGCCCATGGTCCGGTCGAAGACCACGCCCTCCTTGCCTGCGGCCCGCCGGGCGGCGTTGATGCCGGCCGCCAGGCCCTGGGCGGCGGCCTCCTCGTAGCCGCTGGTGCCGTTGATCTGCCCGGCGTGGAAGAGGCCCTCGATCCGCTGGCTCTCCAGGGTCGGGAACAGCTCGGTGGGCTGGATGAAATCGTATTCGATGGCATACCCCGGCCGGATCACCTCGGCGCGCTCGAAGCCGGGCAGGGCCCGCAGCATGGCCAACTGGACATCCAGGGGCATGCTGGAGGAAAAGCCGTTCAGGTACACCTCGTGGGTGTCCAGCCCCTCGGGCTCGACGAAGAGCTGGTGGCGCTCCCGGTCGGGGAACTTGACCACCTTGTCCTCGATGGAGGGACAGTAGCGCGGGCCGGTGCCGGTGATCTGTCCGGAATACAGGGGGGAGCGGTGGAGGTTTTCCCGGATCAGGCGGTGCACCTCCGGATTGGTGTAGACGATGTGGCAGAGGATCTGGGGCAGTTCCGCCCGCTCGGTCAGGAAAGAGAAAAAGACGGGGTCTTCGTCGGCGGTCTGGGGGAGCAGCCGGGTGGTATCGATGGTGCGGCCGTCCAGCCGCGGCGGCGTGCCGGTCTTGAGGCGGCCGGTCGCGTGGCCGATCTCCCGCAGCTGGGCCGCCAGCGCGAGTGCGGGCGGTTCCCCCGCCCGGCCGGCGGGGATCCGCGTTTCGCCGATGTGCATCAGGCCGTTCAGGAAGGTTCCCGTGGTCAGGACCACCGCGCGCGCCTGGTACTCGCGCTGGTCGTGGAGAACGATCCCTGTGGCGCGACCCTCCTTCATCAGGATTCGGACGACCTCGCCCTGCAGGAGGTGCAGGCCGGGCGCCGTTTCGAGGCGTCGCTTCATCTCCTGCCGGTACAGGAGCCGGTCGGACTGGGTCCGGGGGCTCTGAACCGCCGGTCCGCGGCGACGGTTGAGGAGCCGGAACTGGATGCCGGTCCGGTCGGCCACGAGGCCCTGCAGGCCCCCCAGGGCGTCGATCTCCCGCACCAGGTGGCCCTTGGCGATGCCGCCGACCGCGGGATTGCAGGACATTTGGGCAATGAGTTCGAGATTCTGGGTGACGAGGGCGGTGCGGGCCCCCAGACGGGCACTGGCATGGGCGGCCTCGCACCCGGCATGGCCGGCGCCGATCACGATCACATCGAAGCTACCGGCGGCAAACGGCATGGAAGCTCCGGCGGCTATTTCTTCTTGACCACCGGCGCCGGCTCGGTGAAGAGAGAGTCCGACAGGCCGGTGTTGTACTGGATCAGGCTGTACTCCACCAGACCGGTCTGCCGGCCGTTGGTGTACATCTCGATGCGCAGCGGCGTCAGCACGCCCTGGAAGCGGAACCAGCGGAAGTACATCTCGGCCTTGTCCAGGACGATGCCGTCCTGGTTCCGGTCCTTGTACTCCAGCTTCAACGGCACGGTCTTGCCCTCCTCGTAAAACACGGTGACGGAATAGTTTTCGGTATCCAGGAACTCCAAAGCCTCCATCGGCTGGGTGGTTTCGATCTCATTCGGTCCAACGTACAAGACCTTCATGCCCGGTTCCTTCCAGCGCTCGCGGAAGAGGTTGGCGAGGCTGCGCTTTTCGGCCAGCCGGAAACGGCGCATGTCGTCCTCGGTCTTCGGCTTGACCTTGCCGTACTCGTAGGTCCAGCCCTTGCCCAGCTCCAGATTGAAGATGTCCGCCAGGCCCTCGCCCCGCTTGTCGAAGTCGGTCCGGGCTTTCCCCGCCCAGCGGTAGTAATCCCAGAACTTGGTCCAGGACTGCCGGCCCTCCTTCAGCATGAAGATCCGCCCCTCCCCATACATGTCCTTCCAGTTCAGGAAGGCGTCGCTGCCGAACTCTTTGATCGTGCTTTGGATCAGCTGATGGGCGCGGTCTTCATCCGCGCCGCAGACGGGGGTGGCGGCGGACAGCCACAGGAGTGCGGTCAACAGGATCGGAACGGCTTGTCTCCGGCTCATCGTGTGCCTCCACGCAGATACTCCATGGGATTCATCCGGTCGGCCGGAGTTTCAAGCGGCCGGACCGGGCCGCCAAGGTTCACCGCCCTGCACGGTCCCGCCCGGCCAGAATTCGCCGGCATTCCGCCACATCCCGGGCTATCTGGGCCCGGAGTTCTTCCACCGTCGCAAAGCGCCACTCGGGACGGAGCATGCTGTGAAAATGGACCCGCACCTTCAGTCCGTACAGGTCTCCTTCAAAGTCGAGTAGGAACGCTTCCAGCTCCGGGGATCGCCCGGACTCGGGTACGCCGGTGTCGATGGTGGGCCGGATTCCCACGCTGACGGCGGCCGACTGGAGCGCCCCGCCGATGGATACGGTCGCCGCGAAGACACCGTTGGGTACCAGGAGCTGGTTCTCCGTGGCCACGTTGGCGGTGGGGAAGCCCAGATGGCGGCCCAGCCGGAGTCCGGGGGCGACCACGCCGTCCACGGCGTAGGGACGCCCGAGCAGGGCGGCGGCCTCCTCGAGCCGACCCTCCGCCAGGTTCTGCCGGATGGCGGTGCTGGAGACAGGCGCATCGCCGCGGGCCGTTTCTTCAATGCCCAATACGTCAAAGCCGTAGACGGGGGCGAGCTCCCGCAAGAGGGTGACGCTGCCCTGGCGCTTGTGACCGAAGGTGAAACGCTCCCCGAGGACGACCGCCGAGATGCCGATGGCCCCCACCAGGAGGTCCCGGACGAAGTCGGCGGCCGGGGTCTTGGAGAATTCGAGCGTGAACGGATGCACCACCACCCCGTCGATGCCCAGCTCCTGGAGAATCTCCACTTTCTGCGGCCAGGTCTGGATCATGGGCGGACACTTGTCGGGGGCCAGGACCTGGAGGGGGTGGGGATCGAACGTCAGGATCACCGCGTCCGCCCCTCGCCGGTCCGCCTCCCGGCGCAACTGCCGCAGCAGGCTCTGGTGCCCCAGGTGCACCCCGTCGAAGTTGCCGATGGTGAGCGCGGGCCGCCGGAACGCCCCAGCCAGGCGCCCGGGATCGGTGATAATGATCATGGGGCGGGGATTTTCGCCGATTTGGATTTCTCGACGAACACCAGCTGCAGCTGGGTGATCACGCCGCGGAGGAGCTGCGCCTCGTTGGTGGACAGGTTGTTACGGGTTTTCTCCTCCAGGAGCAGGAGCAGGTCGATGAAGTGCCTGGCCGAGGGAAGATCGGTCTCCGCCTTGCCGCCGGCGGGGTTGGGGACATCTCCCAGGAAATAAGCGGCGTTTTCGGCCAGCAGGATGACCAGCTCCGGAAACGACGCTTCCGCCGGGGCCGGGGGCGTGGCGGATTCCGCGGCCGCAGGCGCGGCGGGCGGCGCCTCCGGTGGGGGCGCGTCGGCGCGCCGCTCCCCTTCGGGGGTGAACTGGCGCTTGTCCACGACCTGAAAACTCTCTGGTTCCTTGTCTTTCTTTTCCATGGGGGTCTCCGGGTTCCAAGGCGATAGGGGGAATAGTGTACCACCGCGGAGCGCATTTTGAAAACGGGGAAATCAGGGCCGGAACGGCCCCCGCACTGCCCGTCCGGCTCCGAGCAGCCAGAGGAGAACGATGGCGAGCCACGTCGGGACAAAGGTCGAGTCGGTGACCCAAGGAGTCTCTGGGGCGAGGATGGGCGCGGGCAGGCCGTACAGGACATAGCCGGCCCAGTGGGTGGCGTCCCGGAAGGCGGGATCCTCCCACATCCGCCGGCGGGCTTCCCGCAGGGCCAGGGCGGCCTGCCCGCCGCAGCGCGGCAGCGCGTCGTAGAAGTGCCGCATGAACTCTCCCGCCGCCCGGTCGGCCACGGGCCACAATGTGGTAAGGACCGCGCGGCTCCCCGACGCGAGGCAGGAGCGGGCCAGGCTGATGGGGCCTTCCCCGCGGAAGACGCGGCCCCGGCCCGTGGCGCACCCGGACAGGACGACCAGGTTGCTCCGCCAGACCCCGGCGGCCAGATCCTGCACGGTCAGGCCACCCTCCGATGATGGATTTGCCTCCAGGAGAATCCGGCTGCGCCAGGGGTCTTCTTCGTTGACCTCCACGTGGGTCGCCAGATGGACGATCGTCCACTCCGGGCCGGACGCGCCTCCGTGCCGTCGACTGCCTCCCAGCAAGGCGGCCGGTTGGATCAGCGTCCGGTTCCAAGCGATGGCTTGGGCGCCGTAGGTGACCTCCTGCTCGGCCCAGGGGAGCCGGCGACCGGCCGGACCTCCGGCGAAACCGTGGATGCCGAGGTACGATCCGCCGGAGTTCGAGGAAGAGCCGGAAGCCTCCGTCCGCCGGAGAAACTGCCAGGACGGCAGGTAGACAACCGCCCGCTGGACCCCCAACGGCTCTGCCGGCGGACCGCCCGTCACAGGCAAAATTTCCAGGGGAATCCGGCACAGGCAACCGGAGGGGAGGATGAACAGCTCCCCGTTGCCTTGGCCGGCCGTCAGCCGAAGGCAGGAGGCCAATTCGGCGGTGGCCGCCGCCTGCTGCCTTTTCGCGTCGGCCAGGAGCGACTCCTCCACCCGCCCCACCAGCTCCCGCATGTGGGGAGCGGGGTTCCGGATCAGGGTGGCCCGGCGTCCGTCGAAGGACAGCTGGTAGACGTGGTGCTCCCCTTCAAACACCATCAGCGCCGAGCCGTTGCGGGACCCGATCCAACGCCGGACTTCGGTCAGGGTGGGGCGACCGGCGGATTGCACCGCCGGCGCGAGCGCGTCGATCCGCCGGTCCAGTACACGCGCGCGGTGGGACTCCATGATTTCGAAGGCCCGCCTGAGCAGGGGGTCGGGTGTTTCCCCGCTCTCCAGCCGGGTGAAGAGGCTGGCGAGGGCGCCTTCCACCACGTCTCCGGCGCTCTCGAGGAAATGGAGGGTCACGTACAGATCGCGGCACTCCCGTTCCAATTCAGCCAGGCCCGCCAGCGCGCCTTCGAAGCAGGCGCCGGCCTCCCGGTGCCGGCCTAGGGCAGACAGGGCCAAACCCTTTAAATACAAGATTTCCCACGCCAGAGTGCGGTCTTCCATCGCCCGGGCCCTGGGCGACATGGACTCGAGGCGGCGCAGGGCTGCGGCCGGGTTCCCCGAAGCCGTCAGCAGGCGGGCCTCCACTCCTTCCACCAGCAGGGCGGTGATGGGGGAGGCCAGCCGGGCGGCGTCCGTGGCGTCTGCGTTGGCTGCCCGCGCGGTCGGGAGGTCTCCCCGCTTCAGGTGGCAGAGGGCCAGATTGGTTCCGGCCACGGCGGCTTCATCCCAACGCTCCGCAGTTCGGGCGAGGGCAGCCGCCTGTTCCAACAGCGGGATCGCCCGGTCCCACTGCCGTTTCGCGGCGTAGATGCCGCCCAGGTTTCCCAACGCCATGAGGCGCGGTTCGCTGTCCGCGGGCAGGCCGGGCAGGTCGAGCACCGCCTGGTAATCCTCCCGGGCGGACTCCAGGAGGTTGAGCCGTTCCCGCAGGGCGCCCCGGTCCAGGCGGGCCATGGCGAGGGAGAACCAGTCCCGGCTGCGCTGGTAGAAGGGGATGACCCGCCGGTAGCAGTCCAGGGCTTCCCCGTAACGGCCCAGTTCGTCCAGGACATATCCCAGGTTGGTCAGGACGGGCGCCTGAAAGCGGTCGGCCGCCTGGGACGTTCCCGCCGGCAGGATGGAACGGAAGGCCTCCGCTGCGGCCGGGAGATCGCCCTGGTGAACGCACAGGTAGCCGCGCACGAAGGCAATCCGCTGCCGCAGGTAGGCCAGCGGCAAGCGGCGGGACTCCTCATCAGCTGTCGCTAAAGCCCGCCCGGCGGCATCCTCGTCGCCGGCAGCCAGGTGCCGGGTGGTTTCCTGGAGCAGGCATTCGACAACCCGCCAGTGGTCGCCGTCGCGCCGGGCCTGCCGGAGGTTCCGGTCGCAGAGTTGCCCGGCCAGGTCCAGGCGGTTGGCCCGGTACAGGATCTCCCCCAGGACGAAGGCGGCGTCCCGGCCCCGCACCGTCCCGGCCTCCGGCTCGGGAACCCGGAACCGTTCGGGCCGGTCCTCGAGTTGAGCCAAGGCCAGTGGAATGTAAGGATTGTCCGGCTCGGCGGCCCGCGCGTCCCGGAGAAGCCGGGGGAAATCGGGCGCTGTGGCGGAGCGGACCGCCAATCCAAAAGTGTATTCCCAAGTGAACACTTCCGGCGCCTCGGCCAGCAGGCGTGCCAGCCGGTCCGGCACGCCGGGATCCGCCGTGAAATAGGCTTGCCAGAAGGAGAGGACGGCCGCGGCGCGGGAGGAGCCCGCCGGCCAGCGGGCCAGCTCTTCCAGCGGCAACAGGCCGTAGAGGCAGATGGCCGCGCGCCGGGACGTGTCCGGCTGCTGGAGCCAGGGGCGCAGCCGCGCCGCCGCCTCGGCCGGCCGACCCGCCCCATGGAGGTCCGCGACGGCGTGCAGCTCCTCGAAGAAGCGGCTGGTTTCACGTGGAACATCGCCCGCGGCGGCCCCGGCTGCGGACAGCACGCCGCCCAGCCACAGGGCCACGATGGCAAGCCGGCCACCGGCCGGCAGCGTCAGCCTGGACATCCCTCCCCTCCGGCGCTCCCGAATTCCCGATCAGGGTATCAGCTTGTACCCCATTCCATACACGGTGATGAGGTGACGTGGTTTTTTCTGGTCCGCCTCGATCTTCTTCCGGATCTTGGCGATAAAATTGTCGACGGTCCGGTTGGTGGGGTCGCTCTCCATGCCCCAGATTTTCTTGAAGATGGTGTCGCGATGGACCGGCTGGTTCTGGCTGGTGAAGAGAAGCTTGAGGATCTCCACCTCGTAGAAGGTCAGCGGGATCTCTTCCCCATCGCGCCGGAGGACGAACTTGTCGGTGTCGATGACGTTGTCCCCGATGACCAGCTCCTGCCCTCCGGCGGGAAGGATCTGGCCCCGCCGCAACAGGGCGCGGACCCGGGCGAGCAGCTCCGCCACGGAGAAAGGCTTCGTGACGTAGTCGTCCACGCCCGCCTCGAATCCCCGGACGATGTCGTGCTCCTGCCCCCGGGCGGTCAGCATCAGGATCGGCGCCCGGCCGTTCTTGACGCGGATCTGCCGGCAGACATCCAGGCCGTCCATGTCCGGCAGCATCAGGTCGAGGATCGCCAGGTCCGGCGAATGCTGGCGGAACAGTCGCAGGCCGGCGGCCCCGTCGGACGCCAGCAGGACCTGGTGGTGCTCGTATTCCAGCAGGTCCCGCAGGCCACGCGCCATCTCCGGCTCATCTTCGACGATCAGAATTGTGGCCATCGCTTCCGTACCGTATTTCGAATGAAGGATACTCTACCGGCGATCGGTGCCGAAGTCAAAAGATTTCCCAATCCGAACACTTCGCCCCGGTTCCGCCATCCAAGTGATGCGGATTGCCCCCCATCTGCCGGATGGGATGCCTTATAGCCAGAGAGGTCCTGATGGCCACACGGTGGGGAAGACCGAGGGGCGCCGGATTTCGGCCAGTATTTCTGCTGTGGGCGGTCCTGTTCGCCGGGCCGGCGCTGGAAGCTTGTCTGCTGCCGGAAGGCTCCGTCCATCCGGGCTCTTCCGGGGAATGCTCCAATCCCCGCTGCGGTTGCCGCCACAAGCCGGGGGAGACCTGCTCCTGCCCGTGCTGCAGCGCTGGACGGGAGGGTGCCGGCGACGAGGCGCCCGTCGCGTGCAGCTGCTACGCCGGCCGGGGCGCAGACGAACAGCCGCCCGAAATGATCACGCTGACACACAATCCCCAACAAGCCGCCGCTCTCGGCCATCCCGCCCGCCCGGTTCCCGGATCCTGCGGTTGCGGAAAGGAAGCCGGGCCCCTCCCCGGAAGGGACCAACCCCGCCGTCCCCCGGACCCGCCCCCCCGACTCGCCGCATAGTTCAATTCGGGCGTCTCCGGTGCATTCCGGCCGGTCGCGACGTCAGGAAGCAACGCTGACCAGTAGACCGCCGCTCAGAGACGCCGGCGGGAAGAGACGGGCCTTCGCCCAGTCGGATGTTGCCATGCGGAGGAGGACTTTATGCGGCAGAGTATTGATGGTTGTATGTTGTTGATATTACTGTGTTTGTGTGTCGGTTGGGCGGTGGGGAACGGGGACATCCATGGTTTTGTCGTCACCGGATCCGGAACGGGGATTCCCGGGGTGAGCGTGATCGTGGAGGACGCCTCCGCGAGAGTGGCCGCCCGCCTGGTGACCGGCACGGAAGGCGTGTTCCACGCCGGGGAACTGCCGGAAGGGACCTACCGGGTGCGGGCGGAGCTGGACGGCTTCGAGCCGGTCACCGCGGAGGCGGTCGCGGTCGCTTCCGGGCAGCGCCCGGAGGTTCGCCTGACCCTGGAGCGCCTGGCCGGGGGCGAGGTCGTCCACGTGCGGGCCACCGCACCGGGCACGGGCCTGGAATACACCGCCCTCCGGGAGTCGGGGGCCCGCGACATCGGGGAGGCCCTGGGCGGGGTGGCCGGAGTCTGGATGCAGCGCCGGGGCGCCATCGCCAATGACGTGGTCGTGCGGGGGCAGCATGGCGACAACGTGTCGGTCCTGATTGACGGGGCGCCCCTCCACGGCGCCTGCCCCAACCGGATGGACCCGCCGGCTTTTCACGTCGATTTTGCCGAGGTGGAGCGGGTGGAGCTGGGCAAGGGCCCGTTCGACGTAACGCACCTGGGCGGGGTGGCCGGCGTGGTCAACGTGGTGACCGCCCCGCCGGAACCCGGTTTCTCGGGCCGCGTCTCCATGGCCGGCGGCTCTTTCGGGTACGTCAATCCGTCGGTGTCGGTCTCCGGCGGCGGGGACCGCTGGGCCCTGCGGGGCGGCTACACCTACCGCCAGTCGGGAGTGTACGAGGACGGAGACGGGGTTCCGTTCACCGCGTACGCCAATTACCTGCCGGGCGCCGGGGATTCGGACGCCTTCCGGATCCATACCGGCTGGGTCCAGGGCGCTTTCGCGCCGGCGGAGGGCCACACGCTCCGTCTCGGGTACACGCGTCAGCAGGCCGACCATGTCCTTTACCCCACCCTGCAGATGGACGCCGTCTACGACAACGCCGACCGGGCCAACGTCCAGTACCGGATCGACGACTTCCCCGGTTTCCTGGAGCGGTTCTCGGTGCAGGTATACGGCAACCGGGTGCAGCACTGGATGACGGACGCCGACCGGACCAGCGGCGCCCCTGCCCCGCGGGGCTACAGCATGGGCACCGACGCTTTTTCGAGCATGGCCGGGGGCCGGGTGGAAACCGTCTGGTCCGGCCTGACGTTCGGCTTGGAACTCTCCCGGCGGCGGTGGGACACCACCACCCAAATGGCCGGAATGGGCTACAATCCCCAGGCCTCAATCCCGGACGTGGTCGATGACACCGTCGGCGCGTTCGCGGTGTACGAGCATTCCTTCTCGGATCGCCTCCGGCTGCGGGCAGGCGGCCGGGTGGATCGCTCACACAGCGCCGCGGATCCGGAATTGGCCAACACGAACCTGTACTACGCCTTCCAGGACACCCGGTCGACGTCCGCCACCGCCACCGCCCCCTCCGGCTTCATCCAGGCCACCTGGACGCTCGCCCGCGACGTGGAGCTCACCACCGGCCTGGGCCACACCGTCCGCTTCCCCGATCCCCAGGAGCGGTATTTCGCCCTCCGGCGGATGGGTTCGGACTGGGTGGGCAATCCCGAGCTGGACCCCGTCCGCACCACCGGCCTCGAGGGCGGCGCCCGCTGGCGGCACGGCGTGTGGACCGCGGCGGGAACGTTGTATTACCAATTCGTTCATGATTTTATCACGGTCTACTCCCAGCCGCGGCAGCACCCCGTAAGCGGGATCATGAACGCTTATGCCCGGTCGTACGGCAACGTCGCCGCCCGGATCTGGGGCGGCGAGGGGGATCTGTCCGTGGCGGTGACGAACCGGCTCTTCGTTTCCGGTGATCTGGCCTGGGTTCGTGGAACCAAGGACCTGGACGGCGCCCTGCCACTGCACTCCCCCTATCTGGCGGAGATCCCGCCGTTCACCGCCCGGGCGCGCATCCGGTATGACGCCGGCTGGATCTTCGGCCAGGCGGAAGGCGTGGCGTCCGCCGCCCAGGAGCGGGTGGACGCGGACCTCCAGGAGCAGACCACGGCGGGATACGGCGTGATGAACCTGTCGGTGGGCGGCGAGTATCGGCAATTCCGGGTCTCGCTCAACCTGAACAACCTGTTCGATCGTAAGTACTTCGATTACTTCTCGTACCGGCGCGACCCGTTCGCCTCGGGCACGAAAGTCCCAGAGCCGGGCCGCGCGTTGACAATCGCAGCGCAATATCAGTTCTGAAGCGCAGGGAATAGACAAAAACCGCCGGAGGGCAGCCGCCCTCCGGCGGGTTCTGACTTTCAGGAGGGTGTTTCTCAGTCCCCGCCCATGCAGGGCTTGGCGCTCCGGGGGAGGTCGCTGCCGCAACAGGCGCCGGTGCCGCCGCAGGGGAGCGGCGCGGACGCGGATCCCCGGGTGTGGACAGCCGCCGCCGACAGGATCCGCTCCAACTCGCCGGCGCCGCACCGGGGGCAGGCCGCCGGCGAATCGGCAGGTGTAAACTCCAAAGATTCAAACAAATAACCGCATCCGCGGCATGTGTATTCGAAGATCGGCATGATGTCAGAACCTCCTGTCGCCGAGCGACGGCCCATTGTGCCACAAGACGGCGCGGCCGGCAAGCCGGGAGGAGCGGCGCTCAGGCACCGAAGCTGGTGACCTGGATCGGTCCCTGCAAAGCGGCGCCGGTTTCGAGCAGGGACCGCCAGCGGCCGGGCGCATACAACAGGTGGTTGCCCAGCGGGCGGGCCAGGAGGTCGGCGGCGGCCGCCGGAGGGACTCTGACCGTCAGCTGGGTGCGGCACAGGCCCTCTTCGGGCGGGGCGGCTTCGCCCGTCCCTTCCGTGATCCAGAGACGTTCCAGTTCCGATCCGCCGATCCGGAACAGGGTCGCGTCGCCGGACGGCAGTTCGCCTTGGATCGCCGCTCCCAGTCCGCTCTCGAAGTGGGACCGCAGCACGTGCTCCCCGACCAGGTCCAGAGGCACCGTGCAGTGGGCCAGCAGGAGCCGGCCGGCGGCGGGCTCCACCCGGGCGGGGTTGGCCATCCAGCCGGGGCGCCCGGTGAGGCGGTGGATCCAGAGCAGGCCGAGCACCGAGGGGATGTCCCCCTCGCAACCGGCCGGGACGCCCTCGTCGCTGAGCCGGGCCAGGGCCAGGCAGCCGGTGGCCCGGTCGGCGGTCACCAGGTCGAAGCAGCGGACGGTGAGGGCATCCAGTTCGTGATCGGCGGCGATTTCGCGGAGGGCCTCGTAGACGGCCGCGGAGTGGTCCAGGTCCGACGGGGCCGGTTCGACCACCGCCCGCGGACGGCCGGGCCAGCTCCGGCCGGGGGCGCCCGCGGCCAGCCGCGCGTGCACCCGGTCCAGCGGGATTCCCACCAATGCGGGACCCCACCGCCGCTTCACGGCGGCCGGTTCGGGGACGCTGGCCACCAGCCAGTCGGACGGCCGGCCCACGACGCCGATCCGGGCCCGGCGAAGGAACGCCGCGGCGTCCACTGCGCGCACCGCTTCCGCCAGGGCGTCCAGGCCGGTCGCGTCCGTGGGGCCGGCCAGGAAAATGATCCGGCCGGTCTGCCCCTCCTGGTGGAGCCGGGCCAGGATCTCCAGGGCGGCCGGCAGCGAGTTGTGGCCCGGATGCGCCAGCAGCAGGACCGGTTCGCCCGGCTGGGCGGCCGAGCGGAGCGCCCGCAGGCGGAGCACCTCCTGCTCCGTGCCGCCGGTCAGGATCATGTAGACCATCGGCGCCGAATCCGACCAGTCGTCGCCGGAGGCGGGCGTGCCGCCTGCGGCGGTCAGCGTCCGTCGGTACGCGGCGGCGATGGCATCCCGGGCCCGATCGTCGTGGAGCGGAGAGGCCACGACGAGATAACGAAAAGGTGTGTTCATGGGCGGTATCATTCCACGTGGGCAGGATTCACTTCCCGCCGGCCTTCTGGGCATCCAGCTGCTTTTTCACCCGGAGGTATTCCTGGTATACCGCCTTCATCTCCGCGTAGGCGGCCTCGTCGTGCCCTCCGGAAGCGTCCAACTGTGCCTTGAGGGCGCGGTGCCGCTCGCGCAGTTCGTTGAGCTGGGCCTCCAGGCCGGTCGGGACCATGGTGCGGAGCTTGTCCCGCACCTTGCTGTACTCGGTGCTGAGTTGGGCCCATTTCGCGTTCAGCTCGGCCACCTTCGCGTCGAAGGCTTCCCGGCTGATGCGTTCCTGGGCGTAATCGGCCACGAGCTTCTTGTAATCCAGCTGCAGCGAAGTGGCGTCGGCCTGCAGCAAGACCAACTGGCCCACCACCATCTGCTTGTCGAACTCGAACTTCTTCTTCTCCTGCTCCGTCTTCTTCGCTTCGTCTTCTTGGAGGCGCTTGAGCCGGTCCCGGATATCGACCTGGGCGTCGTCGACCAGGGCGTCGAACACCATGCCGGTCAGGACGGCGGCGCCGATGCTCACCACCAGCGGGGCGGCCACCGTCGAGGAGGTGCCCACCACGGCGGCGGTGCCCACTTCGGCGCCAGCGGCGGCCAATGCCTTGAGGATCCCCTTGGTGAAGTTTTGCGTCGCGGCTTTGCTGTCCCCCCCGGTGGCTGATCCGATCGCAGCCGCCCAGTCGTCGTAAGGGATCACTTTGACGATGGCGCCGAAGGTCTTGTAGCCATGCTTCTTTGCCATCTCGTTCAGGCTTTCCCCCGCCAGGCTCTGGACCGATTCGTCCGCGACCTCGTCCCGGATCTTTTCCAACTGCGGATTGTTGCCGGATGGGGCGCCGGCGGCCCGCAGGCTTCCGCCGGCAATCACCGGAACCAGGGCAAGAAGCAGTCCCGTGACAAGGACCATGGCGCGGCTGTCCGATCGGAACACAATGCACCTCCGGGGGAATGATCATGACATTATAAACCGAATGGAATCCAGAACGCCGGCCAATTCGTCCGATGCCGGACGATTATCGGCCGGCCGGCCGATCGGCCCCGGCCGCCGCCGACAGGTGGGTCGCCAGGCGGGAGAAGCCGATCCACAGCAGGATGCTCAGGGCCCCGACGCCGGCCCAGACCCAGTCTCCGCCCCAGCGGTCGTAGACCGCGGTGCCGGCCACCGGGCCGACAATGGACGAGAGGGTGAACGACAGGCTGAACACCGCCATGTACCGCCCCTGGTGGGATTCGCCGGCGCGGTTGGCCACCATGCCGGCCAGAGTCGGCAGCGCCACCATCTCACCCACCGTCCAGACGGCGACGGTCAGGGCGGCATAGGCCATCCCCCGCCCCAGGGGCATCATCCCGAATCCGAGGCCGAAAAACAGGGCGCCCGCGGCAATCAGCCGGCCGGGCGGAATCCGGGCCAGCCGGTGGAGCAGGATCATTTCGCAGAACGTGATCAGGACCGTGTTCACGGCGATGGCATAACCAATGCGGTTTTCCGGAAAGCCGTAGACGTCCCGGAGATAGAGCGGGAATGTGCTGAAGAGCTGGGCGAAGATCATCCCCAGCCCCAGCATCAGGCCCACCATGGCCAGGAAGATCCGGTCCCGCCAGGGCGAGATCCCGTGGTCGCCGGCGGCGGCCGCCCCGGCGGACGGCGCCGTGGATCCTGGAAGCAGGGACCACAACACGCCCGCCGCAAGCAGGCAGGTGGCGCCGTCGACCCAGAACAGCAGACGGTAATCCGTCATGGCCAGGTAGCCGCCTACCACCGGTCCGACAGTCACGCCGAGGTTGGCCGCCAACCGGTTCAGGGCGAATCCCTTCACCCGCAGCTCGGGCGGGCAGGCCCGGGCCATGGCGGTCCCGTTGGCGGGGTGGAGCGCGTCGCTGACCAGTCCGGTGACGAACACGAGGGCCATCAGCGGCAAGTAGGCGTGGACGAAGCTCAACCCGACGAACAGGATCCCCGTCAGCAGCAGGCTCAGTTTCTGGACGACGTGGGTGCCGATCCGGTCGCAGAGCCAGCCGCCCAAATACGCGCCGGCCAGCGACCCCGCTCCCCAGGCGCCCAGCACGTAGCCGGCCTGGATGACGGAGTAGCCGAGTTTCTGGGTGACATAGATGCCCAGGAAGAAGATGACCATGGTCCCGCTGCGGTTGACCAGCTCGACCAGCGACAGGATCCAGGCCATCCGGGGCAGCCCGGAGTAGGCGTCGCGATAGGTGTGCAGGATGCGTCGAACCATGGCCATTCTACGTCTGAAAGATGAAAAGCGCCCTCCGGCGCTTCTCATACTGATGGATTTTTCCTGAAAAGTTGCCAGTTGGAACGGGAAAGCATGGAATATGGAACTCAGGAAAGGAAGGGAGCCGGAACCGACCCGCTCAACCATGTGGAGGACATCAATGCCGGCCTGATATCCTGCCTATCTCTTTTTTTCAGCTTTTTACAAGCACGATTGGGTCTTTGGGCTGCTCTTTTCCTGAGTTCCTGAGTTCCGCATTGATTGATCGGCCGCCCAGCATCGCGGCGAGGTCCTCCTGCGGCGTGGTGATCGGCCGGAGGTCGAATTTCTCCACCAGGATGCGGCGCACGGCGGGGGACAGGAACGCCGGCAGGGTCGGTCCCAGGCGGATCCGCCGCACGCCGAGGGACAACAGGGCGAGCAGGACGGCCACGGCCTTCTGGTCGTACCAGGGGATGTCGTAGGCGACTGGCAGGTCGTTGATGTCCGCTGCACCGAAGACTTCTTTCAACTTCAGGGCGATGTTGACCAGGGCGTAGCAGTCGTTGCACTGGCCGGCGTCCAGGATCCGGGGCACGCCCGCGATGGTCCCCACCGGCACGTGCATGAATCGGAACTTGGCGCAGCCCGCGGTGAGGATCACCGTTCCTTCGGGCAGCCGCGCAGCCAGCTGTCGGTAGTAGTCGCGGGCCGGGTCCCGCCCGTCGCACCCGCCCATGACCAGGAAATTTCGGATCTCCCCGCTGCGGACCAGCTCGGCGATCCGGCCGGCCAGCTGCTCCAGCTGGTTCCGGCCGAAGCCGCCGACGAATTCGCCGCTGTCCAGCGGGTCCGGCGGCGGACAGCTCTTTGCCAGCCGGATCAGGGCGGAGAAGTCCTTGCGCCCCGTCGCCGGGTCCGGCCAGACATGCGGCAGGCCGGGATAGGCGGCCGGGCCGGTGGTGAAGATCCGCTCCCGGTACGCGTCGGCCACGGGGACGATGCAGTTGGAGGTGACCAGGATCGGGCCCCGGAAGGCGGCGAAGTCGTGCTCCTGGTTCCACCAGGCGTTGCCGTAGTTGCCCGCCAAATGGGGATATTGCTTGAAGGCCGGGTAATAATGGGCCGGCAGCATCTCGGAATGGGTGTAGACGTCCACGCCCGTGCCCGCGGTCTGTTCCAGCAGTTCCTCCATGTCCTTGAGGTCGTGGCCGGTGATGAGGATGCCGGGCGCGTTCCGCACGCCCAGGGGAACCCTCGTGATCTCGGGATGGCCGTAGGCGGCGCTGTTGGCCCGGTCCAGCAGGGCCATGGAACGGATGGTGGCGGAGCCGGTCTCCAGCGCCAGCCCCAGGAGCTGGTCGAGGGGCAAGTCGCGGGTGATCGCCGCCAACGCCCGGAGCGTGAACCGGGTCAGCTCGCGGTCGTCCTGGTCCAGGATCAAGGCGTGATAATGGTAAGCGGCCAGCCCTTTCAGGCCGTACGTGATGGTCTCCCGCAAGGAGCGGATGTCCTCGTCAGGATCGCCGAAGAGGATCCCCACCTGGTACGCCTTCTGGCGCATCTCGTCGGGGTCGGCCGGGAACCAGCCGGCCGCGGGGCTATCCTCGCCGTCCAGCAGGCCGGAATGTTCTGCCAGCAGCTTCTCCTTGAGGTGCAGCCCCTGGCTGACCAGGCCGCGCACCCGCTCCGGGTCGAAATTGACGTTGGTGATGGTCGAGAACAGCGCATAGGCGATGAACAGCGCCGTTTCGCGGTCCGGCTGGGGACCGCCGGCGGCCTGGAGCCGCTCGTGGCAGACGGCCAGCCCCTTGAGCGTGTAGATCAGGAGATCCTGGTAATTGGCGGTCTCCTCCTGCTTGCCGCAGGCGCCGAAGAAGCGGCAGCCGCGGTTCTCCCCCGTTTCCTGGCACTGGAAGCAGAACATGTGCATGGCGCGAACTCCTGCGGTCGGATTGGGCTGACACGCGGGCCGGTCCCGCGTCCGCCTCCCATTATATAGGATCAGCGCCGGCTCGCCTTGATCTGGATCAAGCGAACGGCGCCTTTCGAAAACACCAGCGCTTTGGTATCATGCGGTCGACTCTCTTCCGACAGTGCAAGTCATGAAGGGATCCCGGCAGCGGGGGATCTTCTTCGAAAACTGTGACGGGTACGTCTTCGAGGCAATGCAGCCGGACTGATTCTTGAAGGAGGCAAGCCATGCGACTCTGCCCGTGGTGCGGGCTGGCGGCCCTGGCTGCGATGATTTGCTGGGGAACCTGGATGGCCGGGCAGAACCGGGGAGGCGTGCCGCAGGGGACCGTCGAGCACCACGCGGATTTTCCCTCCAAACTGGTCGCACCGCGCCACGTGGACGTTTGGCTCCCGCCCGGCTACGCACAGGATCCCGGCCGGCGGTACCCCGTGCTCTACATGCACGACGGCCAGAACCTGTTCGATCCCAAGACGGCCTACGCGGGGGTGACCTGGGGGATTGGGGAGACCCTGGCCCGGCTGATCGCCGCGCGGAAGGTGGTCCCGGCCATCGTAGTGGGAATCTGGAACACGCCCAAGCGCTACGAGGAGTATTTTCCCCGGAAGGCGGCGGATGCCCTGGCGCCGGCCGACCGGGAAAAGCTCGACCAGAAGACCCACCGCATCTACTTCGATTTCGGCACCCGCACGCTGGACGAGGCCTACGAGCCGTTCCAGCAGCGCATGGACTCGTGGATGGCCCACGCCGGTTACCGGCCGGGGCGGAACTGGCTGACGCGGAAGTTCCCCGGCGACGAGCACTCGGAGACGTCCTGGCGCCGGCGGGTGGACGTGCCGCTGGAATTCCTGCTGCAGAAGTGAGACCGGGCCCCGCGCTCCGAAGGGGCCGGCCTCACGCCTGGCTGCGGACGGCCTCCACCTCCGCGCTGGAGGTGGGCTTGCCCTTGCCGAGGCGGCGGCAGCCGTCGGCGGTCACCACGTAGTCGTCCTCGTTGCGGATCCCGCCGAAGTCGCGGTAGGCCTCCAGCCGGTCGTACCGGATGAAGTCGGTGAACTTGCCCGCCGCCTTCCACTGGTCGATGAGGGCCGGGATGATGTAGACGCCGGGCTCGACGGTCAGGACGAAGCCGGGCTTGAGCGGCCGCGCCAGACGGAGCGACTTGAAGCCGAAGACGGTGCTCTTGGGCTGGCCCTCGTAGCCGACGTAGACCTCGCCGAGGTCCTCCATGTCGTGGACGTCCAGGCCCATCATGTGTCCCAGGCCGCACTGGAAGAACATGGCGTGGGCGCCCAAGGCCACCGCCTCCTCCACGTCCCCCTGCATCAGGCCGAGGTTCTTGAGTCCGGCGGCCAGCGTCCGGCATGCCAGCAGGTGGACCTCCCGGAAGGGCACGCCCGGCCGGATCGACCGGACGGCGGCTTCCTGGGCGCGGATGACCAGGTCGTAGATCTCGCGCTGGCGCGGCGTGAACTTCTGGTCCACCGGGAAGGTGCTGGTCAGGTCGCCCGCGTAGCCGCGCGCGGTCTCGTGGCCGGCGTCCAGCAGGAAGAGGTCGCCGCTCCGCAGGGTGTGGCCGTAGAAGTGATTGTGCAGCGTCTCGCCGTGGGTGGTGGCAATCACCGGGAATGAGAGCCCGCCGCCCGCCGCCTGCGCCACCTCGGTGACGCGGGCCATGATCCCGGCCTCCGTCATGCCGGCGCGCGCCAGGCGCATGCCGGCCAGGTGCATGTCCACGGAGACGTTGACCGCCTTCTCGATTTCCTCGATCTCCTCGGCGGACTTCACCGCCCGCATCTCCACCACGGCCCGAATGAACTGCACCGACGCCGAGGCGGCGGCGCGGTCGGGATAGATGCCGAGCCAGCGGAGCAGCTTGATCTGGTTCTCCGGCCGGTAGGGCGGAAGGAAATGGATCGGGCGCCCCTGCGCCACCGCGTCCTGCAGGAACTCGTCCAGCGCCCGGGGCGGGGCGGTATCCGCCACTCCGGCGAGGGCGGCCTGCTCGGCCACGGTGGGCAGCGGGCCGGTCCAGACGATGTCGTCGATGGTCAGGTCGGCGCCGTAGATCACGGCGCGGTCGTTGTCCACGTCGATGACGGCGGCCAGCCCCGGCTGGCTCAGGCCGAAGTAGTACAGAAAGGTGCTGTCCTGCCGGAAGTGGTAGGTGTTGGCGGTGTAGTTCATGGGGCTTTCCTCGTTGCCGAGGAACAGCAGCACGCCGGTGTCGAACTGCGACTGCAACCGCCGCCGGCGGTCGATGTAAATCCGGGGATCGAACATGGTGTGTGCCTCCTGGGAAATTCAGTGCCGTTCCGGAATCCGCAGACGAATTGTAAACCACCCCGGGCCTCGAGCCAAGGACCTTCGGCCGCGCAGCGTTTCCTCCCGCTGCCGGGACGGTCATCGGGTGGTTGGCGGGAAAGGCCCGTCGATGCGCTCGAAGGCCAGCTCGGGGGCGGTCAGGCCGGGGCGGGGCCGGATCCAGTTCGGGGACTCGCTCTGCCGCCCGCGGACCTCCACCAGGATGGACGGGACGCGGTGGCCCGGCTGGAGGATCCACCCCTGGAGCGGCACCCGCGACACCAGTTCGACGCGGTAGGTCCCCTCGTTGAGAAACCGTCCCGGGATCCACGCCACGAAGCGGTTGCGCCCGGACTGGAGGGACGGCCACCGGTCCGGCGGCCCGTCGGTGTGCAGGGCCCAGAAGAGGAGCTCGCCGCCCGGCGCGTAGACGGCGATGCCGAGGGCGAGGGCGGGGCTCGGCTTCTCCACCTCGCCCTCCACCAGCACGCCGATCCGCTCGTCGGACCGCACGGGCCGGTCGACCGGCTGGAGCGCCTCGTCCACCAGGGACAGCCGCTGCGGCGTGAAGCGGGGATCGCGCGGCGCGTCGCCCTCCCGCGGCACCCACTCCAGCACGTAGCCGGTGCGGCCGAGATACTCCTTCACCACCTCGTCGGTGGGGCCCAGCCGGGCGATCCGCCCGCCGTCCAGCCAGAGGCAGCGCTCGCACAGGGCCCGGATGGCGTTCATCTGGTGGCTGACGAAAAGGACCGTGCGCCCCTCCTGGGCCACCGCGCCCATCTTGCCCAGGCACTTCTTCTGGAACTCCGCGTCGCCGACGGCCAGCACCTCGTCGATGAGCAGGATCCGCGGCTCCAGGTGGGCCGCCACGGCGAAGGCGAGGCGCACGAACATGCCGCTGGAGAAGTGCTTGACGGGCGTCTCGAGAAATTTCTCCACCTCGGAGAAGGCGACGATCTCGTCGAACTTCCGGTCGATCTCGGCCCGCCGCATCCCCAGGATCGCCCCGTTGAGGTACACGTTCTCGCGGCCGGTCAGCTCGGGGTGGAAGCCGGTGCCGACCTCCAGGATCGAGGCCAGGCGGCCGCGCACCCGCAGGCGGCCCTCGGTGGGCTCGGTGATCCGCGAGAGGATCTTGAGCAGCGTGCTCTTGCCGGCGCCGTTGCGGCCGATGATCCCCAGGACCTGCCCGCGCGGCACCTCGAAGGAAACGTCCCGCAGGGCCCAGAAGGTTTCCCGCCGGCCCGGCGCCGGCCGGCCCCGCAGACGGGCGGCCGCGTGCCGGAAGGCCTCCCCCGCGGCGTCGGACACCGCCTGGCGAAGCGTGCGGTACCGGTTCCGCGTGGTGACGATGCGGTAGCTCTTGCCGGCGCCCTCGACCTGGATGACGGGTTCGGCCATGGTCGCTCACACCGTGTCGGCGAACGTGCGTTCCATCCGCCGGAAATACAGCAGGCCGCTGGCGAGCAGCAGCAGGGCCGCCAGCGCGGAGGCCCAGACCAGCGGGCCGGGGCCGCCGCGCAGGCCGAGCAGGGACCAGCGGAAACCTTCCACCACGCCGGCCATCGGGTTGAGGCCGTACAGGGTCTTCCAGGGCTCCCGGAGCAGGCTGCTGGGGTAGGCCACCGGGGTGATGAAGAGCCAGAACTGCAGCAGGAACGGCACGGCGTATCTCACATCGCGGAACTGCACGTTCAGCGCCGCCAGCCAGAGGCCCGCCCCCACGGAGGCCGCCGCGGCCATGAGCAGGAAGAGGGGCAGCCACGCCAGGTTGGCCGTCGGCACAATGCCGTGGAAGGCCACCATGCCCACCAGGACCAGGAAGGCCAGGGCGAAGTCCACCAGCGATGGCAGCACCGATGCCAGCGGAATCAGGATCCGCGGGAAATAAACCTTGGTCAGGAGGTGGGAGTTGTTGACCAGGCTGTTGGAGGCCATGGTCAGGTTGGTGGCGAAAAAGGTCCACGGCACCAGGGCCGTGTAGCTGAACACCGAGTAAGGAAGGCCGTCCGAGGGCATCCGGCCGAGCTTGCCGAAGAACAGCGTGAACACGATCATGGTGAACAGAGGCTGGATGACCGCCCAGGCCGCCCCCAGCAGAGTCTGCTTGTAGCGGACCTTCAGGTCGCGCTCGGCCAGGAAGCGCAGGAGCTCGCGGTAGTCCCAGATTTCGCGGAACTGGAGGGCCGCGAATCCCCGCGTGGGGACGATCTCCGTCAAGGGCTCGTCATCCGGCAGTAGTGGGTTTTCCATCGTCCGGGACATCACGGGAAATCATAGCCCAGTTTGCGCGAAAAGCAATGCCGGATCCGGCACCCGGCCGCGCGGCCCCGCCGCCCTACCCTTCCGCCGGCGGGGTGAGGCGTGGGAACCAGGTCTGGTAGTAAGCGTGGTTCTTGCCGTAGCTGTTGTCCAGGAGCACGCCGGGGATCCCCAGCAGGCAGGCCAGCAGGAACCCGTGCAGGCGGGAGGAGACAACCCGTTCGTGGGCGCGGAAATGGCTGACGCACAGGGCGACGGCCCGCTCCGCCTCGCGCCGGCTCAGGGCGGCCATCGTGCCCGCGGGCAGCACGACGCCCGCCGCCTTCAGCAGCCGGAGGCGCCAGTAGCGGTGCCCCAGCAGGTCCCGCCAGTCGCCGTGCCAGCCGGGGCCGCAGTCGGGGGTCTCCTGCCCCCTGCGCAGCTCCATGTCGCGGCGCAGGAGGTAGAGCGTGCCGGCGGAAGCCTCGCCCGATGCCGGCCCAGCCGGTCCCCGTTGCCAGGGATGGAGCCAGCTGGCCATGTCGGGGGCCAGCCGCAGGTCGCAATCCGGGAAATGGCGGCGGGCGGCTTCCAGGCTGCGCCCGTCCCGCAGGAGAACCGTCAGGCGCGGGTGGGCGGACAGCCGGGCCGCCGCGGCGGCCGCCCGGCCGGGATCCCGGTAGTGGACCGCTTGGGGCAGGAACACGATCCGGTGGCGCGGGTAGCGCGCCACCACGCGCTCACGGAAGGGCTGCTGGGGGTAGAGGTCGCCGAGGTTGCCTCCGCCCTGCAGCAGGATGACCGTTTCCTCGGGCAGCGGCGGATACCGGAAATTCTGGAGGCTCCAGAGGCCGGCAACCGGGATCTCGGAATCCTGCAGCCACTGTTCGGTCGCCAGCCGGATCAGGTGGTCGCCCAAATTGGAGTGCACCGGGTAGTCGAGGAACGCGACCCGGGAGCCCGGCGGCACCAGCTCGGCCAGGACCCGGGCCAGCTCCTGCTTCAGCCCGCGGCCCGCGGCGTCGAGGTCTTCCCGGCGGGTCCGGCAGCAGGGCAAAGAATTCCCCCCGCCTGCTGCCCGGCCGGTTCCGGCGGATTGCTCGCTGTCCGGGGGCTTCATGGTCCGCTCCCGGCCGGAGATCCCTCTGCCACGCGTCCCCCTTGGGATTGGTTTGTCCGCAAAGGATTGTACACCGCGCCGGCCGCGTTTGCCTAACGGGAACTTGGCCGGAGGGATCGTCCGCCCGGCGGCGTCCGCCGCAAGGCCTGGGCGGGCCCCCCGCTCCCCGCTCCGCCGTCCCTGTTTGTGCTACACTGGACGCACGGGCACAGTCGGTGGATCCGGCCGCGCGTCCGGGACTTCCCAGGAGGTTCGCATGGACATCCACTATTACATGCTCTGCAACCACTGCGAGGCGCTGGTGGCCTCCCACCTCGAGCCGGAGGCCTTCGGGCTCTACATGGCCGTGGGCACCCGCAAGCTGACCCGGGGCCACCAGATGTTCCTCGAGATCGATCCCGGGCTGAAGAGCGGCTACTTCCGCCTCGAGGACATCCGGCAGCGCTGCGCCCCCCACCCGGACGGAGCCCCCAAGCGCAGCAAGTACATCAGCGTCTACCGCGTCCTGGAGCACCTGGAGCTGTCCATGATGGGCAAGCTGTACCTGACCACCATCGACGGCCGCGTCCTGGGCCTGGAGCCGTCCGTGTACGATCTCTCCCTCGACGCCCCCGGTCCCAACCTCTACCTGGAGCTCTGCCCCATGACCCCGATGGTGGTGTCCATGCTGCCGCCGGCGGAGTTCTGCCGGGTCATGACCGCGCCGGACAATCCGGTGGCCTGCCCCCGGCTGCTGTTCGCGGACCTGCTGTTCGACCGGGACGAGGATGGCCGGATGGCCGGCTACCTGCCGTACGCCGACCCCATGCACATCATGGACTGCATCGACCAGCTGGTGGCGGCGCCGGAGAAGCCGACCAAGACCGTCTCGCGCTCGCCGTACGTGTTCGCCTTCTACCGGACCATCCGCCGGGGCTTCTTCCTCGGCGACCAGCGGGGAATGAAGTTCTACCACTTCCCTCCGGTGGCCGAGCTGGAAGTCCGCCACGCCAAGTGGTGGCGGTCGGCCTCGTTCGTCTGATTTTCCTTCGCGGAGTGTGCCATGAGCCGCATGCGGAACCTGCTTCGCTCGCCGGCGATCCGCCGGATCTACCTGTTCGCGCTGCTGAGTTTCTTCGCCGGGGCCTTCCTGGCGTGGCCGGGCCGGGCCGACGTCCCGCCGGGGCCGGAGGGCGCTCCCGGCCCGAAAAGCTTCGCCCTCTTCTCCCTCTTCCAGGACCCCAAGTACGACACGCTGGAGATCGTCTGTCTCCTGTCCGTGCTGGGCGTGGCGGTGGCCGGCCTGCTGTACGCGCTGGCGCTGGTGCGGCAGGTCCGCCGGGCCGATCGGGGCACCCCCCGCATGCAGGAGGTGGCCGCCGCCGTCCGGGAGGGCGCCAACGCCTACCTCAAGGCCCAGTTCCGGCGCATCGGGCCGCTGATCGTCCTCATCACCGTGCTGCTGTTCCTGACCTACACCGGCGCCGAGCCGGCCTTCCGCTGGGGCCGGGCCGGCGCGTTCATCGTCGGGGCGCTGTTCTCGTGGCTGGTGGGGTTCGTGGGCATGCGGCTGGCCACCACCGGCAACCTGCGGGTGGCGGCGGCGGCCACGCGCAGCTACGGCGAGGCCATGCAGCTGGGCTACCGCACCGGCACCATCACCGGCATGCTGACCGACGGCCTGGGCCTGCTGGGCGGCACCATGATCTTCCTGCTCTTCGGCGAGAAGGCCTACGAGGCGCTGCTCGGCTTCGGCTTCGGCGGCACGCTGCTGGCGCTGTTCATGCGCGTCGGCGGCGGGATCTACACCAAGGCCGCCGACGTGGGCGCCGACCTGGTGGGCAAGATCGAGAAGAACATCCCCGAAGACGACCCGCGCAACGCCGCCACCATCGCCGACAACGTCGGCGACAACGTCGGCGATTGCGCCGGCATGGCCGCCGACATCTTCGAGAGCTACGAGGTCACCATCGTGGCGGCCATGATCCTGGGCATGGCCAGCTTCGGGCACAAGGGCGTGATCTTCCCCCTGCTGGTGCGCGGCATCGGCGTGCTGGGCTCCATCATCAGCACCTACACGGTCAAGGCGGGTCCGGGGGACACCTCCGACACCGCCCTGCGGCGCGTCCACCGCGGCTTCTGGATCGGCTCGGCCATCAGCGTCGCCGGCTTCTTCCTGCTGGGCTTGGCCTACCTCCACTTCACCCCGGCCTACCTGGCGGCCAATCCCATGGCCCGCGCCGGGTTCCCGGGCGGAGATCCCTCCGCGCTCGGCTGGCTGGCCAGTTTCGGCGTGCCGGGCCTGGACATGCGGCCGGCCCTGACCTGTCTCATCGGGGTCCTCCTGGCCATTGTCTTGAACAAGGTCACCAGTTACTTCACCCACACCAGCCACGCCCCGGTGAAGAGCCTGGCCAAAGCCTGCACCACCGGCCACGCCACCAACATCATCCAGGGATTCGCCGTCGGCTACGAAAGCACGGTGGCCACCCTGGCGGTGATCGCCGGCGCCATCCTGCTGTCGGTCCTGTGCTACGCCGGGGCGCCGCCGCTCTTCGTGGCCTACGGCGTGGCCATGACCGGCATCGGCATGCTGACCCTGACCGGCAACACCATCTCCATGGACGTGTTCGGCCCGGTGGCCGACAACGCCAACGGCATCGGCGAGATGGGCTACGACCCGGAGGCCATGGAGCGCGAGAACCCCGGCAACTACAAGCGCGCCCGCCAGATCCTGGCGGACCTGGACGCGGTCGGCAACACCACCAAGGCCGAGACCAAGGGCATCGCCATCGGCTCGGCGGTCATCGCCGCCGTGTCGTTGTTCTCCAGCTTCATCGCCGTCATCGCGGTGGGCAGCGAGGACAGGATCCAGCTCATGACCCTGACGCAGTACGCCGCCGAGGCCGGCAAGCTGACGGTGGCCGAGCCGCTGGTCTTCCTCGGCTTCCTCCTCGGCGGCGCCGTGCCGTTCCTGTTCAGCAGCATGCTGATCCGGGCGGTGGGGCGGGCCGCGTTCCAGATCGTCAAGGAGTGCCGGGCCCAATTCCGCGACCTGGCCATCTGGGAGGGGACGAAGAAGCCCGACTACGGCCGGGTGGTGGACATCTGCACCCATACCGCCCAGAAGGAGCTGATCGGCCCGGGCCTGCTGGCCCTCGTGGCGCCGATCCTGACCGGCTTCCTGCTGGGGCCGTACGCCATGGGCGGCTTCCTCGCCGGGATGATCCTGGTGGGACAGCTGCTGGCCGTGTTCATGTCCAACGCCGGCGGGGCTTGGGACAACGCCAAGAAGCTGATCGAGGACGGCGTGTACGGCGGCAAGGGCTCGCCGGCGCACATGGCCGCCGTCACCGGCGACACGGTGGGCGACCCGCTGAAGGACACGGCCGGGCCGGCCATCAACCCGCTGATCAAGGTGATGAACATGGTCAGCCTGCTGGCCCTGGCGCTGGTGCTGGACTACAACCTCGTCGCCCCCGCCGCGGCCGCCGGCCAATCCCCCTCCCTGGGGGTCCGCCTCGTCGGCGTCCTGGTGCTCACGGTCTGCGCGGCCGCCCTCGCCTGGGCGGTCTGGCAGAGCAAGCGGGAGTCGGTGGGAATCACCAACCCGGACATTAAGTAGGAGCCATGAATGGTTCCGGCGAAGCGGATGACGGGACCCGGCCTCAGGCCAGCATGACGACGATCAGCATCCCCCAGATGATGAGCAGGATGTTGCCGACGGCGTAGGTGACCGAGTATCCCAAAGCGGGCACCCGGCTGTCGGCGGCGTCCTGGACGGACGGAAGGGACGCCGCGGTCCGGGCACCCACGCACGCCCCCAGGAGCACGCCCGGGTGCATCTTGAACACGTACTTCCCGACGAAGAGGCTCACCAGGAAGGGGAACAGGGTGACGAAGATGCCGGCGAAGAACAGGGGCAGGCCGAGCTCCTTGAGGCCGCCGATGAAGCTGGGTGCCGACGTCAGGCCCACGGCGGCGATGAACGTGGTGCAGCCGACGTTGTCCATCACCCAGAGGGCCGCGGCGGGGACGCGGCCGAAGGTGGGGTGGACCGACCGCAGCCACCCGAACACGAGGCCCATGACCAGCGCCCCGCCGCTGGTGCTCAGGCTGAGGGGGATGCCCCCCACGCGGACGGCCACGGCGCCGAGCAGGCCGCCGAGCAGAATGCCGATGCCAACGAACACCATGTCCGTCTTGTCGGTGAGCCGGTCGGCGTAGCCCAGCAGTCGGGCGCTGCGCTCGACGTCGTCCTTGGGGCCGGCCAGGCTGAGCACGTCCCCCCGATTCACCTTCAGGTTCAGGGAGACCGGCAGCTCCGTGCCGCCCCGCTGGAGCTTGCGCAGGAACGTGCCGCGGCCGCGTTGCCCCAGGTCCTCTTCGGCGAGCTCCTGCAAGGTCTTGCCGATGACGTCTTTCTGGGTGACCACCACGTCGAGGACCTCCGCCGGGAAGTCCAGCAGGGCTCCGTCGTCTGCTTCCGGCCCGACGAGGGTTTCCATCTCGATCAGGGTTTCTCTCCGCGAGACCAGCGCCAGCACGTCCCCCTCCCGGACCGGGGTTTCGGGGACCGGTTCGAGGATCTCTTCCCCGTGCCGGACGCGCTTCACGTAGACCCGCCGGTCGGCCAGCGCGGCTTCCAGCTGACCGACCGTCCCGCCGACCCACCGCGGGTTGGCCACCCGGTAGGCGCGGGCCGAGAACCGTGTGTAGGCGGGAACGACCCCCGGCTCGGCCGGGGCGGCGCCCAGCTGGCTCTCCAGCTTCCTGCATTCGGCGGGCAGATTCACCCGGAGCAGCCGTGGGCCGACGGTGGCCAGGAACCAGGCCGTGCCGGCCGTGCCGAAAATGTACGTCACGGCGTACGCGACCGGGATGTTGTGGATGAGCGCGACCTTGTCGGCGGCCGGGAGGCCCAGTTGGTTGATGGCGTCCGCGGCCACCCCGATCACGGGGGAGATGGTGCAGGCGCCGGCGAGCAGCCCGGCCGCGGACCCCACGTCGAAACCGAGGATCCGGGCGGCGGCGTACGTGGCGGCCAGGCAGGCGAGGCACTGGACCACCGCGAACAGCACCTGGGATATGCCATCCCGCTTCAACCCGTTGATGAACTGGGGGCCCGCGCCGTACCCCACGGCGAACAGGAACATCAGGAAGAAGATGGACTTGACGTCGGAGGAGATGGCAATGCCCAGCTGGCCGATCAGCAGCCCCGCGATCAGGGTCCCCGTCACCGCCCCGAGGGAGACCTTGCCCAGCCGCAGCTTGCCGAGGCTGTACCCCAGGCCCAGGGTCAGGAAAATGGCCAGCTCGGGATTGTGCCGCAGGGTGTCGGCGATCCATTCCATGAAGCCTCCTTGCTCGGGCGGGACGGCCGCGACTGAACCGGACGCTTCGGAAACGCTTTCCCACCGGGGGCATTCCCGATGTCCTTTCCAGACCGGCCATGGCATGCGATCACGTGCCCCGATTGTATCATGTTGACATACGCCGGGACGAGTGGTAAGGCTGATGGACAATCTGCCCGGGAGAGGAGGCGCGATGGACCTGATCCAGGAGATCTTCACCCATGAAGTGTTCCCCGCCGTTGGCTGCACGGAACCCATATCCTGCGCGTACGCCGCCGCGGCCGCGGTGGAACAGCTGCCGGCGCCCCCCGAGCGGATCGCATTGACGGTCGATCCGGGCACGTTCAAGAACGGTGCGGCGGTGACCGTCCCCAACAGCGGCGGGGAGAAGGGCAATCTCATCGCGGCGGCCATGGGCGCGGTGATCGCCCGGTCCGGTCTCCGCCTGGAGATCCTGAAAACCGTAGGCCCGGATGACCTTCGCCGGGCCAGGGACCTCGTCGACCAGGGCGCCATGAAATACAATTGCCGCGAGGACGAGAAGGAATTCCAGGTCGAGGTCCTGGCGGAAGGCGGCGGCTCGCGGGTCCGCTGCGTGGTGTCCGAAGGCCACACGAACATCACCAGCCTGGAAAAAGACGGCGTGTCCATCGTGGATTCCCACCCCCACGGGGGGACCCGGGCCCCGGGATACCGGGATGTCCTGCGGGGCATGCGGCTCGAGGAGGTGCTCGCGGAAGCCGTCCGGCTGGACGAGGGCAAGCGGGCCTACATCCAGCGGGGGATCGAGATGAACCTGGCCATCGCCGAAAAAGGACTGTCCATGAAGCGCACCGGCTATCAGATCCAGCAGATGCGGGACGGCGGCGTCATGGCGGACGACCTGTTCTTCGCGGTGCAGTTGCAGGTCGCGTCCGCCGTCGACGCCCGGATGGGCGGGATGGCGGAGCCGGTCATGACCTCCGGCGGATCCGGGAACCAGGGCGTGCTGACGATCCTGGGCCCCTGCCTGGTGGGGCGGGCGCGGGGCGTCCCGCCGGCGCGCATCCAGGAGAGCGTCGCCATCAGCCACGCGGTCAACTCGTACATCAAGTGCTTCACCGGGGAATTGTCGGTCATCTGCGGCTGCGCCATCGCCGCCAGCATCGCGTCGTCCATCGCCATGGTGTACCAGCAGGCCGGGATCGACATGAAGAAGATCACTTTCGCCGTGGACAACGTGGTCGGCGACCTGTGCGGGATCATCTGCGACGGGGCCAAGCCGGGTTGCTCGATGAAGATCGTGAGCGGGGCGGAGGCGGCGATCCGGTCGGCCTTCATGGCCCTCGGCGGGTACGGCTTGTCGACGGACGACGGGGTCATCGGCCGGTCCGTGGAGGAGACCATCCGCAACATCAGCAAGGTGTCCCTCCAGGGCATGTTCTCGGTGGACCCGACGGTGGTCCATATCATCCAGGAAAAGGCGAACCGCAGAGGCCTGGCCTGAGGCTTTCCTGCGGTCTGTTTGTCCCACCATCCGGAATGACATGGTGCCAGGCTCCGTCACAATGACATGGTGCCAGGCTCCGTCACAATGACATGGTGCCAGGCTCCGTCACAACGCCGTGACAGAGCCTGACACCCGGGCGGACCGTGCGTGTCCAGGATTAGCTCCGCGTTCTCCGCGCCTCTGCGCGAACTTCCTGATCCGATTACGATTACGATGACGAGCACGAATGAACAGGTTCCAAGGTACACAACCGGGAATCGAAATGAATCGATTCCTTCGGGGTCGGTATCGGTATCGGGATCGGGGTCGATTCTTGATTCGATGCCGATACCGATTCCGATACCGATACCGAGGAGAGCGGCACGCTTTTTCCGAGTAACGCGGGTTAGAAATACACCGGCGAGTCGAGGAACTTGTCGCTGAC
Organism: uncultured Acidobacteriota bacterium; assembly: GCA_964412195.1. Lineage (GTDB taxonomy): Bacteria > Acidobacteriota > JAAYUB01 > JAAYUB01 > JAAYUB01 > CAYPNP01. Next base: position 145,137 of record CAYPNP010000008.1, on the reverse strand, counting down.
GTTGGAGCCGTGGAGCCCCGGGTGGCAGGAGGAGCAGTTGAAATACCGGGGATTGGACAGGTCCACGAACGGCGGCGCGTTGGTGTGGCAGGACAGGCAGAGGAAGCGCACCGTGCTCCGGTTCAGCAGGTTCGGGTACGGCGAGCCGTGGGGGTAGTGGCACTCGACGCAGCCGCGGTACTGCGTCCCCAGGTGCACGTACAGGAACGGCCCGCCCGTCTCGGGGTGGCAGGAGGAGCACTTGCGGTCGATCTGCTTGGTCCGGATCTCCCGTTCGCTCTTGTGCGGATCGTGGCAGTTCACGCAAAGGTTGGCGATGCGGCTCTGCTGGTGGTGGTAGGGCTTGTTGATCTCCCCGCGCACCTTGTTGTGGCAGGGCAGGCACAGCTCCACGGAGTTCTTCCTGACCAGCCGGTTGGCCGGCGTCGTCCGGACCGACGTAGCCGCCTCCGTGTGTCCCATGTCGTGGCAGTCCAGGCAGGCACGGCCGGTCTTGGCGTGGGTCGACTCGTTGGCGCGGAAGCCGGTGTGGCAACGGGTGCACGTCTTGAATACTTCCTGGGGTGGGGATTTCTTCAACGTACGGATGTTTTCTGCCGCGGGATCGCCCGCATGCTCGCCGTGGCAGCCGGTGCAGAGCACTCCGTTGACCTTGGCGTGGGGCGTGTTGACGATGGCGGGGCCGACCGGGTCATGGCATCCCAGGCAGTTGTCATAACCCGGCTGGGCCGCCGCGAATACGGCGCAACAGCCGATTCCCAATACCAGGAGGATGATGGCGCTCATCCGGCCTCCTCCGCATGAAACGAAAAAGAGCCCGCCGCGGAGGCGGCGGGCCCGGGAAGCTATCGCTGGAAGGTGTTGCTGACGTTGGAGCCGTGGATGGCCGGGTGGCACGAAGTGCAGGCGGAGAAGCGCGGGTTGGACATGTCGTGGAACTGGGGCGTGTTGGCGTGGCAGGACAGGCACAGGAAGCGCACGGTGCTCCGGTTCAGCAGGTTCGGGTACGGCGAGCCGTGGGGGGTGTGGCACTCGACGCAGCCGCGGTACTGGGTGCCCAGGTGCACGTACATGAACGGCCCGCCCGTCTCCGGGTGGCAATTGGCGCACTTGCGATCGATGTCCTTCACGCGGATCTCCCGCCCGGTCTTGTGCGGATCGTGGCAATTCACGCACATGTTGGCGATGCGGCTCTGCTGGTGGTGGTAGGGCTTGTTGATCGCCGTGCGGACGTCGTTGTGGCAGGGCAGGCACAACTCCACCGAATCCTTCTTGACCAGCTTGTCGTTGGGGATCAGTTTGGCTTTGGTGGTGGCCTCGGAGTGCCACATGTCATGGCAGTTCAGGCAGGCCCGGTCGGTCTGGGCGTGGGTCGACTCGTTGGCGTGGAAGCCGGTGTGGCACTGGGTGCAGAGCTTGAACACATCCTGAGCCGAGGGCTTCTTCAGCGTGTTGATGTTGTCGGCGCTAGGCTCGTCCCCCTGGTGGACGCCGTGGCAGCTGGAGCACAGGACGTTGTTGGCCTTGCTGTGCGGCGTCTTGATGATGGCCGGGCCGATGGTGTCGTGGCACTCGAGGCAGTTTTCGGCTTCCGCCTGCGCCGCCGCCAGGCCGGTGAAAAGGCCCACGCCGAGGAGGATCAGGTAGAGCCGGAGCATGATGTTCTTGTTCATGATGACCTCCTAGCGGATGAGCCAACGCAAGGCCACTCTGACCTCGTTGACGTTGTAGTCGTGGACCGCGTACATGTCTTCGGTGTAGTTGAACTGGCGCGCCGAGAAGAGGGCCGACACCTGCCGGGTGACGCCCACCTCGAGGGTGGCGTCCCCCATCCAGCGGGAGAAGGGAAAGGAGATCCCGTCATCCCACAGGTAGTACACGGAGAAGTGCCCCTTGACGCGCTGCGTCCCGTCGATGTTGGCGAAGGCATAGACGCCGTTCTGGATGGTGTGGAATGTGGACATCTGCACCACGGGGTTGCCGTTGTAATAGTACTGGAAGTTCTGGTCGTAGTCGAGGTCGAAGTGGGTGAAGCCGGCGCCGACGAAGGCTTCCTCCATGAGCTGGTACTGGAGCGACGCGTCGAACATCTTGGTCAGGTTGTCCAGGGCGATCCGGTCGTCCTTCAGGTCGGCGTTGCGGTACACGACCTGGCCGGACAGCTTGTCGGTGAACGGGTGGTAGAAGGAGATCTGGTAGTCGTTGCTCTCCTCGCCGGCCACGAGGTAGACCGGCTGGTCGATGTCCTGCCGGATGTAGGCGCCGCTCAGCTCGGAGCCGAACGAGAAGCGGTAGCGGGCCCGGATCTCGTACACGTCCCGGCTGTAATCGATGTCGAAACCGGGATCGGGCCCGGCGTCCCGGGTGAAGGTGTTGGTCATGTCGCCGTCCGTGCGGCGGTAGGCGGCGCTGACCAGCAGCTCCTTGACCGGCCGGACGGAGGCGACGACCGAATGGGTCATGTAGTCGTTCTTGTAATAGAAGAGGTCGTTATAGGTGGTGGTGTACTCCAGGGGCGCCCCGGAGGCAGGGTAGAGCGTCATGCCGTTGGTGACGCCGATGTTCGTGTCGGTCTTCAGGGTGTGCCAGTCGAAGTTGTATTCGAGGTTGAGGATCCGGAACAGGTCGACGTCGGCGCGGAAGTTGGCCTTCTGCTCGGGGATGTCGCCGGTGCCGGCCGCCTTCAGCAGGATCTCGTTGCGGGAATTGGCGTCGGTGAAATAAAAGGTCTTCAGGTCCAGCGTGTTGGTGTCGATGCTGCCGTTCCGGTATTCGTAGGCGAAGTTCACCGACCAGATGTCGGCCTTGTAGCCGGCGGTCACGGTGGATTGGGGGATGGTGCTCTCCACCTTGCCGGTTCGCTGGGGATTGTCCATCGCGACCGGGAGGCCGCCGATACCGGCACCCGGTTCCATGTCCACCACGGGGTAGCGGGACTGGTCGGTGAACCAGATCCACGCCTGGGTGAAGCCGGCCGTGAATCCGGCGTGGTTGTAAGCGATGCCGCCCTTCACCTCCTGGTAGGTGTTGTTGAGGTGGAGCGGGATGGCGAAGCTGTCCCCCCAGTAGAACCCGGGATAGTTGAACTCATTCCGGCTGCGGTTCTGCTGGTAGCCGAAACTGAAGACGAAATCCTGGACGCTCTTCCAATCGAAGTTGAACTGGAAGTTGTCCCGGCCCAGGTTGCGCCTGTTGTCGCCGTAGTTATACTCCGGATCGTTGAAGTAGTCGTAATAAAAGGTGTACTTCAGCTGGGCGCTGTACTTGCCCTGCTTGAGGAAGCGCACCTCCACGCCCTTGCCGTAGTCGATCCGGTTCGCCAGGGACATGTCCACTGTCAGTTTGTCGAACCAGTGGGCGTCATCCTTCGGGGAAAGGGAGAATCGGTAACTGTCCACCAGGAACCCCGTGGTGGCGTCGTTGTGGTTCCGGTAGTAGTCGTCGTCCGCGCCGAACACGTAGTTGTAGCCGATGACCAAGTCCGACTCCATGTCATAATCCTTGGACTGGGCGGCCAGGGGGGCCAGCAGGATGACCCCGAGGAAAACAATGCACACGATTCTTGCCATGGCGTTTTCGCCTCGGATGAAATGTAAAAATCGATAAGCTACGGTGCAGATTTTAATGGAGATTCAGCGAACAGTCAAGCCGTATCCTTCATTATTATTGCAACGCTGACGATCTCTGTCCGACGGAAAACCTCCCCTACCCGGGTTGGTTGGGTCGCTGGGAAGGACCGCGGGGGATGCTCCTTCTCCGGCCCGTGCTTCGACGGCGCCGCGGAACTTAAGCTCCGGCGGCGGGCGCCCCGATGATATCCGCCATCATCCGAAGGCGGGCTTCATCGCTGACGCCGTGCCAGAAGCAGCTCTTCCGCAGGCAGAGGAAGAAGTCGAACGCGTCGGGTTCCACGCGGATCCGGATACGGGCGACGTGCGCGCCGCACTCGCCGCACTTCTGCTCCTCGCGGAGGGAGTGGCCGCACGCCGGGCAGAAAAGGCCGGACACCTCCTTGCCGTCGGGCAGCTCGATGGAGCTGGCGCTGGCGAAATCGTTCAGGAAGGGGCTCAGGCTGAGCCGGCCCCGCGCCCCGTCGGCCCGCTGCACGAGCAGGGTCAGGAGTTCCCCTTCGTGCAGCGAGGCGTGGCAGTGAGGGCAGGCGCAATGCAGGAGGGGGCCGGCAGATGATTTCTTCACGGCGGTTTGGTGCCGTTTCGGGTGGCGGGCCATGACAGTCTCCGGGGGGCGGCATACGCCGGATTTAATCCGCATTCTCTCAACCGGATTCAAACCCCGACGTATTATACCATCCGGGCGGCTGTCGCGGCATCCCCCCTTTACAACCCGCCCCGCTTTGGGTATAGTGACGTGCTTTGCGGCCGGGAGGCGCCGGCCGCACCCGCACCACCGCCGTCTCGGCGAAGGAGGACCCCGTGATCGAAGTGGAAGGCCTGACCAAATACTACGGCGACTTCAAGGCGATCGAGGACGTGACGTTCACCGTCCCCAAGGGCGAGATCCTCGGCTTCCTGGGCCCCAACGGGGCCGGCAAGACGACCACCATGCGGATCCTGACCGGCTACATGCCCGCCTCCCGCGGCCGCTGCCGCATCGACGGCCTGGATGTCTACGAGAATCCCATCGCGGTGAAGGAACGGGTGGGCTACCTCCCGGAAAACGTGCCCCTGTATCCCGAGCTGACGGTGGAGGAGTACCTCCGCTTCGTGGCCCAGATCAAGGGCGTGCCCGCCGCCGACTTGCCGGCCGCGCTGGGGCGCATCGTGGCCAAGTGCGGCCTGGAGAGCGTCCGCAACCGGCTGATCCGGCAGCTGTCCAAGGGCTTCCGGCAGCGGGTGGGCCTGGCCCAGGCGCTGGTCCACGATCCCGAGGTGATCGTCCTGGACGAGCCCACCATCGGGCTGGATCCCGCCCAGATCCGCGAGGTCCGGGAGCTGATCCGGGGCCTCGGCCGGGACCACACCATCATCCTCTCCTCGCACATCCTTCCGGAAGTGAGCCAGGTGTGCGACCGGGTCCTCATCATCAACAAGGGGCGCATCCTGACCGAGGACACGCCGGCCAACCTGACCCGCGCCGCCCGAGGCAAGGCCGCCCTGGAGCTGCTTGTGGGCGGTGCCGAGGCGGCGGTGCGCGCGGCGCTGGCCCCGGAACTGGCCGGGATCGACTTCGCTCTCCAGCCCGCCGACGAAACCGGCGTCTGGAAAACCACGCTGGCGCTCGACCGGGAGCAGGACCGGCCGGCCCTGGCCCGCAGGATCGTCGGCGCCGGGCTGGACCTCTACGAGATGCATATCCGTCGGGCGACCCTTGAGGACGTCTTCCTGGAGCTGACCACGGAAGAGAAGGAACCGTCCGACAGCGGGGGTGCGGAACCGCCCGCGGCTGAAGAATCCTCTCCGGAGGTGAACGCATGAGAAAGATCTGGCACGTGTTCCAGAAGGAGCTGAAGAGCTACTTCTATTCTCCCATCGCCTACGTTACCCTGACGCTGTTCCTGCTGATCTCCGGCTTCGTCTTCTTCCTGATCTTCTCGGATCTGGCCCGGCAGACCTCCATGGGCATGGGCTACGAGGCCGTCAACGCGCCCCAGCTCGTGACCCGGTACTACTTCGGCTGGCTGAGCACCATCCTGCTCTTCCTGGTGCCCCTGATCACCATGGGGGTGTACGCGGAGGAAAAGAAGAAGGGGACCTACGAGCTCCTCTTCACCTCCCCCCTCTACAACCTGCAGATCATCTTCGGGAAGTTCCTGGCCAACTTGGTGTTCTGCCTGGTGTTGTTCGCCGGCTCGGCGCTGCTGATGACGCCGCTGTTCCTCTCCGCGGCGCCCGACACCGGCCCGACGCTGGTGGCCTACCTGGGGCTGGTCCTGTTCGCGGCGGCCATCCTGAGCCTGGGCAGTTTCCTGTCGACCCTGACTGAAAACCAGATCATCGCCGCCATCCTCACCTTCGTCTTCGTGCTGGTGCTCTGGTTCATGAACATCTTCGCCGAGAGCGGAACGGAGGGGATCCGGGGCGTCCTGAGCTACCTCTCGCCCCTGCGGCACCTGGAGGACTTCCAGAAAGGCGTGCTGGATCTTTCCCACGTCGTCTACTTCGTGAGCGTGAGCGTCTTCGGCGTCTTCCTGACGTATCGCTCGCTGGAAACCATGCGGTGGAGAGGCTGAGATGCTGGACCTACTCAAGAAAATCGCGCCTCTGGCGGGCCTGGCGGTCGTGGCGGCTGGGCTGATCTGGGCCAACGTGTCGGGCAGCTGGACCAAGGCCCACTACATCGTGCTGTTCGCCGGCGGGCTCCTGCTGGTGGCGGGCGCCATCCTGAACCAGGCGGCCCTGGGCGAATTCATCCGCAGCCGCAAGGCGCTCCACGGCGCCAACTTTGTGATCTCCGTGGTGATCCTGCTGGTGGTGCTGGGCCTGGCGAACATGCTGGCGGTGCGCTTCAACCGCCGGCTCGACACGACGCCGGACAAGCTGTATTCGCTGTCGGACCAGACGGAAAAGCTGCTCCAGGGACTGAAACAGCCGGTCCAGCTGATCCTGTTCGCCAAGGACAAGCCGCAGCGGATCATCGACCTGCTGGAAGAGTACCGGTCCCTGTCCGCCCAGGTGCGCTGGAAGACGTTGGACCCCGACCGGAATCCCGACCAGGCGCGCCGCTACAACGTGCGGGTCTACAACACGGTGGTGGTGGAGTACGGCCGCCGCACCGAGCTGGTGGAGGACGCCGACGAATCCAAGCTCACGGCCGCGATCCTGAAGGTCACCCGGGACCAGGTCAAAAAGGTCTATTTCGTGGAGGGTCACGGCGAGCATTCGATCAGCGACTTCCAGGGGCAGGGCTATTCCACCGCGGCGGCGGCGCTCAAGAAGAACAACTACGAAGTGGTCTCGGTCAACCTGGTGCAGGCCAAGGGCGTCCCCGCCGACTGCCGCGTGCTGGTGGTAGCCGGTCCCCAGAAGGAGCTGTTCGACCAGGAGGTCCAGTGGCTGGAGGATTACTCCAAACGCGGCGGCGCGCTGCTGGTCATGGTCGATCCTGCGCCGTCGGCGAGCCTGGCCCCCCTCGCGGCCCAATGGGGGGTGACCGTCCAGAACGACCTGGTGCTGGACACCAGCAACATCAGTCAGCTCCTGGGGACCGGCCCCGGCGTTCCGCTGGTGACGCAGTATCCCGACCATCCCATCACCCGCGGGCTGCGGGCCATGTCCCTCTACCCGCTGGTCCGGTCCCTGGCCGAGGCGGCGCCGCCGCCGGCGGGGACCACCCTCCAGAAATTCCTGGAGACGGGGCGGGACAGCTGGGGCGAGACCGACCTCGCGGGCCTGGAGAAATCCGGCACCGCCCAATTCGACGAAGGCAAGGACCTGCCGGGGCCGCTCGCCATCGGCCTGGCCGCCGAGCGCGAGATCCACGGCGCGGACAAGAAGGGGAAGGCCCGCCTGGCCCTTATCGGCGACTCCGATTTCGCCGCCAACTCTTATTTCAACACCCAGCTCAACGGCGACATCTTTCTCAACGCCGTCAACTGGCTGGCCATGGACGAGGATCTCATCTCCATCCGGCCGCGCAATCCCTCCGACCGGCGCATCTTCCTGACCGAGGCCCAGATGAAGCTGGTCTTCTACGGCGCGGTGCTGCTGCTGCCCCTGATCCCGCTGGTGGCCGGCGTGGTGGTGGTCGTGATGCGGAGAAGGAAGCGATGAAGTTCAAGGGTACGCTGACCCTGGCGATCCTGGCAGTGGCCCTCCTGGCGGCGGTCCTGCTCCTCAAGGAACCCGCGAAACCGGAGGAGGGGGCCGCCGAGACCCGGTATCTCTTCAAGATGGACGAGGCCAAGATCCGACGGATCGCGCTCACCAGCGACGGCGCGGTGATCGCCGCCGTGCGTGGGGACCGGAAGTGGACCCTCGAGAAGCCGGTCGCCGCGCCCGGCAACAAGGAGGAGTGGAACAACCTGGCGCTGGCCGCGGCCACCCTCGACTACGACCGGGTGGTCGACGAGCAGGGGAAGACCCCGGCGTCCTACGGGCTGGACAAGCCCAACCTGGTGGTGACGTTCGAGGACGAGAAGGCCAAGGTCTTCAAGGTGGAGTTCGGCTTGGAGAACCCGACCGGCTCGTCCTACTATGCCCGCCGGGGCAACGACCCGAAGATTTATCTGGTCTCTCGCTACACCCGGGACAAGTTCACCGCCGACCTGGAGCGGCTGCGCGAGGGGAACGCCCTCCGGTTCGACCTCTACGCCGTGAAGTCGGCCGAGGTGCAGCGGCCCGCCCAGGGGCTCAAGCTCGCCAAGAAGGGGTACAACTGGTTCGTCGAAGCCCCGGTGGCCGCCCGGGCGGACGACACCGAGGTGGAGAACCTCCTGCGGAAGCTGAGCGAGCAGAAGATCGCCGACCACCTGGATGCCGTCGATCCGGCGAAGGTCAAGGCGGCCTTCGGTCCGGTCCGCTACCGCGTGTCGCTGCAGCTCGAAAGCGGGGAAGGGCAGATCCTGGAGATCGGGGCCGATTCGCCGTTTGCCCCGGGTGCTGCCAACGTCCTGGCGCTCAACGCGGGCCGGGGCGACTATTTCACCCTGCCGGCGGCGTTCCTGTCGACCCTGGATGTGCCCCTGGACCAGATCCGCAGCCGCGGCCTGGCGGAGTTCTTCCCGTTCGAAGTCAAGGGGATCACATTCTGGAGAGGGGCGGACAAGACCGTCCTGTACAAGGAAAAGGATGATGTCTGGCACTGGCGGCAACCGTCCGCCACTCCCGCCTTGGACCGGCAGAAGGTCGAGGACTACCTCGGCGCACTCAAGGACCTGAAGGCGTCGGCCTTCATCGACCAGCCGGCGGCGCCGTCGGCTTACGGGCTGGAGCCGCCCGCCGCCCGGATCATCCTCGACGAGGAGAACAAGCCGGGCACCACGCTCCTGGTAGGGAAGGAATCCGACGGGCAGGTGTTCATCCGCAACCAGGAATTCCCTTCGGTGATGCGAATCCCGGCCGCCGATTGGGGCAAGCTGAAATTCGACCCGGCCGCCTGGCTCGAGAAGTCAAAGAAATAGCTCACCACAAAGCCACAAAGGGCACAAAGAAGGCCTTTAACGCTTGAACAATCCAGGAATGTTCAAGGATTCCCTTTGTGTTCTTTGTGCCTTTGTGGTGAATCAGTCGCGGCGGAGGTGGAAGGCGCGCGGGTGGCCGGCGAGGTCGTGGAACATCTCGAACCGCTGGCCGGTCGCGTTCAAGATCTCCTGCAGGAAGTCCCACTGACCGAACCCGAACTCCATCAGCAGGTGCCCGCCCGGCCGGAGCCGTTCCAGCGCGGCGGGGATCCACTCCCGGTAATAACGAAGCCCGTCGGCCCCGCCGTCGAGGGCGAGCCGCGGCTCCCAATCGCGCACTTCCGCGGGCAGCTCGCCGTAGCGCTCCCCGGCGATGTATGGAGGATTGGCGGCGATGAGGCGGAAGAAGCCGGCCGGCAGCGCCCGGAAGGCGGACAGCCCGTCGCCCCGGAGTCCCTGCCAGCGGTCCGCCAGTCCCAGGCGGCCGGCGTTGGCGGCCGCCACGCGGAGAGCCCGGGCCGAGATATCGGAGGCCACCACCCGGGCGGAAGGCAGCTCGCGCAGCAGGCTCAGCCCGATGCAGCCGCTGCCGGTGGCCAGGTCCAGGATCCAGGGCGAAGGAAGGCCGGCCAGCAGCCGGGCCCCCTGCTCCACCAGCAGCTCGGTCTCCGGGCGCGGGATGAGTACGTCCGGCGTCACGGCAAAGATGTCCCGCCAGAATTCCCACTCCCCCACCAGGTACTGGATCGGCTCGCCGTCGGCCCGGCGGCGGGCCAGCTCCAGCGCGTGCGCCCGGACGTCGTCGGCCACCGGTTCGCGGGGGTGGGCGATGATGAAGGCCTGGTCCCGACCCAGCGCGGCGCGCAGCAGCAGCTCGGCGTCGCGGGCCGGTTCCGGCACCTGCCGGGACCGCAACCAGGCGCTCATCACCCCCTGGAGGGTGGAGATGGTGGCGGCCTCATGGGCGGCGTCGACATTGACCATGTAGGTTCAGGCTCCGAGTTTCGGGTATTCTACACCCGGAGGGACGGCCGGAATCAATGAAATTGTGAGGTGATTCAGGCGGTGGTGACGAGCTGCTTCAGCTTCTCGGCCTCGAAATGGGCCAGTAGCGGCTCGAGCAGGCTGCCCAGTGCTCCCTCCAACACGAGGTCCAGCTGGTGCAGGGTCAGGCCGATGCGGTGGTCGGTGACCCGGTTCTGGGGGAAGTTGTAGGTACGGATCTTTTCGCTGCGGTCGCCGGTGCCCACTTGGGAGCGGCGGTTGGCGGCTATCTCCTGGTCCTGCTTCTCCCGCTCCAGCTCATAGAGCCGGGCCATCAGGACCTTCATCGCCTTGGCCTTGTTTTTGATCTGGCTCTTCTCGTCCTGGCAGCTGACGACCAGGCCGGTGGGCAGGTGGGTGAGCCGGATGGCGGAGTAGGTGGTGTTCACCGACTGTCCGCCGGGGCCGGAGGAGCAGAAGGTGTCGACGCGGATGTCCTTCGAGTCGACCTGGATCTCGACGTCCTCAGCCTCGGGCAGGATGGCCACCGTCACAGCCGAGGTGTGGATGCGGCCGCTGGCCTCGGTGGCCGGGACGCGTTGCACCCGATGGACGCCGCTCTCGTACTTGAGCCGGCTGAAGACCCGCTCCCCCTCGACCTCGCCGATGATTTCCTTGTAGCCGCCCACCCCGCTCTCGTGGGCGGAGATGATCGACACCCGCCAGCCCATCCGTTCGGCGTACCGGGTGTACATCCGGAACAGGTCGGCGGCGAATAGGGACGCCTCGTCCCCGCCGGTACCGGCGCGGATCTCCAGGATGACGTTCTTCTCGTCGTTGGGATCCTTGGGCAGGAGCAGGACTTTCAGCTCAGCCTCGCAGGCCGGGATCCGGGCCGCCAGCTCATCGGCTTCCGTCTGGGCGAGCTGCCGCAGCTCCGGGTCGGTCTCCTCGGCCAGCATCCGGCGGGCGTCCTCCAGTTGATGCTGGCAGGTCTTCCACTCGCGGTACTTGGCGACCACTTCCTCGATGGCCTTCAGCGCCTTGGCGTGCTTCTGGTACTCGCGGTGGTTGCCCACCACGCCCGGATCGGCCAGGAGGCGGTGCAGTTCGCCGTATTGCTTTTCAATTTCGTCGAGTTTGTCGAACATGGGACGATTTTCCTCCGGATCAGATCATTGCGAGGCGGAGTTCGGACATCGGATATCGGACTTCGTCCGGAATGCCTCCCGGCACGATCCACGCAGCGGCCGCGCCCCCGCGGTTCCGCTGCCAGCCTGCCCATCCGCTGCCGATGTCCGGAATCCGAAGTCCGATGTCCGCCCCGTCTCAGGCGGCCGTCGGCTTGCCGCCGCTTTCCGCCTGGATCTCGTCCTCGAGGACCAGCGCCTCTTGGAGCGCCCGGACCGAGACCTCGAGCATGCCGTCGTCGGGCGGCTTGGTGGTGATCCGCTGCAGCAGGAGGCCGGGCGCGATCAGCACGCGGCAGAACGGGTTGCCCGGGAAGCGCGCCGACAGGCGGATCAGCTCGTAGGAGATCCCCGCCACCAGGGGCAGCAGGACCACCCGAGAGGCAACCTTCAGCACCCACCAGTCGAATTTGAAGACGGTGAACACCACGATGCTCACCGCCATGACGTAGAGCAGGAAGCTGGTGCCGCAGCGGGGGTGCAGCGTGGACTTGGGCCGGGCGCTGGCGACGGCGATCGGCTCCTTGGCCTCCCAGACGTGGACCACCTTGTGCTCCGCGCCGTGGTACTGGAAGACCCGCCGGATGTCCTTCATCAGCGAGATGGCCAGGATGTAGACCAGGAAAAACACCACCCGGATGGCCCCGTCCACCAGGTTGAAAAAGAGCCAGTTCTCGTGGACGACGTCGCGGTGGGCGCCGGCCGGGAAGGCGGCCTTGGTGATGAGGGCGCTCAGCCAGTAGGGGACGAGCACGAACAGGGCCACGCCGGCCGCCAGCGAGAAAACCAGCGAGCCGATGAGCAGCCAGCGGTTTTCCTTGGGACGGGCCGGCGCTGCCGCCTCCCCGGAATTCGTTTCCGCGGCCTCCTTCTTGTCGCTTTCCTCCGCGGCCATGGCGACCTCGGCGGACCAGTTCAGCGCCCGGATGCCCAGGATCAGCGACTGGATCAGGATGGCCGTGCCGCGGACGATGGGCCACTTCAGCACCGGGAAGCGGTCGGTCCAGCGGGGGGCGCGCTCCTTCATCACGGCGATCCCGCCGTCCGGCTGGCGCACGGCCACGGCGACGGCGCGCGGGGTGCGCATCATCACGCCCTCGATCACCGCCTGACCGCCCACCAGGATGTCCGCTTCCATCTTGTCCGAGCGTTTCTTTTTCATGCTCTTCTCGTCTCCGCCGGCCGTCTCACGGGATTAGATGCGGATCGACGGCTTTCGTCCTCGTCCCGTTCCGGCAAACAAAAAGGGTTGCCTGCCCGAAGGCGCTGGCAACCCTGGTTTGTTCCGGAATGCGTGGCTAGTTTTCGGAGCTGGTCTCCGGCTTGGTCTCCACGGCCGCCTTCTTGGAGGCGTAGCGGCGGGTGAACTTATCCACCATGCCGGCCGTGTCCACCAGCTTCTGCTTGCCGGTGAAGAACGGGTGGCAATTGGAGCAGATTTCCATCTTGATCTCCGGCTTGGTGGAACGGGTCTCAAAGGTGTGCCCGCAGGCGCAGGTCGCGGTGACCTTCTCGTATTTCGGGTGGATGCCTTTCTTCATGGCGGTTTCCTCGTCCATAATCTCGCGGGCCGGGTGCAGGCTCCGCACGGAATCGCAATTTTTACCACAATCGGATCCCGGCCGCAAGTGTTTTTTTCACCCCGTCCCCCCGTCTCCCCGTCCCACAATCGGCGCGGGGAGGCTGGGAATCGAAGGGGTCTACGGGTTCCCGGCCAACCGCAAGCTCAGCGTCAGGGCGTCGGCGGCGCTCAGGTGCCCGCAGCCGTCGAAGTCGCCCGCCGCCGGTTTGGTGCAGGGTGGCTGCCCTTCCAGGATGTTGCCCACCAGGGTGTTCTGGATGATGGCCAGGTCGACCAGGTCCACCGTGCCGCTCTCGTCCACGTCCCCGGTGGCAATGACGGCGTCGCACTGGTACTCGAAACCGGACACCAGCACGTCGTCCACGTACCAGCCGGTGCTCGACACCATGGAGTCGCAGCCGATTCGGAAACGGATTTGAACGTTTTGCCCGGCGTAGCCGGCCAGGTTCACCGACGGCTGCTGCCAGCCGCCGGAGCTGCCCGACCAGGCGGGGCGCCCGGCGAGGGGATTGCTCCAGCCGGTGCTGATGGTGTGGGTGTAGCCGCCGCTGGTGATCAGGGAGCCGAGGTCGGTCCAGTTGCCCGAGCCCTCCGGCTGGATCTCGATGACGCAGCCGTCGTAGGTCGACTCCATGGTGAAGTTGTGCCAGAAGGTCAGGGTGGCGTTCACAGGAACCTGGAACAGCGGCGTGATCAGGTAGTTGTCCTTGATGATGGCTTCGTCCGGGCTGAACCAGCTGTGGGTGGTGGAGTGGCTCTGGGTGGTCACTTGGGCCCAGTTGGTCACGCCGGACACCAGTTGGGTGGTCCAGGAGCCGACGCCCGCCTCCATGTTGTCCTGGAAGGCGGTCAGATCCACCAGCTCGCCGACGTGGGCGGCGAAGGTCCCGAACCCGGCCAGCGGATTGGCCCCGGCGTCCTCGTAGTCGAACTGGACCGTGAAATTCAGGCCGGTCCCGCAGTCCAGTCCGGCGGGGATGGTGAAGGTGAACACGCCCTGGGCCGTCGCGCCGGCTGCGATGTCCCCGAAGTCGTGCGTCGACACGGAGAAGGTGACGCCGTTGTCGGCGCCCGTTACGCCGGACACGCCGTAGGCGGTTTCGGTGCCGGCGTTGTAAAGCGTGACGGTCACGTTCAGGGTTTCGCCCAGGTCCAGGATGTCGTCGCCGTTGCCGCCGGCGAACTCGTGGGCGCTCGTCGAGATGACCGGCCCGTCCACCGGCGTGTAGAGCAGGGCGAGGCCGTTGGTGAGCACGGCTTCTTTGTAGGAATGCTGGATGCCCTTCTTGCCATTGTAATCCTCGATGCCGGCGGTGGCGTCGAGGCCGGCGTTGTAATTGGCGTTGCCGAAGTCGGTGTCCTGGTAGTACACGAAGATGTTGTTGGTGGACTCCTCCAGGACGATCTCGAAGGTGGCCGCGCCGATGCCGTCAAAGTGGGGGATGGCGTACCACTCGGCCACGAACTTCCGGTTCGGCGCCAACCCCGTGGTCAGGTAGTACACGCGGGCGGAGGTGTTCAGCTTGAGGTCCGTCCACAGGGCGGCGATGACCGGATTCGGCTCGCCGGCGTCGGGGATGGGCGTGTTGCCGGCGTCCCAGGTGTAGGTGTCATCGAAGCGGAGCAGCCCGTTGGAGGAAACCAGCACGCTGGTGTAGCTCTTGCCGTAGAACTTGAAGGGGAAGCCGATGGCGACGACGGCGCCGGCGTCGTCCTGGCTGGCGAGGATGGAGGTGCCGCCGCTGGCGTCGATCCAGGCCATGTCGGTGGGCGCCTCGTGGTACTGCATGAACTCCACCACCTCGCCGGTCAGGGTGGCGGTGCCATTGGTGAGGCCGGCCTTGACGGCGGTGTATTGGATGGACGCCGTTCCGATGGTGGCGGGGGTCCAGGTGCCGGTGTAAATTCCGTCATTGGCCGTGGCGTCGGGCGCGACGCCGTCGTCCAGCAGTGTGATCGTGGCGCGTGTGCCGCTGTTGGCCTCGGCTGTCACCGTGGCGCCGGTGGGCGGCTCGGCGCAGTTGGTGTGCACCGCCACCGTCAGGATCATCGGATCATCCTGCATCTGGATGAACTCGTCCACCGGGTCCTGGGGCACGACGCGCAGGCTGGTCGAAGCGCAGTTCCAGTGAAACTGGGTTTCCGGGCAACCGAAAAGGATCTGCTCGTAATACACCCAGCGGAACGAGCCGTCGTCGATATAGTTGGCCAGCCGGTGCCGGGAATCGTTCAGGGCGGTGCCGATGTGGCGCTGGAACTGCTCGAAGACGTCTTCCATGAACTCCCAGTCGAAGTAGTTGGAGGTGCCGTTGGTGGCGCCGCTGGCGTACCAGCCGTAGCGCGAGTTCATGATCACCGCGAAGGCGCCCTTGGTGGTGCCCACGGTAATCTCCTCGGCGAAGCACCGGTCGTTGACCGGGAAATTGCCGGGGATGCAGCCCTGGCTGTACACGAAGAAGGGATTGGTGTTGGTCAGGAGGGCGACGTCCGAGTTGTACATTTTCAGAACGTAGGTGTCGTTGGCGTGGCCGAGGTGGTTGACGATGTGGGTGTTGTTGCTGTTCAGGTAGGTGTTGATGAGGGTGCTGCTGGTCCAGGAGTAGCTGGGCGTATCGTACAGGGTGGACCGGGGGATGCCGGCCATCTCCGCGTAGACCACGTCCTTGGAGTCGCCGCCGTACGTGCTGGAGTCCAGCTCCTCGCCCAGCAGCAGGGTGGAGAAGGGCGGCGAGGAATTCTCATACGCGATGATCTTGTTGATCTGGTTGGCGGCCTCCGTGGTGGTGGAGGCGGAGATGCGCCCCACGGACACCTCGGCGAAAAGATCCACGTTGTCGGTGGGTTCGCCGTAAATGGCGTCGCCGTCGGCGTTCCAGTTGCCGTCCAGGGCGGCGAAATAGAAGTCCGTCGGGATGCTGTTGTCGCTTTCGGAACCCACCAGGCCGTAACAGCCGCGCCAGGGCAGCACGTCGGAGTCCCCGCCCAGCACGACATAGCGGGTTCCGTGGTTCTGGTACGCCCAGATGATGAAGTTGCGCAGTTTCTCGGCGTTGTCGGCGCCAGGATAGGAGGCGTAGATGTTGCTGATGAGTTCGATATGAGTGTTCAAGCCATGGCCGGCTTTGTGAGTGGCCAGGGTTTGGAAGGTGGACTGCAGGGTGGAGCTGGTGACGATGAGGTATTCGTAGGTGGTGTCGAGGGTCTTGGCGGCGGTGAAATCAAATGCCTCCAATGCGGCCGGGTTGTCCACCAGGCCGGCGACCTCGTCCGCATCCTCCTGGAGCGGCCGCCGCATGGCGGCTTCCTTCGCCGCCGGCGCCTTGGCCAGGCGCACGGTCACGGTCATGTCGCGGACGTAGAGGAGCCGGCCCTCTGCCGGGAAGTAAGTGAAGGGCTGCAAGGTCAACAGCAGGATCGGATACCCCTTCAGGAAGTGCGTGCCGCCCTGCCGGGCCGGTTGGGCGGGGAAGGGCTCGGCGGAACCGTAGATCCCGGCGTCCGGCGGGACGGGTGTATTACCCTCCGCGGTGGGAAAGTGCCCGCGGAACCAGTTTACCCGGATGCCGCCGCCCAGTTCGACCGGATCAGTGCACTTGATGTCGACGGTGGAGACCTGGTAGCCCTGGGGCACCAGGATCCGGGCCGGGTAAGAGGGCAGGACGGGCGCGCCGGGCGCGGCGATGGCTTTCAGGCCGTCGACCTGGATGTCCACGTAACCATCCGGGCGCTTCACCAGGGTGGGATCCGGGAAGTGGAAATCCAGTGTCAGTTCCTGGGCCGCCACGAGCAGAATGCCCAGCAGGATGAACCAGCCGACCAGTGCCGTACGTTTCATGAGAGCAAGCCTCCGGGGATAGGGTAAGATATCCGTAAGTACACGAATGGGATCGATTGTATGTAATTTGAACAGAAATTTCCACCAAAAGTGGAGATGTTGGGGCGTCTGGGTCGCTGGCGGATCGTCGACCTGCGGCACCTGAAGCGGTTGGCCGGTCCCGACCGCCTTCCGCCTCTAGCTTTCCGAAGATCCCGCGGCTGCTTTCGGCGGGAACAGGATGGAGGTGATCACGGAGACGATCAGGATGATGGCCACTACGCCCAGGGCAAGACCGATGGGGATCTTGTAGTAGTCGGCCAGCAGCATCTTCGCCCCGACGAAGGCAAGGATCAGGGACAGGCCGTAGTGCAGGTGGTGGAACATCCGCATCACGCCGGCCAGGGCGAAATAGAGCGCCCGGAGGCCGAGGATGGCGAAAACGTTGGACGTGTATACGATGAACAGGTCCGTGGTGATGGCCAGGACGGCGGGGATCGAGTCGGTGGCGAAGACGAGGTCGGTGGTTTCCACCACCAGGAGGACGATGAGGAGCGGCGTGCCGATCAGGGTGCCGCGCCGCCGGAAGATGAACCGGTTCCCCAGGTAGCGCTTGGTAATGGGGAAGAAGCGGCGGACCGGCCCGGACCGCACCAGCCGCAGGACGGGGTTGCGCTCGGGATGGACCTCGCGGTCCTTTTCCAGGAACATTTTCACGCCGGTGTAGACCAGGAAGGCGCCGAAGATGTACATGATCCAGTGGAAGCTGTGCAGCAGGGCCACACCGGCGCCGATGAACGCCAGCCGCATGACCAGCGCGGAGAGAATCCCCCAGAACAGCACCTTGTGCTGGAGCCTGGGAGACACGCCGAAGTAGGAAAAGATCATCAGGAAGACAAACAGGTTGTCGACACTGAGGGATTTCTCGATGAGCCAGGCGGTGAAGAACTCCAGCGCCGGCTGGTGGCCCAGCTCGAGGTAGACGCCGATCATGAACAGCAGCGCCAGCCCGATCCAGACGGCACTCCAGCCGAGGGCCTCCTTCATCCGAACTTCGTGCGCGTGCCGGTGGAAGACCTTGAGGTCGAGGTACAGCATGACGGCCACCACGACCCCGAACACGATCCACATCACCGTTTCATGCGACATCCCGCCCCCACCCGCCGGAGAAATTCACCACAAAGTCACAAAGGACACAAAGAGTGTTTGAATGCCCAAAGCAAAACATCAATCAGTGAGAGAATCACCATTCTATCGAACTTTGGCTGACCATTGTGCAGAGATTACAAGTGATTGGATGACAAAGATAATGAAAACTCTTCGTGTTCTTTGTGCCTTTGTGGTGAATTTCCTTAACTGACGGGGGCGGTGGCGGTTTCGAAGTGGGAGAACTGCATGGTGAAAGTCGCCCGCCCCTGGGTGATCGTCCGCACCGCCCGGGAGTAGCCGAACACCTCCCGCAATGGCACCTTGGCGGTGATGACCGAGAGGTTCTTCCGCGCCGCCACGCCCATGATCCGCCCCTGGCGGGCGCTGATGTCGCCCATGATCCCGCCCAGGAACTCCTCCGGCACGATCACCTCGAGCTGCATGATCGGCTCCAGCAGGACCGCGGCGCCGTCCCGCATGGCGTGGAAGAAGGCCTGCATGGTGGATGCCTTGCAGGCGATCTCCGAGGACTGCCCCTCGCGAAGCCCCGCCTTGACCAGGGTGGCGGCCACGTCCACCACGGGGTAGCCCATGAGCACGCCGCCGAAAGCCGCCTCGCGGACGCCGGCCTCGATGGCCGCGAACAGGGGCTCGGCCAGGGATTCCCGCGGCACCTCGGTCCGGAACACGTTGCCCTTGCCGCGGCCCAGCGGTTCCAGGCGCAGGGTGACGGCCGCGTAATGGTCCTTGCCGGCGATCTCGCGCTCGAACACGGCCGTGGCCTCCGACGGCGCCCCGACGGTTTCGCGGTAGACCACCTGCGGCTGGCCGACGTTGACCTCCAGGCCGTACTCGGTCCGCAGGCGGTCGACGATCACCTCCAGGTGCAGCTCGCCCATTCCGGAGATCAGGGTTTGTCCGGTGTCGGGGTCGGTCTTCACGTGGAAGGTGGGATCTTCGTCGGCGAATTTTTCCAGCGTGAGGCGGAGCTTGTCCAGGTCGGCGTTGCGCCGCGGCTCCACCGCCATGGAGATGACCGACTCGTAGGCGTCGATGCGCTCGAGCAGGATCGGATGGTCCGGGTCGCAGAGCGTGTCGCCGGTGGTGGCGTTCTTCAGGCCCATGACGGCCACGATGTTCCCGGTCTCGGCGAAGTCCAGGCGGGCGCGCTTGTTGGAGTGCATCTGGAAGATGCGGGCGATGCGCTCCCGGTTCTTCTGGGTGCTGTTGTAGGCTTCCTCACCCACCTCGAGGCGGCCGGAGTAGACGCGGACGAAGGACATCCGCCGCCCCTCGTCCATCATGACCTTGAAGATGAGGGCGCTCAGCGGTTCCTTGTCGTCGGGGTGACGCTCGATCACGGCGCCGGTGTCGGGGTGGTGGCCGGTGATGGGCGGCATGTCCAGCGGGGAGGGCAGGTACGCGCACACGGCGTCGAGCAGCGGCTGGATGCCCTTGTTCCGCAGGGCGGCGCCGCACAGCACCGGCACCGCGTGGAGGCCGAGTGTGACGCGGCGGACGGCCTCCCGGATCGCGCCCTCGCTCAGGATGTCGCCGTTGAGGTAGTGCTCGGCGACGATGTCGTCGTGGTCGGCCAGGATCTCGATGAGCCGCTCCCGGTGGCGGCGGGCTTCCTCCAGCGCCGCCGGCGGGGGCGGGAGGTCGACCATCTCGGCCCCCAGGGTTTCGTCCTTCCAGCCGATCCCCTGGAGGTTGATGAGGTCCAGGACGCCCTCGAACCGGTCGCCGTTGTATATCGGCAGCTGCAGCGGCATCGGGACGGCGGCCAGCTTCTCCCGGACCTGGTCCAGGACGTTGTGGAAGTCGGCGCCGGGGCGGTCCAGCTTGTTGACGAAAGCCAGGCGCGGCACGTGGAACTTGTCGGCCTGGTGCCAGACGGTCTCGGACTGCGGCTGGACGCCGCCGACGCCGCAGAAGATCACCACGGCGCCGTCGAGCACCCGGAGAGAGCGTTCCACCTCGATGGAGAAATCCACGTGCCCCGGGGTGTCGATGAGATGGATGGTGTCGTCTCGCCAGGTGAAGCTGGTCACGGCAGAGGTGATGGTGATGCCGCGCTGCTGCTCCTGGACCATCCAGTCCATGGTGGCGGTCCCGTCGTGGACTTCGCCGATGCGGTGGATCTTGCCGGCGTAATACAGGATCCGCTCGGTGACGGTCGTCTTCCCGGCATCGATGTGGGCGATGATGCCGAGATTGCGGGTCCTGGTGAGCGACTGCCGGGTCGACATGGGCCTCCTTGGGCACAGGAGCGATACTTTACACTATCGGGGCGTGGATTGTCACCTGAAACGGTGATCCAGGCCGGTAGCCGGTTCCCGCCTGGGGCGGAGGGGCGAGCCGGACGGGCGCCCGGCGGCCGGCTGTGAAACGATCCGCCCGCGCCGACATCTATCCATCTTCCGATGCGGCGGCTTCCGAAAAGTCCGGCCGCCGCCGGGGAGCATGGAACGATGCCAAGTCCCGTCGCCCTGTTCATCATCCCTCGGCTGGGCGCGCTGCTGGTCTTGCTGGCCAACGCCTGGTTCGCCCGCCGCCTGCACCGGACGCTGGCGGCGCTCGGCATACGGCCGTGGGCGCGGCGGCTAACGGTGGGCGCGGTGGCGGTGCTTTCCCTCCCCCTGGCGCTCACGGCCGTCGTGGGACTGGAGGGGTTGGCCGCAGGGCGCAATCTGCCGGAATCCCTGATCACCTTCCTCCAGGTCTGGCACATCCTGGTCGTGGCGGGCGGCCTCGTGGCGGGTCTGGCCTGGGCGGCCGGGGCCCCGGCGCGATGGTTCCGGCTCCGGGCCGCCGCGCCGGCGCCGGTGGACGCGGGCAGGCGGTCCCTCCTGGCCGGGCCGCTGCTCCTGGTTCCGCCGGCCCTGGCGGCATACGCGACCGGACACGTCCAGGCCTCGCGGGAGGACTTTGACATCCGGACGCTCCGCCTGCCGCGGCCGGCCGGGCTCCCGGACGGCGGGCCGGTCCGGCTGGTGCAACTGTCCGATCTGCATCTGGGGTCCTTCTTCGGGCCCGGGCGCCTGGAGTTCTTTCTCTCCCACGTGTACGACCTCCAGCCCGATGCGGTGCTGCTGACCGGCGACATCGTCAACAACGAAAACCGGTTCCTCGCGGAAACCCTGCCCCAGTGGCGGGCCCTGGCGCAGCGCGTCCCGGTGTTGGCCTGCCTGGGAAACCATGACTACATCGACGACGTGAAAGAGTTCTCCGCCCTCCTCGGCCGGGCCGGCGTGGAACTGTTGCGCAACCGGCGGACGGAGCTGGTCCTGCGGGGCGTGCCCCTCGAGGTGGGCGGCACGGAGTACGCCTTCCGGCGGGGCCAGACGGCGGAGTTCCTGCGGAAAACCTACGAGGGCTTCACGGGCCGGGGAACCTCGATCCTGCTGGCCCACAACCCCATCACCTTCGACGCGGTGTCCGGCCTCCCGGTGGATCTGATGGCGTCGGGACACACCCACGGCGGCCAGATCGTCCTGACCCGGGAGGAACGGTCGCCCTCCATCGCGGACCCGTTCATCCCATACACCCGCGGCCTCTACCGGCGGGAGAACCAGTCCCTCTACGTCAATGTCGGGCTCGGTTCCTGGTTCGCCCTGCGGATCAACTGCGCGCCGGAAATCACGGTGTACCAGCTCTGACCCCGCCGCCTCCGCCCGGACGGTTTCCGGCGGCGCGCCCGGCGGCAAGGAGGGCCTGGGACGGCCGGGTCTGTGACCGGTTTCACCGGAATGCGCACCCGTAACAGAATCGTTTGTAATTTCGCCCCGTACATTCTATACTTCTCATCACCATGATCCGTTGGCTCCTCCTGTTCGCGGTGCTGGCGATGACCGGCTGGACCTCCCCGGTCCAGGGCCAGGTGTTGCCGTTCCGCAACTGGGGACCCGACGACGGGCTGGCCTCATCGCAGGTCTGGTCCATCTACCAGGACCAGCGCGGGTACCTCTGGCTCGGCTGCACCGGCGGCCTGTCCCGCTTCAACGGCCGGACCTTCCAGACCTACCGGGACTCCGAGGGCCTGGTCCAGACCACGGCGCGGTCCGTGATCGAGGACGCCGCCGGCCGGATGTGGGTGGCCACCCACCGGGGCCCGTGCGCGTACCTGCCGGACAAGGACCGATTCACCCTGCCGCAGGACCTGGGCGGCAGCGCCCGGGCGATCGTCCGTTACCGGGACCGGTTGTACTGCCTGTTGATGGAAGGCGGGCTCTTCGCCCAGACCGGCGCCGACCGCTGGACGGCGGTGCCGCTGCCTCCCGAGGCCCGCGATGCCGCGACGGTGGAGGCCGGCGCGGACGCGCTGTACCTGGGTACGACCCGAGGCCGTCTGGTGGCGCTCCGGCCCGACGAACCCGGCGCGGCGCCGGTCGTCCACACGATCCGTCCTGCCATCAACTGGCTGCTGTGGGACGGGAAGGGCACGCTGTGGCTGGCCACCGACGCCGGCCTCTATCTTCTCCCGGCCGGCCGGCCCGAGGTGGAAGGGCCCTGGCCGGGCACCTCCGGTGACCGGCTGATGAGCCTGGTGCGCGACACGGACGGCAGCATCTGGGCGGGTTCCACCAATGCCCTGCTGCGCTGCGCTCCCGGAGTGCCGATCCAGCGGTACGACAGCCGGGACGGCCTGGTGGGAGTGCCGGTCTGGTTCGCCTTCCGCGACGCCGAGAACAGCCTCTGGTTCGGCACCAACCATGGGGTCAGCCAGCTGGCCAACCGCCAGCTGGAGATTTTCGACGCCCGGGCCGGCCTGCCGGGGAAGAGCATCATCTCGGTGGCCTGGGACGCCAGCCGGCGACGGGTGTGGTTCGGAACCACCGAGGGCCTGTACTACTACGAGGGCGGGAGGGTGCAACCGTTTCTGGTCCAGCCGGAGTTCTTCCGGAAGTACTATGTCTGGGCCATCCTGCCCCAGCCCGACGGCAGCCTGTGGCTGGGCACGGAGGGCGGCGGCGTGGTCGTCCTCCAAGGCGCCTCCTGGCGGTCCATCACCCAGGCGGACGGGCTGCCCGGCAACGACGTGATCGACCTCTATCGCGACCACAGCGGCGTGATCTGGGCCGGCTTGCGGCGGGGGCTGGCGAGGATCGGCCCCGGCGGCATCCGCGCCTACGGCCGCGGGGACGGCCTGCCGACGGAGTACGTCCGCTGCATTACCGAGATCCCCGGGCGCGAGGGCATCTTCCTGGGCACCATCGGCGGCGGCCTGGCCCACTTCGACGGCCGGCGCTTCTCCCCGGTGTCGCCGGCCGAGGACCTCAAGCTGAGCGCGGTGTTCGACCTGCACTGGTTCGGCGACAAGCTCTGGATCGCCACCAATGACGGCCTCTACGTGTGGGCGGGCGGTGCGTTCCGGCACCTCGGCCTCGAGTCGGGCCTGCCCAACATCAGCTGCACGGTCTTCCAGGAGGCCGGCGACGGGCTGCTCTGGGTGGGCACGGACGGCGGCGCCGCCCTCATGGACGCCCGAAGCGAAAAGGTGGTCAAGATCCTGAACCGGGCCCACGGCCTGCCGGGCGAGGAGTTCACCACCCACAACTGCACCGCCGTGGACGGCGACGGCAATTTCTGGTTCGGCCTGTTCGGCGGGGCGGTCCGCCTCCCCCGGGACATCACCGCACCGGAAACCCACCGGGGAGTCGAGCCCCGGGTGGTCCTTGACCGCCTGGCCCTGACCCTCCCCGGCGGCCAGCCCCAGGTGATGCGCCGGGTCAGCGACGTGTCGCTGCCCACCGGGGTCCGCAGCCTGCAGTTCTTCTACGACGTGTTGTGGTACCGGGATCCCCAGAACATCCTGGCCTCCCCCCGCCTTGAAGGCTTCGACGAGGCCTTCCCGCCGCCGGGGCGGGTCTTCATGAAGGAGTACACCAACCTGCCCGCCGGCTCGTACCGCTTCGAGGTGTCCTACTTCGAAGGGCGCCGCCCGCGGGGGCGCGCCGAGCTGGCCAGTTTCTGGATCCCCCCGCCGCTCTGGCAGAACCCCCTCTTCCTGCTCCTGGCTGCGGTGGGGGTCGGCCTGCTCCTCTTCACCGCGTTCCAGCTGCGGTACCGGTCCATCGAAAAGGAGAAGGAGCGGCTGGCCGACATGGTCCGAACCGCCACCCACGAGCTGGAGAAGAAGAACACCCTGCTGGCGAGGCTGGCCACCACCGACGAACTGACCGGGCTGTTCAACCGGCGCTATTTCATGAAGGCTCTGCAACAGGAGATCCGCCGCCTGGTCCGGAGCCGGCCCGGCGAAAGCCTGTGCCTGCTCATGCTGGATCTGGACCACTTCAAGGCCGTCAACGACGCGTGCGGCCACGACATGGGGGACCGCGTCCTCCAGCACGTGGCCCGGGTGCTGCGGATCGGCCTCCGGTCCACCGACCTGTTGGCGCGGTTCGGCGGGGAGGAATTCGTGGTGATGCTGCCCATCACCCAGTTGTCCGGCGCCAAGCTGGTCGCGGAGAAGCTGCGCCGCCTGCTGGAGGCCAACCCGGCGGAGGTGGACGATCAGGAATTTCCCTGCACCCTCAGCATCGGCGCCGCCGCCCTGACGAGCCCGCTGGAGTTCTCCGAGGAACGGGGCGAGGAACTGATCCGGCGGGCTGACGCCATGATGTACCAGGCCAAGGCCCGCGGCCGCAACCGGATCGTTTCGGAGGACGAAGTCGCCGACGCCTGAAAACAGCCCCCCCGGCGCTCCTGCCTCCCCGGAGACCCCGTCCCGCCTCCTGCCCGCCGTCTTCCCGTCATTGGTCGGGCGAAATCAGGAGGTCCTGGTACTCCAGGATTCCGGGATTGGTCAAGCGGATGCCCATCCCCCCGCCGAAGGCCGGAAAGAGATGCGGGGGTATGCGCCGGCTCCACACGACCCGGCCTTTCAGCGGAACCCCGCTCCCCCAGCCTTCAATCTCGATCTGGATGGCGCTTCCCGGCGGGCACACTTCCCGTGCGATTGTGAACAGCCCCGTGGCCGATATGTTCCGGATGTGGATCAAGCTCGACTTTCCCCGGCACCATATCCGGGCGAGCAGCCGCTTCTCAAAGCGGCGTGCGCTTCTTCTTTCCAAATGGACGCTCCTCCATCATCGTGTATCCGCGGGTGGGCTCGGGGGCCAGCAGACGCCGGAACTCCATCTGGTCGGTGGGCTTCAGGCGGACGCCCATGCCTCCCTTGAACAGGTTGAAGAGGTGCCGCGGAACGTGCTTGCTCCAGGCCACCAGGCCCTCCAGGCGGCACTTCCCCTTCGGGACGTTCAGGTCGATCTGAATGGCGCTTCCCGGTGGGTACACATGGGGGGAAGCCAGGAACAATCCCTTTTCCGAAATGTCGCTGGTGAAGGACAAGTGGGTGCGCCCCCGGCATTCGAACCGCGCCGGCAGGCGCCGCTTGATCCGCTGTTCCCTGCGTCGTTCTGTCACCTCACCCCTCCACGGACAAAGTACTCTTTCGGGGTATGATTGACCTGCGGGGGTAAAGGATTCACCCGAATCGGCGCAGGCCGCGAGGAGAAAACCGGACTCGAAAAAAATGATTGAAACGGAATCGGTTGCGTGAACCGGGGGCGGCCGGGCCGGGTCCGCCGGCCGCTCATCCTCCCAGCAGCTCCAGCAGCGGCGACACCACCAGCAGCGCGCTGAGGACGACCAGCACGGCGGTGATGGCCCACCCCACCAGGCTTTGGAAGCGGCTGTTGACGTACTCGCCCATGATCTCCCGCTTGCCGGTGAGGCGGACCATGCAGACGAGCACCACCGGCAGGAGGATCGCGTTCAGGACCTGGGTCCAGATGGTGATGGTGATGAGCGGGGCCCCCGGGAGCAGAATGATCGCGACGGCGACGACGATCATCGCGGTGAAAAGCGCGTAGAACTGCGGCGCCTCGTGGAAGCGCTTGTTGATGCCGGCCTCGAAGCCGAACGCCTCGCAGACGTAGAACGCCGCCGCCAGGGGAAGGATCGTGGCGGAAAAAATGGAGGCGACGAACAGGCCGAAGGCGAAGATCTCGGCCGCCAGGCGGCCGGCCAGCGGCTGGAGGGCCATGGCCGCGTCGGCCGCCTTCTGGATGTGGATGCCGTGGACGTGCAGCGTGGAGCCGCAGGCCACGATGATGAAGAACGCCACCACCACCGTGGCGACGCTGCCCAGCACCACATCCAGCAGGGTGAACTTGTATTTCTTGATTTTCAGGCCCTTCTCGATCACCGCCGCCTGCATGTAGAACTGCATCCAGGGCGCCACGGTGGTGCCGACGATGCCGAGCACCATCCACAGGTAGTTCTTGTCCCACTCCAGCCGGGGATGGACCATGGCCGCGCCGATCTCCCCCCAGGCCGGCTCGGCCAGGACGGCCGACACGACATAGGAGAGGAGGAACAGACTGAAGGACAGGAAGATCCGCTCGGCCAGCTTGTAGTTGCCCTTGACCACGAAGAGCCAGACGGCGGCGGCGGCCAGGGGGACGGAGATGTACTTGCTCACCCCGAAGATCATCAGGCTGCCGGCGATGCCGGCGAACTCCGTGGCCGTGTTCCCGATGTCGGCGACCAGCAGGAACAGGAAAATGTAAAACGTCGCCTTGACGCCGAAATTCTCCCGGATCAGGTCGGCCAGCCCCTTGCCGGTGACCACCCCCATCCGGGCGTTCATCTCTTGGACGATCACCAGCACCAGGAAAGCCGGCAGGAGGGTCCACAGCAGGTGGTAGCCGTATTCGGCCCCCGCCACCGAGTAGGTCGTGATGCCGCCGGCGTCGTTGTCCACGCTTCCGGTGATGATGCCGGGACCCAGCACCGCCATGAAGATCAGGAGGTTGCGCAGGAACGGTTTCCGTCGGAGCCTGCGGAGGAGTTTCATGGTCGAATCAAATCCAGCGGAGAAGCGGGTCCGGGATCAGTGGTACAACCGTGGCAGCCGCTTCTTCCACTTGGTGGGGATGATCTTGTCGAGGGCATCGTCGGCGGTGACGATCCCATGCAGTCGGTCCTGCTCGTCCACGACCGGCACCGCCAGGAGGTTGTATTTGGCGATGACCTGGGCCACCTCGTCCTGGCTGGCCTCCAGCAGGACGCTGACCACCCGGTGGTGCATGAAGTCCTTCACGGGCGTCTCCGGCTTGGCCAGCACGAGGTCGCTCAGGGAGAACACTCCTAGGAGCCGGTTTTCGGCGTCCGTGACGTAGACGTAGAAAATGGTCTCGGCCTCCTCGGCGTTCTCCCGCAGCACCGCGATGGCCTGCCCGGCGGTGAGGTCGGGATCAATATCCACGTACTCGGTGGTCATGATGCCGCCGGCGGTGTCTTCGGGATAGGTCAGCAGTTTCCGGACGTCCTCGGCCTCCGCGTGCTCCATCAGCTTGAGGAGCTGGTCGCTGCGGTCCTCGGGCAGCTCGGCCAGCAGGTCGGCGGCCTCGTCCGGCGCCATTTCCTCGAGGATGTCGGCCACCTTCTCGTCGGGCATCGCTTCCACCAGGCTGGCTTGGAAGTCAGGCTCCACCTCCTCCAGGGCGTCGGCCACGGTCTTGACGTCCAGGGCCTCGAGAAACTTGTTGCTTTCGGTCCGGTTGAGGTCGCTGAGGATCTCCGCCAGGTCGGCGGGGTGCAGCTCGGCGATCTTGTCGCTGGAGACCTTCAGCCGCATGGGCTGGCCGCCGGGCAGCAGCTCGATGTCGTCCCAGGAGATGATGTTGGGGGATTTCTTGCCGCCGAAGCGCTTGCGGTACTTGTCGGCCGCCTTGGAGAGGCCCAGCCGGCGGAAGATGCCGAGGTAGCCGATGTCGACGTTGGCGACGAGATACTTCAGGTTGATCCGGGTGATCTCCAGGTCGTTGACCCGGACCACGCGGACGCCGTTGGTGTCGATGATCTGCTTGTCCAGGATGTCGTGAACGAGATGGATGTCGTGCTCGCCCGCCTGGTAGCGGGTGATCTGGTCTTCCCGCACGGTCAGGGGGATGGCGGGAGCGATCAGGACCGCCACTTCGGCGATCGGGACGCTCAACGATTCGCGGCCCCGCCGGACCGAAACGGCCACGACCTCCGGGTGCGGCGTGCGACCGCGCGTGCAGGCTAGGATATCCACCACCCGGCCGACCTTGCGGCCGTCCACGTCGGCGACAGGCTTGCCGATGAGATCGCTCAGGTAGGCCATGACGCTCTCCCTCCCCGGGGGCCGCCCTCAGGGAGGGGGCGGCGGCCCGGACCCGGACCTGCGGCGCCCCCGGAAGGGGTGGGCCGCGCCGTCGCGGTCCGGAATCGTCGAAGTCCATGGAACACAAAGCCTGAAAGACATGCGGCTGGCGCCGCCACGGTCATTATGTCACGGCGCCCGGTCTTGTCAAGACGCAAAACGGCGCGTCCGCCGGCCGCTCCGGGTGGCCGCGGACTGCGGTTTCCCCTGCCTCCGACACGCCGGCCCTCCATCGGGGGACAGGTCAAATCGGCCCTTCAAAGGCGCGTCGTTTCCCCCGGCAGAGGGGTCCGGGATCTGTATTTGAATGTATAGATATTTTCGGCGTTTTCCCTCACCCGGCCGAAGTTTCCACTTGATTTCCGATTGAACAAAAATTAAAATTTTCCATTCTTCATAAAATTTGGTATATTGTGGGTCCTTGAACAACCGAATGTTCCTTCTGAGGGTGGATTACAGGTCGGATCGAAATACTTCGCGCGGGGCGTAATGTATGGATATTCAATCGATTGCGTTGAGAATCATCCTGGTTCCCCTGCTGGGGTCGCTGCTGATCCCGGTGCTGGGCTGGTTCAAGCTGCGGAAGGCGACGGGATACCTGGCCGTGCTCCTCATCGGCGCCGCCCATGTCATGACCTGGTCGCTGCTGGGGCCGGCCCTGAGCGGTAAAACCTGGGCCTGGAGCCTGCCGCTCTATCACGGGATCAACTTCTCCCTGACCGTCGACGCCCTGGCGGTGTTCATGGCGTTCGCCTCGTCCCTCATCGCGACGCTGATCGCCATCTACTCCCTCGGCTACATCGAGCATACCGACGACGAACCGGAGTACTATTTCATCGTGACCCTGTTCCTCGGCGCGATGATGGGCCTGGTCTTCTCCGACAACATCATCTTCCTCTACCTCTTCTGGGAAATCTCGGCCCTGGCCTGCTGGCGCCTGATCGGCTACTTCCGCGAGCCCGACTACATCTGGAAGGCCGACAAGGCGTTCCTGGTGACCTTCGGCGGCGCGGTGCTGATGCTGCTGGGCTTCGCCCTCGTCTACGCCCAATTTGGGACATTCGAGATCAGCGCGCTGCGGGGCCGCGAGATCGGCACCATCGCCCTGGCCCTAATCATGGCCGGCATCTTCAGCAAGAGCGCCACCGTCCCGCTGCACACCTGGCTGCCCGACGCCGGCGTGGCGCCTTCGACGGTGACCTCCCTGCTGCACGCCGCCATCCTGGTCAAGATCGGCCTCTACGGCTTCGCCCGGCTGTTCGTCAACGGCATGGTCATCTCCGAGAAGGCCGAGACCGTGATCCTGATCTTCGCCCTGGTGAGCGCGTTCGTCTCCGCCTGCGCGGCCCTCTGCGAGACCAACATCAAGCGGCTGCTGGCCTACTCCACCGTCAGCCAGATCGGCTACACCTTCCTGGGGCTGGCCGCCTTCACCCACAACGGCTACATCGGATCGCTGCTTTACATCCTGGCCCACGGCATCGCCAAGGGCGGGCTGTTCCTCTGCGCCGGGATCATCGAGCACGGCACCCACACCAAGGACATGACCAAGATGGGCGGGCTGATCAAGAAGATGCCCATCACGGCGATCTGCTACGCCGTCTGCGCCCTGAGCATTGCCGGGATCCCGCCCATGGCCGGCTTCTTCTGCAAGTGGTTCGTCATCTCGGGACTGGTCGAAGGCGGCCACACCGCCATCGCCACCCTGGCGATCCTGACCGCCGTCATCACCCTGCTGTACATGCTGAAGAGCTTCCACCTCGTCTTCATGGGGCAGCCGCGCGGCGAGTCGCACCGCGAAGGCACCCCGGTGATGGTGGGCGTGGTGGCGGTCCTGGCGGTCCTGACCATCGTCGTCGGCGTCCTGCTCCAGCTGCCGTTCAACCTGGCCAACGTGGCCGACGGCGAGCGGTTGGGGCAGCTGGTGAGTCTTTTCTGGAGATAGCCCATGAGCCCGCAAACCCTGATGCTGTCCCCCATCGTGATCCCCCTGGCGGCCGCCTTCCTGGTGCTGCCGTTCCTCCGGAAGAAGCCCGCCCTGGCCGCGCTGGCGACCCTCGCGGCGGTGGTGCTGTCGGTGGTGGCGTTCGTCGCCGTCCCGGCCGGCACCCCCGCGGTGAACCAGCCCTGGCTGGGCAACTTCGCCCTGAGTTTCAGCCTGACCGCCTGGAAGGCCCTGCTGCTGGCGTTCGTCCTCGTCTTCCAGCTGATGACAGCGATCTACCTGGTCCGCTTCATCCAGGCCATCCCGAAGCCGTACCTGTTCCTCACGTTCCTGCTGGTGGCCTTCGCCGCCGCGGCGGGCGTCCTCCTGACCGACCACCTCTTCGTGCTGCTGATCTTCTGGGAGATGTTCCTGGTCGGCCTCTACGCCCTGATCCACAGCGGCGGCGACCACACCGAGCGGGTGGCGTTCAAAGCCCTGATCATCGGCGGCGCCAGCGACTTCCTGATGATCCTCGGCCTGATGCTCTACTTCGCCCAGACGACGGGCGCGGCCGCCATCTCGCCGATCCCGGTGGGCTCGTCGGCCACGGCCTTCTGGTCGTTCTTCCTGATCTTCCTGGGCGCGGGCGCCAAGGCCGGCATGTTCCCCTTCCACACCTGGATCCCGGACGCCGCCGAGGCGATGCCGGCGCCAGGCTTCGCGGCCCTGCCGGCCTCCCTCGAGAAGATCCTGGGGATCTACTTCCTGTTCACCCTCTGCCACCAGATGTTCGCCCTCAACGAGACGGCCCGCACCGTGATGTACCTGTTCGCGGTGGCCACCGTGTTCGTCTCCGTGGTGCCCGCGCTGGTGGAGCCGAACTTGAAAAAGGTGTTGGCGCTCACCGCCATCTCGCCGGTGGGCTTTATGGTCGCCGGCATGGCCACGTCGGAGACGGCGGGCATGGCCGGGGCGCTGCTCCTGATGCTGACCCACGCCACCTACAAGTCCACCATGTTCTTCGCCGCGGGCAACCTGGAGGCCGCTGCCGGCGGGGCCGGGCTGGAGGCGCTGGAGGGCTTCGGCCGCCGGCTGCCGCTGACCGGGCTCGGGTTCCTGTTCGCCTTCACCGCCGCCATCTCCCTGCCGCCCACCGGCGGGTTCATTTCCAAGGATCTGATCTTCGAGGGCCTCATCGAGCGCCACCACTATGTCGTCTTCGCGGCCCTCTGGGTCGGCGCCCTCCTTCTGATGGCGGTGTTCTGCAAGATCGTGGCGGTGCTGTGGGCCCGCCGGAGCGCCGCGCCCAAGGCCGAAGCGCCCGCCGGCCAGGTTTTCCCGGTACTGGTGCTGGGCCTGCTGGCCATGGTGACCGGCACCGTTTTCACTTCGGTCGCCCCGACCGTGGGCGCCCTCTTCGCGGAACCGGACGCCGGCTGGCTGCTCGGCGTGTGGCATTTTTCCCCCCTGACGGTGGCGTCCTTCGCCATCTACCTGCTGGGCGCCCTGCTCTTTTTCGCCGGCCGGCAGCGGTGCGAGCGGCCGGCGGCGACGTTCGCCTCCCTGGGCGACTCGCCGGTGCTCGGTCCGGCGCTGCACATGGCCGCCGAGAAGAAATTCGACGCCTACGAGATCGGCGTCAAGGTGGTCCAGTGGCTGGCCAACCTGGTCTTCCGGTACTTCGACCGCCTGATCGACGTGGTCGCGGACGGCATCATCGGCATCGGCCGCTGGCTGACCCGCCCGCTCCTGAGCGGCATCCACAACGGGGTCTACAGCAACTACCTGGGCTGGGTGATCATCGGCCTGCTGGTGGTGCTGTCGTTCCTGTTTGTCCGGTAGCCGGGGCCCGGCCCCGCGCGGTTAGACGAACGCTCTTGAGGTAGACTATGGGAAACTATATTGGCTTGCTGCTGATCATCCCCCTGGCCGCCGTGGTCTTGATGCCCTGGGCCTCCCGGCTGGGCCGCCGCGTCGCCGACGCCCTGGCGGCCCTGGCGGGCGGCGCGACCCTGGCGGTGTGCCTCCGCTTGATCCCGGGGGCTTCGGGGCTCCGCACCTTCCAGCTGCTGGGGGCGACCCTCACCCTGGACGCCCTGAGCCTGCTCTTCCTGGTGGTGGTCAATTCGGTGGCGTTCTTCTGCATCATCTACGCCATCGACTACATCGGCCACTACGGCGGGCGGGGCAAGTTCTACGCCTTGCTGCTGCTGATGGTGCTGGGCCTGAACGGGGTGCTGCTGGCGCGCGACCTCTTCAGCCTGTACCTGTACTTGGAGGTGGCCTCCATCGCCTCGTACGTGCTGGTGGCCTACAACCTGAAGTATGACGGGATCGAGTCCGCGCTCAAGTACCTGCTGCTGTCCGCGGTGGCCACCGCCCTGGTTCTGGTGGGCGTCGCCCTGGTGTACATCTCCGCCGGCTCGCTGCAGTTCGAGGTGCTGAAGGCGCAGCTGGCCGCCGGGCCGGCGGGCATGAGCCTGCTCTTCCTGGTGGCGGCCGGGCTCTTCGTGACCGGCTTCGGCCTGAAGGCGGCGGTGATGCCGTTCCACGCCTGGCTGCCCGACGCCCACCCGTCGGCGCCCGCGCCCATCTCCGCCATGCTGAGCGGCGTGGTCATCAAGGTGGCGGGGATCTACTCCCTGGTGCGGCTCTTCCTCTACATCTACCCCGCGCCCGGCCAGGTGCTGAAGGTGTTCCTGATCTTCGGCATCGTCTCCATGATCGCCGGCGCCGTGATCGCCTATTTCCAGGACGACATGAAGCGGCTGCTGGCGTACTCCAGCATCAGCCAGATCGGCTACATCCTGATCGGCTTCGGCCTGGGCAATCCGCTGGGCCTCATCGGCGCGCTCTTCCACGTGTACAACCACGCGCTCTTCAAGAGCCTCCTCTTCCTGAACAGCGGCGCCGTCCAGTACCGCACCGGGACCCGCAACATCAACGAGATGGGCGGGCTGGAGAACCGGATGAAGGTGACGTCCATCACCAGCGCCTTCGGCACCCTGTCCATCGCCGGCGTGCCGCCCTTCAACGGGTTCTGGAGCAAGCTCTTCATCATCCTGGGCGCCCTGGCCGCCGGCCAGTACACCGTGGCCGTCCTGCTGGTCTGCGTCAGCGTCTTCACCCTGGGCTACTTCCTCCTGCTGCAGCGCCGGGTCTTCTTCGGCAAGCTCAACGCGAAGTGGCAGGACATCAAGGAAGCCCCCCTGGCCATGTCGGTGGCGGTGGTTTTCCTGGCGGCCCAGTGCCTGCTGGTGGGGGTCTTCTTCCACCAAATCGTCCAGATCCTGATCCAGCCCGCGGCCATGATTCTGACGGGAGGGAAGTGAGATGTTACTCTGGATTTTACTGGGCCTCGTGGTTGTCTTCGCCGTGCTGTGCGGCGTCTTCCGTGACCTGCTGTACGCCGCCGTCTCCCTGGCGCTGGCCAGCGTCGTGCTCTCCATGGTGCTCTTCCACTACGGCGCCAACGTGGCCGCGGTGTTCGAGCTGAGCGTCTGCGCCGGCCTGATCACGGTGCTGTTCGTGTCCACGGTCAGCCTGACCAAGAACTCCGACCAGACGGTGGAGTCGCGGGTGCCGCTCTACTTCCTGCCCTTCATCCTGCTGCTGCTGGTGGGAGTGGACCTGTTCGCGGTCCAGGCCCTCGCCGGCGCCCTGGCGCCGTCGCCGGCCGGCACGGCCGTCCCGGCCGCCGGGACGACCTTCCAGCAGGTCTTCTGGGGCCAGCGCACCAGCGACATCCTTGGCCAGATCAGCCTGATCCTGGTGGGGGTCTTCGGCATCCTGACCATCTTCCGGGTGACCGGCAAGGAGGCGCACCATGACTGAGCAACTCATCGCCCTGCTCTTCTGCGGCCTGCTGGTGTTCATGCTGGGGGTGTACCTCCTGTTCACCTTCCGCAACCTGCTGCGCCTGATCATCGGGGTGGAGGTCGTCGCCAAGGGCGTGACCCTGATCCTCCTCGCCGCCGGGGTGGCCCGCCAGGGGATCGGCTTTATCCAGTCGCTGCTGGTGACCTTCATCCTGGTGGAGACGATCCTGGCCGCCGTGATGCTGGCCCTGGCCGTGATGGTGAACAAAATCTACGGTTCGCTGGACGTCAAGCTGCTGTCCAAGCTGAAGGGGTGAGCCATGTTTGACATCAACATCCTGCTGTCGCCGCCGGTTGCATTCCTGGCCTTCCTCCTGCTAAGCTGGGGCCTGTACGGGCTCGGCAAGCTGATGGGGGAGAAACCCACTCCCGAGCCGGGGAAGCTGGAGGCCTACGCCTGCGGCGAGGATTTCTCGGCCGACAAGTTCACCTTCGGGTACCGCCGCTTCTTCATCGCCGCCATCTTCTTCACCATCATGCACGTGGCCGTCCTGACGGTGGCCACAGTGCCCGGCGGCGGGACGGCCTGGCGCGCGCTGCTGTACCTCGGGGTAATTGGCGCGTCGATCGGTATCCTGTACGTGGATTTCGACTAGTTTATCAAGGAGTCTGCCGTGCTGAAAAAACTCGTCCAGTGGTCCCGGCTGAAGTCGCCGTGGATCCTGCACTTCAACTCGGGGGCCTGCAATGCCTGCGACATCGAGATCCTGGCCGCGCTGATGCCCCACTACGACCTGGAACGCTTCGGCATCCTGCTGAAGGCCTCGCCCCGGCACGCCGACGTGCTGGTCTGCAGCGGGCCCGTCACCAAGCAGATCGCCAAGCGGCTCCGCCGGATCTACGAGCAGATGCCCGAGCCCAAGTTCGTCGTGGCCGTGGGCGCCTGCGCCTGCAGCGGCGGCGCGTTCCGCGGCTGCTACAACGTGCTGGAGGGCGTCGACCAGGTGATCCCCGTGTCGGCCTACATCCCCGGCTGCCCGGTCAAGCCCGAGGCCGTCATCGACGGCGTGGCCAAGCTGCTGGGCAAGCTCGAGCAGTCGGCCTGAGCGAAGGAGGGTAACCATGAGCGTCAATCTGAATGTGAAGGATTACGAAGCCCCCCTCAAGGAGGCATTCCCCGGCGGGGAGGTACGCAAGCAGAATCCCTTCCGGTACTGGATCACGGTGCCGGCGGAAGGGCTGCACGCAGCCGTCGCCACGCTGGGCAACCGGTTCGGCATCCGGCACCTGGGCACGATCGTGGGGGAGGACCGGCGGGACCGGTTCGAGGTCCACTACATTTTCTCCGGCGAGGTCACAGTGACCCTGACTGTGCCGGTTCCGGACAGGGCGAATCCGCAGGTGCCCTCGCTGGCCCCCCTCATCGAGGGCGCCCTGGTGTACGAGCGGGAAGTGTATGACCTGTTCGGGATCATGCCGGTCGGCCACCCATCGCTGCGCCGGCAGACCCTGCCCGAAGACTGGCCCGACGGCGTCTTCCCGCTGCGCAAGGATGTGCAGATCCCTCGGCCCACCGCCGCCGACGTGAAGGAGGAGTAGTCCTATGTCCGAGAAGACCATCCGCATCCCCATCGGGCCGCAGCACCCCTTCCTGAAGGAGCCGGCCAAGTTTGACTTCGACATCGAGGGCGAGGAGATCGTCGGCGCCCGGATCCGCATGGGCTACAACCACCGGGGCATGGAGAAAGCCTGCGAGGACCGCAACTACTACCAGTGCATCTACCTGCTCGAGCGCATCTGCGGCATCTGCTCCCACTCCCACACCACCGCCTTCGTCCAGGCGGTCGAAAAGCTCCTGGATGTGGAAGTGCCCAAGCGGGGCCTGTACCTCCGCACCCTGGTCTGCGAGCTGGAACGCCTTCACAGCCACCTTCTCTGGCTCGGGGTGGCCGCCCATGAAGTGGGCTTCGACACCCTCTTCATGTACGTGTGGCGCGATCGCGAGCTGGTCATGGCCATGCTCGAGGAAATCAGCGGCAACCGGGTCAATTACGGCATCAACACCATCGGCGGCGTGCGGCGCGACATCACCGAGGATCAGAAGAAGAAGATCTTCGAGATGCTCGGCACCCTCACCCAGCGGCTCGAGTACTACATCAACATCGCTTCCCACGAGCCCAGTTTCATCGCCCGGATCCAGGGCGTCGGCTGCATGAGCAAGGAGCGCGCCCTGCAGATGTGCACGGTCGGCCCCTTCGCCCGGGCCAGCGGGGTCGACATGGACATACGGCGCGACGATCCGCACGCGGCGTATCCCGAGCTGGAATTCAAGGTCATCACCTCGGACCTGTGCGATGTCCTGGGCCGGGTGATCGTACGGGCCCTCGAAATGGTGGAGGCCTGCAAGATCATCGACCAGCTCCTGAAAAAACTGCCCGATGGGGACATCGCCGCCAAGAAAGTCATGCGCCGCGTGCCCGAGGGCGCGGCGGTGAGCCGCTACGAGGCGCCGCGCGGCGAAGACGTCCATTTCGTCCGCAGCAACGGCACCGACAAGCCCGAGCGGGTGAAGGTGCGTGCCCCCACCATGGCCAATCTCGAGGCGGCCACCGAGTCGGTGGTGGGCGCCTTCGTCGCCGACATCCCCATCGCCATCGCCTCCATCGACCCGTGCTTCTCCTGCACCGACCGGATGGCGGTGGTGCTCAATGACCGCAAGCGCGGCCGCCGCCTGACCACCTGGGAGGAGCTGCGCCGCCACGGCATCGACTGGTACCGCAAGGACCGGGGACTCCGGTTCTGATCCGCGAGGTTACGCATGGAAACGGTCAAAGTGCTGCTCTACATCCTGGTTTTTCCGGGATTCCTCTTCCAATCGGCCTTCTCCACCTACCTGGAGTGGCTCGACCGGAAGCTGTACGCCCGCATGCAGAACCGCCGCGGCCCGCTCTACACGGGCTGGAGCGGCATCCTGCAGCCGGTGGCCGACCTGATCAAACTGATGGGCAAGGAAGACATCACGCCCCGGCAGGCGGACAAGTTCATGTTCAACATCCTGCCGCTGATCTCCCTGGCATCGGTTTGCACCGCCGGCCTCTACCTGCCGCTGTGGCACCTGCGGCCCTTCAACTCGTTCGAGGGCGACCTGATCGTGGTGGCCTACCTCCTGGCCATCCCGTCGTTCGTGCTTTTCCTGGCCGGCTGGTTCTCGGTCAGCCCGTTCAGCCTGATCGGCGGAACCCGCGTGCTGACCCAGCTCTTCGCCTACGAGGTGCCCTTCTTCCTGGCGCTGCTGACCCCCGGCATGCTGGCCAACAGCTGGCGGATCGACGCCATCGCCCGGTTCCCCTGGACCGGCGGCGACTGGTGGGTGATCCTGGTGCAGGTGCTGGCCTTCGGCGTGGCGGTGTTGACGCTGCAGGCCAAGCTGGAGCGCGTGCCCTTCGACATCCCGGAGGCGGAGACCGAGGTGGTGGGCGGTCCGCTGACCGAGTACAGCGGCAAGAAGCTGGCCCTGTTCCGGCTGCAGAAGGACATCACCATGCTGGTGGGCGCCGGCCTCATCGCCCGGCTGTTCCTGGGCCGTCTGACCCCGGTGCTCGCCGGCCTGGGCCCGGTTCCCAGCCTCGTCCTCGACCTGATCTGGTTCCTGCTGACCACCACCCTGGTGGTGGCGCTGCTGAGCGTGATCCGGGCGGCCTGCGCCCGCATCCGCATCGACCAGATCGTGACCTTCAGCTGGCGCTACCTGGCCCCGGTCTCCCTGGTCCAGTTCCTGGTGGTGCTGGCGATCAAAGCCGGCGGAGTGGTGTGAACATGAAAAAAGCAGGAATCCTGGTCCCCGAACTGATGCGCAACCTGGCCGAGAAGCCCGTCACCATCCTCTATCCCTTCGTGGAGGTGACCGTGCCGGAGGGTTTCCGCGGCACGCCGCGGTTCGACTCCAGCAAGTGCATCGGCTGCCGCGCCTGCGTGCGCGACTGCACCGCCGAGGCCATCGAGATCGACGTCAAGAAGCTCGAGCCGCCGCCGGGCGAGGCCCCCGCCGAAGGTGCGAAAGCCCAGAAGAAGTGCGTCATGATCCTGTACCTGGACCGTTGCACCCACTGCGCCCGCTGTGAGGAGGTCTGTCCCAAGGACGCCATCCACATGGATAAGGAGTTCGCCGTGGCCAACTTCACCCGCGACGCCCTCCGCCTGGTCCAGGAGTAAGCCGTGCCGGCCACCCCGGCGAGCCGGCTGCGCCGCATCCTGCGGGAGGCCCGGCGCGACGGCCGCCGGGTTCTCCTGTTCGGCATCGGCAACGAGCTGCGGGCCGACGATGCCGTCGGTTCCCTGATCGCCCAAGACCTGGAACCCCCCTCAGGCAATCCTTTTCACGCAGAGACGCAGAGGCGCAGAGAGGATCCTGAATCTCCGAATCTCTGCGCCCCTGCGCGAAATCATAAGGCCGAAGAGCGGCTGATCGCCGTGCCGGTGGGGACGGCCCTGGAGAACGCCGCCGGGCTGGTGACAAAGTACGCCGCCGACGGGGTCTTCCTCGTGGACGCCGTCCGTCCGCCGCGCCGCAA
Source organism: uncultured Acidobacteriota bacterium (assembly GCA_964412195.1). Classification (GTDB taxonomy): domain Bacteria; phylum Acidobacteriota; class JAAYUB01; order JAAYUB01; family JAAYUB01; genus CAYPNP01. The sequence goes on along the minus strand of CAYPNP010000008.1, from coordinate 106,828 downwards.
CGCCCGTTCTTGGGCCTTCTACGAACCGGACCGCCTGGACGCCTTCATCCACAGCACCCACTCCGTCCCGATGCGGCTGCTGGTGCAGTGGTGGCGGGAGGAGCGCCCGGGGATCGAGGTGCACTTCCTGGGCATCCGCATCGGCGACGTCACGGCCTTCGGCGAAATCTCCCCCGCCGTCGAGTCCGCCCGCCGGGAGATCGTCGGGATTTTTCGCTCTCTCCGCGGATGATCCCAAGCCAGGTCAGAAGTTCCATCCCAACATACCCGAGCGATCGCTATTATCTCTTGAACACTCAATGAGAAGCGTGTATATTCAATCTTGTAATACGGTTCGGGTGCCCGAACCGGCGAGGCGAGGATGGATCCTGAGGTGCATATCGCGCGATCATTCGAAGAGGCTCGTGCCTGGGAAATCGAACAGGAGCGGCGGATGACCCCGGAAGAGCGGCAGGCCGTTGCGAAAGCCTTGCGCGACCGGGTCTACGGCCCCAATCCGCCGGATGTCCGCGAAAGCTCTGAAGTGGATGAAAGCGGAACACTTCTCTCCTGACATTTTGGATTTTCTCCGATTGTTAGCCCGGCACGAGGTCCGGTATGTCATCGTGGGCGGGGAGGCTGTCGTTTACCATGGACATGCGCGTCTGACCGGAGATCTGGACATCTTCTATGATTTGGAAACGCAGAATGTGCAGAGGCTCTTCGACGCCTTGCGTGAATTTTGGCGGGGATCTGTACCCGGCATCCGTGACCCTCGATCATTGCAGGCGCCTGCCTGCGTCTTCCAATTCGGTCGGCCGCCCAACCGCCTGGACTTGCTGAACTCCATAACGGGTGTTGGTTTTCAGGAAGCATGGGACTCGCGAATCAGAGAAACCCTCGAGATCGGTGACCGGTTTTCAATCTACTACATCGGCCTCGAGGCACTGTTGAAAAACAAGCAGGCGGTTCGGCGCCCACGGGATTTGGACGACATTGATTTTCTCCGGCCGCCGGATGCGGCGCCCAAGGATCCCAACGCGGGCGCCCTCGGCTGAATTGACATTCCGCGCCCTCCCCGCGTGGATCCCACCCCAGATCTGCGTTTCGCTCCATTCTGGTTGCCGGGAATGGCCTTCCATGGTAGAAACTGTCTGTACGTCCGACCCATCCTATGACCGGATGCCACACCCCGCCCTGGTTGGAGGTTTCATGCGCCTGATTGCCGTTCTCATCCTGGCCGCGGTCCTGGCCGGCCCGATGATCGCGCTTCCGGTGGACGGCCCCCCGCCGGAAAGCATGCTGGTCCACCACGACCTGCGTGTGCAACTGGAGCCGGAATCGGGACGGGTCCATGTTCGGGACACGGTGTCCGTGCCCGCCGGCCCGGCCAAGCTATTTTTTCTGCTGCATGACGGGCTGGAGCCGAAACTGGACGGCGCCCCCGACATGAAGCTGAAGCGACTCAGCCGGCCGCCGCGGGCGGAGGATTTCGGCCTCATGCCCGCCGCCTTTTCGCCGCCGGAAGGCGTCCCACTGGCCCTCTACGAGGTGACCCGGCCGGCCAAGGCTTCCGGTACCTGGCGTTTCCACCTGGCGTACGGCGGCGCCATCCGGCACCCGGTGCAGGCCACGGCGGCCGAGTATGCCCGCGGTTTCAGCGAGACACCGGGAACCGTCGAGCCGCAGGGGGCCTATCTGGCCGGCTCCTCCTTCTGGGTGCCGTGGTTCAGTGAAGGCCTGCTGACCTTCCGCCTGACCACCCGGCTGGGCGGCGGCTGGGACTCGGTCAGCCAGGGGAGCCGGACCGCCCGCCGCATGGAGGGGGCCGAGCAGGTCACCACCTGGGAGTGCCCCGATCCCACCGAGGAGGTCTACCTGGTGGCGGGGCCCTTCACGGAATACGAGCAGGCGGCGGGCGCGATCGCGGCCATGGCCTACCTGCGGAAGCCCGACCCGGCGCTCGCCGAGCGTTATCTGACCACCACCGCGTCATACCTGGAAATGTACCAGAAGCTCATCGGTCCCTTCCCGTACGCCAAGTTCGCGCTGGTGGAAAACTTCTGGGAGACCGGCTACGGCATGCCCTCCTTCACGCTGCTGGGGGAGAAGGTCATCCGCTTTCCGTTCATCCTCCACTCCTCCTATCCGCACGAACTGCTCCACAACTACTGGGGCAACGGAGTGTACGTCGACTATGCCGGCGGCAATTGGTCGGAAGGCCTGACCGCCTACCTGGCCGACCATCTGATCGTCGAGCAGCGCGGCCAGGGGGCGGAATACCGCCGGACCACGCTGCAGAAGTATGCGGACTACGTGAACTCCCAGAACGATTTCCCCCTGGTCCGGTTCCGCTCCCGGCACGACGCGGCCAGCGAGGCCATCGGCTACGGCAAGTCCATGATGGTCTTCCACATGCTCCGCCAGACGGTGGGGGACAAGACGTTCGCCCAGATCCTCCAGACCTTCTACCAGCACCACCGGTTCACCCGCGCCACGTTCCAGGACTTCGCCACGGCGGCGACGGCCGTCACGGCGGTCAGCGGGCAGGACCAGCTCGGCTTCTTCCGGTTATGGACGGAGCGGACGGGCGCCCCCGAACTCCAGGTGGAGTCGGCCCAGGCCGAACCGGCGGGCGACGGCTGGCGCGTCCGCTTCCGGTTGCGCCAGGTCCAGCCCGGCGAGCCGTTCCCGCTCGCGGTCCCGGTCGCCGTGACGGTGGAGGGGCAAGCCGAGGCCGTGGTGAAGACGGTCTGGATGCCGGAGGCCGCCGGTGAATTCAGCGTCGCCGTGCCGGGGCCGCCGGTCCGGCTGGACGTGGACCCGCAGTACGACCTGTTCCGGCGGCTGGACCGGCGGGAGATCCCACCGGCGCTGTCGCAGGCGTTCGGGGCCGGCAAGGTGGTCCTGGTGGTGCCGTCGGGCGGCCCCGAGGCCCTGCGCGCGGGCTACCGGCAGCTGGCCAGGGAGTGGGCCAAGGACCGGCCGGGCCAGATGGAGGTCAAGCGGGACGATGAGTTGGCGGCGCTCCCAGCCGCCGGGGCCGTCTGGGTGCTGGGCTGGGAGAACCGGTTCCGCGCCGCAGTGGAAGCGGGGCTGGGGCCGTACGGCGCGAAACTGACGGCCGAAGGCGCGGTCGTCGAGGGCCAGGCGTGCCCCGCCGCCGGCCACAGCCTCGTGTTCGCCGTCCGCCATCCTGCCGACGCCGCCGGGGTTCTGGTCTGGGTGGGCACCGACGAAGCGGCCGCCCTGCCGGGCCTGGGGCGCAAATTGCCGCACTACGGCAAGTACAGCTACCTCGGGTTCGAGGGCGACGAACCGGCCAACATCCTGAAAGGCCAGTGGCCCGCGGTGGGATCCCCACTGACCGTGCGGCTCGGGGAGAAGGAAACGGCCATGGGCAAGTTGCCGCCGCGGCCGGCGCTGGTCGAGCTGCCCCCGCCCTTTTCCGCCGCGCGGATGCGGGACCACGTGAACGTGCTGGCGTCGCCCGAACTAGAGGGCCGGGGCTGGGGCTCGGCCGGCCTGACCCGCGCGGCCGGCTACATCGCCGAACAGTTCCAGTCGTGCGGCCTGCGTCCGGGCGGCGACGCCGGCGGCTATTTCCAGACCTGGACGGAGGCGGGCGGGCCGGACAAGGTCCCCACCGAGCTGCGCAACGTCGTCGGCGTACTGCCGGGCACGCGCGGAGACTGGGCGGGTCAGTCGGTGGTCGTCTGCGCCCACTACGACCACCTCGGCCGCGGCTGGCCGGACGTCCACCAGGGAAACGAGGGCAAGATCCACCCCGGGGCCGACGACAACGCCAGCGGCGTGGCGGTGCTCCTGGAACTGGCGCGGGTGATGGCGGCGGAGGGGCCGCCTGAGCGGACGGTTGTATTCGCGGCGTTCGCCGGCGAGGAGGCCGGCCGGCGGGGCTCCCGGCACTATCTGGAACAGGGCGGCGCCTACCCGCCGGAGAAAATCATGGGCGCCTTGAACCTCGATACCGTCGGGCGGCTGGGCAGCGGCAAGATCCTGGTCCTGGGCGGCTCTTCGGCCCGGGAGTGGGTGCACATCGTCATGGGTTGCGGCTACGTCACCGGCGTGCCGGCGGAGCTGGTCCAGCAGGAACTGGATAGCAGCGACCAGGCCAGCTTCCACGAGTGGGGAGCCCCGGCCGTCCAGCTCTTCACCGGGCCGCATGCCGATTACCATCGTCCCACCGACACGCCGGACAAGGTGGATGTCCCAGGATTGGTCAAGGTCGCCGCCTTCACTCGGGAAGCCATCCGCTACCTGGCGGAACGGACGGAGCCGCTGACCAAGGTGGCGCCCAAACCACCGGCCGAAAAACAGGAAACCGGCCCGCCTGCTCCCGCGGGGCCGCCGCCGGCTGGGGAGGGGACCTCCAGGCGGGCAAGCCTGGGCACCATGCCCGACTTCACCTACAGCGGGACCGGCGTCCGGGTGGCGTCGGTGACGGGCGGCTCTCCCGCCGCCCAGGCCGGCCTGCAGCCCGGGGACGTGATCGTGGAGCTGGCCGGTCAGGCCGTGGCGGACCTGAAGGCCTACGCCGCGGCGCTGCGGGCGCACCAGCCGGGCGAGGCCGTCGTGGTCACCTTCCTCCGCGGCGAAGAGCGCCGCACGGTCACGGTCACCCTGGGCGCCCGCTGACCCCGCCGCGGCGGGGCAGCGGGGACTGCGGACCCGGCGCCGGTCCGCCGGGAAAAGTCCCATTGATCCGCCGGACCGGTTGTGGAAAAATGAGCGCTTCGGGCCCCATTCGTCTCCCGGGATTTCCGTTTGATTGAAGTCGCCGCCAAAGCCTTTTCCAGCACGTTCCTGGCCATCCTGGACATCTTCCTGGTCATCCTGGCCGCCGGCCTGCTGGTCCGCCGGCACATTGTCCGGCAGGGGCACATCGACGGCCTTTCGGTGGCCACCGTTCGCGTCTTCCTGCCCTGCCTGATGTTCGCCAACATCGTGAGGACCCTGGACCCGGGGCGCTTTCCGTTCTGGTGGGCCCTGCCGCTGGCGGCCGCGGCCATGGTGGGGGCGGGCCTGGGATTGGGCGCGCTGCTTTTCCTCCGGGAATTGCCGGAGAAGCGGAACATGCTGCCCCTGGCGGCCATGGCCAATTCCGGCTACATCGTCCTGCCGGTAGGCCTGGCCCTCTTCCCGAAGGAATTCGACACCTTCGCCCTCTACACTTTCCTGTTCATCCTCGGATACAATCCGATCCTCTGGAGCGTGGGCAAGTTCCTCAACACCGCCCGCTCCGGCGAGCGGGCGGACTGGCGCTCGCTGGTCACCCCGCCGGCGGTGGCCACGCTGGCGGCGCTGGCGGTGGTCCTGACCGGAGCGCGGCCGTGGATACCCGCCACAGTCCTGCGCGGCGTGGATCTGCTGGGTTCCGCGACGGTGCCCGTCGCCACCTTCGTCCTGGGGGCGGTGCTGGGGACGATCCCCTTCCGGGTCCGGGCATACGCCTGGGACGCCAGCCGCGTGGTCCTGGTCAAGCTGGTGCTGCTCCCGCTGGCCACCCTCTGGATCCTGCAGGCGACGGGAGTCTGCGGGACCAACGTCCTGCTCTGGCGTTTCTTCCTCATCCAGGCGGCGACGGCCCCGGCCACCGGGATCATCCTGCAGATCCGGAGCTATGGCGGGGATGAGGCCAAGGTGGGCAGCCTGATGCTGGTGGCGTACGCCGTCTCCATGGTCACCCTGCCGCTCTGGCTGGTGGTGGGGCAGCTGATCCGCGCCACCGGTTGAAGGGGGAGGGCGCCCGGACCCTGGCGATAGGGCGCACCCGATCAGGACCAGTGAATCGCGGCCAGGACGACAAACAGGACCCAGACCAGGTTGATCGACACCAGCCATTGGTAGAACAGGGAACCCGTCCGTCCGGTTTCCTGCCGCGTGATTTCCCGGTACTGGTCCAGATATTTCAGGATCGCCACCCGCAGCCAGAGGAAGCTGACCGGGAGCTGGCGCCGCCGCAGCGACGCGTAGACGAGCAGCGTGACCACGAGATTCCACGCCACACAAGCGGCGATGGCGAATGCAACGATTGCTATCATGGCGGCACCTCCGTGTCCGCACGATCCTGACAGCACTGTTTGGCCGGGGTCAAGGCGATTTCAGCCGCCCCGGCGCACCGGGGTGGCGCCGCGGGGGATTCCGCTGATCTGGACAGGGTCGGTGGGTTACTTTTTCAGTTCCTTGTCGATGGCGGCCAGCAGCTTGTCGGGCGTGACGGGCTTCTCGAGGAACTGGTGGACCGGCAGCCAGTCCTTGTCCTTGTCGGGGGAGAAGTTCCAGCTGCTGCTCATGTAGTCGTGCACGGCGGTGAGCATGATGATGGGGATCTTGGGGTATTTGATGGAGATGTCGTTGGCCAGCACAAAGCCGGAATCGAACTCTTCCATCATGCAGTCCAGGAGGATGACGTCGGCGCCGCTCTTGGCCAGGGCGGCCCAGCCTTCCTCGGCGGAATAGGCTGCGGTCATGGTGTGGCCGTTGGATTCCAGCACCATGCGGGTGACCTCCACGAAGTCCGCGTCGTCCTCGATCAGCAGGATGTGCGCCATGATTCTCCTCCCGGTGTAAAGCTGCAGCGGCAGTTTAACAGATCGCGGCGGGGGAAGCAATCCCAAAGAGGCGCGAAAATCAGATGATGTGGACGATTTCGATTTCGCCGGCGGCGGCCGCCTCTTCCAGGCCGGCGATGCTCTCCAGCTCCGAGGCGGTGAGGTTACCGCGGTCGGTGACGCCCATCGCCCGGTTCCGCCCCCGCTGCTTGGCCAGCAGCAGGGCGGCATCGGCCAGCTTCAGGGAATCGAACCAGACTTCGCCGCCCCGCCCCCCGCCGAGGGGATACCGACTGAATCCGACGGAGCAGGTGGGGAATTTGACGGACGGATCTTCTTCCGCCGCCAGCTGGCGGAGTGCCGCCAGGATCCTCTCGGGCAGGGCCGTTACCGGTTCCAGCTGCCGCTGGTGGGCGACCACCAGGAACTCGTCCCCGCCCCATCGGACGATCAGGTCGGACTCCCGAAGGGTGGCGCGCAGCCGGTTGGCCGTCAGCTGGAGCACGAGGTCCCCCGCCGTGTGGCCGTACCGGTCGTTCACCTCCTTGAAATGGTCCAGGTCCACCATGGCGAAGAGGAGAACCATGCGCTCCTGCGGGGGGGTCTTGGTGTCCGGATGGATCGAGCGCTGGACCAGTGCCGCCAGCATGTCGATGGACTCGCCGAAAGAGCGCCGGTTGGCCAGCCCGGTCAGCTGGTCGGTGGTGGAAAGCCGCTGCAGGCGCGTGTTCAGCGTTTCCAGTTCCCGGGTGCGGTCCATCACCAGCCGCTCCAGTCTCTCCTGCCGCTCGCGGAGGGTGCGGGTGCGCAGCCAGACCAGCCCCCACAGGACCAGGGCCAGCCCGATGGCGAGGCCGGCGATGGCGGGCGGAGTCGACCACCAGGGGGTGGGCACACGGAAGTCCAGCGTGGCGGGATCGCTCCAGGTGCCGTCCTCGTACCGGGCCCGGACGGAAAACCTCCGGTTGCCGGTGCCCACCTGGGTGTACTCCACCCAGGAGCGGGCGTCCGGGCTGGACCAGCCGGCATCGTAACCCTCCAGGCGGTAAATGAAGGTTGTGGCATCCTCCCGCCACAGGCTGGAGGTGGTGAAGTCGAAACGCAGCCGGCTCCAGTCGCCATACAGGGAGATCGGCGGGTGGCTGAAGTCCAGGGGCGTCCCGTCCCGATCGAAATTGCGCAGCCGGCACCGACGGTCGCGGGATCGTCCCCCGTCGGGAGCTGCGCGGGCGTGCCACCGCAGCAGGCCGCCGTTGACGTCGCTGCCGAGCAGGACCTCTCCCCGGGGAGTCAGGCTCAGGGACGAGTGGAAACTCGGGCTGCAGGTGCCCACCGCCGGGTCGTCGTAGGAGAACAATTGTCTCGCAGAATGGCCGGATGCATCGACTTCGGCCAAACCTTCGGCGAACACATAGGCTTTCTCCCCGACCGGGTGAATGCAGATCGCCCGCTCCAGGGAGGGCAGGTCAGCGGGGCCGAAGGAAACAATGCCCTCCGGGGCGATGCGGCTGACTCCCCCGAATCCGCACGTCCAGATCGCGCCGTCTGGTGCCACCTCGACGTCCACCAACCGATCGGTGGCCAGGCCGTCGCGCGTGCCGAGCACCTTGACGGATTCCCCCTGCACCCGGGCCAGGCCGCCGCCTGACGTGGCCACCCAGATCGAGCCGTCGGGCGCGGCGGTCAGCGACAGGCAGACGTTGTGCGGCAGGCCGGTGCGGGTGTCGATGTGGTGGACATCGCTGCCAGTGATCCGGTAGAGCCCTTCCCGGCTGGCGATCCAGAGCGCGCCGTCGGCCGTCTCGGCCGCGTCACACCAGCGGCCGGCGGCGGCGGCTGGCACGGGCACCTCCTGCCCGCCGGTGGAGGCCTTCCAGCGCACGATCCGGTGGCGGGCCACCAGGAGCAGGCTCCCGTCCCGCCCGGGGGCGATCGCTTCAAATTCTCCGCTGGCGGCGGGATCCGGAGCGGAAACCGGCTGAAATCGTTCGGCCCCCGGCGACTGATACGCCGTGCCGGTGCTGGTCAAGGCCAGAGTCTCGCCGGCAGCGTCCGCCGCCACGCCCCGCAGGGTCAGCCCCGGCAAGCCGTCCTCGGTGCCCAGCCTCTCCAGGTCAAGCCTGGTGAGCTTGAGGATGCCGTCCCGGTGGGGCACCCAGATGATGCCCTCGTAGTCCACCAGCAGCTGGTTGCGATAATCGAAGACGTCTCCGGAAGGGTGGCGCGAGCGGTGCCAGCGGCCGTCGCAAAGCACATGGAATGCGTCCGTGGCGAGCACGAGCAGCGTGTCCCGGCCCAGGAATGTGGCGGCGCTGAATGGTTGGCGGCGGATTTCATCGGGGAACTGGACCGTGGCATCCACCGCCAGCTCGGGCGTCAGCCGGACGGCCCCGCTGCGATAGGTCAGGGTCAGCACGCCGTCGGGGGCGGCCCGGAGGTTCTGGATCGCCTCGCCGGCGAAGGCGGGCCGCAGTGAGACCTGTTCCCAGCGGCCTCCGGAGCCGCGCCGGTACAGTGTGCGATCGATGCGCGCCAAGGCGCTCCCGTCCTTCTGGACGACGAGGTCGGCCAGAAGTCCTCCCTCCGTGGGTGCCGGCAGCGGCTCCCGGAGGAACAGGCCGCCGGCCAGACGGTACACTCCGCCGGAGCTGAGCACCAGCAAGGTGCGGTCCCCCGCTCGGACGATGCCGGTCACGGCATGCGGCGAAAGGCCGTCGGCCGGACCGTACCGGCGCTCGATCCGGCTGGAGGGGTCCAGGACGGTCAGGCCGCCCTCGTGCCCCAGCCACTTGCGGCCGTCGGGGTCTTCGTGGAAGGCGTACAGGAACTGTCCCCGTCCGCCGATGGCGTCGACGTACGAGACGACCGCCTCCCCGTCGTAAGCGTCGGCGCCGCTCATGAAGTCCAGCCAGAGGCGGCCGTGCAAGCCGCGGTAGAGCCGGTGGGAACTCAGCGCGGGCGGCTGGCCAATCCCGTCATAGCAGCGGGCCACCAATTCCGCGGCCCGGGCGCCGCCGGGGAACAATAACGCAAGCCACGCCACAGCCATGGCGACATGCCCGATAAATCCGATTGGTCGGTGGTCCCGAGTTTCCGCGGAACGCGGATTCTCCCGCCGGATACCCCCCATCGACAAGCCCCCGAAGCCGCATTCAGCCAGTTTTATGCAAATTTACAGCGTGAGGATAACTCAGGGCCTCCGGCCTGTCAACCTCCTTGTGTCTCCCGCGGCCCGAATTCCACGACACGCTCGCGCTGTCGGGTCCGTGGCCGCACTCAGGAGACGGCGCGGCCCCCCTTCAGGCGGAAGGACCCGGTGCTGATCCCCCGGCGCGCCCTCCGCATCCAACCGGAAATGCCGGTTGAAAAATCGTTGGGCTCTCGATAGACAGCGGACAACCGGCCTGAAGGAAGGAGGGGGGATCCCATGTTCAAATTAAGCTGGATTCTGTTCGTTTTGCCGGTCCTGGCCGGGGCGCCGGTCCTGGGCTGCGACCTGTGCGGGTGCTACGCCGCGCGGGAGGCCCGGGTGGCCAAGCCCGGTTTCTTCGTGGGGGCGTACGAGCAGTATACCCGTTTCGGCACCCTGCAGGAGGATGGCCGGGAGGTGCCGAACGAAATCGGGCAATACCTGAACAGCTCCATCACCCAGTTGATGGTGGGATACCAGTTCGGCGACCGGCTGTCCGTCCAGCTGAACCTGCCGCTCATCCACCGTTCCTACCGCCGCCCCGAGGACGGCGGGATCGAGGAGGGCTCCGTCGGCGGCCTGGGGGATGCGGCCGTGACCGCCCGGTACCGGCTGGTCGGACGCTTCCAGGAGGATTTCACCCTGACCTGGCACGTCCTGGGCGGCGTCAAGATGCCCACCGGCAACAGCGACCGGCTGCTGGAGGAGCTGAACGAGGCGGAGCCGGGGGAGGGCCAGCCGAGCGGGATCCACGGCCATGACCTGACCCTGGGCTCGGGATCATGGGACGGGTTGGTCGGGACCATGCTCTACGCCCACCGCGGGCGGCTCTTCGGCGAGGCGGCCCTCCAGTATGCCCTCCGGAGCCGGGGCCGGATCGACTACCAGTTCGCCAACGACCTGCTCTGGTCCGTGAAGCCGGGAGTGTATTTCCTCCAGGACGACCGGCGCACCGGCAGCGTGGAACTGGCCGTCACCGGCGAGGCGAAGGGCAAGGACACCTTTCAGGGGGAGACGGCCGAGGACACCGGCATGACCAGCGTGTTCCTGGGGCCGGAGGTGACCTTCACCTGGCGGCACGCCCTGGACGCGATGTTCGGGACGGATTTCCCCGTGATCCTGCACAACACCTCCTTCCAGGCCGTGCCGGACTACCGGATCCGCGCGGCGGTGGTGTGGCGCTTTTGAAGCAGGCGGATTGAAGAGGCCGGACATCGGACTCCGGAGATCGGACTTCGGATTTCGGGTAGAAGATATCCTTTCAAGATTCAAGTTCTGATCCCACCGGACCATCAGTGGAACCAGATCCTTATGCCGATCCCTGTTTCCCGATGTCCGAAATCCGATGTCCGAAGTCCGAATCCCAAACATCCGGCATTCCCCCACAAGCGGCCAGTGCGGCATCGGCGGCCGGCGCCCAGCCGCGGTTGGCCAGCGGGCTGGCCGGGCTGGGGTGGGGAATCCGCCCGATCCGGACGGGCAGACCCACCAGCGCCGCCCTCGCCCGGCCCTCGGCAAAATTGCCTACGCCCAGGACCCACGAGGGACGCAGGAGTTCCACCGTCCGGCGCAGCGCCTGATCGCAGGCGGCCAGCAGCGCCGCCCGGTCCGCCGCCGGCAGCTTGTCGGGGGTCAGGTTGCGGCCGGCGGCGTCGAAAAAGGCCAGCGGGCAGTAGTTGGCCACGAAGCCCCGCCGGAAGAACGCCTCCGGCGTGCCCCAGCGGGCGCGGATCCAGCCCCACAGCCGCCGCCCGCTCACCTCGCTGCGGCGGCAGGCGAATCCCTGCACCGGCCGTTTGGGGTGGAGGGCCGCCGGCTGCCTCACCGGCGCCGTGATGCCCAGCCAGTCGCGGACGGCAGCCACCTCGCCGAAGGGCACGCCGGTCTGGACCATGCCCCACGGGCCGGGGTTCATCCCCACCAAGACGAACTCCTTGCGCCCCCCGCCGTATCGCTCCAGGTACGCGGAGTGAGCGGTGCGGGCGTAAACCAGGGGGTTGTAAACGTGCGTCACCGGCGGGCCGAAGCGGAGGGCTTCCAGTCGGCGCGACAAGTCGTCGGCGATGGAGAGAAGGGCGATGCTCATGGGGATCCTGTCACGTGAACATCGAACATCGAACATCGAAGTAGGATGCAATCTCTGCGGGCTCCGCGTCTCCGTGTGGAAATATTTCGGGGCTCGGTGCTGGGGGCTCGGGACTCGGCAGGCATTGACAAACAGCAGTGGGGCCGAGACCCAAGCACCGAATCCCGAGCACCGAATCCCGAGACCCGATTACGAGCACGAGCACGAGCACGAGCACGAGCACGAACCAATCCGCATTTCGCAATCCGCAATTCGAAATGGTCAGGGGGCGAACCAGCGCGGCAGGGTGGTGGTCAGGGCCGGGAAATAGGTGATCAGCAGCACCCCCGCCGCCAGCACGATCAGGATCGGCACGATGGATCGGTAGACCTCCGGCAGCGGGCGGTTGAACCGGTAGGAGGAGAGGAAGAGATTCATTCCCACCGGCGGCGTCAGGTAACCCAGCTCCAGGTTGGCCAGGAAGACGATGCCCAGGTGCACCGGGTCGATCTGGTACGCCTGCCCGATGGGCACGATCAGCGGCACCACCACCACGATGGCCGAGTAGATGTCCATCAGGCAGCCCACCACCAGCAGGAAGAGGTTCAGCAGGAGCAGGAACAGCAGCGGCGAATGGACCGTGCCGGTGACCCACTCCACGCCGCGGGCCGGTACCTCGGCGTCGATCAGGTAATTGGTGAAGCCCAGCGCCACGCCCAGGATCAGCAGCACGCCGCCCACCAGCAGGGCGCACTCGGCCATGACCCGGGGTACGTCCCGTCGCAACTTCAGGTCGCGGTAGACCGCCGTCTCGATGAAGAACGCGTAGAGGGCGGTCAGCGCGGCCGCCTCCACCGGGGTGGCGAAGCCGCCGAAGAGGCTGACCAGGGCCACCACCGGCAGGGCCAGCTCCCACTTGGCCTCCCAGCAGGTGCGCCCCGCCTCGCGGACATCGAAGGCTTTCCGCCCCTCCGCCGACTTCGGCATCTGGCGCATGCCCCACCACGCGACGGCGATCACCAGCACGATGCCGGGCAGGATCCCGCCCAGGAAGATCCGCTCGATGGGGACTTTGGCCACGATGGCGTACAGGATCAACGGCAGGCAGGGCGGGAAGAGCAACCCCAGCGATCCCGCCCCCGTCAGCAGCCCCAGGGCCGACTTGTCGGAGTAGCGGGCCTGCAGCAGCACCGGCATCAGCAGGCCGCCCAGGGCCAGGATGGTCACGCCCGAGGCGCCGGTGAATGAGGTGAAGAAGGCGCAGACCAGGGCCGTCACCACCGCCGGCCCGCCCCGGAACCAGCCGAAGAGGGCCTGGAACACCCGCACCAGCCGCCGCGACGCGCCGCCCTCGGCCAGGAAGTAGCCGGCCAGGGTGAAGAGCGGGATGGTGGGCAGCGAGGGATTGGTGACGAGGCGGTAGTGCTCCACGGTCACGGCGGCGATGGGGATGTCGGCGCCCCAGAACAGGATCAGCGCCGTCCCGCCCAGGGTCACGAACACCGGCGCGCCGAGGAGGGTGGCGGCCAGCAGCGCCAGCAGGGCGGGTACCCGCAGGCCGTCCGGCGAGACCGGCGGGTGGGCGGCCAGCGCGAACAGGGCCGCCGCCAGCAGCAGGGCGGCGAGGCGCCCGCGCCATCCGCCGCCGGCGTGCCAGAGCAGGCGCAGCGCCACCAGCCCGAAGCCGATGGGCAGGATCCACTGCACCGCCCAGAGGGGGATGCCGTAGGCGAGCGTGCCGCCCGCCTCCATCTCCGACTGCACGAATTGAACGCCGGCCACGGTGAGGTACCCGGCGACCACGGCGGCGAAGGCGCCGCTGAAGATGCGGGCGGTCTGTCGCCAGCGGCCCTCCGGCAGCAGGGTGCCGGTGGCCAGGGACAGCAACCGGCCCTCGCGGGCGGCGATGGCCCCGCCCAGCATGCCGACGATCAGGGTGAGGTGCTGCACCAGCGTGGTGGAGCCGGAGATGCCAATGCCCAGGGTGGGGCGGAGGACGATTTCCAGCAGCGGCAACAGCACCATGGCCGCCAGGGCCAGGGACACGAGGCTGTTTTCCCCCTGCCGGAGCGCGCCGACGACGCCGCGCGGCGCCGCCTGGGGCGATCCGGGACCGCCGGCTTCAGCCAGGGAGAGCTCGCTCATCGGTTGGTCTTCCCGTTGGAAGAGCGGTACTCCTGGAGGAGGCGCTTGACCTCGTCATACATGTCCGCCGGCACGATCTTGCCGCGGATCTGGTCCTCGTAGGACTCGACGGTCTTGCGCCACTCGGCCTCGATCTCGGGCGTGACGGCATGCACGGTCAGGCCGCGCTTCTGCATCGCCGCCACGGCCTCGTCGCTTTCGGCGCGGCTGCGGGCCTTGATCTGGGCGCCCGCCTCGTCGGCGGCCTTCTGCAGCGCCGCGCGCGCCTCGTCGGGGATCGACTCCCAGACCTTGCGGGTCACCACGGTGCCGCCCACCAGCGGCGCCCAGTTCAGCGCCAGCATGTGCGGCGCCTGGTTGTAGAGCTGGGTGGACAGGGCGAAGTAGGGGATGGTGGGCACGGCGTTGATCAGGCCGGTCTGGAGCCCCGGCAGGATGTCGCTGGTCTCCAGGGGCACGGGCTGGTATCCGGCGCTCTTCATGAGGTCCACCTGGGAGTTGTCGCCGGCCCAGACGAAGAGCTTCATCCTCTTCATGTCGGCGGGGCGGAGGACCGGCTGTTTGGAGAAGAACCGGATCCAGCCGGCGTCCCCCCAGAACAGAACCACGAAACCTTTGTCCAGCAGGCGTTTCTCGAGGGAGGCGCGCAGCTTTTCGCGGATGTAGTCCACCTCCTGCAGGTCGCGGAACATCATGGGCATGTTCTGCAGGGCGGTGACGCCGGGGTCGATCTCCGACAGGCCGACAACGGTCAGCATGCCGGCCTGCACCTGGCCGATGCGCATCTTCCGGACCATGTCCGCCTCGCCGCCCATGGCCCCGTCCGGGTACACGGTCAGCGTGACGCCGCCGCCGGGGGCCTGGCGCCACTTCTCGCCCATGGCCAGCAGGATCCGGTGGAAGGAGGAGTCGCGCGGGGCCAGGGTGCCCAGCTTGATGCGCGTCTGGGCCGCGGCCGGAAGGACCGCCAGCCCCAGGGCCAGAAAGAGAAAGAGGATGCTCCGGGCGCCGGCGGCGCAGGAATGGGAATGGCTCGGTTCGATCGGCATCGTGCCTCCAGGCGGAAATGTGGGTCCCGGCGCCGCTATTCCACGAACAGAGCGTCGGTTCGGGACAGGAGCCAGCGGGCCCGCCGCTGCATGATCAGGTTGTTCAGCCGCCACTCGGGCCGGCCGTCGGGATGGATGGCCAGCGCCTGCTGCAGCAGCGACTCGAACTCGGCCCGGTTCTGGGTCTTGACGGAGACCGTCTCGGCCAGGGCCACCAGCGGAGCGGCCATCTGACCGCCGCTCAGCTCCATGGCGCGGTCGAAGTGCTTCCGGGAGCGGGCCAGCGGGTCGCCGTCCCCCTGGAGCCGGCTGGGCTCGTAAGAAATCAGGAACGTGTGGATGGCGCCGAAGTCGAAGGATTCATCCAGAGCGAGGGCCCGGTCGATCAGGGCCTCCACCTGCGGCTGGTCGGCCACCACGTCGGGCTGGTCCTTGGAGATGGCGATGGCCAGCCCCCAGCACGCCGCCGTCCAGTAGAGCAGCGGCACGTCCTTGGCGTCGGCCCCGGCCACCGCGGCGGCCGGGTCGGAGCGCAGCCGCTGCCCGAAATCGGGATGCCGCACCTCCAGTCCGCGCAGGCCGTAGCCCCGGGCGCGGAAGTACAGCCGCCGGGCCCGGGCGCGGAGGGCGTCGGCGGTCGCCAGGTCGCGGTCCTCCGCGGCTTCGGCCTCCTGCTGGACGTAGGCGTAGGCGTATTGGGTGAAGCTGCTGCAGGTGGCCAGGAGCAGGCCGCGGTGCCGGGGGGTCTCGGCGAGGGTGCTCTCCATGAGCTTCAGGTTGAAGGGGGCCGCGTCGCGGATCAGGTCGGGGTCGTCGTCCGAGGCGACGCTGGTCCCGCTGGAGGCCAGCGTGTCGGCGATCTTGTTGGCGGCGAAGCGCTTGACTGAGCAGCCGCCGGCGCCGAGCGCCAGCAGGGCCGCCAGCAGCAGGGCCGTCGCGGCGAAAGATCGCATGCCGGAAGCGGGACCGGCAGCGGAGGTGAAGGTTGGCTTCATGGACGCGCTCCCGGCCGGCGGGCGTCCGGCCGGCCGGCCAGTGCGTATCGTACGGAATCTGCGGGGTTTTTTCAAGGGGATTCCGGGCGCGGGGGCGGCCCCGGGAGCGTCCCGGAGGCGAAAAAAAACGCGGCGCGCGGGAAGCGCGCCGCGGGGAAATTCGGACGGCTCGATGCCGTTGTCGATCTTACTTGGGGGGCTGGTCCTTCGGGGGCGCCTGCTGCTTCTCCTTGGCTTCCTTCTCCCGGGCTTCCTTCTCCATGGCCTCGACCTCTTCCTTGGTGAGCGTCTTCACCTGCACGCTCTGCACCGCCCCGGAGGGGTCCTTGACTTGGACGGTCTGGCCGCCGGGCAGCTTCGCGTCGGGGGTGGGCTCGCCCGCCGCCGGCTTCTCGGTCTCGGGCGGGACGATGGACAGCATCTCCAGCTCGAAGATCAGCGTGGAGCCGGGTCCGATGTCCGGGCCCGCCTGCTGGTCGCCGTACGCCAGGTCGGCCGGCACGTAGATCTCCCACTTGGACCCGACCTTCATGAGCCGCAGGGCCTCGCTGACGCCGGGGATCAGGCCGCTCACCGGGAACTTGGCCGGCTCGCCGCGCTTGTAGGAGCTGTCGAACTCCTTGCCGTCGACCAGGGTGCCGCGGTAGTTGACCATGACGGTGTCAGTCTCCTTGGGCAGTTCGCCGGTCCCCTCCGTGATCACCTTGTACTGCAGCCCGCTCGCCGTCGTCTGGACGCCGGCCTTGGCCTTGTTGGCCTCGAGGAAGGCGGTGCCGTCCGCGCGGTTTTTGCCGGAGAGCTGTTTCTGCTCTTCCATGGCCTTGGCCTGGAGCTGCTGCTGGAGGGAGGCCATGGCCTCGCGCGCCTCCGATTCGGAGACGATGGAGGGGACGTTGCCCATGCCGTCCTTCATGCCGGTCAGGAGGATGTCCATGTTGACCTGGATGTTGTCCTTCCGGAAATTCATGCCCATGGTCCAGCCGATGACATAGCTGATCTTGTCCATCAGGTTCGGGTAGGGGCTGGGCTTGGCTTCCGGCTGGTCGGCGGGCTTCGCCGGCGCCGGCTGGTCGGCGGGTTTCTGGGTCGCGGGCTGCTGCGCCGCGCGATCCTGCGCCGCGGGGAACACGGCCAGGGCGGCCAGGATGAGGCAGAGGGAAACCAGGGAACGAATCTTCATGGGGAGTCCTTTCGTCACATCAAAGTCAGTTGGGCCAAAGGCCAACCGCGTACTGTAATAAGATTGGATGCAAATTACAACACTTTTGTTGAACCGGGGCGGAAATCGCTTACTCCCGGCGGCCGGCCGCGTGGTGGTCGGATGTCCCAACGGCGTCTTCAGAGGATCAACATGCAGTCGCCGTAGCTGTAGAAGCGATACTCGCGGGCCACGGCCTCGCGGTAGCAATCGAGGGCCCACTCCCGCCCGGCGAAGGCGGACACCAGCATGAGCAGCGTGGAGCCGGGCAGGTGGAAATTGGTCAGCAAGCCGCCGGCGACCAGGAAGCGGAAGCCGGGGTGGATGAAGAGGTCGGTCCAGCCGCTGCCGGGGACCACCCGGCCGCCGTGGGCCGCGGCCACCGCCTCGAGGGTGCGGGTGACGGTGGTGCCGACGGCGACAACGCGGCGGCCGGCGGTCCGGGCCGCCTCGATGCGGCCGGCCGCCTCCGGTTCGATGGTGTAGGGCTCGGCGTCCATGCGGTGGCGGCGGATGTCCTCGACCTGGACGGGCTTGAAGGTGCCCGGCCCCACGTGCAGGGTCAGGCGGGCGGTTTCCACGCCGCGGCGCTCGAGGGCGGCGAGGACCTCCGGGGTGAAGTGCAGTCCGGCGGTGGGGGCGGCCACCGAGCCCGGCTCCCGGGCATAGACCGTCTGGTAGCGTCCGCGGTGGAAGGCCTCGTCCTCGTCCCCCGGCCGGTGGATGTAAGGCGGGAGCGGCGTCAGGCCGTGGGTGTCCAGGTAGGCCGGCAGGGGGGCGCCGGTGTCCAGGGCCACCTCGCGGGTGCCGTCGTCGAAGCGCCCGGTGATTTCGGCCGAGGCGCCGCCGGGCAGGTCGACGGCGGTGCCCGGGCCCAGCCGCCGGCCGGGGCGGACCATGGCCTTCCAGCGCCCGTCCGCCAGCGGCCGCAGCAGCAGGATTTCCACGACCGCGGCCCCGCCGCGCTTCCGGCCGAAGAGCCGGGCCGGGATGACCCGGGTGTCGTTGAGCACCAGCAGGTCGCCGGGGACCAACTCCTCCAGGATGTCGCGGAAGCGGCGGTGCGTCACCGCGTGAGCGTCCCGGCGCAACACCATCATGCGGGATTCCTCGCGGCGGTCGGCGGGGCGCTGGGCGATCCGGCCGGGCGGCAGGTCGAACAGGAAGTCGGAGCGGCGGAGCGGAGGCGTCATCAGCGGGGCGTCATCCGGCCGGGGCGGGCGCCGGGCCCGGCTTGCCATTCCCGTTGGCGGCGGAGCGGTGGAGGTGGAAGGAAAGGTGGGCGCCCAGCAGCATGATCCAGCACGACACGTAGACCCACACGGCGATCACCACCAGGGCCCAAACGGAGCCGTAGATCTCCTCGTAGTGGAAGTAGGGGATGGTCCAGACGAAGAGGGTGTTGGTGACCTGCCACAGCAGCGAGGCGATGAGCCCGCCCGACAGCGCCTCGGAGAAGGTGACCCGCGTGTTGGGGATCACCTTGTAGAAGAGGGTGAACATCAGGGCCATCAGCACGTAGGCGCAAAGGCCGAGCAGGGCCTGGAAGAGGATGTTGCCGAAGGTGATCTCCCCCCAGCTCAGCCGGGCCCGGACGATGCCGATGGAGGCCAGCAGGGCCGTCGAGCCGATGAAGCAGAGGGTGGTGAGGGCGATCATGGAGAAGTTGGTCAGCTTCCGGACCCAGAAGGACTTGCGGACCTCCACGTTCCAGGCCTTGTCGAGGGCCTCCTCGACCAGGTGGAAGGCCCACATCCCCGCCCAGACGAAGATGGAGGCGTAGGTGACGACGGAACCCACCGACGGGGCCGAGATCATGGTGTCGAGGTTGGTCAGGATGAAGTGGCGGGTCTCCGAGGGGAAGATCATCAGCACCTGCTCGGCCACCTCGCGGCTCATGCCGTGGATCTTGATGAACTGGTCGCCCAGGGCCACCAGCAGCAGGAAGGCCGGGAAGAGGGTGATCAGGGCGAAGTAGGCCAGGGCGGCGGCGGTGGTGGGCCCGCCCTTCTCGAAGAAGCTGCGGTAGGTGTTCCGGAGGAGCGTCCGGAAACGGACGCCTTTGGGAAACAAGAGATGGATCATTCGGTCTGTCCTGTGCCTCGCGTGGCGCTGGCCCCAACTCCCGATCGGCCCGGCCATGGTAGCACAACCGGGCTCTTGTGGGTAGTCCCGGTCTGCCAGCCCGGAAACGATTGCTGACAACCCCGATCGTGAATCCTCATTGAGAATCCGACGGTTTGGGTATTCCCTCCGCCAGACGGTCCAGCACGCGGAGAACATCGTCACGCAGAGGTCCCGATGCGGCAGCCACAGCGGCTCTCAGGCTGGCCAGATCCTTTCGGATGGTCGGGAGGTCTTGCGGCTCGATGGAATCAATCGGCATCCAACCATCGAACGCATCTGCAGGCGGACAACCGGACACGGTCAGCCCCATGTCACGGTTGATCCGGCAAAGCTCATGGAACACACTTTCCATCGCCTGCCCGGCGTGGGCGCCGCGCGGATAAAGCTCCAGGTAACGCCCCTCCATGGAGTTGAGCCGGTACAGGTAGCCAGGCAGGTATCCTTCGCTTTCGCCTGCCAGTTGATTCGTCGCCGCCTCCCAGGCGATTTCCTCTGCGATGGGCAGGGATGAATAGCATTTTTGCAAATCCCACAATGCCGCCGAGTGGATGATCCATGCTCCTGCGGGTGAGTTGTAGATGATCCGCAGGGTTTCTGACTCGAGCCATTCCCGGTAGGGGGATCGGCCTGATTGCCGGAAAGGAACCGCCTCCAGTGACTTCCTCAGGGCCCGATAAGATTGCAGCTCAAGCTCGGCGGCCAAGGACGGATCCTTAAGGTTCGCGGCCTCCCGCCGGAGAAAGAGACAGAGGTCCTGATAGTCCAGAAAGTCGAGCCCACCAGCCTCCAGGCGTTGTTGGGCTACACAGAGCAGGGAATCTCCTGGTTGCGCGGGATCGAATGGCGCGGTATACGCTCCAAACATCCAACCGCGCTGACCCCCGGGGATCTGGACCCGATACCAGAAATCCCGGCTGCCGCCGATGTTCTCTTGCGTCTTTGTCTGATCGAGCACGAACAGCCGAGAGCCGACACCCAGTTTGCTTACCACAGCTCCTTCTTGAGACGGTTGCGCTCTTAGCCGAACCCTCGACGCAGTGACAATTCGCTGGGAGAACGCTGGCGGATCTGTCGCCGGTTGGCCCCACAGACTGTAACCGAGCAGGACAGGAAGTAGAAGTAAACCGGCGATGGCCATCCTGCCCGGTGTTGCCTCTTTGCCCGGATCAATCGCCTCTCGGGGGAATAGCGAAGAGGTAGGCGTTTCCATATCGGTACTCTTCCTTTAAATGATGGCTTTGGAACGCCGGGTCGAAGAACACGGGCGCCTTGGTGATGTCCGCGCCGGGGGGCACCCAGTCCATGTTCACCGTCACGTGGGTCAGGCCGGCGAGGCGGCAGTAGTCCCGCACGGCTGCCGGCTCGCGGGCATGGCCGGTGAAGTCGCCCTCCACCGAGAAGGCGTAGAGCATCGGCCAGCGCGTCCAGTAGGCCGCGGCATCGAAGGAAAGGATCCGCACCGGCGCCTGCAGGTGGCCGTCCGCCCAGCGGTAGACCGCGAAGAGGGGATTGCGCCGGGCGCGGTACTCGTCCCGCGGCAGCCGCCCCGCCAGCACCGCGGCCGTGTCGGCGTCGTAGCGGTTCTGGAAGGCCACGTTGGGGAAAATGCGGCTGTGGACGGGCGGCAAGTTCAGGACCAGCTGGGCCAGCAGCAGCGCGCCCCAGCCGAGGCGCGCCAGGCGGCCGCCGGCCAGGTCGGGGAGGTGCGGCCGCACCGCCAGCCAGGCGGCCAGGGGCAGGGCCGGCGCCAGGTAGCGGATCTCCTGGGCGATGAAGAACCAGGCCAGCAACCAGTAGACGAAGCCGGCCGCCACCAGCCGGTCGGTCGCCGACAGGCGCCGCCAGCGCCAGGCTAACCACGGCAGCGCCAGGAACACCAGCCCGCCCGGGCTGCCGCGGAAGGCGGCCGGATGAACCGTCAGGTTCCATGGAAGAGCCAGAAGGGCCAGCCATCCTCGGCCGAAGCCGAAGGAGTGCTGCTCGGATCGGATCGCCTCCACGATGGCGCTGTTCATGTACGGAGATTGAAAACCGGGCAGCGGCACCGGGAAGACGGGGTTGCCGGTCAGGGCCCAGTTGCGAGCCAGCCACGGCGCCAGCAGGGCCGCGCCCAGGCCCAGCACGAGCGCGGCCGCGCCCAGGCAGCGGAGCCAGGGGAGGTCCCGCCGGCGCCCCAGTGCCAGCACTGCCCCGGCCAGGAAGAGCGCCCACACCAGGGCGTGGTACTTGGAGGCCAGGCTGCACCCGAACAGCAGGCCCGCCGCCGCGAGCCAGCCGGCCCGGCCGGACCGACTCCACTCGTCCAGGCAGACGAGGCAGGCCAGCAGGAACAGCACCAGGGCCAGGTCCATGTAGGCCGTGCCCATGAGCCAGGCGACCACGGGCAGGCCGATAAACAGCGTGCCCGCGGCCCAGCCCCACGGCCGCCCCAGCCGTTCGTTGCCCCAGCGGGCCAGCAGCAATCCCGCCAGCAGACCCAGGGCGTACTCCGCCAGTTTGGCCGCGATCTCTCCGCCGGCGAGGAAGGCCGCGCCGAACCAGACGCCGGCGGTTTCGGGCACGTACACCGCCCAGTTCGACAGGTCGGAGGGCATGGCGCCGGTGAGGGCCAATTCCCGGGCGATCCAGAGGTGCACCCGCAGAGCGTCGAAGTTCAGCTCCGGCAGCAGCGCCAGCGGCAGCGGCAGCAGCGCCAGCACGGCGAAGAAACCCGGCCAGAGCCACGCCCGCCGGCCGCCCGGCGTCGGTCCCGCCGTCGCCCGCCGCCGCAAGAGGAGTCCCAGCGCCAGCGGCAGCAGCAGGATCACCGCGGCGCGGCAATGTCCCGCCAGGGCGGCCCAGAACCAGACCTGGATTACGACGCCCAGGCCGAGCACAATCTCGAGCACCGCGGCGGGTCCGTCCTCCGGGCCCGGAAGGAGCCGCCGGAGGAGCAGGCGTCCCGCGCCCCACGCCGCGGCCAGCAGCAGCGCCACCCAGCCGGCCGCCACGGCGTACTGGAATCCCAAGGGAAGTGTCGCAGAGAGCCCATTCATCGGGCTTCTCCCGAGGCAGGGAATGTTGAGTCTCCGCCTCCCGTCACCGGTCTCCGGTCATCGGTCACCGGTCCGCCTCCCAGCGAAAACCGCCCGTTCGGGATGTCGAGGGTGGTCACCGACCGCCGGAGCACGTCGCTGCCGAGGGTCCCATCGAGCCAGTAGCAGAGGTGCGTGCGGTCCGCATAGGCCCTCAGGCGGGAAAACTCCAGCCGCCAGCCGGCCAACAGGAAGACGGCGACGTCCACGTTCCTCGCTTCCACCAGCTGCAGTCCCCCGGCGACAAACAGGCTGGAGCGGCCCGTGCGGGAACGCGGGGAACCGAGCCGCTCTATGCCGTGAGCGGTGAGGCTGGTCCGGCCGGCGCCGGAGTCCAGATGCAGCAGGAGCGGCCGGCCGTCGGGCGCCGCGGCCCGCACCAGCGGCAGGCCCAGCCAGAAGAGGTTCCGTTCACCCGCCGTGGACTCCGCCGCCGGCAACCGCAGGTGGAGCCTCCGCCCCGGGCCGTCCAGGATCAATGTCAATCGCCGCAAGGCGCTCCAGCCCAGCAGACCGTCGATGCGCACCGGCCGGGTACCGGGGCCCGGTCGGAACTCCAGGTGCTCCTGCGCGATGATCAGCGCGGCGTGATTTTCCAAGACCAGCGGGCCGGCCTCCAGGCGGTCGATCACGGCGGGCCGCACCGGCACCGTGGTGGCGGCGGCAGTGTCGGCGGTGGTGGCCGGGCCGAGGGGCGCCACGCCGCAGGCCGCGGCGGCCGATGAGGAGAGGACGGTCCGGCCGGCGCCCGTGTCCAGCCAGAAGCGGCGTCGGCGCCCGTTGACCGTCACGTCGACCATTGGTACGCCGGAGGCGCTCCACGTCAACGGCAGTGGATCGGCTTCCCGCAGGGAGAAGATTTCGGGCGGGCGGCCGCGCCAAGCCTCGGCCAGCGGAAGGTCGTCTGCCAGGGCGTCGCTATACGCCGCGCGGTGCCTCAGGAAGTCGTCCCAGCGATTGGCGGCGAACAGGATCTCCCCCAGGCTGTCCCAGGACTGCTTCCGGAGATCCGCGTCGCCGGCCGCCTCGCCCAGCGATTGCAGCTCGGCCGCCGCCTCGTCCTGCCGGCCGCCCAGCGCGAGACGGATGGCTCCGCCGAAGCGGATCTGATCGGCCTTCCAGCCGGCCGGCGCCACCGCGGGGAAGTCCAGGGATTCAGCGGCTTCGGCAAACGTCAGTGCCGTGCGGGCGGGCGGGGCCGGTGCCTCTTCCGGCCGGAGTGGCCGCAGGCTGAGGCGAGCCGCCGCACATGCCGCCAGGGCCAGCAGCACCCCGGCCAACAGGGCGCTGGTTCGGTGGGCTGTCGTTCTTCGGGTGCTCACAGGTCGGCAGTATACCAGATCCGGGTTAGTTCAGGGCATATGGCAATGGCGGAGAGGCGTCTGACTGCGCGCGGTTCCGGTCATCCGTCACCGGTCACCGGTCACCCGTCGCCGGTCACCCGTCACCGGTCAGCCTGCTGCACCAGCTCGGCCGAGTCGGCGGGGACCCAGCCGTTCCAGCCGTTGGGCAGGACCACCTGGTACCAGCCGCGGGCGTCGGCGGCCACCTCCACGGTCAGGCCCTCGTGGACGGTGAAGAGCACCGGGTTGCCGGTCGAGGGGCCGCTGCGTACGTCCACGGCCGCCCCGAGAACAACCGCCTCGCGGGTGGAATCCTCCCGCCAGACCAGGCCGGCGAAGACGGCAGCCCAAGCCAAGGTCAGTCCCGCCAGCACGGCCAAGACGACGCCTGCGCGGAACCGGTGCGGCCCCTCCCGCAGCCGCAGGAAGGACAGCGCCGCAGCACAGGTGCCGGCGAACAGGACCAGCAGGAGCCAGCCGGCGGCGTTGACGCCGATCCGGGCGACGATCCAGTCCCACGCGGCGCCGAGGAAAGAGGGCGGCGGCGGCGGGACCTTGTCGGCCAGGAACTGGCGGGTGAACTCCAGGTTGTGCCGGGCGTCGTCGTGGCCGGGGTCCAGCCAGAGCGCCCGCTGGTACCAGAGCACGGCCGGCCCCAGGCGCTGCTGCCGGAAGGCCGCGTCGCCCAGGTTGCAGGCCAGGCCGGCATTGCGCAGGCCGCCGTCCCAGGCCTGCCGCCAGGCCTTCTCCGCCTCGTCGTAGCGGCCGGCGGAGAAGGCCTGCACCCCCTGGTCCACCATCGCCCGGGCATCCGCGCTGGCTGCCATGGCTGTCGGAGACACCAGAAATGAACTGGCCGCCAGCAAGGTCGCGATCAAGATCACGACAACGGGCTTCATTCCCGGAACAGTATCATTCACCGCGGAGCCGCTGAGCCGCGGAGCCCGATCCATCCTGAAAGCTGAAGAGTCTGGCAGGCTAGAGCCGGCATTCCTACTTTTCCGGTTTTCTCTGCGCCTCTGCGCCTCTGCGTGGAAGATCGGGCTTGCCGTTCTCATGCGGCCTCCCCCTCCAGCCGGGCAATGAGGCGCCGTGCCCGTTCCAGCAGCGCCGCCGGGTCGCTCTGGCCCAGCGAAGTCGGCGCGTAGCGGAAACCCTCGCACAACCCCCGCAGCGCCGTCAATTCGTCGATGACGCCCTCCTCCATGCCCGCCTCGGCCAGCACTTGCCGCAGCCGCGTGCCGGTCAGCTCGATCCGGCTCAGCCCAAACCGCCCCTCCAGGTAATTCTGCAGCAGCCGGTCCAGAGCCTGGAAAAATGGCTCCGAGAAGCCTTTTCGGCCCAGTTTGGCGCAGGCCTTCAGCTCCCGCCGGGCCTGCTGGGCCGCCCGGGAGCGGGCCCACGAGCGGGTGTCGCGCCGCTGCCTCCGCCGGCGCTCGTCGACGGCGGCGAAGGCCGCGGCCGCCAGGAAGAGCGCGCCGAAGGCAGGGTAGAACCAGGGCCGGCGGTGGATCGGCTCGCCGGCCGTCCGGTAGAGGGACGGTCCCTGCGCGATGTAGCGGATGTCCCGCCCCTTGAGCGACAGCGGCACCCCGGCGGCCCCCGCGGCGAGGGCGCCGGTGTCGACCGTCCCCGGCGTGACGTCCAGGGCCAGCACCGGCGTCGACAGGCTGCGGTACTCCCGGGTGGCCGGGTTGAAATAGGATAGGCGCAGCGCCGGCAGCTCCAGCCGGCCCTCCTTCAGCGGGATCAGCACATACTCCCAGGTGCGGCTGCCGCGCAGGGTGCCGTTGGCCAGGGCCACGTCGTCCCGGGTCTTGGGCGTGTACACCTTGGCGCCGGGCACCTCGGGCAGGCTCAGGTCCGGCACGCTGCGCAGGTTGCCCTGGCCGCGCACGGTCACCCGGAGATTGGCCCCCTCGCCCGCCGCCACGCGGTTCTTGTCGAGGGAGGACTCCAATGTGAAGACGCCGCAGAGGCCGGAGAAGTCCGCGGGACGCCCGGCCGCCGGGAAGTCGTCCACCTGGATCGCCAGCGGCTCGGTCCGCCGCAGCACGACGGTCCGCCGGTTCATCATGAAGAAGGAACGGGTGGGGACCTCGATCACCAGCTTGAGGATCCACGGCTCGATGGGGAAGGAGCCGGCGCGCAGGGGGAAGAGCACCCAGCGCCGCAGCGGCTGGGCGAAGTATTCGCGGCCGTTCACCGTGCGCCGCTCCGCCGGCGGGCGGTTCTGGCCGGGCGGATCGACGTTCTCCACCCAGAAGCCTTCCAGCTTGCCTTCCTTTTCGGCGTCGGCGCCGACCACCTGGATGCGGGTGTAGAGCATCAGGGTGAGCGCCACCGGCTGGCCGACAAACACCCGCGTCGAGGTCGCCTCCATGCGGAGGAAGATGTCCTGGCCGGGGTCGGCCGGCTCCTCGCCCTCGTCGCGGCCGAAGGGATCGGGCGTGGCGAAGGGGTCGGCCGGGCGGCTCCGCGGCTTGGGGATCGCCCCGGTGACCACCTCCACCGGCACCGGCGCGGTGGTGTAGATCCGCCCGCCCACGCGCAGTTTGACCGGGGGCAGGGTGAGCTTGCCGGTCTTCAAAGGGAAGAAAATAAAGCCGATGACCTTCTTGGAGGAGGCCTGGCCGTTCAGGAACGAGAACTGGGTGGATACGTTCGGCCCCTGGATGAGCCGGAAGTCGGGCGAGGAAGGCCGCTCCACCACCTCGGCCGACATGGCGTCGCCCTCCACCGTGATCTGCAGGGTGACCGGGTCGTCCTGGCTGATCCGGTTCGCGTCCACGCTCGCCCGGATTTTCGGCTCGTCGGCGAGGGCGGGCGCGGCGGCCAGCGCCAAAGCGGCAAGGATCGGGAGGAGAATTGCGAGTCTCACCAGTCCCGGCCCTCCTTCCGCTGCGTCTTGCGCTGTTGCTGCAGCAGCTGCATCAGCTCGGCCTTCTCCTGGTTGCCCAGCGCCTGCAGCAGCTGCATCGCCTGGGCCTTGTCCATCCGGGCGGCCTTGTCCTTCTGCCCCGGCTGCTGATTCGCCTTGGCCTGTTGCTCGTCCTTTCTCAGGCCCTGTTGAGCCTGCTGCTGCTGTTCCTTGGATTGCTGCGGCTGGCCCTTCTGGCCCTGGGAATCCTTGGCCTGCGGGTTCTTCTGGTCCTGCTTCTGCTGGTCCTTGGACTGCCTGGAGTCGCCGGACTGCCCCTGCTTCTGCTGGTCCTGCCTGGACTGGTCCTGTTTCGGCTGGTCTTTGGACTGTTTCTGCTGCTCCTGTTGCTCCTTCAGCTTCTGGAGCGCCAGCTCGAGGTTGCGCTTGGCGTCCTTCTGGGCGGCGTCCTGGAGCAGGCTCTGCCGGTAGGCGTCGACGGCCCGGCGGTAGTCCTGCTTCTGGAGGTAGGCGTTGCCGATGTTGTAGTTCGTGCGGGCGACCAGCTTGGGATCCTTGGACGAGAGAGCCTTGCGATACTCGGCCAGCGCTTCGTCGGTCTTGCCCATGGCCAGGAGCGTGTCGCCCACGTTGAAGGCCAGCACGGGGTTGTCGGGCTCCTCTGCCCGGCCGCGGCCGTAGGCGGCCATGGCCTCGGCGTACTTGCCGGCGTCGTACAGGCGGCGGCCCTCGGTGGTGGCTTCGTGGAGGGTGTCGCGGAAGACGCCGCCGGTGAAGGCCAGCCAGGCCAGGGCCAGTGCGCCCGCGGTGATCCAGGGGTGCTCACGCATCGCTCGAACCTCCGTCGCCCTTCCGCGCGGCGTCCCGCCGGCGGAGGAACCGCCGGCCCCGCCACGCCGAGCGCAGCCGCGCCCAGGCGTCCCGCAGGGCCCGCCGCCGGTCGGACAGCAGGCCCTCCAGCGCCAGGCACAGCACCGCCAGGCCGAGGGGCAGCTGGAAGCGTTCATTATACCGGTGGACCAGGCGGGATTGGAGTTCCTTTTTCTCCATCCCGTCGATCTCGCGGGCCACCGCGCCCACCTCGGCCGCCAGCGCGGTGGCGCGGTAGTAGCGCCCCTGCCCGATGCGGGCGATGTCCGCCAGGGTGGACTCGTCGAGGCGGCTGATGACCGGGCTGCCAGCGTCGTCCTTCTTGTAGTCCACCACGTCGCCCTTCTCGTTGCGCACCGGGATGGGCTGGCCGGCGGCGGTGCCCACGCCGATGGCGTAGATCACCACGCCCTCCTCGGCCGCCCGGCGCGCCTCCTCCAGCGGGTCGCCGGAGAGGTTCTCGCCGTCGGTGATGAGGATCAGCACCTTGTACTTCTGCTGGTGGCGCTGAAAGGTCTCCCGGGCCAGCCGGATGGCCGAACCGAGGTCGGTGCCGGGATCGGGGATCAGCCCGGTGTCCAGGATCTCGAGGAAGAGCCCGGCGGCGGCGCGGTCGATGGTCAGGGGGCACTGCAGGAAGGCCGAGCCGGCGAAGGAGATGATGCCGACCCGCCCGCCCTCGATCTGCCGGATCAGGGACAGCAGCTCCTCCTTGGCCAGGGCCAGGCGGTTGGGCGGCACGTCGGGGGTGTTCATGGACAGCGACGTGTCCACGGCGATCAGCACGTCGACTCCGCGGAGGTTCACCTGCTCCATCTTGGTGCCCCACTGCGGCCGGGCCAGCGCCAGGACCACCAGGCCGGCGGCGGCCGCCAGCAGGACCAGGCCCAGCACGCGCTTGGTCCGGCTCAGGGGGGCGGCCAGCAGTTTCCGGACCTCGGCATTGGCGGCGAAGCGCGCCAGCTGGCGGCTGCGCAGCCACTCCGACAGGAGCAGCAGGGCCAGCAGGGGGATCAGTCCCCAGAGCCAGGGCAAGTACTCAGGCGCCGCAAACCTCATGCTTTCTTTCTTGCCCCTTCCAAACGTAAATCCGATCGAACATCGAACAGCGGATCCAATCGAACATCGAACATTGAACATTGAACATCGAACATCGAAGTAGAACCGCTAAACCCATCACGGCTGCGCGTTTCCCCGAACAAACGGGAAGAAGCTCCGGTTTGACTTCGAAGTTCGATGTTCAGTGTTCGATGTTCGATGTTCAAGATTCCTTCCCGGTCGACAGTCAGCTGTATTACGGCAACTTCCGGAACACGGTTTCTCCGAGGACGATCCAGAGGCCGAGCAGCAGAAGGGCCGCGGCCGCCCAGGGCATGAAGCGCTCGATGTAGTCGGCCCAGCGGCGCACCTTGACCTCGCTCTTCTCCAGGCCGTCGATCTGCTTGAAGATGGCGCGGAGGGCGTCGGCGTCGGTGGCCCGGAAGTACCGGCCGCCGGTCCGGCGCGAGATCTCCCGCAGCAGGTCCTCGTCGATCTTGACCTCCACGTCCATGAGCTGCTTCTTGCCGGTGTAGGGGTTCATCACCGGGATGGGCACCGGCCCCTCCCGCCCCACGCCGACGGTGTAGACCTTGAGCCCCAGCGCCTGGGCCATGTCGGCGGCGGTCAGCGGGTCGATCTCCCCGGTATTGTTCACGCCGTCGGTCACCAGGATCACCACCTTCGAGCGGGCCTTGGACAGGCGCAGCCGGCTCACCGCCGTGGCCAGGGCGTTGCCGATGGCCGTGCCGTCGGGCAGCATGCCGAGGTGGGTGCTGTCGGTGAGTTGCAGCAGCACGTCGTAGTCCACCGTGAGCGGGCAGCGGGTGATGGCGCGAGCGGAGAAGACCACCAGGCCGATCCGGTCGGAGGCGCGGCCCTTGATGAAGTCAATGGCCACCTGCTTGGCCACCTCCAGCCGGTTGCGCGGCTGGAAGTCGCGGGCGTCCATGCTGCCGGACGTGTCCAGGGCCAGCATGATGTCCACGCCCTCGGTGGAGACGTCCTCTCCCGCCAGGGTCTCCTGCGGGCGGGCCAGCGCCACCACCAGCAGGGCGAAGGCGGCCGCCTTCAGGGCGAAGTGGAGGTGGTGGGCCCAGGCGCCGCCGCCGGCCACGGCGAACCCCGCCGGGTGGCGCAGCGCCGCGCCGCCGCCGCGCAGGGCCCGCCAGTGGCGCCAGGCCAGCAGCGGCAGCAGCAGGAGCAGCCAGAGGGCCTCGGGGTTGCGGAAGAGGCTCATGGTGCCGCCTCCTCCGCGGGGGGCTCCGCAGGCGGGGCGGTCCGGTGCGCCTCGATGTCCGCGTGGACCCGGTCGACGATGTCGAAAGCCCGGCGCAGGCAGGCGTCCACCTCGGCGGTGGTCGGCACGTATTTCGCGAATTTGACCCAGTCGGCGGCGATGAGGAACTCCGTCCCCAGCGCGGCGGCTTCGGGCGAGAGGCCGGGCTGCTCGGGCAGCTGGGCCAGGATCTCGGCGGTGGTGCGCTCCAGTACGAGGACGCCCAGCTCCTTGCCCAGGTAGTCCTTGATGATCTCGGACGACTCGAAGTACAGCTCGCGCACGCGGCCCTGCCGGGGCAGGTCGCGACCGGCCAGGGCCTGCAGGCGGTCGCGGGCCTCCAGGTGGGCCGGGATGGCCGGGATCTCGCGGGCGCGCCGGCGCCGGCCCAGCCACCACCACAGCAGCGCGCCCAGGGCGGCGGCCGCGGCCAGGACGCAGGCGATGATCAGCACCAGCTTGGCGGTGGGGAAGGGCAGGACCCAGGGCGGCTCGGCCTTGTCGGCATCCTTCTCCTTTTCGGTGCGCAGGGCCTTGACGGTCACCCGCACCGGCGGCGCCTCGCCCCGGAGCTCCTTCCCCTGCCAGCGCGTAGTGTAGGCGATGGGGCCGCTGTCCACGGCGCCGGTCTCGAAGAAGGCCAGCCGGACGCGGCGGGCCTCGGTCACCACGCCGCCGTGCCGATCGGTCTTGAGTGAAGTTTCATCCAGAAAGGAAGCCCGGTCGGGGAATTGCCGGACCAGCGCGGGGGTGGGGGCGCCCTCGGGGTAGCGCAGGGTCACGGTGAGTGCCACCGGATCGCCCAGGGTCGGGCTCTTGCCGGGCTCGGCCAGGCGCGCGTCGATCCGCAGCGACGGCGCGGCGGGCGCTTGGCCCGGCACCGAGTGAGCCGCCGCCAGGAGCAGTAACAGGAACAGTCCCCAAATGGTGCGTCGATTGAAGTTCATTCCGTCCGTTTCCCGATCCCTTCCGGGATTCCAACCGGGAATGGTACCAAAAGACCGGCGTCATGCCAAGGGGAACGGGGGGGAGTGCGGAGTGCGGAGTGCGGAGTGCGGAATAGGAAACCGGTGAACTCGTGCTTGTCGGCTTGGGGTGAATTTCCGCTTGACAGGGAGCTGGCCGGGTGGGATATTTGGTTAGAGTTCTAACTATGAAGGCGAGCCGAAAGACGTTGATGGAGCAGCTGGGCACGGTCTTCCTGACCTGGCGGCGGGGGCTACAGAAGGGCTACGTCCCGCACGGCGTCACCCTGAAGCAGTCGTACGTACTGCGGCAGCTCAGCAGCCGGGAGTACCTGCACCCGTCGGAGATCGCCGAGATGCTCTACTGCGACCGGCCCACGGCCACGGTGATCCTCCGCAACATGGAGCGCCAGGGCTGGATCACCCGGGAGCCCGATCCCGGCAACCGGAAGCGGTCCCGGATCCGGATCGCTCCCGCCGGCCGGGCGAAACACCAGGAAGTGCGGCGCGGCACCTCGGGCGCCGCCCGCCGGTCCGACCCGGCGGCGTGCCTTTCGGCGGCGGAGCTGGCGCAGCTCGAGAGCCTGCTGGCCCGGCTGCTGGACCACGTGCGGTCGTCCCAGGAAGACTAAGTCCGTGAACCGGCCGGGCCGGCGGCCGTACCATCCGGTGAAGGAGCAAGCGAATGTCCAGGGTGCCTGATCGACCGGATCCCAGACTGACGGCCGAGTTGAAGGAGCACATCCTCGCGGCCGGCATCGACCTGGTGGGCGTGCTCTCGGCGGAGCCGCTGCCGGAGAGCCCCGCCGTCTACCGCCACGTCCAGGCGCGCGAGGTGCTGCCGGGGGCGCGGGCCGTGGTGGTGGCCGGCTTCTGCGTCCGCTACGAGCCCCGGCTGCGCCCCTCGGAGCCCGGCGCGCCGCGGGGTCGCTTCACGCCGTACGGCAGCCGCGCCTTCCAACAGATGAACGCGCACTGCGAGGACACCGTCGGGACGTTTTTGCGGGACCGGGGCTACGCCGCGGCGCCGGTGCCGCGCCTCCCCATCAAGCCGGCCGCGGTCCGCGCGGGCCTGGGCCGCTACGGACGACACGCGGTGGTGGTCACGCCGCGGCTGGGCGCGTGGGTGATGTTTTCCTGCTTCGCCACGGACGCGCCGCTGGCGGTGGAGGAGCAACCGCTGCACGCCCCCGTCCCCTGTCCGCCCGACTGCCGCCGCTGCATGGAGGCCTGCCCGACCGGCGCCATCACGGCCGACTACGCGGTGGACCGGGCGAAATGCATCACCAACTGGCTGTGGGGTTACTTCGTCCCGCCCAAGTTGCGTCCCCACCAGGAGAACCGCATGTTCGGCTGCGGCGAGTGCCTGCTGGCCTGCCCGCGGAACAAGGGAGTCAAAGCACGCTGCGCCTATCCGGTGCCCATCGACGCGGCGGAGGACAGCCCGGAGCTGATCCCCCTCCTGACCGCGGACGAGGCCCGTTTCCGCGCCACCCTGCCCGCCTTCGCCATGCAGGCCGGCGTCGACGCCATGCGGGGCAACGCCGTCATCGCCCTGGGCAACAGCGGCGACCCCGCCGCCGTGGACGCCCTGGCGGCGACGCTGCGCCACGAGAAGCCCCAGATTCGCGGCTACACGGCGTGGGCCCTGGGCCGGCTCGGCGGCGTCAGGGCGCGCCGGATGCTTGACGATGCCCGGGCCCGCGAGTCCGACGCCGCGGTGCTCGGCGAGATCGACGCGGCCCTCAGAGTGGCAGAGGGGAAGCCAGAGTAATCCCATAATCGATTCTTTATTCGAATTTGCCTCTGCGGCCTCCGCGCCTCTGCGCGAACTTCTTGTCCGGTTGCGATTACGAGCACGATTACGATTACGATCGACGATTACGATCGATGGGTCGCGCCATTGTCCATGGTCCATCGTCCATGGTCGGATCTATGGTCATCGGTCACCGGTCACCCGTCATCCGTCGAGCACGAGCACGAGCACGACAGCAAACGTTGACATCTTTGCCATTTCCTTGTAAGATCAGCGGTCTGGCGAACGTTCCGTGGGGCTGCCGGAGCCTCCAACGCCGACGAAATCCATCTGTGCGCCGCCCGGCCCGACGCCAACTGACGGTATGAAGCAGCAGCTCGAACCCCTCATCATCCCCCGCGACCAGCACAACGTCTCCCGCCGGGACATCAGCCCCAACGTGCTGAAAACCCTGCAGCACCTGAACCGCCACGGGTTCATCGCCTACATCGTGGGCGGCGGTATCCGCGACCTGCTCCTGGGCCACACCCCCAAGGACCTGGACCTGGTCACCTCCGCCACCCCCAACCAGGTCAAAAAGCTCTTCCGCAACTGCCGCCTCATCGGGCGTCGCTTCCGCCTGGCCCACCTCCACTTCCACGACGAGATCATCGAGGTGGCCACGTTCCGGGCCGCCCCCGAGGACGTGGATGCGGAAGCCGATGCCGCGGCGGGGCCTCCGACTTTTCCGGAGCTGGCCTTCGGGCCGATGCCCGCCGCCGCGCCGGCTCCGGCCGCGCCGCCCCCCCAGCCACCCGACAGCGGCCGCGCCTTTGACGGGTCCCGCCACGCCGGCATGATCCGCTCCGAGGAGGGCATGATCCTCCGGGACAACCTCTGGGGCACCCCCGCCCAGGACGCCTGGCGCCGCGATTTCACCCTCAACGCCCTGTTCTACAACCTGCAGGACTTCTCGCTCATCGACTACGTGGGCGGCCTGGCGGACATCCGCGCCAAGGTCGTCCGGTCCATCGGCGATCCCCTGCAGCGCTTCGTCGAGGACCCGGTCCGGATGATCCGGGCGGTGCGTTTCGCCGCCAAGCTCGGCTTCACCATCGAACCGGAGACCTACGCCGCCATCCTGGAGCGCCGCGACGACATCAACAAGGCCTCCTCCGACCGCATGTACGAGGAGATCTTCAAGCTGTTCCTGCTCGGCGCCGCCCGGCCCACCTACCTCCTGCTGCGGGAGACCGGCCTGTTCGAGCGGGTCTTCCCCGTGGCCGCCGGGCAAACCGTCGCCGAGGGCCCCGGCACGATGCACGCGCGCTGGCTGGCCGCCTGCGACTGGATCGACGGGCGCATCCGCGCGGGCCGGCCGGTGGCGCCGGCGATGATGTACGCCCTGCTCTTCGGCCCGCTGATCCGGGCGGTCGAGGGCGAAGACGAGCCCGGAGTGTCCTCCAAGGAGCACCTCCTGGACTTCGTCACCACCCTGGCTCCCAGCGTCAAGATCCCCCGTGCCGTGGCCATGGACATCCGCCACATCCTGGACAACCAGTGGCGGTTCAAGAAGACCCGCCCGTCGTCGGCCCGCCGTTTCCTGCGCATGCCCGCGTTCCCGATGGCGTGGGACTACTGGAAATTCCAGCTGGCCCTCAACGGGGGGAACCCGGAGCTGGAAGCGTGGTGGGATGGCCTGCTGCAGGGGCAGCCGGTGGAGGACCTGCAGCCCGCCGGCCGGCGGGAACGCCGTGCCCCGGCGGGGGAGGGCGCTCCGGGCGAGGGCCGGACCGGCGGCCGCCGCCGTCGTCGCCGCCGCGGTGGACGCCGCCGCCGCCGCGGGGGATCGGGCGAACCCGGCGCGAGTGCCTCACCTCCGTCGCCCCCGCCGGAGTCCACCTACCCCTACGAGATCTGATCAGGAATCACAGAAATCCGACATCCAATGTCCGCACTTCGCTCGTTGAGGAGGATGTGCGCAATGGCAGGGAGACCCGCAGGGCTGGTCGTTGACAGCCCAGGGTGAGCGAAGCGAGCCCTGGGCTGATGAGGATTGCCCCAATCTGTGATGGTTTCCCAAGAGCCCTGCAGGGGCGACCGAATCCATCAGGCATTGGGTCAGAAATCTCTCGATTGCAAATGAATTCTAGGCGGTCCCCAAGATGACGCTGCCGAAGCTTCGCATGGTCGAGCGCCCCTGTAGGGCTTCGATGGGAACCGAAAGAATGGTGGAAACATTGCCTCCACCCAGGGCTCGCTTCGCTCACCCTGGGCTGTCAACGGCCAGCCCTGCGGGCCCCCCCGCCGTTAAGCCACAGTCACTGGAGCTGAAGACATTGCGCACTCCGCGCTGGAGACACGCCAGGCTCACTTCCGGGGCTTTTTCGCGTCGGACCAGTTCCACCACATCAGCAGCTCGGGATTGTGCTTCTTCCGCGAGGCATAGTAGACCGCGCAGCGGTAGACGTAGAGCAGGCAGCGGTCGATCTGCACGCCTTCCTTCCGGCAAGACGACTCGTAAAGTACCTGCGGGTCCCGGTCCTTCAGATCGGCCACCCGCCGGATGCCGATGTCCCAGAGGTGCTGGGCGATGTTCGGCCCCACCCCGGGAATCGTCCGCAGCTCCTTGATTGCTTCATGTTTCTCTGTCTTCTTCATCCCTCACTCCATCGTAATCGTCGATCGTACTCGTAATCGTGCTCGTAATCGACCGGTGACCGGCGACCGGTGACCGATCGTGCTCGTCCAGCGTTCATATGCCCATAAGCGGAACTGCTTCAAGAAGTTCGCGCAGAGGCGCTGAGACCGCGGAGTTATCGCTCATCGATCGTTCTCATGACCACCGAACATATGCAAAGACGCCCGAGATCCGATATCCGAAGTCCGATGTCCGTTTACGATTACGAGAACGATTACGATTACGAACGACGATTACGATCGGTCACCGGTCATCGGTCACCGGTCGGTTCCCCCGATTCACCGCCGGCCTGGTTCGAACTTCCCCTTCGCCGGGGCGTCGAGCATGTCGGGGGCCGGCTCGCCCTCGGCGGCGCGGCGCAGCAGCTCCTCCAGGCAGGCGTGGAGCATGCCGTTGTCGCTGGACGGGTAGCGCGCCACCCCGGCGGTGTATGTGTCCACCCGCTTGAGGAACGACTCGAGTGTGGGCAGCGAGAGGCTCGGCGCCCAAGTGCCGTAGCCCAGCTTGGCCAGGTAGCGGGCGTTCAGCTCCTGCTCGTACTGGCCCTTGACCGGGCAGGCCAGCAGGGGCACGTGCAGGTGCACCGCCTCGCTCATCAGCGAGAAGCCGCCGCCGGCGATCAGCCCGCGGGCGGTGCGCAGGTCCTCCACGAAGCCCGTGCCGGAGAACGGCCGCAGGGCGACGTTGCCGTCCGTCCCCGGCCCGCCCAGCCCGTAGACGCGGAAGTCCGCCGGCAGCTTCTTCAGCAGCGGCACCAGGGCCTTGTTGCTGGCGGCGGTCTGGTAGACGACGAAATGGCTGCCCGGCTCGCGGCGGGCGGCCAGGACCTCCGGCCGCAGGATGGGCGGGACGAGGGTGGTGCGCTTCTTGGACACGGGCGGGAAGAAGAAGCTGGTGACAAGGTAGTGCCAGGCGCCGGGGATCTTCACCGCCACCGCCGCCTTGGCCAGCTGGAAGTCGAACCGCAGCCGGTCGGTCACGGCGTCGTCGTGGCGGCAGCGGTGCAGCACCTGCATGTTGTCGATGCTGATAACCGGACGCCGGTTGAAGATTCCGTAGACGTAGGCCCAGGACTCGAAGTCACTGATGACCAGCTCGGGACGGAAGCCCGACTCGGCCACCCGGCGGTAGGCCTCCAGGTTGGTCCGCAGCCCCTTGGGCACCTCCTGCAGGTTGGAGCGGACGCTCTCGGCCAGGTTCAGCGCGTCGCCCTCGTAGCTCAGGTGCAGGCCGTGGATCTCCTCGACGGCCAGTCCGCGGCGGCCCTGGAAGCGCTCCAGCAGGAAGTCGTGGGCGCGGCCCGAGACCACCACCCGGATGGAGTGGCCAAGGCCCAGCAGATGGTCTAGCACCACCGCGCTGCGGGTGGCGTGGCCCATGCCCTCTCCGACCACTCCATACAGGATTTTCATTCTCTCAACTCCTTCAATCTTGCCGGGAAGCAATCGAACATCGAACATCGAACATTGAACATCGAACATCGAACTCGGAAACCGGAGATAAAAATCCCGGGTGGATTCCACTTTCAGCTTTCGGCGTTCGAAGTTCAGCGTTCAACGTTCCGATTCCCTCTGTGTCCTCTGTGCCTCTGTGGTGAATAATTCTATTTCAGGTCGATGGTGGCGGTGGGAGCCCCGTCAGCCATCACCACAGGGATCTCCTGGCCGCGGAAGCGCACGGTCCGGCACTCCGCCGGCGTGCCGTGCAGCTTCAGCGCCAGGCTCTTCGGCAGGAAGCGGGCCGGCCCGGTGGTGTTCAGCTCGAGCGCCAGCGCCACCTCGTCCGGCGCCAGGCGGAAGTCGCAGCGGGTCCATTCGCCGCGTTGGTACTTCCGGGTGGCCCCGTCGTCCAGGTACGCCGTCCCCTCCGCCCGGCCGTCCAGCAAGTAGGCCTCCAGGATGAGCTGCGCCGGCGGGAAGGCGGCGGAATTGTGGCCCGGTGCCATGGTGGGGACGATCCGGCCGGCGCGGACCCAGACGGGGATCGTATCCAGTGGCGCCTCGACGTAGCGCGACTCGCCCAGCGAGGTCCATCGGGTTCCGGTCCAGAAATCGTACCACACGCCGGGCGGCAGCCAGACGAAACGCCCCTTGGCCCCGGGCTCCAGCACCGGCGCCACCAGGAAGTCCGGCCCCCAGAGGTACTGGTCCACGGCGGCGTAGGCCGGCGGTTGGCCCTCCCAGTCGTAGAACATCGGCCGCAGCAGCGGGGCGCGCTCCTCGTGCGCCCGCCAGGCGGCGGTGTAGAAGTAGGGCAGCAGTCGGTAGCGCAGCCGGATGTAGCGGGCGATCACCGATTCCACCTCGGGGCCGTACGCCCACGGTTCCTTGTCCAGGCACTGCTCGACGTAGAAGTAGTGGGTCCGGAAGAAGGGGCTGAAGGTGGAGAACTCCGTCCAGCGCTGGTACAGCTCGGCGCTGCAGCGGCCGCCGAAGCCGCCGTTGTCGGCCCCGCTGACCGGGAAGCCCGACAGGTTCAGCGACAGGAGCATCTGCAGGCTCAGGCGCAGCGAGGCCCAGTCGCTGTTGGTGTCGCCGGTCCAGACGTAGGTGCTCTTCTGGCCGGAGGCGGCGGTGTTGCGCATCAGCACGAAGGGGCGCCGGTCGTCGTACGCTTCCTGGGCGCGCCAGGTGGCCAGGCTCTCGTAGAGGCCGTAGGCG
The DNA here is from genome assembly GCA_964412195.1 of uncultured Acidobacteriota bacterium. GTDB lineage: Bacteria > Acidobacteriota > JAAYUB01 > JAAYUB01 > JAAYUB01 > CAYPNP01. The sequence goes on along the minus strand of CAYPNP010000008.1, from coordinate 68,962 downwards.
TTGTGGAAGAAGCGGTGGGGCACCGTGCCGAACTCCCGCGAGCGGCTGACGACGTTGCTGTCCAGGGTGCCCTCCTCGAGGAAGCCCGGCATCTTCGTCTGCTCGTCGTAGTAGAGCATGCTCCAGGTCTTGTTGAAGGTGGCCGGCTCGGACATGTCGTTCTTGAAGGCGTCCACTCCCTGGCGCAGGTAGGCGTCGTGCCAGCCGGCCCACCAGCGGCGGCACTTCTCCTGCAGGAAGTCGGGGAAGGCGCTGTAGCCGGGCCAGATGTTGTTGGCGTACAGCTTCCCGTCGTCGGTGCGGAGGAAGAAGCCCTCCTTGCGGCCCTCGCGGAAAACCGGATAGTCCTCGTCCACCTTGATGCCGGGGTCGATGATGGTCAGCACCCGGAAGCCGAGGTCGTGGAGCTGCCGGATCATGGCCGGCGGGTCGGGGAAGTGCTGCCGGTTCCAGGTGAAGGGCTGGTAGTCGTCCTGGTGGATGATGTCCAGGTAGAGCGCGTCGCAGGGGATGTCCTTGTCGCGGAAGGTCTTCGCGATCTCCAGCACCCGCGCCGCGGGGAAGTAGGTGTGGGCCGACTGGTGGTAGCCCAGCGCCCACGCCGGCGGCAGCGGGAAAGTGCCGGTGAGGGCCTGGTAGTCGGCCAGCACGCCGCGCAGGCGCGGGGCGCGGAAGAGGTAGAAGCCGGCCTGGCCGTTGGCGGTGGAGAAGAAGGCTTGCCCGGCGTAGGTGCGGGCGAAGTCCACGATCACGTCGGACGGGTCGTCCACGAACACGCCGCGCGTCCCCTCTCCGGATGCGTCGGTCAGCAGGTAGAAGGGGATGCTGGCGTAGACGGGGTCCTTGGCCTCGTGGGCGCCGAAGGTGTCGGAGTTCCACATCACGTAGCCCTGGTCGCGCCGGTCCAGCCGGCCGGTCTTCATGCCCAGGCCGTAGACGTGGTCGTCCGGGCCGAGCCCCGCCAGCACGTACAGGCGCTGGTCCCGGCGGGAGTAGACGACCCGGTAGACGTCTTCGGGGGCGCCGGAGTCCGGGCCCCACGGGAAGATCAGGGCGGCGTCGCCGCGGCGGATCCGGCAGAGGACTCCGGGTGCGGCCGCGCTGCTCAGGGTGATGAACTCCGGATCCTCTTTGATTTGGAGCGAGTGCAGCGGCAGCGGCTCTTTCAGAGTCAGCGATGGGAAGACTTCGCCGTCCCTGGCCCCTAGCCGCCGGGCGACGATGTGCAGGGCCGGGCCCTCCAGGGTGAAGGTAATGCGGAAGGTAGCCGTGGAGATCGACACTGCGCGTTCCTCGGCTGACACGGCCGTGACCGGACCGGTCGCCTCCACCTGGCCGAGCGCGAGGGGATCCTCCCATGGCGTGGGCAGCTGGACGACGTGCTTGAGGATCAGCGGCGGGATGAAGAGGTTCTGCGGGTCGTGGATGTTCACCCGGCGGTACAGCGGGGTGTCCCGCGGGTCGCGGGCGGGCGGGGCGGCGGCCTTCTCCTGGGCGGGGAGGTCGACGGCCGCGCCGGCCAGGGCCAGCAGCAGGACCGTCCAGGCAATGGCTCGGAATCTCCGTGCGGATCGGGCCATGGGTGCTCCTCGAGGCGATGTCGGTTCGACGGCTCTGTTTATACACCACTTTCGGGGGTTTGCATAGGGAGGACCAGGGACCCATGACCATGGACCATAGACCATAGACCATGGACCGTGGACCATAGACCATAGACCATGGACCATGGACCATAGACCATAGACCATAGACCATGGACCATCAATGGCGTTCATCGTCTATCGTCCATGGTCCATCGTCCATGGTCTGTCCCAATGGTCCATCGTCCATGGTCCATCGTCGGTTTGCCGATTCACCGATTCACCTATTCACCGATTCACCGTCTTTGAATATAATCTCCACCTAGGAGGAGACTCCCATGCCCGTCTACGAGTTCTACTGCCCCGACTGCCACACGGTCTTCAACTTCCTGAGCCGCGCGGTGGATCCCGACAAGCGCCCGGCCTGCCCGCGCTGCAGCCGGCCGGACCTGGAGCGCCAGGTGTCCCGCTTCGCCGTCTCGCGGGGGCTCAAGGAGGCGGACGAGCCCGACCTGCCGCCCGGCATGGACGAGTCCAAGCTGGAGCAGGCCATGGAGGCGCTGGCCGGCGAGGCCGAGGGGCTGGACGAGAACGACCCGCGCCAGATGGCCGCCATGATGCGCAAGCTCTACGACGCGACCGGGCTGCCCCTGGGGGGCGGCATGGAGGAGGCCATCCGGCGGCTGGAGGCGGGCGAGGACCCCGACGCCATCGAGGAGCAGCTCGGCGATGTGTTCGAGAACGAGGACCCGTTCTCCGTGGAGGGGATGAAGAAATTCCGGCACAAGCATCTGCCGCCGAAGCATGACGAGACCCTTTACGAACTCTGAACCGAACATCGAACATCGAACACTGAACATCGAACATCGAAGTCAAGCCGCAATCCAAAATCAAAACCACGAACCACACGAACCACACGAAAGGGTACCAACCCGCAAGCCGCAATCCGGATCAAACCACGAACCACACGAACCACACGAAAGGTTTTCAATCCGCAATCCGCAATCCGCAATCCGCAATCCGAAATCTGCTATCCGAGCCCCGAGTCCCGAGCCCCTAGCCCCGAGTCCCGATGTCCGAAGTCCGCAGTTCCCAATTCGCAATTCGCAATTGGCAATTCGCAATCGAGCAAACCCTTTACATTTCTCCCCTTTTCGTATATAGTACCGCTCCTTTCGCCGACCGGCGCAGGAGAGAGACGGATGACCGCCCCCCGACGGACAGGCAACCTGGTGGTGATTTCGGCGCCCTCGGGCTCCGGAAAGACCACGCTCGTCCACAAGGTGCTGGCGGAGCTGGAAGACACGATCTTCTCCGTCTCCTATACCACCCGGCCGCCGCGGTCCGGTGAGGTCCACGGCCAGGACTACTTCTTCGTCGACGAGGCCACCTTCCGGAACATGCTCGACGAGGGCGAGTTCTACGAGTGGGCCACCTACCTCGGCTACCTCTACGGGACCTCCCGCACGTTCGCCGAGAGCCAGACCGCCGCGGGGCGGGACGTGCTGCTGGAGATCGAGGTCCAGGGCGGGATGCAGGTGAAGGCGGCGAATCCCAACGCGCTCCTGATCTTCGTCCTGCCGCCGTCGTACCGGGTCCAGGAGCAGCGCCTGCGGGCGCGGGGCGCCGGCGGCGACGACGACATCCGCCGCCGCCTCATCCAGGCCCGCGAGGAGATCCGCGCCGTCGGCGAATACGCGTACGCGGTGGTCAACGAGGACGCCGACGCGGCCGCCGCCGAAATCGTGACCATCGTCCGGGCCGCGCGCTCCCGAACCGTGAACAACCGGGCGCGCATCCGAGAGATTGCGCAGACATTCGAAGAGGTGAACCATGATTAAGTTGCCCTCCAACGTGCCCAGCAAGTACCTGTTCGTGCTGCTCGCCGCCGAGCGCGCCAAGCAGCTCCAGCAGGGCGCCGTGCCGCTGGTCAAGACCGCGCACGTGAAGCCCACCTACCGGGCCATCGACGAGCTGATGGGCGAGCAGGTCGAGTTCGTGATCATCGACCGCCCCGAGCCCGAGCTGCCGGAGACCTCCCCCGTGCTCGACTCCGACTGAGGAGGCCGCGTGTTCATCGTCCTGGGCGTCACCGGCTGCATCGGGGCCTACAAGGCGGTGGAGCTGATCCGCCGCTTCCAGGGCCGCGGCCACGAAGTCCAGGTCGTGGCCACCCGCCACGCTCTCCGGTTCGTCACCCCGCTGACCTTCGAGACCATCTCCCGGCACCCGCTGGTGGCGGGCATGTTCGACCGCGCCGGCGATTGGGAGGTGGAGCACATCGCCCTGGCCCGCCGTTCGCAGGTTCTGTGCGTGGCGCCGGCCACGGCCAACAGCCTGGCCAAGTTCGCCTGCGGGATCGCCGACGACTTCCTGTCCACCTTCTACCTCGGCACCCGGACGCCGGTGGTGGTCGCCCCGGCCATGAACTTCGCCATGTGGGACCACCCGGCCACCCGGGAAAACGTCGCCACGCTGCGCGGCCGCGGCGTCATCGTCGTGGATCCGGACAGCGGGTTCCTGGCCTGCGGCGAGACAGGGTCCGGCCGGCTGGCCGAGCTGGACCGGATCGTCGAGGCGGTCGAGTCCGCCGTGACCCCCAAGACCCTGGCCGGGCGCACCGTCCTGGTCACGGCCGGGCCGACGGCCGAGGACCTGGACCCGGTCCGCTTCGTGACCAACCGCGCCTCGGGCAAGATGGGGACGGCGGTGGCCCGGGTGGCCGCGCGCCGCGGCGCGTCCGTGATCCTGGTGGCCGGGCCGGGCGTGGCGGCGGAGGACTTCCCCTGTGAGCGGGTGGATGTGCGCAGCGCCGCCCAGATGGCCGAGGCCGTCCTGCAGCGCGCGCCGCTGGCCGACGCCGTGGTCATGGCCGCCGCCGTGGCCGACTACACCCCCGCCGAGTACAGCCCCCGCAAGATCAAGAAGGGCCTGGGGGCGCTGACCCTGGAGTTGGTCCGTACCGTCGACATCCTGGCCGAGCTGGGCCGGTCCCGGCGGGCCGGCCAGGCCATCGTGGGATACGCCGCCGAGACCGAGGACGCCACCGAGAACGCCCTGCGGAAGATGCAGGCCAAGGGCGCCGACCTGATGGTGGCGAACCTGGTCGGCCCTGGGCGCGGCTTCGGCACCGACGTCCATTCTGTCATCCTCCTCCGCCGCACGGGCGGCTCCGTGGCCGTGGACAACCAGCCCAAGGAGGTCATCGCCGCCCGCCTGCTGGACGAGATCGAGACCTGCCTGGAGCGCCGATAGCAACCCGCGGCCGCCGGGCCGCCATCCGGAGAAATCCAAATGCCCCGAGCGAAGAAATCAGAGAAGAAGGCTGCGCCGCCGTCCGAAAGGGCCGCCGCGCCCCGGAAAAAACCAGTGAAGAAGACCTCGCCGCCATCCGGGAAAGCTCCTGCGCCCCGGGCGAAGAGGCAGGTGAAAAAAGCCGCGCCGCCCCCGCCGCCGAAGAAGTGCGGCTACGCCGCCATCGTCGGCCGGACCAACGTCGGCAAGTCCACGCTGCTCAACCAGATCGTCGGCAAGAAGATCGCCATCATCTCCGACAAGCCCCAGACCACCCGCACGCGCATCCTCGGCGTGCGGACCGAGAAGCGCGGCCAGATCGTCTTCTTCGACACCCCCGGCGTGCACAAGCCCGGCCACGAGCTGAACCGGCGGATGGTGCAGCATATCTACGACGCGCTCCACACCGCCGACGTGCTGGTGCACATGGTGGACATCACCCAGTCGTTCGGCCACGGCGAGCAGTTCGTCCTGGACATCGTCAAGAACGCCGGCCGCCGCGCCGTCCTGGTCATCAACAAGATCGACCTGGTCAAGAAGGGGAAGATCCTGGAGGTGATCGACTTCTACCGCCAGCAGCACGACTATGCCGCCTACCTGCCCGTCAGCGCCCTGACCGGCGACGGCGTCAAGGGCTTGCTGGACGAGTTGTACGGCATCCTGCCGGACGGCGAGTACTTCTACGACGAGGGCTTCATCACCGACTCGCCCGAGCGCTTCCTGGCGGCCGAGCTGGTCCGGGAGAAGGTCCTCGTCCATACCCGCCAGGAGCTGCCCTTCGCCTCCGCCGTGGTGGTGGACCTGTGGGACGAGTCGCGCCGCGCCTCCGACCGGATCGTGCGGATCGAGGCGTCCATCCTGGTGGAGCGCGACTCCCAGAAGGGCATCGTCATCGGCAAGGGCGGCCAGATGCTCAAGACCATCGGCTCGGAGGCCCGCCGGGAGTGCGAGGCGCTGCTCGGCTGCCGGGTCTACCTCGGCCTGTTCGTGCGCGTGGAGCCGAACTGGCGCAACAACATGACCCTGCTGAGCCAGATGGGCATGCTCCAGTGACCGCCATGGACGAGAAAGAAACCCCCGACCTCGAGGCGCTCCAGAAGCTGGTCCAGTCGCTGGCTTTCTTCGGCGACCTGGGTGTCGAGCAGTTCGTGCTGACGCCGGACCGGCGCCGGGGGAAGCAGTACCGGGCCCTGGCCGGGCGCCGGGCCAGGCGGCCGGCCGCTTCCACCGCGGCGAAGGCGCCGACAATGGCGGCGCCGGAAAAGGCAGTCATGCCGGCTCCCGCCGCTCCGGCGAGAACCGCGCCTCCGGTTGCCGGGAAACCGGCCCCGCCCGTGCCGCCGCCAGTGAAGCCCACCGCGCCAGTGCCGGGGAAATCCGCCGCCCCGCCGCTCGTGGAGCCGCTCCACCAGGCCTCGCTGCTGGAGGCCGCGGAGCCCGCCCAGCCGAAATTGAGCCGCGAGGAAAAAGCGCGGCAGCTGGCAGCCCTGCGGCGGGAGATCGGCGAGTGCACCCGCTGCAAGCTCTGCCACGGCCGCAAGACCGTCGTCTTCGGCGAGGGTAGCGCGGACGCCGCCCTGATGTTCGTGGGCGAGGGGCCGGGTGCCGACGAAGACGCCACCGGCCGGCCGTTCGTGGGCCGGGCCGGCCAGCTGCTGGACAAGATGATCCGGGCCATGACCCTCCGGCGGGACGACGTCTACATCGCCAACGTGGTCAAGTGCCGCCCGCCCGACAACCGCACCCCCGAGCCGGACGAGGTCGCCGCCTGCAGCCCTTTCCTGATCCGGCAGATCGAGATCATCCAGCCCCGGGTCATCGTCTGCCTCGGCGCGGTGGCGGCCCAGTTCCTGTTCGGCAGCAAGAAGTCCATCGGGGTGCTGCGGGGCACCGCCGGCCGCTTCCACAGCGCCACCGTGATCGCCACCTACCACCCCGCCTACCTGCTGCGGAACGAGAACGCCAAGCCCGAGGCATGGAAGGATCTCCAGAAAGCCATGGCGCTGCTCGGCCTGTCGCCCCCCCCAAAATCCCGCTGACCCCATTTGATTTCAGCCCCCACCCTGATTCGTCCGATCGAACATCGAACATCGAAGTCAAACCGGGAACACCTTGGTTTTCGATGAGCCCGTCGTTTCGCGTAGTCGAACTCAGGGTGAAGGCAAAGACGGGGGGAGTTGCAGGATTGACTTCAGCATTCGATGTTCAATGTTCGATGTTCAGATCCCCTCTTCCGGCTTTGTGTTCTTCTCGCCTTTGTGGTGAAATGTCTCCATGCGCTGCGCGGAAATCAGCCTCTTCGCCCCGGTCCACCAGCCCTACACCTACGCCGTGCCGCCTGACATGGCGGCGGGCCTGCGGGTGGGTTGCCGGGTGGTGGTGCCCCTGGCCGGCGGCCACGCCAACGGCGTGGTCACCGCCCTGCCGGACGCGCCGCCGGCGGGAGTGAAACTCAGGGAGATCCTCGAGCAGGTGGACGCCGAGCCGCTGGTGGACGCGCCCCGGCTGGCATTGGCCGCCTGGATGGCCGACGCCTACTTCGCCCCGCCGGGCGAGTGCATCCGCCTTTTCTTCCCCCCCGGCTCCTATGTGGATACCACTTTCGCCTACCGGGCCACCGCCGCCGGCCGCCGGCAACTCGAAGAGGCCGGCGCCAAGACCTTCCAGGAGAAAGTGCTGGCATTGATCGTCGCCCGGCCGGGCGTCACCCGGCGGGAGATCGCCCGCACCATCTCCGCCCGCGGTATCGAAGCGGCCCTGGCGGCCCTCGAGCGCCGCGGCTGGGTAACCAAGGAGAGCCGGGTCCTCGGCGCGCGCACCGGCTTCCGGCGGGTCCGTTTCGTGGAGCTGCTGGCGCCGGAAGTCGACCCGTCGGATTTTCCGGTCCGCCAGCGCGCGGTGCTGGAGTTCCTGCGCTCCCACGAGGGACCGGTCCCCCAGGCCCGGCTCTTGCGGGAGACCGAGGCGGTGGTCCCGGTGCTCCAGAGCCTGGCGAAAAAGGAGTTGCTGCGGGTCTACGAGGAGGAGTCCCTCCGCGACCCGTTCCGGGGCTATGTGGAGCGGAACGACGGTCCCCTCACCCTGACGGCCCACCAGCAGGCGGCCGTGGACCGGGTGCGCGGCGACCTCGACGCGGGCCGGCCCGGGCAGTACCTGCTCTTCGGCGTCACCGGCAGTGGCAAGACCCAGGTCTACATCGAGCTGATCCACGACGCCCTGGCGCGGGGCCGCACCGCGCTGGTGCTGGTGCCGGAGATCGCCCTCACCCCCGCCCTGACCCGGCGCTTCCTGGCCCATTTCGGGCCGCGCCTGGCCATCTTGCACAGCATGCTCTCCGACGGCGAGCGCCACGACCAGTGGTTCCGCATCCACCGCGGCGAGGCGCGGGTGGTCATCGGCACCCGCTCAGCCCTCTTCGCGCCGCTGGACCGCGTCGGCCTGATCGTCATGGACGAGGAGCACGACGCCTCCTACAAGCAGGACGAGACGCCGCGCTACCACGCCCGCGAGGCGGCCCGCCGCTGGGCCGCCGCCTGCGGGGCCGCGCTGGTGCTGGGCTCGGCCACCCCGGCCCTGGAGAGCTACCACGCCGCCGTCGAGGGGCGCGGCCTCGCCCTGCTGGAGCTGCCCGAGCGGATCGAGCGCCGCCCCCTGCCCGAGGTGACGTTGGTGGACATGGCCCGGGAGTTCGAGCGCCACGGCAAGAGCGTGATCCTGGCCGGCGAGGTCCACCGGGCGGTGGCCGAGCGCATGCAGCGGAGGGAGCAGGTGATGGTGCTGCTGAACCGCCGCGGCTACGCCCCCGTGGTGATGTGCCGCAAGTGCGGCGCGGACGTGGTCTGCGACCACTGCTCGGTGGCCCTGACCTTCCACCACCGCGAGCAGAAGCTGCTCTGCCACTACTGCGGCTTCCTCCGGGACGTGCCCGACAAGTGCCCGGAGTGCGGCAGCAAGTACCTCTTCTTCCTGGGCACCGGCACGGAGAAACTGGAAGAGGCTTTCCGGCAACGCTTCCCGGGCCGGACCGTGGCCCGCTTCGACCGCGACACCACCCGGAAGCGCGGTCAGATGAAGGAGATCCTGGACCGCTTCGAGCGCCGCGAGATCGACCTGCTGGTGGGCACCCAGATGATCGCCAAGGGGCACGACTTCCCCGCGGTCACGCTGGTGGTGGTGCTGTCCACCGACACCAGCCTGCGCATCCCCGACTTCCGCGCCGCCGAGCGGACCTTCCAGCTCCTGACCCAGGTGGCTGGCCGCTCCGGCCGCGGCGACACGCCGGGCCAGGTCTACATCCAGACCTATTTCGCCAACCACTACGCCATCCGTTTCGCCCGGAAACAGGATTACCGCGCCTTCTACGAGCAGGAGATCGCCTTCCGCCGGCAGATGTTCTTCCCGCCCTTTTCGCGGCTGGTCTTTGTCGTGATCACCGAGCGAGGCGAGGAGGCGGTCCGGAAACTAGCCACGGCGGCGGGCGGGCACTTGCGGGACGCGATCCGGGCGGCCGGTCGGGAAGGGGCCCTGCGCGTGACTGGCCCCATGCCCGCGCTGCTGGAGAAGGTCCAGGACGAGTGGCGCTGGAGCCTCCTGGTGCGCTGCCTGTCCGACGAGGCCCTGGGAGCGGTGCTGCGCGACTTCCGACGCCGCTGCGTCTCCGCCCGCCTGCCGTTCCAGCGGATCGCCGTCGACCTCGACCCGATGGACCTCGTCTAAACCACCCGGAATTCACCACAAAGGCACAAAGCACACAAAGGGCGATCCGGGAGCCATTTGTCATTTTCCGGATCGTACACTCCAAGGCCTAGCTTTGATCCTCCCAATTGATTCAATGGATTGGAAATGAAAAATGGCAAATGTCTAACGACAAATGAAAAATGGTTTGCGGATCACCCTTTGTGTGCTTTGTGCCTTTGTGGTGAATCAGGTCTTGCGGATGGCGACGGCGGTGATGTCGTCGTGCTGCGGGCGGCAGCAGGTGAAGCGATCCAATTCGTCGAACACCGCGGCCAGCAGCTCCCGCGAGGGCTGGTCCGCGTGGGACCGCAGGACCCGCTTGAGCCGGTTCAGCCCGAAGGCCACGCCGGCGGGGCTCTCGGCGTCCACCAAGCCGTCGGTGTACAGGAAGAGGCGGTCCCCCGCTTCCAGCCGCACGTAGCCGCTCTGGTAGTGGGCGTTGGGGTCCGGTCCCAGGACCATCCCGCCGGTGCGCAGTTCGATGAAAGTGCGGCCCTGCTGCAGCAGGCCGGGATTGTGGCCGGCGTTGCAATAGACCAGGTAGCCGTCGGGTTCGAATTCCCCGTAGAAGAGGGAGATGAACTTGCTGGTGAGGGCGGCCCGGTGGATCACCCGGTTGAGCCGCTCCACGGTCTTGATAACCTTCAGGTCCTCGGTCAGACCGGTGCGCAGGCCGGTGATGACGTCGCGGGCGATCAGTGCCGCGGGCAGGCCGTGGCCGGAGGCGTCGGCGATGGCCACCCCCAGCTGGCGGCTGGTGATCTCCAGGTAGTCGAACAGGTCGCCGCCCACCTCCTCGGCGGGGCGGGACAGTCCGTCGATGTCGTAGCCGGCGAACCGGGGCGGGCCGGGCGGCAGCAGGCTGTGCTGGATGCGGCGCGCCTCCTCCAGGACGCTGGTGAGCTTCTGCTGCTGGAGTTTCAGGTTGATGACGTGGCGGACGGCGCTGAGGGCGTAGAAGACGTAGCGATCATCGTGCAGGCCGCCCCGGACGGTGAGGGACAGGATGTGGGTGTTGCCCTCGCCCAGGGTGATGGCGGCAAAAGTGGAGGTGATGCCGAGGCGCTGCTCGAAGAGGGGGTCGTAGCCCGAGTCGCCGGGGTGATACAGCACGACTCCCTCGTTCAGAAGCCGGCGCTGGGGGGCGTAGCCGGAGGTCACCCGGAAGCCGATGGGGACGCCGGACGCCATTCCGTGGGCACAGCAGAGGACGAAGTCGTCGCCGTCGCGCTCGTACAGCCGGCCGCTCTCGAAGCCCAAATCTTCGCGGAATTCACTCACCAGGATCTCGAGGATCTGGGACAAGGTCCCGGCGATGTTCTCGATCCGCTCGATCCGGGCCAGGGCGTGTTCCAGCTTCCGGTAGAGCCCTTTGAAATCCGCACCCCGCCGGTCGGTGCTGCGACGTCCCCATCGCACCGCTTCGGTTCCATTCGTCTGTCGCCGTTGTTTCGGCATGCCTCCTCCCGGGGGCTATTATCACCGATCCCGATACGACAAAACAGCCGAAAAGGTTTTAGAGGGCAGGAAATCCTTCCGTGACGGAACCACTGCCGTGGGGCGGCCGCGGCGGTCCGCGGGGGGATTGCCCGGCGGGGCTTGTGCCGGCCGGCCGCTTCCAGTACACTAGGGGCCGATCGGGGAGATACCCGTCCGAACATCTCGCATTTGGGGGTCCGGTGAACAAGAGCTCCGCCCAGTCCAGCCTGCTCTCGACGGGATCATCCGCCGGCGGCCCGGTCTCCGCCTGGCGCCGCCTGGCCGTACGCGCCCTGCGCCGCCTGGAGCCGGTGCGCCTGCCCTGGTTCCTGCCCCTGCCGGGCGTGGGCTGCGGCGTGCTGGGGATGGTCTACTCCCACCGCACGGCGAAGCTGGGCGCCATCGCCTCGCGCCTGCTGGAGAAGCTGGAGTATCGCGGCTACGACTCCACCGGCCTGTGCATCCAGGACGAAGGGCAGGCCATCACCCTGCGCAAGTCCGTGGGCGCGCCTTCCCAGGTGGTCCGGTCGCTGGAGTTTGAGCTGTTGCCGGGCCGCCTCTTCTGCGGCCAGGTTCGCTGGGCCACTTTCGGCGCGGTGGACGACGTCAACGCCCAGCCCCACCTGGTGGCCTGCAAGGAGCGGATCTACGGCGCGCACAACGGCAACATCACCAACTGCGACTACCTGAAGCAGGACCTGGTGCTGGCCGGCCACCAGGTGCTGAGCGACAACGACGGCGAGATGCTGGTCCACACGGTGGAGCACTTCTTCTTCCTGAACCTGGAGGAGCAGCCCGGCGCCAACCGGGCGGACGCCGCGGTCCGCCGCGAGTGCATGCGGCGGGCCATCCGGCAGGCCGCCCGCAAGATCGTCGGCTCCTACGCCGCCGTGGTCGTGGACCCGGCCATCGAGGAGGCCTACGCCATCAAGAGCGGCTCCTCCCTCTACATCGGCAAGGGCGTCGACGACGAGGGCGAATTCATCCTCGCCTCCTCGGACCTTTCGGCGGTCCTGAGCAAAACCCGCGTCCTCATCCCGCTGTCCGAGGGGGAGTTCATCCACTTCACGTCGGGGGATTGGACCGTCCACTCGTGTACCGATCCGAAGTTCGCGGAGAAGCGCGCGCCCAAGCGCTCGAAGCTGCGCAACCGGGACATGGCCCTGCGGCCGCCGTTCCAGTTCTTCATGGAGCAGGAGATCGCCTCTCAGGCCGAGGCGGTGCAGGAATTGGTGGAGCTGTTCTTTCCGGACAACGGCTCCCGCCGGGCCCTCTTCGACACCTACGACGCGCACCGCGAGCTGGCCTTCCGGGTCCGCCAGTCGGTCCGCCTGGCCAGCTTCGAGACCGACACGAAGCGGCTTCTTGAAAACCTGCGTTCGATCTTCGACGGCGAGGACTATCGGCAGCTCGATCGCGAGGCCGGGCGCGCCTTCTCGCGCTTCCTCGCCGATGTGCCCGAGTCGCGCCTGTTCTCCTCCATCGAGGAAGGCTTCCTCGGCGAGGTCCACCGGCTCAGCGGCGGCCGCTGGCGCCGCGAGCTGGCCCTGATCGACAGCCTTTTCCTCTACAAGCACCGCTGGTCGCTGCGCGGCTGGATGGACCGCTTCGCCCGGGAGTTGGAGGCCCACCGCCGCAGCCGGATCTACGTGGTCGCCTGCGGCTCCTCCTACAACGCCGCCCGGGTGGGCGCGAGCCTGCTCAACAAGGTGGCCGGCATCGCCGTGGAGTGCTTGCTGCCGGGCGAGTTCCGTTCCGAGGCGCTCGACTCGGTCACTGCCGACGACCTCTTCATCGGCATCTCCCAGAGCGGCGAGACCAAGGACCTGGTGGACATCTGCAACGCCCTGGCCGCCCGCTGCAAGGCGCGCCGGCTGATGATCGTCAACAACGTCAACTCCACCCTGGCGCAGGAAAAGTGCGATTTCTACCTGCCCATCCTGTGCGGCCCCGAGATCGCCGTCCCGGCCACCAAGAGCTTCACCAACCAGGTGGCGCTCCTATTCGGCCTGGCCGTGAAATGCCTCGAGCTGCGGGGGGAGACCGGCCCCGCGTACCAGGCCGCGCGGCAGCAGTTCCTTCAGCTGCCCCAGCTCCTGGAGGAGACCCACCGGCTGGCGAAGATCCCGGTGCGCGAGCTGGCCGACGAGATCTTCCTCAGCCCGTCCCTCCACATCCTGGCTACCGCCAACGTCGGGCTGGCGCGGGAGGGGGCACTCAAGGTCCGCGAGGTGGTGCTCAACCACGCCGAGGGGATGGAGGCCTCGGAGTTCAAGCACGGCCCCAACACCATCCTGGGCAAAAACTTCACCCTCGGGCTGACCCAGCTCCAGGGCGGGATGTCCGGCCTGAAGAACCTGTTTGTGGAGCTCGCCCTGCGGGCCGAGCAGGAGCAGCTACCGCTGTCCTCCGTCATCTCCATGGGCAACGCGCTGGAGGAATTCCTCGTCCGGCACACCCGGCCTTTCCACCTGCGGCCGGAGGAGGCGAAGGTGCTCGACCCGCTGCTCCGGCGCGACTTCTATACTCCGCTCTTCGCCCCGTACCCGCTGGTCTTCCTGACGCCGCCGTCGGAGCGGGACATCCACCTGACCATCTCCCAGATCAACACCCACAAGATCCGCGGGTCGTCGGTGTTCGTCATCGCCGAGGAGAACGAGGAGCTGCGCCAGGCCGCGCTGCGGCCTCCGACCGACGCCCCCGGATACCGCTGCCACTTCCTGGGCCTGCCCCGCACCGGCAGCGAGCTGCTCTATCCCTTCTCCGCCATGATGGCGGTCCAGCTGCTGGCGCTGGAGATGAGCGTCCTGAAGATGAAGTACCTGAACCGCCTGAAGATCCCCCTCCACGGCGTCCACCCCGACGTGCCGAAGAACGTCAGCAAGTCCATAACGGTCGACTAAGTTTGGATTGCAGTTGATTCGGAATGCGGAGTGGGGAGTGCGGAATGCGGAGTGCACCCATGGTGAATTGCGAATTGCGAATTGGAAGCCGCGGACATGGGCCGTTGGGCTGAGGCCTGCGGACATCGGACTTCGGATTTCGGTTTGCAATCTCTCCTGAGTTCCTGAGTTCCATATTCAAGGTTGCGGATTGCGGATTGGAATTCTTTCGTGTTTTTCGTGGTCTTGATTCGGATTGCGGATTGGCTACTTTTCGTGTGGTTCGTGTGGTTCGTGGTTCTTCTTCCGCCGGAAGCGGCGCACCTTGATCAGGTTGCCGCAGGTGTCCTCGCACCACTTGCGGCTGTGGTTCTTGGTGCGGTCGTAGAAGGTCCAGCCGCAGTCCCGGTTCTGGCAGGTCTTGATCCGGACCGGATCGCCGTTTGAGACTGCCTCGGCGAACGTGCCCGCGATCTCCGCCAGAACAGCCGGGAGGCCGCACCGGAGCGGCACCATCTGCAGCCGCGGCCTTCCCGGGGCGTCTTCCATGCGGCGCACGCAGGGACTCCCATCCAGAATAGCGTTGAGCTCGGCCCACTCCGCCAGGCCGACCGGCCGGCCGGCAATGAAAGCGTCCACGAGCCGGCGGATGATGTCCCGGAGTTGACGCAATCCCGCCACCAGCTCTCCAACCGGCACTCCCGATAGATCGGCTTTCCAGCCGGCCAGAAAGCGGCCGCGCCATTCCGGGTTCTCCAGCCGGTCTTCGCGGCGCCCGCTGCCGCGGTAGTCGTGCCAGTCGCTGTTGAGCAATTCCAGCCAGGATTCGTCGCTCACCGTAATCCCCTTTTTCCCTATTGACAATTACATCATTCGGGAGTAAAAATCAAGATGTAACTGGTAAATATATTTTAGTGCGTTACATTTTCGGGCGTCAGTTTGTCAAAGACAGAACGGTGGAGGTAGATTCCGATGGGAAACGATCGCTGGCTGCAGTGGGCGGAAGAGCGGGGTTATCGGGTCGCCTTCGGGGCAGTCGCCCTGCTGGAGACTGCGCGGGACTGGATGGCGCAGCTCCACTCCCAAGGCAGTCTAGATTCCGAATTCGAGCAACACTACTTGAAAGGATTCAAGTATTTGGACGAAATCGGCATGGAGGAGCCGGCCGCGCTGGTGATGGTGGCCGTGCCGCGGCCGGCCCACGTCCTGCGGTTCGAGACGGCGGAAGGGCCCGGACGCGCTGTCTTCCCGCCGACCTATGGCGATTACCGGCTCACCTTCGACCGCGTCCGTGACGACGCCCGGGCATCGGTGGGACATGGAGGATACCGGATCGAGGTGGTGACCGCCCCGCTGAAAACCCTGGCGGTCCTCACCGGCCTGGGCGAGTATGGCCGGAACAACATCGTTTACGTACCCGGCCTGGGCAGCTACGTCCAGTTGGTGGGCCTGGTCACGGACATGCCCCTGACCGCGCCGGCGCCTGCGCCGGCGATCCGGGACCGGCTGATGAGCCGATGCGCCGACTGCAAGGCCTGCCGGACCGCCTGTCCCACGGGCGCCATCGGGGAAGACCGGATCCTGCTCCGCGCCGATCGATGTTATACCCTGTCGTCCGAGTTGCCAGGCGAGCTGCCGGAGGACCGCCTCCCTCCCTCCCCCGATTGCCTGGTCGGCTGCCTGGAATGCCAGGCGGCCTGCCCCGCCAACCGGGGCCGCCTGCGGTACGAGGAGGCGCCGTTCTCCCTGACGGCCGGGGATACGGCCTTCCTTCTAGGAAATCCGCCGGCGGATTCGCCCGGCTGGGGCCCGATCCGGGAGAAATTCGGTCGGCTCCACCTGACCGAGGAGATGCCGGTGCAGGCCCGCAATTTCCGCCGGTTGGTTGAGTTGCTTTATTCGGCCGGGACCGGCAGGCCGTGCTGCCGAAGGAACGTCAGCTTGTCCCAGTAGCCCCGCTGAAAGACGATCTTCCCGTCCGCCACATGGAAGAAACCGCACCCGCGCAGCCCGAGCGGGTCCCGCCACTCCAGGATGGCCCATTCGCCGTCCTCGAACAGGTTCTCAACGATGCAGACCATCTTGGCGGCGGCGAATCCCGCGGCGAACATCTCCCGGATGGCCGCAAGCCCGTGGACGGGGGGCTCGGCGACTTGATGGTTGACGGCGTCGCCGGCGTACATGGCCGCCAGGGCGTCCGCATCCGCCCGGTTGAAGGCATCGACCCACGCCTCGACAACCTCTCTTGGACGCATGACCGGCAACTCCTTTCGCCTCTTCGATCCGATGGCATTAGGACAGGTCGGATTTTCTCAGACGCACCCGCGAATGTCCAACGGAATCCGGGAGGAAGACAATCTTGACCGTTTCTTGACCCATCCGGCCGGGGATTTGAGACCGCCTTGACCCGCGGCGGGCTATGCTGGTCCCGGATGAGTGGAGGAACCGGCATGACCGACCTGGCGTTACTGCTCGCGATCGCCGTCTTTTTCCTGATGACGGAATGGCTGGCCGGCGGCTGCCAACGGCTCCGGAAGTAAGTCGGCGGGATTTGAATGAGGAGGGCGAGATGAACTGGCTGTACGCGGTGGCGGGACTGATCTCAACGGCCATGTTCCTCTATCTCCTGTGGGCATTGCTCCGACCGGAGGATTTCTCATGACCGCGATGGATTGGCTGCAGGTGCTGCTGTACCTCGGGGTTCTGCTGGCGCTGGCCAAGCCCCTGGGGGAATTCATGGCCCGCGTGTACGAGGGGAAGCGGACCTTGCTTCACCCGGTGCTGGCCCCGGTGGAACGCGTGCTGTACCGCCTATCCGGGATCCAGCCGGAGCGGGAGATGGGCTGGCGGCAGTACACCACGGCGGTCCTCCTTTTCAACCTGCTGGGCGCGCTGGCAGTGTACGCGCTGCAGCGGCTCCAACCGTTGCTGACGCTCAATCCAGCCGGGCTCCCCGCCGTGGAGCCGCTTTCCGCCTTCAACACGGCGGTCAGCTTCGCCACCAACACCAACTGGCAGGGGTACGGCGGCGAAACCACCCTGAGCTACCTGACCCAGATGCTGGGACTGACGGTGCAGAATTTCGTGTCCGCCGCCACGGGGATGGCAGTGCTGGCGGCCTTCGTCCGGGGATTCGTCCGGCACGGCACCCGGCTGATCGGCAATTTCTGGGTGGATCTGGTGCGCTCGACGCTGTACATCCTGCTGCCCCTCTCGGTGGCGCTGGCGGTGATCCTGACGAGCCAGGGAGTGGTGCAGACCTTCGACGGACCGGTCACGGTGAAGGTGCTGGATCCGGAGACCGGCCCGGACGGGCGCCGGATCGGCGGGCAGGGAATCGCCCGCGGCCCCGCCGCTTCCCAGGTCGCCATCAAGCAACTGGGCACCAACGGCGGCGGCTTCTTCAACGCCAATTCCGCCCATCCGTTCGAAAACCCGACGCCGCTGTCGAATTTCCTGGAGATGCTGGCGATCCTGCTGATCCCCGCCGCCCTCTGCTGCACCTTCGGGCGCATGGTGGGCGAACCCCGCCAGGGATGGGCCATCCTCGCGGCCATGACCGTGCTGTTCACCGCCATGCTCGGCCTGGCTCTCTGGGCGGAAACGGCCCCTGCACCTGGGCTGGTGAAGGCGAACGGCGGCGTCGGGTCGGCAGCGGCGAACCTGGAAGGCAAAGAGGTCCGCTTCGGTGTCGCCAACTCGGTGGTGTGGGCCGTCGCCACGACGGCGGCATCCAACGGATCGGTCAACTCCATGCATGACTCGTTCCTGCCGCTCGGCGGCCTGGTGCCCCTGTGGCTGATGCAGTTGGGCGAGGTCGTGTACGGCGGGGTGGGTTCCGGCCTCTACGGGATGCTGATCTTCGCCATCATCGCCGTGTTCGTCGCCGGGCTGATGGTGGGCCGCACACCCGAGTACCTGGGCAAGAAGATCGAGGCCTTTGAGATGAAGATGGCCTCCCTGTCCATCCTGGTGCCGATCCTGCTGGTGCTGGTAGGGACAGCAGGGGCGGTGCTGGTGCCGGCCGCGCTCGCGTCGGCGGCCAACCCCGGCCCGCACGGATTTTCCGAAATCCTGTACGCCTTCTCCTCAGCCGGCAACAACAACGGCAGCGCCTTCGCCGGCCTGAACGCCAACACCCCGTTCTACAACCCGGTGCTCGGGTTGGCCATGCTGGTGAGCCGCTACTGGCTCATCGTCTTCACGCTGGCCATCGCCGGCTCGCTGGCGGAGAAAAAAAAGCTGGCCGCATCCGTTGGAACGCTGCCCACAGACGGGCCGCTGTTCGTTGCCTGGCTGATCGCCGTGGTGGTCATGGTCGGGGCGCTCAGCTTCCTGCCGGCGCTGGCGCTGGGCCCCATCGTGGAGCAGTTGCTGTTGCGGTGACGGAGGAAGTGAAGATGTCCAATCCGGCGCATGAACGAAGAGAACTCCAAGATACCGGTCCATCCATGCCCCCGACTTTTCCGGCAGTGGGCCCGGGAGCGCAGGAATCCGGCTCGTCCCCCCGCCGGCAGACCCGGCCGCGGGACCTGTACGGGCGGGCCCTGGCGGATGCCTTCTGCAAGCTGGATCCCCGCCGGATGGTTCGCAATCCCGTCATGCTGGTGGTGGAGGTCGTCAGCGTCCTGACCACGGGACTCTGGCTCGGTGCCCTGGCCGGGTGGGCGGAGGCGCCGGCCGCCTTCATCTTCTGGGTCGCCGTGTGGCTGTGGATCACCGTCCTGTTCGCCAACTTCGCCGAAGCCCTGGCGGAGGGCCGGGGCAAGGCCCAGGCGGAAGCCCTGCGGCGCACCCGCAGGGACACGCCGGCGAAGCGCCTGGCGGAGGGCCATGCACCGTCGGACGGCCAGCCGCCATCTGCCGCTTCCTGGCGGCGGGTCTCCTCCACGGAACTGCGTCGCGGCGAGTTGTTCCTGGCCGAGGCGGGCGACGTCATACCCGCCGACGGCGAGGTGGTGGCGGGCGTGGCTTCCGTGGACGAGAGCGCCGTCACCGGCGAGAGCGCGCCGGTGATCCGTGAGTCGGGCGGGGACCGCAGCGCCGTCACGGGCGGGACGCGGGTGCTCTCCGACTGGCTGGTGGTCCGGGTGAGCGCGGAACCGGGGGCGGGCTTCCTCGACCGGATGATCGCTCTGGTGGAGGGGGCCCGGCGGCAAAAGACGCCCAACGAAATCGCCCTGGGGATCCTGCTGGCCGGTTTCACGCTGGTGTTTCTCCTGGTCTGCGCGACGCTCCTGCCTTTTTCCATGTACGCCGTGCGGACCGCCGGCCGCGGCGAGCCGGTCTCCATCACGGCGCTGGCGGCGCTGCTGGTGTGCCTGATCCCCACGACAATCGGCGGGCTCCTCAGCGCTATCGGCATCGCCGGCATGGACCGGCTGATCCGCCGCAACGTCATCGCTCTGTCCGGCCGGGCCGTGGAGGCGGCGGGCGACGTGGACGTCCTGCTGCTGGACAAGACCGGCACCATCACCCTCGGCAACCGGCAGGCGGTGGCCCTGGTCCCGGCGGACGGGGTCGCCCCCGCCGAGCTGGCGGAGCTGGCCCAACTAGCCTCGCTGGCCGACGAGACGCCGGAAGGCCGCAGCATCGTGGTGCTGGTGAAGGACAAGTTCGGACTGCGCGGCCGGCCGGTCCACCAGCCGGACGGAAAGTCGATGCGCTTCGTGCCGTTCTCCGCCCAGACGCGCCTGAGCGGAGTGGACGTGGACGGCCTGTCCGTCCGAAAGGGCGCGCCGGACGCCATCCGGGCGCTGGTCGAAGCCGGCGGGAACGCCGTCCCGCCGGGGCTGGATGCGGTGGTGGAGCGCATCGCCCGCGGGGGCGGCACTCCGCTGGTGGTCGCCCGCAACGGGCGGGCCGTCGGGGTGATCCACCTGAAGGACATCGTCAAGGGAGGCATCCGGGAACGGTTCGGGCAGCTCCGGCGGATGGGCATCCAGACGGTGATGATCACCGGCGACAACCCGCTGACGGCCGCGGCGATCGCCGCCGAGGCCGGCGTGGACGACTTCCTGGCCCAGGCCACTCCCGAGGCCAAGCTGGCCCTGATCCGGCGGCACCAGGCCGAGGGCCGCCTCGTGGCGATGACCGGCGACGGGACCAATGACGCCCCGGCCCTGGCCCAGGCCGACGTGGCCGTGGCGATGAACACGGGCACCCAGCCGGCGCGCGAGGCGGCCAACATGATCGACCTGGACAGCAATCCCACCAAGCTCATCGAGATCGTGGAGACGGGCAAGCAGATGCTCATGACCCGCGGGGCGCTGACCACGTTCAGCATCGCCAACGATGTGGCCAAGTACTTCGCCATCATCCCTGCCGCCTTTGCCTCCACCTACCCGGCGCTGGGCGTCCTGAACGTGCTGGGGCTGTCGCACCCGATCCTGTCGGCCGTGATCTTCAACGCCTTGATTATCGTCTGCCTGATCCCGCTGGCCCTGCGCGGCATCCCGTACCGGCCGCGCAGCGCCGCCCGCCTGCTCCGCGACAACCTGCTGATCTACGGGCTGGGCGGACTGGTCGCGCCGTTCATAGGCATCAAGCTGATTGATCTCCTCCTGGCGGCGCTGGGTTGAGCCGGGAGAAGGAGGTGCTCCATGCTGCACGAGATCCGCGCGAGCCTCAAGCCGGCCCTGCTCCTTTTCGGCCTGCTCTCGCTGGTGACCGGCGTCCTGTACCCGTTGCTGGTCACCGGAATCGCCCAGGCGGTGTTCCCCGGTCGGGCGGACGGGAGCCTGATCCGCGAGGGAGAGATTGTCGTGGGCTCCCGGCTGATCGGCCAGGATTTCCACGACCCGGCCTATTTTTGGGGCCGCCCCTCGGCCACCCGCCCGCCCTGCAACGGGGCCGCCTCGGGGGGGGCGAACCTGGGGCCTTCCAATCCGGACCTGGCCCGGACCGTGCGAGCCCGTGCCGCCCGGCTTCGCGCCGGCGACCCGGCCGGCGGGACAGTCATTCCTGCGGACCTGCTGACTGCGTCGGGGAGCGGCCTGGATCCGGATATCAGCCCGGCCGCGGCGCTCTACCAGGTGCCGCGGGTGGCCCAGGCGCGGGACGTCTCCGAGGCCAAGCTCCGGGATCTGGTGAACCGGATGACGGCAGGCCGCCAGCTCGGCGTGCTGGGAGAACCGCGGGTGAACGTACTGGAGCTGAATCTGGCCCTGGACCGGCTCACCGGCTGCCGAACCCTGAATTCCGCGCACCTCGCGAACAATGATACAATCATCCGCAGTGATTCCGGCGGATGACCCACGATTGCGGCGGGACACGAAGCGGCGGAATCCCGTCCTGCCGCCCGTTCGGCGAACCGAGGAGCGTGACATGGCCGAGGGACAGCGACCCGATCCGGATGCCCTGCTGGCCCGCATGCAGGCGGAAGACCGCCGGGAGAACCGGGGGAAACTGAAGATCTTCCTGGGGTACGCCGCGGGCGTGGGGAAAACCTTCGCGATGCTGGAGGCCGCCCGCCTGCGGCTGTCCGCCGGCGAGGATGTCGTGGCCGCCCTCGTGGAGACGCACGGGCGGAAGGAGACCGAGGCCCTGCTGGCCGGATTGCCCGCCCTCCCCCGGCGGCTGTCGGCCCACCGGGGCATCCGGATCCCGGAGATGGATCTTGACGCGGTCCTGGCGCGGAAGCCACGGCTGGCTCTGGTCGACGAGCTGGCCCACACCAACGCGCCCGACGCGCGCCACCTCAAGCGCTGGCAGGACGTCGAAGAGCTGCTCGCCGCGGGAATCAACATCTTCACCACCCTCAACATCCAGCACCTGGAGAGCCTGAATGACGTGGTGGCCCAGATCACCGGCGTGGTCGTGCGGGAGACCGTCCCCGACCGGATCCTGGACGAGGCCGGTGAAATCGAGCTGGTGGACCTGCCGCCGCCGGAGCTGGTGCAGAGGCTGCACGAGGGAAAGGTCTACATCCCCGAGCAGGCCGCCCATGCCGCCCGAAAATTCTTCCGCCCCGGCAACCTGAACGCCCTGCGGGAACTTGCCCTCCGAAGGACCGCCCGGAGGGTGGACGAGGAAATGCGCGCCTACATGGAGTCTCGGGCCATTCCCGGCCCGTGGCCGGCGGCGGAGCGTCTGATGGTCTGCGTCAGCGGCAGCCCCTACAGCGAACGCCTGATCCGGGCGGCGCGCCGCCTGGCCACCGAGCTGCGGGCGGAGTGGCTCGCGGTCTATGTCGACACGCCGGGCAGCGACCCGCTCGTGCAGGAAAACCGGGAGTATGTGTGGCGTGACCTGCGGCTGGCCGAAAGCCTGGGGGCGACCGTCTCCATGCTGACCTCCCATTCCGCCACGGACGCGATCCTGGAATTCGCGCGGAAACGCAACGTCACCAAGATCGTGATCGGCAAACCGGTCCGCCCCAAGCGGGGCGGCTGGCCGGGCCGGACCATCGTCGACCGCCTGATCCGCCGTACCCCGTCCATCGACGTGGTGGTGGTGGACATCGCGCCCGCGGCGGACGGAGGGGAGCGGTCGCGATCCGCCCGGGGGCGGTCCCCCGTCGTGTCCTACGTGGGCGCCGTGGGGCTGGTGGCGCTGGCTACGCTGGCGTGCAGCGTGTTCCACCTCTTCCTCGCCCCCACGAACCTGGTCATGATTTACCTCCTCGCGGTGGTCCTGGCGTCGCTGTACCTTGGGCTCCGGTCCGCCATTCTCACGGCGCTGCTGGGCGTGCTGGCCTTCGATTTCTTCTTTGTCCCGCCTCCCTTCACCCTGGCCGTGGAAGACACCCAGTACCTGATCACCTTCGCCGGTCTGTTCACGGTCGGCCTCGTCGTCAGCACGCTGGTGGCGAAAGCGCGGGCGCAGGCCGCGGCCGTCCAGGCCCGGGAAGCCCAGACGGCCAGCCTCTATGCGTTGAGCCGCGACCTGGCCGCCGCGGCCGACCTGGAAACGGTGGCCGGTTCGGTGGTCCGGCACGTCGGCGATTCTCTCGAAGCCCGGGCGGCGGTGCTGGTGCCCGGAGCGCCGGAATGGAGGGTGCTGCGCGCCACGCCGGGGCTGGTCGTGGAGGAGAAGGAACTGGCGGTGGCCCAGTGGGTGTTCCACAACGGCCGTGCGGCCGGCGCGGGCACCGACACCCTCAGCTCGGCGGCCATGCGGCACGTCCCCCTGCGGGGCATGGGCGGCATCGCGGGCGTGCTGGCGGTCCGCTTCAAGGACGGGCCGGCTTCCCGGCCGCTGGAGCGTGCCGCCCTGCTCGACGCCTTCGCCAATCAGGCCGCCCTGGCGATGGAGCGAATCACCTTGGCCCGGAAGGCCGGCCAAGCGAAGCTCCTGGAAGAGGCGGACAAACTGCACCGGGCCATCCTGAGTTCCATCTCCCACGACCTGCGCACGCCGCTGGTGACCATCACGGGCGCGCTCAGCAGCCTGCGGGATGAGGGTGACCGGCTGCCGGAGTCCGACCGGCGCGACCTGGTGGAAGGTGCCTGGGAGGAGGCGGGGCGGCTGAACCAGTTCGTCGGGAACCTGCTGGAGATGTCCCGCCTCGAGGCCGGCGTTCTCCGGACGCGCCTCGAGCCGTGCGACGTCCAGGACCTGTTCGGCTCGGCCACGGCCTCCCTCGCGGGGCGGCTGGAGGGGCGGCCGGTCCGGATCGAGGTCCCGCCGGACCTGCCGATGGTGGCCATGGACTTCGTACTGATGAAGCTGGTCATCGCCAACCTGCTGGACAACTCCATCAAGTACTCGCCGCTGGAAGCGCCCATCGAGCTGCAGGCGCGCCTGGTAAAGAACGGCGTGGAACTGTCCGTCGCGGACCGCGGGCCGGGGATCCCGGAGGACGATCTGGACCGGATTTTCGACAAGTTCTACCGGGCCCGCCGTTCCGGCGACGTGGCCGGAACGGGCCTGGGACTTGCCATCAGCCGGGGGATCGTCGACGCGCACGGGGGCTCGATCCGGGCCGAGAACCGGCCCGATGGAGGGGCGCGCTTGGTCGTCTTCCTGCCCCTGGCCGTCTCCGGGGGAGAATACGGTCCGGCGGAAACCGGAGGGGCGTCATGACGGAACTCAAGGGCCACAAGATCCTGGTTGTGGATGACGAGCGGGCGATCCGGCGCTTCCTCGGCACCATCCTCACGGCACACGGGGCGGAGGTCCTGGAGGCGGATCGCGGCGGCGATGCCCTGGCGGCGGCCGCGGCCGGCCGGCCCGACCTCGTCATTCTCGATCTCGGGCTGCCCGATCTGGACGGCCTGGAGGTGCTGAAGCGGCTGCGCGAGTGGTCGGACGTCCCTGTGATCGTCCTGTCGGTGCGCGAGGGGGAGGAGGAGAAGATCGCGGCCCTGGACGCCGGCGCCGCCGATTATGTGACCAAGCCGTTTGGAACCGGCGAACTGCTGGCCCGGATGCGCGCGGCGCTCCGGCAGACGCCGGCCGGCGTGGCCGAACCGTTGTTCCGCTCGGGCGACCTGGAGGTGGACCTGCCCCAGCGCCGGGTGAAGGTGGCCGGCCGGACGGTGGCGCTGACTCCGAACGAGTTCGACCTGTTGCGGCTCTTCGTTACCCAGGCCGGGAAAGTGTTCACCCACCGCCAGATCCTGGTCAAGGTGTGGGGACCGGGGTATGCCGATGACAGCCACCTGTTGCGGGTCAATATCAGCAACCTGCGCCGGAAGATCGAAGCCGACCCCGGCCGGCCGCGCCACATCGTCACCGAACCGGGCGTGGGATACCGGCTGCAGGTGGGCGAGGAGTGAGCCGCGTTGATGAAAGAGCCGGCGGGCGGCATTCCCCGGAATTGTCCGGCCGAATAAGGCGACTGGACTTCGTGTCTGCGCAACATGTCTTTTTACAATAGATTGCAAGAAAAATGAATTCACCTTCTTTTCGTTCTTGCCCTTCCGGAAAAATGTCTATAATGGGTTTGGTGAGTTCGAGAGAATCCGACGGGGGACCGGTGACGGGTGACCGATGACCGGAGATCGGCGCCTGACGGATCATTTCGCCCGCCGGACCGCCGGCGTCGCCGGGGCTCGCCAGACCAACCCGAGGGGGGGACTCCATGCCCAGATCGTTCGTGCACCTCCACGTTCACAGCGACTACTCCCTGCTGGACGGCGCCTGCACCATCGACCGTCTGGTGGACAAGTCCGTCGCCTGCGGCATGCCCGCCTTGGCCCTGACCGACCATGGCAACCTCTTCGGGGCGGTCCAGTTCTGCGAGAAGGCCAAGAAGAAGGGCCTGAAGCCGATCACCGGGTGCGAGGTGTACGTCGCCCCCGACCGGATGAACCGGGACAGCGCCGAGACCCGCCACCACCTCGTCCTGCTGGTCCGGGACGAGACCGGGTACCGCAACCTCTGCCGGATGGTCTCCCTGAGCCACATCGAGAGCTTCTACTACAAGCCCCGCATCGACTTCGCCCTGCTGTCGAAGCACTGCGCGGGGCTGGTGGCCCTGACCTCCTGCCTCCAGGGCGAGGTGCCGCAGGCGCTGATGCGCGGGGACGAGAAGCGGGCCGAGGAGGCCGCCCGCCGCTACGAGTCGCTGTTCGGCCGGGGCAACTTCTACCTCGAGCTGCAGGACCACGGCCTGCCGGAGCAGAAGCAGGTCAACGAGCAGCTGGTCCGGCTTGCCGGACGCACGGGCATCCCCCTGGTGGCCACCAACGACTGCCACTACATGGAAGCCGGCGACGCCCTGGCCCACGAAGTGCTGGTCTGCATCCAGACCGGCAAGGTGCTCTCCGACGAGTCGCGCCTGAAGTTCAACTCCGGCGAGTTCTATTTCAAGACCCCCGCCGAGATGGAGGCCCTCTTCGGCCACATCCCCGAGGCGCTGGACAACACCCTGGCCATCGCCGAACGGTGCGCCTTCGA
Organism: uncultured Acidobacteriota bacterium; assembly: GCA_964412195.1. Classification (GTDB taxonomy): domain Bacteria; phylum Acidobacteriota; class JAAYUB01; order JAAYUB01; family JAAYUB01; genus CAYPNP01. Next base: position 43,146 of record CAYPNP010000008.1, on the reverse strand, counting down.
GTTCGACACCAAATCCCAGCACTATCCGCGCTTCGAGATCCCCGCCGGTTCGACGCTGGACGAGTACTTCGCCGAGGTCACCCGGCGCGGCTTCGCCGAGCGCCTCCAGGAACTGGAAGAGGACCGAGCGGCCGGCCTCCTGCGCCATCCCCTCGAGGAATACCACAAGCGCCTCGAGTACGAGATCGACATCGTCCAGAAGTCCCACTACGCCGGCTACTTCCTGATCGTCTGGGACTTCATCCGCCACGCCAAGGAAGCGGGCATCCCCGTCGGGCCGGGCCGCGGCTCGGCCGCCGGCAGCCTGGTCTCCTACAGCCTGCGGATCACCGAGCTCGACCCTTTGCGGTATGACCTGCTGTTCGAGCGGTTCCTGAATCCCGACCGCATTTCCCCGCCGGACATCGACATTGACTTCTGCACCCGCCGCCGGGAGGAAGTGATCCGCTACGTCACCGAGAAGTACGGCGCCGACTGCGTGGGCCAGATCGCCACCTTCGGCACGATGAAGGCCCGCGCGGTGGTGCGCGACGTCGGCCGGGTGCTGGGGCTGTCCTACGGCGAGGTCGACCGGATCGCCAAGCTGATCCCGCAGGAGCTGAACATCACCATCGAGAAGGCGCTCGACGACGAGGAGCGCCTCCGCCAGGCCATGGCCGAGAACCGCCAGATCAAGGAGCTGATCGACATCTCCCGGCGGCTGGAGGGCCTGAGCCGGCACGCCTCGATCCACGCCGCCGGCGTGGTCATCGCCCCGCAGCCGCTGCTGGACGTGATCCCCCTGGCCTTGGGCAGCAACGAGGAGACCATCACCCAGTACAACATGAAGGACATCGAGCGGCTGGGGTTCCTGAAGATGGATTTCCTGGGCCTGATCACCCTGACGGTCATCCAGGACGCCCTCGCCCTCATCCGGGCCAACCACGGCGTCGACCTGAACATCCGCAAACTGCCGCTGGACGACGCCGACACGTACCAGATCTTCAGCGAGGGCCGCACCTACGGCATCTTCCAGTTTGAAAGCTCGGGCATGCGCAACTACCTCCGGGCACTCAAGCCGTCCCGCTTCGAGGACATCGTCGCCATGAACGCCCTCTACCGCCCGGGCCCGATCAAGGGAGGCATGATTGAGGACTTCATCCGGCGCAAGAACGGCCAGAGCCCGATCCGCTACCTGCTGCCGGAACTGGAGCCCCTCCTGCGCGACACGTACGGCGTCATCGTCTACCAGGAACAGGTCATGCAGATCGCGTCGGCGGTGGCCGGCTTCACGCTGGCCGAGGCCGACACCCTCCGCAAGGCCATGGGCAAGAAGCAGAAGGACAAGATGGCGGAGATGGAGGCCAAGTTCCTCGAGGGCGGCAAGGCCCGCGGGGTGCCGCCGGCCAGGATCCGCGAGCTCTACGACCTGATCAGCAAGTTCGCCGAGTACGGCTTCAACAAGTCCCACTCGGCCGCCTACGCCTGGGTCGCCTACCAGACGGCCTACCTGAAGGCGCACTTCCCGATGGAGTTCATGGCCGCCCTGCTCACCTCGGAGAAGAACAGCACCGCCAAGGTGGTGCAGTACATCGCCGAGGCCAAAAGCATGGGGATCCGGATCCTGCCTCCGTCGATCAACGAGAGCGTCCTGGATTTCCTGCCCACGCGGGAGGGGATCCGGTTCGGCCTCGGCGCCCTGAAGAACGTGGGCGAGTCCGCCATCCAGAACATCCTGGCCGCCCGCGACAGCGGGGGCCCCTTCCAGTCCTTCACGGACTTCGCCTGCCGGGTGGACCTGCGCAGCGTCAACTCCCGCGTGGTCGAGAGCATGACCAAGGCGGGCGTCTTCGACGAGCTGGGCTACCGCCGCTCCCAGCTCACCGAAATCATGGAAAGGATCATGGACTTCGCCCAGAAGCACCAGCGCGACCGCGCCGTCGGCCAGAAGAGCCTGTTCGGCGCCATGGAGGGGGAGGCGGCGGACCCCACCCCCGCCGGCGAGGTGCTGCCCGACATCCCGGAGTGGGACTCCAAGACGATCCTGTCCTGCGAGAAGGAGATCCTCGGCTTCTACATCTCCGGCCACCCGCTGGACGCGTTCGCCGACATCATCGGCAGCCACACCGACTGCACCCTGGAGCAGCTGGGGGAGGAGCCCCTCCGCAAGGGTTGCCGGGTCGGCTGCGTGCTCAGCAACATCCGGCTGAAGAAGACCAAGCGCGAGGAGTTGATGGCCACGGGGCTGCTTGAGGACCTCACCGGCACCATGGAGTTTGTGGCCTACCCCAAGGTGTTCGCCGCCAGCGAGAAGCTGATCCGCGCCGATTTCCCGGTCCTTGTTGTGGGCACCCCGGAGAAGGAGGAAAGCGGCGACCTGAAGATGGTGGTCAACGAGCTGTACCCTCTCCAGGACGCCAAGGACCTCAAGGTGTCGCAGATCCGGCTGGACCTGGAGGTGGAGCGGCTCACGACCGAGGGGGTTCGGGAGATGGTGGACCTGCTGCTCACCTCCCCGGGGGACTGCTCCATCGAGATCCAGCTCCGCAAGGAGGGGGTCGGCGTCGCCGTGCTCGAGAGCAACGGGCTGCTCCGGGTGAAGTGGTCCGGCCGCCTGAAGCAGCTCATCGAATCCCTGACCTATCCCGGCGTCGTGCAATACGTACGCTGACGCACCGGCTGCCCCCCGCCGCCGAATGGCCCTTGCTTTCCACGCGTCCGCCGTGGCAGAATGAAGCCACGTCCAGATTTCAGCACCGACACTCCGGATCCGCCGATGACGAAGAGAGTCCTTTACGCGGTTTGGGTGGGCCTTGCGGCCGGCTTGCTCCTGACCTGCGCCTCCCCGGACTCCGCCTGGCAGATCGACGGGCGGTCCGAGCTCCGGATCGCCATCCCCATCGGTCCCATGCACCTCGACCCGCACCTCGAGGCCGAGGTGATCACCAACATGATCTGCCTTCATTTCTTCGACCCCCTCGTCTTCATGGACAGCAACATGAAGGTGGTCCCGTGCGTGGCCGCCTCCTGGCAGTGCCCCAACCCCGTCACCTGGATCTTCAACCTGCGACCGGGAATCCGCTTCCATGACGGCTCCCTGCTGCGGGCGGAGGATGTGGTCTTCAGCATCGAGCGGGTGCGGGACCACCCCCAGTCGCGGAAAAAACCGATCCTGATCTCGGTGAAGTCGGTGGAGGCGACCGGGCCGATGACCGTCCGGATCGTCACCCACGAGCCATACATGCCCCTGCTGTCGAAGCTGTCCCAGATCCTGATCGTGCCGGCGCGGTACTATCGCAACCAGCGGGAAGAATACCTGATGTGGCACCCGATGGGGTCCGGCCCGTACCGCCTGTCGGCGCTCGACTTCCGGAAGGAGATCGTGATGGAGGCGGTCCCCGGCCACTGGCGGTTCCCCCGTCTGTTCCAGAAAGTGCGGTTCCTGATCGTGCCGGACGACAACGCGCGGATGCAGATGCTGCGCGACGGGGAGGCGGATTTCATCAAGGAGTGGGAGCCGTCCGCGTCAACCCGGCTGGAGGAGAAGAATTATCGGGTGGTCGCCGCCGACGGCACCCGGCTGATGTTCCTGGGCCTGACCTTCCGGGAGCGCCTGGCCGACGGCTCGCCCAATCCGTTCCGGAACCCGGCCGTGCGGCGGGCGGTCTCCATGGCCATCGACCGGCAGGTCCTGATCAACGACGCCCTGCCGGGCATGGCCCGTCCGGCCGAGCAGATGGTCCCGCCGCTGGTGTTCGGCTACACCCCCGGACTCAGCCTCTTAAACGGGAAGCAGGCGGATGCCCGCCGGATCCTGCGCGAGAACGCGTTTCCATTTGGCCGGACCTTCCCCTGCTACTACCCGGCGGGCAAATACCACCGCATCGCGGAGACCGTGGTGACCGTCCGCCGCCAGCTGGCGGACGTGGGGATCCGGCTCCGGCCGGAGCCGATCAGCATCGAGACATTCTTCCAGAAGGCCGTGACCAACGAGTACGACCTGCTGGTCAGCGGGTGGCTCCCGGTGACCGCCGACGCCTCGGACTTCTTCGAGCACTGCTTCTACACCCGCGGCAAGAAGCCGGGGTACGGGTTCTTCAACTACACGGGCTACAGCAACGAGGAGATGGACCGGACCATCGAGGAGAGCACCCGCATCCCGGACCGCGAACGGCGCCTCGAGATCCTGCAGGCGATCATGCGCCGGTCCATGGAGGACCTGGTCTGGATCCCGCTGTTCTTCCTGCGGGATTGCTATGCCTTCCGCAAGGAGCTCAGCTGGCGCCCGCGCGCCGATTGCTACATCCTCGCCTTCCAGATCCAGCCGGTGGAAACGAACTGACCCCGGAGCCGCGGGCCCCGCAGGCTTCCGCCTGCGGGCGCTCCCGGGCTGCTCCTCCGGATCGTTGCACCGGCGTCAGCCACTCCACGGATCGGGGATTCCCGCCCCGGACGAACCGGCAAAAGATCGGATAATTTCACTGGAAACAGGCCCATTGTCCTGCCCGGTGCCGGGCGTTCCCGCGGGATGACGAGGACGCACGGATCGGCGGAGGGGCCGGTTGGCGCATGGAGGGAAGCAACGCGACGGACGAGGCCGGATCAGGAGGTGAAGAAAGCGGTGATGGTGCGGCGGAAGCGGAGAGTCCGCTGCACGGCCGGGGGGATCAGGTTCTTGAGGCCGAGTGTGGAAGGGACGCGGACGTACTCGATCATGACCCGGGCGCTGTACTTGGAGTCTTTGGAGACCGAGACCACCCGGATGCGGTAGCGCCCGAGATCGTAGGTCTGCCCGGGATTGAGCTGCGAACGGATGATGTTCCGGTTGGGGACCGTCAGGAAGACCCGGTGCTCGGTCAGCTCCTCCAGGAGGTCGGGCGCCATGGAAACGTATACCTTGGCCTTGAGGAAGTCGGCGGCCTGGATGTCCATCCGGTCCATCTCGCGGGCCTGCAGGATGTGCTTGACCTTTTCGTGGTCCAGGTTCGAGCAGTAGTACTTCAGGTCGGTCGCGGCGATGATCTCCTCGTCGTTGCCCCGCTTCTCCATCTCGTCGAGCTTGGCGGACAGGACCTGGATGTCCATGTCGAGCAGACGCCTGGAGATTTCGTTGAGCTTGGAGACGCCCTGCAGACCGCGGGAGGTGAAATCGAAGTTGCGTCGCTGGTAGCTCAGGCTGGCGGTGGCGTGGGCGGTATCGGACACCTGTTGCAGTCCGCCCTTGGGCCGGGCCGGGGAGAAGTTGCTGACGGCGCCGGAATGCCGGATGCCTGCCCCGATCAGGACCGGCACGCCCTCCACCAGGTCGATGATCTCGCGGTCGCCCGGGGCCGGGAAGCTGCGGATCGCGACGATCACGAAGGCCAGCAGCGCCAGCGCGAGCAGGCCGAGAAGCCCGAGTTCGAAATGGGGCTTGTCCTCGTGGACGATCTTGCGGAAGACCTTCTTGAACTCTTGCGTGCCCGCGTTCTCCGGCATCGGGTAGATGAACTTCTTGAGCAGGAAGCCGTTGTTGTCGAGGAATTCGGCCGCCCGCTCCACCAGGGGATTGGCCTTGGCCAGGCCGTTGGCCCGGATCGAGAGCTGCTCCATGAAATAGGCGTCGTACTGGTTGCCCAGCAGGATGATGTACAGGGGGATGCGGTTCTCCTCCAGGATCCGATAGCTCTGCTGGCGGGCGTAATCCATGGCCGCGGCCCGGGAGACAATTCCTTCCTCGGGGTAATCCTCCGGGAAGGCGTCCATGATGCCGTCGGTGATGAAGATCATCTTGACGTCGCAGTCCGGCGGGTATTCCTTCCGGATGCGTGCGGCCGCCTCGAAGGCGTAGTGATAATCGGTGTGCCAGCCGTCGTTGATGAACTTTTCGGGATCGTCCAGCGCGATTTCGTTGCGGCCGCCGAAGAGGATCAGGCGGTTTTCGTAGCCCTCGAGCAGGCCGAGGAGTTCCTTGAGGACCTCCACGCGGTCCCGGGTCTTGTCCATGTTCGGCACGGAGCGGGAGTTGTCCACGATCAGGATGTTGACGCCCTTGATGCCTTGGCAGCCGCGCGCCGGGCAGATCCCCGACAGTACTCCCAAGGAAAGGGCGATCAGGGCCAAGCGGGCAATGATGGACCGCGTCCGCCTCATGGCTGGTGTCTCCCAAGCGGAACCGAAACCTCGGCAGGCCGGGTGGCCCGCCAGGAAAAAACGGTATCAGATTTGGCGGGGGAAGGCAATGACAAATCGGGAGAGGCGCGGGCGGCGCGGCGCGCCTCAATGGATGAAGATGGTGGACATGAAGGTGGAGTCCATCGACTCGGTGTGCCGGGCCTTGTGGCGCTCGATCACCTTCTTGAAGGCGGCGACCACGTCCGGGTCGAACTGCTTGCCCTTGACACGCTCCAGTTCGGCCAAGGCGGTTTCCTGGTCGCGCCCCTTCCGATAAGGCCGGTCCGAGACCATGGCGTCGTAGGCGTCGGCGACGGCGACGATCCGGGCGGTGAGCGGGATCTGGTCCCGGGAGTTCCCCATCGGGTAGCCGCTCCCGTCCATTTTCTCGTGGTGCATGAGGATGCCCGGGACCACGTCCTGCAGCTTCCGGATGTGCTTGACGATCTCGCAACCGATCTCGGGGTGCTTCTTGATCAGGTCGAACTCCTCCGGGGTGAGGGCGGACTGCTTGCGGAGGACCTGGTCGTCGATGCCGATCTTCCCGATGTCGTGCAGGAGCGCGGCCAGTTTGAGGATCTCGCGCTCGTGGGGGCCCAGGTTCATCTCGCCGGCGATGTCCAGGCTGATTTCCAGCACCCGGCGGGTGTGGCCGCCGGTGTAAGGATCGCGCTTTTCAATGGCCTCGGCCAGCGCCTCGATGGTGCTGAAGAACATCTCGTTGTTCTCCTCCACCAGGCGTGCGTTCTCGATGGCGATGGCGGCGTGGTCGGCCAGCGCCTCCATCAGCTGCCGGTCCCCGTCGGAGAATCCCCTGGTGACGTTGTGGGAGTCCACGTAGATCACGCCCCGGACCGTGCCCTTGTGCTTGAGCGGCACGCACAGGACGGTCTTCAGGCCAAGGCTCATGATGCTCTGTTGCGCGGAAACCTGCGAGTCGCTGTCGATGTCCACGGAGATGAACGACTGCCCGCTCTTGAAGACCCGCTCCACGGAGCTGCGGCTGATCTGAAACTGCTGGGAGGTGAAGGCCGTCTCTTCGAGGTTGCGGGCCACCTTGACCTCCAGTGTGCCGTCTTCCGCGGCGATCATCAGGAAGCCGCGCTGGGCCCGGGTCAGGTCCATCACCGAAGACATGACCTTGTCCAGCACCTCCGGCAGGATCAGGGAGGAATTGATCAGCTTGCTGGCCTCCAGCAGCATCTCGAAGTTCGACGCCGAGGGGCGCCGCTCGTCGGGTGCGGCCGCGGCGGCCCGCGGGGGGGCGGGGCCTTCCAGGGTGAAGACGATGTCGCCGAATTGGATTTCGTCGCCGACCCCGATCTCCACCCGCTCCTGCACGCGGTGGTGATTCAGCAGGACGCCGTTCTTGCTGCGGAGGTCCTCCAGGAACAGGGTGCCGCCCTGGCGGCTGATCAGGGCGTGCTGGCGGGAGATGCTCGCGTGCGGGATGACCAGGTCGCATTCGTGGCTGCGGCCGACGTAGAACACGGGTTTGTTCAGCGGGGTCCGGGCCGGCTGGCCTGAATCGCCCGCGGAAGCGAGGAAGAAACCGGGCTCGGCGCCCGGCTGGATGGGGGCGCCGCAGCTGCCGCAGAACTTGCCGCCGGGGCCGTTGTCGAAGCCGCACAGATCGCAGATCATTGCGAAACCTCGCCGGATCAGTCGGCCGGGGGCCGGGCTTCCGGGCGGAGCGGCTGCAGGGCCCGGATCCGCAGGGTGTTGGTGGCTCCCGGCGTGAAGGCGCGTCCGGACAGGATGACGAAGTAGGTCGGCCGGTCGATCGGGATCAGCCGGCGCACCCGTTCCTCCGAATGGCGGACGAGCTGGTCGCTCGAGCGGTAGCGGGCGATCTGCTGGGGGTAGACGCCGTAGAGGATGTTCATCTGCCGCAAGGAGCGGCGGGACGGCGTGAACGCCAGCACGGGGCAGTCCGGGTGGTAGCGGGACATCAGGCGCGCGGTCCGGCCGGAAAGGGTGTGGACGATGATGGCCCGGGCGTCGGTGTCGCAGGCGGCCGTGATGGCGGCGTGGGTGATGGAAAAGAGCGGGTCCCCCGCCGGGAGCCGAGTGGGCGCCTCCAGCGACCGGCCGGTCCGGCGGAGATACGCCTCGGTGGCAACGGCGATCCGGCGCATGGTGCGGACGGCCTCGAACGGGTAGCGGCCGCTGGCCGTCTCGCCGGACAGCATCACCGCGTCGGTGCCGTCCAGGATGGCGTTGGTCACGTCGGTGGCTTCCGCCCGCGTGGGGCCGGGCCGCTCGGTCATGCTCTCCAGCATCTGGGTGGCCACGATGACCGGCGTGCGCTGCTGGCGGCACTGCTGGATGATCTCCTTCTGCAGGATCCCGATCTGGTGGATGTCCACCTCCACGCCGAGGTCGCCGCGGGCCACCATGACGGCGTCGCTGACGGCCACGATCTGGGGCAGGTTCTCGAGGGCCTGGGGCTTCTCGATCTTGGCCACCAGCATGGGCGGGTGCGGGGCCTCCCGGGTGATCGCCCGGAGTTCTTCCATGTCTTCGGCCCGCCGGACGAAGCTCAGGGCGACGAAGTCGGCGCCGCCGCGCAGGGCCGCCGCGGCGTCCTGGCGGTCCTTCTCCGTCAGGGAAGGGAGGGCCGTGGCGGTGCTGGGCAGGAACACGCCCATGTGTTCCCGGACCTGGCCGCCCCGCTCGGCCACGCACACCACCCGCTCGCCCTCGTTCCGGACCACCCGGAGGGTGATCTTGCCGTCGTCCAGGAGGATCCGGTCGCCGGGCCGGAATTCGCCGGCGTGGAAGCGGTAGGAGATGGAAACCCCGCCGGGGCTGCCGACGACCGGCGCGGGGGAGATGAAGAACTCCGCCCCGTCGGGCAGCTGGAACGGCGCGTGCCCCTCCAGTTCGCCGGTGCGGATCTTCGGCCCCTGGAGGTCGGCCAGGACGGCCACGGGGCGGCCCAGGTCGTGCTCGATGCGCCGGACGCGCCGGACCAGGCGGACGAAGTCCTCGCCCTTGCCATGGGAAAAATTGTAGCGCAGGATGTCGACCCCTTCCTCCAGGAGGCGGCGCAGCCGCTCCGTGGAGTTCACCGCCGGACCGTAGGTCGCCACAATTTTGGTGCGGTGCGGCTGCTCCGCTAGGGACATGTCGAATCCTTTCATTTACAGAGATTTGAATACATTCTATAATACTCCCCGGAAAGAATCAACGTCCGCAAAGCGAGGTGGCATGAGCAAAGTCTATTTTGCCAGTTCCCGGATCCGCGGGCAGAAGGGTCTGGTGGACAAGCTGGGGGACCTGTTGAACGCGGCCGGCATGGACTTCGTCCGCCCGCGCGACCTGGTGGGCATCAAGATGAGCTTCGGGGAGCGGGGCAACACCGCGTTCCTCCGCCCGCAGTTCGTGCGTAAGGTCGTGGACATGGTCAAGGCGAAGGGGGGCAAGCCTTTCCTGACCGACACCAACACCCTCTACCACGGACAGCGGACGAACTCGGTGGACCACCTCGCCCTGGCCGTGGAGCACGGCTTCGGCCTCGCCCAGGTGGGCGCGCCCATCATCCTGGCCGATGGGCTCCGCTCCGAGAGCGTGGCCGAGGAGGAAGTCAACCTCCGCCACTTTCAGACGGTCAAGTTCGGCCAGCTCGTCCGGGAAATGGACGCGCTGATCAGCCTGGCGCATTTCAAGGGCCACCTGGTGTCCGGCTTCGGGGGGGCGATCAAGAACATCGGCATGGGCCTCGGCTCCCGGGCCATGAAGCAGCGGATGCACAGCGGCAGCGTCCGCCCGGAGTTCACCAAGATCGAACTCTGCTCCGGCTGCGGCCGCTGCGTCACCGTCTGCCGCCACGGGGCGGTCCGCCTGGAGGAAGGGCACGCCCGGTTCCTCCCCGACGCCTGCGTCGGCTGCGCGGACTGCATCCCGGCCTGCCCGGAGCAGTGCCTCAAGATCTCCTGGACCGAGAAACCCGTGGTGCTTGGCGAGAAGATGGTGGAAACCTGCTACGGCATCGTGCGGCGCTTCGCCGGCCGCTGCCTGTACGTGAACTTCCTGCTGGACATCAGCCCGGACTGCGACTGCTTTCCGTGGTGCGACAACCCCATCGTACCCAACGTGGGGATCGTGGCGTCCACCGACATGATCGCCGTGGATCAGGCCAGCGCAGACCTCCTCAACGCCCAGGAATCCATCCCGTCCAGCAAGATCGGCCGCCGCGGGAAGGCGGAGGACAAGCTGACTGCCCTCCACCCCGAGATTGACTGGCGGGCCCACTTGCGCTACGGCGAGGAAATCGGGCTGGGGAGCTGCGCGTATGATTTGGTGGAACTCGATGCGTAAGTGCGGTGGAAACGAGATCATCAGGGAGGAGACGGCGCGATGAACCAGAACAGGGACGGCGACAAGCGGATGCAGCTGTTTTACCGGTACGTGGAGGATCACGTGGACGTGTTCATCCGCGAGCTGCAGGTGCTGCTGCGGGAGATGTCCATTTACACGAACACCTTCGGCATCAACTCCACCGCCAATTTCCTGGAGAGCCACCTCCAGCGCATCGGCTGCAGAGTGCAGCGGATCGTGATCGACGACAGCAAGCCTTACCTCTACGGCGAGATCGGCGAGGGGCCGATGACCGTCCTGTTCTACAACCACTACGATGTCCAACCGGTGGACCCGCCGAGCCTCTGGGACTACGGTCCGTTCCTGGCCGAGGTCCACGAGGGGTACCTGTACGCCCGGGGGGCGGCCGACAGCAAGGGCAACCTCTACACCCGCCTGGCGGCGGTCGAGTCCTACCTGAAAGTGTTCAAGGAGCTGCCGTGCCGGGTGAAGTTCCTCTTCGACGGCGAGGAGGAGGTGGGCAGCCCGAACATCGCCCGGTTGATCCAGGAGCACCCCGATTTCGTCGAGGCCGACATCTGCGTCTGGGAGTCGGGCTTCATCGACCAGGGGGGCCGGCCCTCGGTCAGCTTTGGACTGAAAGGATTGGTATACCTCGAGTTGCGGTGCCAGATTCTGCCTTCGGACATCCACTCCGCCTGGGCCACCGTCATCGAGAACCCGGCCTGGCGCCTGATCCATGCGCTGGCCTCGCTCCGCGACGGCCAGGGCCGCATCACCATCGACGGTGTGATGGACCACGTGGCGGCGCTCACCAAGGAGGAGCGGCGCCTGGTGGAATCCATGGAAATCGATCTGGAGACCTACAAGGAGCTTTTCGGGGTCAAGGAGTTCATGGCCATCGGGAAGAATGAGACATTGCCGCAGCGCCTCCTCTTCTCCCCTTCGGCCAACATCTGCGGCATCCACGCGGGTTACACGGATGCGGAGAGCAAGACCATCCTGCCCCACGCGGCGTGGGCCAACCTGGATTTCCGGCTGGTGCCCGACCTCGAGCCGGAAATGCTCGTGAAACTTCTCCGCGCCCATCTGGCCAAGCGGGGCTATGACGACGTGGAGATCAAGGTCAAATGCGCCATCCCCTGCTACCGCTACCAGCCTGATGAGGAGTTCATCGGCCGGATCCGGCAGTCCAGCCGGGAGACGTTCCATGAGGCCCCGCTGTTCCTGCCGATGCTGGGGGCCAGCGGCCCGATGCACGTGGTCTGCGCCCCGCGGCGGCTGCCGGTGATGGCGGTCGGGATCGCGCACGCGGGCTCGCACATCCACGCCCCGAACGAGAATATCCGGGTCCACGACTTCATCCAGGGGATCAAGTTCATCGGCCGGATGCTCGACCTCTCCGCCAGGCGGGATTGAGGGGGTCCGGTCAGGCGAGGACGACGTGGGGGTGGACGACGAGGCCCGGCCCCTCCCGGCGGACGATCCGGCCGACCGCCAGCAGCCGGCCTTCCGGATCCAGCAAGCGGACATACTCCGGTTCCGTACCTCCCGTCGGGGGGAAGGCGATTTCATTGCCGTTGCGGACCCGGACGACCTGGTCGGCTTCGCAGCGGCAGGCGGGAAACTCGGGCAGCAGGGACTCCATCGGGAGGAGGTGCTCCTCGAGGAGGGCGGGATTGTCTTCCAGTGCCTCCAGCGGGACGGCCTGGTCCAGGGTGAACGGACCGGACCGGAGCCGCCGCAGGGCCGTCAGGTGCGCCCCGCAGCCGGCGCGGACCCCCAGCTCGTGGGCGATGACCCGGATGTAGGTCCCGGCCGAACAGGCCACACGGATGCGGAGGTCGGGCGGGTCCCATTCCAGGATCTCCAGGCGGTGGACCTCCACCTCCCGCTCCGGGACCTCGACCGGCCGGCCTCGCCGGGCGTGGACGTGGAGCGACTCCCCCCGCCACTTCACGGCGGAGAACGCCGGAGGGCGCTGGCGGATGCGGCCCCGAAACTCCTGGACCCAGGCCTCCAGATCGGCCGGCCCGGCGCCGCACGGCTGCGCCGGCCCCTGAGGCGCCCCGTCCAGGTCGTGGGTGTCGGTCGCCCAGCCGAAGCGGATCCGCCCCTCGTATTCCTTTTCCCCGTGGAGGAAGAACTGCACCAACCGCGTGGCGCGCTGGACGAACACGGGCAACACGCCCGTGGCGAAAGGATCCAGGGTGCCGCCGTGGCCCAGTTTGGATCGCCGGGCCAGCCGTTTCAATCGTTCGAGCACCCGGTGGGAGGTGATGCCCGTCGGTTTATCCACAACCAAGATGCCGCTGTTTTGGAGAGATGCCATAGGGTTGATGCAAAAAAGATTTTGTTTTTTTTGGAAACTTGAGTATGATTAGACATGTCTAACTAAAAAGCCGTGCGAGAGCCTCTTCCAGCCGGCCCTCGATTTTTAAACGAAACGAGTCCAGAATTCAACATCTGTTTGGAGGTAGTGATGAGAAGCAATCGATTTTTCTTACTTGTCGCGCTGTCACTGGTGGCTCTCTTGATGGTTTCCGGTTGTGCCACCAAGAAATTCGTCCGGCAGGAAGTCACGACGTCCGAAACGAAGACGAACCAGAAGATTGATCAGGAAACCGCCAAGCTGTCCGGCCAGATCAACGAGCTGTCCGCCCTGAACAAGCAGCTTAGCTCCCGGATCGAGCAGGTGTCGGATCGCGCCTCCGCGGCGGACGCCAAGGCCGAGGAAGCCAAGGGGATCGGCCTGGATGCCAAGAAGGACGCCCAAACCGCCAACGCCGGCGTGACGGACCTCCGGACCAAGTTCGACAACCGCAACAATTACACCCTGGTGGATACCAAGAACGTGCTCTTCGGCTTCAACCGGGCCGAGCTGACCGCCGAGTCCAAGGCGACGCTGGATGAAGTCGCCCGGATGGTGGCCGGCAACAAGAACGCCGTCCTGACGCTGGAAGGCTACACCGACAGCATCGGCGACGACACCTACAACATCGCGCTCAGCGAGAAGCGCGTGAAGAGCGTGGTCCGTTACCTGGTGGGCGAGAAGAATTACGACCTCAACCGCCTGTTCATCATCGGCTTGGGCAAAACCAATCCGGTTGCCGACAACAAGACCGCGGACGGGCGGAAGCAGAACCGCCGCGTGACGATCAAGGTTCTGGAAGCCCGCTAACTCGCCCCACACTTTCATGGATTTCCAACGCCGGGGGACGGCCCCCGGCGTTTTCTATTGTGCTGGAATTGGAATACTGTTATGCAGTGTAACAATTCTATCGCTGTATCGTGTTGCTTTCTCAGCACAGCCATATTTTTATTGACAAAATTATTTGCTTTTGTTAATTTGGCATTACCATAAGAATTGCATTGATTAAAAAGTACTTACTCACTGCCTACGAGGTGGTCATGAAAAACGCAGCGAAAATTGTCTTTCTTGTTATTGTTTTCTCCCTGACTGCTGCCATTATTCTTGCCCAGCAGGCAACCCCGACCGTCCCGCCCAAGGGCGCCCCCCTGAAGAACCTGGCCAAGCAGCCCGACGGGCACTGGACTCCGTACACTCCGCCTGCGTATCCGGAAGGCAGTACAATCCACGTGGTGCAGAGCGGGGACACCCTGTGGGCCCTAGCCCGCCAGTACCTGAACAATCCGTACCTGTGGCCCCAGATCTGGGAGAAGAATCCCTACATCACCAATCCGCACTGGATCTACCCCGGCGATCCGATCCTCATCGAGCAGCCCAAGCTGGTGGAGCAACCCGCAGCCGAAGCCCCGGCGGAAACCCCGGCACCGGCGGAAGAGGCCCAGCCGGTGAGCGCCGCCCAGCCAAAGATGTTCCCGACCGAGCCGGTCCGCAAGCCGATGACCTTCCAGACCCGGGAGCTCGACACATGGTATTCGACCGACGCGGAGCTGTATGGCTCCGGCCGGATCTCCCCCGTCCCGCTCAAGTTCGAGACGTTCGTCGTCGGCGGCGAGGACGAGAAGGACCAGCGCTATCTTGCGGAAGGCGAGATCGTTTACATCAACAAGGGCATGCGGCAGAACGTGTTCCCCGGCCAACGGTTCCAGGTCATCCGCTCCGGCGGCGAGATCACGAATCCTGTCACCGGCAAGTTCGTCGGCTATTACTACCACGAGCCCGGCACGGTGAAAGTGCTCATCGCTCACGACGACAACGCTATCGCTCAGGTCGATTTCGCCACGCGCGAAATCTTCATCGGGGACGCTCTGGTGCCGTTCGTTGAGAAGGAGCGGCTCAAGGCCGACAAGGCGCACAAGGTCCAGCGCTTTGTCGGGGACAGCGGCAAGGCGACAGCGAACATCGTCTACATGGACGACAACAAACACGTCAACGGCGTCGGTGGCCTGGTTTACATCGACATGGGACAGGGTGCCAGCCTGGTCCCCGGCCAGTACGGCACGGTTTATTACGTCGAGGGCAAATTCAAGAAAAACGACGAGTTCCAATCCACCACGGCCAGCGAGAATTATACACCCGGGGAAGATCCGGGGTATTCGGCCGCCAGCAAGCAGGCACTGCGCCAGCGCGAACTCCCGCGGGTCATCATGGGCGAGATCGTCATCATCGAAGTGTACGAGAACACCGCCAAGGCGAAAATCATCGCCGCGCGAGATTTTGTGGAAGTGGGCAATTACGTCCAGCTTCAGTAAACCACGGCACCGTCAGCCCAAAGTGCTAGCCCTTCGGGGTTAGCACTTTTTTTTTGCCCGCCGGACGGGGCAGATGCCCGGACGGGGATGCGAATCCGGCCGGCATGCGCTATACTGGTCGGCGAGACGAGAGATTGATCTGGCAGGAGAGGACGCAATGGCCAGCACCCCCCAGGAACGGTTCCTGATCCTGAAAAACGGAAAGCTCGTCACGATGAACCCCGCCGATGAGGTGCGGGAGGCGGACCTGCTGATCGACGGCGGCCGGATCCAGGCCATCGGCCGGTTCGACACCTCGCTGGCCAACGTGGTGGACCTGGAGGGCCGGCTGGTGGTGCCGGGATTCGTCCAGACGCACATCCACCTGTGCCAGACGCTGTTCCGCGGCCTGGCCGACGACCTGGAACTCCTGGATTGGCTGAAGAAGAAGATCTGGCCCCTCGAGGCCGCCCACAACGAGGAGAGCCTGCGCGCCAGCGCCCTCCTCGGCGGGATGGAGCTGATCGCCGGCGGGACCACCACCGCCCTGACCATGGAGACGGTGCGGCACACCGAGGCCGTGCTGGAAGCGGTGGACGAGCTGGGGCTGCGCGCCGTGGTGGGCAAGTGCATGATGGACGAGGGCGACCAGGTGCCGCCGCCCATGCGCGAGAAGACCGCCCAGTCCCTCAGGGAATGCCAGCGCCTCCACAAGGAGTGGGACGGCCGGTCGGACGGCCGGATCCGCGTGGCCATGGCACCCCGCTTCGCTTTGGCCTGCTCGGAGACCCTTTTCCACCAGCTGGGCGAATTCGCGGCCGCCCACAACGTCCCGATCCACTCCCACGCTTCGGAGAACCTGAAGGAGGTCCAGGCGGTATGGCTGAAAACGGGCCGGAAAAATGTCGCCTATTTCCGGGACCTGGGCCTGCCCGGGCATTTGCTTTTCCTGGCCCACTGCATCTGGATCGACGATGAGGAGGTCGGCATACTGAAGGAGCAGGGTTTCCGCGTCCTGCACTGCCCCTCCTCGAACCTGAAGCTGGGTTCGGGGATCGCCATGGTCCCCGAGTTGCGGAAAGCCGGCGTGTCGGTTTCGCTGGGGGCCGACGGGGCGCCCTGCAACAACAATCTGGACGTGTTCGCGGAGATGCGGCTGGCCGCCCTGCTGCAGAAGTTCCGGCTCGGGCCGGTCGCCATGCCCGCCCGGGACGTCCTCCGCATGGCCACCATCGACGGGGCCCGGGCGCTGGGCCTGGAGCGCGAGATCGGCAGCATCGAGCCGGGCAAGAGGGCGGACCTGGCGATCCTCGACGCCGAGCCGCTGCACGCGCTGCCCTCGCCGGACCCGGTGTCGGCCATCGTGTATTCCTACCGGGCCGCGGACGTCCATTCCGTTCTCGTGGACGGGAAGTTCCTCTACCGGGACAAGTCGTTCGTCCGCCTGGATCCCGCGGAGGTCCGAAACCAGGTGAGGGAAGCCCTGCCGCGGCTCTGCAAGCGTGCGGAGAAGTATGGATTCTAGGCCGGCCCTTTCCCGCCTCCTGCCCGCGGGCTCGGCGCTTCTCCTCTTCCTGCTGGGCTGTGCTGCATGGTGCCTGTGGCAGCAGGGGCGGCCATCCGTCCCTGAACGGGGAGCAGGGACCGCCCGGGCGCCTTCCCGGCCGGAAGCGGGGCCGGCCCATCCAGATGCCGGCCATCGGCAAGTCCCGACGGCCCCGCCGGTGGGACCTTCCGCGACGCCATTCGGTGCGATCCCCCTCTCGCTGCAACCGGAGATGGGCGGGCAGGGACCCCATCACCTGTTGTGCGGCCGGGCCGGCCTCCCCTACCTTTGCCTGACGTTCGACGGCGGGTCGATGGCGGGTGACCTGCCGCGGATCCTGCGAATCCTCGCCGACCGCCGCATCCCGGCGACGTTCTTCCTGACGGGGGAATTCATCGCCCGCCATCCCGGTCCGGCAAGGGCCATCGCCCAAGCCGGGCACGAGGTGGGGAACCATCTCCTCCAGCACGTCCATCTCACCACCTGGGAACAGAACGGCCGGCAGGATCTGCTGCCGGGCGTCACCCGCGAGGTCCTCCACCGGCTGCTCCGCGAGAACGAGACCCTGTTCGAGAGGATTACCGGCCGGCCGATGCAGAAGGTCTGGCGGGCGCCCTTCGGGGAGACCAACCGGACCCTCGACGCGTGGGCGGCCGAACTGGGTTACATCCATGTCGCCTGGACCCGTGACTTCACCGGCACCCGCTCCATGGACAGCCTGGACTGGGTGGCCGACCCGGCCGCCGACCGGTACCTGACGGCGGCGCAGATCCGCGACCGGCTGCTGGCGTTCGACGGCGGCCGGCCGGGGGGCGCCAACGGGGCCGTCATCCTGATGCACACCGGGACGCTGCGCCAGTCGGAATACGCCTGGACCGTGCTCGGGGAGGTGGTGGACGAATACCGCCGCAGGGGGTACGCCTTCGTGCCCGTCACGCGCCTGATCCGGGAAAGCCTCGGGCCCGGACCGCGCCCGGAGACATCCTTCTGACCTTCCGGCGGCTCCGGGCCCGCCGCCGATGACTCGCCTGGCGCTTGGAGTGCCTGTTACGATCTGGTATAATCACCCACTCGTGCCGGCCGGCAGCACCGCCCGGGCCAGAAGCCCGGGGGTCCGGCGGCGGAGCCTTGATGAATCGAAATGAAGCTGATAGCCCGAAACAAGAAAGCCTTTCATGATTTTGAAGTGCTGGAGAAGCTGGAGGCGGGAATCGTCTGCCAGGGCACCGAGGTGAAATCCATCCGCGAGGGGCGCATCAACCTGAAGGAAGCCTACGCGGTCGTCAAGAGGGGCGAGCTGTGGCTGGTGGACTGCCACGTCAGCCCTTACACCCACGGGAACATTTACAACCACGACCCGGTCCGGCGGCGCAAGCTCCTGATGCACCGCCGGGAGATCCAGCGGTTGCACGCCAAGGTCGCCGAGAAGGGCATGACCCTGGTCCCCCTGGCGGTCTACCTCAACGAGAAGGGCCGGATCAAGGTGGAGCTGGGGGTCTGCAAGGGCAAGAAGACCGTGGACAAGCGGGCCGACGAGCAGGAGCGTACCGAGAAGCGGGAAATCCAGAAGATACTCAAGGAAAAGGGATTTCGCTGACATGGATCCGCCCCGCGGACGGGGCCGGATCCCGGGAGCGTTTCAAACCGGCAACCCGGATTGAACGCGCGGCGATCGGGGGCGTAACAAGGGAATGGCACAAAAGGCAATCATTGCGGTCTTGGTCCTGGTCGGATTGGCCGGTGCGGCTCCCGGCCAAGACATCATGGACAAGGGGATCTTCGCCATCTACCGCGAGGGCAGGCCCATCGGCACCGAAGAATTCACCATCTCCCTCCTGAACGGGGCCGGGAGCGTCAAGTCAAAGACCGCCTTCCGCATGGTGCAGAATGCCGAGCCGAAGGACATCGTCCTGAAGACCAGCCTGACGCTCGACGCCAACATGGTCCCGAAGCTCTACGAACTGAGCAGCGAGATTTCCTTCCAGAAGCAGTCCCTGAAGGTCGAGTTCAAGCCCCGGTTGGCCGTGTGCACCTTCGACCTCGGCACGGAAAAGAGGACGGACGCGGCCATCCTGGCGGCGGACACCATCGTGCTGGACGACAACGTGTTCTGCCACTGGGCCATGCTGCTGAGCCGCTACGACATGAAAGCCAAGGGGACCCAGTCATTCAACATCTTCGTTCCCCAGCAGGGCAAGAATGGATACGGGGCGATCGCCGTCACCCTCCTGGGCAAGGAGAGCTTTGCCATGGGCCAGGGCCGCTCCAAGGGGCAGCACTTCCGGGTGCAGAGCCCGAACCTCACCGTCGAGCTCTGGGCCGACGAGGGCAGGGTGCTCAAGATCCAAGTCGCGGCGAACAAAGCCGAAGTATTCCGCGTGGAGTGAGAACCAGCATTTGATGCGCAACACCGCCGTTCCCCCGCAATCTTGCCTGTCCCGGCTCGGCCGCCTCCTGGCGGCGTGCCTCCTGGGCGGGCTGCTGCTGTCGGCCGCGGCGCCGGCCCAGACGGCTGGCGCCCCCCCGGTCCAGGGCAAGATCCTCAAGGAGGAGGACAAGGTCTGGTTCGTCGACACCACCGGCCACCGGTTCATGCTGGAAGGGGAGGCCGGCATCTTCTTCAAGTATGCCAATTACCGCCTGGAAATCCTCAATCCGGTGTTCCCGACCAGCGACTCCATCCGCTTCACCCAGTATCGGATCCTGGAGTCGGACAACGGCGAGCAGGTCGAGTCCACCGTCCGGCAGATCCTGAGCGTCAAGGGCAAGCAGCCGGCGCTGGATTTCCAGGTCCAGCCGCGGGACGGGACCTTCCGCTTCACCCTCTACCTGACCAACCGGGGCGACGCGCCGATCCGGCTGCGCTTCCCTTCGTCGCAGCGCTTCGACTTCGTGGTGATGACCACCGACGAGAAGACCACCCTGTGGCGCTGGTCCTGGGGCCGCACCTTCGACATTGGCTTCAACGACCTGATCGTGGGCCCCAATTCGGAAATCCACTTCGACGAGCGATGGGACTATCTCCGCAGCTACGTCGAGGACGGCGAGTACATCGCCTTCGCCGAGGTGCACTGCCTCCCGCACGGGATCCTGTCGGAGACCCGCAAATTCATCATCCAGAGCTCCCGCCTCCAGATGTCCTTCCAGAGTTCGTTCCTGCCCCTGGAGGAGGGCAACAGCTGGGTTTACCGGCGCGCCGATTCCGGGGAATCCCTGCGGATGGCCGTCACCGGAACCGCCCGGTTGGATGGCAAGGAGTACCGGGTGCTGTCCGCTTTCCCCGACGCCCGCTCGCTGGGAGCGGACGGTCGTGATCCGGAGGGGGACAGCCGCCTGGTGCGCTTCGACGCGCCGGCCAACCGCTATGTCGAGTGGACGCCGGAGGGCGAACGGGCGCTGCTCCAGACGGACGATACCCACCGGCTCGTGCCCACGGACGGCCCCTGCCCGGCCGCCGGGGGCAAGTACGACTATTGCCTCGAGCTGCGCGAACTGGTCGACAAGAAATGGGAGCCGCTGTACACTCTCATCCCTGGCATCGGGCTGTCCCGGGTGTTCATCCCCCGGCCCGACGGGCCGCCGGCGGAGTGGGACATGACCGAAGCGCGGCTGGGCAGTGTGCCGCCGGCGCCGCGCCTGGCTGGGGCGGAGCAACCCGCCGGGAGCGAGTTCAAGGTGTTGCTGTACAAGCTCGGCGGAATCCCCCCTGCCGACATTCTCTACAGCCTGAAGTCGGACGGGTCGGTGGTCGTGATGGAACACGGGGCCCTCGCCCGGCAGGGCGTGGTGCCCGTGGCGCGGCTCTGGGAGCTGGTGCAGGCCATCGACCAGGACGGGGTGTTCCAGCTCAACGAGAAGTACGGCGAGGACGACATCGACGATCCTCTGCGGATCGAGCTGCGGGTGGAGGTGGGGGACAGAACGAAGAGCGTCCGCATGCGGACCAGCGCCAAGGACAAGCCTCCGCTGAGTTTCTGGAACATCGTGTCCCGGATCGAGCAGTTCATGAAAAATACGCCATAGGGGTCGCATGCACAAACGCGTTATCTTGAGCTTGGCGGTGGTCGGCGGCATCCTGAGCCTGTCGGCGGCGCTCTGGTCGCAGGACCGTCCGCCCGAGAAGCCGCCCGCCGACGCCAAGGCCATCACCACCGGAGTGTCGCTGGTCCTGGTCAACGTGGTGGTGCTGGACGCCTATGGATTCCCCGTCTCGGGCCTGACCGAGAAGGATTTCCAGGTTCTTGACAACGGCCGGGAGCAGAGAATCTCCGCTTTCCAGGAGACTTCGCGGCCCCTCAACACGGTGCTCATGATCGATTCCAGCGGCAGCACCTACAAGAAAATCAACCTGATCAAGCAGGGCGCCATCGACTTCGTCCGCCGGATCCAGGAAGCCCGGCCGCAGGACCGCCTGGCCCTGGTGAATTTCAACGACGACATCAGCCTGATGGCCGACTTCCGGACCGGGTGGCGGGAGAAGGTCGCCCTGATCCAGGACAACATCGACGCCATGGGGGGGACCGCTCTCTATGACGCCATCTACCTGACCACCCGCGACGTGGTCAATCGCACGCCGGGCCGCAAGATGGTGGTCCTGTACACGGACGGCGTCGACAACAAGAGCCTGAAGACCTTCAACGAAACGCTTCGCCTTGTGCTCACCTCGGATGCCACCTACTTCATTTTGACGGTCGATAACCTCAAGCAGGTGCTGGCGGACGCGGAGCAGAACCAGTACTCGCTCTCACGCCGGCAGTACTACGAGCACATCCAGGGCGAGTCGGCCAGCCGCTCCGGCGAGGTGGAGCCCCAGTGGACCTCCGCCATGCGCAACCAGTTCCCGCCGGCCGCGGTGCTGGAGACGACCTACCGCCTCAGCTACCAGCGGCTGCAGCGGCTGGCCGAGGCGACGGGCGGGAAGTTCTTCAAGGTCGGCAGCTACGAGGAGTTGCCCGGCATCTACCGCCTCATCGCGTCCGAGCTGCCGTACTATTACACCCTGGGCTACCAGCCCGACTTCAAGGGCGCCATCGAGGGGGAATACCACACCATCGAGATCCGGCTGACTCCGCCGGGCCTGCAAGCCCGACACCGAAAGGGCTACTACTACTCCAAGGACAAGGCCTCCCAGTAACGGGAAGTCCGCCAGCCCGTACCGCCGGGATCCATTCCCGACCACTGGCTTGGGGAATCCGGTCACCCTCCGTCGCCGGAGGTTGGTTGGGATGGCTCGCGGCGGCGGATTCGATCGGCGATGGCGCCTGGAGCCCGACGGGAGGCTCCCGGGTCGCGGCACCCCCGGCGGAACGCCTCTGGAATCGGTTGAAAAGAGCGCGCAAAGACTGTAATCTTGCGTGTTTCGCAATCATGTTTCGAGGTGATCGAATGAAGAAGTCGATTTTCATGGTCCTCGTTTGTCTGGTGCTTATTGCCGGAGCCGCCCGAGCGGAGGATGATCGGCAGGAGATGGACACGCTGCGGAAGGAAAACGCCGAGCTGAAGTCCCGGCTCCAGCAGTTGGAGGCATCGGTGGCGGAGATCAAGCAGATGCTTTCCGCCGCCGTGGCGCGCCCGGCCGAACCGCCCGCCGCCGCCCCGCCGGCGGCTCCGGTCCCGTCGCCCGCCGTCGCCCAGACGGCCGCGGCGGCGCCGACCCCGCCGGAAAAGCCCCCCGTCCGCTCCAAGTTCGGGGTGGAGCTGTACGGGTACATCAAGGGTGACGGCGCCTGGGACTCCGCCCGCATGTTCAGCGGCAACTTCGCCCAGTGGGTGGAGAGCGAGCCGGCAGGCGGCGCCGACAGCGAGTACAACCTCACGGCCCGGGAGAGCCGCGTGGGCATCGACATCCGCGGCCCGGAAGTGGCCGGCGCCCGGACCTCCGGCAAGGTGGAGATCGATTTCATGGGCGGCGGCCTCGAAAACCGCCCCTTGCCCATGATGCGGCACGCCTACCTGCAGCTGGAGTGGCCCGAATACGACGTGAGCCTGATCGCCGGGCAGACCTGGGACGTGATCTCGCCGCTCTTCCCGATGGCGGTGAACTACGCCCCCGGCTGGTGGGCGGGGAACGTCGGCTACCGGCGCCCCCAGTTCCGCCTGACCAAGGGCTTCAAGCTGGGCGAGACCGCCAAGCTGACCTTGCAGGGCGCTGCCACCCGGACCATCGGCGACGTGAACCTCTACGGCCCCGGCGACACCGGCGAGGACGCCGGCTTCCCGACCGTCCAGGCCCGCGCCGCCCTGGCCTTCCAGGCCTTCGCTGGCCAGACGGCCACGGTGGGCGTGTCGGGCCACTACGGGCAGGAAGAGTACGACACCGACAGCAACGGCGCCGGTGTGGACATCTCCAGCTGGTCGGGCTCGCTGGACCTGCTGGTGCCCCTGTCGCCCAGGGTGACCCTCAAGGGGGAGATCTACCGCGGCCGCAACATGGACGAATACCTCGGGGGCATCGGGCAGGGCGTGAATCCGGCCACCCTTCGCGGGATTACTGACGTTGGCGGCTGGGCCAGCCTCAGCTTCGGCCCGTGGCGCGGCTGGCGGTTCGGCGTCGGCTACACCGCGGACGATCCGGTGAACCGCGACCTGGGCACGGGCGACCGCTCGCGCAACCGCAGCCTGTTCGGCAACGTGTTCTACGACATCAACGATGCCGTCCAGTTGGGCGTGGAGCTGGCCGACTGGCAGACCCTGTACGCGGGCAAGGCCGAGGGGGACGCCATCCGTGTCGAGACGGCGCTGTACTACCGGTTCTGAAGGCCGGATGGAGGTTGGCTCCCGATCTGAGTTCGACTGTCACTCCCGGAGGAGCCTGCGAGGCATGCAGGCTCCTCCGGTTCCTCCGTTGAGATGCGAAAGAGCCGGATACCTGTTCCCGTTGACAATTTAAAATTGAAATTTCAGATTTGGCATTGTGACAGAGCCTGACACCATTGCCCGCCTCTGGATTGTGACGGAGACTGGCACCATTGCAAATCCGTTGGAACGACGGGATTCTCCCTGGACCCCAAGACGGAGCTTGCGAAAAACAAATTTCTGACTATACTGCATTCTTCCGTTTGATTTGTAGCGTGCCGCTCACCGCGCGGCACCGCTTCCCGATGGTCTGATCTTTCATTATTCACATCTCCGAGCCGGACCGGGCTACCGCGGTAACCGCCACGCCCTCCGGCCGTCAAGGTCAGGCTGGAAACGGCCTTGCCTCCCGTGTTCGGAAAGGAGAAAACCATGATTCACTTCCGCCCGTCCATCATTCCATTCATCGTCGTCTGCCTCTGCCTGGCTCTGCCGGGCGGCGGGCTCGCCGCCCAGGAACAAACGTCCGGCCGGGATAATGCCCCGGCCAGTCAGACCACCGCCAAGGAGCCGGACAAGTCCAAGATCAGCTTCACCGAGGAGGTGGAGGTGACCGCCGAAGCCCCCAAGGCGCACCCGGTCTCCGCCACCGTCGACATCTCCTTCGTCAAGATCGAGTCCATCGCCCCCCGCGATCTGTCCCAAGTCATGTCCTACGCCTCCGGCACGTACGTCTCGGTGGGCAACAAGGACGAGTTCAGCCTGAAGATCCGCGGCCTGGACACCCAGAAGATCGCCCTGATGTACGACGGCATCCCCATCTACGAGCCCTATTTCGGCTCTTTCGACCTGAAGACCGTCATGACCGAGGACGTCGAGAACATCAAGATCGTCAAGGGCGCCACTTCGGTGCTGTACGGCCCGAACGTCCTGGGCGGCGCCGTCAATGTCATCACCAGGCGCCCGGAGCAGGATTCCCTCCGCCTGAACGGCGCGTACGGCAGCTTTGACGCCGTGGACCTGGGCGCGACCGGCACCGTCCGCCGGGGCGACTTCGGGTTCGTCGGCTCCTTCACCTTCAACCGGTCCAACGAGTGGGATTACGTCAACTCCGCCGGCGACCACGTCCAGCGGGACAACAGCGACATGCGGCGAGAAAACGCCACCGGCAAGTTCTACTACTTCCCCAACGATTCCAGCGAGTTCATGGCGGAAGTGAGCTACTACAATTCCGAGTACGGCATGCCCGCGGCCACCGAGATCTTCCGAGCCCGGTACTGGCGCTTCCCGCAGTGGGACCGGCTGCTGGTGGGCTTCGGCGGTGCGTTCCCGCTGTCCACCACCGCCCAGATGAAGGTGCGTGGGTACTACGTACGGTACTACAACGTGCTGGACTCCTTCACTGACCCGGCGATGCAGAACCGCGAGTGGCGCTCCACGTTCAACAACTACACCTACGGGGTGTACGCCAACGGCTCCTGGCTGGTCGATCCCCGCAACGAGCTGAAGTTCAGCCTCAACCTGAAGAGCGACCACGCCCGCCAGCAGGACGACGTGGACGACCCGTGGTACGGCTACTCCGAAAACACCTATTCGACGGGCATCGAGGACCACTTCACCCTGGCCCGGCAGTGGACCCTGGTGGGCGGCGTGAGCGTGGATTACCTGGACAAGGAAGACGGGAACAATAAAACGGCCGTCAACCCGCTGGCCGGCGTCCGCTTCGCCGCCACGGAGGACCTGGCGTTGTACGGCTCCTTCTCCCAGAAGTCGCGCTTCCCCAACATGCGGGCCCTCTACGGTTCGATCGGCGGGAACCCGGACCTCCAGGACGAGCGGGGCACCAACTGGGAACTGGGCGCCGACTGGAGCCGGATGGTGACTCTCCATGGAGCGGTTTTCTACAACAAGGTGCACGACCTGATCCAGTCCGTCCGGCTGCCCAGCGGGTACAACACCTACATCAACATCGGCCGCGCGCACATCGGCGGTTTCGAGCTGTCGGCGGAGAAGAGCCTCGACTGGCTTCGGATCTCCGGGAACTACACATATCTCGACGCGCAGAACGAGGACACCGACGCGCCCCTGCCCCTGGTGCCTAAGTCGCAGGGGAACGCCGTCATCGACATCCTCCCGGCGGCCAACTGGCGGATCAGCCTCTGGGGCTTGGCGGCGTCCAGCTCCCAGACGACGAACAGGAACCAGGTGGTGTACGCGGCGGGCTATTTCGTCGCCAACGCCGCCGTGGCCCGGAAGTTCGAGGATTTCGAGCTGTACGCCCAGGTGGAGAACCTGCTGGACAAGGGCTACGTCACCGAGCCGGGCTACCCCATGCCGTGCCGTTCCTTCAAGGTCGGATTGCGCTGGAATTACGACTGGGAGTAGGCTAACGCCCCACTTCCGCCGCTTCGGCTGGAAAACCACTTGAACCCAAAGAGCCCCCGGAAGGGGGCTCCTCCTTTTCCTGCGGGCCGGACCGGGCCCGCGGAGTTCACGACGAAGGGGCTACTGAACAGGCTGCGGGGTCTTGATCAGGGGCTTCAGGTCGTAGCCCTGGGCCTGAATGCGGTCCAGGATGCCCTGGTATGTGGCCGGGTCCAGGGAGGGGGTGCGGCTGAGGATCCAGAGGTAGCTCCGCTTGGGGTGGCCGACCACGGCGTACTCATACTCGGGTCCGAGGTCGATGATCCAGTAGTCGCCGGAGAACGGCCAGAAGAAGCGGACCTTCAGCTTGGCGTTGGTGGCCTTGTCCACAACCCAGGCAACGCCTTTCGCCTCTTTGGACTTTCCGTCAAGCGTCTTCGCCCGGCAGCGGTTCACCACGTCCACCCTCCCGTCGGTCCGCAGGGTATAGGTGGCCGTGGTGGCGACGCAGTCCTTCTGGAAGCGGTTGGGGTAGCGGGCGATCTCGTACCAGGTGCCGGCGTAGCGGGCCAGGTCCACTTTGGGCACCACCCGCAGGGGCGGTCGGGCATCACTGCCGGCGGAGAGGAGAGCGGTCATCGCAATTCCGGTCCCGATGAGAACCACAGCGGCGGCGGACATCCACACCCACATCTTCATGAGAACCTCCTGGTGGATTCGGATCCATTTCCCGCAGGGCCGTGCGCGGAGAGATCCGGTGTCCCGTCCTTCGGGCCAGACACCCTCATGGCCAGGACGCTACATGCGCGGTGGTCGCTTGGATGCCTCGTTTTTAGTGGAGTTTCAGGGTCGGCGGGGCCAAGGGAGAAAAATATGGTGGACAGGGCGAGGTTTGAACTCGCGACCTCCCGCGTGTGAGGCGGGCGTTCTCCCACTGAACTACCTGTCCACGCAGCAAGCGCGGATTATAAGGAAGCGAGCCGCGTTTGGCAAGAGATTTTTCGGAGACTCGGGCCTCAAGACTCGGGGGTCGGGACTCGGGTCTTGGGACTCGGAGCGCCAGCTCCGAATCCCAAGCCGCTATCCCCGAACCCCTTCCCTCGCTCACTCGTACCGGAGCGCCTCGATGGGATCCAGGGACGCCGCCTTGTGGGCCGGGTAGTACCCGAAGAACATGCCCACCGCGGCGGAGAAGCCGAAGGACACCATCATGGACAGCGGCGACAGCAGCGTCGGCCAGGTCAGCACCTTCGCGATGATGATGGACAACCCCGCGCCCAGCAGGATCCCGAACAGCCCGCCCAGCAGGCTGAGCACCACCGACTCGGTCAGGAACTGCAACCGGATGTGGCCGGGCCGGGCGCCGATGGCCATGCGGATGCCGATCTCCCGGGTTCGCTCCGTGACCGACACCAGCATGATGTTCATGATCCCGATGCCGCCCACCACCAGCGACACGGCGGCGATGCTGCCCAGCAGCAGGGTCATCACCTGATTGGTCTGCTGGGCCGTTTCGGCCACGTCGGACATGTTCCGGACCATGAAGTCGTCCTCGGCGCCGGGTTGGATGCGGTGCCGCTGGCGGAGCAGCTCGGTGATCTGCTCTTCCGTAATCCGCGACGCTTTCTGGCTCACGCAGGAGATCATGGCGGCATTGATGGACAGGATGGTCTGACCCAGGAGTTTCTTCTGCACGGTGGTGTAGGGCGTGACCACAAGGTCGTCCTGGTCCTGGCCCATCATCGACTGGCCCTTCTTGGACAGGACGCCGATCACGCGGAACGGCAGGTTGCGCACCCGGATGGTCTGGCCCAGCGGGTTGACGCCCGGGAACAGGTTCTCCACCACGGTCTGGCCCAGCACCGCCACCCGGGCCGCCGACCGCACGTCGGCCTCGGTGAAGAAGTCGCCCTCGTCGAGCGGCCAGCGGCGGATCTGGCAGAACTTCTCGTTGGTTCCCTGGATCTGGGTGCCCCAGTTCTGGTTGCCGAAGATGAGCTGGGCGCTGGAGCGCACCACGGGCGTCGCCGCGGCCACGGTGGGCACCTCCCGCGCGATGGCGGCGACGTCTTCCGCCGTCAGCGAGGCGGCCGTCCCGGCACCTTGCCGGACGCCGGCCGGGGCGTGATGGCTGCCGGACCAGACGTACATGATGTTCGTGCCAATGCTCTGGATCTGGTCCTGGACCATGGCGTTGGCGCCCTGGCCGATGGAGACCATGGCGATGACGGCGCCCACGCCGATGATGATACCCAGCATGGTCAGCGCCGAGCGCATCTTGTTCTTGCGCAGGGAGCGGAAAGCGACCTTAAGAATTGCCCAGAGGCTCATCCTCATCCTCCTCTTCGTCGGTGGACACCGGCAGCTGGGCCAGGACTTCGCGGGCGTCCCGCTGGCGTTCCACCGGGTAGTCCCGGTGGATGCGGCCGTCCCGGAACAGGACGATCCGCTTCGTGTACTGGGCGATGTCGGCCTCGTGCGTGACGATGATGATGGTCAGCCCGCGCTCCCGGTTGAGGCGCTGGAAGATTTCCATCACTTCCACCGAGGTGCGGGTGTCCAGATTTCCGGTCGGCTCGTCGGCCAGGATGATGGCCGGTTCGGAGACCAGCGCCCGGGCGATGGCCACCCGCTGCTGCTGGCCTCCGGAAAGCTGGTGCGGCAAGCTGTGCTCCTTCTCGGGAATGCCGACCGCCGCCAGCGCCTCCCGGGCCCGCCGGAGCCGCTCATGCCCGTGAACGCCGGCGTAGAGCATGGGCATCTCCACGTTCTCGAGGCAGCTTGTGCGGGGGATGAGGTTGTAGGCCTGGAACACGAAGCCGATCTTGCTGTTCCGGATGTCGGCCAGGTCGCCCTTGGACAGAGTGGACACATCTGTGCCTTCCAGAAGGTACTGGCCGCGGGTGGGCCGGTCGAGGCAGCCGATGATGTTCATCATGGTGGACTTGCCGGAACCCGACGGCCCCATGATGGACAGGAACTCTCCCCGGGTCACCGTGAGGGTGATGCCGTGGAGTGCGTGGACGTCCACCGTGCCGGTATGGTAAACCTTGTGGATCCGGTCCAGGTGGATGACTGCCGAGTCGAGGGAAGATCCGACTGGTTTTTCTGCCATAGCTTGGTGTTGCTGCATATTCTGGTTCCCGATGACCGTGTTCGTGCGTGCTCCCGCGGAAGCCGCGCCCGCCGAGCCTTGGCTCGGCGGGCCGGTTACCCGCGGAGAGAGGTTATCGCCGCCCGGCGCCGCCCCGCGGCGGGCCCATGGGGGTGAAGGGTGAGCGCGCGGTCGTGGCCGTAGTGTCGGCGTCCTCCTGGGAGGTGTCGCCGATGATCACCTGATCGCCCGCCTTCAGGTCGCCGGACCGGACTTCGTAGGTGGCGCCATCCGTGATGCCCAGCATGACCTTTCGGTACGCCGGTTTGCCATCCTTGTCCAGCACCCAGATGATGGCCGGCCGGGGCCGGCTGTTGCGCGGCGCGGGAAACTGGATTTTGGCCTTGGGATCCCAATCCTGACCCGGCGCCAGGATGGTCGCCGCGGAATCGGCCCCCACGGGCAATCCTGCCATGGTGGACGACTGCCTGCGTTTTTCCGGGCGGGTCGTGTCGGCCCCTTTCATCCCCTCCGGAGCGCCCGCCGCTGCCTGCCTCCTCCATTCGCCCTTTCCCTGGGCCAGGGCGCCCGTGGTGCCGCTGCTCCCGCCGGAGGCGGCGGGGCCGGCCGCCTTCTCCGGTTCATCGGCGGACGCCTGAGAGAACCCGGCCCCGAACGGGCCGGCGGAACCTCCGGATTTCAACAAGGCCATCACCTTCTCCCGGGTCCAGTCGGGGGGCACGTATCGCAGGGCCGCGTTGGGCACTTTCAGCACGTCGTCGCGCTGGTCCACGGTCATGGTGATGTTGGCCGTCATCCCGGGCTTGAGCTTGAGCCGGGGATTGTCCACGTTGATGATGACGCTGTAGGTCACCACGTTCTGAACGGTCTGCGGATTGAGCCGGATCTCGGCGACTTGGCCCGAGAAAATATCGTTGGGGTAGGCGTCCACCGTGAACTGGGTGTCCACCGACGGGGAGATCTTGCCGATATCCGCCTCGTCGATGCTGGCGTTGACCTGCATCTTGGTCAGGTCGTTGGCGATCAGGAACAGGGTCGGCGCCTGGAGGCTGGCCGCCACGGTCTGGCCGACGTCCACGCTCCGGGAGACGATCACGCCGTCCACCGGCGAATAGATGTCGCAATACTCCAGGTTCACCTGGGCCCGCTTCAGGTCGGCTTCCGCTTGGGCCACCTGGGCCTTGGCCTGCTGGATCTGGGCCTTGCTGGAGATCAGCTGTGCCTCGCTCTGGGCGATGGCGGCGGTCGCCTGGCTGTAACGGGCCACGGCGCCGTCGTAGTTGGCCTTGGCCGTGTCCAGGTCGTTCTGGGCCAGCACGCCGCTGCCGGAGAGCTCCGTGTACCGCTTGAAGATGATCTCCGCGTTGTCCCGGGCCACCCGGGCGGCTTCGAGGTTCGCCTTGGCGCTGTCGAGGTTGGCCTGCTGGACCTTGAGGTCGGACTCGTTCCTCTGGAGGCTCGCGTTGGCGGCGGCCAAGCCGGCCTGCGCGTTGTCCAATTGGGTCTGGAAATTGCGCGGGTCGAGCTTCGCCAGCAGCTGACCGCGGTGCACGACCGAGTTGAAATCGGCATAGAGCGCCTCGATCTGGCCGGACACCTGGCTACCCACCTGGACGGTCACGACCGTCTGCAGGACGCCGGTGGCGCTCACCACGTTCTTGACCGGCCCGCGCTCGATCTTGGCTGTGAAGTATTCCACTTTCTTGTTGCCGGATCCCAGCAGGACGAAGGCGAGGATGCCGATGACGACGATGACCGCCGCCACGGCAATCCACAGTCCCCGTATTTTTCTTGTGCCCGGTTTGCCTACATTCGCCATGGGATGATCGCTCCTTGCCACGAAATGAAGAAAATGATACGCCTTTGGGAGGAATTTGTTTCCGTCGGACGGGCATTTTTCTCAAGCCAAAAGGCCTTGCCTGCCCCAGGCCAAACATATAGAATCCCCGGCGATGTGAAAAGTTTCAACATCTTTGTCAAAGGCGGTGCCGCGTGTCCCCTGATCCCCGGCGAAGGATGATCCTGCTGTTCGTGCTGGTGGGCGTCGCCGGCGGACTGGCGGCCCTCTTCACCGTCTGGCAGTGGGCCGGCGCCGCCCGGTCCGGCTGGACGGGCCTGACGTTCGACACCTCCTTCGAGGCGAAGGGATTCCACCTGACGGTGCGGCGCGTCGATCCGCTCAGCCCGGCGGAGCGGGCGGGGATCCGTGAGATGGACCGGGTGGAGGCCATCGGCGGCATCCCCGTCGGGGACGCTGCAGCGCAGCGGGAGTTGCGCGACCGCCAGCGGACAGGCGACGACGTCGCCTTCTCCCTGCGGCGCGGCGACCGGGCGTGGACGGCGACCCTCCGCTTGGAGAACCCGCTGACCCAGTGGCTGCGCCTGCTCGACATCGGCCTCAACGTGGTGGCCGGCCTGATCTTCCTGGGCATCGGGGGCTTCGTCTTCTGGAAGCGGCCCGGGGACGACCGGACCCTGCTCTTCTTCATCCTGTGCGCCCTCTACGGGCTTCTGCGCCTGCTGGTCGCGGGGCCGGTCTACGTCTATTCCCTGCCGGTTCAGGAGAACCTCGTCATCCTCGCCCTCATGCTCGGGTTGGTCTCCTTCCTCTTCCCGCCGCTCCTCCATTTCTGTCTCATTTTCCCGCGGCGCCGCCCGGCCATCGAGCGGCACCCGGCCCTGCCCGGCTGGATCTACGGGATCCCGGTGTTCCTGGGTCTGGCCACGATGTCGCTGCTGGCGGCGGGGGCGGTGCTGCAGGAGCTGTCGGGGGCGCAGAACCAGCAGATCCAGGCCGCCCTCCGGGGAATGATCGAGAGGCTCACGGAGTACCTGCGGAGCGAGCCCTGGATTCCCGCCGGCGTTTTTCTGGCCCTGTTCGTGCCGGCCGCCGCCCTGATCCGCCGCTGGTGGAAGATTCTCAGAGCGGAGGGCCTCTCACGGGGAGTCCTCGGGCATCCCTGGCGGTTCGTCGCCGCCGCGGCGGTGCTGCCCCTCTGGACCGGCGCCGCTCTCGGCTTGCTGCGGTATTTCCTCGGCTGGGGCGACGCCGCCGGGATCTGGATCCTGCTGGGCCTCGTGCTGGTGTACGGGCTCTTCTTCGCCGGCGGGCAGGCCATCCAGTGGCTGGTCTTCCCGGTCGCCGCCTGCGTCGCGCTGATCCGCAGCTACCGCCAGGCCGGGCTGGAGGAGCGGCAGCAGATCCGCTGGCCCCTCTGGGGGATCCTGACGGCGGTGGCGGGTTTCTTCCTGTCCCAGCCGCTGGTCAATCTCGCCCTGTTCGTGTTCGGCGTCCGCCGGGGGAGCCCATTCTTCCCGCCGCTCTGGTTCCTGCGGGAGAACCTGGACACGCTGTTCCTCGTACTGATCCCCCTGGGGCTCGCCTTCGCCATCCTCAAGTTCAAGCTGATGGAAATCACGGTCTACATCCGCCGCACGCTGGTGTACGGGATCCTGACGGCGATGCTGGGGCTGATGTTCCTGGTGCTGATCGGGGGGCTGGGCGGGCTGCTCGTCCGCCTCACCGGCGTGCGCAACGAGTGGGTGGCGATCGGCGCGACGCTCGTGGCGGTGCTCACGGTCGTGCCCCTGCGGAACCGCGTGCAGGCCGCGGTGGAGCGGCGGTTCTTCCGCCGCCGGCACGACTATGCCGCCACCCTCCAGATCCTGAGCCGGGAGGTGGCCGCCTCCGGCGAGATCCAGCGCCTCCTCCAGGTGGTGGTGGACCGGCTGCAGGAGGCGCTCCAGGTCCGCGCGGTGGTGTTCTTCCTCCGCCGCGAGGGGGACTCCACGTTCCGGGCGACGGCCAAGGTAGGCCTGCCGGACGAACGGCTCGGCAGCCTGAAGATCCCGGTGGACGGCGGGCTGGCATCCCGCCTGGACGCGGTGCGTCCGGCCGATCCGGCCGGCCTGCCGGAGGAGGAGCGGCGGACGCTGGCGGGTGCCGGGGCCGCTCTTCTGGTGCCGGTCCGGCACCGCGGCGAGTTGCGCGCGCTCCTCACCCTGGGGCAGAAGCTGTCCGACCTTGCATTCGACCAGCAGGACACGGACTTCCTTTCCGCGGCCGCCGGGCAGGTGGCCATCGGGCTGGAGAACCTGCGCCTGGAGGAGCAGCAGCGGGAGTTCGAACGGGCGCGGGAGATCCAGCAGGGGCTTCTGCCGCAGGAGGTCCCGCAGGCGCCCGGCTTCCAGATCGCCGGCGCCTGGCAGCCGGCCCGCTCCGTGGGCGGCGACTACTACGACATCTTCCCCCTGGGGGAGGGGCGGCTGGCGCTGGTGATCGCCGACGTCTCCGGGAAGGGCCTGGCCGCGGCGCTGCTCATGTCGAACCTCCAGGCGGCGGTGCGGGCGTTCGCCGCCGAGACCGCCACGCCGGCGGAGCTGTGCGCACGGGTCAACCGGATGATCAGCGGCCACATCACCGCCGGCCGGTTCATCACCTTCTTCTACGCCATCCTGGACACCCGGGCGCGGCGCCTGGCCTACGCCAATGCCGGGCACAATCCGCCGCTGCTCCGTGGGGCCGACGGCCAGGTGCGGCCACTGGACCGGGGCGGCACCGTCCTGGGGCTGTTCCGGGACTCCGCCTACGAGCAGGAGGTGATCGGGCTCCGCTCGGGCGACCGCCTGCTGTTGTTCACCGACGGCCTGAGCGAGGCCGCCAACGCCGCGGAGGAGGAGTTCGGGGAGGAACGGCTGGCGGCGCAACTGGGGGCGTTCGGAAACGCCGGCGCCGAGGAGATCAAGGACGGCCTCCTGCGGGCCGTGTCGGATTTCTGCGGCGGCAGCTTCCGGGACGACGCCACGCTGATCGTGATCCGGGTGGAATGACTTTGCCGGGAAAGGGGGCCCGCCGAAGAGGCCTCAGGCCATGCCGGGCCCCGGGGCGGCGGGCAGCTCCACACGGAAAAGGCTCCCGCCGCCGGGAGGGCTCTCCACCAGGATCCGCCCATCGAGGATCTCCACGATCCGCTTGACGATGAACAGCCCGAGGCCGGTGGAGGGCTCGCCGGCGGTGGGGCGGGCGCTCAGGCGGGTGAACTTGGAGAAGAGCTTGCCCTTGTCCTCGTCGCTCAGGCCCGGCCCCTGGTCCCGGACTTCCAGGCAGATCCGGCCGCCGTCTTCCCGCACCCGCACCTCGATCCCGGCTCCCAGGGGGGAGAACTTGACCGCGTTGCTGAGCAGGTTCTCGAGGACCTCGCGGATCCGCCCCTCGTCCGTCAGCGCGCGGCAGGGCGCCGCCTCCAGGGAGATCCGCTGCTCCTTCCGCGACGCGGGGGCGCGCCAGGCCTCGACCACGGCGGCGGCCAGCTGATCCAGGTCGACGGCCGCAAGCTTCAGGCTGATCCGCCCCCCGTCGAGGGAGGCCGTCTCGAGCAGGTCGTGGATCATGGCCAGCATCTGCTCCGAGGACTTGTGGATCCGGGACGCCTGCCGGCGGATTATCTCCGGATCGTGGCCGGTCTGCTGGATCAGCTCGGCATAGCCCATGATCCCCTGGAGCGGGCTGCGCAGGCCGTGGGCGGCGATCCCCAGCAGCTCGCTCTTCCACTGGTTGGCCTCCACCAGCGCATCGTTGGATCGGCGCAGGTCCGTGTTGGCCTGCTGGAGCTGGGCGGTGCGCTCCTGGACCCGCTCCTCCAGTTCGCGGGTCATGTTCTGGAGCCGCTGGTAATTCTGGAGGTCCATCAGGAGGAAGGCGATGAAGGTGGAGATCAGGAACAGGAAGACGATATACTCGGCGATCATGATGCCGGGAATCAGGCCGTAGACCACGGCGTAATCATTTGCCCCGCCGATGATCACGGGGGCGAAGGCCAGCAGCCCCAGTGCCCGGTCGCGGGGAGGGAGCTTGGCCCGGAGGATCTGGACGATGGCGCAAGTGAAGACGGCCAGGATCAGGAGGGCGTAGGCGGCGTAGGCCGGCCCGGTCCGGCCGAGACGGTAGTCGAATGCCACCGGTCCCCAGGCCACCTGGATGTGCCGGGCCGGCGCGGAGATGAATAGACTGGTCGGAACGGTGAAGGCCAATGCCAGCGTCCCGGCCGCGCAGATCCGCGGCAGGCGGCTGCCCTTCAGGTACAGCTCGCAGACGCACCACAGCCAGAACAGGAGGCACAGCATCATGCTGGCCATCTTGCAGCGGTGGAACAGCAGGATCTGCTCCGGCGGGAGGTCGAGGCTCAGGAGCAGGATGAAGATGGAGGCGAGGAAGCCGCCCAGGGTGGCCAGGGAAAAGTACAGGAAGACACGCTGCTGCCTGTAGATGAAGATCACCCGGACGAAATAAAAGGCGCTGACGGTGAAGAACACCGAGCCGATGAACGTCAGGATGAGTTGGTAGAAACCCATCTCCCGCTCCGGATTGTACCGCGTCTCCCGCCGGCCGGATCGTCTGCGGGCGGCGCCGGCGGCCCCGCGGGCGCCCCGTGCGGAGTCAGCTCTTGAAGGGGCCCAGGCGGGTGACGAACGCCTTCAGCTTCTCGTTGAACTCCGCCGGCTTCTCCAGCATGAGGAAGTGGCCCACGCCGTCCATGAACTGGATGTCGCAGTCGGGGGCCAGTTGCCGGACGAAGGCCACATAATCCTCATTCCACATCGGGGAGCGCGTGTACACCGCCAGGAGGGGGACCGTGATGGGATCGGACAGCCAGTTGGAGGCGTCGAACATGTGCCGGAAGGCGCTGGCGGCCACGTGCTGGGGGACGGCCTGCATGACCGCCTTGACCTGATCCCGGACGGCCGCGGGCGATTCGGGGTGGAACATGCCGTCCACCATCTTGCCGATGTACTGCTGGTAGTCGGGCCGGGTCAGCGGCTCGGCGAACTGGCGGATGCGCTCCGGGTCGAGGGTGTAGGGGCGCAGGGCGCCGTCCACCGACACGAGGGCCCGCGCCGAATTCGGGTAGAGGCGGTAGAACTGACGGGCCACCGGCACGCCCATGCTGTGCCCGACCAGGATGGCCTGGTCCACCTTGGCGTCCTTGAGGACGGCGTTGACCGCCCGGGCGAAGTAGCCCATGGTGTATTCCACCTGCGGCTTGTCGCTCTGGCCGTGGCCGGGCAGGTCCAGCAGGATGATCCGGATCTGGCCCTCGAAAGCGGGCACCTGCTCCCGCCAGAAAGTCATGTCGCAGCACCAGCCGTGAATGAAGACGAGGGCGGTCTTCCCCTTGCCCAGGCTCTTGTAGTGCACCCTGGCGCCGTCCGATTTGGCGAACTGCGACTTGGCCTGGTCCATCGGATTGACCGGCTCAGCCGCCGGCAGGGCCGACAGGATGCCCGCCAGCGCCATGCAGAGGATCAGCCTGCTCATGGTGATTGCTCCTTCCGAACCGCCCGCCCGCAGGAAGCTGCGCCGCCGCGGTCGAGGCGGGATGATGTTCCACTTCGGTTCCATCCGTGGGTCTGCTTGATTAGGATAGCCACTTCCGCGAGAAAGTAAATCCCAATTTGCGGTCAGGGTCACGCCATCGTCCTAAGGCGGCAGGTCGCGCGCGGAGCGGGACTCACGGATGGGGAGGTTCGCCCGGCAGTGCGTCCAGCGGCGCGAGCCGGATTCCGTGGGCCCGGAAGGACCGGCGGATGGCGGCCACGGTCTCGGCCGCGCCGGGGGTGTCGCTGTGCACGCAGAGGGTGTCGGCCCGGACGGGCGTGACGCGGCCGTCCCACGCGGTGACGCGGCCATCGCGGGCGATGGACAGGGCCTGGGCCGCGGCCTCCGCCGGGTCCGCGAGCAGGGCGTCGGGAAAGCGCCGCGGGCGCAGGGTCCCGTCCGGCTCGTAGCGCCGGTCGGCGAACGCCTCGGCGGCCACGGGGAAGCCGGCCGCCCGCCACACGTCCAGCATGGCCGAGCCGGCCAGCCCCACGAGGGTGGCCCCGGAGGCCGCGCCGGCGGCCGCCTCCGCGATGAGGCGGGCCAGGGCCGGATCGCCCGCGGCGGCGTTGTAGAGCGCCCCGTGCGGCTTGACGTGTGCCAGGCGGACGCCGTGCCGGCGGGCGGCCGCCGCCAGCGCGGCGACCTGCTCCCGGATGGACGCCCGGAGGCGGTCGGGCGGGATCTCCATCATCGTGCGGCCGAAGTGGGCGCGGTCCGGGTAGCCGGGGTGGGCGCCCACGGCAACCCCGTGCCGCGCCGCCAGCCGGACCAGGGCGTCCATGGAGGCGGCGTCGCCGGCATGGCCGCCGCAGGCGATGTTGGCCGAGGTGAGCTGCCGGAGCAGGGCCTCCTCCCGGCCGTCGGCCAGGGCGTCCGGCCGCTCCCCCACGTCCGCGTTCAAATCCATCCGCACCATTACCACCTCCATTCGGATTTCACCACAAAGGCACAAAGGACACAAAGACTGTTTGAGTGTTCAATCCAGATCAGCTTCAGGACGTTTTTCTATTCCTAGTTTCCATATTTCTAACTTTCGGATCACTTTGTGTTCTTTGTGCCTTTGTGGTGAATCCCTCCTTCAGGTGAGGTCCTGGCCGCGGGTCTCGGGCAGGCGCAGCATCAGCGCCGCCCCCGCCACGAAGAAAGCCGCCGTCAGGGCCAGGGCCGACCCGATCCCGTGCCGGTCGGCCAGCGCGCCGATGGTCCAGGGCGCCAGCGCGCTGACGGCCCGGCCAATGTTGTAGGTGAGCCCCTGGGCGAAGCCGCGGATCCGGGTCGGGAACAGCTCCGCCAGCATGGCCCCGAAGACGCTGAAGTAGCCGTGGCCGAAGAAGCCGACGAACGGGCCGAGCGCCAGGAGCAGCGCCTCGTGCCGGGCCAGCTGCCCGTAAACCGGGACCAGCACGGCCGCCCACGCGAGGAACGTTACGAACACCGGGCGCCGCCCGAAGCGGTCCGCCAGGAAGCCGAACAGGGTGTAGCCCAGGAAGGCGCCCACCTGCATGGGGATGATCCAGGCGGAGGACTTGACGATCCCGAGGCCGGCGCCGCCCTCGGCGGCCGGCTTGGCCAGGAAGGAGGGGATCCAGGTGAACAGGCCCCAGTAAGCGAAGAGCACGCTGGTGGTCAGCGCCACCGCCAGGAGGGTCACCCGGCGCAGCGGAGGCCGGAAGATGGCGCCGGCGCCTTGCCCGGCCGAGGGCGCCGGCCGGGAGCGGGTTTCCCGCCAGACGGGGGATTCGGGGACGCTCCGCTGGATCCAGACCGTGAACAGGGCCGGCAGCACGCCCAGCACGAAGAGCGTCCGCCAGCCCCAGACCGGCAGCACCGCCGCCGACAGCACCGCCGCCAGGATGTAGCCGATGGCCCAGCCACCCTGCATCAGCCCGATGGCCTTGCCGCGGTGGGCGGCGGGCCAGCTCTCCGAGACCAGGACGGCGCCGGCGGCCCACTCGCCCCCGAGTCCGAGGCCGACCAGCGACCGCCACAGCACGAGTTCGGCCAGGCTGGAGGAGGTGGCGGTCAGGGCGGTGAAGACGGAGTAGGCCAGGATGGAGCCGATCAGGGCCCGGGTCCGCCCGAAGCGGTCGGCCAGCCATCCGGCCAGGATCCCGCCGGCGGCGGAGGTGACCAGGGTCGCCGAGGCCAGCGCCCCCGCGGTGGCGGCGCTCAGGTGGAATTCCGCCTGAATCTTGCTCAGGGCGAACGCGTAGAGCATCACGTCCATGGCGTCCAGCATCCAGCCCAGCTGGGCCGCCAGCAGCACCCGCCACTGGGCGGCGGTGACCTCGCGGTACCAGGGTGTCGGGCGATCGGGGCTCATGCGGGCAGCGTCCATTTGGGATTCAACAGGTCCTCCTGTTCGTGCAGCCGTTCCAGCGCCGCCGCCAGGGAGACGGCCTCGAAGCGCACCTCGTCCCGCGGCCGGAGCTGCCCCAGCCGGTGGAAGTCGGCGGAAATCACGTTGGCGATCTTGGGATACCCGCCGGTGGTCTGGTGCTCCACGAAGAGAATGATGGGTTGGCCGTCCCGGGGCACCTGCACGGCGCCGAGCGGCGCGCCCTCGGTGACCAGGTCGGCGGAGTGGCTTTTCTCCAGGGCGGGCCCGGCCAGCCGCAGGCCCATCCGGTCGGAGGTCTCGGTGACGCGGTAGGCGGCCCGGTGGAACGCCTCCCGGGCAGCGGCGGTGAAGTGGTCCGCCTGGGGCCCGGCGACAACCCGCAGCGGGTCGCCGCCGCGGAGCCGCTCCAGCGCGGCCGGGTGCAGGCGCTGCAGCCGGACCGGCGGGGGCTGGGGGTGGGGGCGGACGGCGAGCGCGTCTCCCTTGCGCAGCGGCCGCCCCGCCAGTCCGCCGAGTCCGGTGAGGAGGTGGGTGGAGACGCTGCCCAGGACCAGCGGCACGTCCAGTCCTCCGCGGACGCACAGATAGCAGCGCGCCCCGCCCCGCGTCGGGCCCGTCTGGAGCACCTGGCCCGGCCGGACGGGCAGGGCCGTCCACAGGGGTGCAGGCCGGCCGTCGAGGGCGGGCCCGAAGTCGGCGCCGGCCAGGCAGATCACGCCGGCGTCGCCGAACTCAAACCGCCCGCCCACCAGGGTCATCTCCAGGGCCGGCGCCCCCTCCGGATTGCCGCACAGGCGGTTGCCCAGCCGGAGCGACAGGGCATCGGCGGCGCCCGAGGCCGAGACCCCCTGGTGGGCCCAGCCGGGGCGGCCGAGGTCCTGGACCGTGGTTAGGAAGCCGGGGTGGAGGACATGGATGTTCATCAGCGCGTCCGATCTGAACATCGAACATCGAACATTGAACATCGAACGTCGAAGTCAAACCGGAGATCGCAGAAATCCTGCAATGCCGGCGGATTTCGTTCGGAGTTCAGAGTTCGGCGTTCCGCGTTCAACGTTCAGATTCCTTTCAGGGACAACTTCTCGAATTCATCGGGACTGATGGGGACGAAGCGGACGAGGTCGCCCATTTGCAGGAGCGCCGGCGGCGTGCAGACCGGGTCGAAGAGTGGCGCGGGTGTCCGGCCGATCAGCCGCCACCCGCCCGGCGATCCCACCGGGTAGACGCCGGTCTGGGCGCCCCCGATGGCCACGCTGCCGGCGGGCACGGCGCGCCGCGGGGCGGCCAGGCGCGGCGTGGCCAGCCGCGGGTCCAGGCCGCCCAAATAGGGGAAGCCCGGCGAGAATCCCAGGAAGTAGACGTGGTATTCACCCGCGGCATGGATCCGGACCACTTCCTCCGCCGTCAGGCCGCAGTGGGCAGCCACGTCCGGGAGGTCCGGCCCGCCGCTGCCGCCGTAGCAGACCGGCACCTCCACGGTGCGCGCCGGCAAGTCCGGCTGGTCCGGGAGGGCGGCCAGCCCCGCGCGGACGTGCGCATCCACTTCCTCCGCCGCGGCCTGCAGTGGGTCGTAACTGACCAGCACGGTGCAGTAGGCGGGGTGGATGTTGCGCACGAACGGCCGCGGGTGGTCCAGCAGCCAGCCAGTCAGGCGGCGCACCAGGCGGTTGTTCTCCGGCGAGATCTCGTCTCCGAACCGGACCAGCAGGGAGCGATCGGAAGCCGGCAGGATGAAGGGTTCCACGCTGCCTCCGTCACGGACCCAGGCGATGTTCCACGACGGTCCCGTCCATGTACACCCACAGGCTGTACTCTCCGCCGAGGCGGGCCTGGTCCCACGCCCACACCAGCAGCCAGTAGTGCTGCTTGCGGTTCTTCGCGTCGTACTCGAGCCGGACGGAGTGGAGGTGCTGCCCCCGCAGGTCCACGCCCTTACCGGCGGCGAAGCGCTCGCCCAGGGTCACGGCGGCGGCCAGCGGCAGCCGGGGCGGCAGACCGGGTGTCGCGGAGGGGTCCGGTGATTGGGGCGGAAACGCGGCGGGCCCGAGTGGGGTACCGGCAGCGGCGTGCTCCTGGCACTGCTGGAATTCGATCTGGCCCCAATGCATCATCTCCCGCCAGATGAAGGCGCGGGTTTCCACGTCCAGGACCAGGTCGGTGCCCAGAATCCGGCCCCACCACACCCGCACCGAGACGAGATGCTCGTTGATCCAATCCGCCCTCACGTCGTAGACGTGATCGACGAATGTCAAAGTCTGCAGAGAATCCCGTTCCGTGAAGAGGCAGAGGGTGGTCTGCCAGGGGCCCGGCTTCAGGGTGTCCGGCTTCTCCAGCGCCAGCCAGTACGCGCCATTGGGGGAGAGGACCTTGTCCGGCAATTCCCGGACTGGAGACGCTCCGATGAGGATCCGGCCCTCGTATTTCGGATCGAAGGGACTCTGGTAGATCCGCGGCTCCTTCCACTTGTCCGGCGGCGTGTGATAGCCCGTCGGGACGTCTCCCTGGGCCGGGACGGCGGCCGGCAGGACCAGCAACCCGAACAGCAACAACCAGACCACCCTGACGATCATGGGTTCCCCCGATTCCCGGACCCCGCAGGCCGTGCCTCCTCGAGCTCGAGGCGCATCAGCGGCGGGTGCGGGCGTTATAATCGGTCAACTGGCTTGCATCATAGAGGATCGGCGGCCGGGATTTCAACGCCTTTTCGGTTGCCTGCCGGAGTTTGGCTGGGGTATAGTCGAGCCCGACCACCTCGGAGGAGACGCCCATGAACAAGGTGAAGGCGGTGACCGCGACGGTGATCTCCCAGTCGGGGACCTGCGACCTCGGGCACAAGCCGGGCGACACGGTGACGTTTACCGAAACCGGTGTGGATGGCCGGATCTGCATCCACGCCCTCTACACCTTGATGCCCAAGGTGTTCGCCATGATGTTCCATGCCCGGTTCCCCTGGGCGAAGGACCCCGACGTCCTCACGCACGCCTGCCCGGACGCCGCCAACCCGGTGGTGTTCGAGCTCCGCCGGGAGTACGGGGAATAGCCAGGCGCGGGGAAGAACGGGCGTCCGGGCGTCCGTCTCGGAAGCAAACCAGAATCCACGAGAGAACCATGATAAAGCCGGAAAAGAACTGGCAGGTCCGCCTCAGCCTTCTTCTGCTGGCGGGGTTGGTATTGGTGGTGGTCGGCCTGGCGGCGGAGGCCGGCAAGAAGGCCGTCCCCGCCGAACGGTTCCGGCAGGAGCTGCTGAAGGCCGACCGGGACTTCTGCGCCATGGCTCAAACGGAGGGCGTGGCCAAGGCCTTTGTGGCGTTCGCCGCCGACGAGGTGGTCCTGATGCGGGACAAGCAGCCGCCCATCGTGGGCAAGGCGGCGCTGGAGGCGCACTACGCCCAGTCCAAGGGCGGGTACACCCTGACGTGGGAACCGGACAAGGCCGAGGCCGGATCCGCCGGCGACCTGGGCTACACCTTCGGCCATTGGGAGCTGGCCAGCAAGGACGCGGCCGGCCAGGAGAGCCGGCAATCCGGCGTCTACGTG
This sequence comes from uncultured Acidobacteriota bacterium, assembly GCA_964412195.1. Taxonomy (GTDB): domain Bacteria; phylum Acidobacteriota; class JAAYUB01; order JAAYUB01; family JAAYUB01; genus CAYPNP01. The sequence goes on along the minus strand of CAYPNP010000008.1, from coordinate 956 downwards.
ACCGTCTGGAAGCGGCAGGCCGACGGCCGGTGGCGGTACGTCCTGGACGGCGGGAACGAGACGCCGGCGCCAGACGGCGTGAAGCCTTGAGTTCCACGATTGATGCGGTGACGGGAGGACGGGGAGACGGGGTGATGGAGCGAACATGAAAAACAGACTGGCGCGCTTGGGAATCGGTTTCGGGCTGGCTTGGCTGATGTGGGCGGGCGGGATCCTGCCGTGGCTGGCGCGGGCTGCCGAACCGGCCGGGGAGCCGGTGGTGCGGATCCACTACCTTGGGCACGCCTCGTTTTACCTGCGGTTCGACAACGGCATCTCCGTCCTGACCGACTACGGCAAGTCGCGGGCGTACGGACTGAACAGCCCCATTTACGGCATCGGCCGGCGCACGCCGGACGTGGCCACTTACTCCCACCGGGACGAGGACCACTTCGGCGGCCCAGTGGGGAAGGGGGTGCCGTTCATCCTGTGGGGGGACCGTCCCCTCAGCCTCAACGGCCTGGACATCACCCCGCTGCGCACCTTCGAGCGGACGCTGGCGGCGCCGGACAACAGCGGCTTCCTCTTCGCCCGGAACGGACGAAAGGTCCTGCACCTGGGAGACTGCCAGGCCCTCATCACCGCCAGCGACCGGCCGGAAGTCCAAGCCAGGATCCGGGAGCTGTATCCCGACACCTACGACGTCGTCCTGCTGCCCATCGGCTTCACGTCCGACATTCTGGAGCCGGCGGCCCGCTTTCTGGGATTGCTGAAGGCGCGCGCCGTCATCCCGATGCACTACTGGGAGCCGGCCGACAAGCAGGCGTTCCTGGCCCTGCTGAAAGACCGGCGGCGTCCGGACGGGGAGCGCTATGAGATCCGGGAGGCGGAAGGGGCCCAGTGGTCCTTGGAGGACTCCGGCCTGCCGGGCGACGCCGTGCTCGTCGTCAGCTTGGCCCCCGCCTCGTACGACGGCT
>CAYPNP010000007.1:0-202071 GCA_964412195.1 uncultured Acidobacteriota bacterium | reverse complement strand
TGAATGTGACGGAGCCCGGCTCGATCACACAATGTGACGGAGCCTGGCACCTTGGGGCGCATTGGAGTGTGGCACTTCGGGTGGGCCATCCGGGGCAGAACCGCCACGGGATCATAATTTTTCAGGCTGAAAGGGTGGTTTCGGCTACAAAAAGAAAATCAGGTCGACGATGAAGAAGACCGGAATCAGGATGCAGATGGACCAGAGCATGTAACCGAAGAAGCTGGGCATGCGGATCTGCTCCTGCTCGGCGATGGACTTGACCATGAAGTTGGGCCCGTTGCCGATGTAGGTGTTGGCGCCCATGAATACCGCGCCCAGCGAGATCGCCTTCAGGAAGAGGGCTCCCTGGGGACTCTGTAGGACTTGGGCCATGGTCATCTGGAGAACGCTCCGGGCCGTTTCCAGGAAGGTCATGTAGGTGGGCGTGTTGTCCAGGAAGCTGGAGAGGGCCCCGGTGTACCAGAAGAACTCCGAGGCGGAGTCCACGCCCAGCTCCGCGCCCCGGGCGTTGAGCAGCATCAAGGCGGGGATCATGGCGGTGAAGATGCCGATGAACAGGACAGCCACCTCGCGGATGGGGGCGTAGTTGAAGTTGTTCTCGAGCCGGACGGCGCGCGGGGTGAAGCGCAACGACAGCAGCGCCATCCCGAGCATGGCGACGTCCCGGATGATGTTCTCGATCGCCAGGCTTCCCCACCCCAGATGAATCTCGCCGAGGTGCACGAGGCCGCTGAAGAGTACGGCGGCGATGATGCCGAGGAGGAAGAGGAAATTGACCGTCCCCTCCAGGCGCAGGGACTTCTCGGCCATGTCGGGCGGGACCTCCGTCTCGCGCTTCATGAAGCGCCGGTCGATGAGGTAGAAGACCGCCAGCACCAGCCCGCAGGCCAGCGCCCAAGCCGGCAGCAGCCGCAGCGTCCAGAAGAAGGGCACGCCGCGCAGAAAACCGATGAAGAGGGGGGGGTCGCCGATGGGCGTCAGACAGCCGCCGACGTTGCACACCAGGAAGATGAAGAAGATGATGACGTGGATTTTATGCTGGCGCCAGCGGACGGATTTGATCAGCGGCCGGATCAGGAGCATGGCTGCCCCGGTGGTGCCGATGAGGTTCGCCAGCACAGAGCCGACCGCCAGGATCAGCAGGTTGGAGACCGGCTTGCCGCTGAGCGATCCCTTGATCAGGATGCCGCCGGATATCACGAAGAGGGACCCGAGCAGAAGAATGAACGAAGTGTATTCGCGGTAGGTGGCGAAGACCTCGTGGCTGTACATCCCCAGGAACTGGGGCAGGCTGGGCGTGGTCAGGTACATGGCGAGGAAGGCGACAGCCATCCAGAAGAGGCTGACCTTGCCCATGTTGCGCTCCCACCAGTGGGCGGAGATCAATGGGATCACGGCAATGGAGAGAAGGATGCCCGCAAAGGGCAGCACCGACCAGAACGGCAATGTTTGCGGATCGGCGGCGGGCGCGCCGGGTGTGGCCGCCCAGAGCGGGGCCCCGGCGATCAGAGAGCCCGCGGCGGCGAGCGAACCGGCGATCCTCTTGTGAGCCATCGGAGTGCCTCTTTCCCGTAGACCTGAGAGGTTTTCCACTGTACAATGGGCTCCTTGAAAAGTCAATGAATTCAGAATGTTTGGGCCGCGAGGGAGCCGCGATGCCGAAGAAAATCCGCTTGTATCCCAAGGCACTGCACAATCGGATCATGCTGGGGCTGGTGGTGGGGGCGGTAGCCGGGGTTGCGGCCAACCTGTTTACGACGGCCCATCCCGCGTACACCGTCTGGGTGGAGCGGCTGATCCGGTACGGGACAGGCCCGCTGGGTCAGATCTTCCTGAGCCTGCTTTTCATGACCGTGGTGCCCCTGGTGTTCGCCACCTTGAGCACCGGCGTCGCCCACCTCGGCGACCTGAAGAAGCTCGGCCGCATCGGGCTCAAAACCTTCGCCTTCTTCTGTCTGCTGACGGCAGTGGCCACTACGATCGGTATGATGATGGTAACCACATTCCAGCCGGGCCACGGTTTCAGCCAAGACACCCAGGCCCGCCTTCTGGAGAATTACCAGGGGGAGCTGCTGAAAAAATCCCAGGGCTTTCGGGAGGGGCAGGGCTTCAGCATCGACATGCTGGTGCGCATCGTGCCCAGCAACCCGCTGGCGGCCATGGTCAACATGGACATGCTGGCGGTGATCTGCTTCGCCCTGCTGGTGGGCGCCGCCCTGACCCGGCTGCGGGAGGACCGGCAGAAACCGTTGTTGAATGTGCTCGAGGCGCTCGCCGACCTCATGATCGTCCTGGTGGACTTCGCCATGCGGCTGGCGCCCTTTGCCGTCCCCGCCTTGATTTTCAACGCCACCGCGCGCTTCGGGATCGAGCTGCTGGAAAAGCTGCTCAATTACGTGCTGGTGGTTTTCGGGGGGTACATCCTGTTTTTGCTGGTGGTCTACTCGATCCTGCTGTGGGGGGTCTCACGGCGCAATCCACTGGTCTTCTTCCGCAAGGCTGCGCCGATCATGGTGACGGCCTTTTCCACCAGCTCCAGCAACGCCACCCTCCCCACCACCATCAAGGTGTCGGAGGAGGAGCTGGACATCCCGCCGGACATCGCCGGCTTCGTCCTTCCCCTCGGGGCCACTATGAACATGAACGGAACGGCCCTCTACGAGGGGGTGACCGTCCTCTTCCTGGCGCAGGTGTTCGGCGTGAGCCTGAGCCTCGGTCAGCAGGCGCTGGTGGTGCTGCTGTCGGTGCTCATGGCCATCGGCACCGCCGGCGTACCGGGGGCCTCCCTGCCCATGATCATGCTGGTGCTGGCGGCCGTGGGCGTCCGTCCCGAGGGCATCGCCATCATCCTGGGAGTGGACCGGATCCTGGACATGGGCCGGACGGTGCTCAACGTCACGGGGGACGTCGTCACGGCGACCTACATCACCCGCAGCGAAACCCGCTCCGGGCGGCGGGCGGGGGCATGAAAAAACCCGCCCGAAAGCGGGTTCCCTCCCATCTATAATTCGCGGGTTTTCAACGCTTGGCCAGCTGCGCCGTCTGCACCACCAGATTCCAGCCGAACGGGTCTTCCTTCTCGCCGTACTGGATGGCCTGGAGCTCTTTGTAGAGGAGTTGGGCCACCGGGCCGACCTCTCCGCCGTGGACGGCGTGGTTCTGGCCCTGGTACACGATGGCGCCCACCGGGGAGATGCTCGCCGCGGTGCCGACGCCGAAGGCCTCGGACACGCGGCCGTTGTGAATGCCCTCCACCAGTTCGGCGATGGGGATCTTCCGCTCCGCCACGGCGTATCCCAGGTGGCTGGCCAGCTGGAGCACCGACTTGCGGGTGATACCAGCCAGGATGGCGCCGTCCAGCATCGGCGTGGTGATGACCCCGTCGATGACGAAGCAGATGTTCATGGCGCCCACTTCCTCAATGTATTTCCGTTCCCGGGCGTCCAGCCACAGGACCTCGGTGCAGCCTTTCTCCTGCGCCTCGCGCTTGGCCAGCAAGCTGGCGGCGTAGTTGCCGCCGGTCTTGGCCTCTCCGACTCCGCCCTCCACAGCCCGAACGTAATTTTCTGAAACCAAAAGATTGACTGGACGGAAGCCCTGCTTGAAGTAGGGGCCTACCGGCGAGAGGATGATGAAGAAGATGTATTCCTTGGAGGCGCGGACGCCGAGGCCGACTTCGGAGGCGATCATGGCGGGGCGGATGTACAGGGCCGCGCCACGGGTCTTGGGGATCCAGCGTTTCTCCAACTTGACTAGTTCAATGATCGCCTGAAGCATGTCCTCCTCGTTCAATTCGGGCATGGACATACGCCGCGCCGACCGGTTGAAGCGGCGGACGTTCTCCTCGGGCCGGAAGAACAGGATCTGCTCGTCCGGGCCGGCGAACGCTTTCATGCCCTCGAAGATCTCCTGGCCGTAATGCAGGACCAGGGTGGCCGGATCCAGGCTGAACGGCTCGTACTTGCGGATGGTGGGATTCCGCCAGCCGATCCCTTCGGTGTATTCCATGGTGAACATGCGGTCGGTAAAGACTTTGCCGAAACCGAGGTCCTCCGGATTGGTGAACAGCGGCTTGCACTCCTTGTCCTTCAAGGGAATGACCGTGATATCCATGGCATGACTCCTCTGAGAATGTTGGACGTCAGAGAGCGTATTTTATCAAAGGGGTTTCAATTTTACCAAATAATTTCAATCGGGGGATCAGGGGCGGGGCGGACCGGCGAGGTCTTCCATGAAACGATCGAGGATTTCCTTGAGGGCGGGATCATTGTGGATGAAGTCCTGGAAGGTGGACAGGACGTCGTTCATGTCGAGGCCCTGCAGGAACGAACTGTCGAAGATCGATTGGAGAATCTCCTGGAGTACCTGCCGCTCGGTGGAGTTGACAGCTTGGGGATCTTGGAGATCGGCGGCGCGCACGATGTCTGACAGCCTCACCTGGAGCGGATCGTCAGGCGGCTTCTCAATATCGGCGGGGCCGGTTTCCGCGGGCACCCCGAAAGGCCGGGAAGGCCCCTCCTCCACCCGGGAGCCCTCCGGGGTGCTTACCCCGTCAGGGCCTTGGGCGGGGCCGATCGAATTGAACTTGGAATCGATTTCCATCCAGTCCGCTTTCCACGGGAGTTTGCCTACGACTTCATGTTTCGGATCGCCGACATGTTGGCATCGTGCCTGTCTTTGCAAATATTGGTCATCATGGTGTACGTCTGCATTTCTTGCTGGATCTGCTGCTGCAAACGGAGGAGTTCCATCTGATCCATCCCGCCGGAGCCGATGCCGGTGATGCCCGCGGCTCCGCCGGCTCCACCACCGAGCTTACCCAGCCCGCCCAGGAGCCCGCCGATGACGCCGGCCCCGGGGATGAAAGAGCCCACCGCACTGGCGATGCCGCCGGCGATGCTGGCGAACTTGCTCCAGCCGCTGGGTTTCGGTGTCGTGATATTGGCAATGTCCTGCAGGGAGAAAGTCTGGCTGACATTGTTGACGTTCTGAACGGTCATGGCGCGTCTCCTTTCGGGTATTTTCGCACTACTTATCGTCCGGACCCACGAAAAGTTGCCGTTTTTTTTCTCCCGGCCGGAAATGGCCGGCGGATCCGACTCCTGCCGGGACGGATGGCGTACCCGGCCGCCCGCCGGGCGGCGATCCCATTTCGGTTTGACAAACGGCCCGCCGGTTTTTATAGTGGATCGATCCGGATGGGACAGGGAGGCGCATGTTTGCAAGATTTGCCGCCGGCGGCCCACGGTGGACCCACCCGAAGGACCGGGCTGCCGCAGCCGGGCGATGGCAAAGGGTGGCCTGGCTGGGCCTGGTCCTGGCACTGGGAGGGGTCCCGGCGCGGGCCGGAGAGGAAACATCGTCCGCGCCCGCCCAGAAACCGGCGGAATCCGCCCTGGTGGAAACCGTGATCCCCTACGAGGGGGACCAGATCGTCATCCGCTCGCGGGAACAGACCTCGGAAAAGGGGATCTACCGCGTGAGCGGCGACGTGGTCATCCTCTACCGCGATTTCGAAATGCGCGCCGACAGCCTGGAATACGACTCCACCACCCGCCGCGTCAAGGGCGAAGGCCGCATCGAGTTCCGCCGCGGCGTGCAGGAGATCTCCTGCGACTCGTTCGAATTCGATATCGGGACGAAAACGGGGCGCTTCGTCCGCGCCCGGGGCGTCGCTGACAACAACGTCCACCTCTGGGCTGAAGAAGGCGAGAAGGCCGGGCCGGACGTCTACATCTTCCGCGACGGCCGGATCACCACCTGCCAGTACGACCATCCCCACTGGCTGTTCTCCAGCGGCTATACCAAGATCGTCAAGGACGAAACGGCCACGCTCCACGGCAGCGTTTTCCGGATGTTCGGGGTGCCCGTCTTCTACCTGCCCTGGGTGAAGATGCCGATCCTGAAACGGGAACGCAAGTCCGGTCTGCTGATTCCGACGGGAGGCTATTCCGACGACAAGGGCGTCCGCCTGTCCGAAGGCGTGTACGTGACCTTGGGGCGGAGCGCGGACGTGACGCTGACCGGCGCCTACTTTTCGGAGCGCGGGTACGGGGTGGGCGTCGACTTCCGATCCCGATTTTCGGACATTTCCTACCTCAACGTCGTCACCTACTCCGTGGACGACAACCAGGATGAGGGCGGCACGGCCGTCAACATCGACTCCCTGTTCCGTTTCGGGAACGGGTTCCGGGGCACCATTTTCGCCAACTACGTCTCCAACATCGTCTTCCGACAGGTGTACGAAGGCGATTTCGCGGGGGCGATCCGGCCGGATGAGGCCATCACGGGATTCCTGACCAAGACGTGGGACAACTCCGCGGCCAATTTCCAGCTGGACCGCCACAGCTACTACTTCGACACCAGCCAGGTGACCAGCCGGAACCTGCCCGGCGGGTCCTTCCGGATGCTCGGCGACAGGTTGCCGGGGATCCGGGCGTATTTCTACCTGGACTCCTCGGCGGCGCTGGTTTCCAAGGATGCCACCTGGGAGGAGGCGGATCCGGTCACCGGCGCCACGACCGACTATTCATTCACGACGCCCCGGGACATGGTTCGGCTGGACGTGTACCCCCGGGTGGTCCTGCCGGTCCAGCTGGGCGAGGTGGCCCGGCTGACCGTGACGCCGTCCGTCCGCGCGACCTATTACAGCCACAGCCAGCAGGGCCAGCCCCCGGCGGACCCCGACGAGGAGGCGGTGGGCGAGGGCGTCACCCGCCTGATCGCCGGCCTCGAGACGCGCCTGGACACCCCCCGCGTCTATAAGGTGTACGACCTGTGGGGGCATCCGGTGAAACACGTCATGGAGGCCGGCGCATCGTGGCGCTGGATCTCGGACGTGGATGATTTCCGGCAGATCATCTTGATCGACGCCATGGACGCCGTCGTGGGGACCAACGAGCTGGAGTACTGGCTGGTCAACCGCTTCATCGGGAAGCGGGCGGGCATGCCGTGGGAATGGGTGACCCTGGCGGTCCGGCAAAAGTACTTCGCGGACCCGGATTTCGGCGGTGCCTTCCAGCCGGGCGTGCCCAACCAGCTGGAGCCGTACTACTCCTTCAGTCCGTACATCGCCGCCGATTACCCCCACCGCTTCACGCCCCTGCAGCTCCGGGCGCAGGTCCATCCCGGGCCGTCGCTGTCGGCGGACATCCGCTTCGAGTACGACACTGAGTTCGGACTGCTGCAGGACTGGTCCGCGGCCGGCACGTGGCACCGGGACTGGCTGTTCGCCTCGCTGGCCTACCTCAAGCTGAACAACCTGGAAAAACCGTCCGAGGAGAACGATTTCCTGCAGACGTCCCTCGGGTTCGGACGGCCGATGCAGGGTTGGAGCACCGATTTCAACATCTCCTACAACTTCGAGACGGCGAACCTGGACAACTTCTACATCCGCGTCAACTATTACACCGATTGCCTGGGCCTTTCCGCCGAGTACTCCAACTTCAACATCTACACCCGCCGCAGCGAGCATGAGATCCGCTTCGCGTTGTATCTCCGGGGCCTGGGGGAGTTCGGGCAGCTGCGCAAGCTGGGACGGAGGGTTTTTTGAGCACGGTTTTCCTCGGCCTCGGCTCCAACGAGGGGGACCGCCTGGGGAACCTGGCGGCCGGCCTGCGGCGGCTGGGACCGGCCGGCCTGATCGTGGAGGCCGTCTCCTCCGTGTGGGAGACGGAGCCGGTGGGCGGGCCCCCGCAAGCGCCCTTCCTCAACGGCGCGGCCCGGTTCCGCACCCGGCTGGGGCCGCGGGATGTCCTGGCGGCGGTCCAGGAATCGGAACGGGCGGCGGGCCGGCGGCGGGCCCTCCGGAACGGTCCGCGCCCGCTGGACCTGGACATCCTCCTCTTCGACAACGCAGTGATCGCCGAGCCGGACCTCACCATCCCCCACCCCCGGCTGGCGGAGCGGCGGTTCGTGCTGGCGCCCCTCGCCGAGATCGCCCCGGATGTCGTCCACCCCGTCCTGCGGCGCTCCGTGCGGACCTTGCTGGCGGGATGCGCCGATCCGCACCGGGCGGAAATCTATTGCAAATGGCCGGGCCTTCCCGTATAATGCGGGCAGGTAAATCCTTGAATATGAGAATTTTATGAACTTCAAATACCTGGTCGTGGAGGGCCCCATCGGGGTGGGCAAGACTGAGCTGGCCGGAAGGCTGGCGGAAGCCTTCCAGGGCCAGGCAGTGCTCGACCGCCCGCTGGAAAACCCATTCCTGCCCAAGTTCTACGAGGGCCAGCCGGGAGCGGCCTTCAAGACCCAGCTGCTGTTTCTGGCCCAGCGGGCCTTTCTCCTCAAGGACCTCACCCGGAATTTCCCCGCCCATTCCTGCGTGGTCTCGGACTTCCTGCTGGAAAAGGACAAGCTCTTCGCCTGCCTGAACCTCAACGACGAGGAGCTGCAGGTGTACAACCGCCTGTTCGACGCCGTGTCGGACTACCTCATCCAGCCCGACCTGGTGGTCTACCTCAAGGCCGATGTCGAAACGCTGGCCGAGCGGATCCGCCGGCGGGACTTCGCCGCCGAGCACCGCCTCACGGTGACTTACCTGCAGAACCTGATCGAGGCCTACGAGCATTTCTTCTTCCAGTATCAGCAGCGCACGCGCGTGCCGCTGCTCGTGCTGGAGAGCGCCCAGATCGACCACGGCGCGGCCGGGGGGCGCGTGGACGAACTGGTGAACTTCCTGCGCACCAAGAACGTCGCCGGCCTGCAGTACTACTCGCCAGCCGGACGGGGGTGAGCGATGCGGATCCTGGAGAGCAAGGCGCTGGTCACCGAGACGATCGCCCGGCTGCGGCGGGAGGAAGCGAAGCTGGGCCTGGTCTCCACCATGGGCGTCATCCACGAGGGGCACCGCCTTCTGCTGCGCAAGGCCCGGGAGATGTGCGACAGCGTCCTGGTGATGGTGTACGCCAACCCCATGCTAGTGGAGGATCCGGAGATGCTGGCCCGGTTCGAATCCAACCGGGCCAACGACCAGGCGGTCCTGGAGAAGGAGTCGGTGGACTTTGCCTTCTTCGCCCGGCGGGAGGACCTCCTGCCGCCGGACCATCGGACCTTCGTCCGGCCGGTGAAGCTGATCGAGCGGCTGCAGGGTGTGGAGTCGGAGCCATACATCGTTGGTCTGGCCACGGTCTATGTCCAGGCGATGAACCTGTTCCGGCCGAACTTCATCTTCGTCAGCCAGAAAAACTACCTGGACTACCACATCCTCACGCGCCTCATCCGGGACTTCCACCTCAGCTCGGAGGCGGTGCTGTGCCCGACGGTCCGGGACGAGAACGGCCTGCCCTATTCGTCGTTCCACCAGTTCTTCTCGCCCGAGGAAAAGGCCGCCGCGCTGCTGGTGTACCAGGCGCTGGGGGAAGCCAGGGAGAAGCTCCTCGAGGGGGAAACCTCCGGGGCGAAGATCGTCAAGGGGCTCCGAGCGGCGCTGTCCGGCAAACCGGAACTGCAGATCCTTCATGCCGGGATCCTCGATCCGGCGACGCTGGCCACGCTCGAAAAGGTCCAGCAGGATGCTCTGATCTCGATCACGGCCCGGTACCACCAGTTCCGCATCACGGACAATATCATCTTCCGGCGCAATCCGGCGTGAAGGGCTCCCCGCCCCCGTCTGGGCAACCCCGTGCCGGGACTGTTGCCGTGGCGGGAGTACATGTCGGCAGGTGCAGGCAATGAAGAGACGACGCTCCCGACAGACCATGTTCGTTCTGGTGGCCGCGCTGATCCTGGCGGCGGCGTTCTCCGAAAACGCCCTGGCGGCCCGCCTCAGCCGAAAGACCATCGCCCAAAGGGTCAACGCGCTGCTGGCCCAGGGGGAAAACGCACGAGCGATCTGGGGGATCTACGTAGTGGACCTGGAAACGGGCGGCCGGGTACTGGGCTTGAACCAGGAAAGGCTGTTCATCCCCGCCTCGATCCAGAAGCTGATCACCGGCTACGCCGCCTGGCGCGAGTTCGGGCCCGAATATCGTTTCAAGACTGGCATCCTCACCGACGGGACGCTGGACAGCCAAGGCGTCCTCCAGGGCAACCTGGTCGTGCGCGGCGGCGGGGACCCCTCCTGGTCCTACCGCTTCTTCGGGGACGACTTTGAGAAGCCGGTGCAGGCCTTCGTCGACGAGCTGCTCCGGCAGGTGAATCTCCGGGAGGTGCGCGGCGACCTGGTGGCCGACGACACGGCGTTCCTCTACGAGCCGTACGCGCCGGCCCTGAGCTGGGAAGACTTCCAGTGGGCCTACGGGGTCCGGATCACGGCCCTCGGCTTCAACGACCAGGTCATGGCCCTGGAAATCACTCCCGGCACCAAGGGGCAGCCGGCGACGTTCCGGACCTTTCCGGCTTTCCTGGCCGGCGCCCTGCGCGGGCAGGTGGTGAGCCGGCCGGGGGCGGTCCTGCAGGACCTGATCTCGTTCAAGCCGTTCGACGCGGATGTGTACTACCTGGACGGGGCCGTGGCGACCGGGAATCCCATGCTCATCAAAATGGCCGTGACGGATCCGGCGGAGCTGGCCGGGCGGTGGATCGCCGAGGAGCTGCGGCGGCGGGGAGTGGCCATCAGCGGGACCGTTCGGGTGGAGCACCGTTTCCACTACTTGCCATCGCCGCCGCGGACGCAGTCGCTCCAACCCCTGGCGCAGATCGAGGGGCAGACCCTGGCGCAGATCCTGGAACCGATGATGAAGAAGAGCATTAACCCGATCGCCGAATTGATGCTCCGCCAGATCGGCGCAAAGCAGGCGAACGTCAACGGTCCGGAACGCGAGGCCGGGACCGACGCCGTGTACAAACTCTGGCCGGATCTGATGGAGCCGGGGGTGAACATCGTCATGCTGGACGGCTCCGGGCTGAGCCGGCAGAACCTCCTGACGCCCCGCCTCGTCACCGGCCTGCTGGAAATCATCCGGAAATCCCCGGATTTCGAACCGTTCCGCAACCTGCTGTCCACCTCCGGCACCGACGGCACCTTGAAATGGCGGCTGGGGGGCAAGACCACCGGCCTCGTGTTCGCCAAGACCGGCCGGCTGGGTCTGGTAGTCTCCATGGCCGGTTTCGTGCAAACCCTGAACGGGCGCTGGCTGGCTTTCTGCATCGTCACCAACAACCATCCTGCGCGCAAGTCCGATCCCAAAGACACCATCGACGCCATCGTCAAGCTGCTGGCGCGGTATTGACGGGTGCGCGGGGATCCGCTGCCCCGGCTGGCGAAAGGCACTCCAGGCTGTGACAGAACCTGTGACAGAGCCTGACACCATGTCTGTTGCTGTGACAGAGCCTGACGCCATGTCTGTCGGTGACAGAACCCGGCACCTTGTCTCTGGCACCAACTCTTTGCTGTTGCCCTATCCCACCCTTTGAGATGAAAACCAGGCCGGGCCTCCTCGCGGAGGCCCGGACCATCCGGAAGGCCGTGGGGACGGGCCTCAGGTCAGATGGTATGCCTGGCGGGAGGTCAGGGATTCGATGGCGGCCCGGAGCTCCTTGCGCCCGTAAAAGAGGCGGCTCTTGATGGTGCCCACGGGGATGCCGAGCAGCAACGAAATCTCGTCGAGCGTGTTCTGCTTGATGTCGTGAAGGTAGATCACCTGGCGGTGGATCTTCTTGATCTTTCCCATGGCAGATCCGATCAACTGGCGCAGCTCCGAGCGGTAGGTCACCTCGAGGGGATCGGCCGGCGCGACAGACTCGCTGGAGGCCGCCGACCCGTCCGCTTCCTGCAGTTCCACTTCGCCCTTGATCCGGATCCGGTTCTTGCGCAGGTATCCGAGGCAGACGTTGACGGTGATGCGGGTCATCCAGGTTTCCAGGCGGCTCTCGCCGCGGAACTCCGGCAGATGCTGGAAGATATTCTTGAAGGATTCCTGCACCGCGTCCTGGGCCAGGTCCCGGTCACGGAGGATGCGCAGGGCCGTGCTGAAAAGGCGTGAGTAATGCAACTCGTGGAAGTCGCGGGGATTCAGAATTACCAGCTCCCCGCAGGACGTGACCGGCAGCGGGAGTTCGGAGAGGGGGAACGGCCGGGTGGGTATGTCGGGAATCAGTCGATCAATCTGGCTCATCACAGGCTCCTTTCTATTGCCTCCGGCCCTGATAACGCATGCCCAATGCCAATACTGGACTTGTTTCCAAAAAACCAATTTTTCTTTTAATATCAACAAGATATAATCATCTTGCAGGATGAGTAAGCCAGTGTGTAAAAATTCCTGGCAGTCAACTGAAGCCATCGATGTAAAATTTTCTGACACTATCTTGGAGCACGGACCGATTCCTGTTGTGGTATCCTTGCCTTGTTTCCGCCGGAGGGGACCAATGAAGAACCGAGTGACCACACTCTTCGGGATTCGCTATCCTATCGTCCAGGCCGGCATGGTCTGGTGCTCCGGGCACCGGCTCGCCGCCGCCGTATCCTGCGCGGGCGGCCTGGGGCTGATCGGGGCTGGGTCGATGCGGCCCGACCTGCTGCGGGAGCACATCGCGCGGGCCCGCGGAGAAACGGACCGCCCCTTCGGGGTGAACATCCCGCTGATGTACAAGTACGCCCCGGATTTCGTGAACATCTGCGTGGCGGAGAAGATCCCCGTCGTCTTTACCTCGGCGGGCAGCCCGAAGCGGTACACGGCCGCGCTGAAGGCGGCCGGGGCGGTGGTCGTCCATGTGGTGGCCAACGTCTCCATGGCCCGCAAGTGCGAGGAGGCGGGCGTCGACGCCGTGGTGGCGGAGGGGTTCGAGGCCGGCGGCCACAACGGCGCCGACGAGCTGACCACTCTCGTCCTGGTGCCCCAGGTGGCGGACGCCGTCTCCATCCCGGTGATCGCGGCGGGCGGGATTGCCGACGGGCGGGCCGTGGCCGCCGCCCTGGCCCTGGGGGCGGAGGGCGTCCAGGTGGGCACCCGTTTCGCAGCCAGCGAGGAGTCGTCGGCCCATCCGGCCTTCAAGCAGGCCATCGTGGAGACACCGGACACGGGCACGTACCTGATGATGAAGAAAGTCACGCCGGTGCGGCTGATCCGGAACGAGTTCGCCCGGCGGGTCCAGGAGCTGGAGGCGGACGGCGCCACCCGCGATCAGCTGCAGGAGCTGCTGGGCACGGGGCGGGCCCGGCGGGGGATGTTCGATGGCGACCTGGTGGAAGGCGAGCTGGAGATCGGGCAGATCGCCGGCGCCATCCGGGAGATCCTCCCGGCGGCGCAGATCCTCCGGAATATCGTGGCGGAGTACGAAGCCGTCCGCGGCCGCCTGCCGGCGCTGGATCCGATTGGAGTTTCTGGAATCAAATCGACTTAATCACGGACCATTCTTGTCAAGGAGAGGTCATGGATCTGAGAGGCAAGTATGCGCTGGTCACCGGGGCGTCCCGGGGGATCGGGCGGGCCATCGCCCTCAAGCTGGCCGAGGAGGGGGTGAATGTGGCCATCAACTATCTCCGCAGCCAGACTCCGGCCATGGAGACGGCCCGCGAGATCGAGAAGCGCGGTGCGCGGGCCCTGCTGATCCGGGGGAATGTCGCCGACCGGGGGCACATTGACTGCATCTTCGAGAAGATCTCGACCGATTTCGGCCGGCTGGACATCCTGGTCAGCAACGCCGCGTCGGGCGTGCTCAAGCCCGCGCTGGAGCTGACCGACCGGCACTGGCATTGGACCATGGACATCAACGCCGGGGCGCTGCTGGCACTGGCGCAGAAAGCCGTGCCGCTCATGGGGGACCGGGGCGGGCGCGTCATCGCCGTGTCCAGCCTGGGCGCGGTGCGGGCCATCCCGGATTACGCCGCGGTGGGGGCCTCCAAGGCCGCCTTGGAATCGCTGGTGCGCCACCTGGCCGTGGAGCTGGCCCCGAAGCGGGTGAACGTCAATGCGGTCTCCGCCGGGGTAGTCGAGACCGACGCGCTGAAGCACTTCCCCAACCGCGACCTCATTCTGGAGAACTCGCGCCAGCGGACGCCGGCCGGCCGGCTGACCACGCCGGAGGACGTGGCCCGGGTGGTCTACTTCCTTTGCACCTCGCTGGCCGACATGATCCACGGCCAGACCCTGGTCGTCGACGGCGGCTACTCCATCGTTGCGTAGTGAAGATTCCTTCAATCGTTGTCAATCTGAACATCGAACATCGAACATTGAACCTCGAACGTTGAAGTCAATCCCGCATTGGATCCGCTGCGCCGTGACATGCTCACCACGCCGTGATTGACTCCATCCGCGATCTTACTTCGATGTTCGATGCTGGACGTTCAATGTTCGATGTTCGCTTGCTACTTGGCGGCCTTGGCGCCTTCGCGGTTAAATTCTCTTGAAGCCTTTTTCGAGGTCGCGCACGTGCAGCCGCAGCACCACGGGGCGCCCGTGGGGGCAGGTGGTGGGATCTTCCGCGGCCATCAGCGCGTCGATCAGCCGCTCCATGGCGGGAAGGGTGAGGGGGGTATTGATCTTGACGGCCGCCCGGCAGGACAGGGCCGCCGCCGCGCGGTGGCGGACGTCGGCCAGGGTGAACTCGGGCGGCTGGTCGCCCGTCCGGTCCAGGATGTCCAGGATCAGCAGGTCGATTTCGCAGGCGGCGGCCAGGGCCGGGACGGCCTTGACCAGGATGCTGCCGCTGCCGAACGGCTCGATCTCGAAACCGGCGGCGGCGAAGCGGGCCGGCAGCTCCTCCAGGTGCAGGCGCTGGGCCGGCGGCAGCTCGATGGGGATGGGCAGGAGCAGCCGCTGGCGGGGGATGTCGCCGGCCTTCAGCTGGCGCAGGTACGCTTCAAAGAGCACCCGCTCGTGGGCCACGTGCTGGTCCACGATCACCAACTCCTCCCGGCCGGCGGCGACGATGAAGCTCTCGCGCCACTGCCCCAGCACCCGCCACTCGGTAGCGGCCGGCCCTCCCGCGGGGGCCGGAAGCGGGATGGACGGGACCTCCGTCTCCTCGCCGGGCAAGCCCATCCGGGCGAGAGGGTCGTCCTCGGGGGGCGCCGGCGGGGGGAACAGGCGGCCGGCGGGGACGGGCAGGCCGCGATCGCCGAACCCGTCCAACCGGTCCCGAACGCGCAGGATGAATTCTTCGCTGGTCTCGGGGTTCGCGACGGGCGGGAGATAGGGTGACTCCGACCCGGTTTGACTCCGGGCCGGATCGGCCTCGTCGAGCAGGCGGGCGAACGCACGGCTCCCCTGGAGGGCTGATTCCAGCGTCCGCCGGATGAAGGCCTGCACGGGGAAGACATGGCGGAACCGGACCTCGGTCTTGGCCGGGTGCACGTTGACGTCGATCTCCTCGGGGGGCAGGTCCAGGAACAGGATCGCCGCTGGATAGGTGCCGCCCGGGATCAGGTTGCGGTAGGCGTAGTACAGCGCCCCGGACAGGAGCCGGTCGCGCACCATCCGCCCGTTGACGAAGAAGTACTGCGCCTCCGTGGACGCCCGCCGCTGGTGCGGCTTGGCGATGAAGCCGCGGAACCGGATGCCGGACTCCGCAGCGTCGAAGGGCACCAGGCCCTCCACGAACTCCTCGCCGAACAGCTGGTGGATCCGGCCGGCCAGATCCTGGACCGGCGGGGCGTCGATGGAGGGGCGGCCGTTGCTGAGCAGGCTGAAGTGGCGGTCGGGCCAGGCCAGCGCGTAGTGGGTGAAGAGCCGCCCGACGTGAGACGCCTCGGTGGCCTCGGTCTTGAGGAATTTCCGCCGGGCCGGGAGATTGTAGAAGAGTTCAGCCACCTCGATCTCGGTCCCCCGCGCCCAGGGGATGTCCTTGACGGCGCGGACGGCGCCTCCGTGGATCTCCACCAGGGTCCCGGCCTGGTCGTCGGCGGCCGCGGCCGTGCCGGTGCGCAGCGTCAGCCGCGAGACGGCGGCGATGGAGGGCAGGGCCTCGCCGCGGAAGCCGAGGGTGGCGATGCGCTCGAGGTCGTCGGCGGCGCGGAGCTTGCTGGTGGCGTGATGCTCGAAGGCCAGGAGGGCGTCGTCCCGGGTCATGCCCTCGCCGTCGTCGCGGACGGTGATGCGCGCCCGGCCCCCGCCTTCGATCGACGCGTCGATCCGCGCGGCGCCGGCGTCCAGAGAGTTTTCCACCAGTTCCTTGACCACTGAGGCCGGCCGCTCGACGATCTCGCCGGCGGCGATCTGGTTGATCAGCTGGTCCGGCAGCACCCGAATCTTCCCCATTTCAGCACCCTCGCAGGCCGTCACTCCTGGAGATTTCATCACAAAGAAGCGCGGAACACAAAACAAAATCGGGAACATCGAACATCGAACATTGAACATCGAACTCCGAACGCAATCCCCCGCTGACAGCGGTATCGGAATCGATATCGCAATCGGTCATCGACTGGCGGAGTGACCTCGATGACCGATCCCGATAGCGATACCGATACCGATAGAGCGGCCGGTTCGACTTCGATGTTGGATGTTCGATGTTCAATGTTCGACGTTCAGGTTCCATTCCCGCAGACGGTCGGGACGGGGAAGAATGTGCGTCCAGATGCCCCAGGCCACGCCGCTGGCGTCGCAGGCGGGCACAACCCGGGGGAACTCCGCCCGCAGGCTCTCGTCGGCGTTGCCCATGACCAGCGGCAGGCCGACGGAGGCGAGCATGTCGCGGTCGTTGAAGTTGTCGCCGAAGGCGGCCGCCTCTTCCAGGGCGACGCCCAGCAAGCGGGCGAGCCGCGCCAAGGCGGCGCCCTTGCCCACCCCCGCGTGCATCAGGTCCAGCAGGGACAGGTCCCGGTCCGGGTACTCGGTGCAGGTGATGCTCGCGTCCGCGCCGGTTTCCCGCCGCAGGATCGCCGCCAGCTTCCGCAGCGGCTGGATGCCGCCGCAGAACGAGACCTGCAGGATGTCGCCCCGCCGGACCGCGCCCAGGTCGCCCACCATCCGGACGTCCGTCCAGCTGGACTCGAGGTAGCGGCCCAGGCGGCTGTACTGGTGGGGCGCTTCTTCGATCAGGATGACGCCGGCGCCGAACGGGTCGCCGATCAACAGCGGCAGGATGCCGAAGCGGCGCCCCACGGAGACGACGTGGCGGACCAGGGCGGGCGACATGGCCTCCCAGAAGAGCGGCACGCGGTCGCCGAGGTTCTTCGCCAGGGCCCCGTTCTGGAAGATCATCGGGCCGCGCAGGCCCAGGGACTGGCCGTAGCCGGCCCCCGCGCCGAAGCGGCGCCCGGTGGCCGGCACGACCGCAACGTCCGCCGCCCGCAGGTCCTGCACGGCGGCGAGGTTGGCCGGCGATATGCGGTACTGGCGGTCCAGCAGCGTGCCGTCCAGGTCCATTGCGACAAGGCGGATGGCGGAGGGCGTCATGGGCAGACTCCGTGCAGGGACCGGGGACCGATGACGGGTGACCGCCGGAAAGGCGCCTCAACGATTCTGGGGGATCGGGGATTCATCCGGAGCGGCTACGCGGCGGCTTCCCGCGCGCGCCGCTTGCGGCGGGCGGCGAAGATCCAGCTCACGCCGATGCTGAGGATGTAGAGCACGATCATCGGCCCGGCGAAGATGCACAGGTTGATGGCGTCGGTGGTGGGCGAGACGACCGCCGCCACGATGAAGATGATCACGATGGCATGGCGGAATTTCTGGATCAGGAACTTCGGCGTAACCATGCCCATCATGGACATGAACGCGATCACGATGGGCAGCTGGAAGACCGCCCCCATCCCGAGGATGATGAAGAGCGACAGGTCGAAGAAGAAGTCGATGTCGATGTTGGGGGTGAAGGGTTTGCCCAGGTCGATGAAGAAGGCGCAGGCGGACGGGAAGGCGATGTAGTAAGCGAACGCGCAGCCGCTGAGGAAGAGCACCGAGGCGAACAGGATGAACGGCAGGGCGTACAGCTTCTCGTGCCGGTAAAGGCCGGGGGCGATGAAGAGCCAGACCTGGTAGAGCAGGTAGGGGGCGCTGAAGAAGATGGCGGCCACGGCGGCCACCTTGAGGTAGAGGGTGAACGGCTCCTGGAGCTTGAGGAAAACCAGGCGCCCGCCCTCCGGCAGGTACTGGACGAGGGGCGCGGACAGCCACTGGAAGATCTCAGCGTGGAAGTAGTAGGTGAAGCAGAAGGCCAGGGCCACGGCCAGGGCGCAATGGAACAGCCGCCGGCGCAGCTCCTCCAGGTGCTCCAGCAGGGTCATGGGCTTGAAGGAGGCGTCGGCGGCGTCGGCACTGGCGGGGTCGGGTCCGGGGCGGGGGCGCATGGTCAGCCTTTCAGTTCCGGACCGGAGTCCGCCGGCGGGGATGCCTCGGCTCCGGCCGCCGGGGGTTCGGGCGCGGGGGGCGGGGGCGCGGGCTCGGTCGCCGCGGCGGCCGGCGCGGCCGGGCTGCGCCGCGGATCGAGGCTGGCGGCCAGGTCCTTCACGGAGGACTTCAGATCGTGGAACGGGTCGACGGCGTCCCGGATGCCACCCACGGAGGACTGGGCGTCGCGGAGGTCCTTCTTCAAGTCGCTCAGATCTTTGGAGATGTCGAGGTTGACCTCGCGCTCCAGGGAGGTCTTCAACTCGTCGGCGGCCCGCCGGAACTCGTTCATCGCCCGGCCCAGCGTGCGCCCGATCTCGGGCAGCTTGCGCGGCCCGAACAGCAGCAGCGCCAGGACGAAGATGAGCAGGATTTCCGGCAACCCGAGGCTCATGACCGCGCTCCTGAACAGATCCGAATGCCGTCCGCCATTATAGCAGATGCGGGCTGGTGGAAAAATCAGCGGAATCCTCGTTCCGCCCGGGAAACAAAAGCGGGCTCCCGACCGGGAGCCCGCCAGCGAACAGGGAAAGGGCCGCCTTAGTCGATGAGCACCGGGTGCCAGGTTTTGTCCGGATTGAACCGTTCCATCTCCTGGAAAGCTTTCAGCGTGTCCGGGCCGAAATCCTTCTCGTAGACCACGCCATCGTGGCTGACGATGAACGTCTTCACGCCGGTGACGGCGTACTCCGCCGGCGCCGCCACCAGCGCGAAACCGCCGATCATCACGCCCTTGATGACGAAGTCCATCTCACCCAGCGGCGCCGCGGGCCCCTGGCCCTTCAGGATCTTATAGTAGTACCCGTGATAGGGCTGCCGCTTGTCGGTGTAGCCCTCTTCGATCGCCTGGGCTATGCCTTCTCCGACGGGGCCGCCCCAGGACCCGTCGGGATTTTTCCACGCCAGGCCGTCCTGCTTGCCGGGCGTGCTGATGACGCGCTGGGCGTACTGGTTCACCTCGAAGCCCTCACGCTTCTGCAGGGCATACTCGTGCTGCGCATCGACATAGCCGCGGCAGATCTGGATGGCGTCCAGCTCGTTCTCGCCGATGCGGCGGTAGAGGATCTCCTGCCGGCCGGCGCTCACGTCGAACCGCCATTGGCCCTTTTCCTTGATGATGGGGATCGGCATGGGCCAGTCCTCGTTCCCGACCGAGAGGAAGACGCGGTTCTTGTTCTTGGGATCCGGCTCGAGCACGTTCTTTTCCTTCGCCCTGGCGGCGAAAGCGGCGATGGCGTTCTTGGCCTGCACCTCGTCCTCGGTGACAACGAGATCCTTGTTCTCCTCGCCGAAAAGACCGATCAGGGCGGGGATGTCGCCTTGTTCCGCCGCTTGGATCAAGGCGCCCGCCGCCTCCTTGGCCGTCTTGAAGATCTTCTGGGCCGCCACCGGAGCCGCCGGGGAATTGGCGGCCGCCGGTTGCGGGGCCCCCAGCGCCAGGACCATCAAGCAAGCCAGGGCAATTTCCAGAGCACCCAAGCGCACACGGGAACGGGCTGATTTGGGGGAAACGGGCTGCATGAGCATTCTCTTATCCATGATGATCACCT
The DNA here is from genome assembly GCA_964412195.1 of uncultured Acidobacteriota bacterium. GTDB lineage: Bacteria > Acidobacteriota > JAAYUB01 > JAAYUB01 > JAAYUB01 > CAYPNP01. Next base: position 182,312 of record CAYPNP010000007.1, on the reverse strand, counting down.
CCGCCCCCTGCCGCCGCCGCCACCGCGCATGCCGCCGCTCCCGCGCGAACTCATGCTGGCGGCGCCGCGGGAGCTGCTGGAGCGGGCTTTGCTGCCGCTATAACCGCTGGAAGACCCGAAACCGCTGGAACCCCGGGAACCGCTGCTGCGGGACACGTCGCGGCCGCCGATGCTGTCCCGGCTGCCGCTGGAGCGGTTGCTCACGCTGGGGCTGCCGCCGCGGCTGCCGGACGAAAAGTCGCGGCCCCCGGCGCCGCCCCCCGCCCGGTTGCTGGCGCTGGGCATGTTGCCGCCCTGACGGCTGACCTGCTGCCGGGCGCTGGCCTGGCGGCTGGAGAGGGAATCCCCGCGCGCCGTGCCGCCGTACTTGTTGGCTGTCGCCTTGTTCGAGTAAGGCGCGCCTCCCCGGTGTTCTGGATTATGCTGCCACTTGTTGCCGCTGCCGGTGGTGTTGCCGACGCGGTTGCCGCTGATGTTGTTGATGTTGGTGTTGCGGTTGAAGTTGTTGTTGATGTTAATGTCGATGTCGTTGCCGCCCCAGCCGCAACCCCAGCCGTAATGGCCCCAGCACGCCCCGACCGCGACGCCGATGCCGAACGATATTGCGGCGGTGGCGGCGTAGCCGTATGGCGGAGGGGGCGGGTAATAGATCGGCGGGTAGGGGTACACCGGCGGCCCGTATACGACGACCGGATTGTAGGAAGGCACGTACACCACTTCCGGGCTGGCCGACTGCACCACAATCACCGTCTTCTCTTCGACGACCTTGTTTTCCACCTTCATCTGTTCATTGGTTTTCAGCGCACCCTTGTCCTGGGCCTTCTTGCGCATGCGTTGGACGGCGTCCATGACGTCCGCCTGCTGGGCCAGGAACGCGTTGCCGAGGTCGGTGGTCCACTGGATGTCGTCCGCCAGCAGCTTGACCGTGTCCGGCAGCGCCGCCATGGCCTGAATGCTCGCATCCCACGGCTGCTTCATGACGGCGTCGGTGAGCGCCTTGTCCTTCAGTGTTGGGTTTTTTTCCAGCCATTGCTGGAGCTGCACGATTTCCAGCGGGTAGGTGGAAGCCACCAGCACCTGGGCCAAGATCTCGTCCGGGTACAGGGCGATGGGAGCCACCAGCGAGTCCAGCTGGTCGGAGGGGATTTTCGAGGCTTCGACCGCGGTCGCGACCGAGGCGTCGCTCCCCTGGGCGCAGACTGAGCCGCCGCCGGCCAGGATCAGGAGCGCGCAGGCCGCCGTCAACGCGGCGCGCCGGATCCCTCCGGGACTCTCTGAAACATTGGTTGGGGATCGCATGGGGGTGTCGACTCCTTTCCTGCGGAGTTTGTGGATACAGCCAGGGAAGAATCAGCAGAACTCAAGGAAAGAGGGAATGCTCGATGGTGTTTGCTTTCCCTGATAGAGCGAATGGTAGAAGATGGGAAACCCGATGTCAACGGCTATTCGGGACTCACGGGAAGCCCGGGCGCCGGTTTTCCCAACGTCGGAGAGTGGGGGCCTGCCGGCGGAGGGATGGGCGCGCCGGCACCGGTGCACCGGAAAGAAAAACCGGATCCCGCGGGGGATCCGGTTGGTTTACGGGGAATTCCGGTTTTGCCAGCGGTCCGGCGGAGTCAATCCTACTGGCACTGCTTCTGCTTGAAGAACTCGCTCTTCGGGACGGAGAACTGTTTCTCGATCTTGTCCCGGAACACGAGCCCGGAGTTGTAGGCGCAGAACGGGTAGAGCCGGCCGTCGGGGGCGGTGTAGTGGATGACGCACCGCTTCACCCGCTCCACGTCGTAGTTGTAGGCGTCCATGAAGTGCATGCCGGCCACCAGCAGGGTTTTGTAAGTGTAAGTGCCGTCCATCTCGCCGCGGCCGGCCTTCTTGTCCAGCATGCCCTCGAGGGTCTGCAGGAAGCGGGTGAAGGAGAGGCCCTCGGGCGCCTTGTCGGCCTTGAAGTGCTTCTTCAGGCTGCTCAGGGTGGTGGCGCCGGTCAGGATCTTGTGCATGCCCTTGAAGAAGGAGCCCTGCATGCCGGCGGCCTGCTTCTGCATGTCGTCCAGCAGCCCCTTGATGTTGACGAACTTGGTGATGGGCGTGGGCTTCTTGTTCTGGTCGACGAAGAAGTAGGTGCCGATGCCGCAGGCGGGGTGGCAGGTGATGTGGCAGGTCGGGTCGCCGCGCATGGCCGACACCAGCTGGGAGATGGGCGAGGTGCAGGAAAGCGGGAACCAGTCGTACTCGTCGGAGTGGCCCATGGCGTTGACCCGGTGGGCCAGGTCGGACAGGGTGAAGCGCAGCTTGGCGCGCTCGGAGTCGTCGATCCGGCCGGTCAGGGCCACCGGCTGGAAGCTGATGCCGGAGCTGACGTCGATGTTGTCCAGGGCGAACTGGACGATCTTGTCCACCTGGTCGTCGTTCACGCCGCCGACGATGGTGGGCACGTAGACGATCTTCATGCCGGCCTTGCGGACGTTCTCGACGGCCTTGTACTTGATCTCCAGCAGTTTCTCGGAGCCGCGGATCTGCTTGTAGAGGGCCGGGTCGGTCCCGTCGAACTGGAGGTAGAGGGTGTGCAGGCCGGCCTCCTTGGACTTCAGGGCGAAATCCAGATCGGCGAACTTGATGCCGTTGGTGGCGCACTGGACGTGGGCGAACTCCATCTCGTTGGCCAGGGTCAGGATGCGGAACCAGTCGGGGTGGAGGGTCGGCTCGCCGCCGGCGAACTGGACCACCCGGCCGTGGACCGGCCGCTCGTCCCGCAGGGTCTGGAGCATCGCCTTGACCTGCTCAAAGGAGGGCTCATAGATGTAATCCTGAACGTTGGCGTTGGCGAAGCAGACCGGGCAGGACAGGTTGCAGCGGTTGGTCAGGTCGAGGTTGGCCAGCACCGTGTGGCTGACGTGCAGGTTGCACATGCCGCAGTCGTCGGGGCACTGGGTCGCGTCCGTCCGGGCCGGGTTGGAGATGCCACGGCCGATGTCGTAGTGCCACTCGAGGGCGCGCTTGTACATCGCCGCGTCGGAGAAAATCAGGTCTTTGCAATCACCGTGCTCGGGGCAGGTTTTCTCCATGAACACCTTGCCGTCTTCCTCGTATAGCCGGGCATTGATCTTCTGGCTGCACTCGGGGCAAAGCGACGTGGTCTCGTAGGGGAGTTCCAGGGGCAGCGGATCGATGGGGGAACCCAGCAGGGTCGTTCCGGCTTCCCCTTTCTTCCGGTTTTCAGTCACCGCGACGGATTTGGCCATGATATCTTCTCCTTGCGTATCATTGATCGAATAAGTTGCTGCGGGCTACGGCGCCCGCAAGGGGGGGATTGTAATCACCCGGAGGGGGCGAGTCAAAGGAAAACTGTTCCCAATGATGGTACAGTTGCAATTTTCTTTTTCAACTGTTCCCGCAGGCGACGTTCCTGCGGGGGCTGTCCGGCCGGCAGGATCGGCGCGCCGGAGATCGGAGGCGCGTCGCGGGCGGTTTTCCCCCGCCTCCGGGAGGCCGACAAATTCCCTTTTGCCCGGCGGCGACTTCCGCTATAATGCCCCCAATTTTGACAAAGCTGCCATGAGATGACCAAGCCGAAGGATTCCACCGGTCCGCTGGACGAAACCACGCAAATCATCCGTTCCGAGGAACTGGACGCGAAGCTGCGCCTGACCGAGAAGGTGCCCTCGCTGGTCGTGCTGGACGGCGATGACAGCGGCCGCATCTTCAAGCTTTCCGAGCAGGCCATGTCCATCGGGCGTGGCACCGCCGCGAGCATCCGCCTCAACGACAAGACGGTCAGTCGCAAGCACTGCCTGCTGGAGACGGCAGGAAGCCAGGTCATCGTGATCGACCTGCAGAGCGCCAACGGCACCTTCGTCAACGGCGACCGGATCCAAAAGCGCCGCCTGGCCAACGGCGACAAGGTCCGCATCGGCAACACGGTGATGAAGTACGAGATCACGGGCACCGACGAGAGCGAGTTCCACGAGCGGGTCTACCAGCTGATCACTTTCGACGACCTGACGAGCCTGTACAACCGCAAATTCCTCATGAGCCGGTTGGCGGTCCTGTTCAAGGCCCGCCACGGGTTGCCGCCCGTCACCCTCCTCTTCATCGATCTGGACCACTTCAAGCTGGTCAACGACACGTTCGACCACCTCACCGGCAGCGAGGTCCTGTCGGAATTCGGGCGCCTGCTGCTGTCCAACCTCAGGGCCACGGACATCGCCTGCCGCTATGGGGGTGAGGAGTTCATCATCCTGCTCCACGACACAACTGCCATGCAGGCGATCTACGTGGCCGAGAAGCTGCGGAAGCTGGTGGAGTCCCATTCGTTTCAGAGCAAGGACGGGCGGCCGATCCAGGTGACGGTGAGCATCGGCATCGCCGAAAAGACGCCGGAGCTAAAAACCCCTGAGGACATCATCACCCGCAGCGACGAGGCCATGTACAAGGCCAAGCAGAACGGGCGCAACCGGACCGTGCTCTATACCGGCGACGAGAAGAATCCCTTCGTGCTGGTCACCCCGGCCGGAGCGGACGAAGACACCTCCCATGGGTTGAGTTAGAGGGCCCTCCTTCAGTCTTTCAACCCGAACGTCGAACATCGAACATTGAACATCGAACGTTAGATTCAAACCGCAGCTCCCCCAGTTTTCTCAAGGAGCAAAGGGTTGCCGATGCGCACACGCAGGCACTCTTGATCATCCGCCATAATCCTGCGTTTGCGGGTTTTACTTCGATGTTGGATGTTCGATGTTCAATGTTCGAAGTTCGTTCGGTTTCCCCTTACTTCCCCTTGATCTTGCTCTCGATCCCAGTCAGGTGCTGCCGGAAGACCGGCAGATTGCGGTCCTGGGTCTTTTCGGCCCGGGTCACGGCCTCGAGATAGTTCTGACGGGCTTCCTCGAGTTTGCCGGCCTGCTCCAGGGCCTCGCCCAGGGAGTCGTAGACGTTGGCCGACTCGGGGAAGAGTTCGATGTTTTTACGGAAGACCTCGATGGCCTCGTTGAACTTCTTCTGATTGAGGAGCTGGTACCCCAGCTGGTTGACGGCCGGCTCCGGCACTCCCAGGGTGTAGCCGAAGCGGGCGCTGAGGGCTTCGAAGTGCTTCCGGATCCCGGGGATGCCCAGCGTGGTCAGATCGTCCGGCAGGCGCCAGCCGGCGTACAGGGCCGCCATCCCCTCGTAAACGCTTTTCAACCGGACGGTGCCATGGTTTTCGGCTTTCATCGGATTGAAACGGACCTCCAGGCTCTTCGGCCCCTTTTTCCTGATCAGGCCGAGGAGGCGGTCGATGGAGGCGTTGTATTCCGGCTCGTTCCCAAGGGTGATGTAGAGGAAGCGCCGCCGGTCGGACATTCCCGGCAGCCGCTCCTCGGCCAGGCGCACGACGCAGTCGTTGTCGTACTGGAGGTAGGGGCTGATGGCGATGAAAGCCTGGAAGAGGTCCGGCTCGCTCAGGAGGGTCCACACCGCGTACATCCCGCACAGGGAGTGTCCGATCAGGACGCGATAGGGCTCGGTCCGGTAGTTCTTCTCCACAAAGGGCAGCAGCTCGTTCTTCAGGAACTCCATGAACTTCGGTCCGCCGCCCGAGCCCTGCCGGTCGGCCACCGCGGTGGGGGTGAAATCGCGGGTGCGGGCGGTATTGGTGACGCTGACCACAATGACGGGAGGCATCAGCCCGTTCTGCCAGTAGAAGTTGGTCACGGCCACGCTGAGGAGGTGGTTGGTTTCGCCGTCCAGCACGTAGACCACGGGGTACTTGCGGGCGCCCTGCTCGTAGCCGGCGGGGGTGGTCACCAGGACGGTGCGGTCCTCGCCCAGCGCATCGGAGTGGATCGTCACCGTCCGGCCGATGCTGAGCGGTTCACCCGGCTCTTCCGCAAAGAGCCAGAGGCCGAAGCCAACGATCCCCACGAGGGCCAGCAGCACCAGCCGCGCCGCCGCCAGGCCTTGAAATTCGCTCCGTGCGTCTTTCTTCATGACACGATCCTCCCGGTAAATTGTGATCCTGTTACGGGACGGTGAGCGGGGATGTTGCGCTCCCTGGGACGAAGCGGCCTTTCCAGGGGACGAGCGACGCCGGCCGGACAGGATCTGGCCAACCCGAAGGCGCCCCGGCTCCTATCCCTGCCAGGCGGCAGGAAAAAGAAAAGCCGGCGAAAAGCCGGCTGCTTCTGGGGTGTAAGACCCGCGCCTGCCGGGGCAGGGTGTCGTGTCGCCGAAAGCGTTTACAGCAGGACGTTTTCCTGGTACAGGCCGAACACCTTCCGCATGGCGTCGGAGATCTCGCCGATGGTGGCGTAGGCCCGCACGGCGTCCAGGATGGGCGGCATGAGGTTGTCGGTGCCCCGGGCGGCCCGCTCGATCCCGGCCAGGGCCGCGGCCACGGCGGCGTTGTCGCGCCGCCCGCGCAGGTCCTTCAGCTTCGCCTTCTGGTCGGCCTCGATGCTGGGGTCGATCCGGAGGATGTCGAAGGACTCCTCGGCCTTCATCTGGAAGCGGTTGACGCCGACGATGACCTGCTCACCGGTCTCCACGGATTTCTGGTAGGCGTAGGCGGCGTCCTGGATCTCCTTCTGGATGTAGCCGGCCTCGATGGCCCGCAGCGCGCCGCCCATGTCGTCGATCTTGCGGATGTACTCCGCCGCCCCGGCCTCGATCTCGTCGGTCAACGCCTCGATGAAGTAGGAGCCGCCCAGCGGGTCGACGGTCTCGGTCACGCCGCTCTCGTAGGCGATGACCTGCTGGGTGCGCAGGGCCAGTCGGGCGGAGGCCTCGGTCGGCAGGGCCAGCGCCTCGTCCTGCGAGTTGGTGTGCAGCGACTGAGTGCCCCCCAGCACCGCCGCCAGGGCCTGCAGGGTGACCCGGACCACGTTCACGGGCGGCTGCTGGGCGGTCAGGGTGCAGCCGGCGGTCTGGGTGTGGAAGCGCAGCAGCAGCGACTTGGGGCCCTTGGCGCCGAAGCGCTCCTTCATGATGCGGGCCCACAAGCGGCGGGCGGCGCGGAACTTGGCCACCTCCTCCAGAAGGTTGTTGTGGGCGTTGAAGAAGAAAGACAGGCGCGGGGCGAAGGCGTCCACGTCCAGGCCCTTCTTCACGGCCGCTTCGACGTAGGCGATGCCGTCGGCCAGGGTGAAGGCCACTTCCTGCACCGCCGTGGAGCCGGCCTCCCGGATGTGGTAGCCGCTGATGGAGATGGTGTTCCACTTGGGCACCTGCCGGGCGCAGAACTCGAAGATGTCCGTGATCAGCCGCATGGAGGGCGCCGGCGGGTAGATGTAGGTGCCGCGGGCGATGTACTCCTTGAGCAGGTCGTTCTGGACGGTGCCGGAGAGCTGGCCGGGCTTCACCCCCTGCCGCTCGCCCACCACGATGTACATGGCCAGCAGGACGGCGGCCGTGGCGTTGATGGTCATGGAGGTGGAGACCTTGTCCAGCGGGATCTCGCGGAAAAGGACCTCCATGTCCTCGAGGCTGTCGATAGCCACCCCCACCTTGCCCACCTCGCCTTCCGACAGCGGGTTGTCCGAGTCGAGACCGATCTGGGTGGGCAGGTCGAAAGCCACCGAGAGGCCGGTTTGCCCCTGCTCCAGCAGGTAGCGGTAGCGGCGGTTGCTCTCCTCGGCGGTGGCGAAGCCGGCGTACTGCCGCATCGTCCAGGGTCGCTGGCGGTACATCTCGGGGTAGATGCCGCGGGTGTAGGGGTACTTGCCCGGCTGGCCCAGCTTCTGGTCGTAGCGGAAATCCTTCAGGTCCTCCGGCCGGTAGGCGTCCTGGATCTCGATGCCGGACGTCGTGGCGTGCTTCTTTTCGTCCATGGCGCTGCTCCTTCACGTAGTCGAAACAGAACATTATAAAAGATATGGCTAGGAAGTGGAAGCTGAATTTTAATGATGCTGGATTATTCCATCAATGATGAATGATGGGATCGCCTGATTCCGGACCCGTTCGTGTGTTTCGTGTGGTTCGTGGTTACGTTTTCAGGTCTGTGGATGGGCGGATTTCCCAGCATCGGTGGATCCGCGGGTCGCGTTCGAAGTCCTTGTCCAGGGTGGCGCGGGAGATGTCCCGCACCGCCAGCCCGGACAGCGCCGCCTCGTCCAGGCGGAACCGCCGGAAATTGGTGGAGAAGATCAGCCGCCCGCCGGGGGCCAGCAGGCGGGCCGCCGCCCGGATCAGGCGGACGTGGTCGCGCTGGACGTCCAGGATACCCTCGGTGCGCTTCGAGTTGGAAAAAGTGGGCGGGTCCAGCAGCACCAGCTCGAACCGCTCCCGGCACGCCCCCAGCCACTCCAGGCAGTCGGCCCGGACCAGCCGGTGGCGGTTCTCGGCCAGCCCGTTCAGGGCGAGGTTGCGCCGGGCCCAGTGCAGGTAGGTGGGGGAAAGGTCCACGCTGGTGGTGTGGTTCGCGCCGCCCTGGGCCGCCGCCACGGTGGCCGTGGCCGTGTAGCAGAACAGGTTCAGGAACCGCGCGCCCCGGGCGGATTCCCGGACCAGTCGGCGGACGGGGCGGGCGTCCAGGAAGAGGCCGGTGTCCAGGTAGTCGGTGAGGTTGACCAGGAACCGGGCGCCGCGCTCGCCCACTTCAAGGAAGCGGCCGCGCTCGCCCATCTTCCGATACTGATCCGGACCCTTCTGGCGGCGGCGCTGCTTGAGCACCACGCGCTCCGGCGGAATCTCCAGGACCGCGGAGACGACCTGCAGCGCCTCCCGCAGCCGGCGCCCGGCCCTGTCCGGATCCACCGTGGCTGGCGGGGCGTACTCCTGGACGTGGGCCCAGTCCCGGTACAGGTCGACGGCCACCGCATATTCCTTCATGTCGGCGTCGTAGAGGCGGTAACATTCGAGGCCTTCCCGCCGCGCCCACTTGCCGATGGTCCGCAGGTCCTTGCGCAGGCGGTTGGCCAGCATGGCGGGGCCCGATCCTGGATCTTCGGGCAACGGCACGTCCGGGACCGCGGGCGCTGCAGCCGGGGAAGCTTCTTCCAACGGACGATTTACGAACCACTCCGGTGTGACCTGGAACAGGAGGAGGCGGCAGGGCAGGGCGCCGTTGTACAGCGCGTAATGCTTGTATGCCCGCAACCCCATGCGCTTGCCCAAGTCCGGATTGCCGGTGAAGACCGCCGCCCGCCAGCCGCCGAACTCCTCCCGCAGGCGCGTCCCCAGGTGGCGGTAGAGGCCCTCGAGGGCGGCCGCGTCGCCGAGTCGCTCGCCGTACGGCGGGTTGACCACCACCAGGCCCGGCGCCGCTTCGCGGGAGGGGGGTCGCGTCAACCGGGCCAGCTCCCGCGTGGCCACGCGCACGCGGCCCGCGAGGCCCGCCCGCTCGACGTGGGCGCGGGCGGCGGCGACGGCGTCCGGGTCCGCGTCGAAGCCCCGGATGTCGGGCAGGCCGCGCGCCAACCCCTCCGCCCGTCGCGCCTCGGCCTCCGCCCGGAGCTCCCGCCAGAGCGCGGCCCGGTGCTTCCGCCAGCCGGTGAAGCCGAAGCCGGGACGGAGCAGGCCCGGCGCGACGTCCGCGGCCATCCATGCCCCCTCGATCAGGAACGTGCCCGAGCCGCACATCGGGTCCAGGAGCGGGCCGCCGGCGCGGGCGAACTCCGGCCAGCCGGCGCGCAGCAGAACCGCGGCGGCGAGGTTTTCCTTCATCGGCGCGGCGCCGCCCTCCAGCCGGTAGCCCCGGCGGTGGAGGCTGTCGCCGGACAGGTCGAGGCTGACGGCCGCCTCGCCGCCGTGCAGGCGCACGTGGATACGCAGGTCAGGGTGAGCGCGGTCCACCGACGGGCGCCGGCCGGTCCGGTCGCGCAGCTGGTCGACCACGGCGTCCTTGACCTTTTGGGCGCCGAAGTGGGTGTGGGTCAGGCCGGAGGCGGTGCCGGTGAAGTCCACCCGGAGGCTGCCGTCGGGGTCCAGGTGCTCCCGCCAGTCGATGCCCCGCACTCCTTCGTACAGGGCGGCGGCGTCTGCGGCGGGGAAGCGGGCCAGCGGCAGCAGCACCCGGCTGGCCAGCCGCGACCAGAGGCAGGCCCGGTAGGCCAGCGCCAGGCCGCCGTGGAAATGCACGCCGGCAGCTGTCTCCTTCACGTCCGCGGCCCCGAGGGCGGGGAGTTCTTCCACCAGGAGCGCCTCCAGCCCCTTGGGGCAAGTGGCGAAGAAGGCGAGGCGTTCGGTATTGGCGGAATCAGGCGATGTCATGACGTTCCTCGGGACGGCCGCTGCGGGGCTCGGCCGGCGGCTGCTATTGTGACACATGCGGCGGCCGGGTCCAAGGGCTTCCGCCGGGAGGACGGACCGGGATCGTCTCCTTGCATCCCGGCGGAAGAAGACCGATAATGGATCCAGTCTCACCCTGTTCCGAACAATTATCAAAGGAGGGTCCATGATTTCAGCGACGAAATCGGCGTGGTGGCTCCTGGCCCTGCTGTGCGCCGGCCTGCTCCTGTTGTCGGGCTGCGGCAAGAAGACCCCGCTTCCGGCCGACCAGCAGGTCTACGCGGGCCGGTGGGTGGCGCCGGACGGCACGTACGTCCGGATCTACCTGGACGGCGGCGGCAAGGTGGAGGCCTCCAACACGTCCATCGACGGGGGCCAGGTGACGATCCAGGGGAACAGCCTCACGGTGAGCCTCTTCGGCATCACCAAGAAGTACCGCATCGACCAGCCGCCCCGGGAGGAGAACGGCGTCTGGACGATGGTCCTGGACGGGATCACCCACACGAAGAAGGACGATCCCTTCGAATAGCCGATCCCGTGCTTTCGTTGGAACGTTGAAGCGTCGGAACGTTCCAATCTTTTTTAGACTTCGGGTGCGGCGAGGTGCCGCTCGTGGACGTTGAGCCAGGGGCCCTCGCCGGGGTAGAGGGTTTCCAGGTGCGGCTGCGCGGTTTCCTCCAGTTCGTTGTACAGTGCGAACGGCAGGCCGGAGGTGAACTGCTCCTCCCCGCTCATGATCACGAAGGTGATCTCCCGGCCGGACTGGCCCTGCCCGACCTCGGCGAAGAGCAAGAGGTCCTCGGCGCGAAGGTTCTCGCCGTGGTCGTTCTGGCGGACGAGCCACTTCATGAGTTCCACCACCCGGTCGTCCAGGCCGGCGTCGGCCAGGAAGACCTTCTCCTTCAGCTCGTTGGGGGAGCGGACCAAGCGGAAGCGGTAGGTCTCGGCGTTGTCGCCGGTCACCTCCAGGAGCAGCTCCGGCACGGGGGGAGGCGTCTCGCCCCCCGGCATGAACCAGACCATCAGCAGCTGGTCCATGTCGTGGTAGAGCATCGGGTACCAGATCTGGGTCTCGTGCGCGCAGCCGGCGCAGCGGAAGGTGTTCAAGTCGCCGGACAGGAACCGCTCCTTCAGCATGGGGTCCTCCGTGACGTTGACGGACTCCCAAAGGGTGAAGCTTCCCTGCTGGCCGCAGGCCGGGCACTTGACGCGTTCTTCCCTGGATTTGCTCACGTGCGACTCCTTGTTCAAGCGTCCGGCCCGGCCAGGCGGCGGAGCAGCCAGGCCATGTTCTGGCCGAGGGTTTCCATGGTCTGCACGCCCTCGGGATCGTTGTCCACCTCGCCGGGGTTCCGGCCGATGCCGATGTTCCAGTAAGACGAGCCGGGGACGACCATCTGGCTGATCAGGAAAAAGTGGTTGAGGGTGTCGAACACGTGGATGCCGCCGGCGCGCCGCACAGCCACCACCGCGGCCCCGGCCTTGCGCCGCAGGTAGTGTCCGTTGGCCCGGGCGACCAGGCCGGCCCGGTCGATCAGCGCCTTCATCTCGGAGGTGACGTCCGTGAAGTAGGTGGGCGAGGCCAGCAGGATCCCGTCGGAAGCCCGCATGTGCCCGATCCACTCGTTGACCCGGTCCTCGTCCACGGCGCAGCGCCCGTCCTTGTTGGCGAAACAGCGGTAGCAGGCGATGCACCCCCGCACCGGCAGGCCGCCGACCTGGACGACCTCGGTCTCGATGCCGTCCTTTTCCAGCTCGGCAAATACCCGCCGGACGAGCCGGAACGTGTTCCCCTCGGGGCGGGGGCTGCCGTTGAACGCGGTGACTTTCATGCTCCGCTCCTCTTTCGATGGTGGGCGCATTATCGCACAGGTCCTGAACGTTTGAACGTTGAAACGTTTCAACGTTCCGGGGGAGGGGCGGTGGACTCCTCGGTCTCCACTGTGAACTTTCGGAAATGGTCGTAGGCGGCCCGGCCCTCCACGTCGGGAGTGGGGTGCTCGCCGGCCAGGGCCGCCCGGATCCGCCCGGGGTCCCAGTAGTACCGCTCTGCCATCTCGGCCGGCACCAGCAGCCCCAGGCCTGGGTCCTCGCGGAACGTCACCCGGACGGCGGCGTAGAGTGCCGGATTGGCGGGTTTCAGTACCAGCTCCGACGCCCAGACGCGGCCGTCGGCGGGCCCGATCCAGAAGGTGCCGGCGGCCTCCAGGTCGGCGGAATTGTACCGGATGAAGGTGGGGTGCCCTATCTCCGTGAAGCGGACCACCCAGACGGCCTGCCCGGCGAGGGTAGCCTCACCCGCCTTCTCGAAGCGGAAGGACGCCTGGTTGCCGGGAGCCAGGAAATCCAGGGCCGTCAGGGGGACGTTGAAGTCGCGCCGGACCGGCCCGATGTTGTACCGGGCGCTTTCCGCGGCGATGACACCCAGGGTGGCCGGAGAATCCAGGAATGTCTGCTTCAGCCTCTCTTCCCGGTCACGGACGGCATGCCCGTTCACCTTGGCGACGTCCCGGAACATCCGGTACTGGGACTCGCCCTCCGGCCGGACCAGCAGCACGTCGGACTCCAGCGTGCGGAGTTCCACCGTTTCAAAAGGCGGACGGTGGATCTGGCGGTAGGTCTCCGCAGCCAGGATGTTGGAGAAGTCCCGATAATAACCCTCGACGTATCGTCCCGCCCGGGCCAGAACGTCCGCCAGCCCCGTCTCTCCGTCCGCCGGAAAGGCCGGGGCAGCGAGCGCCAGAAAGACCGCCAGGATCAGCCGCCGCATCGGTGCTTCCCCTCCTTTGCCCTCGCTGCCACTGTAGGATTGGATCCGGCACCGGGCGCAAGGTTCACTGGCCCACCTGCTTGCCGATCTTCCAGGCGATGCCGGCGCATTCGCCCAGCCGCCAGTACCGGTTGTCGGGCATGGTCAGGATGAGGGGGCTGATCTTGTCCCAATCGGGCTTTCCCTTGGTCAATACGGACTCGTCGGCGTGCGCAGCGGCGATCTCCCCGACGAAGAAGTGGTTCGACGCGAAGTCCCCGGTGTGGACCAGGCGGCACTCGAAGCAGAGCGGGCACTCCCGGATCAGCGGGGCGGCCTGGATCTCCCCGTAGAACAGGTCGAACACGGCCGATTTGTCCACCTTCTCCCCGGAGACCAGCCCGCAGTAGTCGGTCCGGTCGGCCAGGTCGGCGCCGGGGATGCACACGCTGAAGGCCTGGTTGGCGAGGATGCCGCGGGCGGTGTGGTGCGACTTGTGGATGCCGACGCCGATCAGGGGCGGCTGGGAGTTCACGCGGGTGACCCAGCCCACCGCCATGAAGTTGGGCCGGCCGTCCACCACCGTGCCGACCAGCACCACCGGCATGGGGATGAAGACGTTGGTTTCGGTACGGATTTTTCCCATCGGCGTACCCCCCTTGTGTCCCGTGGTCGAGGTCGGGTTCACCTTATCAGAAGATCCGCGGAGGCGCAATCACAGACCCGGTCACCCCGGCTCTGGCGGCGAAAGGATCCCGCGGTTGCGGGAGGGCAACGGTGATTTTCTCTCGTTTTTCCTCTGCACCGGTGATATCCTCGCTCCAATTTTTCCGGCAGAGGCACAGGATGAACCTGCAGAGTCTCGGCGTGATCGTCGGCATTGTGAACGTGTTGGTTTCCATCGGCGACCTGGTTCTGCTGGGGGCGGCGCTGGCCACGGCCATCGTCTGCACCCGCCGCCGGATCAGCCTGGCCGCTGCCTGGCTCCTGGTCGGGGCCGCCGGCCTGTGCTTCGTCGGCGGGGTGGCGACCCGGCTGTTCTACATGGGCTACCCGGCGGTCATGGATACCGTCGGGGAGCGCGGCGCGTTCATCGCCGGCCTCGGCATGGACGCCGTGGAAATGGCGGCTCTCGTGCTCCTGGGTGTGGCCATTTTCCTCTTCCGGCCGGCCCGGACGGCCGCCATCCCCGGAGGGGAGGTGGCCCGTGGCTGAGACGCGTTCCATCGTCTACCTGGTCGTCGGCATCCTGTGGATCCTGCTGGAGGCGGGCGTGGCGGCGGCGGCGTTCTACCGGTTCCGGACCACCCCGGCCGGCATCCTCCTGGGCGGCGCCTTCGCTCTGATGGCCGTCAAGGGGGTGGCCACCCAATTCCTGACGCGGGTGCTGTTCAAGGGCCCCGGCTTTCAGGAGGCGACGTATGCCATCGTCCAGCTCGTGAGCGGCTCGCTGTCGTTCCTCCTGCTGGTGGCCGCCGCCGTCGGCGTCGCCCTGATCCCCCTCAGCCTCCGCAGATTGTACTCGGCCCGCTGACCGGCGCCGGCGTCGATCCGGTCCCGGCGGCGGGATCTCCGCCGTGCCGCGGTCGGATTCTCCGGCCGCCCCGCTGGTATCCAGCTCCGACATCGCAAACAATGTCGGCAGCGACCGGCCCCTCGCCGGGCATTTCATGGGAGTGAAACTTTTTGAAGGACTTTTGCGTAATAGAGCATCGGATTACGCGCCAGAGAGTGGAGGCTCGATGAACAGCAAGAAGAATGGCAAGAAGAAGCTTGTTTGGTGGATCACTGGCGGCAGCGTGCTTTTGGTCGTCGTCATCATCATTTTGTTTTTGGCGTTCGGCAAGGATTCGCGGCCCATCGTCGAGGCCGGCAAGGCGGAGAAGATGGAGAAACTGACCGCCATCGTCACTGCCTCCGGGGAGATCAAGCCCAAAGTATACGTCAACCTGCAGTCCGAAATTGCCGGCGTGATCACCGACCTGTACGTGAAGGAAGGGGACCGGGTCAACAAAGGCGACGTCCTGCTCAAGATCGACCCGATCCAGACCGAGGCCGACACCCGGGCGGCGGAGTTTCAGCTCCGCTCTACCGAGGAGGACGCCCGCAACACCGAGCGTCAGATCGAGACGGCCAAGATGAACGTCAAGATCACGGAGGCCAACCTGGCCAGTGCCTACGCCGACCTCGAGCAGGCCAAGGCCAACCTGGAGATGGAGGCGGAGTCCTTCAAGCGGAAGCAGAGCTTGCACGAAGACAACCTGATCTCCAAGGACGAGTACGACATCGCCCGCTCCCAGTACCGGGTGGCCCAGACCCGCGTCGACTCGGCCCAGGCCCGGATCGACGAGCTGAAAACCCGGATCGACGTGTCCAAGGTGGGCATCAAGCAGATGGAAGACAGCTACCGGTCCGCGGCCGCCCGCGTGGAGCAATTCAAGGCCATGGTGACCCGCGCCCGCGACCTCCTGAGCAAGACCGTCCTGACCTCGCCCATCACCGGCGTGATCACCAGCCTGGTGGTGGAAAAAGGCGAGCGGGCGGTCCCCGGCACCCTGAACAATCCGGCGGCCACCCTCATGACCATCGCCGACCTGTCGGTGATCGAGGCCGAGGTGAAGGTGGACGAGACCGACATCATCCACCTCCGGCTCAACCAGCCCGTGGCGGTCAAGGTGGACGCGCTGCCCGACCAGACCCTCAAGGCCCACGTCACCGAGATCGGCAACAGCGCCATCATCCAGCCCGGCCAGCAGGAGGTGGTGGGCGGCTCGGAGCAGGCCAAGGACTTCAAGGTGGTGGCGCAGCTTGACAACCCGCCCGCCTCGCTGCGGCCCGGCCTGTCGACCACCGTCGACATCACCACCGCCGTGAAGAACGACGTGCTGGCGGTGCCGCTCCAAGCGCTGGTCATGCGCGAGGTGGAGCTGAATCCCGTCGGCGGCGTGGTCCACGAATGGCAGAAGAGCGACAAGGACAAGGCCGCCGCCGCGAAGAAGAAACCCAAGCTGGTGGAGAAGCAGGGCGTGTTCGTGCTCACCAAGGACAACCGCGCCGTCTTCACCATCGTCGAAACCGGCATCACCGGCGAGACCAACATCGAAGTGAACAAGGGCCTGAAGGAGGGCGACGAACTCGTCACCGGCAGCTTCAAGACGCTGCGCACCCTGAAGGATGGCGATTTCGTGGTCAAGAAGAAGGCCGGTGCCAAGGGGGCCGACACCAAAGCGGAGGAGTGAGGCATGGACAACGGCAACAACGTCATCCGGACGGCTAACCTCTGGAAGACCTATCAGATGGGCAGCATCGAGATCCACGCCCTCCGGGGGATCAACCTGGAGGTGAAGAAGAACGAGTACGTGGCCATCATGGGCCCGTCCGGCTCCGGCAAGTCGACCCTCATGAACCTGATCGGATGCCTCGACACGCCGACCAACGGCGAGTACTTCATCAACAACCAGCTGGTGAGCCAGCTCGACGACAACGAGCTGGCCGCCATCCGGAACAAGGAGATCGGCTTCGTCTTTCAAACCTTCAACCTGCTGGCCCGTTCCACGGCCCTGCAAAACGTCGAGCTTCCCCTGATCTACAGCGGTGTGCCGGCCCGCAAGCGCCGCGAGATGGCCGAGCAGGCCCTCCGGAACGTGGAGCTGAGCGACCGGATGACCCACAAGCCCAACGAGCTGTCCGGCGGCCAGCGCCAGCGCGTGGCGGTGGCCCGGGCGCTAGTCAACAGCCCGTCCATCCTCCTGGCCGACGAACCGACTGGCAACCTGGACACCAAGACCGGCGAGGAGATCCTCGGCCTGTTCCACCAGCTGCACCAGCGCGGCAACACCATCATCCTGGTGACCCACGAGCGGGACGTCGCCATGCACTCCCACCGCATCATCCACCTGCGCGACGGCCTGATCGAGTCCGAGGAGAAGATCGAGAATCCCATCATTCCCCAGGTAGCCTCCGTCAGCTGAACGCTCGAATCTGACCGCGAAGACGCCAAGGGCGCAAAGAAATCCGGCTCTTTGCGCCCTTTTCAATTCCCTGCGACCGCCGGCAGGTTAACAAAATATCTAGATGCGTTTCTTGCCGTATGACCACTTTATTTGGTAATATGACTAACAATGGTGGTCAACTGCGGGACTGGAGGATCGAATGCTGGAACCGCTGCTTGGATCGGTCACGTGCGAACAGGTGCTGGTGTTTATCCTGGCGCGGCAGGAGGGGTACGCCCGGCAGATCTCCGCTTTCTTCGGATCCAAACTATATGCGGTCCAGCGGCAACTGGAAAAACTGGAGGCCGGCGGAGTGCTGGTCAGCCGTTTAGCCGGCCGGACGCGACTATACCAGTTCAATCCGCGATACGCATTTCTCAAGGAAATGCAATCCCTGCTGGCCAAAGCCCTGGATTTTTATCCTTCCGACGAGAGGGAGAGGATCCAGATGACTCGCAGAAGACCCCGGCGTCAGGGGAAACCGCTTTGAAAAAAATCCGGGAAATGCGAATGGCCGAGCTGGCCGCTTACGTGGCCACTCACTTGAGCCGGCGAAGTATAGAAGTTGTATTATCCGGAGGGGCTTGCGTTTCGATCTACAGCGAGAATCGTTATGTCTCTGCGGACATTGATCTGGTCAATGTAGGATTGGTGCGACGTCGGGTCATCCGGGAAGCGATGCAGGAACTGGGATTTCAGGAGGAACGGCGATACTTCACCCATCCGGATACGGCGTTCTTGATTGAGTTTCCGGCCGGACCGCTCAGTATCGGGGAGGAGCCGGTGAAACAGGTGGAGGAGATCCATTTGGACACCGGATCCCTTCGTCTGCTCTCCCCGACGGATTGCGTCAAGGATCGATTAGCCGGATATTACCATTGGCAGGACCGACAATCGCTGGAGCAGGCTGTGGTGGTGGCATCCTCCCACGCGATCGACCTGGCCGAGATAGAGAGATGGTCGGAGTTCGAGGGATTCTCACAAGAATTTAAAGAGATCCGTCAACGGTTTGGGGAATCGGGGGGAATGTCGATAGCGGATCGTTTCGTATGATCTGGGAGGTTTGCCATGAGCAGAATCATTCTTTGGTTCCTGTGGGTGACATCCTCCGTCTTGGCTGCGGGATGGATGGCTGAAACCATTCGAGCGGCGGAACCAAAAGGAGGGGGATCCATACCAGTGACCATCGAGCGGAAGACCTGTGCGGCGCCGGACGGGGTGACCATCGTCTACTCGGCAGCCGGGGCGGGCGAGCCGGCCCTCGTCTTCATACACGGCGGTTTGGCGGACCGATCCTTCTATGATGGCCAGCTCGAGGCCTTCGCCGGCAAGCACCGGGTGATCGCCCTGGACCTGGCGGGCCACGGCGAGTCGGGCGCGAACCGGAAGAAGTGGGGCGTGCCAGAGTGGGGCGCGGACGTCGAGGCCGTGGTCAACGCCGAGCGGCTGCCGAAGGTGATCCTGTTCGGCAATTCTCTCGGCGGGCCGGTGGCCATCGAGGCCGCCCTGCTGCTGCAGGACCGGGTCATCGGCGTGGTGGGCGTCGACACCTTCCAGCGCCTCGATCACACGGTCACACCGGAGGAAGCCCGCCAGCGGGCAGAGGCCTTCTGCACCGACCTGCCGGCCGGCGTCCACGCCATGATGAAGCAGCTCTTCCACCCGGACGCCGACCCGGCGGTCGTGGTCGACGCGGAGCGTCGCATGCAGAAGTCGCCCCCCGACGCCGTCTACGCCATGTTCATGAGCCTGGCGGGATACAGCGAAGCCGCCGCCGCCCGCAACCTGGCGGTCCCGCTGCGGGCCATCAACGGGGACCTGTACCCGACGGATGTCGAAGGCGTGCGCAAGATCCACCCGGACTTCCAGGTGGTGATCATGAAGCACGTCGGCCACTACCCGATGCTGGAACGGCCCAAGGAGTTCAACCGCCGCGTCAAGGATGTGGTGAAGGAGCTGACCCGCGGCTCGAAATGACACTGACGATCCGAGACTCGAGACTCGAGCCTCGGACTCGCCCCCTACCGTTTACCTATCACCACCATCAGCGGATTGCCCGACTCGTCGAAGAAGCCGATCTCGCCCGTGATCGGCGCCGTGTTGCCGGCGCCCGTCAAGTGCAGCTCGGAGGCGTACCCTCCGCCCACGGCGAAGTAGTTCAGGATGACCTCGCCCGTGCCGGTCTGTGCGCCCTCCAGGACCATCACCGGCAGGCCGCTCAGGAGGAACTCGCCCCGCGAGTTGGTCCGGACCGCCAGTTGCATCGCCGCGACCGGCTGGTCGGCGGAGACCTCCATGACGCCGGACACCTCCGCCGGCAGGTCGGGGAAGAGGGCGGGCAGGAAGCGCGGGAAGCTCTGGCCCGCCGCCAGGTTGAGCGCGGCGGTGTAAACCTGGCCGGCCTGGGTGGTCAGGCGGAGCGACACCACGGCGGCCTGCGTCCCGGCGTTGGTCAGGGCGACGCCCGAGCTGAGCCCATCCGCGGACTGGTTCACGAAGAGCTGGACCCGCGTGGCCGGCGTCGCCGGGAAGAGGATCGTCTCGGTGGTGGCTGGCCCGAAGCCGTCGAAGCGGAAGCTCTCGGCCACTCGGAGGAGGTCCGCCATGGCCGGGTCGTCGAAGGTCAGGCGCGCCCAGCCGGCGTGCAGCTGGTCGTCGGCGCTGCCCAGGGTCAGGACGAGCTGGCGCTCCGGCTCCACCGAGAAGGGCGTCCAGGCGGCGGATTCCCGTTCCAGCGCCAGGACCCGAAAGCCCTCGCCGGGGACGCTGCCCAGGTTCAGCTGCCCTCCCAGCACGGTGAAGGCGTCGCCGGTCAAGACGTCGCGCAGGATGGCGCCGTCGGCCAGCCCGGTCCGCACCATGGGCAGGGTGACGGCGGCGGCGGCGGTGCCCTTACGGCGGGTGACGGTGGCCACGAGGCCGGTTCCGTCGAAGCGGGCGAAGGCGAAGGTGCCTGTCGCATCATCCGCCAGAAGGCCGGTGTAGGAGCCGGTGCGGAGGCAGCTCCGCTCGCGGCGCAGCCAGATCAGCTCCCGGTAGAGAGCGTGCATCTCCGCCTGCGGCACGTCCTCCAGCGTGCCCCAGGGGAAGCAGCGCCGGTTGTCCGGGTCGCTCCCGCCGTCCAGGGCCGCCTCGTCGCCGTAGTAGACGCACGGCGCGCCGGGGTAGGTCATCTGGAAGGCCGCCGCCGCGCGGGCCGCCGCCAAGTCGCCCCCGGCGCGGTACCAGACGCGGGTGACGTCGTGGGTGCTCAGGGAATTCAGCATCACCTGCCGCACCGGCCAGGGATTGTCGGCCAGCGTCCCCTGCAGCCAGTCCTGCAGCCCGCTGGAGGTGACGGACCCGGTCGTGCCGTCGAGGTTCTTCTGGAGCAGCCACAGGCTCAGCGGCGCGGCGAAGCCGTTGTAGTTCATCACGCTGTCCCACTGGTCGCCCATCAGCCACCGCGTCGGGTAGCCGAAGAACTCGCCTAGGATGAGGGCGTCGGGTTGGTCCCCTTTCACGGCCTGCCGGAACGCCGCCCAGATCGTGTGGTTGCCGGTGCCGACGGTGTTGGACCCATCCCATTCGGTGGTGCCGTTGAGGCCGACCTCCTGGCCCACGTCCAGACGCCAGCCGTCGACGGAGTAGGGCGGCTGGAGCCAGGCCCGGGCGATGGCGGCCGGGTCGTCGTAGATCTCCGCCCGCAGCGCGGCGTCGGCGTAGTTCAGCTTCGGCATGGAGTCGAAATGCCCGCCGAAGCTGACGCCGAAGGTCACGTAGTTGTTCGGCCAGCTGCTGAAATTGAAGAAACCGTACCACGGCGAACTCTTGGATTCGTACGCCCCGTCGGTCGGCCACTGGTGGGCCCGGTCGAACCAGTAGTGCCAGTCACCGCAGTGGTTGAAGACGCCGTCGAGCATGATCCGGACCGGGTAGTCGCCCGGGAAGTCCTCGTCACTGTGTGCTTCCGCGGACAGCGCGGCCAGGGCGTCGTCGCCGCCGAAATGGACGTCCACGGCGCGGTAGTCCATGGTGTCGTACTTGTGGCTGGAGGGGGAGCGGAAGACGGGATTCAGGTAGACGGCGTCGATGCCGAGGTCCTGCAGGTAGGACGGGAGGCTCGCGGAGACGCCCTCCAGGTCGCCGCCGAAGAACTCCCGCGAGGCGGTGTCGGGATTGGGCAGCGTCCCCCAGGCGCGGGCCTGCACCGGCCCGTAATAGTCGTACTCGCCCGTGACCACGTTGTTGGACGGGTCGCCGTCGGCAAACCGGTCGGGGAAGATCTGGTACCAGGCCGCGCCCGCCGCCCAGGCGGGCGGGTGGAAGCCGGGCACCAGCCAGAAGTTCAACCGGGTGGGCTGCGCGGACGAAACCTCGAAGGCGTTCAGGTAGGCCGTGTCCGAGCCGTCCCGGACGCGGAACCAGTAGTCCACGGTCTGGCCGCCCAGGACGAAGGCGCCCTCCCACAGGTCGAAGGCGCCCGTGCGCACGAGGGCCATGGGAAAGGTTTGGGTGGATGCGCCGGCGCGCACCATGACGACCGCTTCGGTCAGGTCGCCGGTCGCGCTGCGCAGCCGCACGACGACCGGGTCCCCGGCGTTCGGCTCGGTCGGGTACAGGAACAGCCGGCCCTGGTCGGCGAAGAGCGCCGCCCGGTTCACCGTCCCGTCGCCCGCCAGTGCGCAGCCGGCGCCGGCCAGCAGCACCAGCGTGATCCACCCGCGGATTCTGTCCATGGCAATCACTCCTCTGTTCCTCAGGAGAATCCTTCACCGCGGAGACGCAGAGGCGCAGAGAAATCAAAGATTGATGGATCTCTCTGCGCCCCCGCGCCTCTGCAGTGAATGATCTATTTGCCGAAAACGACGAACTCGAAAGACCCCAACTCGACCGGCGAGGCGGCCTTCATCACCCGGGAGCCAGCGGGAAACACCTGCCGGTACTCTTCCCCTGCGGCCAAGGAAACGGCCGCGGAGAGCTTCCGGTTGGTCAAATTGGCCAGCACCACCACCGTCTCGCCTTCCGCCGCCCGCCGGAACGCGAAGACGGACGGGCCGGCGTCCAGGAATGCGATGGACCCCTCCCGCACCGCGCGGCTGCCCCGCCGCAGCGCCAGCAGGCCGGCGTAGAAGTCCTGGAACCGCTTCATCCGCCAGACGTTGTTGTACCAGAGGATGTCGTACTTCTCGAACAGGGCCGGGTCGTTGGACGGCACCGGATCGCCGATCTCCTGGCCGTTGTACAGCATCGGCACGCCCGGGATGGTGGCGGTCAGGCCGGCCGTCATCAGGGCCGCCTCGTCGCCGAAGAGGTGCACCGCGCGGTACTTGTCGTGGTTGTCGTTGAAGCGCATGATCAGGGCGCCCTTGGGGAACATCGCCTGCTCGTTTTCAAAGACCTGGCGCAGCCAAGCGGCATCGCGCCCCCGGTTGACGGCGTCGATCATGGCCTCGTAGAACCGCCAGCTGTAGGTGAGGTCGAACGCCTTGAGGTGGTCCTGCGGCCAGTCGCCCTCGGCCAGCATCAGCAGCTCGGGCTTGATCTTTTCGAGTTCCGTGCGGGCGTTCTCCCAGAAGTCCAGCGGGATCATGTTGGCCACGTCGCAGCGGTAGCCGTCGATGTCGAAGTCGCGGACCCAGTACTTCAGCATCTCCGTCATGTAGGCCCGCAGCTCGGGGTTTGTGTAGTCCAAGTCGGCGACGTCGGTCCAATCGGGCACCGGCGGGATGACCTTGCCGTCCTTCTGGGTGTAGAAGGCCGGGTGCTGCTCCATCATCACGCAGTCCCAGGCCGTATGGTTCGCCACGATATCCAGGATGACCCGCATTCCCAGTCCGTGGGCGGCCTGGACCAGCGACTTCAGGTCGGCCGCGGCGCCGTACATCGGGTCGATGCTGTAGTAGTCCCGGGTGGCGTAGGGGCTGCCCAGGTGGCCCTTCCGGTTGACCTCGCCGGTGCGGTGGATGGGCATCAGCCAGACCACGGTCACGCCCAGCTCCCTGAGCCGCGGCAGGGCCTTCTCCACCTCGCGGAAGGAGCCCTCCGCGGAGAAGGAGCGGGTGAACACCTCGTAGATCACGGCGCTCTTCACCCAGGCCGGGCTGGGCCGGGCGGCCTTGTCGCCGCAGGGGACCGGGCCCTCTGCGGCCAGGCCGGCGGCGAGGGCGAGCGCGAGCAGGAGGGCGAGGGCGCAGCGTCGGTTCATGGCTTACTCCTTGATCCAGATTTGCACGTCGTACGGCTGGAGCCGGCAGGCGAAGACACCGCCTTGGATATCCAGGGTGCCCCCGTCCGCCAGGGCGGACCGGTAGCGTCCGTCCAGCGAGGGCCGGAAATCCGGGGCGCGCCACTGGAAATCCCGCTCCTGGCTCCCGAGGTAGAGGAGGACCAGGGCCGTGTTGCCGGGAGCGTCCTTGCGGACCACCAGCACCGCCGGGTCGGCGTGCACCTCGATGAAGGTGCCGGTGCGGAGGGCGGGGACGCGGCGGCGGAGGTCGAGCAGGCGGCGCGTCCAGGCCAGCGCGGCCGCCTCGTCGGCGCTCAGGCCCTGGCCGGTGAAGGCGTCCGGCCCCCCGCCGGGGAACCCGCCTGGGAAGTCGCGGCGGTTGTCCGGGTCGCTGCCGCCGGCCATGGCGATCTCGTCCCCGGTGTACAACTGGGGGATCCCGCGCAGGAGCAGCAGCGCTGCCAGGGCGTTGCGGTACTTGGCCCCGGCGTCGCCCAGCGTGGTTCGGAAGCGGGCCATGTCGTGGTTGTCCATCAGCGTGAAGAGCCGCTGGGGGTGGGGGTAGCAATAATCGAGCTGGTAGATGTCGCGCAGGGCCCGCCAGCCGTCCGGCTGGGTGTAGGCCAGCGGCATCACCCGCGAGGAGGGAAAGTCCATCAGGCTGAGCGGGCCCTCGGCGGAGCGGTCGGTCTTGGGGTGGTCCAGCTGCCAATAGGCCACCAGGGGCGGAGTCCACTCCATCACCTCGCCCACGACGCCCAGGCGCGGGAACTCCCGCCGCAGGGCCGGGAACCACTCCTTCCAGAAGGAGTAGTCGGTGTAGGGATAGGTGTCCATGCGGATGCCGTCCAGGCCGGTCCGGGCCACCCACCAGATGGAGTTCTGGATCTGGTAGCGCCGCAGCAGCGGGTCGTCGGAGTTCAGGTCGGGCAGGATCCCGGCGAACCAGCCGCGGACGGTGCTGTCGCGGACGGCCTGCGCCGAGTGGGGCGAGACCAGCCCGGCGATGTTCCAGTCGCAGCTGAGGTGGTCCGCCCGGCTGCCGTTGAACCAGGTCGGCGTCGGCGGGGCGTCCACCCAGTGGTGTTCCGGGCTGACGTGGTTGGTGATCTGGTCCTGGATCACCTTCAGGCCGGACGCCTGCGCGGCCCGTACCAGGGCGGTGAACTCGTCCAGGCTGCCGAAGTGCGGGTCGGTGGCGTAGTGGTCGGTGATGTGGTAGCCGTGGTAGGAAATGGCGCCGGCGTTCTCGAAGACTGGCGTCATCCAGAGGGCGGTCACCCCCAGCTGCCGGAAGTAGTCCAGGTGGGCGGACACCCCGGCGAAATCCCCGCCGTGCCAGCCGCGGGGGTTGTCCCGGGAGGATTCGGCGGCGTTGGACGGCTGGATGTTGTTGGCCGGGTTGCCGTCGGCGAACCGGTCGGGCATGAGCAGGTAGACCGTGTCCTCCGGGCCGAAGCCGGCGGGCTCGTGGAACGCATGGCAGGAGAGCCGCAGGACGAAGGGTACGCGGGTCTCCTCCCCGCCCCGCCGGAATACCAAAGTGTAGGTCCCGGGCGCGGTGCCGGGCGGGACGGACAGGTCGGCGAAAAGGTAACGGCCGTCCTCCGACACCTGCAGGACCGTCGCCGCGAGCCGAAGGTCCTCGCCGGCCACGGTGACGCCCTGCAGGTCCGCGCCCTCCACGAGGAGCAGGAGCGGGTTGAGCTGCAGGTCGGTGAACCAGTCGGGGGGATCGACTTTGCGGATCTGCGGGGGGGCGGCGAGGGCGAAGGCGGTCAGGATGGTGAGGAGAGGGATGAGCATCCAGACGAGCATCCAGTGGATCGAATGCTGTTCGCAGGAGAGAAATCGTCGATTACGAGTGCGATTACGATAACGATTACGAGCACGAGCACGATCGGGAACGGGACTCGATTTCAACCGGTCACCGGTCATCGGTCGTCGGTCATCACGCATGGGCGACCTCCTCGAGGCAGGCGCCGATCCCGCTCATGGGGATGGACAGCCAGGCTGGCCGGTTGTTGATTTCATAGTCCAGCTCGTAGACGGCCTTCTCCAGCTTCAGCAGGGCCAGAAGATCGGACAGGTCGGGCGAACGCTCCATCCCCGCGGCGGGCCAGTAGGCGTCCAGGAAGAGGTTCTCCGCCCGTCTGTTCCAGAGCCGGAGCAGCTCCTCCCAGGCGGCGAAGGTGGTCTCGGCGAGGTGGTACCGGTCCCGGGCGGCGAACAGCGCCGCGTAGATGGCGTAGTTGTAGGAGCGCAGCAGCCCGGCCACATCCTTGAGCGGGCTGTACTTGGCCACCCGCAGGCCGGCCGGCTTGAGCGGCTCGCCCTCGAAGTCCATCAGCAGGAAATCGCCGCGGGTGTCCAGCACCTGCCCGAGGTGGAAATCCCCGTGGACGCGGTGCTTGCGCCACCCCTCCGGCCGGAGCGAAGCCATGCGCCCGAAGGCGGTCAGGATCCGCTCGCGCTGCCGGGGGAAACGGCGGAAGAACTCGCGCATCTCCGGGCCCTCGCCGGGAGCCAGGGGGGCGATGCGATCGAAGATGGCCAGGGCGTTGTCCTCCATCCACCGGCCCCATTGGGCCAGGTCCTCGGGGCGAATCGGCTCCGGGTCGAAGCGGGGGTTGCCGGTGGCGGTCCCCAGAGCCCGGTGCAGGTGGGCCAGGATCTCGGCCAGCCGCCGGGTGCCGCGGAAGTACTCCTCGCTGCGGGCGGCCATGACCGCGGCGGCGTCGGCGGTGGGGCGCACGGCCAGCTCGTCCAGCACGCCGGCCAGGAAGTCCTGGGTGGTGTGCCAGAGGTCCCCGGCGCTGTCGGCGAAGAGCTGGGCCAGCAGCAGGGTGTGCTCGGTGCCGGCGGTGTCGGTCCAACCGAGGGCGCCGGTCAGGGGCGGCATGTGGACGAAGTCGCCGTGAGACAGCAGGAAGCGGTTCATTTCCAGCTCGATGGACTCGCCCGGCTGGAGGCGGCGGAAGTACTTCAACACCTCGTCCCCCTTGACCAGCACCAGCGAGTTGGTGGAGGTCTGGGCCAGCGTCCGGCTCTGGCGCAGGGCCCGCACCGGGAAAGACTCGCCGCGGAAGGCCCCGGTCCGGCCGGAGACCTCCTTGCGGGCCTCCATCAGCCGCAGCAAGGCGGTGTGGACGGCGGGCACGCCGAGACCCTCCCGCACCCGCCAGCCGGCGGCGACGTGGAACGCCTCCTCGGCCGGGGGAGCGCCGGGCGGCTCCAGCGCCAGCGGCAGGAGGTAACGGTCGGCGGCGCCGTCGGCCAGGACCACCGCCGCCACGACCAGGGCGGTGGCGCCGGACGGGGGCGCGGCGTACGGCGTCAGCTCCAGCACGTCGAGGCAGCGCACCGCCGCGATGGAGGCGGACTTGGCCTGGAACCAGCGACGCCCCTGCAGCCACGCGGCGGGCAGGGCCGCCAGGGCGTCGTCCCAGGTGGGGGCCGGGGCGCTCATGCTCGGGCCCCCTTGGCGGGCCGGGTTTCCCGCACGGCTTGCAGGATCACCAGGGCGATCAGGGCGGACGCGCCGGCGATGGCGAAGGCCGCCGGGCGGTTGCCGATCCAGTCGACGACCAGGCCCATGACGGCGGCGCAGACCAGCTGCGGGATGCAGATGAAGATGTTGAAGGTGCCCATCAGCACGCCCTCGCTGCCCTTGGGGATCACCCCCGCCAGCAGGGCGTACGGCATGGAGACGGTGGTGGCCCAGCCGACGCCGAGGATGCCCATGCCCACCATGGCCAGGGTCGGGTCCTTGGTGAAGAAGAAGATGAAGAACGCGGCGGCCATGGTCAGCAGGCCGATGCCGTGGATGAGCTTCTTGCCGATCCGGTCGGCCAGCGCGCCCAGGATCAGGGACATCACGAAGCAGACCACGTTCCACACCATGAAGCATAGCGAGGCCCAGCGGGTGCCCTCCTCGTAGCGGGGCGTGTTGGGGGCGGCGCCGAAGATGTTCTCGGCCACATAGACGGTGAAGAAGATGAACAGGCAGAAGAAGGGGAACCAGGTGAAGAACTGCACCACGCATAGCTTGGCCATCTCGCCGGGCATGTGGCTGATGCTGCGCCAGGTCTCTCCGATCCAGTGGTCCATCCCCTGTGCCTCGGCCTTCTTGCGGCGGAACGCCTCCATGTCCTCGGGGGGGTATTCGCGCGTGGTGAAGACGGTGTAGAGGATCGCCAGCAGCACCGTCAGGGCGCCGATGTAGAACAGCAGGTGGGTGTTGGAGGGGGCCAGGGAGTGCAGGAACCGGAACAGGCCGGAATCCCCACCCAGGGCCTTGGCCAGCGCGGCGTAGATGTCGACGCCGCCCAGGTAGAACGAGGCCACCGCGCCGGCGCCGATGGCGAAGGCGATGTAGGAGTTGGCGGTGGCGTGCTGGGAGGGCGGGGCGATGTCGGGGATGATGGCCCGATAGGGGCCCATGCTGGTGTTGATGCTGGCGTCCAGGACCCACAGGAGCAGGGCGGCCAGGACCAGGGCGGAGCCGATGGTGGGCATGATCCGGGCGACGTTGGGCATCAGCAGGAGCGTGACGCCGGTCAGGATCGCGCCGATCAGGAAGAACGGGCGCCGGCGGCCGAGTCGGGTCCAGGTGCGGTCGCTGAGCGAACCGATGATGGGCTGGACCAGGATGCCGGTGATGGGCCCGGCCATCCAGAAGATGGAAAACTGGGTGTCGGAGGCGCCCAGCTTCTGGTACAGGGCGCTCATCTGGCCCATCTGGATCGACCAGGCGAACTGCAGGCCGAGGAAGCCCACGGCCATATTGATGAGCTGTTTCAGGTTCAGGGGCGGCCGAAGCGGGGCGTCGACGGGGGTCGCGGCGGGTTGGTCCATCGGATTGCTCCTGTCACAGGTTTGGCGTCCGGACGGTCATCGTATCGGCCAACTGCGTCAACCGTGATCGAATATCTCTCATTTTACAAAATGCGGTACTGGATGGATACCCATATTTCACGGGCATGACCATCTTGCATCGGGATTGCGCAGGCGGGTTGGCGCCGGCTCAGCCGGCGTCTTTGGGATTATCGGCACGCAGACTGGTTTGGGAAGCCGGCTGGCGGCCGGTGCCGGCGGCATGCTGTATTCCCGCGAGCCGCCGGCGAGCCGTACGCCGGTTCGCCGCGACTTCCTTTACCAGACGGAAAATCACGCCCCGGTTCTGCAGGATCATTTTGATCCAGGCCCGCTTGGTTTTCTGCGGGAAGTAGATGCTGCGGAAGAAGAAGCGGGCGATCAGCAGGATAAAGCGATCCGCGAGAGGCTTGTCCCATTCCGACTCGATCGCCCGGGTGTTTGCCGCCGGGCTGTACGTGGCTGCCCATGCGTGGGTGATCTCCTCGCGCACCGCCGCGGTGGTCAGCTTGAGGGGGACGTGCGCCATCTGGTAGGGTGCGAACTCCAGCCAGTGCTTCGGACGGGTTAACCGGCCGTCCCGCTTCAGCCGGTCGTACAGGGGCGTCGAGGGGAACGGCGTGAGCTGGCCGAACACGGGCAGCGCCGCCGGCCAGCGGTGGATTTCCTGGAGGGTGCGCTCGGCCACCCCCGGGGTGTCATTGTCCATCCCGAAGATGAAGGATGTAATGGCGTAAACGTTGCGCCGGGCCAGCCGTTGCAGCACCGCGGTGAACTCGCCGGGCTTGCAGAATCCCTTGTGCATGTCGGCCAGATTGGCCGGGTCGATGGATTCCATGCCGATGAAGATGAACTTCCCCCCGGCCTCGGCGATGAGGTCGACCAGTTCCTCGTCCCGCAGCAGATTGGCGCTGATCTGGGCCACCCAGGGCAGCTGCGCCCCCGCGGCGATGATGTCGCGCAGCAGGGACTTGGTGCGGCGAACGTTGATGGCCAGGTTGTCGTCGATGAAGAAGACGGCGATCTGCCCCCGCATTGTCCGGGCCCGTTGCTTGAGGCGCAGCAGCTCGTCGACGATGCTCTCGTTGGTGCGGAAGCGGATCGATTCGCCGAAGAATCCCGTGACGGTGCAGAACTCGCAGCCGTAGGGGCAGCCGCGCCCGGTCTCGATCGGGATGACATGAAGGGTTTCCCACCCGAAAAACCGCCGGAGCCAGGGGCGAAGGGAGTTCGGAGCGAGGCAGAATTGCTCCAGGTCCATCGATTCCCAGGGGATGACGGGGTAGGGTTGGAGAGAGGGCTTGTGGCCGCCGGCACTCCCGTTGTCCGGCGCACGGTAGATCTCCTGGAGCCCTCCCCGGGCGGCGTCGGCCACGATGAGCGGCCACGTCTCGTCCGCCTCCCCCAAGGCCACGGAGTCGGCATGGCGGGGGCCGCCGTCCCGGCCGAGGGGCTCGTCCGGGATCGCGCTCACGTGAGGCCCGCCCATGACGACCGGCACGCCGGCGGACCGGAGTGCGTCCGCCACCCGGTACGCCTTCGCGATCATCCGGGTCATGGAGCCGATGCCGACCAGGCCGACGCCGTTCTCGCGGACGAACCGGACCAGCTCGTCGGGGCTCATGGCGTGGGCGTTGCCGTCGATCAGGATCACCTCGTGGCCGGGCGGGGTGAGCGCCTGCAGGAGAAACATCCACAGGTGGGGCATGAAGTTGCGGGTGACGCCGTTGTCGGGGCTGAAGAGCAGTATTTTCATCTTTGCACGGCTCCCGCACGGCAGCCGGTGCCTGGGGGGAGCAAGAAGCTTTAAATCCGAAGGGAGGACGGGCGCTCTGTCGCCCCATCGTAGCCGAGGCGCCGGCCAATGTCAAAGCGAAATCCTTCCTGTCGTCCTTGGGGGCGGAGATGGCGGAAGCCCGGTGCCGACCGGGTCCACCCGGTCGACCGAAGGCCTAGGAGCCGGCCGCCGCGGGAGGGCGGGACTTGACCAGTGACGCGGCCACACCCGCGGCCAGGATCAGGACCACCACTCCGAGAAGGTAGAGGTTGAAATTCTCCCCGAGGAGTTTCTTGAGCCACGTGTGGGTCATCATCTTGACGCCGACGACGACCAGGACAACGGCCAGCGACACCTTCAGGTACTGGAAGCGGTCGATCATGCCGGCCAGCGCGAAGTAAAGGCTGCGCAGCCCCAGGATGGCGAACACGTTGCTGGTGAACACCAGGAAGGGATCGGCTGTGATGGCGAAAATGGCCGGAATGGAATCGACGGCGAAGATGAGGTCGGTGAACTCGATCATCACCAGGGCGAGGAACAGCGGCGTGGCCAGGAGGGCGCCGGCCCGCGCGGCGTCGACCACTCGGTCCGGTCGCTCCGCGGCCCCGGGCGTCTCGGCCTCATGGGAAGCGGCCGTGCCCGCGCGGACGAAGAAATGCTCCCCGTGGAAGCGCTCGGTGACGGGGAAGATCCGGCGGGTCAGCCGGACGACGATGTTCATGTTCGGGTCGGTCAGATCGCTCCGGATGAGGAGCATCTTGAGGCCGGTCAGGATGAGGAAGGCGCCGAAAACGTAGATGATCCAGCTGAACTCCTGGATCAGGCGGGCGCCGGCGGCGATCATCGCCCCGCGCATGAGCAGCGCCCCCAGGATGCCCCAGAAGAGCACCCGGTGCTGGTAGATCGCCGGCACGGCGAAGAAGGCGAAGATCATGCTGATGACGAAAATGTTGTCCACGGCGAGGGACTTCTCGACGAGGTAGCCGGTGAGGTACTTGACCGCGGCCGAGGCGCCGTCGTTGAACACGGTGCCAATGCCCGGCACGGCCCGCGGAGCGGCGGTCATCATGTCCGGCGTCAGGCCGAGGCCCAGCCAGTGGCGCTCGTAGCCGAGGTAGATGAAGCCGGCGAAGAGCAGCCCCAGCCCGATCCAGAACACGGACCAGCCGAGGGCTTCCTTCACGCCGACCGCATGGGCTTTCCGGTGGAACACCCCCAGGTCGAGGGCCAGCAGGAGCATCACGAGCAGGCAAAATCCGGCATACATCCAGACCATCTGCTTCACTCCAACGAGAGATGGGGTCGGCGCCCGGTCCCTCTGGACGGGGTTGCCGCCTGACCGCTCCACGGGCGGGCGGGAGTGCCCTGCGCCGGTGGCTTCGGCCCTCCCCGGGGGCGGGATGGCCTTGAACCGAACTTGAGACTCGTTGGATGAGGGGAACTGGAACTGTATTCAGAAAACCGGGCACCTGTGAGAAAAGAGTCGCAAAGCGGCCCGCGGTGGGGAATAATGATCGCTCGGGACCGATGTCCAATGGAGCGGTGAGTTCAGGAGGAATGCGGCATGGAAGAGAGGTCATCGAGCGGGCGGACCGGAACGGCGGCAGCCGCGCTGGTCTCAGCGCTGGCCGTCCTGGCCTCGCTGGCGTTGATCACGGCACCTGCGGAAACGGCGGCCTCAAAAGAGTCCCCGCGCCCCACGGAGTAGGCTCGGCCGGTCCAGGCCGGGGGGCTGCCCAACTGTTTTCAGGTGTCCGACACCCTGTACCGGGGTGCCCAGCCGACGCGGGAAGGCTTCGTCGAGCTGCAGCGGATGGGGATCCGGACCGTCGTGAACCTGCGCTCGGAACACTCCGACCTCCAGCTGATCCAGGGGCTCGACCTGAAATACGTAGCCATTCCCATGAACGCCGCCTTCCCGAAAGAGGAGGATTTCCGGCGCTTCCTCGCCGTCGCCCGCGATCCCGCCAGCCAGCCGGTGTTCGTGCACTGCCAGCACGGCTCCGACCGCACCGGCACGGCGGTGGCCCTCTACCGGGTCGCCGTCCAGGGCTGGGACCGGGAGGAGGCCATCCAGGAGATGACCGGCGGCGGTTACGGTTTCCACGGCATCTACTTTCACCTCAAGACGTTCATCCGCGAGTTCCCCCTTCCCTGACCCCCGGGCGCACGGGCCGGGCGCTTCCTTGAATTTGGCCGGCCCCGGCGGTACAATCAATCCACATCCATCCGCGTCCGACCGGTCTTGACAAAAGGAGGAGTGTATGAAATCCCATCGTGCGGGGATCATCTTCTCGGTCGTGCTGGCGGGGCTCCTGGGGACCGCGGTCCACGCGGCCGCCGGGTTCGCCGGCACCTGGGTCCTCCAGACGCAGGGGGTGACGATCACCCTGGTGATGCAGGAAGGCAGCCAGGGCGAACTGACTGGGACCATCATCGGGAAGGGCGGGTACCGGATGCGGCTGGAAGGGCAGATCCAGGACGGCGTGGGCGTGGGCGCCTGCCGGGACGACCAGGGTGCCGTCTTCTTCGAGGCCCACCTGGCGGGCGACCGGATGGACCTGTACCTCATCGAGCCGGACAGCAACAACATGCCGGATTCGAGCAAGGCCCGCACGCTGCCCTTCGTCCGGCAGGGTGGCGGGCCGGCCGCGCCGGCGGCCCCGGAAGTGCCGCCGCCCGCCGGCCGCGGCCGGCTGCAGCTGCCCGACGGCCAGCCGCTGGCCCCGCCGCCGGCTCCGCCGGCCGGCCGCCCGGTTCCGCCTCCGCCCGGTGCCCCTGCCGCGGGGCCGGCCATGTCCCCGGCGGCGGGTGGGCCGCGGGTGACGGACGACCAACTCGGCTTCTCGTTCGTGCCGCCGGCCGGCTGGAAGGTGCAGAAGCAGCCGCAGGGCTACATTCTGGGCTCCGATACCCTGAAGGGCTTCATCCTGGTGACGACGCACAACTTCAACAGCCTCGAACAGGTCCAGGCGGAAGCCAGCCAGGGGCTGGTGGATTCCCAGCGCGGCATCCAGCTCATGCCGACGGGGGGCTTCCAGCCGGTGGGTGCCAACGGCCTGGCCGGTGAGTTCAGCGGCATGTTCCAGGGGCAGATGGCCAGGGCTTACGCCATCGGCCTCCTCTCGCCCCAGGGCGGGGGCGTCACCATCATGGCCGCCGTCACGGCGGACAGCTACACGCCGGACTATCCCCGGGCCGTGCAGTCCCTCGCCGCCAGCGTCGCGTTCGCTCCGGCCCAGGCGGGCGGCGGCGAACTGATGCAGTGGATCGCCGGGAAATACTGGACTTACAGCAGTTCCGGGGGGTACAGTTCGGAACGGACCGTCCACCTCTGCCCGGACGGCCGGTACTTCGATTCCGCCGAGTCCAGCGCCTCCGGCAGCTTCGACAACCGCGCCACCGGCTCGGACTGGGGCACCGCCTCCCAGAACCGGAGCGTGGCCCGCTGGAAGATCCGGGGGACGCGGCAGCAGGGCGTGATCACCATCCTGTATCCGGACGGTACCAGCCAGGAGGTGGCCTACCAGGCCACCGGCGAGCAGGGGGTCTTCCTGATCGAGGGGCGGAAGTACGCCTACGCCGGGCCGCCCGATTGCAACTAACCGGTGTGGGGAAGCGTACAATATCTCATGCGCAACGCATCGTTGCAGCATCGAAACGTCACGGAGGTCCGTCCATGAGAAAGATCGTCTTGATCGCCGGCGCCTTGATGCTTCTGGCCGCGGCGGTCCTGCCGTCGGATGCGGCCGTGTCCGACCAGGCCAAGTTCAAGAAAGCCACGGCCGCGTTCGACAAGGGCGTCAAGGCCGCGCAGGCCGGCGAACTGGAGCAGGCCGAAACCCTGTTCCAGCAGGCTTTGGAACAATACCCCCTGCCGGGGGCCTACGTGGAGCTGGGCAAGATCCAGATGGCCCGCAACAATCCCGCCAAGGCGTTGGAATACTACCAGCAGGCCCGGGACGCGTTCCTCAAGCTTCACGACGAGAAGATCAAGAGCCAGGCCGCGGCGCAGAGCCAGAGCCGCGAGTATGCCCAGCAGGACCAGCAGTCCAGCAAACCCACCGTCGGCGGATTCGCCAAGGTAAGCGTCGAGAAGGACAAATCCCAGCGGACCGAAGATCAGCGCCAGGTGGTCGCCGTCGATCAGGAAGCCGACATCCCCGCCCTGTTCTACCTGTACATCAGCGGCGCCTACCTCAAGCTGGGCAAGCCCGACTTGGCCGAGAAGGAACTCTTGGAGGGGATCGCCAAGGATCCCAAGCTGGCCCCCCTGCAGTTCAATCTCGCCGTGGCCCTCATGATACAGGGCAAGTACCCCGAGGCGGCGGACGCGGCCCGGAAGGCCAGGGACCTGGGCTTCAAGCTGCCTCCGGCCTTCGTCACCGACCTGGAGACCCGGGGCAAACTCAAGCTCTGACGGCCGGCGTCAAGACGGCCCAGGCCGGGTCCCGGAAGGGTGCGATCGTGAAGACCGTCTGGATCCTGCGCCACGCCAAATCCGACTGGGCGGACGAAAGCCTGCCCGACATCGACCGTCCCCTCAACAAGCGCGGCAAGGCCGATGCTCCCCGGATAGGCCGGTGGATCGCGGCGCGGGGGGCGATCCCCGAGCGGATCGCCGCCTCGCCGGCCCGACGCGCCCGGTCCACGGCCGAGTTGGTGGCCAAGGCCTGCGGCTATCCGCCTGGGAAAATCGAGTGGCGGGCAGAATTCTATCCCGGGGACCCGGCCGCCGGGCTGCGGTACCTCCGGAGCTTGCCGGAGGAGATCACGCACGTCCTGCTGGTGGGGCACAATCCCTGGGCGGAGTCCCTGGTCGCGCTGCTGACCGGCGGGGCGGGCGTCCGGATGCCCACCGCGGCGCTGGCGATGTTGCAGGCCGAAGTCGGTAACTGGCCGGCGTTGGGGCCGGGCGCGGCGGTGCTGACGGGGTTGATCAACCCGAAGATGCTCTCTTAGAAAGGGCGGGAAGCGGAGGGGAGAAGGCACGATGGCCGGCGCCGTGAAGCGCCGGCCGGCCTGGAAATCAGCGGAAAATCAATGGGCGGCGGGCTTCAGATCCATGCCGCAGGCGCACTTGCCCGGCTTGTTGCTCATGGTGTAGCAGTCGCAGGCCTCCCCGCAGCCGCACACGTACTTGGCCGTGGTCTTGAAAGTCCGCTCCTTGCCGCCGACGGTGGCGGCGAAGCTGCCTTCCTCCGTCTTGGTGACGGTGGCCTCCGCCAGGTCATGGCCGCAGCCGCATTTGCCGGCTTTCTTGGACACGGTGCCGCAGTCGCACTTCTCGCCGCAGGCGCAGACGTACACCTT
Organism: uncultured Acidobacteriota bacterium; assembly: GCA_964412195.1. Taxonomy (GTDB): domain Bacteria; phylum Acidobacteriota; class JAAYUB01; order JAAYUB01; family JAAYUB01; genus CAYPNP01. Next base: position 147,198 of record CAYPNP010000007.1, on the reverse strand, counting down.
GTCTCCGGCCTTCACCGGGAAGTCGCCCGCCAGGATCATTCCGCCCAGAGCCAGCAGCAGGAACGCGGCGAGGGGTAGAGCCAGTTTCTTGTTCATCCTAAATCCTCCTTGGAGTGTGGCTTCTGACCGCCGGTATGGCGGCAGACGTCTCGATCAACTCCCCGTAAAGATGCGGCGGGCCGCCGGGGGATTCGTCTTCGGACCCGCCGCCGGGCCGCGGCGGCATCCCCGGCGCCGCGCCGCTGGTCGGTCACAGCCGTTCCCGGATCCGGGCGATGGTGAGCGGCGCGCAGCCCTCGAAATGGTTGTTGACGTTGAGGAAGACGTCCACCTCCCGCCGCCGCAGCTCGCGGATGATGCGGGCCGCCTCGTCCAGGGCGGCGTCCCGGGGCTCCAGAATCCGGTCCCATCGGTTGCCGGATTTCTCCTCCATCCCCTGCCGGTCCGGGCCGTGGAGCCGGATCACGGTGAAGCCCCGGATCGAGTCCGCGAAGCGGTCGTAAAGGCCGGCCGCCGGCGGCATGTAGTAGCCTTCCAGGAACACATGCCCGAGCCCGTGCCCGCGCAGCCAGCCGAACCAGGCCGCGTTCAGCCAGTTCGGATTGCGCAGCTCGACTGCCAGCGGGACCTCCCGGGGGCAGGCGGCGACAAAGGCCTCCAGCTTTTCGAGGAACGCCTTCGGCGAGGGCATCTTCTGCCGGTTGAGGTACTCGAACTGGAACATGAGCGGGCCCAACCGGGGTCTCAGGGGCGCCAGCCGCCCGAGGAATTCCCGGAACAGATCCGGCGAGAGGAAGTGGGGGTTCTCCCGCAGTGGCTCGGCGGGGTTCTTGCGGTAGAAGTGGGTCAGCGTCAGGGCGTTCGGGACCTTGATGGTGAAGCGGAAATCCTCCGGCACGGCCTCGACGTACTCCCGGACGGTCTCGGGTTTCGGCAGGCTGACGGAGTCCGGCCCGTGCAGCGACCAGAACCACTGGTCGACCTCCACCGTGTCGTAACGCTGCGCATACTCCGCGAGGTAATTGCCCTTGGCGGACCCGGAGTAGACGAGGCCGACCCATGAGTCGTATTTCCAGCTGCAGGTGCCGATACGGAGGGCGCCGGTCGGGGCGGTTCCGGTTTGGGGCGTCGTCTCCATGGCCTGAATAGATGCCCGGGATCGCCGGAAGGTGCTGGATTCGCACCCGTCTGCCGGCCATTGAAACGGGGATTCGGCGGCGGAATTTTCCTCGCCGGGCGCGAATCGTGTTAGAATCCAGTTTTATCCTGGCATCCGACGGGGGTGATCATGCCGCGACGCAAGCTGATCGTTGCCGCCACCACCAGCGGGCGTCCCTTGGGCGAGAAGGTCTGCGAATCGCTCTACGACGTCATCCTGGCCGAGCAGGCCAAGTTCAAGCCGATCCACGCCATCGAGTCATGGGACGTGCTGGGCCGCGACCGGGTGGCCGACATCATCCACATTCTGGAGACGAACAAGGTGTCCTTCGGCAACACCGACGGGCGCTTCGACCTGTGGCCGATCCGCTGCCGGCACTTCGCCAGCACCGAGTTCAAGATCGAGCTGGAGCGCAGCACGCGCGGGGCCGACGTCTTCCTGATCCACCACTCCTTTGAGCCGCAGCGGCCGGCGGTCCGGTTCCTGCAGGACCTGCAGGCCCGGCTCAACTCCCACGCGGACCGGCCGGTGGCGGACCTGCTGGATCCCGCCACCCCCGCCGGGCGGAGCCTGCGCCACCAGCTGGAGCAATGGCAGGCGGAGCGGACGGTTTCGGAGAACGACATGGAGCTGCTGCACACGGTGGGGACGCTCAAGCGGGACGGGGCGGCGGCGCGGGTGACGGTGTTCAATCCCCTGCTGTCGAACGAGCGCCAGGACCACCGCCGGCGCCGGGAGGGCATCGCCGTCCGCGAGTACATCCACCAGGTGTCCGAGGCCGGCGCCGCGGGGCTGGTCTGCTTCGACGTCCACTCCATGGGCACCCTGTCGAACTCCGAGAGCCTCCACATCGACAACATCTACCCGACCGAACTCCTGATCAAGGCGTTCCGTGACGATTTCCCGAATTACGCCGAGGATTTCGTGATCATCGCCCCCGACGTCGGGGCGGTCAAGAAGTGCGACTACTTCGCCGAGAAGATGGGCCTGCCGGTGCTGGCGGCCATCAAGCGGCGGGACTACTCCCGCCCGAACACGGTGGCCGAGGTCATCCTCGACATTCCGAAACAGTATCGCCGGCGGTCGGCGATCATCATCGACGACCTCGCCGACACCTGCGGGACGCTGGAGCGGGTCATCCAGGTCGCCGTGGCCGGGGGGATCCGGGACGTGGTCCTGATGGTGACCCACTTCGAGGCGAACTACCACGGGTTGGAGGAGAAGGACCCCATCGCCCAGTTCGACCTGCTCCACCACAACGGCCTGCTGCGGAAGCTGTACGCCACGGACAGCGTCCCGCGGGCCGAGGACTTCGGCGACCGCCACGCCTGGTACGAGGAGGTCAGCATCGCCCCGGTGATCGCCGAGACCATCTTCCGGATCTTCTTCAGCGAGCCGGTGGAACGGGTCCACCTCGACATGTAGCTCCCCCTTCGTGCTCGTGCTCGTAATCGTAATCGCAATCGAGCCAATCGATTCCACGCAGAGACGCAGAGCCCGCAGAGGCCATCCCCTGCGTGGATGAAATCTGGATGCCGGGCAGTGGCGGGCGACCGGATCCCGGATCGCTACCGTCCGCTTCGGGATCCGCAGCCGGATTGAATGCCTGGCGAGGATGTGACTACTGGCTGGACGCCGGGCCGAAGCCCCGCTCCCGGGCGAACTCGGCGAGTAGCCGCATGTGGGCTTCATCCAGCCGGCCCAGGGAAAACACCAGGGGGCCGATGGAAGGCAGGGCCTGGATGACGGCCTGGCGGCCGTGATATTCGAAGATCTGGTTCTCCAGTTCCATGGAGAGTTCGACGGCCTGCCGCAGGGAGAGCTTCGTCAGCGTCTGGAGGTGGTTCATCTCCTCGACTGCCTTTTCCATCTCGGCGAGGTCCAGTTCGATGTCGGTGCCGTCCATCTGGGACTTGGTGGCCAGGCGCATGATGAACCGGACGAGGCTGGCGTGGCCCTCTTCTTCGACGCTCAGCCGGTAGAAGAGAAATGCCGCCTGCTGATCATTGGCATATAATTCACTGAACCAACGGTAGAGCGCCGCGGCCGACGTCTCGACTTTTTCCATCAGCTTGAGCATGGGGAGCAGGTTCATGGGGACCTCCTTCAAGGAGATTCGGTCGGTAATAGGCCCCGGCGAGTGCAGATGGGCTGGAGCCAGACGGCGGACCGGGCGGTTCACTCCTTTGACGTTTCGGGGTCCGGGGGCGGCGCGTGGCGGCGGCGGTAAATGTAGCGCTCGAGGAGCGGATTGTAGGCTGTCCAGGTGTCGTTGTCGCCGGGCTGGGAAATGGCCTCCTGGAACGTCTGCAGCTTGGCGTCCAGGTCGTCCAGGTAGGACAGCACCAGGGCCTCCAGCGTCTTGGGCCGCTTCGGCGAGCCGTATTCCAGTTCCCGGTGGTGGCTGACCACCAGGTGCAGGAGTTCCATCCGCAGCGCCGGCGGGAAGTCAGGCACTTCCCGAATCTTCCGGTCCAGGTAGATGGCTTCCATGGTGATGTGGCCCACCAGGCGGCCTTCGTCGGTGTAGTCGATGCTCTTGCCCCAATGCAATTCCTCGATCTTGCCGAGGTCGTGCAGCGCCGCCCCGGCTAGCAGGAGGCTGCGGTTCAGCGAGGGGTAGTGGCGGCACAGCGGCAGGCACAGCCGCATCACCGACAGGGTGTGGTCCAGCAGCCCGCCGATGTAGGCGTGGTGGAGTGACTTGGCGGCGGGGCACTGCTTGAATCGCTTCTGCACCGGGGCGTCCGTGAAGATGTTCTGCAGCAGCTGCCGGAGGTGGGGTTCTTCCACTTCGGTCTGGATCAGGCCCACCAGGGCGGCCATGTTCTCATCCGGGTTCTGGGGTGAGCAGCGGATGAAGTCCTGCAGGTTGACGGCGGCGGGATCCACCCGTTGAATCTTGTGCACGGTGATCTGGAGGCTGCGGTTGTAATCCTTGGTGACACCCAGCACGTGCACGAAGTCGTCCACCTCGAACCGCTGGCGGAAGGTGTCGACGTTGTCCCACATGAAGGCCGACAGGCTTCCGGTCTTGTCGGCCAGGACCGTGAACAGGTATTCCCCGCCGGTCTTCTTGGGGCGGATCTCCTTCTGGCGGACCAGGAACAGGTCATCGACGGTCTGGTTGGGTTCGTAGTCGGCGATGTAAGTGCGTTTCACGCGAACAGGTCCTTTCTTCGGCTGTCCAGGAGCACGGCCAGCAGCCGGGCCTGCTCCCTGGAGACGCTCTTCCGTCCGGGCACCTCGTCGACCCGGTAGCGGCGGTCGGAGTCCGGCAGATCGACTTCCAGGACGTCCCCGGCATGGATGTCGGCGGACGCCTTGGCGGGGCGGCCGTTGATCCGGATGCGCCCCTCGTCGCAGAGGCGCTTGGCCAGCGGGCGGCGGGGGATGATCCGGCTGACCTTCAGGAACAGGTCCAGGCGCATCATTTCTTCGGCGGCACGGGCGCCGCCGGGGGCGGCTGGGATGCGGCCGCGGCGTCGGCCGGCGGATTGTAGTCGGCGCGGAATTCGGGGAAGACGTAGATGTAGCTCTGCTGCCGCAGTTCCTTCAGATAGTCGGCCATGACCGGATCGAGCCGGGTCGCGAAGATCTTGTTCTCGATGTCCTTGCGCACGTCCTCCAGCGGCTGCTGGACCGGGTCCACCCGCCGGACCAGCTTGATGATCTGGTAACCGAAGTCCGCCTCCAGGATGCCCGTGGTCTGCCCCGGCTGGAGGGGCTTGACCGCCGCCGCCACGGAGGCGGACAGCGCCGGTACCGGGAACAGGCCGATATTGCCGCCCTGGGCCGCGGTCGATCCCTCGGAGAAGCTCTTGGCCAGGTCCTCGAATCTCTGGCCGGCCTGGATCTCGGAGTGGATCGCCTGGATCCGGCGCTGCACCTCGGCCTTGTCGCGGTCCTTGGTGTAAATCACGATCTCTTCCAGCTCCACCTGCGCCGGTTGGGTGAAATCGGCGACGTGGTCCTTGTAGTACTGCTCGACCTCGGTGGACATGATCTTGATCTTCTGCCGGATGATGGCGCCCTTGACCCGGCTGACCAGGATCTGGCGCTTCAGGTTCTCCATGTAATCGTCGTACCGGACGCCGGAGCGCACCATCTCCTGCTTGAGGGCGTCCAGGCTGGGGATGTTGTTCTGTTTCATGAGGTCCTCGACGTAGGAGTTGGCCTCCAGGTCAAGGTCCTCGGTGAATCCGTATTCCTTGGCTTTCTGGACCAGGAGGATCTCGTCCACCAGGGCGGAGAGGATGTTCTTGCAGGCGTCCTGGTAGCGCTGGTTCAGATCGGCGCCCTGATACCGGGTGCGCATGGCCTGGAAGAGGGCCTCCTTCTCTCGGTTGAACTGGGTCAGGGTGATGATGTCGCTGTTGACCTGGACGACGATCTGCTCGATCACTTCCGTCCGGGCCGGCCGACTGCCCGCCATGAGCAGCGCGAGCGCCAGGGCCGCCAGGAACAGTCTATTTTTCATTGGTCGCCTCCAGGACGATGAGTTGGGATAGTGTATTCGGATCGGGCTGGAAATCCAACGCTTTTTTGAAAACCCGCGGCGGGTATTGCCGGCTGAGTTCCGCCAGCAGCTGCGCCTGCAGGGTCCGCTCCCTGTCCATGCGGAGGGACTCCAGGATCCGGTCCTTGACCTCGTAGAATTTCTGGGGGTGGGAGCGGACGATCTCCACCAGGCAGAAGATGTGGTAACCGTAGGGGGTCTGGACGATGTCCGAGATCCGGCCGGGCTTCAGGGCCAGGATGATCCGCTCGAATTCCGCTGGGAGCTGCCCCTTCTCGAAATAGCCGAGATCGCCCTCCGCCGGGGCGGACGGCGCCTTCGAGAACTGGCTGGCGTACCGGCCGAACCGGAGAATCCCTCCGCCTTGAAGCTCTCCGTGAATCTGCCGGGCCAGGGCGGGGTCGTCCACCAGGATCTCGCGGACGTGGTATCGCGTCGGGCTGACGTACTCGCCGGCGTGCCGGTTGTAATACTCCTCCGCTTCCGCGTCGGTGACGGAGACCTTCCCCGCGAACCGGGCCTGCAGGAATTTCTGGATGAGGATCTCGTCGTCGGCCAGGGCCACGTCCTTCTCCTGGTCCAATCCCAGCATCCGCCGGGCGGTTTTCCGGTCGGCGTCGCTCACGGCCAGGCCGGCTTCCCGGGCGGCCACCAGCAGGAGGCGGTTCTCCACGAACTGGTTCAGGATGATCGTGTTCTCCGCGTCGCCGAGCGGCCCCGCGTCGGTGATGAGCCGGCTGATCCCGTCCCGGTAACGGCCGAACTCTTTGGCGGAGAAACGGTTCTGCCCCAGCTGCAGGAGCGTCGGCGGCCCCGGGGAGAACCAGCCCGGAGGGGTCAGGCCGCCCGTGTCCGTTTCGGTCCGCTCCCCGCCCTGCCGGCAGGCTGCCGCCCCCAGCAGCGCCAGGGCGATCCCGCCGGCGAGCGCCCGCCGCATCCGGCCTGCGGCGCCGAAGGAGAGGACGAGACAGTCGGTGAGCCTTCGATGGGACATTGCCTGTTTCCCGCCGCGGCGTCGGGCCTGCGGCAAACCTCACACTATACCATGGGGGCTGAGTTCCAGCAACGTGCTTTTCAGGCGCTGGAACATCTCGGGGATGGAGGCGTGGGGCAGCCGTACCGTCAGCAGCCCGTCGGGGGAGAAGGTCATGGACTCGCCCGCCTGGATCTTCCGGACCAGGGCCTCGGGATCGATGTCGGAATCTTCCGAGAGCTGGATCCGGAAGACGTCCTGCTTCCGGTCGATGGAAGAGACGCGCAGGCGCTGGGCCAGCAGCTTCAGCCGGACGTACTCGAAGAGGTAGTCCATCACCTCGGGGAAGGCGCCGTAGCGGTCGCGGATCTCCTCGCGGAGGTCCATCAGGTCGGCCTCGTCGGCCGCGGAGGCGATCTTCTTGTACAGATGGAGCCGCTCTTCCTCCTCGGGGATGTAGCGGATGGGGATCCGCAGCTTGACGTGGAGGTTGAGCTGGATCTTCTCGGGTGGCAGGTACTTCTCGCCCTGGAGCTCCTTGACGGTCTCCTCCATGAGCCGGCAGTACATCTCGAACCCGACGGCGTTGATGTGGCCGTGCTGTTCGGCGCCGAGGATGTTGCCCGCCCCGCGGATCTCCAGGTCCAGGGCCGCGAGGCGGAAGCCGGCCCCCAGCTCGGTGAAGTCGCGGATGGCGGCCAGGCGCTTGCGGGCCACCGGGCTCAGCTCCTCCAGCGAGGGCACCATCAGCCAGGCATGGGCCCGCCGGCTGGAGCGGCCGACCCGCCCGCGCAGCTGGTAGAGCTGGGCCAGGCCGAAGCGGTGGGCGTGGTGGACCAGGATGGTGTTGACCAGCGGGATGTCGATGCCGTTCTCGATGATGGTGGTGGACAGGAGCACGTCGTACTCGTGGGCGATGAACTCGAGCAGGATCTTCTCCAGCTCCGCCTCGCGCATCTGCCCGTGGGCCACCGCCAGGCGGGCCTCCGGCACCAGTTCGCGCAGCCGGGCGGCCATGGTGAAGATGGTCTCCACCCGGTTGTACACGTAGTAGACCTGGCCCTGGCGCGCCAGCTCGTGCCGGACGGCCTCCCGGATCACCTCGTCGTCGAAGCGGACCACCTGGGTCTGGATGGACAGGCGGTCCTTGGGCGGGGTCTCGATCACCGAGATGTCGCGGATGCCCATCACGCTCATGTAGAGGGTGCGGGGGATCGGCGTGGCCGTCAGGGTCAGGACGTCGATGTCGGCCCGCATCTTCTTGATCCGCTCCTTGTGGGTCACGCCGAAGCGCTGCTCCTCGTCCACGATGAGCAGGCCGAGGTTGCGGAACGCCACGTCCTTCGACAGCAGCCGGTGGGTGCCGATGACGACATCCACCTTGCCTTCGGCCAGGTTCTGCAGGGTGGCCTTCTGCTCCTTGGGGTTGCGGAACCGGCTGAGCAGGTCGATCTGGAAGGGGAAGGAGGCGAAGCGGCTGCGGAAGGTGTGGTAGTGCTGGAAAGCCAGCACCGTGGTGGGGGCCAGGATCGCCACCTGCCGCCCGCCGGAGACCGCCTTGAACGCGGCGCGCATGGCCACTTCGGTCTTGCCGTAGCCGACGTCGCCGCAGAGCAGCCGGTCCATGGGCCGCGGCGACTGCAGGTCGGACTTGATCTCGGCGATGGCCCGCAGCTGGTCGGGGGTCTCCTCGTACTCGAACATGCTCTCGAATTCCCGCTGCCAGTGGTCGTCGGGCGGGTGGGCGATCCCCTCCACGGACGCCCGCCGCGCGTAGAGCTGGAGGAGCTCCTGGGCCATGTCCTGGATCGACTTCTTGACCCGGGCGCGGGTCTTCTGCCAGGTGGCGGTGCCGAGGTGCTCCAGCGGCGGGCTGAACGCCTCGCCGCCGGCGTACTTCTGGACCAGGTCCAGCCGCTCGGCCGGCACGTAGAGGCGGGCCTTGTCGGCGTACTCGAGGTGGGCGAACTCCTGGTCGGCCCCGCCCACGTGCAGGCGCTCCAGGCCGCGGAAGATGCCGACGCCGTGGTCCAGGTGGACGATGTAGTCGCCCGGCTTGAGGTCCTTGAAGTCGGAGAAGAACGCGGTGACGGCGCGGTAGCGGCTGGCCTTGGGCTCCTGGGGGCGGCGCTTGGTGCGGGGGAAGATGTCGTCGCTGCCGAGGACTGCCAGGGACAGCTCCGGCAGCCGGAAGCCGCGCTCCAGCGGGCCCTGGGTGATGAGGATCCGGCGTGCCTTGCCCAGCTCCAGGTCGTCCCAGCGGCCGTCGGCCTTCCAGACGTGGGCGATGCCATACTCCTCGCACAGGTCGTGGATGCGTTCGCAGCGGCCGGGGGAGGAGAGCACGAATAGGACGTGCTCGTGGGTCGCGGCCAGGTGGTGGATCAGGCCGGAGAAGTTCCCAAGGAACGACGAGGTGGCGGTGGAGTGCAGCAGGAGGCGGTCGGCGCCTTCCGCGGGAAAGTCTTCGAAGACCAGCGGGGGTGTTTCCGCGAGGACCGCCGCCGCGTCGCCCGGGGGGTGGAAATGGGCCTCGGGAGGGAGGCCGATCCGCCCCGCCCCCAAGCCCTCCTCGTAGGCCAGCCGGTGGGCGGAAGCCAGGTCCTCCAGCCGTCCGGAGAAGCCGCCGGTCAGGTCGATCACGTGGAACGGCCGGCCGAGATAGTCCCAAAGGGCGCCGGCCTGGGGGGCGGCGAGCGGAACCAGGAATTCGACGCCGGGCGGGGCCGCCCCCGCCTTTAGCAGGGCGAGGAACTCTTCCCTGTTGGCGGCGAAGGCTTCGCCGGGGAAACGCCGGGGGATCGCTTCGGCCAGCGATTCCTGGAGGGCGGAGCCGCCGGGGAAGGGGGTCATGGGGACGATTTCGGCCGCCTCGAGGGTGGCGACGGACCGCTGGGTGTCAGGATCGAAGGTGCGGATGGAGTCGATGAAATCGCCAAAGTACTCCACACGCAGAGGATGGGCGAGGTTCGGGGAGAACAAGTCCACCACGCCGCCGCGGACGCTGAATTCCCCCGGCTCCGTGACGGGGTCCTCGCGTATGTAGCCGCCTTCGACCAGGCGGCGCCGCAGTTCCTCCAGCGGGAACTCCCGGGCGAGGCGCAGCTCGGTCAGGCGGCCGATCCACTCGTCGGGAGCGGGCAGCCGGGCCAGCCAGGCGTCGGGCGTGACGACCAGTCCGGCGGCGGTGCCGTCCAGGAGGCGCCAGAGGGCCAGGCTGCGCTGGGCCAGGATCCGGGGGTGGGGCGAGATGCCGCGGTACGGCTCCACCTCGAGGGCGGGCAGGATCGTGATCTCGCCGGCGGGCCGGCCGGCCGCTGTCAGGTGCCAGCCCAGCTCGGCCGCGAACCGCTCGGCGGCCTCATTGTCGGGCAGCACGAACACGGGGAATCCGCCCAGGCGCTCCCGCAGCACCGCTGCCGCCAGGGGCCGCAGCGGGGGCACGCAGCCGCCCAGCCGGAGCCCGGGCGCGATCCGCCCCGCCAGGACCTGTTCAAGGTATTGCCACGGATTCATTCGTACTCGTGCTCGTCATCGTGCTCGTAATCGTAATCGGCTCCCCCCGCCCCCCTCCTACCCCTCCATCACCTTCCGGATCAGCTCCGAAGTGGAGTACCCCGGCGCGAACGGCAGGGAGTACACCCGCCCGCCGCCGGCTTCCACCACGTCCCGGCCGACGATCTGGTCGACCGCCCAGTCTCCGCCCTTGACCAGCACCTGCGGTCGGAGGGCCGTGATCACCTCCAGCGGCGTGTCCTCGCCGAAAATGGTCACGTAGCGGACCATCTCCAGCGCGTCTAGGATCTCCGCCCGCTCCCCCTCCGGCTGCAGCGGCCGCCGCGGCCCCTTGAGCCGCCGTACGGAGGCGTCGCTGTTGATGGCCACCACCAGCAGGTCGCCCAGGGCGGCAGCCTCGCGGAGGTAGCGGATGTGCCCGGGGTGGAGGAGGTCGAAGCAGCCGTTGGTGAACACCACCCGTTCCCCGGCCGCCCGGTGCCGCTCCAGCAGGCCGCGGAGCTCGTCAATGCTTTTCAGTTTGTCCAGTCCCACTGGTTTCTCCTATCTGCAGAACGGCCTTGAGTTCGGTTGCCACCGTCTCGCCGTTGTACGTGGCGGGCAGGAATTTCCAGGAGTTCAGGATGGTCTCCCGGATCCGCTCGGCCATGCCGTATTCCGGTTCCGGGGAGAAGGTCACGCCGAGGATGTTGCCGCCCCTGTCCAGCCGGATCGCCACGGTGACGCTGGCCTTGTAGCCGGCGCCCTGGGCGGCGGGGGTCAGGGCCGGCATCGGCCGGGTGAGGAACTTCGGCGGGTTGACGCCGTCGTCGGTGAAGCACTTGTCGTGCAGCGCGCGGATGGAGTCGGCCTCCTCGTACGGGATGAACACACCGTAGTCCGGGATGGCCAGGCTTCGGAACATCCGGCCGACGTCGGGCTCGGTCAAGTCCAGTTCGCCCAGCCGGCTGAAGAGCGACTCGAACTGGTCCTTGCGCAGCGTGGTCAATTCGAGGTAGCGGCCCGCCAGCAGCACGTACGCCTTCACCACGTCGCCGCGGAGGTCGTAGGCACCCAGCAGGTCGGTGCCGGCGGCGGCGTGGGGCTTGACCAGCATGGACGCCTGGTAGACGGTGGCGCCTCCCGAGTCCTTGGAGGCGAACACCTGCCCGACCACGGCCTGGCCGTTGGCTTTGACCACGAGGACGTTGGAGGGCTCCACCACGAAGGCCGTGTCGCCCAGGTTGATGACGTTGAGGATGCCCAGGTTGGCGCTCTTGAACTCCAGCACCACGACGCGGAACTGGTCCGTGTAGGCGAACCAGCCCTGCCCGGCCGCGGCGGCGGCCGGGCCCAGCGCCAGGCCGAGGCAGAGCAGCAGGCTAACCTTTCGAAGGATCATCGGTCTTGGTCTTGTCATCGGGGTTCCCCTTGCCGGGCTCCGACGGCGGCGGGGCCGGTTCCGCGGGCGGCTGCTCGGGCGCGGGCTCCGCGGTCTCCTCCTTCTGCCCCGGCAGGAAGGTCTTCTTGCGGGTGAACGGCTGGCCGACGTACTTCTGGGCCTCCGTCACGGCGCCACGGGAGTCGTCGCCGGTGTTGATGGCCTTGTTGTACTCGGCGATGGCCCGCTGCCGCTGGCCCAGGACGTCGAAAACCTTGCCCATGTACAGGTAGCACAGCGGCAGGACCCAGGCCGGCTTCTGGTCGCCGTTGATGGCGTCCCGGAAGGTGTTTTGGGCGGAGTTGTAGTTGAACTGCTCGTAGAACACCATGCCCAGCTTGTAGTAGGCCAGCGAATTCCGCGGGTCCTTCTCGATGGCCTTCTTGTACTCGTCGATGGCGGTCAGGAAGTCGCCGTTCTCGAAGAAGGCGTCCCCCTTGACGACGTGGACCTCGATTTCCAGCTCCTTGGACTTGCGCAGGATCCGGAAGTTGGGGTCGAGGACGAGCTGGGTGGGCCGGGTCTGGGTGTCGATGTTGAGCCGGCTGCTCTCGCCCTTGACGTCCACCGTCTTCAGCTCGTCCTGGCCCTTGGCGACGACCTTGATCTCCAGGGGGATCTGGAAGACGGCGATGTTCTGGTTGATCCGGCCCACGGTCTGGAAGCCGCCGGCGGAGAGGCGGTAGATGACGTACTCCACGGTGAATTCCGGCAGGTCCACGGTGTTGATCCACTCGTTGAAGAACCAGCCGAAGTCCTGCCCGGTGACTTCCTTGGTGATGGCGGCCACGAGGTCGGTGTCCACGGGCTGGACGGCTCCCTTGGCGGCGACGGCGGCCAGGATCCGGTCGAACTTGTCCGGCCCCGTCAGGTTGCGCAGCATGTGGAAGACCCAGGCCGACTTGGCGATCACCACGGAATCGTACTTTTCCGACCCGACGCCGAGCTGGTAGCCGGCGCGGATGGTCTCGGCGTCGTTGAACTTCAGGGCCTCCACCGCCAGGACGCGCATGAGGCTGTCGAACGCTTCGGTGTTCTTGGTGTCGAGGTAGTAGAGGGCGGCCATGTACTGGGAGATCCCCTCGGGGATCCAGATCTCCGAGGGCGCGGGCAGCTGCAGGGGGAAGAGCCATTTCTGGTAGGCGATCTTCCGGAAGATCGCCAGCATGGCCGGGCTCTTCTGGGTGATTTCCTTGGTGGTCAGGAAGACCGCCCCGTCCATGCCGAAGAGCCGCGGGCTCTTGTCGGAGACCTCGACGATGCAGAGTTTTCCGCCGCCGGGCTGGTAGGCCCAGCGGTGGCGGAGGTAGCTGATGAAGTCCTCGTACCGCTTCACCCGCTCCTCCCGGTCCGGGAACTCCGTCAGGAACCAGGCCTCCAGCTTCAGCCCCTCCAAGTCGTAGTCCTGCACCTGGTAGCGGCCGGCCAGCAGCGAGGGCGGGAGGATCTCCTGGTTGGAGCGGAAGACGTACGTCCGGAGCAGGCCGCTCTCGATGGTGTCCGACAGCGGCATGGCCGTGAACGGCCGCAGGCCGGTGGGCAGGGTCACTTGGAGCTCATAGCCGGCCCGGTCCGTCAGGTCCGGATTCTGCGGGCACCACATGGAGGAGGCCGGCAGCTCGACCGTGTCCGGGCTGATGTAAGCGTAGACGGAGGTGCCCAGCTCCTTGAAGAAGTCGAACTCGCTCTGGGCAAAGACGCCGTTGTACTCGAAGTGGATCGTCTTCTCGGTGCCCGGCTCCTGGGGCCGGACCAGGTTGATCATCACCTCGAACTTGCTGGAGTCGTCCTGGATGTAGCGCAGCGGCTCGCCCAGGTCGTCCTCCACGGAGGAGACCACCAGGTTGCCGTTGAGGCGGAAAGTGATGAAGTTGGTCTTGTCCAGGATCTTCAGGCGGACGTCGGCCACCGCGTCGATCCGGTTGTCCGACGGCTGGATTTCAGCGACGACATTCTGGGAGACAATGTCGTAACGAGGCTGTTCGCCGGCGGCGGGCAGGCATGACGTGAACAGGCCGGCGGCCAGCAGGAAGCTCGCGGCCAGGGTGCGCATCTTCATGGGCGTCCTCCGGTGGGGGCGTGCGGGTCGGTCAGCGTCTGGAGCAGCTGCCGGGCCACGGTCAGCGGGGCGTCGCGGCGGCCGAAGAGATCCTTCAGCTCCGCCAGTTCCCGCTGCATTTTTGTATAGATGTCCGGGTCGGTGAAAATGGTCAGGAAGGTCCGGGCCAGGTTCTCGCCGTTGAGGCGGTCCTGGAGCAGCTCGGGCACCACCTCCCGCCCGGCGATCAGGTTGACGATGCAGAAGTACTGGTTCGACAGCAGGACCTTGCTGAGCAGCCACATCGCTGGGTTGGCCCGGTAGATCATCACGAAGGGCGTGCCGGCGATGGCGGCCTGCAGGGTCGAGGTGCCCGACTTGACGATGCCCATCCGCGCGTTGGCCAGCACGTTGGTGGCGTCGCCGTCCAGCAACCGGATGTCGCCGGGGATGAGGGGGGCGCGATCCTGCCGGAAGAAGGCGGCGATCCCGGCGGCGACGTCCTGCCGGATCCCGGCCGAGGCGGCCGGAACCAGGAAGCGGGCCGCCGGCACGGCTGCCTTGATCCGGACGAGGGCCTCCAGCAGCGGCGCCAGGATGTGGCGGATCTCGGCGTGGCGGCTGCCGGGCAGGACGGCGATGGGCACCTCGCCGTCGGCCAGGCCGAGGCGCCGTCGGAAGTGGTCGGCCGCCTCGACCTCCGGCAGCGTGGACATCATGGGGTGGCCGACGTAGACGGCGTCGATGCCGGCCTCCCGGTACAGGGGCTCCTCGAAGGGGAAGATGCAGAGCATCCGCCGCACGGTCCGGCGGATGGTGCGCATCCGGCCGCGGCGCCAGGCCCAGACGGTGGGGGAGATGTAGTACAGCACGGTCACGCCGCGCCGGTGCAGGAAGCGGGCCAGGATCAGGTTGAAGTCGGGGAAGTCCACCAGCAGCGCCAGGCGGGTGCCCCGATCGCGCACCTCGCGCAGCACGCGCCGCAGCAGGCGGACGTAGTCGCCCAGCAGCTTGAGCGCCTCCCACGGCCCGATGGCGGACAGGCGGGCCACGTCGGCGAGCAGCTCCACGCCCGCGGCGCGCATGGCCTCGCCGCCGCTGCCGTAGAATTCCACCCGTCCCGGGATCGGTGCCGCGGTTCCCGCGGGATCCGTGGCCGGGCAGGGATGCGTGGCGGGACGAGGGTCTTCGGCGCCATCAGTCCTGGCGGGGGAATCGAGGCCGGCCGCAGGATCGGTGTCAGTGGCGGAAACGGTCGTGGCGGCAGGGTTCCCCGGGAGGGTGGAGTCGACCTCCAGTCGGCGGAAGGCTTCCACGACCTGGGCGGCGTAGCGCTCCCCGGAGGCCTCGCCGGTGACGATGAGCACCGCGGCGGTCCCACCCGTTTTCGAGGCGGTTCCGCCTGTTTCCCCCTGTTCTTGCGTCCCTCGGGTCGTTTCCGCCATAGCGCCTACCATACCACAACCGGTGCGCCGGGAAAACCCCATCGGCGGGGATTCCCTTCGGGGATTGTACGTGAAAAAGGGTGCCTTGGTTGGATCCTGCGGGACGGGGAGCGCTCCCGGTCATCGGGCCGCTCGGCGGTCGTGGCCGGCCGCCGGTCACCCCCGGAGAAAATGGGGTAAAATGGGGTCGGACCACGGCAATTGATTGATGTGAATAAAGATAGCGCTGAATTTTTAGCTTTTTTCCGCCTTAAATCGATGTTTTTACCCCAAAAAGTGAGCCTGAGATCCAATCCTGAGCGCTATCCTGAGCGCCAGGTCTTCCCCTTCTCTATAATTTTGGGATTGTTCCAGCCATGGAGGATTTGAATTGCCGAGGAAGCAGTCACCCGGTATGATCTGACCACCATCCATTATTCGAAGGTGTTTATGCCGCGAGCGAATCGGAGCTATCTTCCGGGGAAAGTGTGGCACATCACGCACCGGTGCCACCAAAAGGATTTCTTGTTGCGCTTCAGTAAAGATCGACGACGATATTTGTATTGGCTGAGGGAAGCGCGCCGGAGGGAGGGTTTGCATCTCCTGAATTACATGATCACCTCCAATCACGTCCATCTGCTCGTGATCGACAAGGGGGAGCCGGAAGCGATTGCTCGCAGCCTCCAATTGGCGGCTGGCCGCACGGCTCAGGAATACAACAACCGGAAGGAGCGGCATGGGGCGTACTGGGAAGACCGGTATCACGCCACGGCGGTCGAGAGTGGCGACCACCTTCTGGCTTGTATGGTTTACATCGACCTGAACATGGTGCGGGCCGGCGCCGTGCGGCATCCGGCAGAATGGGTGTTCAGCGGGTATCACGAGATCCAGAATCCGCGCCTTCGGGGCGGTTGTATCGATTTCCAGAGCTTGATGGAGCTTTACCACGCTGATCGAGTGGATCAGATTCAGGAGAGCTGTCGGCATCAAGTCGAAAAGGCTCTGAGATTCCGTGGGGAGGCCTTATCCCGCGATGACAAGTGGACCCGCTCTGTGGCAGTCGGCAGCGAGGAGTTTGTCCAGAAGGTGAAGGAGGAACTCGGCTTCCGCGCCATAGGCCGGGATATCCAGGAAGACGGCGGTGCCTGGCTTTTGAAGGAGCCAACTACTCCGTATGACAGCTTGCCGATAGTTTTTCAGGGTAAAAACATCGAAATAAGCGGTGAAAACGAGTGTATTTGGCGCATATTCCCTGATTTATAAGTGAGATCGCGTGGTCCGACCCCATGGACCCCGCCCGTGGACCCCGTGACCCCGTGACCCCGTGACCCGTTATGCTAAAATCGCTTTGCCGAGCTAGGCGATTGATTCGATTGATTCCGGAGGCTTCATGATTCGAAACCGGTTCCAGATCCTCGAAGAGGGGGATGGGTATGTGGAGAGTTTTCGCCGTTATCAACAATACCTGAAGCAACTTGACCGGACCCATCATCCCGACTTATGGTGGTATTTCAGACGAGCCTTTTTTCATGACAGTCTGATCAGCGCTCTCAAATTCTCTGACGACTTGGAGACGCTTTCATTTGTACTCTGCTGCGAGAACATCCGGCCCCGATCGGATGAACTCTTTCAACGACAAGGGTATTGTCCGGTGGAATTCCAATGCACGGTTTGGCCCCTGATCTGGTTTCAGTTGGATGTCGAGGAAGATGATGAACCCTCATTCTCTCGAGAACTCTATTTCTATGATTGCGAAATCAATACGTTGGTGGATAAATTTCAACCCAAGCAGGAGGATGAGGTGTATGGATCCTTGATCATATCGGTCTCGGGTATCCGGAAATACCTCTCCATTGTCTTTTCTGGTATCACTGTCCGGCCTGCGGAGATGGCAACGTTTTACCAGATGCTGATCAGTGGCCAATACGAAATTCCGATGTTTGAACCGGACGATATATTGAATGCCTGAAGGCAATCACCAGCCGTAAAGGTATTGACTGATCTGCCTCTATTTCGGAAAATTCGATCACACTTACATTCCAATCCCTCATAAAATCAATGATCATGGGAAAGTAACGGAGTCTGATTGGCACCGGTCAAGCTTTTCGATCCCCAATTGCAACGGGTTCAGAGCTTGCGGAAAGGATATCCAGGAGAAAGGGGAGTCCTGGCTTTTGAAGGAGCCAGCCGTTCAGTATGACGGTTCAGTTCACGTTTTTCAGGGCAATAACGTTCAAATAGTCAGTGAAAACGAGCATTATTAACACATATTCCCTGATTTATGAATGAAATCGCGTGGTCCGACCCCATTTACCGGGACCCCGAGTACGAGCATATGTCGACGCCGGCTGCAGAGTTGCGTGATCGCGGGCCAGTCACCGGTCATCGGTCAACTGTCAGGGATTCAATGCTGGCCGTTTTCGGGCTCCACCCGGTAGATCCAGCCGCCGCCGACGACCACGTCCTCCCAGTAGAAGACGGCCGCCTGGCCGGGGGTGATGGACGGCTGGGGCTCGCGGAAGGTGACCTCCGCGGAGTCGTTGCCGCACGGCCGGACGATCGCCGGCGCGGGCTTGAATCGCGAGCGGATCTTGACGTTCGCCTCGATGCCCTCCTCCAGCGAGGGGACCGCCACCCAGTTGCAGCGGGTGATGAAGAAGCGGCGGGCCAGGATCTCCTCGAATCGCCCGACCACCACTTCGTTACGGTCCCTCCGGATTCCGATGACGTAGGCCGGATAACCCAGAGCCACTCCCAGCCCGCGCCGCTGGCCGATGGTGAAGCGGTGGATGCCTTCGTGCCGGCCGACCGCGGTGCCGTCCTTCAACACGATCGCGCCCGGCCGGGCGGAGGCGTCGCCGGGGTGGTCGGCGATGGCCTGGTCGATGAAGCGCGCGTAGTCGCCGTCGGGCACGAAGCAGATCTCCTGGCTCTCCTCCTTGTCGGCCACGGGCAGGCCGATCTCGGCGGCAAGGGCCCGCACCTCCTTCTTGGTGAGGTCGCCGAGGGGGAAGACGATGTCCCGGAGCTGGTCCTGCTCCAGGTCGAAGAGGAAGTAGGACTGGTCCTTCTGGCCGTCGCGGCCGCGTGTCAGCAGATGCCGGTTCGTGGCCTCGTCGAAGTGGCAGCCGGCGTAGTGCCCGGTGGCCACCCGGGGGATGCCGAGGCAGTGGCTGAAGTGCCGCAGCTTGCTGAACTTCATCAGGCTGTTGCACAGGATGCAGGGCGAGGGGGTCATCCCTGAAAGGTAGGTGGAGACGAAGGGGGTGATGACCCGCTCCCGGAAGTCCTCCTGGTAGTTCACCGTGTAGTGGCGGATGCCCAGCATGGCCGCGACTTCCCGGGCGTCGCGGTAGTGCTGGGGCGAGCAGCAGAGCGGCCCGGCGGGCGCTGGCTCGCCGCCGGGGGTGGACTCGTACAGCCGCATGGTCACGCCCACCACGTCGTAGTCCTGCTTCTTGAGGAGGTAGGCCGCGACCGCGCTGTCCACTCCGCCGCTCATGGCAACTAGAATTTTGTCCTTCGCCATAATCTGTTACAATTCAACCGTTCAAATGTTCGATATAGCGCTCCGCCAACTCCTTGGACGGCGGAAACGGGCCAGGTGATTCACGGATGGAACCGCTGCAGGGAAAAATCGTCGTCGTGACCCGAGACGCCGCCCAGGCGGGAACCCTGGTCGAGGCGCTGCGCCGGCGGGGCGCCGAGCCGCGGCTGTGCCCCGCCATCGCCGTCACCGCCCCCGCGTCCTGGGCGGAGGTGGATGCAGTGCTGGCGGACTGGGACCGGGTGGCCTGGGTGCTCTTCCCATCGGCCAACGCGGCCGTCTATTTCCTGGACCGCCTGGCCGCCCGGGGATGGGGCGCGGCGGCGTGGGCCGGCAAGCGGGTGGGCGTCGTCGGGCCGGCCACGCGGGCGCTGCTGGAGGCTCGGGGAGTCCGGGTGGACCGGGTGCCGCGGCGTTTCACTGGCGCGGACCTGGCGGCGGAGCTGGCGGAGGAGCTTCCGGCGCCCGAGGGCATGGTGGTGATCCCCTCCTCGGACATCGCCCGCGAGGAGCTGGCCGAGATGCTGACCGCGGCGGGCTGGACCGTGCGGAAGGTCGTGGCCTACCGGACCGCGCCGGCCCCCCCGCCGCCGGAGGAGCTGGCCCGCCTGGCGGAGGCGGACGCCGTCACCTTCGCCTCGCCCTCGGCGGTCAGGGGGTTCCTGGCCGGCGCCGGGGCCGATTTCTTCCGGCGCCACCCGCGCGTCGCCGCCGTGTCCATCGGCCCCGCCACCACCCGGGCGCTGGCGCCGGTGCAAGCCCCGGTCCTCCTCGAGGCGGACCCGCACACCGTCGAGGGGCTGGTCACGGCGCTGGAGAGCCACTTCCGCCACCCGGACCCCTGAAGCTCCCCCCTCCCGCCGTTGCATTCCGAAATTTTTCCGATATCCTAGGCGCAGGATTCCACATCCGTTCGACCATTCTTTGGAGGGGCATGCCGCCCCTCGATGGAACGACGGCACAATCCCGCAGGGAGGAAACCCATGGCGAAAGACGGTTGGCCGCTGATGATGCAAGATCTTCCGCCGGTCACGGACGGAAGCTTCCGGATCGAGGCGTACTCGGAATTCATGCCGCCACCGCGGATCGGCTGGAAACCCTACGGCAGCCATGAGCCGATGCCGTTCGGGGAGGAGGACCCGTACGGCTGGCGCTTCACTGAGTACGAAGAGGTCTTCGAGATGCAGCCGGGGCTGGAGGAGCTGGCCCACGCGGTCATCGCCGCCGTGGTACGACTGGGTCAAGGCCAGCCGGTCCGGACCGTGGGTAAGGCCCTGCTGGCGGACAATCCTTATTGGCCCCCGGAACTGGAGGAACACGCCGGGCGGCTCGCCCACGAACGGTATGTGGTGCTGCTGCCGTTGGCCCTCACGAAAACCCAGGACGACAAGGGCCGGGTCCGCTGGACCCTGTTCGGGAGCAGCGAGCTGGGGCCCGAGCATGCGTTCTGGCAGAGCGCCTACCTGGAACCGGGCCGGGAGCGGCCGGCGGAGCAGTCCCTGGCGTTCATCCGCAACCTCCTGGCCCGGGTGTATGGGGAAGATCCCGGCAAACTGGAAGACTTGCGGGCGGCCGGCTTCCGGATCCTCCCCTCGGGCGACCGGCCGGCGGGACTGCCTTGGACGGAAAGCGTCCTGCCTTCCTGGACGGCGCCGCTCCTGTGGGGGGAGAGCGAGGCTGTTGAAAACGTCCGGTACCTGCTGACGTTCCGGCCGTTCCAGGTGCTGCCTCTTGCGGTCCGCCAGGCCTACCTGGACGGCCGGTTGCACCTGATCCCATTCCCGGGCAGCCTGGTCTTCTGGGGGACGCCGCAGTACAACCGATTGGCTTCCTCGCTGCCGGGGGCGGTGCAGATCCCGCTGTTGCATGTTTTCGAACGGCATGAAGCGCCGCGCGGCCTCCGCGTGCTGCAATCAGGCTGGATGCACGAGCACCGCCCGGACCGGAGCGAGCCGGGGGCGGGCGACGGAGCGGTCCGCAACACCTACCGGCGGACGCACCGCTGGGGGCGGCTGCACCTCCACGAGGACGAGCTGGCGGTGGTCGGCACGGAGGACCAGACAGCCCATGTCCTGTTCAGCGCGGCCCCCGACGATGTGGGGCTGTACGGCAAGCCCATGGCCCGCAACGCCCAGATCTGGACCCGGAAGTGCGAGGTGCTCCTGGACGGTCCGCGGGCCGGGCGGGCCGAACTGGCCCGGGCCGCGGCTGCGCTCCAGGAGGGCGGGCTGTTCGGATACCGGTTCCTGTTTCCGGCGATGCGCGTCGGCCGGTACGAAGTGTTCTGGCACCGTCCCCTGGCCGCCTTCCTCTCCTCCGTGACCGGCCAGGCGGAGATGCTGCCCGACGCTCCGTCCGGTTTCCTGACCGCCCGCCCGGCCGACGCCCCCGGCGCGGAACCCGCGGTGGTGCTCTGGCCGCGCCGCTTGGATCGGGAGAGCTTCCGGTACGTGATCGAAGGCTACCGCGAGCTCCACGGCCACCCCGCCCACCAGGCGGCCCTCAACATCCGGAAGCTGATGGACACGTGGCGGCTGATGGAGCGTCGGCCGCTGCCGCGCAGTTTCGCCCGCCATCTGCTCACGGCCCCCAAGGCGGCCACTCTGGAGGACTGGCTGGAGTCGCTGGCGCGCCTGGGCGCGGATGCTGCGACCTGGAGCGCCATGGCCCGGGACCTCGAAACCCGGATGGGGCCGCCGCCGAAGGCGGGCCGCCGGGCCCGCCCGAAGCTGCCCGAGCCCATCACCTTCCGGTGGACCGCCCGCCGCTCCTTCGAAGTGGCCTACTGGAAGACGATCGCCGAGTTGGCCGAGGGCCGGTTTGTCACCAAGGAAAATGCCGACTGCGCCGATGACCCTGTCACCCAAGCCGAGCGCCCGCACCATCGCCGCGACCTCGACGCCCTGGGCGACCACCTCCTCGAGTGCCACCGGCAGGCGATCACGCGCACCGGCATGGCAGGACAGGCCCTGGCGGGCGACCTGCCCTTCCGCTGGCGGACCGATTTCGACTTCCCCTGGATGGGCGGCTGGCGGCGCAACCAGGAGGGGAAGGCGGAAGAGCGGAACCTGATGGTGGTCATCCCGGGCCGCGACCGGAGCCGCGCCGTGGTCCTGGCCGACCACTACGACACCGCCTACATGGAGGACTGCTACGAGAAGGACCAAGGTGGCACCGGCGCCCGCCTGGCCGCCGCGGGCGCGGACGACAACTACTCCGCCACGGCGGTGCTCCTGCTGGCGGCGCCGATCTTCCTGGAGCTCAGCCGGGCGGGGCGGCTCGACTGCGACGTCTGGCTGGTCCACCTCACCGGGGAGGAGTTCCCGTCGGACTGCATGGGGGCGCGCCACCTGGCCGAGGCGCTGGTCGGGCGGTCGCTCCGGCTGCGCCTGCCCGACTCGCGGATGGTGGACCTCTCCGCGGCGCGGGTCGAGGGGGTGTACGTGATGGACATGATCGCCCACAACACCGACCGCGACCGGGACATCTTCCAGATCGCCCCCGGCACCAGCCGGGAATCGATGGAGCTGGCCTGGCAGGCGCACCTGGCCAACATGATCTGGAACGCGCGGGTGCCGGCCTGGAACCGTCGCCCGTCGCGCCGGGGCCTGGGGCGGGGAAGGCGCAGCCCGGACGGGCGCGCCATCCCGCCCATCGCCGCGCACCTCCCGCTGCACGGTGAGGTCCGGCCGAAGCAGGACCCGCGCAGCGCGCTGTACAACACCGACGGGCAGATCCTCTCTGATGCGGGGATTCCGGTCGTCCTATTCATGGAGAACTACGACATCAGCCGGCAGGGCTACCACGACACCCACGACACCATGGAGAACATCGACCTGGACTACGGGGCGGCGCTGGCCGCCATCGCCATCGAGTCGGCGGCGCGGGTGGCCGCCGGGGCCTCGGAGCGGCTCATCCCCTGAGGACAGGCCGGTGAGGGGCCGGCCGGCGCGCGGCCCAAACAGGACGGCCCGCTCCCGGGGGAGGCGGGCCGTCAGTGGAACGCGGAGTCAGGATTGGTGGTGGGAATTCCTTATTTCGGGGGCTGCGCGGGCGCCTCGGATTTGCTCTGCGCCGCCTTCTCCTCTTCCTCGATCCGCTTGAGTTCCTGCTGGAGCTGCTCGATGGCCTGGCGGATGAACTCCTTGCGCTGCGGGGCGGTGGCTTGGATCTTCTCCTGGATCTGCTTCTGCAGCGGCTCGATTTTCTCCTGGACGGTCTTCTGGATCTGGGCGCTCATCGCCTCCATCTGGGCCTGCAGCTCCTTCATGCGCTGCTCCTGCTCGGCGGTCAGCTTGTGCCCTTCCTTTTCGGATTCGGCCAGATTTTCCATCTCTTCGGCGAGCGCCTCGATCTTGCCCTCGTGGATCTGGGCGAGCTCTTCCGCCGCCTTTTCGATGGCTTCCTCCAGGGGCGCCAGCTCCTTTTCCAGCATGGCGCTCAGCTCGTCACCCAGCCGGTCGAACTCGTGCTCCATGCGTTCCGCTTCGGCCTCGGCGCGGCGGGCGGCTTCCTCCACGCGTGCGTGCCGGGCCTCCGCTTCGGCATCGACGGCCTGGTCTTTCGGTTGGATCTTGACGACTGGCTGGGCCTTGGCGACGGGCTTGGGCGCCGGGACAGGGGCAGGCTTGGCTACGGGTTTTACCTCGGACGGCTTGGCCGCGGATTTCGACTCGGCGGGCTTGTCTTGCGGGGCGGTGGAGGCCTTGGCCGTCGGGGTGGTGTCGGCCAGGACGATCCAGGGGGCCGCGGCACCGAACTGGTATACCGCCGCGGCGAGGAGGCCCGTCGCCAGTCCCAGCAGCAGCCAGGAGAGGCGGGGGCGGATGGTGCGATGGGGGTCTAGCAACATGGCAATCCTCCGGGTGATGGTTTTGGGGGGATGGATCACGCCCGGCGCGGCCAGCGGGGCCCGCCCTCCGGCAGCCAGCTCGGCCAGGCGGGCGAGGCAGGCCGCGTAGGGGCGGCGGGCGCCGGTCACGGTCACGACCCAGGCGTCGCAGGCCAGCTCCTGCTCCAGCGCCAGGCGGCGGCTGATCCAGGCGACAGCGGGCAGAGGCCAGAGCAACGCCGCCAGCAGGTGCTGGGCCAGCGCCGCCCAGTCGTCGTAGCGCCGCAGGTGGCCGGCTTCGTGCAGCACCACGCCGGACAGCTCCTCGTCGGACAGGCGCCCGGCCATGGCCTCCGGGATCAGGATCCGGGGGCGGGACAGGCCGGCCAGGAGCGGGACGCCGATGCGGCCCGACACCCCGAGCCGCAGCGGGCGGCGCAACCCCTTGCGGGCCAGGTGGCGCCGCAGCGGCGCGAGGTTGGGGAATTCGAACGGGCCGGCCGTCCGCTTCAGCCGCGCCAAGGCGGCGCCGTCGCGGCCCAGCCGGACCAGCCGGACCGCCGCCACGGCGAGCCACAGGCCGAACGCCGCCGGGATCCAGGGGCCGTCCGGCAGGGCCATGCGGAACAGGGGCCGGGGGGACGGGACCGCCTGGGCCGCCGCCGGCGCTTCGGCTCGGATCGAGGAAACGGAGCTTGTCGAAGCACTAGCCGGGCTTTGTCGGACCGGTGTCGGGACGGGTGCGGACCGGTCGGCTGCGCCAGTCTCTGGAGCGGGTGGGCGGGGGATCACCGCCGCGCGCGCGCTGGCGGGGACCCCGGATTTTCCGTCGGGGTCGGGGGCGGCCGCCACGGCCGGAAAAACCGCCGCGGGTGAGGCCGGCCGGACCGCCGGGATGACGGTCATGGCCGCAACGGCCAGCAGGACGCCCCACCAGATGGCGTGGCGGGTCGCGGCGCTGACCCGCTCGCCCAGCAGACGGAGCAGGGCGGCGGCCAGGGCGGTGAGGGCCAGCCCACCGACCAGGCCGTGGATCAGCCCGATGACGGCTGCCTGCGGCAGCGATGGGTTTGTCAGGGCGGGGATCATGACGGCCTCCGGTCGGCTTCGTCCAGGAGCGCCCGGATCCGGTCCATCTCGGCTGGATCGATTTCGCCCGCCTCCAGGATGTTCTGGACCAGCAGCTCGGGCGAGCCGTCGAAGAAGCGGCCCAGGAGGTCCCGCAGGGCGTGGCGCCGGGCGTCGCCGCGCTCCACCCGGGGCCGGTAAACGAAGGCGCGCCCCTGCTTGGTGTGGCCGGCGTAGCCCTTGCGCTCCAGGATGCGCAGGAAGGTCAGCACGGTGTTATAGGCCCACGGCTTCTCGCGGGAGAGGGTCTCGGCCACCTCGGCCACCGTGGCCGATCCGCGCTCCCACAGCACCTGCATGACCGCCAGCTCGGCGTCGGTCAGGGTCTTGGAGCTTTTCCGGGGCATCGTCGCTTCCTTTCTCTTAAAGAATTAATAATTCCAAGTCGATCGTAGGGCACCGCGCGGGCGATGTCAACTAATTTATTAAGAGATACGAAAAAAAGATTCGCCGGGTTCCAAAAAAATCCAAAAAAATTCTCAGGATGGCTTCGGACGCAGGGGAGGCTGAGTCGCAACTCGTGATACTGCTCATTTCATGGCCGAACCTCCCTGAACCGGGAGGCTCGCCCGGGTGAGAGTGAAGGACCGAGCTCTTGCAACCCGGCAAGCAGTCAGTACCGGCAAGCGTCAGCTGTCGGCGCGAGATGTTACTCAACTATTTTATTTTCTTGATGATGCAGATCGTTGTCTCCAGCTGAGTTCAGTTACCCGCCGACAGCTGACGCTTGTCGGTACTGACCGCCTGCCAGTGTCCGGGTTGTGACATAGCTTGGGGATGACAATCCAATAGTACTGCCGCTTGACGGCGGGGGGACTAGCGAGGCGCGTTTCCGGGGCCGGGCGGTTCGGCGCCGGCGGGAGTGGCGGACGGCACAGCGGCCGGCAGTGCGGCCTCGGTCCCGAATTCGTAGCGCAGGTAATCGATCTCGAACCGGGTCTCGCCGAAAAGGCGGACCTGGTTGACGGACCGGTCGGCGCGGGGCAGCCAGAATCCGCCCACCTTCTGGAAGGTCCGGACGAGATGGATGTCCTTCATCCAGAAGGAGGGCATCTCGGCGGGCCGGCCCTCGAGCCTGACGATTTCGCCGTCGGCGCAGCTGATCCAGACTTGCCCCCTGATCAGGAAACGGGAGTCGCGCTTCGGCTGCAGGCCCAGCCGCCAGCAGGGCTCGCCGTCGACAGCCTCGCGGCCTTCGAGCGTGAACTTGTAATTGGCGGACGTGACGGCACTCGCCTTCTGGATGCCGGGGCCGGCGTTTTCGACCTCGGTGTCGAGAAGGCGCTTGAAGGCCAGCTTGAAGACGACGCCCGTGGGCGGCGGGTCGGGCAGCGTGTACCGCTTGCCGCCGGGCCAGAGGATGTCCATGGCGATGGGGTACTCACGGTGGAAATCCCTTTGCTCGTTGGCCACCCGGTAGGTGCGCAGGCTGCGGTAGGCGCCCAGCGTCCGGGCGCGTTCCAGGGCGCGCGCCTCCAGCCGGGCGACGATGGCGGACAGGTCCGGCTCCTCCGAAGGTTCGCTCCCAGCGCGGAGGCTGCCCCCTGTCAGGAGGAGCAGGGCCGCGCCGAGGCCGAGCGGGCGCAGCATCCAACGGACGAGCCGATATCCGGTGCGTTGAACTGTGGCAGACATGAATTGCTTATCCCCCGATTTCGTCGTATGGGCTCGGCCGGTTCGCCCGGCAGGCCGCTTGTTCGCTGTCAGGGAATTTGGATGCAGGATCGCGGCGGAGGGATCGGCCGGCCCTGTCCGTCGGTCCAGGCGGCGATGGCGGCCTCCGGCGGCAGCCGCAGGTCCGCCGGGCGCACGGTCCCGATTTCGTGCCGGTCAAACACCACGACGCGCCACAGCATCCAGGGTTTGCTGTCCTTGGGATTTTCGGGAAACTCGCCCACCCAGGCGTGGATCAGGCCGTCCTCCGGCCCGAGGCCGATGCGGAGGCGGCGGTACTCCACCAGGTCGGGCGGGAATCCCCCGCCGGCCGGGCGCAGGTCGAACCAGGCCAGCGGCGCCGGGTGGTGGGGAAAGGGCGCCGGCGCCTCGGCCGGGACGAGCCGCCCCAGGGAGCGCAGTGGCGGGAGGGGCGAGGCCCAGGGCTGGCCTGCCTGGATCAGCACGGCCCAAAGGTCGGGCCGGTCCTTCACGGTCAGGGTGTAGGCCTCCGGTGGCCGCGGGGGCAGATCGGGCTGCGGGGCGAAGCGCTGCAGCAGGTGCTCCCGTCCCGGCTCGCCGAGGCGGGTGATCCGCGCGCCGTCTGGCTCCGCCAGGTCGAGCCGGTAGCGGTCGTCCAGGATCCAGGCCTCCAGCCGGGCCTGCTCCCAGGCCAGGCCCCGCCGATGCGGGTCCGTCTGCGACGGGTCCTCGAGGAAGGCCCGCCCCGCCAGGTGGACGTTGCGCACCCGCCCGGCCATCTCCGCCAGTTCCGCCGGGTCCGCCGTCCCCCGCCGGCAGCCGGATGCCAGAATCAAGCAGACTGCCAAAGATACGATATGGAGAAGGCCGCGTTTTGTCATGGGGAGGATTCCTCCCCATCCGCGGCGCGGACGGCGGCGACGAAGGCGGCCAGGCGGGCCTCGTCCAGGCGGCCGCCGCAACGCACGCCGGAGCAGATGTCCACGCCGAACGGGCGCACCTGGCGGATGGCCTCGCCGACGTTGTCCGCGTTCAGGCCGCCGGCGAGGTAGACCGGCACAGGCACCGCCTCCACGATCCGCCGGCTCACCGACCAATCGTGGGTCCGGCCCGTCCCGCCCAGCTCCTTGACCGGCAGGGACTGGTTGCCCGAGTCCAGGAGGAGGGCGTCCACTTCGGGGGCCACCGCCTGCGCCTCCTGGACAGATTCCTCGCCGCCGACGTGGATGACCTGCACCAGCTTGATCCCCGGCAGAACCGCACGCAGCGTGGCGTGCGCGCCGGTCGCGATCCGGTCCACCAGCTGGAGGGTGTTGACGCCGCAGCGCCGCTGCTGGGCGAGGATCTCCACGGCGGCCGTCCGGCTGGTCAGGAGGACAGAGGCCACGCCGGGCGGCACGCGGGCGGCGATGGCGGCGATCCGCTCCTCGGAGATCACCCCGGGGCCGCTGGGCATGGCCGAGACCAGCCCCACCGCCGCGGCACCATGGCGGACGGCCAGCGCGGCCTCCTCCGGCGTGGTGATGCAGCAGATCTTGATGCGGGTGGGCATGGGGGCCTCGGGGCGGATCGGTATCGTCCCAATATACCACACCTGGAAACGGGGCTCGGGTCTCGGGACTCGCTTTGTAATATCATCCGCACGGTGACAGACAATTCCGAATTCGAGCCCCGAGCCCCGAGTCCCTAGCCCCGATTGCCCGGCTTCCGTTGCAATGCCACTTGAACGGGGCCGGGAAATAGGCTTTAATAAACAGCCGATTCGGCCTGAGAAAGGAGAAACACCCATGGCGTACGACTTTTTCCGGTTCCGGCGGCTGCGCCGGACCGATACCCTGCGGCGGATGGTCCGGGAAACGGTGGTCCTGAAGGAGGACCTGATCTACCCGCTCTTCGTCGTCCCCGGCAAGAAGGTGAAGAAGGAGGTCTCCTCCATGCCCGGCGTCTACCAGATGTCGGTGGACGTCACGGCCAAGGAGTGCAAGCAGCTCCAGGACCTGGGCATCCCGGCGGTGATCCTGTTCGGCATCCCCGAGCACAAGGACGAGGTGGGCTCCGGCGCCTGGGCCAAGGACGGCGTCGTCCAGCAGGCGATCCGGGCCATCAAGAAGGAGGCCCCGGAGCTGGCCGTCATCACCGACGTCTGCTTCTGCGAGTACACCTCCCACGGCCACTGCGGCGTGATCAGGGACGGCTATGTGGACAACGACCCGACGGTCGAGAACCTGGCCAAGGAGGCGCTGTCCCACGCCCGGGCGGGTGCCGACATGGTGGCTCCGTCCGACATGATGGACGGCCGCGTGTCGGTCATTCGCGAGGTGCTGGACGGGGCCAGCTTCGCCCACCTCCCGATCATGGCCTACTCGGCCAAGTTCGCCTCGGGCTTCTACGGCCCGTTCCGGGAGGCGGCCGAGTCGACGCCCCAGTTCGGCGACCGGCGCTCCTACCAGATGGACCCGCCCAACGGCCGCGAGGCCATCCGGGAGGTGGCCGAGGACGCGGCCGAGGGCGCCGACATCGTCATGGTCAAACCGGCCCTGGCCTACCTGGACATCATCCGGGTGGTGCGGGACGAGTTCGACCTGCCGGTGGCCGCTTACAACGTCAGCGGCGAGTACTCCATGATCAAGGCCGCCGCGGCGGCCGGCTGGCTGGACCACGACCGGATCGCCCTGGAGGTGCTGACCGCCATCAAGCGCGCCGGAGCCGAGCTGATCCTGACGTACTTCGCCAAGGACCTGGTGCAGCGGAAGTTGATCCGGTAGGGGCCGGACGAATAACCGAGGAGGCGTGTCGGGGTCGGTATCGGAATCGGGATCGCAATCGACCTGCGCGGGTAAGAGGAGCGAAGAAGTCGATTACGAGCACGATTACGATTACGAAGACGATTACGAGCACGAGCACGATCGGGCAGGAGGAGAGAATGAGCTTTGAGCGCAGCAAGGTGATGTTCGAGGAGGCGCGGAAATACATCCCCGGCGGCGTGAACTCGCCGGTGCGGGCCTTCGGCGCGGTGGGCGGCTCGCCGCTCTTCATCCGCTCGGGCCGCGGGGCGTACCTCAGCGACGAGGACGGCAACGAGTACATCGACTTTGTCGCTTCCTGGGGCCCGCTCATCCTGGGCCACGCCTACCCGCGGGTGATCGGGGCCCTGGAGAAGGTCATGGCCGGCGGCACCTCGTTCGGCGCGCCGGTGGAGCTGGAGCTGCACCTGGCCAAGCTCATCTGCCGGCTGGTGCCCAGCGTGGAGAAGGTCCGGCTGGTCAACTCCGGCACCGAAGCCACCATGAGCGCCATCCGGCTGGCCCGCGCCTTCACCCGCCGCAAGAAGATCCTGAAGTTCGAGGGCTGCTACCACGGCCACGGCGACGCCTTCCTGGCCAAGGCCGGCTCCGGCGTGGCCACCCTGGGCATCCCGGGATGCCCCGGCGTGCCGGAGGAGATCACCGCCCTGACCCTGACCGTCCCCTACAACGACGTGGCGGCCGTCCGTGAGGCGTTCCGCGTGGAAGGGCGCGACCTGGCCGCCGTCATCGTCGAGCCGGTGGCCGCCAACATGGGCGTGGTGCTGCCGCGCAACGACTTCCTGCACGTGCTGCGGGAGCTGACTGCCGCCCACGGCAGCCTGCTGATCTTCGACGAGGTCATCACCGGCTTCCGCCTGGCCCTCGGCGGGGCGCAGGAGCACGCCAGCATCCTCCCGGACCTGACCACGCTGGGCAAGATCATCGGCGGCGGCCTGCCGGTGGGCGCCTACGGGGGGCGGGCCGACATCATGGACATGGTGGCGCCCGTGGGCCCGGTGTACCAGGCCGGCACCCTGTCGGGCAATCCGCTGGCCGCGGCCGCCGGGCTGGCCACGCTGGAAGTCCTGCAGGAGCTGGAGGAAGAGGAGCAGGTCTACGAGAAGATGAACCGGATGGGGCTTTACATGCTGGAGGGACTGCGGGGGAACCTGGAGCGCCTGAACCTCCAGCTCACGGTGAACGCCATCGGCTCCATGTCGACGCTCTTCTTCACCACCCGGCCGGTGAACGACTACGCCTCGGCCTGCACGTCGGACACCGCCCGCTTCGGCAAATACTTCTGGGAAATGCTGCGGCGGGGGATGTACCTCGCGCCCTCCCAGTTCGAAGCCTGCTTCCTCTCCGCCGTCCACACCGAGGCGGAGCTGGACCGCTTCCTGGCGGCGAACTACGAAGCCCTCAAAGCGGCGTTTAGTTGAGGCGGCGGCTGCGGGGATCCAAGCGAACATCGAACATCGAACACGGAACATCGAACATCGAAGTCAAACCAAGCAGTCTATAAACCGGGAAGACACGGTATAATCCGGTTTTACTTCGATGTTGGACGTTCGATGTTCAATGTTCGATGTTCGGTTGGGACGACCGATATGCCGGCCGATCAATTCACACGCAAGGAGTGATTCATGAGCGAGACGACCCTGGAAAACGTCATCATCATCGGCACCGGGCCGGCGGGCTTCACGGCGGCCATCTACGCCGCGCGGGCGAACCTGAATCCCCTGGTCTTCGAGGGCGTCCAGCCGGGCGGCCAGCTGACCATCACCACCGAGGTGGAGAACTACCCGGGCTTCCCCGACGGCATCCAGGGCCCCGAGCTGATGGAGCTCTTCCGCAAGCAAGCCCAGCGCTTCGGTGCCCGCTGCCTGCCCCGGGGCGTCGTCAAGGCAGACCTCTCGCAGCGGCCCTTCCGGTTGACGGACGACACCCAGCAGGAACACCTCGCCCGCACCGTTATCATCGCCACCGGCGCCTCGGCCAAGTACCTCGGCCTGGAGTCGGAGCGCCGCCTCATGGGCCACGGCGTCTCGGCCTGCGCCACCTGCGACGGGTTCTTCTTCCGGGGCAAGGAAATCGCCGTGGTCGGCGGCGGCGACACGGCGCTGGAAGAGGCGATCTACCTCACCCGGTTCGGCAGCAAGGTCTCGCTCATCCACCGCCGCGACGAGCTGCGCGCCTCCAAGATCATGCAGGAGCGGGCCAAGGCCAATCCCAAGATGGCCTTCGTCTGGAACTCGGTGGTGGAGGAGGTCCTGGGCGATCCCAAGGGCGGCGTCACCGGCCTGAAGCTGAAGAACGTCAAGACCGGCGAGGTGACCGAATACCCCTGCCAGGGCCTCTTCGTCGCCATCGGACACAAGCCCAACACGGACCTGTTCAAGGGGCAGGTGACGATGAACGACGTGGGCTACATCCAGACCCAGTGCCAGACCACCTTCACCAACATTCCCGGCGTGTTCGCCTGCGGCGACGCCCAGGACCCGCGCTACCGCCAGGCGATTTCCGCTGCCGGCACGGGCTGCATGGCGGCGATCGACGCCGAACGATATCTAGAAGCCGAGGGATAGCCTGTTACCGAAACGGCGAAACGGCGAAACGGCGAAGCGGCGAGGAGAACCTGCCAAACCATGATTTTCGGTTGGCTCCCAGCGCCGTTTCGCCCCACCGCCGTTTCGCCGTTTCCCTCGAAAAACTCTATCTTTTTAACGACACAGATTCCCCTCGCCGTTTCGCCCCACCGCCGTTTCGCCGTTTCCGTCGAAAAACTCTATCTCTTGACGACAAAAATTCCCTTCGCCGGTTCGCCCCACCGCCGTTTCGCCGGTTCCGTTGAAATCCGCATAATCTGACTCGAGCTAGAGGCCCGCCATGTACGCCGCGATGGACTCCCGCACGAACGCCTCGTCGAAGGGGCCGGCGGGGGAGGGCGTATCCATGATCCGCCGTGGGATGGGCAGCGCCGCCGCGTCGAAGCCCTCGCGCCGCTTGAAGGCGTACTTGCGCCGCAGGGTGTCGGCGCCGATGCGGTCCAGGTCCTCGCCGGTCAGGGCGAACCCGGCCGCGGCGAGGGCCTTCAGCACGGTCTCCCGGTCGTAGACGCCGCGGGCGAAGAAGCAGACCACCAGGCTGGACAGGACCTGCCGCCAGCGCTCCTCCTTGAGCAGGGAGGCGGCCACGCCGCCCGGCGTGAGCTGCTCCCCCTTGGCCGAGGCGTGCTGGTCCAGGCTGTAGCCGGCGCTGTCCAGGTGGCTGTGGCGCGCGCCGGTCAGGTAGCCCAGGTGGCAAGCCGGCCCGGTGTGGTAGCCCGGCATCTCGTTGCCGCCGAAGGCCAGGGCGAACTCGGCGCCGCCGTAGACCGACGCCGCGTGCTGCACGCCGCGCGCCAGGGCGCGGTAGAAGTCGGTCGGCTGGCTGACGATCCGTTTCGTCGCCTCGATGAAGGCTTCGGCGTCGCCGAAGCGCAGGGCGAGGTTGTCCGTGTCCGCGGGGGTGATCCGCCCCTTTTCCAGCATCTCGGCGGCCCAGGCCAGGGCCACGCCGGCCGACATCACGTCCAGCCCTTGGACCTCCGCCTCGTCCAGCAGCCGCAGCAGGCCGCTCACGTCGCTGATGCCCAGCAGGCTGCCCATGGCAAAGACCGGCTCGTGGTCGTAGCCGACCATGATGGTCTTGTAGAAATAGGGGTCGTGCGGGTAGCGGATCCGCAGCGCCGCCAGGTGGATGCACGCCACCGGGCAGTGGGCGCAGGCCACGCGCCGCCCGAGGTACCCGCCGGCCAGCGCCTCGGCGGAAATGGACTCGGCCCCCTCGAAGTGCCCGGCCTGCAGGTTCCGCGTCGGCAGGGCGCCCGAGGCGTTGAGCGGCAGCACGTTGATGGCCGTGCCCAGTTCGTGGTACTTCTTCATCAGCGGCGATTCGGTGGCGGCCTTGTAGATCGCGTCGTAGGTCTCGCGGAAGGCTTTCTTGTCGGCCACCGGCAGCTCCCGCTGGCCGGACACCACCAGGGCCTTGAGCTTCTTCGCGCCGAACACCGCCCCCAGTCCCAGCCGGCCGAAGTGGCGGTAGGTCTCGGTGATGACGCTGGCGTAGGTCACGCCGCGCTCGCCGGCCCGGCCGATGCGCATGATGGAGCGGACGCCCCGGCCCGCCTCCCGCTGGCGGATCACCGCGCCGATGGTCGCGCTGCTGCGCAGGCCCCACAGCGCCGAGGCGTCCCGGAAGTGGACGGTCTTCTCGTCCGCGACCACGTAGACCGGTGTCGGGCTGGCTCCCTGGATGACGATGGCGCCGTAGCCCGCCATCCGGATCGAGACGGCGCTCCGCCCGCCGGCGTGGCTCTCGCCGAGGTTGCCGGTGTGGGGCGACTTGAACATGGCCACCGTCTTCGAGCCGAGGGGGTAGAGGCCGACCAGCGGCCCCACGGCGAAGATGATGGGATTGTCCGGGCCGAAGGGGTCCGCGCCCGGCGGGCACAGCTCCTCCAGCAGCCGGATGGCGGCCCCGGCCCCGCCCAGGGTTTCCTCGAAGAGCGCGGGCCGCGCTTCCACCCGGAAGGTCCGCCTGGACAGGTCGATGAAAAGGACGCGCCCCAGGGGATCACCGGGCAGCATGGGGCACCTCCTGGATCGCCTGCAGCGCGATGACGTCGTAGGGGCAGTAGCCGGCGCAGTACCCGCAATAGACGCAGATCAGGGGCTTGTTGGCCCCGGCGTCCCAGAAGACGGCGCCGAAGGGGCAGGCGACGACGCAGGCGCCGCAGCCGATGCACAATTCCGGGTGGAGCCTGACGCCGCCGCCCTCCCGGACCGTGAGCGCGTCCACCGGGCAGGCGCGGGCGCAAGGCGGGTCCGGGCAGGCCCGGCAGACCACCACGGTGTAGCCGTGGCGGATGCCGCCGGTGGAGTGCACCCCGATGCAAGAGCCGGCCAGGCCGCCCCGCCCCTGGCGCCGGACGCAGGCGAACATGCAGCTCTGGCAACCAACGCAGCGTTCGACGTCGATCACCGACAATCGTTTCGGCGTGGCCATCCTTCTCTCCTCATTCGCCGCCGGTCTGGTTGCTCTTCACCTTCTCTTCGATGTACGCGTAGACGTCGTCGCCCAAGCCCTCGGAAGGGAAGTTGAACTCGATGTCCTGGGCCATCCACATCTTCTTGGCGCTCGATTTGTACGTGGTCAGCCGGAGGTTGAAGGGGCTCTTGCGGTGGACCTCCTTGATGTCCAGGTACGAGAGCCGGAATTCGTGGTCGCTGTCCTGGGGGCGGTAATTGAGGCCGTCCGGCCCGATCACCAGCGACCCGAAGCAGTTGCCGAAGCTGTGCAGGTGCTCGGCCTTGCGGACCACCGGCCACTGGATCTGGGCGGCCGGCACAGTCGGGAGCGGAGCGGTTTCCATCGGGGCAGGCGCCCCCGACTGGGCGTTCTGGATGCGTTCGTTGATCCAGTTCACCCGGTTCTCGGGGAAGGAGCCGTCCGGAAACAGGAAGGTGTAGGTCTTCTTCTTGCCGAGAAACTTGGCGTCCCGTTCGCGCGTCTTCAGCTCGATCTTGCCGGGCCCCTTCCACTCGGCGTAGCGCAGTTCGGTGTACGCCCATTCCCGGCTCTGTTCCCGGTCCAGCGCCTCGAAGAGGAGCTTGTGAGGCAGGAGCGACAAGGTGCCCGGTGTCCGGCCGAAGACGTTATCCATCTCCGCCTTGCAGCTGAAGACGGGCTTGGCATCGGGCGGGGCCTGGGCCAGGCCGGCCCCGATGAGCGTGGCCATGGCCACCGCGAGGCCGACGAGTTGACGGGTATTCATGCGACCCTCCAAGAAATACTGGGGACATTATGCCGCAAACCCGGGGCAATGTAAAAGTGATACCCGTCGCCGCGGCGATATGGTAAACTACAGCCACTTACGGATTGTTCCATACCACGAGGAGGAGATATGTCGCGACGACTGCTGATCGGTTGTGTCGTGATGTGCGTGCTGCTGTCGCTGCCCCTGCTGGCGGTGGAGAAGGAACGCGAGCGGATGATCCTGACCATCAAGCCCGGCGTGGTCCTGGTCTACTGCGACATCAAGGTGAAGGTGGCGCTGCAAACCCAGGAGGGGTTGCGGGAATTCGACCCGATCGACATGAGCGGGGCCGGCTCCGGATTCATCATCAACCCGGACGGCTACATCGTCACCAACGGCCACGTCGTCAAGGAGTACCACAGCAAAGAGAACAACATGCTCAAGCAGAACGCCCTCGTGGCGATCCTGCAGAAGTACATCTTCCCGGCCCTGGAGCAGCAGAAGGGCGCGCCGCTGACCCGCGAGGACATGATCGCGGTCTTCCAGAAAGTGGCCCCCTACACCCAGTTCCAGATCCTCAAGCAGCTCTACGTGATCCTGTCCAACTGGCAGAGCTTCCCGGCGGAGATCAAGCAGTACAGCCCGCCCATCACGCCCATCGCCGGCAAGTCGGAGGGCATCATCAGCTACGAGGAGGAGGAGTCGGGCAAGGACATCGCCATCCTGAAGATCGAGCAGACCAACCTGCCCACCGTCCAGCTCGGCGACTCCAGCCAGGTGTCGCTGCAGGACTCGGTTTTCCCGGCCGGCTACCCCGGCGTGGTGACCCAGCACAACTACCTGAGCCAGGCGTCCATGCTGGAGGCCTCCATCACCTCCGGCAACGTGTCCAGCCTGAAGCTCGACGTGAAGGGCACCCCGGTGATCCAGTTCGACGCTCCGGTGACCTGGGGCAACTCCGGCGGCCCGGTCTTCAACGAGAAGGGCGAGGTCATCGGCATCGCCACTTTTATCAGCCTGGCGCCCGTGGGCGGCCAGAGCGCCATCCCGATCCAGGGCTTCAACTTCGCTGTGCCCATCAACACGGCCAAGGAGTTCATCGCCGCCACCGGCATCCAGCCCAAGTCCGGCCTCTTCAACACCATGTGGGCCGAGGCGCTGGACCTCTACTTCAACGAGGATTACGAGGACGTGCTGGGCAAGTGCGACGAGATCCTCCGCCTGATGCCCAACCAGCCCGATGCCAAGCGGATCCAGGTCAAGTCCCAGGAGCAGCAGACGGCCAACCCGCAGAACCCGGTGGTCAAGTTTGGAAAGAAGAACTGGATCTGGCTGGTGGCGGTGCTGGGGCTGGGCCTGGTGGCCGTGGTGGTGGTCATCGCCGCGCTGGCCGGCCGGAAGAAGTCCGCCTCGCCGGCGGCCCGGCCCGGCCCTCCTGCGGCGGAGATGAAGGCCACGGTGGTGGACGTCCATTCCGACCGGCGGCAGGTCGGCAGCTTCGGGCGGATCGCCTGCGAGAAGGGCCCGCAGGTGGGCAAGACCTACGAGATCCCCGCCGCGGGACTGATCTTCGGGCGCGATCCAGCCCAGGCGGCGGTGGTGGTCCCGGACGACCACGTGTCCAAGGTCCATGCCGTGCTGACGCCTTCGCCGAAGGGATTGCTGCTGGAAGACCGCGGCTCCACCAACGGCACCTTCGTCAACCAGGTGGGGCCGCAGGGCATCCAGCAGACCTACGTGAAGGCCGGCGACCGGATCATTCTGGGTAGCAAGCAGGCGGCCATCTTCCGGGTGGAATGACCGCGCCCGGGTCCGCCGCCCCGGCGGC
Organism: uncultured Acidobacteriota bacterium; assembly: GCA_964412195.1. GTDB lineage: Bacteria > Acidobacteriota > JAAYUB01 > JAAYUB01 > JAAYUB01 > CAYPNP01. The sequence goes on along the minus strand of CAYPNP010000007.1, from coordinate 110,597 downwards.
CCCGGATGGATCTGGAGCGATTCGATGACCAAGTACTGCGCCCACGGGCACCCCATGGAAGAGTGGATGAACGAGTGCCCGTTCTGCTCCCGCGCCGAGGACGGCGTCCGGAAGGTGCTGGGCAGCCAGACCCAGCCCATGGCCGTACCGCCGACGGAGGCGCCGACGGAGCCGGCGGACGGCGCGCCCCTCCGGCCCACCGTCGTCGACGGCTACACGGAGTACTACCGCGAGCCGCCCCGGCCGACCGTGGTCGATGCCGCCGGGCCGCCCGCCCGCCCGCCGGCCGTCCTGCCGCTGATGGGCTGGCTGGTGGTGATGAGCGGGCCCGCCAAATGGCAGGACGTCCGCCTCGACCAGGAGCAGCTGCTGGTCGGCACGGACCCCGGCTGCCACCTGTGCCTGTCGGACCCCGCCGTGGCACCCCGCCACGCGGCGCTCATCCGCAAGAAGGACCGCGTCCTGCTGCAGGACCTCGGCGCGGGCGGCGGCATCTACATCAATAACGCGCCGCAACCGGTCAAGCATCAGTATCTGGAGGACGAGGACCTCGTCAAGATCGGGGGCACGTTCCTGAAGTTCAGGAAGCTGTGACGGAGGCAGCATGATCGGCCAAGTCATCGACCACTACCGCATCACCGAGAAAATCGGCCAAGGCGGCATGGGCGAAGTTTACAAGGCGGTGGACGTCAACCTCGACCGGGTCGTGGCCATCAAGGTCCTCAGCCGCGAGCTGTCGCAGGATTCCAACCTGATCCAGCGCTTCCAGGCCGAGGCCAAGACCCAGGCCCAGATGAACCACCCCAACATCTGCACCCTCTACAACTTCTTCAATTACGGCGGCCAGCTCTTCATGGTCATGGAGTACATCGAGGGGATGAACCTGGAACAGTTGGTCCGCCAGCGCGGGCCGATCCCGTTCCCCGAGGCCATCCCGCTCTTCCAGCAGGCCCTCTTCGGACTGAGCCAGGCCCACCGGATGGGCGTCATCCACCGCGACATCAAGCCGTCCAACATCATCATCAACCGGCAGGGCATCGCCAAGGTGATGGACTTCGGCATCGCCCGCGTGGTCGGCCACTCGCGCCTGACGCGGACCGGCCTGCAGGTGGGCACGCTCTACTACATGTGCCCGGAGCAGATCCAGGGCCGGGACGTGGACTTCCGGGGCGACATCTACGCCCTCGGCATCACCCTGTTCGAGCTGCTGACCGGCTCCGTGCCCTTCTCCGCCAACACCGACTTCGAGGTCATGCAGGCCCACGTGAAGACGCCGCCGCCCGCCCCCTCCAAGGTGTTCCCCAGCCTGCCGAAGGTGCTGGACCGGGTCATCCTGAAGGCGCTGGAAAAGGACCCGCGCAACCGCTACCAGACCGTGGAGGAATTCTCCCAGGCCCTGGGCGCCGCACTGCAGGAAGCGCTCCGGGCGGCGCCGGCGGAGCTGAAGAAAACCGTCGCCTTCACTCCCGGGGCCACCGTCGCCTACCAGCCGGGCGCGACGGTCGCCTACCAGCCGGGGGCCGCCTCCGCAGGCCCGGGCGCGACCGTGGCCGCCACGGCCATGATTCCGGCCGCCGGAGTGGACAAGAAGAAAATCCTGATTATCGGCGCCGTGGCGGCGGCCGCCGTGATCTTCGTCCTGATCGCCGCGGTGGTGTTGGCCGTCGTGCTGGGCAAGAAGAACCACAAGACGACGCCGGTCGTCGCCGGGGGCGGCGGGGTCGTGCAGTCCGGGCCCCAGTCCGGCGGTCCGCCCGTCTCCCAGCCCACGACCTTGTCCGGTGGCAACGAGAAGGGGCCCGTCAACCCCGGCAGCCTGCCGGGCCTGGCGCCGCCCCGGAGCGAGCCGTCGCAGCCGCCGCCGGAAACCCCGTCGCCCGGCCCCTCCAAGGGCGCCCCGGCCGCGCCGCCTCCCTCGTACCCTTCGCCCAAATCCGAGCCGGCGCCGCAACCGGAGCCGGAACCGGAGCCACCCCCCTCCAACAACGCCAACACCGCCCTGCAGCAGGCCCTCACCGCGGCCCACCAGGCGTATTCCGAGCAGCGGTACGTGGAGCCGCCCAACGACAACGTCATGCATTACACCATCCAGGTACTGCGGATGGATCCGAACAACAGCTACGCCCGCGAGCTCCAGAACGACGCCGCCGGGATGGTCAACGGGCAGATCCAGCAGATGATCAACTCCGGCAACATCGCCGGGGCAAAGCGGCTGACCCGGGCGATGCTGAATTATTTCCCCGGCAACGCGCAGTACCAGCAGGTCCTCCAGGGGCTGGAGGTGATGGAGCAGCAGGCCTCCTCCACGGCCAACGCCCAGACCTTCCTGGTGGGGCATGATCACTCCGGCGACTTCACCAGCTTCTGCGTGGGCTACCTCTACATCCTGCCCGACCGGGTCGTCTTCCGGACCGCCAAGTCCATCGACGGCCGCACCGACGATTTCGAGGTCAACCGGTCCACCATCAAGGAGTTCAAGACCAACAACTTCCCCATCGGCTCCTACGACTGCTTCCACATCAAGCTGAAGAACGGCAAGAATTACAACTTCGCCCACATCGACCAGAATGGCAACGGCCTTGACCCGGGAATTGTGGTGGATGCCTATCAGGGATCGGACTGAGAGGCTTGACCAGGAACGCGACGATTTCCCCCGGATGAACGGATCGTTGCAGGTGCGGGCCGGCGAGTCGGGAACGGTGCCAACCGCCGGAAGGGCAAACCTTCACAACGGCGGTCCGGGTGCCGGGAAGCCTGGATCATGGTTGGATCCTTGTGAATCCGGGTTTTTTATCGGTGGCTCAAATTCTGTTGTGCAGAGGCGAGAGGCAATGAGCAGACCATTGGCTGTATTGATCCTGCTGGCGGCCCTGCTGTTACCGGCAGGGGCCGCGGACTGCACCACCGTGGGCGCGGTGGGCTCCGCCACCCGGGATGGCGTGACCATCCTGGCCAAGAACCGGGACTACCCGGCGGACACCGGCCAGATCCTGTTCTTTGAGACGGACCGGCAGTTCCCGCCCGGCGAGCAGATGGACCTCCAGACGCTCCGGATCGGACAGGCCGCCGCGACCTGGCAGCTGTTGGGATTCAAGGCGCTCGACGACCGCTCCCGCGAGAAGCGGCTCTGGCGCTGGGGCCTGGGCATGGGCATGAACCGGTTCGGCGTCTGCGTCGCCAACGACGACGCCACCACCTGGGACAAGGCGCCGGGAGATGCCCTCCACGACAACGACTTCACCCGCCTGATCCTGGAGCGCTGCCGCACCGCCCGCGAGGCGGTCGATCTGGTGGATTCCCTCCTCGCCGACCACGGTTCCGCCATCGCCGAAATCTACACCGTGGCCGACCCTCGCGAAGTCTGGATCATCGAAACTACCGGTCGGCACTGGGCCGCCGTGCGGGTGGCCGACGGCGTCTTCGCCCGGGCCAACCGTTTCGAGATCACCGTGCCGGACCTCCCGGATGATTCCGGAAAGTTCCGCCAGGGCCGGCGGGAGCTGGAGGAGTCCGCCCGCGCCGCCGGCCGTTACACGGAGGAGGACGGGCAGTTCAGCTTCCGCCGCTCGTACGATCCCGACTATCTGGGCGCCGTCAACGTGCACTACAACGAGACCCGCTACCGCCGGGCCATGGCGCTGCTGGGGCCTCTCCGCGGGAAGGCCGACATGGAGAGCGTCGCGGCTGTATTGCGGGACCACTACGAGGGCTGGCTCTTCGACGCGCCGGACGGGCGGGAGCTGCGCCTGGACGCCCGCGGGACCGGCCCCCATGCCGTCATGGGCGGGCCGCTGCTCGCGGACAAGCCCACCCGGACCATCTGCTACGGCAGCACCGTCGGCAGCATGATCTGCGTGGCCGACCCGAAGCGCCCGGCGGAGCTGGGCGGCACGATGTGGGCGTCCCTGCACGTGCCTTGCCTCAGCGCCTTCGTGCCGTACTTCCCGGCCGCGCCGCTCCGCCTCGAGCCGGGGCTGACCAAGGCCTCCGACCACTACGAGCCGGACTCCCTCTGGTGGCAGCAGGCGGTGGTGGAGCGCAACCTTGAGCCCCGATGGGCCGAATCCGCCGGCGTGATCCGCAAGATCCGTGACTACTGGCGCGACTTCGAACAGCGCGAGCGGCGCCAGCTGGGCAAGGTCCTGGCGAAGGCCGACGCCCTGCAGCGCCGGGGCAAGGCGGCCGAAGCGCAACGGGTGCTGGCCGATTTCAGCGCGAAGTGCCAGCGCGACCTGGCCCGGGGGATCCGGAAGACCCAGGACTGGATCCCGGGCCTGGACAAGGAGGCGCCGGCCCCGCCGCCGTTCGGGCAACAGACCTACTGACCGGGCCCCCGCCACCCATCGCCGGCCGGCAACCCCTGCCCGCCGGGCCGATCTTCGAAGGCCGCCCTCCGGCCGTCGGGGGCCCCTGCGGGAATCCCGCGATTGACAATATTCGGAATCCACTCGCCTTTTTCTGATAGAATGACATCCTTTACTTTGGCTTGCGGACTGGAGCGGATGAAGCAAGAAGATGCCGAACTCATCGGCCGGATCCTCGACGGCGACGACCAAGCTTTCTCCGAACTGGTCCGCCGGTGGCAGCGGCCCATCGTGAGTTTCCTGCTGCGATTGAGCGGGAACATGGACGACGCCATGGAGCTGGCCCAGGAGACCTTTCACACCGTGTTCCAGCGCCTCGGCGGATTGAAGGACCGCCGGAGCTTTTCCTCGTGGATATACAAGATCGCCCTCAACCACAGCCGGATGCGCCTGCGCCGGCGTCGCGGGCGGCAGGTGGAGTCCCTGGAGGACCTGTCCTTTGAAAACAACGAGCTGAAGGACCACTACCAGTCCCTGACGGGGAACGAGGCTTTCTCCCCGGAGGAGGCCTTCTCGGCGGGCGAGATGGAGCGGGCGGTCCGCCAGGCCCTCGCGCGGATCGACGAGAAGCAGCGCGAGGTGATCGTGCTCAAGGAGTACACCGGCCTGAAGTTCCACGAGATCGCCGAAGTCCTGGACGCGCCGGTGTCCACCATCAAGTCCCGGATGTACATCGGGATGGAGAACCTGAAAAAGGAGATCCTGAAAATCATTCAGCCATAAGGTCGGCATATGAACTGTCAAGAGATCGAAAATCACCTGCTGGATTTCATCTACGATGAATTGGAAGCGGACGCCCGGACGGCCGTGGAGGGCCACTTGGCCGGCTGCGGCCGGTGCCGCGCCGCGGTCGCCGACCTGGGCGTCACCCGCCGGTTCCTGGGCGCCTGGGGCGACGGCGAGGCGGCATCCCTCCCCCCGCTGCCGGTCCGGCCGCCCAGGCCGGCGGCCGGCCGGTTCCGCTCCCTGCCCGACCGGGTCTGGGTGCCCGCCGCCGCGGCCGCTTTGGTCCTCGTCGTGATCGGGGTGTTCGTCGCGTTCGTGCCGGTCTCGCTCCAGTACGGCGCCCAGGGGCTGGTTTTCCGGCTGGGCGGACCCTCCGGCGGCAATGCCACCCCGGCCGATGACGCGGTCCTGAGCAAGGTGGACCGGATGATCGCCGACAGCGAGCAGCGGCAGGCCCAGCGGACCCTGGACATGCTCCAGAACGTCTACTACCGGCTGGAGGACGACCGGACCAAGGACCGCCAGTCGATCCAGCAGGGGTTCGACCTGATCAAGGAAATCTACATGGACCAGCTCGAGAAGAACAACCAGCTTCTGGAAATGTCCATCCGCCAGGCGGACTACCGCGTCCCTGCCGGCGCCAAGTGAGGGGGGGGCATGATGCGCGTCCGAGCCCTCCGTCCCGCCCTGGCCCTGGCCGCCCTGGCCGCCCTCGCCCTCGCCCTCCCGGCCGCCGACAACGGCAAGAAGCCCGATCTCCAGCAGCTGAAGAAGGAGTGCGAGCTGTTCGAGACCATCGTCCTCACCGCCCTCGGGCAGGCCGTGCCCAATCCCCTCTTCATCGCCGAGAAGCCCCGGGGGACCTACCTGGACGGCTACGGCATCACCTTCAGCTTCACCCTCAACCTGAACCGGAGCCTGATCCTCTTCCCCAAGTCGACGCCGCAGAAGCCCCAGCCCTCCGGCGACGATTCGAGCCTGGCCCGGAGCATGGCCGACGTCCGGAAGTGCCTGGTCGAGATCCTGGGCCAGTACGGGGCCACCCTCAAGCAATTGCCCGGCGATTCCAAAATCAGTATAATTGCCCACGTGCTGAAGCGCTCCGTGGATCCCAACCTCCAGACCAACCGCATCATGATCCTCACCATTACCCGGGCCGACGTGGAGCAGTACCAGCGGGAGAAGATCTCCTTCGATGACTTCAAGAAGAGGGTCAGCTACCTTGAGTATTAAACTGGCGGACATCAAGCAGAAGAAGAAGATCGGCGAGATCCTGACCGAGAAGACGCTGATCGAGCCGGACGAGCTGAAGACGGCGCTCAATTTCCAGAAGGACTCCGGCGAGAAGGTCGGCAAGATCCTTGTGGAGCTGGGCTACATCTCCGAGAAAGACCTCCTGCAGGAGCTGAGCCTGCAGCTGGAGATCCCCCTGATGGCCCCCGAGATGGTGCCTCCCGTCCCGGTGATCGAGAACACCTTCAGCCTGAATTTCCTGAAGTACAACCGCTTCCTGCCCATCCACTTCGACAACGGGCTCCTGTCCATCGCCTGCGTCTACCCCAACGACTACGCCCTGGTCAACACGATCCGGCAGCTCACCCAGCACGAGATCAAGACCTACCTCGCGCCCGAGGTCGAGATCATGGACCTGATCGACCGGCTGTACGGCGCGGCCTCCTCGGACATGGAGCGGATCATCGAGGGCATCGGCGAGGAGGGCATGGAGGGGATCGAGGACGTCGAGGACATCGAGCACCTCAAGGACCTGGCCTCCGAGGCCCCCGTCATCCGGCTGGTCAACCTCTTCCTGCAGAAGGCCGTCGAGAGCCAGGCCAGCGACATCCACATCGAGCCGTTCGAGAAGGAGTTCAAGGTCCGATTCCGCATCGACGGGATCCTGCACGACATCGAGTCGCCGCCGAAGAACCTCAAGGCGGCCATCATCTCGCGCATCAAGCTGATGGCCAAGCTCAACATCGCCGAGCGTCGGCTGCCGCAGGACGGCCGGATCAAGCTGCGCGTGCTGGGCAAGGAGATCGACCTGCGCGTCTCCACGCTGCCGACGCTCTTCGGTGAGAGCGTGGTGCTGCGCATCCTGGACAAGGGCTCCACCCAGAGCTTCGACCTGTCCAAGCTGGGCTTCCTTCCCGACACCCTGCACGAGGTCAACAAGCTGATCCGCCGGCCCTACGGCATGTACCTGGTCACCGGCCCGACGGGCAGCGGCAAGTCCACCACCCTCTACGGCGCCCTGCGCCGGATCAACCTGCCGGACAAAAAGATCATCACCATCGAGGACCCGGTGGAGTACCAGATCGAGGGCGTGAACCAGATCCACGTCAACCCGCAGATCGGGCTCACCTTCGCCAGCGGGCTGCGGCACATCGTCCGCCAGGACCCCGACGTGATCATGGTCGGCGAGATCCGCGACCTGGAGACGGCCGAGATCGCCATCCGCGCGGCCCTCACCGGCCACCTAGTCTTCTCCACCCTGCACACCAACGACGCCCCCAGCGCCATCAGCCGCCTCATCGACATGGGGGCGGAGGACTACCTGCTGGCCTCGTCCATCCTGGGCATCCTGGCCCAGCGCCTGGTGCGGGTGATCTGTGAGCAGTGCCGCGAGCCGGTCCGGCCCGAGCCGGCCATCCTGAAACAGTTCGGCTTCCAGCCCGACACGCTGTTCTACCAGGGCAAGGGCTGCCCCGCCTGCGCCAACACCGGCTACCGCGGCCGCATCGGCATCTTCGAGCTGATGCCCATGACCGAGGAGGTCAAGCACCTGACCATCAGCAACGCCCCGGCCTCGCAGATCCGCAAGATGGCCATCGAGCAGGGAATGCGCACCCTCCAGGAAGACGGCTTCCTCAAGGTGCGCAAGGGCTGGACCACCCTGGCCGAAGTTCTGCGCGTCACCCAGGACGTGTGATCCCCCGGACGAGGCGACCATGACCGCATTCGCATACAAAGCCGCCAACCGCGAGGGCAAGATCGTCGAGGGCCAGATCGAGGCCGAGACCGAGCGGGCCGTGCTCATCAAGCTCCAGGACCTGGGCTACCTGCCGCTGCGGATCACCGCCGGCTCGAACGGCGCGCGTTCCATCTTCTCCTTCCCGCTGACGAAGCGTGGGGAGCGGGGCAAGCGCATCGGCAGCCGCGACCTGCTGCTCTTCACCCAGGAGCTGAAGACGCTCCTGAAGGCCGGCCTGCCGCTGGACCGCAGCCTCATGATCCTGGAGGAACTGGCCGGCCGCGAGGGCTTCCGGGAAATCATCCACGACGTCATCGGCAAGATCAAGGGCGGCAAGTCGCTGGCCGACGCCATGGGAGAGTACCCCCAGGTCTTCCCCAAGGTCTACATCAACATGATCCGGGCGGGCGAGATGGGCGGCGTCGTGCCCCAGGTGCTGGAGGACATCACCGCCTATCTCGAGCGCACCTCCGAGATGCGCAGCTACCTGATCTCCTCTCTGATCTACCCGGCCGTGGTCCTGTTCATGATGATCGCCTCCGTGCTGGTGATGATCCTGTTCGTGATCCCGAAATTCTCCCAGATCTTCGAAAGCTCGAAGTCGCCCATCCCGCTGCCGATGCAGATCCTGATGGGCATCAGCGGCTTCTTCACCTCCTGGTGGTGGGCCATCTTCGGCCTCATCGCCCTGGGGACCTACCTCTTCCAGCGCTGGCGCACCTCGCCCCAGGGCCGGTTGCTCTGGGACCGGAAGGTCCTGGGCCTGCCCCTCTTCGGCCGGCTGGTCAGCCTGGTGGAGGTGGCGCGGTTCAACCGGACGCTGGGCACGCTGCTCCAGAGCGCCGTGCCGCTGGTCAACGCCCTGTCGCTGGTGAAGGAGGTGATCGGCAACCAGATCATCGCCGGCACCATCGAGCCGATCAAGAACGGCGTCAAGAAGGGCGAGGGCCTGGTGGCGCCGATGAAGAAGGCCGGCGTCTTCCCGCCCCTGTCCCTCCACCTGCTGGAGGTCGGGGAGGAGACCGGCAACCTGCCGGGCATGCTGCTGCAGGCGGCCGACGTGTTCGAGGCGGACGTGCGGGTCGAGATCAAGCGGCTGATCAGCCTGTTCGAGCCGATGATGATCCTGCTGATGGGCGTGGTGGTCGGCGCCATCGTCATCAGCATGGTGTTTTCCATCTTCAGCATCAGCGACATTCCGCAATAGGAGCGATAGGAGATATGCAGGACAGAAGCAAACTGGAACGCCCGCGCCGGTCCGAGCGGGGCTTCAGCCTGATCGAGCTCATGGTGGTGCTCATCATCCTGGGCCTGATTATCGGCATCGTAGGCCCGAGCGTGTGGAGCCGCCTGAAACGAGGCCAGATCGTGGCCTGCAAGGCCCAGATCCAGCAGCTGGAAGCGGCCATCATGTCCTACAACACCGACATGGGCCGGCTGCCGACGACGGAGGAAGGCCTCCGGGCGCTGGTGGAGAACACCGACGGGTCGGATCTCTGGGCCGGCCCCTACCTGAACAAGAAGCAGATCCCGCGGGATCCCTGGCAGCGCGACTATGTCTACGTCTGCCCCGGCGGGCACGGCAACGAGTTCGACCTGTACTCGAAGGGCCCCGACGGGCAGGACGGGACGGCGGACGATCTGACCAACTGGAATTGAGCCATGCGTCGGTCGAGCGGCGGATTCACCCTCTTCGAGATCACGGTGGTGCTGGTCCTCCTGGCCATCACCGGGCTGCTCGTCTACCCGTCGCTCAAGACCACGGTGGACAAGGCGCGCATGGACGCATCGGTGCGCGACCTGGCCTCCCTGCTCAAGTACGCCCGCGAGAAATCCATGGGCGAGCAGGAGGTGATCTCGGTGGTCCTGCGCCGCCAGGAGGCCGACCTGACCATGTTCGACCGGTCCGGCAAGACCCTCAAGCACTACCAGCTCTGGGAGAAGGTGTCCTTCCAGAGGCTGATCCTGGACGGCCAGGAAGTGCAGGACGACCGGGCCGTGGTCTGGTTTTACCCCGACGGCCGCAGCACCGGCATCGCCCTGGTCCTGCGCAACGAGGCGGGCCGGCAGCTGCGCCTCAAGACCGACATCCTCACCGGCAACACCCGGATTTACGGGCCCGGCGAGAAGGGTTTCGAAGATGAGATCTTCCAGAAGTGAATCCGGCTTTGGAGCGGCGGTGCAGGCAAACGGAGTTCGGAGCCGTGGCGGATCCTGCCGCCCACGGCGCCACTCCGATGCCGGATTCACATTGCTGGAGGTGGTCATCGCCGTCGTGCTGGTGGGGATCGCGTTCGGGGCCATCCTGCAGGCGTTCTCGCAGTCCCTGCGGAACATCCGCCGGATCGACGTCTACCAGGTTGCCATGCAGCTGGCCCAGAACAAGATGAACGAGCTGCTGATCGACGACCAGGTGATCGACGACGGCGTCCTGGAAGGCGCCTGGGACGAGAATTTCAGCTGGCGGGCCGCCCTTGAGACCCACGAGGTGGACGACCTGGCCGTGGACAAGTCGCGGCTCACCACACGTCTCCTCTACATCCGGCTGACGGTGCATTACAATTTCGAGGGGCGGGACCGGCAGATCAAGCTCTTCACCAGCAAGCTGGTGCCCAAGCCCCAGGTCGGGGAGCGGGGCTACCTCGGCGGAGGAGGTCCCATTGCGCAATAATCCCCGCGGCACTCGCGGCTTCTCCCTGCTGGAGGTCCTGGTGGCGATCACGATCTTCGCCATCATCGCGACGGTCCTCTATTCCGGCTTCGCCATGACCACCCGGACCTGGCGCCGGGGGCACGAGAGCATCCAGGCGGGCGAGCAGCAGCGGAGCGTGTTTGAGCTGATGCGGCGTCAGGTGGCATCGATCTACCCCGTCATGCCCCTGGTGGAGGAGGACGAGCAGCCGGTGGACCCCAACCAGCCGACCTTTCGCCCCACCATGGACAAGCTGCCCTACTTCGTGGGATCCGGGGAGCGGATGGCCTTTGTCAGCCTGTTTTCCATGCGGCTCAACGCCATCCCCGGCCTGTGCTTCGTCGCCTATGCCGTGGAGCCGTCGGAGGCCGGCGAGGGCTTCGCGCTGGTGGAGTACGAGAAGCAGTACACCGGCGTCAATCCCATGGGGAAGGAGGAGAGCGACGCCATCCCCGAAAACATCTACCGCTACGTCCTGCTGGACGGGCTGGACCGGGCGACCTTCCGGTTCTACGGGGCGGACCTCTCCCAGCAGGGGGTGGTCCCGGCGGATCAGATCGAAAAGGACTGGTTCGACGACTGGGACGTCGAGACCATGGGCGATCTGCCCGAGGCGGTCCGGATCCAGTACCGGTTCCAGCCGGGCAGCCGGGCCCGGTTCCTCGAGGGCGAGATCACGGTCCCGATCCACAGTCACGGCAACGCCATGCGGCGCCGGATCACCAACCGAGGTGCGAGCAATGTGCCGATCCCGCAGTGATCGCCGTCGCGGCTCCATCCTGATCATCCTCCTGTGGATGCTCCTGGCCATGAGCATCCTGTGCATCAGCTTCGCCAAGTCGGTGCGGGTGGAAGCCAATGCCGCCGGCAACACCCGGATGCTGACCAGCGCCTATTACCTGGCCCAGGCCGGCATCAACGAGACCATCTACAAGCTGATCGTGTACCGGGTGGAGGGGGGGCTTACCGGCCGGGGGCAGGACCCGTCCGCGACGGAGCTCGAACCGAAGGACATCGACCTCGGGAAAGTGACCCTGCACACCGACATCGGCGACGTAAACGTGGAGATCGCCGACGAGGACGGCAAGATCAACGTCAACCGGGCCAACAAGGACCTGCTGCTCAGCCTGCTGCTTAACCTCGGCCTGGAGGAGGAGCGGGCGGACATCGTTTCCGACTCCATCCTGGACTGGATCGACCCGGACGAGGACTACCACCTCAACGGCGCGGAGACTGATTACTACCTGGGGCTGGAGAATCCCTACCGTTCCAAGAACGCTTCCATGGACAACATCGAGGAGCTGCTCCTGGTCCGGGGGGTGGACGCCAAGCTGTTCTACGGACACACGTTCCAGGACGAGGCGGGCACGATTCAGCACGTCCCCGGCCTGAACCGGTGCGTGACCGTGTACGGCACCTCCGCCGGCATCAACATCAACGCCGCGCCCTACAACGTCCTGCTGGCGGTCGGCTTCCCGCCGGACATGGCCCGGGACATCATCCAGCAGCGGTCCGAGAAGCCCTTTAAGGACAACCAGGACTTCTCCATGCGCGTGCCGGAGGCGCCCGGCATGGAGATGCTCAAGGCGCCCATCATCACCCGGCCGCCCGTCCAGTCGTCCTTCTTCTCCCTGGTTTCCACGGCCCAGCTCAAGAACTCCCAGCTTCGGAAGACCATTTTCGCGGTGGTGCGGCTCAACGCCCGCCTGCCCCTGAAACACTCGATCGTGTATTGGAACGAGAACTATTTCATGCAGGAAAACGATTCCCAGACCCTGCAGGAACAGGAATAGCCAGCATGTATCTGCGCAAAGCCATTGGTGTGCTCTACCAGGAGGACCAGCTGGACATCGAGGTGGTCGCCCGCGGCGTCACCGAGATGAGCTTCCTCGGGAACCTCAGCCTTTCCGGCATTTCCCAGAAGGACCCGGTCATCCTGAAGTCCGAGGTCGAGGAATTCCTCGCCAAGCTGAAGCTGAAGCCGGAGAACGTCGTGGTTGGGCTGTCGCCCGACCAGATCGCCTTCCGGCACCTCTCCCTGCCGGCCGAGGCGGAAGACAACCTCGAGCAGGTGATCCGGCTGCAGGTGATGAACTACGTCCCTTCCGACCCGGATGAATTCAGCATCGAGAAGGTGGTCCAGCGGGGGGCTGACGGCAAGACCTTCGAGGTGGACCTCTACATCGTCCCGCGGGAGAAGATCCGGCGGATCATCGACCTGCTGCGGTCCATCGGGCTGCCGCCGGCGGCCGTCACCCTCACCTCGTTCGGCTTCGAACGGATGATCGGTCTGGCCAAGCTGGACACCGCGACCCCCCTGTTCCTCGCCGACCTCGACCTCAACAACTTCGCGGTCTATGTCTTCCAGGAGGGCAGGTTCAGCTATTTCAAACTGGCCTGGATCAACCCATCCAACAAGGACATGCCCCACGTGCTCAAAGAGGTGGAGCGCTGCGCGTCGCTGGTGCGCCTGCCGGAGGATGCCTCGATCGACATCTACGTGAATGTGTCCGACGCCAACTGGGAGGAAAAGCTCCTCGACGAATCCTACTCCTTCGTGCGCTATGCGAAGGAGTTCTCCCCCTTCCCCGACCGCATCACCCACAACCTCAAACCCCTGGCGGTGGCCCTCCAGTCCCTGGACCTGAAGCGGAAGTCGTTCAACCTGATCCCGGCGGAATGGCGGGAGCGGTCGTCCACCATCAGCCTGATCCCGACCTTCGTCCTGGCCGCGGGGCTGATCATCCTCCTGGGCCTGACCCTCACCCGGGTCTTCTTCCAGGAGAACTCCTACCTCAAGATGCTGGACCGGAACATCCAGAAGATCGGGAAGGAGTACCGGTCCGTGCAGTCGCTCCGCCGGAACATCTCGGCCACCCGCCGGGAGCTGGAGACCTACCAGGGCGTCCTGCAGAAGCCATTGTCGGACCTGGTGATCCTGCGGGAATTGACCGAGAAGGCCGGGCCGAACACCTACCTCAGCGAGTACGTCCGCGGGGACAACCTGGTGATCAGCGGCTACACCGATTCCGTCCTCGACCTGCAGACCCGCCTGAGCGCGATCCGGTTCTTCAAGGCCCTGAACCTGCAGGGGTCCATCACGAAGACCAAGGAAGGCGCCGAGCATTTCCGCTTCGAGATCCAGCTGGAGGCGCAGCAGTGAAACTGACGAAACGGGACCGGAAAGTCATTCTGATCGGCGCGGCCGTCCTGCTCGTGATCCTGGTCGTCTACTTCGGCGTCCTGCCTCTGATTGACCTCGTCCGGGAGATCGAGACGGACAAGGCCGACCGCGAGGCGGAGCTCGTCCGCATGGCCGAGGCGATCCGCCAGAAAGAGTATCTCCAGCAGGCTCTCAGCCACTTGAAGACCACGGAAGACTCGCTGCAATCGCTCCTGCTGGAAGGGGACGACCCCACGGTCGTCACCTCGGAGCTGCACCGGCTGGTCAACACTCTGGCGGAGCAGCAGGGGATCGCAGTCACCCGCATCGACGCCTCCACCAAGCCGGAACGCTTCGACACCGAGACCATCAAGAAGAACCCCCTCATGGCGGGATTCCTCAAGATCCGGGTGCGGGCGTCCCTGAAATGCACGCCCGACAAGCTGGCCCAGATGCTCGCCGCCCTGGAGAGCCAGCCCAAGTTCCTGATCGTCGAGCGCCTGGAGATCCGGGCGTGGAATGTCCGGCCCGACAAGGAGATCAACCCCGACATCGTCGTGGCCACGTACATCTATAAACCGGAGGCGACCGCTTCCAAACCGGCCCGGCCCGCCCGGCCGGCCGGGACCGGCGCCTGAAGGAGAGTGCAGCGATGAAGAAGAGGATCATCATTGCCAATATCCTGCTGCTGGTTTGCATGGTCGCCCTGACCTACAAGCTCAAGCAGGACTGGGACCAGTGGGATAAGGAGAACAACCTGCAGACCCTGATGCAACGGGTGAAAGTGGTCGAACCGGACGTGCAGGTGCCCGAGGTGAAGACGGCGCACGGCACCCTGGCCGCCAACGAGATCTCCTACATCTCCGACAACAACCTGTTCCACAAGGACCGCAACATGCAGTTGCCCCAGGACCCGGCGCTGGAGGCCAAGCCCCAGTTGACCAATCCGCCCATGATCATGGGGATGATGACCATCGAGGGCGTCCGCTATGTCCAGGTCCGTCCCGAGAAGGGGAGCGCCGAGGACAAAGGCTCGATGCGCCTCGGCGAGGGAGACAAGTGGGAAGGGGATTGGGTGGTCGAATCCATCCAGGATGACCGAATCGTCATGCTGGCCAAGGACACCCGGGAAGAAGTCCTCTTCCACGACCCGGACAAGCGGCGGCCCCGCAAGCCGGCCCCGCAGACAGCCAAGGCCGGCGGGCCGGGCGGCGGCGGATCGGTGCTGACGATTGGCGCGAAACCGGGCACGGCCGGCGTGGGCCGCACCGCGGCCGCGGCGCCCGCGCCGACGCCCATGGTCAAGGCACCGACTTCGCCCGCGAAGACCGCCGCGGCGCAGGACCGTTCGCAGGCGGGCGCGCGGAACCGCAACAGCCTGTTCCGGTCCCGCCGGTCCGACGGTCAGCAGTCCACGTTCGGCACGCAGAGCGGGCAGGGCGGCCTGTCCGGGACGTCGCGGAGCAACCCGTCGCAGCGGTCCAATCCGTTCCGCTCCAACCAGAGGCAGAAAAATTACTGAGATCGAACTTCATACGACCATCAAGAAGAAGCGCAAGGAGACATACGGTATGAGAAAACGATGGCTACGGTGGCTGATTTCCGCAGTCATGGCGGCCTGGCTGGCCCTGGGGCCGTCGGCCGGCTTCCGGGCCCTGGCCGCGCCGGTCTCCCCGGCCGGCCCGCAGGACGAAGCCCAGACTCCCCCGCCGAAGAAGTCGCCGCCCCCGGCAAAATCCTCCAAGGGAGGCGAAACCGCCGCGGAGGCGGCACAGCGCAAGGCCCAGCATTCCCAGCCGCAGCAGAAGGAGACCCCCGAGCAGGCCAAGAAGCGCCAGGAGGAAATGCAGCAGCGCCTGCAGCGGCTGCGCCGGAACCCGGTCCCCCCGCCGCCGGTTCCGGCGGGGCAGGACGGCAAGATTCCTCCTCCCCCCATCCCTACGGGCCAGGCGGGTGAAACTCCGCCACCGCCGGTTCGCGAGGGAGGAGAGATGCCGCCGCCACCGATCCCCGGGGCCCAGGCTGCGCCAGCCAAAGCCCCCGCATCGCCTGTGGAGCCGGCCCAGCCACGGCGTGTTTCGGACAAGGCCGACGTGTCCGGCAAGGGCATCAAGCTGAAGTACGACGATGTCGACCTCTACGACTTCATCGACGTCGTGGCCAGCGTGCTCGACCTCAACTACATCATCGAGCCGGCCGTCTCCGGCCGGGTCAACATCAACATGAACAAGCCGGTGCCGAAGGAGGACCTGTTCCCGATCTTCATCGACATCCTCCGTATCAACGGCGCCACCATCGTCAAGTCAGGCGAAATTTACCATATCGTGCCGATCACCGAAGGGAAGAAATATCCTTCCGACATCGAGAAGATCGACTCCGACTTCAAGGTGGAGGGCAGCGAGCTGACCACGTACATCATTCCCGCCGAGTTCATGCCTTCCGGCGAATTGGCGAAGCTGCTGGATGAATTTAAAACAGACAAAACTCTGATCATTAACTACGAGACCAACAACATCCTGATCATCACCGACTTCAAGGACAACCTGCGGAAACTGCTCGACATCATCAAGATCCTCGACAGCGGTTACTTCGAGGTCAACAAGGTGGAGTTGATCCCCATCCGGTTCAACAAGGCCGAGGACGTGGCCAAGGACCTGGAGGCAGTCTTCGGTGGCGGAAGCCAGAACAGCGGTATCCGGTTCATCCCCATTCCCCGGATGAACAGCGTGCTGGCGGTCTGCCGAAGCCCCAAGGCGCTGGAAGCCGTCTACAAGTGGGTGGACAAGCTGGACGCCCCCTCCGCCCACGGCCTGGAGACCTTTGTCTACAAGGTCGAGAACACCACCGCCACCAACATCGCCGACATCCTGAGCCAGCTCTTCTCCGACATGGGTGCCCAGACCGTGTCGGCCGGCAGCGCCCAGCGGGCTGTCAGCACCTCCGAGACCGGGCCGGCGGGCCTGCCCACCGGCGGCCAGAGCATCTCGCCGCAGCTGCGCGGGACCACCAAGGGCGGCGAGGGGACGCCCATCCAGGGCCTGAGCGGCAACGTCAAGATCATCACCGACGAGCTGAACAACAACCTCATCATCCAGGGCACCCAGGCGGACTATGAGTTCCTGCTGCGGACCATCAAGAAGCTGGACACCCTGCCGCGCCAGGTGCTCATCGAGGCGAAGGTGATCCGGGTCGACCTGGTCGGTGCCCTGTCCATGGGTGTCAGCTATTACCTGCAGGGCCGCTCCAACAAGTACCCTCCCACGACCGGAGCGATCCAGTGGAGCAACGCCGACGGCGCGGGTCCCGTGGGCCTGTCTTTGAACACTCTGAAGGTTTTCGGGCTGAACGGTTCCCGCGAGGTGCAGGTGATGATCACCGCCCTCGAGACCATGTCCAAAGTGCAGATCATGGAGTCGCCGACCGTCCTCGTGCTGGACGGTAACGAGGCCAACATCAACGTCGGCCAGGAGATCCCCATCGCCACCAGCACCTTCTCGAACCCCTATCTTACCGGCGGGACCACGGACCAGACCACGCCTACGTACAACCCCACCAACACCCAGATCCAGTACCGCTCCACCGGCGTGAACCTCAGCGTCGCGCCGCGGATCAGCGCCACCGGCGTGGTCACGCTGGAGGTGGCGGTGGAGGTCAGCTCACCCGGCAGCGCGGCGGACGGCCTGGCCGGATCGCCGCCCATCAACCGGGCCGTCGTTCAGACGACCATGGTGGTGCAGGACCAGGCGTCGGTCGTCATCGCCGGCCTGATCCACGACAACCAGAACTCGAGCCGGAGCGCCGTGCCGCTGCTGGGCCACATCCCGATCCTCGGCTGGCTGTTCGGCACCACCACCAACGACTCGAACCGCTCGGAGCTGATCGTGATCCTCACCCCCCAGGTCGTCCACACCACGGAGGGCGCCGTGGCCAGCAGCAACGTCATGATGCAGAACCTGGACAACATCAACAAATACATCCAGAAGAAAAAAGAGGAGAACGAGTTCGGCATCCTGAAGCCGGGCCTGAGCCCGATGGAGGATACGGAGAAGAAGAAGTCCCAGCAGAAGAAGGAAGCCGCGCCGGAACCGGCCAAGGCGCCCGAGCCGGAAACGGCGCCGCCGGCCGAGCCGGCTCCGCCGCCTCCCCAGAATCCTCCACCGGACACCCCGCCGCCGGCGGAAAACCCGCCGCCGGCGGAACCGCAGCCACCGCCAACGAACCCGCCGCAGAATCCCCCGCCGGGGCAGGGATGATCCGGCGGATCGACCGCTCAAAAGCAGGAAAGGGGCGCAATGCCCCTTTCTGACTTTTTAGCAACTTTTTTCTGGATTTCCACTCTCTATTCCATGGAAAATGTCGGTCTGTGAAATTTCAAGGCAGCGACCCAGAAGGCTTGTCGGAGTTGAAGGAAGAAGATCTCCCAGGGTTGGTCCTTCGGGCGGCGGCCGGCGATCGCGAGACCTGTCACCGGCTCTACCTCCACTTTCACGCGCGCATTTTCAATTTCGTTTTCGGTCTGGTGCGGCTTAAGGAGGAGGCGGAGGACATCACCCAGGACGCCTTCGTCCAGGCGTTCCAGAACCTCCGGGGCCTTAAAAACCCCGGGCGGTTCGAGCAGTGGCTCTACCGCATCGCCCGCAACGAGGTCTACCAGAGATTCCGGAAGCGCAAGAAGCTGGAGGTCCCGCTGGACGCGGAACCCGCCGACGGCACGAGCCGACCGGAAGTCCGCTCCGGCACGGGGAATCCCGAGGACGAGTACCTCCGCGAGGAACTCTCCCGGGTGGTGGAAAGGACCCTGCAGGATCTGCCCCTCAAGCTGCGGGAGGTGTTCATCCTGGCCGTGATCCAGGAAATGAGCTACAAGGACATCGCGGCCATCGTGGACCGGTCGCTGCTCTCGGTGAAAACAGACATTTACCGGGCGCGGGTGTTCGCCAAGGAGATGATCCGGCGATACCTGGCCCAAGGTTGAAAGCATGGCGTGTCCGTCGTTGAAAGAACTGCTGAATGCCGCCGCGGGTGATTCCCGGCGGGACGGGACTGTCCGCCGGCATCTCCTGGGCTGCGACGCCTGCCGCGCGCAGCTGGAAGAGCAGGAGCGGGCGGAGGCGTTCTTTCGGAGGAACTTCCAGCCGCCGGCGCCCTCGCCGTTCTTGTGGACCCGGATCGAGTCCCGCCTCGGCGAGCCCGTCCGGCCCCGGCACGCCTTCACCCTCTGGGGCCTCACGCCCGCCCGCCTCCTGGCCTCCGCGGCCCTGCTGCTGGGGGTGGCGGCGGCCGTGGTGACCTGGTCCGGCGCGCCGGCCTGGTTCGGACCTTCCCAGGCGACGATCCTGAGCCACATAGACCGGGAATATGAGCGGACCCTGCAGGAACTGCAGGCCGCGGACCCGAATCCGTTCGACGGGCGCGAGATTTTCGAAACGGCCGAGGACGAGAACCCGTTCCAGGCGCTACCGCCGGAACGTCTGGCCGGACCCGCGGAGGAGAACCCCTTCCGGGCCGTCCTCAACAAGGAATATAAGAACTAGGAGACCGGAAAATGAGAACCGCGATTCTACGACTGGGGGTTGAACGGCGGACGGCCTTCGCCCTCTGCGTGTCGATGCTTCTCGTGTTTTCCTCCTTCTCGTTGTACATAGCGGCGGAAGATCCCGAGCCGGACGCGGCGACGCTGAAACAGCTCTCCATCGCCGAGACCCAGCACGAGATCATTCAACTGCTGATCCAGAAAGAGCAGTACGCCAAGGCGATGGAGGAGTACCGGGCGATCCTCGAGTTGAACCTGCCTGAGAAGTACGAGGAGGCGGTGTTCAAGGAAATCGCCATCGTGACGAAGAAGCTGTACGAGCGAGGCCAGAAGGAATACGCCTACCAGGCCTTGGCCATGGGATTCTCCTCTCTCCAGGGCGTCGAATTCAAGGCGCGGGTCCTGAATATCAAGGCCAGCCTCCTGAAGAAGGACGGCCGGATCGACGAAGCCATCAAGGTGTATCGCCAGGAGGTGGACCTTCGCGAAAAGGGCGACTCCAAGTAGTCGCGATTCCGCTTCAAGAGAACGATCTTAAATTCTGTATAGTATTCGTTTTTTTTCTTTACAAGCCTCGTTTCTTTTGGGAGAATGTAACCGTCGGATTCTAAAACGCGGTTGTGCAGTGGGCAGACGTCATCAAAAAGCCTGGGTAATTGGCGCCTTCATCCTGCTCTCGCTGGCGGGGGATCGTGTCTTCGTCGGCGAAATCGCGCGGGGTCCGGATCTGGCTTTCAGCCTGCGGGAATTCATCCCAGGCGGCCCGATCCTTCCTCTGCGCTATGTTTCGCAGCAGGAGGCGACCCAGGCGTCCCTCTTCGCTCTCTCCAACCACTCGCCGGCAGGCCTGTCGACGGACTCCCTGCCGCAGGCGGCGGCCGCTCCCGCCAGCCTTTCGGCTGCCGCCCGACCGCACGCGGAACGGCAGGCCGTTCTAAGCGGGGAAGGGCGGTCGCTCGTCGAGATCCGCAGCCCCTTCGTCGAGCGCGCCCTGATCTCGGAAGAGGACACCCGCCCGGCGGTGCACGTCCTGAGCCGGTCGCGTTTCGGCACTGGTAATTCCGCCGGGGAGTCCGCCGAAGAGACCACCATCCCGCTTGCCATCCTGGTGGCCGGGCTCGGCGAGGACCCGTGGGGGAATTCGCTCTCCATGGCGGAGGACAATCCCTTCACGCATGTCCTGCAGCAGGAAGGTTCCCACACCGGAGCGCCCACCACGATCGCGGCGGACTCCCATACGACCACCCCAGCGGCCGATCCGACGACACCTCCCACGAATCAGGGCGTCACGCCGCCGACCGGGGACACGGGCAATCCATCGGTGGATCCCGAGCCGGGCAACGACGGTTCGGACTCCGGCACCGGTTCGCCGTCCGGCGAGACCAGGCCGGAGGTGGTCCTGTTCCTCTCCTCCGCTACGGGCGGCGTGGCAGCGCTTCGGGCCGACTACGAGGGCGGCCGGATTTTCCGGCTCGACCAGAGCCGGGTGATGGAAATCGACTACATTTCCTTCAGCGGCACCCGGGACTATTCCGATTACTTCATTTACAACGACTTCAACGCCGATGGACTGGGCGACCTCCTTCGCACCAGCAAATCCAGCGGCACGTACCAGCTTTTCCTCAACACCGGCACCAGCTGGACCGCCCTCCCGTCGGCAAGGCTGCCGTTCCGGCCCGCCTGCGGCACCTGGCTCGCGATGCTGAGCCGGACCTCCAACCAGTTGGCGTTCTACGATGCGGATGGTCACCTGCTGGAGGTGATGCAGGCGCTGGGCGACGGGACCTTCGCCAGCCTGCTGTCCTTCCCGTTGCCCGCCGACTACGACGGCGTGGTGGGGGTGGATTTCACCCTCGACGGGTATGACGACCTGGTGCTCCAGAATCTCAACCTGAACCGCGTCAACTACCTGACCAACGCCGCCGGGGATGGCTTCCAGCCGCTGTCCGCCAGCGCGCCCACCTTCCCGGCCCCCGTCATGGGCCGGTTCCAGCCGCGGCCCAACCAGTCGAAGACCAAGTTCTGGCTCTGCCAGTACGGGGACCAGAATCTGGTGTACATGGTCAACCGGTACAACCGCGCCGTGCCGGTGCTGCTCTTCAACGACCTGGGCGTTGAGACGTGCCTGATCCTGGCGGATTTCGACCAGAACGGAACCGTGGATACCGGCGTGGGCCATATCGTGCGATGAGGCGGGCCATGGCCGCCTTCCCCCGGGTTTCCGTCCTCCTTCCCCTCTACAACGAAAAAGACAGCATCGTCGAATTGTACGAGCGCATCCGGAACGTGATGCAGTCCTTGGAGGCGGGCTACGAAATCCTATTCGTGGACGACGGGAGCACCGATGGCTCCGCCGCCCTGCTGGATCGTCTGTTCGAGGAGGACAACCGGGTGCGGATCCTCCGCTTCCGGCGGAACTTCGGCAAGGCCGCGGCCCTGGCCGCCGGATTCGCCGCGGCGCGGGGCGAAATCATCGTCACCCTGGACGGGGACCTGCAGGACGTGCCCGAGGAGATCCCCCGATTCCTCGAGACGATCGAAGCGGGGGCCGACCTCGTGTCCGGGTGGAAATACCCCCGCCGCGACCCGATCGGCCGGCGCCTGGCCTCGCGGTGTTACAACCTCGTGACCCGGCTGGTGTCTGGCGTGCCGCTCCATGACATGAACTGCGGCTTCAAGGCCTACCGGCGCGAAGTGGCACAGAGCCTGAAGCTCTACGGCGAGCTGCACCGCTACATACCCCTCATCGCCCACAGCCTCGGCTTCCGCATCGCCGAACTGAAAGTCACCCACGCCCCGCGCCGCCACGGCCGCTCGAAATACGGGTGGTGGCGCTTTTTCAGCGGTTTCTTCGACCTGTTCACGGTGATGATGCTCACCCGCTACAGCGCCCGCCCGCTGCATATTTTCGGCATGGTCGGCTTCCTGGCCAGTCTGGCCGGCGGCGCCCTGACCCTCTATCTCGTGGTGCTCCGATTGTTCGGACAGTACCTCAGCAACCGGCCGCTGTTCTACTTTGCCCTGTCGATCCTGATCGTGGGGGTGCAGATGGTGTTCTTCGGCCTGCTGGCGGAGATGTTGGCCCACTCCCGCGACGTGGAGACCTACTATTCCATCCGGGAGTTCCGCTGCCACGAGGAAGCGGAGGAACCCGCCCGGCCCGCTGCGGAGGCCCCGGCCGCCGGGTCCGGGGACAGCCGGTGAAGGTCGGGATCCTGGGTCCGTTCCCGCCGTACCGGGGGGGCATCGCCACCTTCGATTACCATCTCTGGCGGCACTTGGCCCGGCGGTCCGAGGCCGTGGCGTTCAATTACCGCCACCTGTACCCGGCCGCCATCTTCCCGGGACGGTCGCAGTTGGACGAGAGCGGGCAGCCATTCCGGGTTGCGGCCGAGGCGGCCTTCGATCCGTTCCGGCCCTGGCGCTGGCTGGCCGACTGGCGGCGGCTGGCCTCGCACCGGTTGGACGCCCTGGTGATTTCCTGGTGGACGCCGCTGTTCGCCCCGTCCATGACGGCTTTCCTGTCCCGCTGGCGCCGCCGCGCCGGGATCCCGGTGGCCTTCGTCTGCCACAACGTCCGCCCGCATGAGTCCTTCCCGCTGGCCGTCCGCCTGCAGCGGGAAGTGTTCGCCCAGGGGGACGTTTTCGCCGCCCACTGGCAGGGTGACGCCGACCAGCTTTCCGGCTGGTTTCCTGACCGGACGGTGCTGAAGCTGTACCACCCCCTCTACGAGGAGTTCCCGCCGCCGCCCGACTTCGACCGGCGGTCCGCCCGGCGGCGGCTGGGCCTCCCGCCGGAGGGATTGCGGATCCTGCTCTTTTTCGGGCTGGTCCGCCCCTACAAGGGCCTCGACACCCTGCTGCAGGGTCTTGTGCAGCTGCTGCAGGGCGGGGGGAGCTATCACCTCGTGGTGGCGGGCGAATTCTATCAGAACAAGGAACGCTTCGAGCCGTTGCTCGGGGAGCTGCAAGCCCGGGGCCATCTCACGCTCCACGACCGGTTCATCCCCAACGACCAGGTGGCGGACTATTTCACCGCGGCCGACGCGGTGGTGCTCCCTTACCGCCACGCCTCCCAGAGCGGCGTGGCCCCGCTGGCTTACGCCTTCGGGCGGGGGGCGGTGGCGAGCCGCGTGGGCGGCCTGGAGGAGTCCGTCCAGGCGGGTGTCTCCGGCATCCTGGTGGCGCCGTCGGATCCGGCGGCCCTGGCGGACGGGATCGGAGACTTCATGGCCCACCAGGAGGCCATCGAAAAGCAGGTGCCGCAGTTCGCCCGGAGGTTCGGCTGGGACTCCTATCTCGACGCGCTCCTCGCCGCTCTGGGAGAGCTGCCGCGCAAGGGAACCCGCTGAGCCCGGCTCCCCGGCCGGAATGCTCTTGCAATCCCGAAAAACTCAATTATAATAGCCAGTTTTATTATTCGAAGGGCGGCGGGATGCGCGCATGAACGGTTTCGTGGATCTGCACCTGCACACCACCCGCTCGGACGGCTCGATGAGCCCGTCGGAGGTGGTCGCCTACGCCAAGGCCAAGGGGCTCCGGGCCATCGCGATCACGGACCACGACACGGCCAGCGGCAACGAGGAAGCCATCCTCGAAGGGAAGCGCCTGGGCGTCGAGGTGCTCCCCGGGGTGGAGCTGTCCATCTGCTTCCCGCACGGCGAGCTGCACATGCTCGGCTACTTCATCGACTACGACAGCCCGGCCCTCCACACCACCCTGCTGGAGCTGCGCGAGCACCGAAAGCGCCGCAATCCCTTGATCATCCAGAAGCTGGCCGACCTGGGCCTGCAGCTGAGCCTTCCGGAAATCCGGCGCCGGGCGAACAACGGCAACGTCGGGCGCCCCCACATCGCCGCCGCCATGGTGGAAGCGGGCTACGTCGCCAACGTGAAGGAGGCGTTCAATCTCTACCTGCGGAAAGACGGTCCGGCGTACGTGCCGAAAGAGAAGCTGACCGCGCTGGACGGCCTGCAGCTCATCCGCCAGTACGGCGGCCTGCCCGTCTTGGCCCATCCCCAGACGCTGGAGTTCGAGCGGTTCGAGGACCTCGCCGCCTTCGTACGGGGACTCCGGCAACAGGGGCTGGCCGGCCTCGAAGCGTTTTACCAGGGTCAGTCGGAGATGTCCCGCCGCTTCGCCGAGCTGGCCGACCGGGAAGGCCTGTGCAAGACCGGTGGCAGCGACTTTCACGGTATGTTCAAGAGCAACATCGAAATCGGCACCGGACGGGGCACCGCCCGCTGGCCCTACCAGCTGGTGGAGGACCTCAAGGCCCGCCTGCCCCAGACCCACCCCTTCCTTTCCCGCGAGCCGGCCAAATTCCGCCAGTGGCTCCACTTTTAAGTCATCTCACCGCAAAGGCGCAATGCCCGCAAAGCAACCCGAACGCTGAACGTTGAACAGCGAACTTTGAACGCTGAACGGGGATCCTGGACTCGTCATTGCATTTGCTGCTGTTCGTTCAGAGTTCAGCGTTCGAAGTTCAACGTTCGACGTTTGATCCCAAGTTGCCTTTGCGGTTAAATGCTTTCCTGCCAGCGACCCAGCAGGCGCACCTCGCGCTCCAGCCGGATCCCTTTCTGCTCGAAGACCGCCCGCTCCACGTGCCGGATCACCGCCAGGACGTCGGCCGCCGTGGCGCCGCCCGTGTTGACCACGAAATTGGCGTGACTGGGGAATACCTCCGCGCCGCCGATCCGGAAGCCTTTCAGGCCGCACGATTCGACCAGTTTGCCCGAGGGGATGCCCACCTTGTAATCGTTCTTGAACACGCACCCGGCGTTGGGGAACCGGTACTGGCCCATCTCCTCCCGGTGCCGGCGGCGCCGTTCCATCTCGGCGCGCAGCTCCTCCGGCGGGCCGCCTGGGCGAAGGGCCAGCCGGACGCGGACAGCCCACTCGGCGCCGTCCTGGAAACGCGAGTCCTTGTAGGCGAACCGGCAGTCGGCTCGCGAGTAGCGGTGAGGGTTCCCGGCGGCGTCCACGGCGTCCACCGCCTCCACGACCTCCTCGATGGAGTGCTCATAGCAGCGGGCGTTCATCATCACGGCGCCGCCCAGCGTCCCCGGCATCCCGTAGAAGTTGGCGACTCCGGCCAGGCCGCGCCCGGCGCACAGCTCGCACAGGCGGTCCATGATGATGCCGGCCTCGGCCGACACGGCGCCCTCCTCGAAGGACACGGCCTGCATCCGGGTGGTGACGAGGACGGCGCCCTCCACGCCGGCGTCCGCGATCAGGACGTTGGAGCCGCCGCCCAGCACGGTGACGGGTAGCCCGCGGGCGGCCGCCCACCGGACCGAGGCGGCGAATTCCCCCGCGTCGCGGGGCAGGAGGAGGAAATCCGCCGGGCCGCCCAACCGGTAGGTGGTGTAGGGGACGAGGATCTCGCCGGGGAGGCACTCCGCCGGACAGCCGCCGGGCGGGCGGGGCCGGTCGGGCGGGATCGGGGTGGGGGGTGTCTGCGGGCTCATACGGATATCCT
The DNA here is from genome assembly GCA_964412195.1 of uncultured Acidobacteriota bacterium. Classification (GTDB taxonomy): domain Bacteria; phylum Acidobacteriota; class JAAYUB01; order JAAYUB01; family JAAYUB01; genus CAYPNP01. The sequence continues at coordinate 84,664 of CAYPNP010000007.1, read as the reverse complement.
CGGTGCCGGGCTGAATGTAGCAAAGGCGACGGGGGATTGCAATCGATTTGGGGCCGCTCCCGGGGCGGCCCGAGCGATCGATGGTGCCACGAGGTCGGCTCTCGTGGTACACTCTGCACTTTGCCGCCCGGGCGAGGGCGGACGGCTGGCCGAATCATCCGGACAAAGGAGCGGGACATGGTGGAAATCTACCGGGAGCAGCTCGACAACGGCCTGACCCTGCTGGTGGCGGAGCAGCACCGCCTGCCGCTGGTCTGCAGCACCGTCTGGTACCGGGTGGGTTCCCGGGAGGAAAAGGAGGGCTTCACCGGCCTTTCCCATTTCCTCGAGCACATGATGTTCAAGGGCTCGCGCCGCTTCCCCAAGGGCAGCCTGGACGCCCTGAGCCTGCGGCTCGGCGGCCAGAACAACGCCTTCACCTCCTACGATTACACCTGCTACTACTTCACGTTCGCCGCCGACCGCTGGGAGGTGGCCCTGGACGTGGAGGCCGACCGGATGCGGCGCCTGTTGCTGCCCCCGGACGAGTTCGCCTCCGAGAAACAGGTGGTGCTGGAGGAGCTGCACATGGGCGAGGACAACCCCTGGGAGTTCCTCCGGCGGCACGTCCGCAGCCTGGCCTACCAGCGGCACCCCTACCGCCATCCCATCATCGGCTGGGAGGAGGACCTGCGGGCGATCACTCTGGAGCAGATGCGGGCGTACTACGACTTCTACTACCAGCCCGGCAACGCCGTTGTGGCCATCGCCGGCGACGTCGATCCGAAGCGGGTCAGCGCGCTGGTGCGCCGGAAGTTCGGCTGCCTGAAAGGGCAAAGCCTTCCCCGGCAGCCCCTGCCGCCCGACAGCCCGCCCGACGGCCGCGTCCGCTTCCACGCTTCCCGGCCCGCCCACGCCACCCGCCTGCTGATGGCCTTCCACGGGCCGGCGCTGTCGGCGGACTCAATCCACGCCGTGCACCTGCTGGACTACATCCTGTCCGAGGGCAAGACCTGCCGGCTGTACCAGCGGCTGGTGGAGGAGGACCAGACGGTGTCCTCCATCTCCGTCCATTTCGAGGACATGAAGGACCCCGGCCTCTTCGCCCTGGCGGCCCAGCTGAAGGATGGCGCCTCCCCGGAGAAGGTGGAGGAAGCCGTGGCCGAGGAGCTGGGCCGGATCCGTCGGGACGGCGTGACCAAGGCCGAGATGGCCAAAGCGCGCCGGCAGCTGGAGGCCGACTTCATCTTCGAGCTGGAGGACGCCTCCGGCCTGGCCATGAACATCGGCATGTACGAGTGCCTGCACACGGCCGAATTTTTCCAGCATTACCTCGATCGCATGAAGCGGGTCACCGCCGCGGACGTCCAGGCGGCGGCCCGGGCGTACCTGGATCCGGACCGGGCCGTGGTGGGCTGCCTGGAGGCGTCCAAGGGGAAGGGCCAAGTGGTTGTCGAAGCCGAGGAGGACCTTGAATTGCCCGATTCCCGCCAAGGCTACCACCGCGCGGCGTGCGGCCGTCCGGCACCCGCCGACCGGAGCCCGCGGGGCCGCACCTCCGGTACGGCGGTGCACCTGGACATCCGGGAGCGCCGGCTGGCCAACGGCTTGACGGTCCTGGCCTGCCCGTGGCCGCAGATCCCCGCCGTCCTGCTCCACGCGGTCGTCCTGGCCGGCAGCCGCGAGGACCGGACGGGCGTCGAGGGCCTGGCCCACCTGGTGGGCAACATGCTGGACGAGGGGACGCCGAAGCGCTCCTGGCGGGAGATCGCCGACTGGGTCGACGGCTGCGGCGGCAGCCTGGACGCCTTCGGCAACCGCGAAGCCTCCGGGCTCTCGCTCAAGGTGTTGAAGGAAGACCTGCCGGCGGGCCTGAAGCTGGTCCGGGAGCTGCTCTACGAGTCGATCTTCCCGAAGGACCGGCTGGAGCAGACCCGCTCCCAGGTGCTGACGCACATCGCCGCCCGGGAGGACCGCCCCGACTACCTCGGCGCCCGGGAATTCAACCGGATCATCTACGCCGGCACGCCGCTGGCCCACCCGACTTTCGGCTACGCGGACACGGTCCGGAAGTTCAAGCGGGGGCAGCTGCAAGCCTTCCACGCCCGCTACTACCACCCGGCGAACACCGTCCTGGTGGCGGTGGGCGACTTCGACCCGGACCGGTTCCTGGATACGGTCGAAAAAGACTGGGGCGGGCTGCCGGCCGGCAAGCGCCTCGACCGGAAAGCGCTGCCCCTGGCCCGCCAGACCGGGCCAGTCACGCGCGTGGTGCCGGTCCGGGACAAGGAACAGCTCCACGTCTACCTGGGCCACCTGGGGGTCCGGCGCAGCCACCCCGACTTCTACCGGCTGATGGTCATGGACGTGATCCTGGGCGCCGGCCCGGGCTTCACCGCCCGGATCCCCCACAAGATCCGGGACGAGATGGGCCTGGCCTACCACACCTACGCCAGCATCTGCGCCGCCGCCGGGCTGGACGAGGGGCGCTTCACGGCCTACCTCGGCACCTCGCCGCAGCACCGCGACCGGGCGATCCAGGCGATCCTGAAGGAGATCCGGCGGATCCGGCGGGAGCCGGTCGGGGCGGACGAGCTGGCCGGGGCGCGGGACTACCTCACCGGCAGCTTCGTCTTCCACTTCGAGACCATGGGCCTCATCGCGAACTTCGTCCTGACCGCCTGGCTCTACGGGCTGGGCTTCGACTACCCCGAGAAGTTCGCCCGCTACATTGAAGAGGTGAGCGCCGCCGACGTGCTCGCGGCGGCCAAGCGGCACCTGGATCCCGACAACCTCACGATCGTCGAGGTGGTGCCGGAGACGGCTCGAGGTGCGTCCCGGCGGTGAGGTAGCCGCGCACGTAGTCGCCCACGGCTTCCTCGAGGGGGGTGGGTTCCTCCGCCCAGCCGGCGGCGCGCAGGCGGGACATGTCCGCCTCGGTGAAGTACTGGTAGCGGTCGCGCAGCCCCTCCGGCATGTCGATGTACTGGATCCGCTCCGGCCGCCTCATCGCGGCGAAGAGGGCCCGGGCCAGGTCGTTCCAGGTCCGTGCCCGCCCGCTGCCCACGTTGAAGAGCCCGCCGAGGGTCGGGTGGTCCAGGAAGAACAGGGTCATCCGGGCCGCGTCCTTGACGTAGAGGAAGTCGCGCCGCTGCTCCCCGTCGGCGTACTCGGGGCGATAGGACTTGAAGAGCCGCACCGTGCCCTCCCGCCGGACCTGCTCAAAGGCCTTCAGCACCACGCTGCGCATCTCCCCCTTGTGGTACTCGTTCGGCCCGAACACGTTGAAATACTTGAGCCCGGCCAGCCGGGCCAGGGCGCCCGACCGCCACGCCCACTGGTCGAAGAGGTGCTTGGAGTAGCCGTACATGTTGAGGGGTCGGAGGCTGGGCAGCTCCTCCTCCCGGTCGCGGTAGCCGGCCGAGCCGTCGCCGTACGTGGCGGCGCTGGAAGCGTAGACGAAGCGCAGGTCCCGGGCGAGGGCCAGTTGGGCCAGCGTCCGGGTGTACTCGAAGTTATTCCGGATGAGGAACGAGGCGTCGCGCTCGGTGGTGTCGGAGCAGGCGCCGAGGTGGACGATCGAGCGGATCCCCTCCGGCAGCCGGCCGTCCCGGACGCGTTGCAGGAACTCGTCCCGCTCGAGGTAGTCGCGGAAGCGCAGGGCCCGCAGGTTCTTCCAGCGCTCGTCGGTCCCCAGGACGTCCACGGCGAGGATGCGGTCCTCGCCGCGCTCGTTGAGCGCCCAGATCACCGCGCTGCCGATCATCCCCGCCGCTCCGGTCACTACGATCATGGTCGTGCCTCCAACCGGTTCATGGGGGGCTATCTTATGCCAATCCCGCGGAAAATCCAAGCCCGACGATCATTCACCGCGGGAGCATAGAGAGCGCTGTGCACGGCGTAGACCAAGCCCCCATCCGCAGGACGTCGCTGCCGCCGGTCGGAGCGCGGACATCCCCGTCCGCACGATGTATCGGGTGGATAGCCGTGCAGGCATCCCGCGATCTCATCCCGGCGGGATGCGGTGGGCCTTCCGGAGGGAGGAAGAGAAATTAGCCGGAGGCAAGGGCTGGCCCGGAGGGTCGCCCGCCGCCACCGGAAAGGCCGCCGCCGGAAAGCCGGATGATTGTATTCCTGCTGTTCTTGATTATTCCGCCCGTGCCCCGGCGGCGGCGCGCGGAGAAACGATGCCACAACCCGTCACAATCATCCGAGACGCACTTTCATGCTTGCATTGCATTTCGTGTGGATGGTTTCTGCGACCATCCGGGAGAAATAGATGTCAGAGCCGGCTGGATTTCGTGCTTGTTACGTCTCCCACGCCGTGAACTCGGCGCAGGGCCCGAGCACGGATTCGACTGCTCCCTTGAATTTGGGATCCCAGTCATCGGGATCGATGTCTGCAATCCAGAGGTAGAACCGCGAGAACACGAACGGCTGGGGCGACACGGCCCCGCCGGCGGCCATCCGGGTGCCGCAATGAGGGCAGTCAAGGGAGCGCTCCGGCAAAGGAATCGCACTTTCTTCCTCCCAGCGTTCATGCATCTCCGCCGAGATGTCACCCGAGCACGAGGGACAGCGCTGCTCGTACACCAGGTTCGGCACAGACTCCCACTGGCCGAGGCCGCCGAGGCCCATCTCTGCGAAGCTGAAGCGGAACTCCCCGCCAGGCAACTCCAGCCCCTCGCGCTGATAGCGGGCGATCTCATTGTATGCCCATCGGTCTGGCGTCGCCACAAAGATGCCTTGATGCCAGAAAGCCTCGGCCGCTTCACGCTCGCGACCGATCCACCACGCCTCATTCTCTGGAACGTAGTACACCGAGATCTCGCCCACGACACTGCTCCTGTAGTTCGTCTAGTAATGCATCCACCTCGACGCGGATGACTCGTTGGTGCCAGGCTCCGTCACAATTCGGTGATGAGGTTCGGTATGGAGTGCGGTGATGAGGCACCCTGGAATCCAAAGGGACAAGCAAGACCGACCGGGCGCCGAATCACCGCTTTGGATTGTGACCGAGCTTGGCACAGGCATCTCTCCCTCAACAGCATCTTCAGAGATCATTCGGCTTCATGGTAGTGATTCTTTCGTCAAGGGCTGTTTCATGGATGCTCTGCTTGTTTGCCGTCTCTCCCGAATAATTGTGCGTCCAATGTAAAAAGCTCTTCGATTTCTCTCTCATAAATTTTACTGAACCATTCAACAAACCATTGATGGAAGCCTCTAACTTTGTTGCCATAGGACTCAACTACGTCCAACAGTGGCAACTCTTTTGGGACACTTGAAATATACTCCTTGCTTCGACCATTCCAGTCCCAGTCATCCATCTGATCAAGATTCAAAATAACCCTAGTATCGACGTGCCTTTTTGGATTTTGGCCAAGTAATCGCAGATGCATAGCCGTGGCAGGTAGTCCCCGATGAAGTATGTAATTCCGAAGATCTTGCACAAAACCGGAAAGTGGATCCGAAGCGAAAACGTTATCAACTCGACTCTGATATCCAACCCTAATTTCTTCTTTCACAAATTGTTGATTGATCAGAATTCGTGTGTGCTCAACTAGAGTGAGAGCCGATGCGACGAAGTTGTGAAACAATCTAACGACATCCTGATGAATCTCCCAAAGTTCACCTCTATTCGCTTCAATGAAGTAGACAAATGATTTACTTGGGTCATGAACGAAGTCGAGTGCCCGTTTTAACTCAAGGTGATTCCCAGTAAAAATCATGACACTTGTCTCGTGAGACTTGAGTAAGTGAAAGATTTTCATGCCCTCGCACGTTTTATACTTTTCAAGAAGTTGAGCGAAGTTTGCTTTCACCACTATTCCTCATCGACTCGAGATTATTTCTTTCCTCATTGAGCTTGAGTAGTCTTTTTAAAATCTCTGTCTCAATTAAATCCAGGTCCCAGCCGTAGGCGGCGAAGACGGCGGCATCGAGCTTCCGGTGTGCCTGGTCGAGCCAGGCGGGGCGGGTGTTGTACAGGTTGGTCAGGGTGCGCTTCTTGAGCAGGGCGGCGCAGGTGTCGTCCTTCGGCACGAGGCGCGGGTAGCGGACGGTGCCGACGCCGGTGGCGGGGTCCACCGTGGCGCGGTCGAGGTGGCGGTCCCACGGGCCGCCGGCCGTGCCGGGGAATTCCAGGACCCCGGCGCGGGTCCACTCCGGCGGGTTGAGCCAGCGCTCCCGCAGCTCGTTCAGTTCTTTGGCGGCTGCGGCGATGGCGGCCTCCTGCTCCGGCGTCGGCGCCGGGAACGGGAATGTCTCGAAGCAGGTGGTGGGCGTGTAGCGGAAGCCGGATGCCTTCTCCCGGAGCTGCGTGCCCTGCGCCAGCGCCCAGACCTGATGCAACCGGGAATGCAGGACGCCGAAAAAATAGTCATCGGATCTTCCAAAAGCTACTAACTGATGATCTGGCAAGGTAGGCCCTTGCCACCACTTAAAGATCCGATATTTGGAAACAGTAGGCGTGACTAAGAATCGTTCATGTGGCGCAATAGCTTTTCTCATTTCATTGCAGGGTTCGGCGTGGAGCCACCACAATTCCCGATAGCGCTTTCGATTTACCTTCGCCCTTTCTGGGTAAATCCTTTCAGTGGCAACTAGGAAGGGCAGTTCGTATAAAACTGCTTCTTCACGAGTCCTGAAGACACCAAAGTCAATTATCCAAATTAGTCGATCCCTTCGAAGGATATCCAGTGAATTGATCCAAGGCAAGATCACGTCGCTATTCGGCTGGCCATGAGGATTCGGATGATGGAGTATCGTTAACGCTTCATTTTCAACGATATCGAATCGACCGGATTTGACGTCAGCGATAAATCCACAGCTGGCATTCTGAGCCAGCCGATGCGCCTGTGTGATATCAGCAGACGACGTCAGATTGGAATGGATGGCCTCAACCACCACTCCATCCAAGACTTTCTCTTCTTCAGTTCCATCATCAAAACCAACCATGCTGATATGGACGTTGGCCCCATTCAAGATCCATTCTTGATCGGAAATTGCGAAGAAAATATCCCCACTTTCCTTGATCCTCTTAAGGACTTCACGATTCAAGCCACCGCGGATGCCCTGGGTGCCGAGAAGACCTGCCCTGCTGCATCTACCTTGTTGGATACTCACACGAGCTTTTTCGAACCAATAACAGCATAGATCGCTGAAGTTGGGGATCCGGTCCCCATAGAGTTTAAAAAGGCTCTCGACGTAATCGCTCCCGAGTTCAGAACGCAATTTTTTTGTTCCCAGGAACGGCGGGTTGCCGACGATGCAGTCCACTTCGGGCCACTCGGGCTCCTTCGGATGGGCCGGGTCGGACAGGTCCAGGATGGCGTCGCGGCACTGGAAGCCGGGCAGCCGCCGCAGCACCGGGTCCGTGGGCAGGGCGAAGCCGTTGGCGCGGCCCCACTGCAGGTAGCCGATCCAGACTGTCATCTGGGCCAGCTCGAAGGCATACGGGTTGATTTCCAGGCCGTGGAGCTGCTCCGGGTTCACCAGGGGCAGGAACGACCGGCCGAGTCGCTGGCTGGCGAAGAGGATGACCTCCTTCTCCAGGTCCTTCAGCTTGAGCAGGGTGACGTAGAGGAAGTTGCCGGAGCCGCAGGCCGGGTCCAGCACCCGCAGGTGGGCCAGCTCCTCGAGGAAGGCGCGCACCCGCTGGAGGCCCGTCTCGCGGGCCTTGCGCTTGCCGGCTGCCAGGTCCGCCTCGATACCGTCGCGCAAGGCGGCCCACTCGCGCCGCAGCGGCTGCATCACCACCGGCTCCACCAGGGCCTCGATGTCCTCGCGGCTGGTGTAGTGGGCGCCGAGCTGGGCGCGCTTGGCCGGGTCGAGGCCGCGCTCGAACAGGGTGCCGAAGACGGACGGGTCCACCTCGCTCCAGTCCAGCCGGGCCGCCTCCAGCACGGCGTCGATCTCGGCCGGCGGCAGGGGCAGGACCTCGACCGCCTCGAACATCCCGCCGTCGAAGTAGGCGATGGGCTCGGCGCCGTAGACTCCGCCGGTGGACATGGTGCGGAAGAGCTGGTCCAGCCCCTGGGCGAAGAGCGCCGGGGCGTGGCGGGTGTTGGCCAGCAGCCGGGTGAAGAGGCCCCGGGGCAGCAGGCCGACGTCCTCGGCGAAGAGGCAGAAGACCAGTCGCTCCAGCAGCCGGGCCACCCGGTCGGCCGGGAAGCCCTGGGCCTGCAGCGACTGGGCGATGCGGCCGATGCGGGCGGCGGCGTCGCGGGTGACCGCCTCCGACGTGACGCCGGGGCGGAGCTTCTCGGGGTCGAAGAAAACGGCCCGCAGGATCTCCAGGCTGCGCGGCTCGGCCAGGGCGGCCAGCGGGATCTCGTGGGCGGCGGAGACGGTCTTCTCGAAGTTTGTGTGGACCACGATCCGGTCCAGGTCGCAGGCCACCAGCAGGGGCGGGTTGGCCAGGGCGTCGCGGTAGCGGAGGAGCTGGTCCCAGGCGGCGTCCAGGTCCTTGTGCTTGCCCTTGTATTCCCAGCCGAAGAAGTCCTTCTTCCAGACGTCGGCGAAGCCGTCGCCGCCGCCGTGCTTGGCGGCGCCCTTCTCGAAGCAGAACGCTTCGCCCGTCGGATCGGCTTCCGCCGGCGTCGGGTGGCCCAGCAGGCGGCAGAGGTCGAGGAAGTGCTCCTGGGCGGCGGAGCGCTCCTTCAGCTCGGCCTTCTGCCACTTGGCGACGAATTCGGGTGCGTTCATGGAGCGGGCTGCGCCTCCGGTGATCGAGAATGGATTTAACGGTTGTCAATTCTACATCACCGGGGGCTAGGATGCCAATCCGAGTCGATGTTCCTCCCGGCAGGACGGAGGTACCCCGACCGGCAGGGAGGGGCGCGAGGGATCAGCCGTCGGGACGCCGGGAGCGTGCCGATCGACTCCGTCCACTTTTCAGAGCATGCCAGGCCTCCTCGTGGATGGAATCGTGTCGCCCGGTCGTTAGTTTCGGCGATTGGCCCTGTGCGCCCCTCCCTGCCGGTCGGGGTACCTCCCGCGTGCCGGGGCTCAGAGCGTACCCAGATCAGCGCCGCACGCTGGTTTCTCTTCGCCTCACCGCCGTTTGCCGATTCGTCCGCCCGCGTCGGGGCGACGCGGGGTACGGGGGCCGGCCTCAGTCAGTCCCGGCGGGACGGACGTCCGGCGGCGGGCTAGAGCCGGAGCAGCAGGACGAGATCCATGGGCCGGATCACGCCGTCGCCGTCGAGGTCGGCGCGCTTGGACGGGGCGGTGAAGCCGCCCTCGCCCGGGGTGAGGGAGCCGGCGAGGTAGCCGGCCAGGATCACCGCGTCCGCGCCGTCGCAGACGCCGTCCTCGTTCAGGTCCCCCGGCACCGGCGGTCCGGTGATGTCGAGGACGACGCCCTCGATCACCGTCAGGTCGTACGGCAGGCCGCCCGGCAGCAGGTACCAGCCGTTGTAGGCTCCGCCCCAGCCGAAGTTACAGTGGAAAAAGTTGTCGGTGTTGTAGCCGTCCACCACCACGTTGTGCCCGGCGTCCCAGGCGGGCGTCACCACGGCCAGGTGGGCGGGATGGGCGCCCTTCATGTTCTGCGACAGCCGGACCAGCAGCTCGGGGTCCTCCGGCTCGAGCAGTTCCACCCAGGTGAAGCCGAAGCGCTGGTAGGCCTGCAGCGCCTGGTCCACGCCGAAGGTGCCGGAGCCGCTGGCCGTGTAGACCTGGTGGGCCGCCGCCCCGCAGGCCCAGGTCAGGGCGGCCTTGTCGGTGTCGGTCAGGGCGGCGTGGCCGTCGTAGTGGGCCTGGAGCGTCGCCAGGTAGCCGTTGAGTTGGGCCCACGACGGGAAGCCGCGGGTGAGATAGTCGTTGTCGATCCAGAACTGGCGCCCGGCGTAATTGTGGTAATAGTCGTCGGCGTCGGAGAAGGCGGTCCCGTTGGCGGTCTCCAGGTAGTTGAGGATCTGAGCCATGGCCACGGCCGGGCAGCCGGCCAGGCTGCGCCCGCCGGCCACCGGGTCGGTCGGGCAGAGGTTGTTGTACGGGGCGCCCTGGGTCCAGTTGGTGTCCAGCCAGCCGCCGGTGGGGGTGGTGCCCGCGGGGGGCCACTGCTGGAACTTGTCGGCGGGGCGGGCTTCCCGGCCGCCGTCGAGCCATTCCGCCCACGCCGCCCGCAGGCGGGCGTGCGCGGGCTCCGGCAGCGCGGCTGCGTGGCCGAGCCGCCACCGCAGGTCGGCCCGGAGGATCGCCAGCAGGGGGTTCTCCGGGGCGGGTCCGGACCAGGCGCCGCCCTCGAAGGAGTAAGCCACCACCGGCGGCAGCTCCGTGTCGGCGGCCACCGCGACGTAGCCGGCCGGCGCCAGGTCAAAGATCCACGCCAGCCGGACCGCTCCGTCCGCGGACCGCAGCTCGGACGCCGGGCCCGGGCGGAATTCTGAGGGAGCGGCCACCCGGACGAGGTGCCGGTGCGCCACGATCCGGGCCGCCGGTTCCGGGACCGCCTCGGCGGCGGCGAACCCCGCCAGGAGACACGTGACCGAAAAGGATAGCAGGGCGAGTCGGCCAGAGCGGAACTTCATACCCAATCCCCCGGGGAAAAGTCGTCACGAACCGATTCTGCTGGACGTGGGGAGGATTGTATCACAGCCGGGGCGTCCAGCGGTCACGATTCCGCCGCTGGCCGGCGCGGGGAGGCTTACAGGCAGGTGGGGCACTTCAGGAAAAGCGCCGCCGCGAGTGCGGCGCAGGCGAGGGCGATCCAGAGGAACGGGGGCCGCAGATCGGCTTCGTAGGTGACCGTCTTCCGCTCCAGGACCGTCTTTTCCAGGCGGTCGATCTCGGCGTAGATCCCCTTGAGGCGTTCGGCGTCCGAGGCCGTGTAGCTCTTGGCGTTGGTCAGCCGGGCGATCTCGGCGAGGGTCGCCGGGTCGGATTCCACCCGGGCCTGGATCCAGACGGGACGGCCGTCCGGCGCCCGGGCCATCACCTTGGTTTCGCCGCTTGAGCCGATCCCCACGGTGTAGACCCGGATGCCGTAGCGGCGGCAGAATTCGGCCGCCTGGATCGGCGCGATCTCCCCCTTGTTGTTGACGCCGTCGGTGAGCAACACGGCCACCTTGCTCCTGGCCGGCGAGTCCCGCAGCCGGTTGAGGGCGCTCGCCAGGGCCATGCCGATGGCCGTGCCGTCGGCTTCGAAGGGGATCAGCTCCACGGCCTCGAGCAGCGCTTCGAGCGAGTAATGGTCGCTGGTGAGCGGGCAGACCACGTAGGCGTCGGCGGCGAAAGTGATCAGGGCCAGCCGGTCGTGGGGCCGCCGCTGGACGAACTCACCCAGCACGGCCTTGGCCGCCTGCAGCCGCCCGCCCGGCTGGAAGTCCTGGGCCGACATGGAGGTGGAGACGTCCAGGACCAGCACGATGTCGACGCCCTCCGTGGCCGGCTCCACCCGCCGCCCTTGGTATACGGGCTGGCCCAGCGCCACCACCAGCGCAGCGAGCGCCGCCCACAGGCAGCCGTAGGCCAGCCGCGGCAGCCACCGGCCGGGACCGGACAGCTCCGCCAGCCACCGGGCGCCGGGAAAATACAGCGGCTGCCGGCGGAACCGCAGGAAAGCCCATGCCGCGCCTCCCAGCGCCGCGAGGGCGGCCAAGGCCCAGAGCATCGTTTCAGGGGACCGCAGCGCCATCGGCATCGGCGGCCTCCTTGCTCCGGGGTCCCAGCTCCAGCATCGCCTCCCTCAGGATTTCCCCGAGGGTCGGCAGGCGCCCCCCGCCCGCCGGCGCGAAGCGCAGCACGTCGAGCTCGCCCAGGGCCTGCTCGACCGCCGGGAGCGTGGTCCCGGCGATTTCGCTGCCGGCGAGGGCGTCCCGGATCTCCGGCGTGGTCAGGGGGTGGAAGTCCCGGCGGAGGCGCCAGGACAGGAAGTCGCGGAACACCTCCACCAGCCTCCCCGCCCGGGACTGGATCGTGCCGCCGGGCACGGCCCCGGTCAGGGCCTGCTCGAAGCGGTCCAGGAAGTGGGCCAGGTCGACCGTGCGCGGCGTGGCGGCGGGCTCAACCCGGCGTCGGCGGGCGCGACGCCACAGCCACGCCCCGGCGCCCGCCCCGGCCAAGATCAAGGCCAGCCCCCCGGCCACCCACGGCCAGCGGGGCGGGGCGGACGGGGCCAGCCCGCCGCGGGGGGGCTGGAAGGCGAACGGGCCGCGGCCCCGCAGCAGGCCGGCCACTTCCACCGACCCGGGAGAGTAGATCAGAGGTTGCGGCGTCCCGCCGGGCAGCTGCCACCGGACCGGCAGATGGGGCAGGGCCACCGTCCCGGTCTGGAACGCCTGCAGGCGGGCTTCGAGACGGATCCGGCCCGCCGCGCCCGCGGGGACAATCCGGATCCGGCTCAGGGTGAAGGCGCCGCTCCGGGCCGGCGCGGGAGGCAGGTGCCAGACGGTCTGCGGGGCGGCGTCGATCTCGATGGTCAGGTCGAAGGGCGCGCCCAGCTGAACGGTTCCCGCCGGCGCCGCCACCCGGGCGCCGGTCACCGTGGGCGGGCCGACCGCGAAGGCCCACGCGCCGGTCCAGAGCGCGAGCAGGGCGGGCAGGACGGGACGCCACGCCGGCCGGAAGGCGGCGCGGCGGAAGAACAGATGGAGGGCGGGAGGGGTGGGCGGTTTCATCGGATCTGCATCAGTCCCTGGATGCGCTGCAGGTTCCGGCGCAGCGCGGCGATCTGGCCCCCCAGCTGCCGGAATTCGGGGATGCCCGCGAAGAACGGCGGGGCGGGCCGGCGGATGTCCCCGCGCAGGAAGGAGTCCGCTGGTGTGACCGTCACGACCTGCCGCTGAAAGGAGACGAACAGCAGGAACAAGGTCAGCCCGGGCGCCCGCATGTCCTGCGGCAGCAGAACGTGGACCCGCTCGAAGTCGCTCTTGGAGAAGAATTGCAGCGGGAAGCCGGTGTCGGGGATATCCGTGGTCCAGCCGTCCAGGGCCTCGTCCCGGAACAGCCGGTCCATGGCCTTCTCTTTCAGACCCCGCCGGGACGGCGCCCGCGCCGCAAAGACCGCCCCCGCCCCCGCGTCCACCCGGCGCTGGGCCAGCTGCCAGAACGCCTCCATTTTCCAGGGGCAGTGCGGCTCGCGGTGGAACACGTACTTGCCCACGGCCTCCAGGAAGCCGCGGGCGCTGGCGGCGCCGTACCCGGCCGGCTCCTTCAGCCGGTAGATCTTCAATTCCGGGTAGGCCGAGGTCAGCTCCCGCAGCATCGACCACGTGTGGTCGCGGCTCTGGGCGTCCACAGCGACGATTTCCGATCCGGGGATCCGGGAAGTGATGGCGTGGTGCACCTCCTCCACCACGTTCAACACCTCGTTCTCGCTGTTGGCGAAGGGAAGCACCACGGATACGGTGGGGGAGGTTTTGGCGCCGTCGGTCACGGGTGCCTCGCGCGGGCCCGGTCTGGAGATGGGCTGGGTCATTGTACCAGAATCCGGCGGAGCGGGGAAGGAAACGATTGCGCCGCCGGGGGGAGTTCGGTATAGTGAGGCCTTAGAATCCGGTCCCGCAAGGAGTTTCGGCGTGCCGCCCCAGACCCCCCTGCTGACGGTGGATGTGATCATCCGGGTCGGTGGCCGGGACCGCGTCGTGCTGATCCGGCGCCGAAACCCGCCGCCCGGCTGGGCCCTGCCGGGCGGCTTCGTGGACGTCGGCGAGACCGTAGAGCAGGCGGCCGTGAGGGAGGCCCGTGAGGAAACGGGACTGGACGTCCGGCTGGCCGGCCAGTTCCATGTCTACTCCGCGCCTGGCCGCGACCCCCGCGGCCACACCGTCAGCGTCGTCTTCCTCGGGGACGCCAAGGGCACCCCGCGGGGGGCCGACGACGCCCGCGAGGCGGCGGTTTTCACCCTGGGCCGGCTGCCGGACCTCCTGGCCTTCGACCATCGGCAGATCCTCGAGGACTACCAGAAATCCCTGTCCGGAACGCATCCATGAAAAAACTGATCCTGGCCGCGATGATCGTGGCCTTGTCCATCCTGGTGATGAAGGTGCTCGTGCTCCTCTGGCAGAACCGGGTTGCTTTCTTTCCGATGAAGGAGTGGGCGCTCACCCCGGCCGACGTCCAGATGCCCTCCGAAGACGTCGAGTTCAAAACGGAGGACGGCGTCCTGCTCCACGGCTGGTTCATCCCGGGGCCGGACAAGGACGGGCCGGTCATACTCTATTTCCACGGCAACGGCGGCAACATCGGTTATTGCGTGGAGTTCGTCCAGCGGATGAAGCCGCTGGGCGCCTCATGGTTCCTGTTCGATTACCGGGGCTACGGGCGCAGCGAGGGCACCATCTCCGAGGAGGGCTTCTACCGCGACGTGGACGCCGCCTACGCCTGCTGCCGCCGGCGGTACTGCCCCGACGCGCGGCGGCTGGTGCTGTGGGGCTTCTCCCTGGGCAACGTGGGCGCGGCGCGCGTCGCGGCCCGGGAGGAGGCGGCCTGTATGGTGATGGAGGCCCCGTTCTTCAACGCCGCCTCCATGGCGGCGGAGAACCCGATCCTGCAGTTCCTGTTCCTCTTTTCCAACCTGTCCCTGGACACCGCCCGGTACATCCGGACCTGCGACCTGCCCAAGCTGTTCATCCACGGCACCCAGGACCAGACGGTGCCGTTCCACCAGTCCCAGGCGCTCTTCCGAATCGCCCCGCCGCCCAAGGACTACTACCCGGTGGAGGGGGCCGACCACATGAACATCTTCCTGGTGGGCGGCGACCGCTACCTCGAGACCGTGAGGAAATTCATCCACCAGCATGCCGGGACGGCGGGGGAGGTGAAGCCGGCGCCATGATCCAGCTGATACGGAAATCGCTGCGCTGGAAGCTGATCCTGGTGACCAGCCTACTGATCGTGCTGATCTTTTCGGTCAACACCTTCCAGGCGATCCAGCTGCAGAAGCAGATTTTCGAAAACCAGATCCGGGAAAAGATCGACGCCTACACCATGCTCTCGGCCCGCCCTATCGTCGAGGCCTACAGCAATTACTTCCAGAGCGGCTTCATCAAGTTCAAGGAGTTGATGCTGGACATCCTGCTGCTGAACCAGGACGTCCGCAAGATCGAGCTGATCGACGTCAACGGCCGGGTGCTGTTCGACTCCTCCGAGGTCCAGCAGGCCAACCTCGCGCCGGAAGAGCAGGTCGGGCGGATCATCACCGACCAGACGACCCTCAACAAGATCCGCGGCATCGAGAAGACCGTAGACTTCCACCGGTGGTCCGGCGGCCGCGAGTACATCGAGGTGGTCTACCCGTTCGTGGAGGAGTGGGGCAAGCACAGCTACACCCTCCGCTACACCTTCTCCTACGACGAGATGGAGAAGAGCCTGCGGCAGATCACCTACCGCATGATCCAGTCAGCCGCCCTCTTCATCCTGGCGGGCATCCTGCTGGCCTTCTTCCTGGCCGTCGGGATCACCCGCCCGCTCAAGGACCTGGCCGCGGGCGTGCAGCAGGTCGGCGCCGGCAACCTGGACATCCAGGTCACGGTCAAGAGCCACGACGAGATCGCCGACCTGGCCCGGACCTTCAACACCATGACCCAGAACCTGCGCGAGGTCATCGAGGAGAAGGACGACTACGCGGGAAAGATCCACCGGCTTTACCTGGAGATGGAGGAAAAGGTGCGGGAGCGTACCCGGGAGCTGGCCGAGAAGAACGAGCTCCTCCAGCAGGCGGTCAAGCAGGCGCAGGACGCCGACCGGGCCAAGAGCACGTTCCTGGCTAGCATGTCCCACGAGCTGCGGACCCCCCTCAACTCCATCATCGGCTTTTCCGGCGTGCTGCTGCAGGAGCTCTACGGCCCGCTGAGCCCGGAGGAGCGCCGCGACATCACCACGATCTACAACAGCGCCCGGAACCTGCTCGGCCTGATCAACGACATCCTGGACATCTCCAAGATCGAGGCGGGGAAATTCGATATCAACATGGAGCCGGTCCGGCTGAAGCCGATCATCCAGACGGTCTCCAACACGGCGCTGGGCCTGCTCAAGGAAAAGAAACTCGACGTGCGCACCGACGTCCAGGAGCCGTTGCCGGACGTGCTCGGGGACAGCAGCCGCATCCAGCAGGTCATCCTGAACCTGGTCAGCAACGCCATCAAGTACACCCAGAAGGGGTATGTGCTGATCTCGACCGGGGTGTGGCAGGCGGACCCCCGGTTCGTCTTCGTGTCGGTGAAGGACACCGGCTTCGGCATCAAGGAGGAAGACCAGGCCCGCATCTTTGAGGAGTTCGTCCAGCTGGACAACCCGCTGGCGGACCGGCCCTCCGGCACCGGACTGGGGCTGTCGATCGCGCGCCGGTTCGTCGAGATCATGGGCGGTCAGATCTTCCTCGAGAGCAAGTGGGGCGTCGGCTCGACCTTCACCTTCACCCTGCCCCGGGTCAATCCGGGCTAAACAATCAATCTGGACGGACCGCCGCCACACCGGCGGGTCCCCCATGCATGGTGCCAGGCTCTGTCAAGATCCGGACAACGACCGGCGGTCAATTCCGGCAAGCGTCATCCCCCGACGCGAGATGTCCCCCAACTATCTATTTTTCTTGAAGATGCAGAGCGCCTTCTCCAGCGGAGTCAAGTTGCCCGCCGGCAGCTGACGCTTACCGGCACTGACCGCCGGGCGGGGCTAGCCGGGGATTCCGTCCGGGGCGGGGCCGGCCCAGCCGTAGGCCTGGCGCAGCTCCCCCTGCCGCTGCTGGAACAGGTCGAGGCTGGTCTGGATGATCCGGAAGGCTTCCATGTGGCCCATGAAGCGCTCCACCTTGACCTCCTTGTGCTCCAGGGCCTTGTAGTCCTCGAAGAAGCGCTGCAACTCCTTGAGCTTGTGCTCGGGCAGCTCGCTGATGTCCCGGTAGTGGGTGTACTCCGGGTCGTGGACGTGGACGGCGATGATCTTGTCGTCCTCCTCCTTCTGGTCGATGATCTGCATCACGCCGATGGCTCGGGCGTACAGGAGGGAGAGCGGGGCGACGGCCTCCTGGCCCAGCACCAGCACGTCGAGGGGATCCTCATCGCCGCCGCAGAAGGAGCGGGGAATGAAACCGTAGTTCGCCGGGTAGTGGACCGCCGAGTAGAGGACGCGGTCGACCCGGAGCAGCCCCGAGGCCTTGTCCATCTCGTACTTGATGTGGCACCCCTTGGGGATCTCGATCAGGGCGAAGAACTCGCGCGGGGTTCGGGGTCCGATGTCGATGTCGAACCAGGGATGTTTCATGGCTCACCTCGCCCGGCGGTTTTACAATTGGAAATCACGGCATTATAATAATATCAGCTGACGCCGGCAATCAATTGAAACAAGGAGGGACCATGCTCCGGATGCGACGAATTCTCTTCGCGACGGATTTCAGCGCCAGCGCCGGGACGGCGTTCCTGTATGCGCTCTCCATGGCCCGGGCTTACGAGGCCGAGATGCACGTGCTGCACGTCTGCTGCGAGGGGGTGGAGCCGGAGATGGCCGCGCACGCCGAAGGGGCGCTCCGGGGGGAGATCGCCGCCTATGCCGAATCCCGCCTGGCCTGGTACCGCGAGCACGCCGGCGACCTCCCGGCCGGCCTGCACACCCACCTGCAGTTCGGCAAGCGGGCCTCCTTCGAGATCAGCCGGTTCATCACCGCCAACGAGATCGCCCTGGTCGTGATCGGCAGCGGCGGCGCCAGCGGGCTGAAGCGGCTGGTCCACGGGTCCACCGGGCAGCGCCTGCTGAAGATGGTGCGGGTGCCGGTGATGACCGTCCACGAGAACGACCGCCTGGCGCTCAACCCCGCCGATCCGGCCGGCTCGATCCAACTGCGCAAGCTCCTGGTACCGGTGGACTTTTCGGAGTGCTCTCTCTCGGCCCTGTCGCTGGCCCTCTCGCTGGGCCAGGAATACCAGGCGGAGATCCAGGTGCTGCACGTGCTGGAGGACATCTTCCCCATCGGGTTCGACGTCGGGATGGTCATGCCGTTCCCCAACCTGCACGAGGAGCGGCTGGCGGCGGCGCGCGAGCGCCTGAAGGGCATCCTGCCGGAGGGCTCCGCGCACTGGTGCCGGCTGACCACCGACGTCGTGGCCGGCGTGCCCTCGATGGAGGTCCTGGATCGGGCCCAGACCGAGAGCTTCGACCTGATCCTGATGGGCGCCCACGGCAAGGATTTCGTGGAGGAGCTATTCCTGGGATCGGTCACCGACAAGGTGGTGCGCAACGCCGCCTGCCCGGTGATCAGCATGGCCTGCCCGGCAAAATAGGCTTGCAAAGCGCGCCCGCTCCGGCTACATTCTCACCTTTCGAGACCGTCGGTTCCGAGAGGTGATGCCCCCATGCCCACTCCCTGGCGGCTGGTCGTCGACGAGGCCCTGCCCGGCGCCGCGAACATGGCCCGGGACGCCGCCCTCTTCGCCCGGGCCGAGGAATCGGAGACGCCCCAGACCATTCTGCGCTTCTACCGCTGGGACGTGCCGACCCTCAGCCTGGGCAACAAGCAGCGCGCGGCCAGCGCCGCGGATGCAGTTTTCTGCCGGCGAAACGGCGTCGCCATCGTCCGGCGCCCCACCGGCGGCGCGGCGGTGCTGCACCACCTGGAACTGACCTACAGCGTCGTGTCCAACGACCGCGAGCACTTCCCGCAGCACGGCATCATGGCGATCTACCTGCAGGTCTCCCGCGCCCTCTGCCGCGGCCTGCAGGCGCTGGGCGTGCCGGCCCGCATCGTGTCGCACGGCGCCCTGGGCCCGGCCCGCGCCGACAACTACATCCGGAACCCGTATCCCTGCTTCTCCGCCGCCTCCCACTTCGAGCTGGTGGTGGGGGAGCACAAGATCATCGGCAGCGCCCAGAAGCGGGGCCGCCGCGCGTTCCTCCAGCACGGCAGCATCCCGTACGCCTACGACTGGCCGCTGCAGGCCGGCTCCATGCGGGCCGAAGTGGAGGACCTCCAGAAGGTCATGACCAGCATCGGCGCCCACGTCCCGGATGTACCCCCCTACCGGGACCTGGCGGCGGCGTTCACCCGGGGATTCGAGGAAGTCTTCGGTCTGGACCTGTCCGCTTCTCCGGCGGAGCTGACCGCGGAGGAGCTGCAGTTGGCCCACTCGCTCGAGGCGCAGTTCCAGGTGACTTGTCTGGAAACGGAAAACGGGGGAGATGGTTAGGCGGTCGCCGGTCAGTAGAGGGTGAAATTCACCTCGATGGTGACGTAGCAGTCCACGGGCCGGCCGTCCTTCATGGCGGGGCGGAACTTCCATTTCGTGGCCACCGTGGCGAGTGCCTCCTCGTCCAGGCCGTAGCCCAGGTTGCGGACGACCTTCAGGCTGTCCACCCGGCCGTCCTTCCGGATGATGCCGTAGAGCAGGACCACGCCGGAGATCCGGTTGCGGATGGCGTCGTCGGTGAACTTGGGCGACGGCTTCAGGATGGCCTCCGGCGGAATGATCCCGGCCCCCACGGAGTAGACCCCGTCCCCCTCGCCCGGACCGATGCCGCCGCCGATGCCGCCGCCGACCCCACCGCCGCTGCCGCCGGCCGGGCCGTAGATCTCGCCGATGCTCAGGTCGCCGACGATGGTGGAGTCGAAGTCCGGCAGGGTGATCTTCTGCTCCTCGTACACCGGCTCGGGGTCGTTGGGCGTCAGGTCCGGGACGGGCACGAAGGTGGGCTGGGGCTTCGGTACGCTGGTGGGCGAGGTCATCTGGGGGGTCTTGACCGGCTGGGGGCCGCCGCCGGCGTTCTGCGGCAGCGAGTCCAGCGGCTTGATGTTCACGATCCGGTAAACGGTGGGCTCGACCAGGCGGGAGACCATTTCGGGGAAGCGGATCACGAAGAGGAGGATGTGAAACACGATGGCCACGATGATCGCCGTCCGCAGGGGGCGACGCTCGTCCCGGGCCATGACCTCATAGAGGGAATGGCTGCGGATCTCGGGAGTGTCGGTCGTGGTCATAGTGCCCACCCTGCCTGCAAATGCCGTATTCTATGCCAATCGTTATACCGAGTCAACGGCCGGCATGTTTCCAAATGTTAGATACCCGGTTCGCCGGAAAAGTTTGATAAAATTTGCGGTTGCAACCTTTTGGATTCCCAGGCATCGTTATTGCGGGCTTTTTTGGGGGGAGGCGGCAACTGGGAGACGCGCGAGGCGCTCCCCGATCGGATGTGTTCATGGATTTTCTGCATCGAATTTCCTTCGTGATCTTGCTGCTCGGCGCGCTGGGCGCCTCCGCCTGGGCCGTGGAGCCCGCCTCACCGCCCGCCTGCGGCGGGGTGATTATCGGTTTCGACGCCCACCGGCAGCCCATCCTGCCCACCGCGGAGTTCTATCGGAACCGCCCCGTGGTTCCTCCCGGCAAGATCACGGGGTATAGTTTTACGATCGATTCCACCACGGTGGACATGGCCTATGCCTCCTACCTGCTGGACCTGCTGAACCTGGTGGCCGGGCAGATCCAGGACTACTACGGCCCTCCGCCCAATCCCAACCTGTCGATCACCGTCAAGTACGATGACACCAATCCGGGCTGGTTTTTCTACGACGCCTCCACCAATTCCATCCTGATCTCCTCCTACCCGGGTGCGCCGTACCACCACGACGACGACGGCGACGGCCGGACCGACGAGGACCCCCTTGACGGCATCGACAACGACGGCGACGGCCGGACCGACGAGGACCTGGCCAACGACCCGGTGTACGACGGCGTGATGCTCCACGAGTTGACCCACTCCTACCACGACGACTTCGGGCTCTTCGCCTCCTGGGCCGAGGAGGGCATGAACGAGTGCGCCGCGGAACTGGTGGCGGAATACCTATACCGCAACAAGATCCGCGACGTGCGGGGCCGGACCCCGCAGGTGAACCTCCAGTACTTCGACATGTGGAACACCATGGGGCCGGACGTCATGGGCGGCACCGCCTATTCGTTCAACAAGTCCCTGCCCGACCTGATCTACCGGGGCGCGCCCGCCCTGTTCTTCACCCTGGCGGCCACCCAGTCGCCCACATACGGCGGCTACCCCGCGGGGTACACCTACCTGGCGGCGCTGAACGCCGCGCTCCGCGAGCGAAAGACCGGCGTCATCGTGTCGGAGGCGGCGTTCTACGAGGCCGTAGACGCCGCCGTGGCCCAGCCTCAGCCGGTGGACGGCGTCCTGCCGGTCAGCCGGTGGGTGCGGTCCCGGGCGGTGGCCAACACCGTCTCGCGGCCGGGGGCGTTCCTCGGCATCTACACCGCCTTCGGTCTCGCCGGGGCGGGGACGTATTTCACCGTCGCGAATCCCTCGTTCTTCAACGTGTTCGCCTTCCGCAGGCTGGTGAGCCCCGTCAATCCGTGGAGCACCCGGGAAGTGGTCCTGACGGGATCCACGCCGGTGTACGTGAGCATCTACAACGCCAACGGCAACCTGGTCTGGACGGCCTCCAACGGCGGCAATCCTTACGTCATTCTGAACAGATCGGACGGCTACAACTGGTACCAGATCGGCCACACGGAGAACTGGCCCCCCGGCTGGTACCGGATCGAGGCCCGCTGCCAGTGGCCGGGGTACGGTTACCTGACCGCCGAAAACTACTTCCTGGTGCTGGGGCCGGACTACAACGCCAGCCGGCCACTGGACGACGCGGCGGAAGGGCTCGGCCTCATCGCCCTGGGCGCCGGCCAGACCTACCCTTCGCGCACGATCGGCGCCGGCGCCGCCACGGTGCTGCCCTGGCTGTCCGGCTGGGCCTGCCTGGCGCGGCCGCAGGACCTGCAGGCCTTTCCGGGACGGGTGCAGCTGGACCTGGAAGGGGAAGCCCGGGAGGTCACGGTGCCGCTGCCCTACACGCGGGTGCTGCCGCTGCGCCACCGGGCCGTGTACCTGCCGGACGTCCGGGGTTCCGGCGCGGACTACACCGGGATCTCCATCGTCGACGGTGGCGTCGAACCCGCCGCGTGCGAGCTGAGCTGGCTGGATGGCACCGGCGCGCCGGTCGGGAATCCCAACCCGCTCAATCCCCTCGAACTGGAGTTGACTCCCGGCCAGCTGGCGATCAACATGGCCGGGGGGGCTTCCGGGTTCTTCGGCGTTTCCACTCCGGATCCCGGCTGGGTGCGGCTCGCCTCCGACGCGCCGGTGCAGGCCTTCTCCCTCAACGGCGACTTCGCCGGCCAGTCCCTGGACGGCACGCCGGCCCTGGCCGACCTAGCCACCCGCTGGCTGGCGCCGGCCGTGGTCACCGAGTGGGGGGCGCAGAACCGGCTGGTGGTGATCAATCCCATGGCCTCCCCCGCCTCGTTCCTTCTGGAGCTGCACCACTACAACACGAGCGGCGTCCCGGCGGCCACCAGCTCCGGCTGGTACCTGCCGGCCCGGGGGCAGGTGGAAGTGGACTTGGCCGCCGCCTTCTCCACGCAGTACCTGGCGGACACGGACTATGTCCTGCTGCGGTCGAGCGCTCCCGTGGCCGCCGCGAGCCAGGTGGCCACCGGAGACTTGCTGGCGGTCCTGGCGCTCCAGCCCCAGCGGGACATCCTGGCGGCGGCCGACGGCCAGCCGACGCCGGTGCCGGCGCCGGTGGACCTCTTCGCGCCGCAGTTCGCCGTGGGCGGCGGCTGGTGGACCCGGCTGGCGCTGCTCAACGCCGATCCCGCTGCGGCCGCCGACATCGTCCTGACGGCGTTCTACACCGTCGGGGGCGCCCCGCTGAGCACCGAGGTGACGCTGCACCTCAACCCCGGGGAGAAGCGGGCCGCCGACGTCCAGCAGCTGTTCGGCTTGTCACCCGGCGGCGGCATCCTGGACGGCTGGATCCGCGCCCGCTGCTCCCGCAGCCTGGTGCAGGGGGCTGTCCTGTACGGCAGCGCGTCGGGCACCTACCTGTCATCCCAGCCGCTGGCCCGCACGGCGCTGAAGCGGATGCTCTTCGGCCACATTGCCTCCGGCTGGGCCGGCGCCATCGAGTATTTCACCGGACTGGCGCTGTTGAATCCCTCTGCCGATGCCGACGCCCATGTTACGGTGACCCTCCATGACCCCGCGGGGCAGCCGCTGGCCGCACCCGTCAGCCTGACGATCGGCCCCGGCGCCCGGCTTTCGGACATGATCAACGGGCCCTCCTATTTCCCGGGACTCGCTCCGCTCCTCGGCGGCTGGATCGAGGTGCAGGCGGACCAGGGGCTGCTGGGCTACGTCCTGTTCGGGGACACCAGCCTGCAGTTCCTCTCCGCCGTCCCGCCCATGGCCGTCGAGTGATTTTCGCTGCGGCCACCGGCTGGTTTGGGATACAATGACCCCGCGGGCCGTACCCGCATCGTCCCATCCCCCGACGCGACGGCAGGGAATTTATGAGTACACCCGACCTCATCAGTTACGTGTTCTTCCTGGCGGGGCTGCTGGATTTCGTGGTGGTGCCCCGCGTGCTGCTCTGGACGTGGAAGCGGGGCGGCCAGCAGCCGGGCAACGCCCCGCTGATCCTCAACCTGCTCCGCGGGAGCGGCCTGGTGCTGATCATCATCGGCACCCTCTTCTATTTCCGCATCATCCAGGTCTGAGCGGAATGGAGCGCGTCAAGAAGTTCACCGCGGCGCCGGCGGAGGCCGGCCTGCGGGTGGACCGGGCCGTCCTGCTGCACGTGGACGGGGTCAGCCGCGCCCGGCTGCAGGCGTGCATCGAGCAGCAGCTCCTGACGGTCAACGGCCTGCCGGTCAAGCCGAGCGCTCGCCTGAAGCCGGGGGACAAGGTCGTCCTGCGGCTCACCCCCCGCCCGGCGCCGGACCTCGCCCCGCAGGACCTCCCCCTGAACATCCTCTACCAGGACGCCCACCTGATCGTCCTCGACAAGCCCGCCGGCCTGGTGGTGCACCCCGGGGCCGGCGTCGCCGACGGCACCCTGGCCAACGCCCTGATCCACCATTTCGGCGCGCTGCCCGGCCAGCAGCTGCTGCGCCCCGGGATCATCCACCGTCTGGACAAGGAAACCTCCGGCCTGCTGCTGATCACCCGCACCGAGGAGAGCATGCTCAAGCTCTCCGAGATGTTCCAGCGGCGGACGGTGTACAAGGAGTACCTGGCCCTGGTGCACGGCGCCATGGAGGCGCGGCACGGCGTCATCGAGAAGCCCATCGGCCGCCACCCGGTCCACCGCATGAAGATGACCACCCACGCGCCCCGCTCGCGTCCCAGCAAGACCGAGTGGTTCGTGGAGAAGGAATTCGACGGCTTCACCCTGCTGCGGGTGGTGCTGCACACGGGCCGGACCCACCAGATCCGCGTCCACCTTTCGTCGGTGGGGCATCCGGTGGTGGGCGACGCCCTGTACGGCGGCGGCCGGGACCAGCAGGTCCGCCTCCCCCGCGCCCGCCAGGCCATCGCCGGGCTGGGGCGCTTCTTCCTGCACGCCCACCGGCTGCGGTTCCACCATCCCTGGCGCAAGGAGACGGTGGAGTTCACCTCGCCGCTGCCGCCGGAGCTCGCCGGCCTCCTCGGCCAGTTCGCGGAGACGTCCCACCCGCCGCGCCGCCGCGGGCGCCCCTGAGACCAGGCGCCGACTCCGCGCTGAAAAAAACGGGCGGCCGTGAGGCCGCCCTTGTGTCTCTCGATCGGAGCGTTTTCAGAGGCTGCGGAGCAGCAGGCACATATCGACGGCGTTGAGCGCGCCGTCGTGATTCATGTCCGCCCGGGACAGCATCAGCTGGGCGGCGTCGAGGTTGCCGGCGAGATAGTGGGCCAGCAAGGAGAGGTCCTGGGCGGTGACCGCCCCGTCGTTGTTCAGGTCACCCGTCAGCCCGCTGTAGGGATTGCATTCCGACGTGGTCACCAGGAGGGACCAGGCATCCAGGGTGCCCGCATCCTGGGACGCGGTGTCGGTTATCCACAGTTCCCAGCTGCCCTGCATGTTTTCCCCGTCGAAGTCGGTCAGGTCGAAGTCCTGGTGGATGTTGTCGGCGGAGCCGCCCTGGTGGTTCCACACCGCCTTGGTGGTGCCGGCGGGGGATTTCAGCTGGATCCACAAGTCGCCGACGTAGGTGTGGGTGATGTCCACATGCAGCCGGAGCGCCTGGATCAGTCCGCTGGCGGTAATGGAGGTGTAACTCTTGACCCCGCTGGTGTTGTTGTCGGGAATGGACTTGGGGACGTCCGTGCTGGCCTGGCTCACCTGGGTGGTCGAGCCCATGGTTTCGGTGAGATCGGCTGTCTGCGGTCCCTCGGTGGAGCTGATGTCCAGGTGGAAGTTCAACGCCTCGGCGCAGTCGGCGTCCCCCTCGATCAGGAAGCGGCAGTGGGGTTGCGGCGTAGTGGCGGTCCCTCCGGCGGCGATGTCTCCCAGCTCGTAGGCGCCGGCCAGGATCTGCACCGGTGAGCCGGGGGCGGTCAGGGCGATGGCCACGTCGTGCGCCGTGGCGGCGCCGGTGTTGTGGACGGTGATGGCCATGGTCCACGTTTCGCCAGGATCGAGATAGGCGTCACCATTGCCCTCCACCTCGGCCAGGGCGTAGTCCTGCAGAACGGTGTGACCGGTGCCGGTCATCTGGATGTCCACCCGGACGGCCGCGCCGCTGGTGACAACCACGTTGCTGACCGTGACCGGCAGGTAACCCTCGGCCTCGACGTGCACGGCGTACGTGTTCGGCCGCAGGGGCCGATGGTAGTCGCCCACGTCGGGATCGGTGTAGAAGGGCATGTCGCGGCCGACGATGGTGAGGGTGGCCGCCACGGGCGCGCCGGTGGCGGCGTCGGTGACCAGGCCGCGCACGCCGGTGTGCACCTGCTCGAGGTAGTGAATCATGCTGTCATGGTTGTGGCTCCAGAACGTGGCCAGCTGGCTGGAGGCGGGCCACTTGGTGTTGCTGATCTCGAGGGTGATGTGCATGTCGCCGATCCAGACATAGCTGTAATCCTGCAAGCCGCCGGACAGGCTGTACCAGTCGACGCCGTTGGTGATGCCGCCGGGGAAGCCGCCGTTCAGGAGGTCGGTGTTGTAGTTGGCGTACTGCTGCGAGACGTAGATGTAGATATCATCGTCGGGGCAGGCGGCGTAAGTCCCCGAGGGCAGCTCGGAATTGTCCCATGGATAGTTCGCCACCTGGGCCCCGCCATGGTAGTTGGCCGAGAGCACGGGCCGGCGGGCGCTGAAGAAGGTCATGATGTCGGCCGTCTCCGGCTGGCGCCCGGCGGTGGTGTTGACCGGGTCGTCGATGCGGTCGGGGAAGTCGCGATTGAGGTCCTGCCCGTTGACGTTCTCGCGATCGCCGGCTTCGAAGCCGTCCGGATTCATGGAGGGCATCAGCCAGATCTCGGTCTCGTTGACCAGGCCGGTCAGGGTGGTGTCGGAGCCGTAGTTGTTCAGCAGTTCGCGGGCGAAGTAGATCACCATCTCCCGGCCGACCGCCTCGTCGCCGTGTATGTTGGCGATGTAGCGGAATTCCGGTTCGTCTTCCTCGACGCCGACGTTGTCGGAGATCTTGAGCGCCCACAGGTCGCGGTTCTGAACCGACTTTCCGGCAGAGTAGAGCTGGCAGATGGCCGGGTGGGTGGCCGCCAGGTTCTGGAGCTCGGTGGTGAGTTCGGCGTAGTCGTGGTAGTCCTCCAGGGGGTTGAGGCTCAGCTTGCCGGAGGCCTTCAGCTGCCGGAACATCTCCTGGGCCTCGTTGGGGATCCAGAAGATGGGCCAGCCGTTGGCGGCGGCCTTCTGGAATTCTTCCTCGGAAACGTACACGCGGGCGTAGGAGCGGTCGACAAAGTCCACGTCCAGACCCAGCCGGATCAGGGCCGCCGCGTCGCCGGGCCCGGCCAGCTCGATGATGGCGGGCTGGCGGTCGGGAACCTGGGCAGCGGGGCAGAAGGCGGCGCGGGCAGCGAGCAGCAGAACCGCGCAAAAGACGAGACGATGGGGCTTCAATGGAACCTCCGATGGATGAGAGCGATAAACATATATGATAGTACCACTTTAAATTTATAGTATGAAAAAAACCCCGGCCAGGGCTCCAGAATCTCCCGGCGCCCGGCCACTCCGTTGTGCTAAGATAACCCGGTTCGGCGGACGGGAACGGATCGGCCCGTCCGCCGGCTCGTCCGGACAACTCCGGTCGGCTGGAAGCCGGCCCAATCGGGGGTGCATCGATGCGACACATGACCCGTCCGTTCGTCCTGGCCGGGATCCTGCTGCTGCTCGGCGTGCTGGTCACGAGCCCGCTCCAGGCCGCGGGCGTCAGCATCAAGGGGTACTTCACTTCGGCCTTCACCGACACGAAGTACCAGCAGACGATGGTGCAGAAAGTGATCGGCGCCTGGAAGAACCCGCCGTCCCTGCCAGCGGTGGGGAAGAAGGCGGTGGTCATCGTGCAGGTCAACCGCGAGGGGAAGATCTCCGTCCAGACCCTGCACATGACCTCCGGCTCCAAGGGGTTCGACGAGGCCGGCCAGGAGTGCATCCGCAGTGCCGCGCCGTTCGAGCCCCTGCCGAAGAGCTTCCACTATCCGTACCTGGAAGTCCATTTCCATTTTGAAGTCGTGAAGTAGGGGGCGGGATGGATCTGGCCAGGGACCTGAACCCGTCCCAGCGGGAGGCGGTGGAATACTCCGGCGGGCCCATGCTGGTGGTGGCCGGCGCGGGCAGCGGCAAGACGCGGGTCATCACCTACAAGGTGGCGGCGCTCATCGACTCGGGCCGGTTCCGTCCGGAGCAGATCCTGGCGGTCACGTTCACCAACAAGGCCGCCGGCGAGATGAAGGAGCGGATCCAGTCCCTGCTGGAGGGGCGGGTCACCCGGATGCCCACGGTCTGCACCTTCCACTCCTTCTGCGCGCGGTTCCTGCGCCGGGAGATCGGGGCGCTGGGCTGGCCCCGGGACTACACCATCTACGACTCCGACGACCAGCTCCGGCTCATCAAGAGCATCCTCAAGGCATTGCGGGCCAACGAGAAGCAGATCACGCCCGACCTGGTGCAGTACCGGATCGGCCAGGCGAAGATCCACGCCATCGGGCCGGACGAATACGCCCGCCGCTTCTTCCGCCCCGAGGACGCCACCGTGGCGGAGGCCTACCGGGCGTACGAGCGGAGCCTCCGCCAGAACGGCGCCCTGGACTTCGACGACCTCATCCTGAAGGCCAACGAGATCCTGCGACGATTCCCGGACGTCAGGGAGGCGGTGGGCCGCCAGTACCGCTACCTGCTGGTGGACGAGTTCCAGGACTCCAACCCGCCCCAGTACGAGCTGGTCCGCCACCTGACCACCATCCACCAGAACCTCTGCGTGGTCGGGGACGAGGACCAGTCCATCTACGGGTTCCGCGGCGCGGTGATGGCCAACATCCTGAACTTCGAGCGGGATTACCCAGCCGCCCGGATCTTCAAGCTCGAGCAGAACTACCGCTCGACCCGCTCCATCCTGCGGGTGGCCTCGGCCCTGGTGGCCCACAACCAGCGGCGGCGGGAAAAGACCCTCTGGACCGCCAACCAGGAGGGGCAGCCGGTGGTTCTCTACCAGGCCGGGGACGCCGCCGAGGAGGCCGGCTGGGTGGCCCGCGCGGTCAAGGACGTGCTGCTCGAGGACTTCGAGGCCACGGTGGGGATCCTCTACCGGGCGAATTTCCAGTCCCGCCGGATGGAGGACGCGCTGAAGAGGCAGTCCATCGCCTACCGCATCATCGGCGGGCTGAGCTTTTACGGCCGCAGGGAGATCAAGGACATCGTCGCCTACCTGAAGCTGCTCCAGAACCGGCAGGACGAGGTGGCCCTGTTGCGGGTGATCAACACGCCCCCGCGGGGGATCGGCGAGAAGACGGTCGACTTCATCGTCCAGCAAGCCCGGCGGCAGGGAAAAACCGTCTGGGACAGCCTGGCCGCCGAGGCCGAGGGCGAGAACCTCCAGTCGCGCGGCCGGTCCGGCCTGGTCCAGTTCCGCGACGCGATCCTGCGCCTGGAGCGGCTGGCCGGACAGGAACCGCTGGGCGGCCTGCTGGAAAAGGTCTACGTCCTGTCGGGCTACAAGAAATTCCTGGAGACGAGCGCCGAGCCCGACGCCGAGACGCGGCGCGAGAACATCCAGGAGCTGCTACAGATGGCGATCGAGCACGAGCGGGAAGGCGGCAACCTGGGCACGTTCCTGGACCGCGTGGCCCTGGTCAACGAGGGCGACACCGTCCAGGGATCGGGCCGGGTGTCCCTGTTGACCCTGCACGGGGCGAAGGGGCTGGAGTTCGACTACATCTTCCTGGTCGGGTTCGAGCAGGGCCTGCTGCCCCACCGGCGCAGCCTGGAGAAGGAGGACGACATCGAGGAGGAGCGCCGGCTGTGCTACGTGGGCATGACCCGGGCCCGCCAGCGCCTGGCCCTCAGCCTGGCCAGGAGCCGGGCCCGCTTCGACGGCTCGCCCGCCGAGCCCACCGAGCCGTCCTGCTTCCTGAAGGAGATTCCCCCGGAGGGCCTGCTGCAACTGAGACCATACGCCCCGTTCCCGCTGCGTCCCGAGCGGCCGGCGGCCGGGGGGCGGGCCAAGGAAAAGCTGCGGGACCAGGGCTTCGTCACCCTGGACACCGTCGACGACGTCCGGTCGTTCTTCCAGCAGCGGTCCGGATCCCGGCCGGCGGCGCCAGCGCAGGCCGCAAAGATCGTCCAGCGCGTTCCTGCCGGGCGGCCGGCCGCACCGGCCGGTGGAGTCCGGAAGACCGTGGGCGCCGCTCCCCGGCGGGAGGCGGGGGCGCAGGACGGGGCGGGCGGCTGGAAGTCGGGCCAGGCCGTCCGGCACGCCTCGTTCGGCATGGGGACCATCCTGAAGGTGGAAAAGAGTCAGAAGGGGATCAAGCTGACCATCGCCTTCGAAAAGAGGGGCCTCAAGCACCTCCTGGCCCATCTGGCCAATCTGGAGAAGCTGGGCTGACCGCGGAGGGACCGCCGCCTGCCACGGCGGCGGTTGTGCCGCGAAAAAGGGATCAGGCCTTCGAGCTGGCCAGTTCCCGCTGGTATTCCTGCCAGAACGGGGAGATGGCGCGGAGCCGCTCGACGATCCCGGGGACCTTCTCCAGGACCAGGTCGATCTCCTCCTCGGTGTTGTACCGGCTCAGGCTGAAGCGGATGGATCCGTGGGCGGCGGTGAAGGGGACGCCCATAGCCCGCAGCACGTGGGACGGCTCGAGGGAGCCGGAGGTGCAGGCCGAGCCGGAAGAGGCGCAGATGCCGAACTGGTCCAGCAGCAGGAGGATGGCCTCGCCCTCGATGTACTCGAAGCTGATGTTGGACGTGTTGGGCAGGCGGTGGACGCGGTCCCCGTTGACGCGGACGTTGGGAACCGCCTTCAGGATGCCCTCTTCCAGCTTGTCGCGGAGCCGGCGCACGCGGGTGTTCTCCTCCACCAGGTTGGTCGCTGCGATCTCGCAGGCCGCGCCCAGGCCGACGATGGAGGAAACGTTCTCGGTGCCGCCGCGGCGGTTGCGCTCCTGGTGGCCGCCGATGATGAGCGGCGTCAGGCGGGTGCCGCGGCGGATGTAAAGCACGCCGATGCCCTTCGGGGCGTGGATCTTGTGACCGGAGAGGGCCAGCAGGTCGATGGCGCTGCGGGCCATGTCCAGGGGGAGCTTGCCGACGGCCTGCACGGCGTCCACGTGGAAGATGACGCCGTGGGACTTGACGATCTGGCCGATCTCCTCGATGGGGAAGACCACGCCGGTCTCGTTGTTGGCGTACATGACCGAGACGATGGCCGTGTCGGGCCGGATGGCGCCGCGGAGCTCGTCCAGGTCCAGGCGGCCCTCGCCGTCGACGCTCAGGAAAGTGACCTCGTAGCCGCGCTTCTTCAGGAACTGGCAGAGGTTCAGCACCGCCGGGTGCTCCACCCGGGTGGTGATGATATGCCGCTTGTCGGGGTTGGTGTCCAGCACGCCGCGGATGGCGGTGTTGTCGCTCTCGCTGCCGCAGCTGGTGAACACGATCTCGGTCGGGTCAGCGTGCAGGATCTGGGCGGCCTGTTCCCGGGCGTGCACGAGGTGCTTCCCCACCTGGCCGCCGAAGGAATGCATGCTTGACGGGTTGCCGTAGAACTTGTTGAGAAACGGCACCATCGCCTCCACCACCCGGTTGTCGACCTGGGTGGTGGCGTTGTTGTCGAGGTAGATCACCCGGCTCATGAGCGCACCTCCTCCACCTCCAGCTCCTCGTCCACGAACTCGCGCAAGCGGGCTTCCACGGCGCCCTTGAGGGTCAGCGTCGAACTCGGGCAGGAGGCGCAGACGCCGCGGAGGGCGACCAGCACGCGGCGGCCGTCCACGTCCACCAGCTCGATGTCGCCGCCGTCCTGCTGGAGTGACGGGCGGATCTCCTCCTCGAGGACCTCCCGGATCTTGAGGATCCGCTCCACGTTGGTCATCTTGCGCTTGGGGGCCGGCTCCTGCGTGCGGCCCAGCCGCTCCTTCTTCACTTCCTGGATGATCTCGTCGATGTCGTTGTGGCAGCTCTGGCAGCCGCCGCCGGCTTTGGTGTAGTTGGTCACTTCCTCGATGCTGGACAGGTTGTTCTCGCGGACCACTTTGCGGATGAGGCCCTCGGTCACGCCGAAGCAGTGGCAGATGATGCGCCCCTCGTCTTCCTCGTGGAGGTGCTTCCGGCTCAGGCCCTGGTAGTTGGCCACCGCCGCCTCCAGCGCCTCGCGGCCCATGACCGAGCAGTGCATCTTCTCGGGCGGCAGGCCGCCGAGGTAGTCGGCAATGTCCTGGTTGGTGATCCGGAGAGCCTCGTCCAGCGACTTGCCCTTGACCATCTCCGTCAGCGCCGAGGCGGAGGCGATGGCCGAGCCGCACCCGAAGGTCTTGAACCGCACGTCGACGATCCGCTGGTTTTCATCCACCTTCAGGTAGATCCGCAGAGCGTCGCCGCAGGCGATGGAGCCGACGTCCCCGACGGCGTTGGCGTCAGGCAGCTCGCCGACGTTGCGGGGGTTGAAGAAATGGTCCTTGACCTTGTCCGAATAATCCCACATGGTGCGGTCCTCCGATGAATGCTGGATGGTGGCGTCGTGTGCCTGGAGAACTCCCGGGCGTCCGTCGATCCGGCTCGTCCCGGGGGGTGTCATCCGTGGCGCGCACAGTATTTAGAAGCATCAAATGCCAAAGGGTTTCAAGGAGAAAAGGTGGGTGAGGAGGCTCCCGGCTTTCGCCGGGAGCTCCAAGTTTGTATGGTAGGTCAAATCGATGGTAGTGTTGTCTTTGGAGGGCTGCTTACGCAGTTTTGTCTGGTGTGTCTTTTTTGGATGGGGGATCAATCGATTCTTTTTTCTCCTCCTTCCCGGAGGTCTCGCGGGAGGGTGAGGGTGAATTCTTGCGGGCGTAGTCGGTGATGTACCAGCCGCTGCCCTTGAACTGGATTGCCGGGGCGGAAACAAGCCTCTCGACGGGCTGGCCGCAGTTGGGGCACTCCGACTGGGCGGGATCCGAGAATTTCTGGATCCGCTCGAAGCGGTGGCCGCACGCGCCGCACTGATACTCGTAGATAGGCATCTTTTCAACTCCGGTCTGTACGGTAACAGCGAATCATACGGATTGGATGCGGTCTTGTCAAGTAAATATTCGGAATTTTGCAAATCTCAGTGTAAAAACTTTTTTTATCAGATGGTTATATCTTTGATACCTTTCCATTTTTCTCCGAATCGAGTTGGGTTAGGCCGCGTTCGCCGCTTCGCCCCACCGCCGTTTCGCCGTTTCCATCACCCCATCCCCCCGTCTCCCCGTCACCGGGTCCTGGCGGGGGGGGCGGGTTAGTAGCCCAGGCAGGTCCATGGCACGTGGTGGTTGTGGCCGACGGCCGCGCCGTATCCCCACGGCCGGTCCATCTGGAACCAGCCGCGGGCGTGGAAGTCCTCCATCACGGCGCCCACGGTGAAGTGGATCCGGTTGTCGCCCGGGCTGTAGAGGCACAGGGGATCGTACATCCGGGACAGGTAGTATCCGGAGGCCCGGCTGCGGCTCATCACCCGGAAGCGGTCGGGGGAACGCAGGTAGATGTACGTGTCGTTTTCGGGATCGTACGTCATGAACTCGTACGGGTAGCAGCCCATGTACGTCAGGATCTCGGGAACGGTGACCGGGTTTCCGTCGAGGAAGGTCTGGTACATGTACAGCTCCCAGCCCGTACCGATGACGGGGTCGCCGCCGGCCATCTCGTCCGGGACGGAATGCCGCCGGAGTTCCCGGTCCAGGTCGATGGGGCCGCCGGACGGGTGGCCCAGGCCGAGGCCGTAACCGGTCAGGCCGTGGTCGGTGGTCTCGCCGTCCAGCAGGGTGAAGGATCCATCGTCGTACAGGGCCGCCAGCGCGTTGACGAGCTGGGTGCCGAAATAGTCGGGCACGCCGTACCACCAGACGAGGGCCGCATCGGCGAACGGGAAGACGTACACGCCCTGCGGGGCAGGGGCCGCCTCGGGATTGAGGTCGTCCCACCAGGGGGCGATGCGCGGCGGTCCCGCCTCGAGGGCGTCCCGGCCGGGGGAGGGATCGGTGCTCCCGTCCAGCAGGGTCAGGTTGCCGTTGGAGCCGACGAAGATGGTGTCCCACGGGTTCCCGAACTGGAACCGGAACGGCAGCTTGACCGGGATGAAGTCGTCGTCCGCCAGGGGCAGCGGCACCCCCGTGGATTCGTAGTACCGGATGTTCAGGCCGTAGGAGCCGCTGCGGGCGTGGCTGCCGTCGAACCCCGTATCGGGGTAGGCGCTGACCGCGACGAAGTATCGCCCGCCGGTGAGGCTCAGGATCAGCTCGCTGTCGCTGGAGAATCCGGCATCGTCGTTGAACCAGACGAGGTTGCCGTCGGCGTCGAACACCCCGAGCACCGTGTCCACGATGTTCACGTCCAGGAGGTTCCAGGACCAGGCGGACGCGCGCAGGAGGTAGGCGCCGGCCGGCAGGTCGATCTCGAACCAGTCGGTGTCGGAGGGGTGCAGCTCGCAGCCGTCCAGCGTGGCGAAATCGGCGTAGCCGCCCCGGTCCGGCACGCGGAAGGCGTGGTAGCGGTTGTCGTTGGGCTCGTGCTGGTCGGCAGGCAGGACGCCGCCGGGATTCCCGGAGAAGGTGAAGCTGCTGTAATCGATATAACCGAGGTCGTTGGCATAGATGTCGTACCAGCGTCGCTCCTGCCCGGTGCCGAGGTGGTGGCCGTCCTCCAGGGAAAAGTCCCAGTCGCCGGGGATGGTTTCCGCTGCGCCGCCGGGCGTGGCTGCCAGGACGCCGTTCAGGTCGTCCACCCAGTCGTACTCGAACAGGTAGTCGCCGTTGCTGTACAGGTGCACGGCGAACGAGTTGGAATCCGCCAGGCCGTTATCCCAGGAGGGCACGTTTTCCCAGCAGACCACGAACTCGTCGGCGCTCACTTCCTGGTACGTGACGGTGCCGCCGGAGGATGGGTCGAGGTCGGCCCAGAGGGGGGCGATGGTCGCCGGGGCTTGGTTGAACAGGGTGTACACGTCGCCGATGAAGAGCCAGACCGGGTGCCAGCTGGAACCGAACGTCACATACCCGTTGGTGTTGATGTAGACACTGTCGTACGCGGCGCCGTCGATGGGGAAGGAGAAGGCCGTGAAGGGGATCAGGGCGTCGTCATCATCCCCCGGATAGGGCCCCGTTCCGGACCAGGCGACGGGTGTGCCGCCGCAGAACTGGCGGGTCGTTTTCCGGGCCGGACGGGGCGGGCGGACCTGGCGCGGCGTGAATTCGACGAGCCTCGCCAGGGTCGGATCGGCCACGGGCGCCGGACGGTTCACCAGGTCGGGGACGGCCCGTCCCCGCCCCAGGATAGCCTGCACCTTCAGGATGCCCTTCAGGATGGCCTGGAACTCGTCGAGGCGGACGTTGAGAGGTTGCGGCCCGCGGCTGACCACCTCGTCCACCAAGCCGCCGAGGGAACGGGGCATCACCCCCTTGCCCCGGAGCGACGGGCCCGCGGGCAGGTTGTATAAGGAGTATCGAACCGGGTCTTCCAGATTGGCCAGCAAGCCGGCGACGTTGAGCTCTCCGCGGATCACTCGCCCGTACTCCTTGGTTTTCCGGGCCACGAAAGTGGCGCCGGGCAACACCGATCCCGTGCGGCGGTCGGCGATGAAGAGCAGGATTTCCTCCCCCTGCGGCAGGAAAGCCGCCTGCGCGGCGGGAACGGTGAAGTCCACCGGCGCATCCCCCTTGAGCACTTGGGAGGTCAGGATCCGGCCGGCGCCGGCGTGCTTGCCCCAGCAGATGACCTGGGCCCGGGCGGCCAGGTCGTCCAGGCCGACGGGGGTCGCCTTGGCGCCGGCTTCGTCCGCCGGATTGGCTGCGGCCGGACCCGTCGTCCCGAGGGCCAGCAGAAGGAGGAATGCCAGAAAGAACGGCTTGCGATTCATGGAGTTTCCCCGCTCAGGCAGATTTTTCAGGATTTCAAGTCGCATAAGATGTTTGAATTATACCGGCGGGCCGCGGATGATACAATGAATTCCGGGGAAAGGTCGCTCATGCCGGAGATCGTCCTGACTTTGCAGGGAAAGACAGCCGCGGTGCCGCTCGCCCGAGACGGGCGGGGATTTCAAGGAGCGTGCGAACTCCGCCTCGACCTGTCACCCGGATTCCACCTCCGGGAGCTGGACGGGAACGGCCTCGCGCTCCGCGTCGTGAGCTGCCGCCGGATCCGGGACGGGGGGCGGTTCGCCGGTTCCGAGGAGGAGCGCGCGGCGCAACTGCGCCCGTTCCTGGGGAAGGCGGCGGGCGGCCCCTTCGTCGATGTGGAGTGGGACGGGCCGTTGCGGGAGTGGACGCGGGAGTTTCCGGAACAGCCCTTCATCCTCTCCTATCACAACACGCAGCGGACGCCTCCGGACCTGGCGGCGGTCTGGGCGGACATGCGCCGCTGGCCGGCCCGGCGGTTCAAGATCGTCACCGCCGCCGGTTCCTGGCGGGACGTGATCGGGATGAAGGCCCTGCTGGCCGACGCCCGCTCCCGGCGGCTGGATCTCACGGCCTACTGCCTGGGTCCGCTCGGCCACGCCAGCCGCCTGCTGGGGCTGGTCTGGGGCGGCGGGATGATGTACGTCAGCCAGGGAGCGCCCCCCGTGCCGGGAATGCTGTCCCTGTATGAATTCGGGGAAGTG
This sequence comes from uncultured Acidobacteriota bacterium, assembly GCA_964412195.1. GTDB lineage: Bacteria > Acidobacteriota > JAAYUB01 > JAAYUB01 > JAAYUB01 > CAYPNP01. The sequence continues at coordinate 48,644 of CAYPNP010000007.1, read as the reverse complement.
TACCGCGCCGGGCGCGTGGGCCCCGGCAGCCGGGTGTACGGCGTGGCCGGCGATCCGGTCGAACGCAGCCTGTCGCCGCTGCTGCACAACTGGTTCTTCGCGCGGAAGGGATCGACGGACATCTACCTCCCCCTGCCGGCGCCGGATCCGGAGGATTTCCGGGCGGCCCTGGCGGAGATCGCCCCGGCCGGCTTGAGCGTCACGGTCCCCCACAAGGAGCGCTGGCTGGCCGCTTGCGCGGAGCTGACCGCGGACGCCCGGCGGATTGGGGCGATCAATACCCTGACGGCCACGCCGGGCGGGTGGGAAGGGGACAACACCGACTGGCTCGGCTTCGAGCGGAGCCTGGAAGGGTGGCTGCCGCCCGGCCGCGGCCGGTTCCTGGTCCTGGGCGCCGGGGGGACCGCCCGGGCGGTCCTGCGCGCCCTGGAGCGGCGCGGGGCGCAGGCCGCCTGCTGGAACCGGGACAAGGCCCGGCTGGCGGGGTTGCTGCGGGAGTTCCCCGCCGTCCAGCCGGCGAACATTCCCCGCGACGAGGTGGACGTCGTCGTGAACGCGACGGCGGCCTCGGCCGCGGGGGAGCTGCCGCTGCCCGAAACCGGGCTGGCCTCGCTGCACGCGAAATACGCCCTGGACGTCGCCTACGGCCCGGTCCCGTCGCCGTTCCTCCGGTTCGCCGCCGGGCGCGGGTGGCGGGTGCGGGACGGCCTGCCGATGCTGTTCCACCAGGCGGCCGCGCAGCACCGCCGCTGGACCGGGGCGGATCCGGCCGCGGACTGGGAGGAGGCCCTGGAGCTGGTGGAATCCCACTGGCGCCGCCTGTCCCGGGAAGGCAGCGGGCGCACCGGCTCCTCCGAATCGGAAAATCGATAGCTATGCCGGGTCCGGCGGCGGGGCGGACAGCGCAGTCCGCTCGACGAAGAAATCCCCCAGGAAACCGGGCAGGCAGAGTTCCAGCCAATCCTCCGGGCGGATGGATCCCTGGGGCCCCAGTCGGGCTTCCAGGGTCAGGACATACCCGCCCGGCTCCGCCCCGGACGCGGCGCGGAGCAGCAGCGGCCGGATATCCTTCGTGCCGGCCGGGCGGCCGGGGCGTCGCCGCGGGACGGGGATCTCCGACCGGGCCAGATATCCGTCGATCCGGGCTTGCAGCCATGCCGCCGGATCGGCCTCCCCGGGAAACGCATCGCGGAGGTAGCCTTCCAGGGCGGGTGCCGGCACGGCGATCCGGTAGGCTGCCCGGCCGGCCCAGCTCTCGATGGCCGGTTCCCCGGGACTCAGGACGGCCAGCGAAAGGAACCGGAGACCGGGCACGCTCGCCGCATTCAGCTGGCCCAGCCAGGCGGCGGGATTTTCCGGCGGTCCGGCCACCGCCACGTCGACATACTCCTGCCGGCTGCCGATGCCCACGCCCAGCGCGGGCGAGAAGCTCGCCTGGGGGTGGGGATGGAACCCGGCGGTGTACCGGATCGGCAACCGGGCGCGGCGGAAGGTGCGCTGGATCGTCCGGACCAGATCCAGGTGGGACATCCAGGCGGCGGCCCCCAGCTTGGTGAAGGCCAGCCGGATCCGGCAGACGGGCGCGGGATCGGCCGCGGGAGCAGGCTCGGGGGTGTCAAGCAGCCGGGGCAGAAGTTCCAGGTTGCGCCGGCGGCGGGAGGCCATCCCTGCGAGGTCGCAGCCGGTGCCGCAGGCGAAGCAGCGGGGCCGCGCCGGGTCGTCCGGGTCCGCCGCCGTGGCCGGCAGGCCGCATGCGGGAGTCGGCTCGGCGCGGGAGGCCCGCGCCCACTCCTCGTCGAGGAAGGACTCGTCGACCCCCATGGCGAGGTGGCTCCAGGGCAACTCCCCGCCCGGTCGCGGCGCGTCGAGGTACTCCCCGGGATCCGGGCCGCAGTGCCGGAAGGCAGCGTCCCACACGTCCGGCCGGGCCCACTCGTTCCAGCCGTCGAAGCGCGCGCCCCGGCGCCACGCCTCGGCGATGACCCCGGCGAGCCGGCGGTCCCCCCGGGAGAAGATCCCCTCCAGGCGGCTGATCCCGGGCTCGTGCCACTTCAGGTGGGCGCCGGGCCGGGGCATGGCGCGGCGGAGCAGCAGCTGCTTCCGCTCCAGCTCCTCCGGGCGGTCCATCGCCGCCCACTGGAACGGCGTGTGGGCCTTGGGCACGAAGGAAGAGACGCTGACGTTCAACTGGAACTTCCGGCGGCGCGCGCGGTAGTCCGGTTCGCCCCGGATCGCTTCCAGGATCCGGCCGGTCAGCGCGGCGATCCCGGTCACGTCCTCGTCGGTTTCGAAGGGCAGGCCGATCATGAAGTAGAGCTTCACCAGGTCCCAGCCGGAGCGGTAGGCGGCCAGAATCCCTTCCAGGATTTCCGCCTCACCGAGGTTTTTGTTGATCCGGTCGCGCATCCGCTGGGTGCCGGCCTCGGGCGCGACGGTGAAACCGGTCTTGTGGATCTCGGCCACCGCGGCGGCCAGGCGCTCGCTGAGGCCGCTCACCCGCAGCGAGGGGAAGGAGAGCCCCACCCGCCCCGGCCGCAGCCGCCGGATGAGCCCCTCGGCCAGGCTTTCGATGCCGCCGAAGTCCGCCGACGAGAGGGAGGCCAGGGAGACTTCCTCGTACCCCGTGCGGGCCACGGTCTCCTCGATCCAGCGGACCAGCGTGCCCGCGTCCCGTTCGCGCTGGGGCCGGTAGAACACGCCGGCGTGGCAGAAGCGGCAGCCCTGCATGCAGCCGCGGCTGATCTCCGCCGTGATCCGGTCGTGGACGATTTCGGTGTTCGGCACCAGCAGGTCGGCCGGCAGCTCCACCCCCTCGAGGTCCGGCAGGCGGCGGCGGACGACCGGCAGGGGCAGTCCGGCCTCCCGCGCGGCCGCCGCGTCAACGACCAGCCGCCCGGCCGCTTCGCGGAGCGGATAGAGGCCGGGGGCATAGACACCGGGCAGGTCGGTGAATCGGCGCAGGTACTCGGCGCGGGTCGCGAAGCGAGCGCGGTCCGGCCGGAGGGCGGCCTCGCGGCGCACCAGCTCCGGCAGCGCCTCCTCGCCGTCCCCCACCACGAACAGATCGAAGAAGTCGGCCACTGGCTCGGGATTGGACGCCACCGGCCCGCCGCCGACCACCAGCGGTGCATCCAGCGGGCGGTCGCTCGACAGCAGGGGGATCCCGCCCAGGTCGAGGACGGTCAGCACGTTGCTGAAGGTCAGCTCGTAGAGGAGGGAGATCCCTACCACGTGGAACTCCCGCAGGGGCAGGCCGTTTTCGAGGGAGCAGAGCGGCAGGCCGCGGCGCCGCAGCTCCGCCTCCATGTCGGGCCAGGGGCAGAACACCCGCTCCGCCGCCACGTCCGGGAGCCGGTTCAGCACGTGGTAGAGCAGCCGGGAACCCCAGTGCGACATCCCTATTTCATACGTGTCGGGGAAGACCAGGGCGACCCGGGAGGCGACCGCCGCCGGGTTTTTCCGGATGAGGTTGTACTCCCCGCCCACGTACCGGATGGGCTTCTGGACGCGTCGCAGGAGAGAGGGGGGGTATGGCGCTTCAGACATGGTACCGGTGGATCTGGAAATTGTTCAGCAGGCCCAGGGCGATGAAGGAGGTCACCACCGAAGACCCGCCGTAGCTCAACGGCGGCAGCGGGATCCCGATCACCGGCAGCAGGCCGAGGGTCATGCCCATGTTGATGGCCATGTGGACGGCATACAGCATGACGATGCCCGCCGCCGCGTACATGGCGGCCTTGTCCCGCGTTTCGAGGGCGATGTTCAGGCCCCGGTACAGGAACAGCGCATACAAGAGCAGGACCACCACGGCGCCGATGAAGCCCAACTCCTCGCCGACCAGGGCGTAGATGAAGTCGGTGTGTCGCTCGGGCAGGAAGCCGAGGGCGCCCTGGCTGCCGTTGCCGAGGCCCCGGCCGGAGAAACCGCCGGAGCCGACGGCGATGACCGATTGGATGGTCTGGTAGCCGGTCCCCTGAGGGTCGCGCTGGGGATCCATCACGGACAGGATCCGCGCCTTCTGGTAGTCCTGGAGGACGAACCAGGACCCGGCGAGCGCGAGGCAGAAAGCCAGGCCCGCGACGATCAGCACCTTCTTGCGGATGCCGCCCAGGATCAGCATGCCGAAGAACACCGGCATGAGGGTGAGGGCGGTGCCCAGGTCGTGCTGCAGAATGATCAGGGCGATCGGCACGAAGACAATGACGCCGCTCCAAAGCACCGTTTTAGGACGGAGGTACTTGTCGGAGCAGTCGGCGAGAAATTTCGCCAGGGTGATGATGACCACGATCTTCACGAGCTCGGACGGCTGGAAGGTGATCCCGCCGATCTGAACCCAGCTCTTCGAGTTCCGGAGTTCCAGCCCGAACAGGAGGACGAAGACGAGCACTCCGATGGAGGCGGCGTAGATTGCCGCGGTCTGGGTGAACAGGAGGCGGTAGTCGAACAGCAGGACGACCAGAAACAGGGCCAGCCCCAGGCCGATCCGGAAGAGGTGGCGGCCCAGGTACGGCGAGACGCCGCCGACCTGGGTGGAATAGTAGATCTCCACGCAGCCGATGGCGCACAGGGCCAGGAAGGCGCCCAGCATCATCCAGTCGAAGCTTCGCCAGTCTTTAGTTCCCATGACTGTCCTCGTCCGGTTCGGCCGGGGTCGCGGGCTCGATGGGCGCCGGAGCGGGAGCCGGCGGAACGGTCATCCCCGGCACGGGGTACAGCTCGAAGTACCGCCGCATGATCTCGGCGGCCACCGGGGCGGCCGTCGTGCCCCCGTGGCCGCCGTGCTCTACGATCACGGCCACGGCGATGCGGGGATCGCCGACCGGCGCGAAGCAGGCGAACCAGGAGTTCTCCTTGAACTCCTTCTGGTAATCCTTCAGGCGCTCGGCCGTCTGGGTGTTGATCAGCTGCGCGGTCCCCGTCTTGCCGGCGATGGGGATGTCGCCGAGGCGAGCTCGGGTGCCCGTGCCGGACTGGACGACGTTCTGCATGCCGGCCACCACCAGGCTCCACTCATCGGGTGGGAGCAGGGGGACGCGGGCCGGATCCGCCGGGCGCGCGGCCGGATCCAGGAGGAAGTGGGGGACCGGCGGCGGGGCGTCCATGGCGATGGCGCACATGAAGCAGGCCACCTGCAGGGGCGTCACGTTCACGGCTCCCTGGCCGATGGCCACGGAGACCGTCTCGCCCTGGTACCACGGCTGGCCATACGTCTTCTTTTTCCACTCGCTGGACGGGACCAGCCCCGCGCGTTCGCCGGGCAGGTCGATCCCGGAGCGGGTCCCCAGCCCCATTTTCACCGCCCACTTGTGGATCCGGTCCACGCCCACCTTGAGCCCGACGTTGTAGAAATAGATGTTGCAGCTGTTGGTGATGGCTTCCATCAGCCGTACCGAACCGTGCCCGGAGGCGTTCCAGCAGTGCACGATCCGCCCCAGCATCTCCGTCTGGCCCGGGCAGAAGAACGTGGTTTCGGGGTCGATCAGGTTCTCGCCCAGGGCGGCCGAAGCCACCAGGATCTTGAAGATGGAGCCGGGGGCAAAGGTGCCCTGGATCACCTTGTTCTGAAGGGGCCTGTCCGGGTTGTCCACCAGCTCTCGCCACTGCTCCCGGCTCAGGTGGCCGATGAACAGGTTGGGGTCGAACTCCGGCTTGCTGACCATGCAGAGCACTTCCCCGGAGCGCGGGTCGATGGCCACCACCGCCCCCTTCTGCCCCTCCATCATCTCCTCGGCCTTCTTCTGGAGCTCCAGGTCGATGGAGATCGGCAGGTCCCGGCCCTTCGTGGCGGGGACCTTCTCCACGATCCGCGTGATCTGCCCGATGCTGTTGATGAAGACCTTTTCCTGGCCCTTGGTCCCCTTGATCCGCTCGTTGTAAAAGCGCTCCAGTCCGGATTTCCCGACGATGTCGCCGGGCGCCAGCGACTGGAACGCCGGCTGTGCCAGCTCTTCCGGGGTGACCTCGCCGACGTAGCCGAACATGTGGGAGGCCATCGAATCCAGCACGTAGCGCCGCGTCGGGATCCATTCCAGGCTCAGCTCCGGGAAGCGCTCCCGGTGGGCCTCGACGAAGGCGATCTCGGGGAAATCCAGCCGGTTCTTCAGGGTGATCGGGAACACTGTCGGGACGAGGCGGAACTCCTCCAGCTTCTTCTCCACGTGCGCCCGCTCCAGGCCGAGATGCCGCTCGAGCACCTGGAGCAGCCGCTCCTTGTCCTTGATGTACTCCCGCCGGAGGATGAGGGAGAAGGAGATCTCGTTGTCCACCAGGACCCGGCCCTGGCGGTCCAGGATCAGTCCCCGGGGCGCGGGGATGTCGATGATCCGCAGGCGGTTCTTCTCGGCCTGGTCGCGGAAGTAGTCACCCCGGGTGATCTGGATGTACCACAGCCGGCCGAAGAGGACCAGGAACACCCCTCCGATGACCGCCATCACGATCAGGATGCGCTGCTGGTAGATTGACGACTTCGACAGGTCGCGCATGGAATCAATCCATCCGGCGGGGGCGGAACCAGCTGGCGACGAGCCAGATGCAGACGTTCAGCATGGCCGTGGCGATCACCCCGAGCAGCAGCGGGAACAGGTTGCGGACCGGCAGCGGCTGCCCGAAGATGAGGAACAGCAGCAGGACCAGCCCGTTGTTGAGGCAGCCGAAGAGCAGGACGAAGGCGGTCTGGATGCCGGGGTGCTCCAGGTTGATGAGCCGCCCCGTCACCGAAGCCAGCAGCCCCACGGCCATCTTGGCGGTCGCCTGTGTGCCGACGGGGTAGTAGGTCGAGAGGACCAGGTCTTGGCACAGCCCCGCGATCCACCCGCGCCCGACGGCGTTGAGGCAGGACGTGCCGATGGAGGCGTGGTACACCAGAACGAGAAAGAAATCGACGTATCGCAGGGGCGGCCACAGCTGGGGCAGCATGAACTGCAGCCCCAGGCAGAGGAGGGCCAGCAAGGCGAATGTCCAGTTCTTCACGGGGTGACCCCGGCGGTTTTTTTCAGGACGAACACGTAGCGCCGGTGCCGGATGTCCACCGCCGGCCGCAGCAGGATGTCCTGGAAGTACTGCCCCTGCCTGCCGATCTTCACGACCATGCCGACGGGGAAGCCGGCCGGGAAAATGCCGTCGTCACCGGAGGACACCACCCAGTCCCCTTTCTGGACGGGAGCCGCGATGTGGACGTAGTCCATCTTCAGCAGCGGCCCGCCGGTCCCGTGGATGATTCCCCGGATGTCTTTCTGGGGGATGGTGCCGGACATGGCAACCCCGGAGTTCGTCAGCAGGGCCACCTCGCTGTAGGCGGGGCTGCACTGCTGGATCCGGCCGACCACCCCGTCGGCGTCGAGGATCGGCAGGTCCGGGGTGAAGCCGTCCAGCGTCCCGCCGCGGATGGTCATGCTCCGGTCCCACACCTGGAAGCTGCGGGCGGTGACTTCCGCCACGACACCCTCTTCCGCGTAATCGGACAGGACCTTGAGCAGTCCCTCCAGCTGGTCGGCGCGGGCCAGCTGGTCCGCCCTCAGGCCCTGCTCGAACCGGACCTTGTCCAGTTCCCGCCGCAGGTTGTCGTTCTCGCGCTGGAGCTGCCGGATCGTGGTGAAGGAGCCGAACAGGTCGTGCACGCCGGCCGCCAGCCCGGCCAGGGACCCCGCCGCCGGCGTGGCCAGCCGGAAGAACCAGTTCTTGCAGAGGCGCTCGCCGTCGGGGGTCTTGAATTGGTACGAGATGGCGAAGAGGTTCGCCACCAGCAGCAGCGGGAACACGTGACGGGCTTTCAGCGAGTGGATGAAAGTGAACATGGACTTCCAGCGAAGGGAGGTTGTCCGGGGGTGCGGCCGTCGTTCAGATGGCCACCTTGCGGAGCAGATCCATGTCGCTCAGCATTTTCCCGGTCCCGAGGGCCACGCCGAGCAGGGGATTTTCGGCGATGAACACCGGCAGCTTGGTCTCCTCCATGATCCGCTTGTCCAGGTTCCTCAGGAGGGCGCCGCCGCCGGTGAGCACGATCCCCCGGTCCACGATGTCTGCGGACAGCTCCGGCGGCGTCCGCTCCAGCGCCACGCGAAGGGCGTTGATGATGGTCGTGATGCAGTCGGACAGCGCTTCGCGGATCTCGGCGTCGGTGACCTGGACGTTCTTCGGGATGCCGTCGATCAGGTTCCGCCCCTTGATCCCCATGGTCAGTTCCTTGTCCAGGACGAAGGCGGATCCGATCTCGATCTTGATCTGCTCGGCCGTCCGCTCGCCGATGAGCAGGTTGTGCTTCCGCTTGATGTACTGGATGATGGCCTCGTCCATCTCGTCGCCGGCCACCTTGACGGTCCGGCTGTAGACAATGCCGCTGAGGCTGATAACAGCGATGTCGGTCGTGCCGCCGCCGATGTCGACGATCATGTTGCCGGAAGGCTCGGTGATGGGCAGGCCCGCGCCGATGGCGGCGGCCATGACCTCCTCCACCAGGTAGACCTCACTCACCTTGGCCCGGAGGGCCGACTCCTTGACCGCGCGCTTCTCCACCTGGGTGATCTCGGAGGGCACGCCGATGACCACCCGGGGGCTGATCAGGTAGTCGCGGTTGTGGGACTTCTTGATGAAGTACTTGAGCATCTGCTCGGTGGTGTCGAAGTCGGCGATGACCCCGTCCTTCATGGGCCGGATCGCCACGATGTTGCCCGGCGTCCGGCCGAGCATCTCCTTGGCCTCGCGCCCCACAGCCTCCACCCTGTTGGTGATCTTGTTGATGGCCACGATGGAGGGCTCGTTCAGGACGATCCCCTTGTTTTTGGCATAGACGACGGTGTTGGCCGTGCCGAGATCGATCGCCAGATCGTTGGAAAACATGCTGAAAAGTGAACGGAACTTCATGGGTCAACCTGCAATCTTGATGTTGTTCTTGGAATCTTCCTTGGCGGCGTACATCGCAGCGTCGGCCTTCTGCAGCAAACCTTCCGCCGTCATGGAATGCTCCGGGCAGGAGGCGATACCGATGCTGATCGTCAGCTTCAGCTGGAGGTCGCGCCCGCCGCTGAACACGAAGTTTTCCACGCGCTGGCGCAACCGCTCGCCGATCACCTTGGCGCCTTCGAGGGTTGTTTCCGGCAGGATGATGACGAACTCGTCGCCTCCGTACCGGACGATGACGTCGGTGTCGCGGACCTGCTTGTTGAACAGCTGCCCGACTTCGCAGAGGGTCGCGCTGCCCACAAGGTGGCCATGAGTATCGTTCACGTGCTTGAAGTTGTCAATATCTATGAAAAGCAGTGACAGATTTTTCTCATAGCGGAGGCTGCGCTTGATCTCGAAGCCGAGGTACTGCCGGAGATACCGGAAATTGTACAGGCTGGTCAAGTCGTCGGTGATGGTCAGTTTCTGGACGCGCTCGTGGTAGATCAGGCTGTCGTAGATCAGGTTGAAGGGGTGGCTCAGGATCTGCATGTAGTGGACGTCGAACTCGTTGAAGCCGCCGGGATTCTTCTTGTTGACCGCCAGGAACAGCCCGCTGGAGTGGGTGACGCTCTTGAAGGGCAGGGCCAGGATCGACCGGATCATGTAGGGGGACTTGTTCAGGTAGGACTCGAACTCGTAGTTGAAGTCGTTGTTGAGAAAGACCTGTCCGATCTGGAAGATCTCCTCCAGGATCACGTTGTTGAACTTGAAGTCCAGCAGCTTGTTTTCCTCGAAAATGTTCTTGATGGCGTGGATCAGGTCGAGCTGCTTCTTCTCCTCGTTGTAAATGTAGATCAGGAAGTTCTCCGACTCCAGCAGCCGGCACATCAGCAGGGCGAACTCCTTGAAGATCGTCTCCTTGTCCTGGTTGAGGTTGAGGATGTCCAGGACGGCGTTGAAGAGGGAGAGGATCTTGTTGTCGTCCATCTGCTGGAGGGCGAGTTTCTTCTCGATCTCGTTCAGGAGCGAGGAGTTGTGGTTGTAGATGTAATCCAGCAGGCTGGGGCTGACGGGCATGTAGAGGTGGAAGGAGAAGTCCATCTCGCGGGAGACCTGCTCCAGCTCGGGATGCTGGTCGTAGGAGTAGGAGATGAATTCCGCCAGCGGGAAGATGGTGCGGATCTCCTTGTGGAAGATGTTCTTGTCCGTCTTCAGCGGGAAGAAGACGATCTTTGCCAGGGGATCCTCGTTGAGGAGGTTCCTGTTGATGTGGGCCAGCTCGAGGAAATTGATGCGGCTGCCCAGATGGAAATCCGGGCCGAAGTCCGGTACGGACTTTTCGTAGATGAAGTAAATGTCCCGGAGCTGTTTTTCCCGCAGAGACATGGATCAATCCAGCTGAATCGTTTTGGTTATTTCCCTTACGGCGCCGCTGTAGTCCTTGATCACGATCTCCAGCTTGGCCGTCCGGGTCGCGAACTGGTCCGTGAAGTGCTTGAAGCTGCCGTCCTTGTCGATGATGACCATCTTGCCGTTGATCGTCACGATGTTGTCGGGATCGGTCTGGCCGATGACCTCCAGGATGTTGCCGATGACCACCACTTCCTTCAGCTGGAACTTGATGGCGGAGGCGGGATTGACCCGCATCGGCCGGAGGGCGAACATGCTGACCGCGCTCGGATAGCTTTCCACGCTGCTCTCGCTGATGGCGACCACCCGCCAGTAGTACACGCCGTAAGTCAGGCCGGTGATGGAGAGGGAGCCGCGTCCCTGGACCGTCTCCTCGTGGAGCTTCTGGTAGAGCTGGGGGTGGGTGGAGATGGAGACCCGATAGCTGTAGGCCGGATTGATGACGTTCCATTGCAGCCGGATGGCGAGCTTCCGCGGGTCGGCCGCCGTGAAAGTCTCGGTGTTCACCGGCGCGACGAGCACCGGCGCCGGCGGCAGGATGCGTTTCTCCAGTTCACCCTCGCGCACGCGGACCTCTTCATTGCCCCGGGCGATGATGGACTGCTGGGTGTCCTTGGAGGTGATCCGCGCCTGGCCTTGCGACACCTTGATGCCCGAATCCCGAAGCTTCTCGTCGTACTGGGCGGTGGCGCGGGTGTATTCCTCCACGTCCGCGACGGCGTTGGAGGTCTCGACGCGGGTTTTGGACTCGGGGACGTTCTTCTTGGCCGTGGACAGGTCGAGGGCGCCCGAGGCCAGCTCCACGCTCACGTTGCGCCCCATGTTGGCGCGGTTTTCGTAGCTCTCGAGGATGGAGATCAGCGAGTTGGACTTGACCTCGTACACGGTCCCGTCGAAGAAAATAAGACGGCAGCTGCTGTTGACGCTGGTCTTGACCAGGTCGCCGGGATACAGCTTCTTGATCTTTTCGGCCGGCACCCACTCGATGGAATCCATGGGCTTGACCTTGACGTCGCCGTCGACGTAGGCGAACTGGGCGGCGCGCTTTTCCAGCAGCTCCGCCTGGTTGTCCGAGGTCTGGCCGCCGACCTGCAGGCCGTACTTGTTGAGGAGCCAGAGGCCTGCGCCGAGGACGATGAACAGCGCCACGATCACCCAGAACCGGATGGTCCGGTAGGGAATGGTGGTCCACTCAATGTACTCGGTGACTCTTCGACCTTTGGGCATCGGGATTCTGCGGTCTTGGTCTTCCTGCGTGATAAGCCTTTATATGACCGGTCCGATCATATAAAATGCACCCCGGGTTTGCAATACATATTTTGCCGGGATTCGGCCGGCCGGCCGGCGGCGAATCCCCCGCCGCACGAGGAGAGTATGGGATCATCACCGGAATCCGAGCGCGAAGGCATCCGCCCCTGGGGCCGCTACGTGGTGCTCGAGGAGGGGAGCGGCTACAAGGTGAAGCGGATCGAGGTGAAGCCGGGGTTGCGGCTCAGCCTCCAGTCCCACCGCCGGCGGCAGGAGCAGTGGACGGTGGTCCAGGGGGAGGCCCTGGTGACGCTGGGTGCGGACCTGCATCCACTCGTGCCGGGCGAATCCATCCGGATTCCCCGGGAGATGCCCCACCGGGTGGCCAATCCGGGCCGGACGCTGCTGGTCTTCATCGAGGTGCAGACCGGCGACTATCTGGGGGAAGACGATATCACCCGGTACGAGGACGACTTCCACCGGGTTTGAGGGAAGCGGCGAATCGTGGAATGGGCGAATCGGCCCATGCGGGGTCAGCGTTCAGTCCGGTCTGAATTTGAACATCCGGCATCGAACATCGAACGCTGAACATCGAAGTCAATCCGCAATTTGCAATCCGCAATTCCCAATGGGGAGGGGATCAGGGGATCGGGTAGAGCCGGAGGATCCAATTCTCTTCCGGATGGAGGAACATCACGCCCACCTTGTGCGCGCCGCCGCTTTCCTCCTGCCAGACGGTGTTCACCTTGACGGTGCCCTCGAGGGGATAGAACCGGGCCGAGAGCACCAGGAACGATCCGGGCAGCACCTTGCGGGTCAGCCGGAGGCACGCGCCGGAGGAGGAGAAGTTCACCACCACGGTGGGCTCCTCGAAAAACTCGCCCCGCTCGTCCGGCGCATGGACCACAACCGGAATCTCGCAGTCGACGCGGTTTTCTCGCCGGCGCTCGTCCATCTCAATCCTGGCGGGTGCGGAGCTTTTCCAGAACCTGGCGGATGACGGCTTCCGTGAGCGCCGGATCGGCGGCGGGCGCTTCCGGCGGGGCGGGCGGCGGGGCCGGAGGGGCCGGCAGTACGCCCGCCGGCGCGGCGGGGGACGGGGCCGCCCCCGGGAGGCCGCCCATGAGGTTGGACAGCCGGAACGGGTCCGGGTCGGCGGAGGCGTCCCGGTAGCGGCAGACCGGGACCTCGCCCTGCAGGCCGTAGCGGGAACGGATTTCCTTGAGCTTTTCCACCTGGCCCCGGTCGAGCAGGTTCACCGCGCCCAGCCCGCGGGCCAGGTACAGGATGTGGGCGAAATGCTCGATGGATTCCATCCGGTAATAGGCCTGGAAAAGGTCCTTGCCCAGGGTCAGGGCGCCATGGTTCTGCAGGAGAAAGGCGTCGTGGCGATCCAGCAGGGGGGCGAGGGCGTCGGGGATCTCGGGGGTGCTGGGGGTCCCGTACGGGGCCAGGGGGATCGAACCGAGGGTGACCACGATCTCCGGCAGGACGCACTCGTTCAGGGACAGCCCGGCCACGGCGTGGGCCGTGCAGTAGGGCGGATGGGCGTGGAAGACGGCGCGGACGTCAGGCCGCCGGTCGTACACCAGGAGGTGCATCTGGATCTCGGTGGAGGGCGGCCAGTCGCCCTCCAGGAGCTGCCCCCGGCGGTCCACCTTGACGATCAGGTCGGGGGTCAGGAAGCCCTTGGACTGGCCGGTGGCGGTGGTCAGGATCTCGTGGTCCGAGATCCGGACGCTGATGTTGCCGTCGTTGGCCGCGACCCACCCCCGCATCCAGCAGCGGCGGCCGGCCTCGATGATGTCCTTCTTTACGTCGTAGACGCGCATGTCGGTGAATCCGGGAGCCATTGTAGGGAAGATCGCCGGGGAAGGCAAGCCTCAGAAACGAAAAAGACATCCCGGCTGCGCCGGAATGTCTTTTTCCCCCATCCCACCTTATTGTTTTCCAATACCGATTTGATCGTCGCTCAGTAATAAAGTACGGGTGGGGGGAGATTGTATGAAAAAAAATTATGATTTTTGACCGGGGCCCGGCGCGGCCGTCCCCAGGTCGGCCATGAGGCGGTCCATCTTGTCCGGTTCGCCCATCAGGAGGAGCACGTCGCGGGCGGAGAGCTGGAATTCCATCCCGGGATTGAACACCATCTCCGGCTGCTGGTCGCGCCGCACCCCCACGACGATGACGTTGTAGTTCTTCCGCAGCCCCGACGAGGCCAGGATCACCCCGTCCAGGAAGGAATCCGCCGGGACCGTCATCTCGTGCATGGCCAGATGGAGGTTCGCCTTGCCCAGCGCCATTTCCAGGAACTCCATCAGGGCGGGCCGGGCGATGAACTCGGCCATCTGCCGCGCCCCCAGCCGGTAGGGAAAGATCACCTTGTCGGCCCCGGCGCGCCGGAGCTTTTCGGCGGCGGCCTCCTCGGTGCAGCGGGCCAGGACGAAAATCCCCGGATTCAACTCGCGGGCGGACAGGGTGATGTAGAGATTTTCGGCGTCGGTCTCCACGACGCAGACGATGGCGCGGGCCCGCTCGATGCCGGCCTTGCGCAGCACCTCGTCCGACGTGGCGTCCCCCTGGATGACCAGCCCGCCCAGTTCGAGGATCTCCTGGGCCTTGTCGGGATGATGCTCGATCACGATCAGGGGGAACCGCCGTTGGCGCAGCTCCTCGGTGACGATCTTCCCCATCCGGCCGTAGCCGCAGATGATCACGTGCCCGGAAAGCCGGGCCGCCTCGCGTTCCATGCGGTTCCTCCTGAAGAGGTTTCGGACTTCGCCTTCCACGACGAACTGGGCGATCATGGTGAAGGTGTAGAGGGCCGTGCCGACGCCGAACAGGATCAGGGCGATGGTGAGGGCCCGGCCGGTGGCGTCCAGCGGGCGCACTTCGCTGTAGCCGACGGTGGTGATGGTGGTGAGGGTCATGAACAGGGCATCGGAGACGCTCCACCCCAGCACCAGCCAGTACCCCAGCGTTCCGAGGGTGATGACGAGCGCCGCCATCAAGAAGGCCGCCCAGAGTCGTTGCTGGAGCTTCAGTTTCATCAGGCCAATTTTTTTTCCTGTCCGGGGATTCGACGGCTGGTATAATAGCACGGTTTATAGATCCCACCATCGCGTATACGGGAACCCAGCGTATGGAGCACTCACTGCCGGCGCATGTCGACCTGAAAAAATTGCGGGAAATATTCACCGCGGTCGCCAAACGAAGGATCCGGAACGAGGTCGACGCGGAGGAGATTGTGCAGGAAGCGCTGGCCACCGTGCTGGAAAAGTCGGCCGCCCAGGAGTACGAGAAGAGCTTCCTCCAATGGGCATTCGGCGTTCTCCGGAACAAGATCGGGAACTATTACCAGAAGCGGGACCGGCGGGTTGCCCGCGAAGGCGAGCTGGACGCCGACGAGATGCGGACGCTGTCCGACGCCACGCCCGATCCCCAGGAGCGTTTCGCCGAGGCCGAGCTGAAGGAGCGGATCCGCCGGGCCTGGGGCCATCTCGGGGAGCAGTGCCGGCGGCTGCTGTGGCTGCTCTACCAGGGCTATTCCCGGGAAGACATCTTCCAGGCATTCCCCCAGTACCATTTCAAGGTGGTCAACACCAAGATCTTCCGCTGTCGGAACTACCTGAAACGCCTGCTCCGGAAGGAGGGCTACCAGCCATGAGCTGCCGGGACGCACGGCATCGCCAGGCCCTTCCGCTCTACGAGGCCGGCCTGCTGGATCCGGAGGAGAGCCGCCGGTTCGAGCTCCACCTGTTGGAGTGCCCCAGCTGCGCCCAAGACCTGATGAACATGCTGCCGGTGGTGGCGGCCGTCCGGGAGATGCGCTCTCCCTTTGAGGACGAGCTGGCGCCGGTGCCCATCCGGATCTTTGTCCGGCGCCACTGGGCCACCCTGGCCGCGGCCGCCGCGGCCGTCGTGCTGGCCCTGGTGCTGTATTTCCACTACCTGCCGCAGCTCGATTGGCGGTCGGCCAGCCTTCCCATGGCGGACATCAACCACGTCCTCCAGGAGATGTCCCGGCACACCCGCGAGGGCTACCCGGCCGACTCCGGGCCCCCGGCTGTTCGGCCGGCCGCGGAGGATTACCAGGCCGGCCGCTACCGCGAGGCCCTGGAAAAATCCAGCCTCCTGATGCAGCAGGGCAGCCTGGAGCCGGCGGTGGTGCTGCTCGCAGCCCGGTGCCACCTGGCCCTCGGGCAACCCGGCCATGCCCTCTCCCTGATGGCGTCCCACCCGGTCGGATCCGGCGATCCCGCCTATGCGGACCAGCTGTGGCTGGAAGCCGAGGCGTACCTCCGCCTGCGCCGGCCGGAGGCGGCCCGGCCCCTGCTGGTGCAGTTGTCCGCCCGTCCGGGGCCCTACCAGGCGTCCGCCCGGCGGCTCCTCGACCTGTTGCCGGCCCCCCACGGCCCCTGATTCGGAGGCGCCGACTCCCCCCTGCGGCCCCCGACCGGCGCCGGAATCCCGGCCGATCCCCCCAGCATCCCTCCGCCCGGATTGCCGATTGTCTTCCCCCGGGGTTGGGAATATAATACGCCCGCTGTTCGCCCCGCATAGGAGAGTGCTTGGCCAAGAAGCAGACGATTGCCACCCTTCGTCAGAAGAAGGCCCGGGGGGAGAGGATCACCGCCCTCACGGCGTATGATTTCCCCACCGCCCGGGTGTTAGACCAAGCCGGGCTCGACATGATCCTGGTGGGGGATTCCCTGGGCATGGTCGTCCAGGGGCGGTCCGACACACTGGCTGTGACCATGGAGGAAATGCTCTACCACCTGCGCCTTGTCCGCCGGGCCGTCCAGTCGGCCCTCCTGGTGGTGGACATGCCGTACGGCTCCTACCATGAGTCCCCGCGGCGGGCGGTTCGGAACGGGATCGCCCTGGTCAAGGAAGGCGGGGCGGAGGCGGTCAAGGTGGAGGGCGGCCGCCAGCGGCTGGCCGTCATCCGCGCCCTGCTGGACGCCGAGATCCCGGTCCTTGGGCATCTCGGGCTGACCCCGCAGTCGGTCCATCGGCTGGGCGGATACAAGATCCAGGGCCGGTCGCCGGGCGAGATCGACGCCCTCCTGTCCGACGCCGAAGCGCTGGAAGCCGAAGGCTGCTTCGGGGTCGTGCTGGAGGGGATGCCGCACCCGGTCGCCGCGCTGCTGACGTCCCGGCTGAGCATCCCCACCATCGGGATCGGTTCCGGCCCCCGCTGCGACGGACAGATTCTCGTCAGCCACGACATGCTCGGCTGGGATCCGGGGTCCCGCCTCACGTTCGTCCGCGTCTACGCCGGCCTGGCGGAACTGGTCGGAGAAGCGGTGCGCCGGTACGCCGCCGACGTGCAGCAGGGCACCTTCCCGTCCCTGGACGAGAGCTTCCCCCTGGATCCGGAGGTGGAAAAGGCGCTGCGAGAAAAGTATGGAACTCATCGCCAAGATTAACAAGTTGAAAGCGGTCGTCCGGAAGATGCGGGGAGCCGGAAACTCCATCGGTTTCGTGCCCACCATGGGGGCGCTGCATGACGGGCACCTGATGCTGGTGAAAAAGGCCCGGGAAGTGGCCGACACCGCCCTCGTGTCGGTCTTCGTCAATCCCATCCAGTTCGGCCGAGGCGAGGATTTCGAGCATTATCCCCGCAACCTCTCCCACGACGTGGAGCTGCTCACCCGGGCGGGGGTGGATTATGTCTTCGCACCCGCCATCGAGGAATTCTACCCGAAGGACTTCGATACCTACGTGGAGGTGGAGCGGCTGTCCGAGCCCCTGTGCGGGAAATTCCGGCCCGGCCATTTCCGCGGCGTCGCTACCGTGGTGGCCAAGTTGTTCACCATCGTGGAGCCGGACTACGCCTTCTTCGGGCAGAAGGACGCCCAGCAGGCGGGCGTGATCCGGCGGATGGCCCGGGACCTCAAGTTCCCGGTCGACGTGCGGGTCTGCCCGATCGTCCGGGAGGAAGACGGCC
Source organism: uncultured Acidobacteriota bacterium (assembly GCA_964412195.1). Lineage (GTDB taxonomy): Bacteria > Acidobacteriota > JAAYUB01 > JAAYUB01 > JAAYUB01 > CAYPNP01. The sequence goes on along the minus strand of CAYPNP010000007.1, from coordinate 31,153 downwards.
TGGCCATGAGCTCCCGCAACGCGTATCTCAGCCCCGACGAGCGCCGGGCCGCCACGGTGCTCTACCGCAGCCTGTGCCGGGCGGCGGCCCTCGTCCTGGATGGGGAGCGGCAGGCCGGCCGGGTCCGGCAGGCAGTCGCCGACATGATCCAAGCCGAGCCCCTGGCCCGCCTGGAGTACTTCGAGATCGTCGACACCGCCGATTTCCAGCCCGTCGCGGCCCTGCAGGGGGGGGTGCTGATGGCCCTTGCCGTCGACATCGGGAAAACCCGCCTGATCGACAATCTCCTGGTCGATGTCCCATGAAGGCAGCCCCCCGGCCGGCTGTCCCGTGCCCGCCGGCCCCTGGCCCCGTTTTCATCGTCGGGGCGGGGCGCGTCGGGACCAGTCTGGCCCTGGCGCTGCGCCGCCGGCGCCGGCCGGTGACGCTCCTCGCCCGCCGGGGGGAGGCCGCCGGACGCGATGCCCGCAGACGGCCCTCCCCACCGGTGTCCCCGCTGGCGGACTGGCGGCCGCCGGCCGGGCCCGCCTTGCTGTTCCTGGCCGTCCCCGACGATGCCATCGCCGGCGTGGCGGCGGCACTGGCCCGGCGGTACCGGCCCGCGACGGCTGCCGGCTGGACGGCGTTCCACCTGTCGGGCGCGGGAACGAGCGACTTCCTGGCCCCGCTCCGTCGGAAAGGGATGGCGGCGGGTTCCTGGCATCCGCTCCAGACCTTCGCGGCGCCCGACCCGGCGCTGTGGGAGGGGATCCCCGTGGTCCTGGAGGGGGACCCCCGGGCGGTGGCCGCCGGACGGGACCTGGCCGCCCGGCTCGGGGCCGAGGCCGTGGAGATTCCCGCCGGGTCCCGCGCCCTCTACCATTGCCTCTCGACCATCAGCTGCGCCCACGTGGCGGCGCAGCTGCTCCTCTGCCACCGGGCCCTGCCGGCTTTTCCCGAATCCGCCCGGGCGGTCCTCTGGGAGGGATGGCGCCGCCTGGCCATCCGCACCCTGGCCCAGCTCGATGCCGCGGCGCCCTGGCGTACCGTGACGGGACCGGCGGCCCGGGGAGACCGAAAAACGGTGGAACTCCACCGTGCGGCCCTGGCCCGAAGCCTGCCCGAATGGCGGTCGATCTACGCGGCGATCCATGAATTCCTGGAAAAGGCCGCGCACATCCCGTCGGGCGGCGATCCGCCGCCATGAAATCCCGAAAACTATTTTGAATTCGTGGACCCGATGTTATAATGATCACATCTTAGTCCTTGCATCACTGTCCGTTAACCGTTATTTCCGCCGTCGCCGTTGGAACTCACAGCCGAGGGATCGCACAAGGCATGGATTTTTCTTGGGCTTATCTCACTGATAACGGGCTCAAGCGAACGTCCAACGAGGACTCCGCCCTGGGATTGATCCTCAACCTGGACACCCACCAGGAGCGGAGCACCCTGGGGCTGTTCGTGGTGTCCGACGGCATGGGCGGGAAAGAAAAGGGCGAGCTCGCCAGCAAGATCGCGATCAAGACCATCGGGGAGGCGTTCGTCGGTTCCTTCCTGAAGCACTCGCTCGGGAAAGTGGCCGAGGTGGCCAACTACGGCGAGGGCGCCGGCCGGGAAGGCCAGGAAATGCTGGCGTCCCCGGCGAATTTCCTGGTGCAGTCGATCCAGGAGGCCAACCGGCGCATCTTCCATCTCAAGCGGGGTGGCAACCGGCTGCACATCGGGGCCACCGTCACGGCGGGCGTTCTCAGCGAGGAGTTGCTCACCCTGGGCCATGTCGGCGATTGCCGCTGCTACCTGTTCTACGAGCAGAACATGCGCTTGCTCACCCGGGACCACAGCATGGTCAACGAGCTGATCCGCAAGGGGATCCTGACCCAGGAAGAGGGCCGGAACCACCCCCAGCGGAACATCCTGGCGCGGGCCCTTGGCAGCAACGAGGAGGTGGAGGTGGACACCTCCGTGTCCGTCCTCGGCCGGGGGTGCAAGATCCTGATGTGCACCGACGGGCTCTACACCATGGTGCCGGACGGACGGATCCAGGAGATCCTGTCCCGCGGCGACCACCCCCAGGTCCTGGTCGACCAGTTGGTCGCGACAGCCAACGAGGCCGGCGGGCGTGACAACGTCACGGCCCTGCTGATCCAGATAATTTGAAAATCCCAGTTTGTCTCCGGAAGGAGGGACAATGACCGACAAGGATTCGAAACTCTCATCATTCCGGGCCGGTGACTTTCCGAGAAAAAAGACCGGCCGGGAGGCCGCGGGGGTGGAAAAGGCCGCCGACGCCCTCAGACACTATCCGTTCCTGGAAAAGCTCCTGGAATCCGACGAGGAACGCATCGAGCAATTCCAGACCGCCTGCCAGAACACCTGCCGGAACCTGGACGGCATCCTCAAGCACCCGTCCGATCCGCAGACCACCGCCATGGGCCAGGCCGCGCTGGCATCCTACGGCCAGAGCCTGAAGTTGCTCGCCGAGCTGCTGGAGATCAAGTACCAGAAGCTGGCCGAACAGTCCGGGCAGAAGTAGAGGAGGGGACCATGTTCTACAATGCGCGCAAGCTGAGCGTCAAGCCGACCCTGGACGAGGTCCAGTTCCTGATGGAGAGCGGCTATCTCGCCACTGACCTGGGCCGCCACCAGCAGGCCTCCGACATCTTCCTGGGCGTGGCCGCCCTCCTGCCTGACGATCCCACCCCGGTGGCCGCCATCGGCGGGGTGCTGCTGTCCGCGGGCCAGATCAACGAAGCAGTGGACTATCTGGAGAAGGCCCTGAAGGCCTTCGGGGACGAGCCCTTCCTGATGGCCTATTTCGCGGAAGCCCTGCTGTTCCGAAAAGAGAACGCCCGGGCCAAGGAGTATTTCCTGAAGGCCGTGGAGAAGTCCCCCCAGGGCCCCGCCGCCCTGATGGCGAAGTCTTACCTCCAGCTGATCGAGGAATTGGAGAAGCGTTAACGGACGTGATGACGAACGGTCCCGATCCGGAAAAGGTGCAGCGGTTGATCGAGAAGTACCTTCCCTACGCGGAGGCGCTCGCCCGGTCCCTGCGCACCCAGCTCCCGGGAAACGTCGAGATGGACGAGATCCTGTCCCTGGCCCGGATGGGCCTGGTGGACGCCGCCCAGCGCTACGACGAATCCCGCCGGGTCTCGTTCAAGACGTACGCCTACTACCGGATCCGGGGCGCCATCTACGACGGCATCCGGGCCAGCGGGCCGACCTCGCGGGGCGAAGTCGCCAAGTACAAGTTCCGGAAATCCATGGACATGTACATGCAGCAGGAGGTGGATTCCTGGGGATCCCCGCCGGCGGGGCTCCGGGCGGTCAACCTGGGCGAGATCAAGAACCTGCTGTTCGTGATGACCTCCATCTACCTGCTGTCCCTGGACAGCTCCCTGGAGCACGTGGAAATCGCCGCGCAGACGGTTCCCAATCCCCAGGAAGAGATGGAGAAGAACGAAGCCTGCAGCCTACTGAAGCGGATGGTGCTCCAGCTGAGCGAGCAGGAGCAGCAGCTCCTGCGGATGTACTACTACGAGAACCGGACCCTGGACGAGATCGGTCAGGAACTGAAGTTGTCCCGCTCCTGGGTGTGCCGGATGCACGCCCGCGCCCTGAAGAAGCTCCTGAAGCTCATCCAGAACGCCGACAAGTCGGGCCGGGCGTCCATCCGGGTCTGAGAGGTATTGCCCGATGGACCCCCACAGCCCGCTCGCCCTGAAAAGCCGTGACCAGGCCCTGCTGATGATCAGCCTGCTGCTGGAGCGGGACGAGGCCAAGGCTCTCTTCGACTTTCTCCCCCCGGCGCGGAGAGAGGTACTGCGGCGCAACGGCGAGCGGCTGCAGGAGCTGCCCGGCAAGAAGAGGATCGCCCTGGCCCTGGAGCGGCTGAAATCCCTCCTGGATCCGTCTTTCTTCGAGGACATCGAGGAGGTGCACCCCGGCTGGATGGCCGCGCATCTCGAGGAGCAGCCGCTCCGGCTCGCCGGCATGGCCCTGAAGTCCCTGCCGCCGCGCTACATCCCCAAGGTCGTCCAGGCCATGCGGCCGGACAACGTCGCCCGGATCCAGAAAGAGCTGCACGGCATCAATCCCACGGATTTGCAAAAGGAGCTGCTCCTGGCCGTCCTGGCCCGGAATTTCCGCCCGATCAACTGCCTGAGCGGCGTCAGCCAGGACCCGTTCGAGATGATCTACTACCTGAACGGCCAGGAGATGCTGGTGCTGGTGGAGGAGCTGGGGGTGTCCGAGCTGGCGATGGCCTGCCAGGACCTGTCGGCCGAGGACTTCCATGCCATCGCCGGCAAGCTGCCGCCCAAGATGCAGGAGAAGATCAAGATCAAACTGGGCCAGTACGAGCGCACTCCGCCGGCGCGGGTCAAGCAGGCGCGGCGTTCCTTCCTTCACCTCCAGGACGAGCTGTACGAGAAGGGGCGGCTCATCGAGTTCACAGGGCTGTTCATCATGGCCCGCGCGCTCGTCGGGGCGCCGCCGGAGCGCGTTCTCTTCGTTGCGCACAAGCTGCCGCCGCGGGATGGCGGGGTCCTGTTGAAGATGATCCGTCGCCTGGACGGCGAAGCCGAGGCGGAGCAGGCCTCGATCAGCCGGCCCGAGATCGTCGAGAAGATCACGTACCTGGCTGAGATCGACCGGATCCGGTCGCTGTGGAAATACTTTTAACGGGGGCAGCGCATGAGCGGCAAGATCATCAAGGGCGGCATGCCCGAAGAACCCACCTCCGGAACGGACAAGCTCTCTCTCTCCAGCCTGGCGGGCGACAAGGCCGTGCTCAAGGGGGATGTGGTCCAGGCTTTGAGCTCCGCCGAACGGATCGTCGAGGAGGCCCGCCAGCGGGCGCGGGAAATCGTCGAGAAGGCTCAGGCCGAGCAGGCGGCGATCCGGGAGCAGTCCAGTCGGGAGGGATACGAGGAGGGCCTCGGTCAGCTCAATGACATCATCGCGGACGCCAAGCGCAAGTACGGGAAGATCCTGGAGGGGGCCGAGTCCGAATTGCTCAAGCTGAGCCTGAAGATCGCAGAGCGCATCGTCGGCAAGGCCCTGGAGATGGACCGGAGCATCCTGTTGGACATCATCCACAAGGCCATCCAGTCGCTGAAGTACCAGAAGGAGATCCGGATCCGCATCCACCCTGAAGACGTGGCCTACCTGAAAGACCAGAAGATGCAGCTGTACGCCATGCTCGGTGAGAGCAAGGAGATCGAGGTGGTGGAGGACCCCCTTGTGGGAAGGGGCGGCTGCATCATCGACACCGAGATCGGCACCATCGACGCCCGCCTGGAGACCCAGCTGAAGGTGATGGAGAGGAAGCTGATCAAATCCTGAGGGAGAGCATCCATGGCATACCTGGAGATCAAGCTTACCGGTGGCCAGTCGCGCAAGCTGGTGCTCCGGGAAGGAGAAAATCTGCTGGGTTCCGGCGGCGGGGCCACGCTCGTCATCAAGGACCCGCTGGTGGCGCCCGTCCAGGCCCGGCTGACGGTGCGGGGAGAGCAGGCGGCCGTCGTGAATCTCGTCGCGGCGAATCCCTCGTTCCTCAACGGGGCCCCGCTCTCCGGGGAATGCGCCCTCCGGCCGGGGGACCAGTTGATCTTCGGCAGCACCCGCCTCTTCTATTACGGCGTCGATCTTGACAGCACCCGGGAGATGCTGGAGATGTCGGCGGCCCGGGATCCGGAGCGGACCACCGGCCCGATCCCGATTCCCGCCCCCGCCCCTCCCGCCGCTCCGGCGGCCCCCGCCACGGTTTCCGTCTCCAAGGCCGCCCCTCCCCCCCCGCCGGCCGGCGCCCCCTTCGCCGTCTCGGAGGAGGAGCTGTTCGAATGCCCCCACCTGGAAATGACCGATCCCACCGGGCGGGTGTTCTGGATCCTGCTGAAGGACAAGGAAGTGCTGGCCGGCAGCGCCGCCGACTGCCCGCTGCGCTTCGATGACCCGCTCGTGGAACCGCGGCATGCCAAGTTCATCCGGCGGGAAGACGGCGTCTTCATCGTGGATATGGAGAGCGGCCAGGGCGTGTTTCTTAACAACCGGCGCGTGTTCCGGGAGGCGCTCAAGGAGGGGGACGTCGTCCGGGTGGGGCACCGTTCGCTGGTCTTCCACCAGCCCCGCCCCCGGCCGCAACCCGCCGCCCCAGTGCCCGCGGCGGAAGCCGCCCCGGCGGAGAGCGCCGCCCCGGCGGAGAGCGCCGCCCCGGCCGCCAAGGGCCGCCCGGCCGTCTGGATCTGGATCGGGGCGGCTGCCGCGGGCGTCCTGATCATCCTCACCTTGGCGGCCGCGGCGTATTGGTATTACCAGGCCCGCCGGGGCAAGGCCCAGCCGAAGGCGACTCGGGAGACAGTTCAGGCCCTCCTGGACAAACGGGAGTGGAAGAAGGCGGAAGAATTCCTGCTCCAGGGGGACGGGCGGGCCCTGGGGGACGCGGAGAAAGGCGAGCTGCTGGCGCGGATCCGGATGGAGCTGGACGCGTCGGAGCAGTTGGAGTCCGTCCGCCAGGCGCTGAAGTCCGGCGAGATCGGCTCGGCGCTGGAATTCTTCTTCAAGATCCCGACGGACAGCGTCTGCCGGCCGGAAGCCGGGGCGATGATCGTCCGGGAGGCGGAGTCCCGGATCGATTCCATCCTCCAGCGGCCGGTGCTGCACGACCAGGATTTCACCGAGATCGTGACCCTGTCGGAGAAGGTGCTGCAGGTGGACCCGCATTCGGCGGCCGCCCGGTCCTACATCTGCCTGGCCCGGTTCGGCGAGAACAACCTCCCGGAGGCCCTCGCCTCGGCCCAGGAACTGATCGCCGAGCATCCCCAGGCGGCGGAGGGGCATTTCTACAAGGCGCTTGCGCTGTACCGCTCCGGCAAGCTGGAGGATTCCATGGCCTCCGTGGAGGAAGCTCTGCAACTGCGGCCGGACGATGCCGACAGCCTCCTGCTGCGGGCCAAGCTCGCCATCCTGCTGGGCCGGCTGGGCGACGCCCGGCTCGACTTGAGCCGGGTCCTGGCGGTGGAGCCCGCCAACGACATGGCCCGGGCTCTGTACCAGAAATTGACCGGCGAACCCTCGACGCCGGCGGCGAAAGAGGTCTCCGCGGACACGGCCCGCGCCCTCCTGCAGCGCCGGCGGCAGGCGCCCGGCCTGTCCGCCGAGGAGGAGGCCGCCTGCCAGACGTACCTCCAGGGTGACGCCGGCGCGGCCCGCCAGAAGTTGCAGGGCCTGGCGCGGCGGGCGGGCGACTCGCCCCAGGCGGGCCGTTACCGGACGCTGGACGAGAAGCTGGGCCGCCTCCAGCAGCTGTACGAGGAGGGCAACGCCCTGGCGGCGCAGGACCCCGCCGCCGCCCTGGGACGCTGGGAGGAGATGCGGTCCCTGGAACAGGCCACCCTGCCGGGCCGCCGCAGCCGGTACGCCCAGGAGGTCGCCGGGAGGGCGGCGGATCTCTTCGCCCGCCAGGCCGGGCAGGACCTCGCCATCGGCCAGCTGGACCGGGCCTACACCCTGGCCCTCAAGTCCCTCGCCTGGCAGCCGGAGCAGCCCCAGGCGCGGGGCATCCAGCGCCAGATCGACGATACGGCGGAAAAACTCTACCTCGAGGGATTCCGGCATTACCGGATGGGCGACGTGGCGGGCGCCCGCGAGTATTGGAACAAGGTGCTCCGGACCGTGCCGGAGCAAAGCCCCTGGAACCGGAAAGCCGGCGAGAAGCTGGCGGAATTGGAGGAATAGCCATGAAACGCTTTACCGCCGCCTGTCTGGTGGGGCTGCTGCTCCTGGCGCCCGCGGTAGCCCTCCGCGGGGCGCCGGCCGACGCCGGCAACGAGGCCAAGGGCGACCAGGCCATGAACCAGAAGGACTACAAGAAGGCCGCCAAGGAATATAAGAAGGCCGTGGACAAGGCGCCGAACCGGGCCGACCTGCGGTTCAAGCTGGCCGAGGCCTACCTGAAGAAGGGTGACGTGGCCGAGGCCATGGCCGAGTACATCCGGGTCACCAACATGGACCCCAACCACGAGGGCGCCAACCAGCGGCTGGGGGATTTCTTTACCACGAAGAAGGAATGGGAAAAAGCCGCCAAGGCCTACGAATGCCTGGTGCGCATCAATCCGGACAGCGCGCAGTACCACTTCCAGCTGGCCAAGACGTACGACAAGATGGGACGCAACGACGACGCCCTGACCCACTTCTACCGGACGGTGGAGATCAACCCAACCATCGAGGACGCCTATCCGTTCCTTTTCAAGCTGCTGCAGTCGAAGATCCTCATGAGTGCCGGGGACATCCAGTACGTCATGATGCTCGGGCGGGTCTGCAAGATGCACCACGACCTGGAAGCCGCCAGGGAGCAGTTCGCGGCGGCCGTCCAGATGCAGCCGGGCGCGCGGGAAGGATGGGAGGAACTGCTGTCGGTCTGCCGCCTCCTCAAGGACTGCACCGGCGAGGTGGCCGCCCTCGAGGGGCTGCTCGGCTTCGCGCCGAAGAGCGTCGAGATCGTAAACGAAATCGTGTCGACGGCCCGACGCTGCGAGATGGATGAAGTGGCCATCCGGTACCTGCAGAAGAAAATCGAGCTCCAGCCCGCCGACTGGCCCAGCTATGCCGAGGCCGGTCGGCTGTTCCAAAAAGCCGACAACCGGATCCAAGCTTATTTCTACTTCCGCCAGTATGTGGAACAGTGCCCGTCCTGCTCCGATGCGGCCGAGCTCCGGCAATGGTGCAAGAACGAAGAGCTGGCCAACCCCGCCGTCGACGCCCAGTTCCGGTCTTTCCTGCTCTTCCAGCAGGGGATGGCGGCCTTCCAGGGCGGCAGTTTCGCCGAGGCCCTGCGCCTGCTGGACCAGGCCCAGGCCGTCTATGGCGATTTTCCGCAGCTGCACTTCTACCGGGGCCAGGCCTTGGAGGAGCTCAACCGGCGTGGGGAGGCCCTCTACGCGTACAAGGAGGCCATCAAGCGGCAACCGGCCAACGCCGAGTACTGGTTCTTCCTCGGCAAGGCCCTCGATGCGGAGACGATGCGGGAACAGGCCGTGGTCTGCTTCCGCAAGACGCTGGAGGTGGACCCCGAGGACCGTTTCGGGTACGCCCAGCGGGCGCGAAAAATGTTGCAGTCCTATATGGATCAAGGGATAATTAAGCCAGATTCCGTTCTGGACAAGGAACCGCGACAGCCATGATCGAACTGATCGTCAGTGCCCGGGGTGTGCCGGAAGAAAAGGCGTTCACCTTCGAGCAGAACATCATCAAGATCGGCCGGGTCAAGGAAAACGACATTTCCCTGCCGGGGGCCAACATTTCCCGCCTGCATTGCCTGATCACCTTCGAGAACGGCGAGTTCTACATAAGCGACCAGAGCTCCAACGGCACGCTCCTCAACGGCGAGACCATCGGCAAGAACCGGAAGATGCCTCTCCGGCACGGCGACCAGATCCAGGCCGGCGACTTCATCCTCCAGTTCAAGGTGAAGACTCCCGAAGAAGAGCTGGAGAAGACCACGGACTATCTCCAGATGAAGTTCGCCCAGCTTCTGTCGGAGCCCAAGCCAGAGGCGGCCCACCCCAGCCTGCTGGTGATGGGCGGCCCGACCAACGGCACCCGGCTGGAACTGGTGAACGAGCTGGAGGAGATCCTCCTCGGCCGGACGCCGGACTGCCCGCTCCAGATCCCGTCCCCCACGGTGTCCAAGCACCACGCCCGCATCATCCGCCGCGGCACCGTCATCGAGATCGAGGACCTCAAGAGCGCCAACGGCACCCTGCTCAACGGCCAGCCCCTGGCCGGGGTCGCCACCCTCCGCGACCGCGACGAGATCATCCTCGGCCAGAAGGGCGTGGAGGACCCCATCCGGGTGGTGATCTCCATCCCGAAGGCCGCGGTGGCCATGCCCGCCCTGGACGTCGCCCCCCCGGCCGGTGCGCCGGCGGCTGCCCCGTCCATGGAGGAAGCGCCCGTCACCGTCCAGGCGCCCTCGCCGGCGCCGGGGGCTCGTCCGGTCGCAACGGCGCCGGCGGAAGGCCCCCCCACCGCGAGGGAGCCCGCTCCCCCGCCGGCGGCGGAACCCGGGCCGGCGCCTCCTCCGAAGGAAGCCGCCGAGCCGGCCCCGCCGGAACCACCGACGGCCCCGCCGCCCCCCGCCACCGTGAAGCAACCGTCCCCGGCTGCGGAAGTGCAGCCGGTCCTGCCCCCGCCCGAGATCAAAACCGGCCTGGGAGCCACCGAATTCATCATCATCGGCGTTGCGGTTCTGGCTGTCATCGCCGTGGCTGTGGCGCTCTTCTTCTACCTGACGTCCGGGAACTAGCCCATCCGGCGGGAGACAGGAGGAGCCACCCGGAGCCCCGCGAAGGGCCGTGCCTTCCGTTCATCCGGCCGTAACTGCCCCCCCCCCCGGCGGGGGGCCGGGCACGCGAATCTCCGCATGGGGGGGAGGTCACTCGTCGATGGCGATCTTGATGGACTTCAGAAAGAGGTAATCATCCTTGGACAGGTTCAGGTGGATCCTGTCCTCGGATGCGGCGGCCGGCGAATCGGTCCGCGCGACGGCGCCGGCTTCGCCGCCGGTGCCGGAGTTGAAGGAGATCTGGACGTTGTATCCCTGGGAATGGATGTTGCGGATGATTTCCTTCAGCTCCCGGTTCTCCCGGATCACCTGATTCAGAATTTCGTTGAGTTCCTGCACTAGTTTTTCCACGTTCTTGTTCATGGCCGAGCCTCGTTCATCCATTCACATCTTATAGGGAAGGCCTGCCGGGTGTCAAGGCGCGAGCCGGGAGATGGAGTGCGCCTCGCCGGATCCTCCCGATAGTAAAGATGATGGTTTTGGGGGAAATTTTCAAAAAAAAATACGGGACCGCCGGGTTTCCGTGCCGGACTCAGCCGGACCGTTCCGGCTTGCCTTGGCGCGGCGCCTTCCGCAGGAACGAGGTCAGCGACTGGAGGAGGCTTTTGAGGAAGAAGCGGACCTCCGGCCAGGATTTCATGGTCTTTTCCAGCCGGAAGCGCATGGAGAAGCCGTACCAGGCGACGAACAGCACCGAGTACAGGCCGGCGAGGGGGAGGCGGATCAGGCCGGGCAGCAGCGGCCGCAGCCAGGGGAAGGACACCGTCAGGCCGAAGAGCTTGTGCAGCCGCTGGACGCGAATTTTCTCCACCGGGTCCGGGAAGACGAGGGCGGAGAAGCTGTTGGTGCGCTCTGGCAGGCGGGCCGGATCCGCCGGCAGGAACCCGTGCGCCTGGGCGTGCGAAGCCAGCTCCGTGCCGGGCAACGGGTAGAACAGGTGGGCGACGGCGTAGTGGGGCCGGCAGCGGATATTCAGGTCCAGGGTTCGCAGGTCGGTCCGCAGCGGGTGCTCCACCGGCAGGGCGAGGATGTTCTGGGTCATGAAGCGGATTTTGTACTGGTGAAGCAGCCGAGACAGCTCGAGGATCTTGTCGTTGCGGATGTTCCGTTTCAACAGGGTGTTGGCGACCGCCTCGTCGCCGCACTCGATTCCGAAGCAGATCAGTTCGCACCCCGCCTGCTTGAGCAGCCGGATCTTGTCCTCGTCGACGAAGTTGACATGCACGTTCACCATGAACGGCACCCCGACGCGGCGGGGGTAGGCCTCGGCGAACTCCTCCAGCCAGCCCGGCGGGCAAAGGGTGAAGATGTCGTCGTCGATGTAGGCGAAGATCATGCCGAACCGATCGCGGACCTCCTCCATCTCCCGGAGGAGGTTGTCCACGCTGCGGCGCCGGAACAACTTCCCGTGGCCGCGGAACATCCGGTTGTACTGGTGGTTGAAGCAATAGGTGCAGGCGTTGGGGCACCCGCGGCCGGCCATGAAGATATGGCTCCGGTTGTGACGGAGGAGGGGATTGGCCCGGACCATCAGCTCCCGGTCGGGGAACGGCGCGGCGTCGAGGTCCTCGAGGAGGGGGGCGGGCCGGTTGCGGACGACGCGCCCGTCCAGCCGGAAGTGCATGCCCGCGGTGGCGGAGAAGTCCCCCCCGGCGGCCAACCGCTCCAGGAACGTGGGAAAACTGAGGTCCGCCTCGCCGAAGGCGACGGCGTCGATGAAGGGACGCTCGATGATGTCCTGGAAAAATGTCGGGTGCGCCCCGCCCATGAGGATGAACCGGCCGGTGTCCCGGTGGAGCTGCTCGGCCAGGCCTTCCAGTTGGGGATATTCCGGGCTCATGACGCTGAAGGCCAGGATGTCGGGGTCCCAGTCGCGCACCCGCCGGAGCAGGTCTCCGTAAGCGGTGCCGTCGGTCACGGCCAGGTCGGCCTCCCAGCCCCGCAGCCGCGCCTGGGCCGCGATCTGCATGACGCCCAGCCGTTCCATGGTATAGAGGTTCTTGACGATGAAAAGGACCCGCTTGTTCATCCCGGCTCCAAGGGACCCGATGGTATCACCGGGGAGGGGTGAAGTCAAAAAAACGTGCCGCGCCCCGCCCGTCCGGTGCCGATTGGAGCGGGGGCAAATTCCGGACTTGATTTTGGGGGATTTCGTGGTATATTTTAATCAGACTTACCTCACGCCGAAGGAGGTAGCCATGTCGCTCAAATTTCCGCACGAACTGAGTGCTCATTAATCTGGCCGTACCCAAGATCCGAGCGGCTTTCAAACCAAATCGTCCGCCGGAACGCGAACAGCGCAAAAAGCAGGGATGGCCAGCCAGCATGAGCACCGCCCTTTCCCCCAATCTCTTGATGGAGGTTCGCGGGAAACAGCAGGTTCCCAGTTGGAAAATTCAATTGGAGATAGCTAATCCACAGGATTAGAAATATTCCGTAGGGAATATCAATAACGGCAGCGCAAGCTGCCGTTATCATTTTCCGTCTCAATCCACAGCGGGCTCCGCCGCCGGGTAGGGCCCGCGGCCGCCGGGCGGGTCCTGGCGCTTGGCGCGGAATCCGAAATCGCCGCCAAGCCGGCCGCTGCGGGTGAGCAGGCCCAGGTTCCGGAGGATCGTGGAAACACAGTTTTTTGTTGCTTTTCTGCCGGGAAAATGGGATAAAGTCGCAACGGGCAATATTACATAAGAACTGGAATTTGTCATCATGTTCAGGCGCATATGGATTGGGGTAATTCAAGCTGTGTTGTTTCTGCTACTCTGCCACGCCTTGGTTCCGGCGAAGGATCCGGGCGAGGAGGGGAAGGACCGTTTCAAGCGGTGGCTGGAGGAGGACGTTCCCTACCTGATCACCGATGAGGAAAAGGCGATCTTCAAGAAGCTGACGACCGACGAGGAAAAGGAGCAGTTCATCGAGCAGTTCTGGGCCCGGCGGGACCCGAATCCCCTGACCGCCGACAACGAGTTCAAGATCGAGCATTACCGCCGGATCGCCTATGCCAACGACAATTTCCAGAGCGGCAAGGCCGGCTGGAAGACCGACCGTGGCCGGGTCTACATCCTTTTCGGCAAGCCGGACGAAATCAATCACTATCCCAGCGGCCAGATCTACAACCGCGACCTGAACGAAGGCGGCGGCCACACCACCACCTTCCCCTATGAGGTCTGGTTCTACCGCAAGATCCCCGGCGTGGGCGACGGCGTGGAAATCGAGTTCGTCGACTCCACGCTCACGGGCGAGTACCGCATGGCGATCTCGCCCGAGGAGAAGGACGCCCTGCTGTACGCCTCGGGGACCGGATCCACTCTCCTCGAGCAGATGGGGTACGAGACCCGCGAGGACCGGATCCGGAACATGGGCATCCAGGACGTCTCCGGCGCCTCCATGTTCCGCTACGGCGAGCTCAACCACGTCTTTGACCGGTACCAGCAGTTTTACCAGCTGCGCCGCCCCCCCGAGATCGTATACAAGGACCTGCAGCAGATGGTCACCTCCCGCATCAGCTACTCCCTGCTGCCGGTGGAGTTCACCTGGAGCTACATCCAGCTCAGCCCGGGCATGTTCATGGTACCTGTCACGCTGGCCCTCCCCAACGAAGCGCTGACCTTTGTCACGAAGGAGGGCCAGACGCCGCGGGCCAAAGTGGAGCTGTACGGGCTGGTGCAGTCGCTGTCGGGCAAGATCGTCTACGAATTCGAGGACAGCCTGGTCAAGGAGCTTCCCGCCTCCATGATCGCCAACGGCAAGGCACGGGGGAAATCGTTCTACCAGCGCAACGTCCCGCTGATGCCGGGCCGTTTCAAGATGAGCCTGGTCGTCAAGGACACCGGCTCCGGCAACACGTCGGTCCTGGATCGGTCCCTGGTCCTGCCCGTGCCGCCGGCCGACGGCCCATACACCAGCAGCCTGATCGTCGGGGACCGGGTGGTGCCGGCGGACAAGGGGGAGAACCTGACCGATCCCTTCATTCTCGAGGGGAGCCTGAAGCTGTATCCCAACGTCGCCCACCAGGTGCGAAATGGGACTTCCATCACCGGATACCTTGAGGTGTATAATCTGGGGGTAGATGCCACGAGCCTGAAACCGGACTGGGACCTGAGCGTGTCCCTCCTCCGGGACGGGAAACCGGTGGCGATCCCCGAGGACGCCATCTCCAAGACATTCCCGTTCTTCAAGGGGGACAAGCTGGTGGTGTTCTGGCTGCAAACCATGCGGGTCCCAGAGGCAGGCCCGTACGATCTTCGCGTGGAAGTGAAGGACAAGATCAAGGGCGTCACGGTCTCGGCCGCGTCGGCCCTGACCATCTATTGATATTTGATTCGGAATCGGTAATGTAAGCCGTTGATAGGTGATACAAGCTCGGCTATTTGATCCATTTCATACAAGGAGGTTCGTGTCATGCGCAAGTTACTGCTCCTCCTGACCGCTCTCGTCCTTGCGGCGACCTTCCTGATGGCTGCGGGCGAACGCGCCGCCATCAGTGGAACGGTCTCCGACAAGACCGGGGCTGTCATCCCGGGCGTCACGGTCCGCGCCACCAACACGGCGACGAACCAGACGATGGAAACCGTATCCAACGACAGCGGCTTCTACTCGTTCCCCTCCCTCATCATCGGGAACTACAAAGTGGAGGCCGAGCTGGAAGGTTTCCAGAAGTTCCAGCAGACCGGCATCAAGCTGGAAGTCGGCGCCAATGTCCGTCTGGACATCTCGCTGCAGGTCGGCAACCTGTCCGACGTGGTGACCGTGGAAGCCAACGTCGACATGGTCACCACCACCGACGCCGCCCTCGGCCAGGTCATCCGTGAGGACACCATCGCCAAGATGCCGCTGAACGGACGCAACTTCGTCCAGCTGGCCCGGCTGTCCCCCGGCGTCAACGCCGGCACGCAGGGCTATTTCGACGGCACCAGCGGCGATGCCGAGACCATGCGGTACTACTGGGCCGGTGGCGCCGGCATGAGCGCCAACGGCGTCCGCGAGAACCAGAACAACTACATGCTGGATGGCGTCGACAACAACGAGTCCTTCGTCGGCACCATCTCCATCTTCCCGAACCTGGACGCCATCGCCGAGTTCAGCGTCGAAACCGCCAACGCCTCGGCCGAGTATGGCCGGGCCGGCGGCGCGCTGGTGAATGCCACCCTGAAGTCCGGCTCCAACGCGTTCCACGGGACGGCGTTTTGGTACATCCGCAACGACTGGTTCGACGCCAATTCCTGGGAGAACAACAAGAACAACCGGGAGAAGGACCCGCTCCGGCAGAACCAGTTCGGATTCACCCTGGGCGGCCCCATCATCAAGGACAAGACCTTTTTCTTCACCGACTACCAGGGTCTGCGCCTGCGCGTCCCACAACCCTCGGAAGTCAACGTCCCGACCGCGTCGCAGCGGCAGGCGTCCAGCTACGCCAACCCCGACCCGGTGGCCCTCAACTACCTCAACACGTTTCCCGAGGCCAACGTGGCTGGAACGAACAACCGGTATGCCATGCCGGGTCGCGCGCGCCACACCACCAGCGACCAGTTCGACGTCCGCGTCGACCACAACTTCTCCGAAAACGACACCCTCTTCGGCCGCTTCAGCTATGCCCGCGACTTCACCGTCCTGGACAGCGTCCTGCCCCTGCCGCTGTATGGCGGCTGGGCCGCCGGCGACAACCAGGGCAACACCCGCGGCCTGGCCTTCGGCGAAACCCACATCTTCAACACCTCCGTGGTCAACGAGTTCCGGATGGGCTTCCACCGGGTCCACCTCGGCTGGTTCCCCACCAACTACGGAATCCCGGCCGCCGAGGACATTGGCATCCCGATGGTCAACTACGACGACCTGACCTCCGGCATGGCGTTGATCCATGTGGAAGGCATCGAGTGGGTGGGCGATTACGGCCCGTACACCCTGCCCGAGAACACTTACACCTTCAACGACACCGTGAGCTGGGTGAAGGGCAACCACTCCATGAAGTTCGGCTTTGCCATCAACCGGCGCCAGCAGAACTACTTCCAGCAGCAGTGGGCCAAGGGCATCTACGAGTTCCGCAGCGTGAACGACCTGGTGGAACTCAATGACGGCGCCACCGCCTATCACATCGGCAAGGGCGCCCTCCACGGCACCTTCGGCCTGCGGTCCTGGGAATTCGGCGTGTTCGTGCAGGACGACTGGAAGCTCAGCCCCCGCCTGACCCTGAACCTGGGCTTGCGCTGGGACATCTTCCCGCCCTCCACCGAGGTCTGCGATCGATATTCCAACTTCAATCTCGTCACTCAGGGCATGGACGTGGCCACCGATACCGGCGGCAACTTCGTCAACAAGGACTGGAACAACTTCGGCCCCCGCATCGGCGTGGCCTACTCCCTCACCGCGGACAACAAGACCGTCCTGCGGGCCGGCTACGGCGTGTTCTACGCGGTGGAGAACGGCGGCCTGGGCACCTCCTTGGCGTCGAACTTCCCGTTCACCAACATCCAGGAGTTCGGCGGCGGCTGGGACAACAACACCGGCTACAACCTGAGCGACGGCATCGAGTGGCCGCCCCCGGCCGACCCCGCCAACCCGCGCGGCCAGGTCAAGTGGCACAATCCCGATAACCGTACCCCCTACGTCCAGCAGTGGAACATCACCCTGGAACGGGAGATGATCCCCGACCTGCTCCTGTCGGCTTCCTACGTCGGCACCCGCGGCACCAAGCTGGGCGCCCTGCGCAACATCAACATGCCGCCCCTGGTGGATGGCGTGATCGGCACGAATCCGTATCCGCATGTCGGTGGCGGAGCAGCCGTCTACGCCTACGAATTCCGGGCCAACTCCTTCTACAATGCCCTCCAGATCAAGGCCGACAAGCGGTTCTCCAACGGCTTCGCCATCCTGGGTTCCTACACCTGGTCCCACGCCATCGACGACTCGCCGGGCGCCTTCAGCGGCACGGGCACGGGCGGCATGGGCGCCGAGCCCCAGGATGTCTACAATCTGGCGGCCGAGCGGGCCAACGCCGGTTACGACCTGCGGCACCGCGCCACCGTCAGCTACATCTGGGACCTGCCCTTCGGCCAGGGCCGCAAGTACGCCGGCGATGTGTCCAAGTGGGTGGACTTCTTCATCGGCGGCTGGCAGCTGAACGGCATCTACACGTTCCAGTCCGGCGGCTGGTTCACCCCCAACGTGTGGGGCCGCATGGGCAGCCTGCCGGTGCACTGGGGCAGCAGCCGTCCCGACCGCAACGGCGACGGCAACCTGGACTATGGCAACCGGACCCCCGACCACTGGTTCGACTACACCGCGTTCGACGACAAGTCGGGCGAGCCGATCCACTACGGGACTTCCGGCCGGAACGTCCTGAACGGCCCCCGCTACAATTCCTGGGACTTCGCCCTGTTCAAGGACTTCCCGGTCTACGAAGAGCAGAAGATCGAGTTCCGCTGGGAGATCTTCAACCTGTTCAACCATCCGCAGTTCAACTACCCCGAGTCCTCCGTCAACAGCGAGAGCTGGAACGGCAACATCGGGAAGATTTCCACCACCCGGATGGCCAGCTGGCGCATCATGCAGTTCTCCTTCAAGTACATCTTCTAGGATGGCTTGACGGAACCGTTTCCAAGATGTGGGGGGACCGTCCCCCCACATCTTTTTTTCATCGGCTTCGGTATCGGTATCGCAATCGCATGCCGGCTCATGGATCGATCACGACGCCGATCCCGATTGCGATAGCGATACCGATCCCGATGGGAAGAACGGTAATCTCCAGATTCTGAGCGTGAGCGAGGAGGAATCCCCATGAAGAGATTCTGCCTGATCCTGATGGTGCTGGTGGGAATCGGCATGGCCGGCGGGCTGATGGCGGCCGAGAAGGTGAAGATACCGGTGCGCGTGATCGACAAGCAGGGCCAGCCGGTCTGGAACCTGAAATCCGACAACTTCACTGTCCTGATGGACAAGGAACCCGTCAAGCTGGATTTTTTCCTGAATCCCGACGCGCCGGTTCTGATCCCGCTGGTGTTCGACACCACGGGGGACCTGACCTACATCGACGCCATGCGCAAGGAGCTGTGCCGGTTTGTGGACAGCCTGCCGCCGATCATCCAGCTGATGGTCCTGACCGCCAATGACGGGCTCAAGGTGGTCCAGAACAACTCCTCCGACAAGGAGCTCCTCAAGAAAGCGATCCTGAACTACTCCATCAAGGGATATCCGGGCTTCCTGGAGAACTTCTTGAGCGTGTCCGACGCCATGAACACGCTGGTGATGAAGAACAAGATCAAGGTCTGCCCCATCTTCATCACCGACAGCGACATCTACAAGTACCGCAAGCAGTACACCTCCGCCGACCTCAACACCGAGGCGGATCGGATCAGGGGCAAGCTCAAGGAAAGCTTCGTGCCGATCTTTGTCCTGCGGCTGCCCTCCGGCGGGAACGACACCTTCGCCCGCAACTACGAAGGGCTCATGCGGGAGCTGGCGCGCGCCACCGGCGGCGAGGCGGAGTTCCCCATGGGCGTGCCCGGCGTGTCGACGGCGCTGGCCGGCACCCTCCACCGGATCCACGGCCTCTACGTCGTGGGCTGGGAATCGGACCAGATCAAGCCCGGCAAGGAACACAAGGTCAAGATCACCGTCACCGGACCCGATGGCCAGGAGCTGGACGCCAAGGTCGAATACCAGGAAAGCTTCGAGATCAAGAAGTAGGCCAACGGCCCCGTCCGCCCATTGCGGCGGGGGGATGAGGCGGAAAGCGGATGGGGATCGGAATTCTCTTTCTCATGGGGGGAGTCCTGCTGCTGTGGCAGGGGGCCGGCCTGCTGGTCAAGAACAGCTCCCGGCTCGCCGCCTCCTTCGGCATTCCCAAGATCATCATCGGCCTGACGCTGGTGGCGTTCGGCACCTCCACCCCGGAGCTGGTGGTGTCGCTGCTGTCCGCCGTCAAGGGCTCGGCCGACCTCAGCGTGGGCAACGTCGTCGGCTCCAATATCGTCAACATCCTGGGGATCCTCGGCGTGGCGGCCCTGTTCCACGCCATCCCGGTGAACAGCCGGATCCTCCGGATCGACGCGCCGGTGATGCTTTTCTTCACGGTCATGGCCGTCTGCCTGGGCTGGGACGGCTTCTTCCGCCGGTGGGAGGGAGCCGCCCTGCTGCTGTGTTTCGGCGGTTACATGGCCCTGCTGATCCGGCAGGGCAGGGCCGAGAACGACGGCGCCGCCCCGGAAGCTCCCGTCGACGCCGGCGACCGGTTGCCGGGCCGGCGGTTGCGCTTCGCGGGACTGTGTGTGGCGGGGCTGGCCGGATTGTACCTGGGTGGGGAAGGCACCATCCGCGGGGCGATGAGCATCGGCTCCGCCCTGGGCATCCCCGAGTCCGTCATCGGCCTGACCTTCGTGGCGGGGGGCACGTCCCTGCCGGAGCTGTTCACATCGGTGGTGGCCATGATCCGCAGGGAGGCGGACATCTCCCTGGGCAACATCGTCGGCAGCAACATCTTCAACATCGGGCTGGTCCTGAGTGGCGTGGCGGTGATTCATCCCCTCACCGTCGGCGCCCACCTCCGGACGTTCGATTTCTGGGTGCTGCTGGCGACCGCCGGGCTGGCCTGCCTGATCCTGTACTGGCGGAAGGCGGTCGAGCGCCCGGCCGGACTCGGCATGCTGGCGTGCTATGTCCTGTACATCGGCTGGATGTTTGCGCGGGTCGCCCGGTGAGCCGATGGCAGTGCAAACCATGATCACCCTCAACGATCTCGCCGGCGCCGGCCTCTGGGCGCCCGTCTTTGGAAGGGAAGCGCCGCTGGAGCTGGAGATCGGCTTCGGCTGGGACCCGTTCCTGCTGGAGGAGGCCACCCGCCGGCCGGACACGGACTTTGTCGGGCTGGAGTACGATCGACAGCGCGTGCAGGCCTTCGCCCGCAAGGCGGCCGCGCGGGGGATTCCCAACGTCCGGGTAGTGCACGGGGAAGCGCTCTACTGCCTGCCGCGCCTGTTCGCCCCCGGGCAGCTGCGGCGCACCTGCATCCATTTCCCCGACCCGTGGCACAAGAAGCGGCAGCAGAAGCACCGACTGCTGGGCCCGTGGTTCCTCAAGGTGCTGTTCCACCATACGGCGCCGGGCGGGTCGCTGGTGGTCGGGACCGATTCGGCGGCCTACCGCGACTTCATCGCCGAGAGCCTGGGCGCGGTGCAGGGCCTCGAAAATCTGGGCGCGCCGGCCGCCTGGACGGACCGCCTGCCCGGCCATCCCATGACCAAGTTCGAGCGCCTGTTCCGGTCCCAGGGCAAGCCGATCTATTACTTCCATTATGCCCGCGGGGCGGCCTTTGCCCCAGCCCACGGGCCGGAGGTCGAGGCCGCCCGGGCGAAAATTCCGCGGAGGATCATCGAGATGCCCCACGTGGTGTTCACCGAAAAGCTGGGATTGGCGGATTTCTACTCCGGCTTCCAACCTTGGGAGTGGCGGGAGGAGGAGGTGATCTACAAGGTCACCGAGGCCTGGCTGGCCTCGCGGGGCAGCTCCCTGCTCCTGGAGGCGGTCCTCATCCAGGAGGGCCACGACGAGCTGTTCTACGTGGAGATCAGCGCCAAGAACAAGGGCACGGTGGTCCGGATCTCGCCGCTGCGGGAGGTGGAGCGGAACGAGCTCCTGTTCCGCTTCCTGGCCGGCCTGACGCGGCGGCTGCAGGAAGCCTTCCCCCAGGCCACACTTTCGTATCACAACTTAGGTTCATACCTGGGAACCTGAACATCGAACATCGAACACTGAACATCGAACATCGAAGTCAAACCGGCGGCTTCGAAGCTTGTCACTTGCGGACAAATCGTATCGATCGGACAGCCTGAACCGTCTCAAGGAGGGATTGACTTCGACGTTGGACGTTCGATGTTCAATGTTCGATGTTCACTTCTTTGACTTGATGGGCCAGGAGCCTTCCAGTTTCAGGAGCTGCTCCTTGACGTCCAGGCCGCCGCCGAACCCGTGGAGGTCGCCGGCGCCGCCCACCACCCGGTGGCAGGGGATGATGATGGCGATGGGGTTGCGGCCGCAGGCGGCCCCGGCGGCCCGGAACGCGGCCGGCCGTTCCACCCGGCGGGCCAGCTCGCCGTAAGTGATGACCTGGCCGTAGGGGATCCGCTGGAGGGCGTTCCACACCGCCATCTGGAATGGTGTGCCCGACGGCGCCAGGGGCAGGTCGAAGTCCCGCAGACGGCCTTCGAAATAAGCCTTCAGCTGGCGGACCGCCTCGCGGAAGGGCTCCTCCCGGACGGGCAGGGCGGACAGTTGGGGCGGCGCGGGTTTGTTGCGCAGGAACTCCAGCGCTGTGAGGGCCGCCGGCGTCCCCGCCAGCATCAGCCGGCCGATCGGGCTATCCAGGTACGTGCAAAACTCCGCGTTCATTCGATTACCTCCATCTGAAATCTGCTTACCACGAACCACACGAACCACACGAAAGGCCATCAATCCGCAATCCGCAATCCGAAATCCGCAATTTGAAATCTGCAATTTGAAATCTGCGATCGACTTTCTGCCGATTCACCCATTCACCGATTCGCCGGTTTCTCAGACAGGCAGCCTGGCCCGTTGATCCACAGGTGCATGGCGGCATACGCGCGCCAGGGCCGCCACATTTCGGAGCGTTCCCGCAGCCGTTTCTCGGACAGGGGATGGGCACCGTCGGCAGCCGCCCGGCGGAGACCCAGATCTCCGGCGGGGAAAGCGTCGGGCTCCCGTAGGCCCCGCATCAGGATGTAGTCGACGGTCCATTCGCCGATGCCGGGGATTGAGCGCAAGCGTTCCGCCAATTCTTCGGGATCGGCCAAACCATCCAGGCGGATCTCCCCGTCCCGGATGGCGCGGGCCAGCGCCCGGATGGTTTCGGCGCGGGCCCGGGTCAGGCCGAGCCCGGACAGGTCGGCGCCGGCGAGCTGGGACGGCTCCGGGAACAATCGGTCGGGGCTGTCCGGAGGCGCATCCGGCACCGCCTCTCCGAACACGCGGGCCAACCGGCCGGATAAGGTGGTCGCCGCGGCCACCGAGACCTGCTGCCCCAGAATGGCCCGCACGGCCAGTTCGAATCCGTCCCACGCACCGGGTACCCGCAGGCCGGGGCGGGCGGCGATCCGGGTCGCCAGAGCAGGATCGCGGGTGAAGGTGGCGGCGATGGCCGCGGGATCCGCCTCCAGATCGAAGATCCGCCGGACGCGGGCGACGACGGCAGCCAGGTGCGGGGAGGCGCCGGCGGGGATCCGAAGCCGCAGCCGGCGGCGGTCCGGTTCCAGCCGAACTTCCAGGATGCCGGCGGCTTCGTCCAGCCTGAAAGTGCGGCGATAGATGCCCGCCGAGACGGACTCCACCGAGGGGATGGCCCGCGCCGCGAGGAAGCCGATCAACGCCGCCCAATCGTAGGGCGGCCGGTAAGACAGGGACAGCTCCAGCATCGTGCCGGCCGCCGCCGTGCCGTTGTCCGCCTGCCGCCGGAGGTCGCGGGGCGAGCGGCCGTAGGTGGCTAGGACGGCGGCGTTGAACCGGCGGAGGCTGCGGAAGCCGGCCGCCTCCGCGACGCGGGTGACCGGCAGCCGGGTCTCGTCCAGGAGCTGCTTGGCCAGCTGCAGACGGCGCGTCTGGGCCACTGCCAGCGGGGCGGCGCCCAGGTGCTGGAGGAACAGCCGGCGCAGGTGCCGCGCGCCCACGCCCAGCCGCTCCGCCAGGGCGTCCACGCCGGCCTCGTCCAGCGCGCCGTCCGCGATCAGCCGGAGCGCCCGGGCGACGGTGGCCGAGGCGCCGGCCCACGCCGGCGTGCCGGGCGACGACTCGGGGTGGCAGCGCAGGCAGGGACGGAAGCCGGCCCGCTCGGCGGCCGCCGCGCTGGGGAAGAAGCGGCAGTTTTCCTCGCGGGGCGTCGGCGCCGGGCAGACCGGCCGGCAGTAGACCCCGGTGGTTACCACGCCGGTGAAGAACCTCCCGTCGAAACGGGCGTCGCGGCTGCGGAGGGCGGAGTAGAAGGTGTTGGCTTCCATGTTCATGGCCCGGTTATACGCGATGGCGGGGCGGAATACTCGCCGTTTTCGGACATCAATGCAATTGCGAATTTCGAATTGCGAATTTCCGATCCGCAAACCAGCGCTCTCCCGGATTGCCAATTCGCAATCCGCAATTCGCAATCCGCAATTGGTCCAGATTCAGCTGCCGGCGATACCTATGAGTCGCCGGCCTTCGGCGAGGACCCGGTCGTACGTTTCCTCGAGCGGCGGATTGACGCCGCGCAGGCCCGCCACGACCCGCACCGTCCAGTCCAGGTACTCGCGGCGGCGGTCCAGCGTCCAGTTCTGCGGCGGGTTGTGGGTGACGTCCCGGACGTTGCAGATCTTGTCGGCCAGCTTGATGAGCTTCGCGCCGGGGCTCTTCCCGGGGGCGTGCTCCACCTGGAGGCGTTTGCGCTCCTCCTTCGGCAGGCGCTTGTCGTCGGTGAGCTCCCGGACCAGCCCGAGCACCGTCTGCCCGAACGCCTCGGCGAGCTCCTCGGGGATCGTCTCGGTGTCCTCCAGGGTGTCGTGGAGCAGCGCCGCCACGATGACCGGCACCTCGCGCACGCCGCCGACGCGCCACAGCAGCTCCGCCACCTCGACGGGGTGGTTGATGTAGGGGCTGGCCGCGGCGTCCTTGCGGCGCTGGTTCTGATGTTTCGCCGCGGAGAACCGCACCGCCTGCAGGACCAGGCCGAGCTCCGATTCGGTGAAAACCATGGCGTTTCCCCTCCCTTCGAGTAATGCCGCCGCGCCCCGCGGTCCGGGTCACCGTGGCGGAATTATAGCACGCCCGGGAGAGTCCATGGGAAAGGCCGGTAAAGCTGCAGGAGAGGATTGGGTATTTACTTTGCCCTTCCGGGGTGATATGGGTAGTTACAGTCAGTTTTACCATTTTGTGAAAAAAGCGATTCCCCCCGCCACGGAGCGGGCGGATCCCATTGGAGGGGACCATGGGAAAGCAATTGAGCAACCTGTCTTGGAATGGGCTGTGCCACATGGCGATGATCCTGTTCTGGCTGGCCGCCTTCCTCCTGCCGGCAGAGGCTGCTGCCATCACCGCCGTGGAAACCTACGGCAACTTCGAAACCGCTGGAGTCACCCTCACCTTGTCCGGCCTGGACTTCGACGAGACGGCGACGATCGAGTACCGGCGCGCGGGGGACGCCGCCTGGAAGCGGGGGCACGACTTCCGCCGGTTCGACGGCAACCACATGGCCACCAGCCTGTTCGGGCTGGCGCCGGAGACAACCTATGAGCTGAGGGCGACCTTGTCCGACCCCGACGGCGTCACCGGGACCAATCCGGTGCTCGCTTCCGTCTCGACGCGGCCCGAGTACGTGTTGCCGATCTCCGTGCGGACCGTCGCCGTCGCCAGCCAGTCCGAGCTGGACAGCGCCCTCGCCGACCTCCAGCCCGGCGACGAGATCCGACTCACCGCGGGGACCTACGCCGCCGGCATCCACTTGTATGGCCGCTCCGGCACGGCCGAGCATCCCGTCGTGGTCACCGCCCAGGGATCCGTGAAACCGGTGATCCAGGGCGACGCCGACGGCGGCATCCTGCTGGAGGGCTGCGCCCACTTCGCCTTCGAGGGGCTGGAGGTCCACAACGAGAGCGGCGACGGCATCAACCTGCGGGGGTGCCACCATATCGTGGTCCGCCACTGCTACGTCCACGACAGCCAGCCGGGGGACTACACCAGCAACATCTTCATCCAGCACGGCGAGGAGTCCGACCCGCCCTACGCCGGGCACTTCCTGATCCTGGACAACGTCATCGGCGACGATGTCCACGACGCCATGGACGAGAGCCAGGGGCCCGGCCCGACCAACGAGAACGTGCCGGGCCAGAGCTACTTCGGCATCCACCTGGAGTACAAGCCGGGCGCCTGGGTGACCATCCGGGGGAACGTCATCTACGGCGTCGTGGACGGCGTCCACCCCGACGGGGACGAGGGCGGCGAACCGGTGCTGGGCCCGGACGACCCCGACGTCCTGGCGACCTGGCCCGACCGCGAGCTGGACCTCTACGACAACGTCATCTTCGATTGCAAGGACGACGCCATCGAGCTGGACGGGCACCAGGTCAATGGGCGGGTCTTCCGCAACCGGCTGGGCAAGTGCGAGAACGCCGTCAGCGCCGCCCCCTTCTATTCTGGGCCGATGTTCGTGGTGCGCAACGTCATCCACGGCTTCCACCAGGGGTGCCTGAAGCAGAACACCGGCGTGCCGGGGATCACCCGCAACGTCCTCTTCTACCACAATACGGTGCGGGAGAAGGTGCCGCCTGTCCCGGGCCAGGGCGACGCGGAGTACTGCCTCTACCGAGGCGAGCCGGCCGAGCAGCAGGACTTCGTCTACCTCAACAACGTCTTCTCCGCCCGAGGCCGGGTCTTCAACGGCGACATGTACACCGGCGGCAGCTACCACCGGAACGACTTTTTTGATTACGACCTGCTGTACAGCACCCGCGAGCTGGACGACACCTACGCCTTCAAGTGGGTGACCGAGCCCGACGAGCCGCTGAACAACACCCGCTACCCGGACCTGCCCTCCTTCCAGGCTGCGGTGGGCCAGGAGCTGCACGGGCTGTGGGGCGATCCCCTGCTGGCCACGGAGCTGCTCTCCGGCTGGCCCGCGCTGTCCAAGTTGCTGGAGCTGGGTCTGCAGGCCGGCTCGCCGGGCATTGACGGTGGCATCCCGATCCCCGGGATCAACGACGGCTTCCTGGGCGCGGCGCCCGATTGCGGCGCCTTCGAAAGCGGCGCCCCGGGCGACGTGGACGCCAGCGGCGCGGCGGGGGCTCTGGACCTCACCGTAGTGGCGTTGGTGCTGGCGGGGCAACTGCGCGCCGGGCAGATGCCGTGCTTCTGGCCGTTGGGGGCGGATTTCGACGGTTCGGGGCAGCTCGAGGAAGCCGATCGCCTGGCCCTGGCGGACTACCTGGCGGGGAATTGACCGCAAGCGGAAAAGCTTTTAACCACGGGTGAACATGGATCAAGACGAATGATTCAACGCAGATGAACGCAGATTCATTATGATCTATTATGATGAAATTAAATGGATTAATGCCCGATCCGCGTCCATCCGCGTTTATCCGCGTCCACTTCCGGCCGGCCGTCCATCTTTGACGCGGATTTCCGCGGATAATGAATCTTGGGCAAGGTCCGGGGCGAGTTCCATGAGAAGGGCGGGCAGGGCGCGGAAGTCGCGCAGGGTGCGGATCTGAGGGGTGTCGACGATCTCCGGTCCGCCGGGGTGGAACCAGACCGCCCGCAGCCCGGCCTGCACCGCGCCGAAGACGTCTCCATCCAGGCTGTCTCCGACCATCACCACTCGTCCAGCAGGCAAGCTGAGGTCTGCCAGCACGGCCTGGAAAAACTCGGGGGAAGGTTTCTTGAATCCGAGCCGCCGGAAGCAGTAGATCTCCTCAATGAGCGGATCGAGGGCCCCCCGGCGCAGTGCCGCCCGGATGTCCGGCTCGTCGGAGTCGGCCGCGTTGGTGGCCATCGCCAACCGCCAGGATGGTTTCAGTCCGGCCAGGGTCTCGGGCACGCCGGGGATGACCGCCACGCGGGGCCAGCCGGTCATGGGGCCGGTGAATCCCGGGATGTCCTCCATCAGGGTGTTGCCCCAGTCGAAGAGCAGGGCGCGATCCGGCGGCGGCATGCGGTGACCTCCTGGCGGAGTCGAGGGGCCGGCGCCGCGGGGAGTTGCATTCCGCGGCCGGCTCCGGTATGGTGCATTATACCGGAAGGGCGGGTGTCATGGCGGCCATCTTCGGATTCATCGTGGCGGCGGGAATCGCATTGGGGGCGATTTCCGTGATCGTGTACACGCTACGGTACGGGATATCCCCCATGCCCACCTCGCCCCGGGTGCGGCGGGAACTTCTCCGGTTTCTCCCAGACGATCCCGGCGGTCCGGTCGCGGAACTGGGCGCGGGCTGGGGCACGCTGGCTTTCCCGCTGGCGCGGCGCTGGCCGGAACGGACGGTGACGGCGTACGAGATCTCTCCGGTGCCCTGGCTGTTCCTTCGATGCCGCCAGGTGGTCCGGCCCTGCCGCAACCTGCGGATCGTCCGCCGGGACTTTTTCGCCGCGGACCTTCGCGGGACCGGCTTGGTGGTCTGCTATCTTTACCCAAGTGCCATGCTCCACCTGCAGGCCAAATTCGAGGCCGAGCTGCCCCCCGGCGCCGCCGTCCTGACCCACACCTTCGCCGTCCCGGGGTGGGCTCCCGAGAAGGTCATCCGCGCCTGCGACCTGTACCGGACGCCGGTTTACCTGTATCGGGTTGGCGGGCCGGCCGGCTGACCAGTCAAGTGCGGATACTGCCAGTGAATTGTGATGGAGCCTGGCCTCATTGCAATCCCGGCGCAGACTGCGTCCCCCGGCCGGGGGATGGTGTGACGCATCGCTGTTCACCCCCGGCAGGAGATCAGGCAGGATCGCCCCGTGACGAGGCGACGCGGTGCACACTGGTGAGCCCGCACGGCGGGCCGCCAACACGTTGATCCCGCCACCGCAATCAGTCCCGGCAGGCGTCAGCCGCCGGCGCGGGATGTCATTCAGTTATCCATATCCTGTCAGATGCAATTCGTTGTCTCCAGCTGAACCAAGTCGCCCGCCGGTAGTTGACGCTCACCGGTACTGACTGCTCGCCGGCATCCGTGTAGTGCCTGATTGTGACGGGTTGTGACGGAGCCTGGCACCGGCCCTGCGCTTCTGCCGATGGTCCAAACCGGATTCCGGATCGGGCCGATCCGGACTGCGCCGGCCCGACCCGGACTACCTATCTCCGTCGGCGGGGACGGCGGCGCTTCTTATCTCCGCCCTCCGGTCGGTCGCCGGAGGACGGGCGCGGGCGGAACTCGGCCCGTGGCGGCGCGGCGGTCGGATGGGCCGGCCGGCCGTGCAGCGAGGCCTGGTAATAGTCGTCCAGCAGCATGGCGATGACCGCCAGCTCGTCCTCGGCCTGGGCCAGCCCGCGGGCTAGCGGCAGGAAGCGCCGCATCCGTTCCACCTCCAGCTTGTCGCGGATGCGCAGCTGCTGCTCCAGCAGCGCGGTCAGCCGCTCGGACACGATGGCCTCGAACTCCTCGTCGGTCGGCATCTCCCGCTTTTCAAAGTCGATCTTGTACTTCTTGGCGATGGCGCGCAGCTCCAGCTCTTCCATGCTCGAGACCAGCGAGATGGCGGTGCCGGTGGCTCCGGCCCGGCCGGTCCGCCCGGCCCGGTGGATGTAGCCCTCGTGCTCCTCCGGGACCTCGTAGAGGAAGACGTGGGTCAGCTCGGGGATGTCGATGCCGCGCCCGGCCAGGTCGGTGGCGACCAGGAAGCGCAGGAAGCCCTTCCGCACCCGCGCCATGACCTCCTCCCGGGCCGCTTGCGGCAGGTCCGCGCTGAGCTCGTCGGCGTCGTAGCCGAAGCGCTGCAGCACCACCGTCAGGTAGTGCACGTGCGCCTTGGTGTTGCAGAAGATGATGGCGGACGGCGGGTTCTCCATCTCGATGATCCGGACCAGGCAGCGGTCCTTGTTCATGGGCGGCACGACGTAGTAGATGTGCTCGGTCTCCTCCACGTGGACGCGGTCCCGGCTCAGGCTCAGGAAACCGGGTTCGTGCATGAACTCGCCGGCCAGGCGCATCACCGGCCCGGGGAAGGTGGCGGAGAACATGCAGGCGTTCACCCGCCGCCGCGGCAGGTAGCTCTGGACCTCCTTCATGTCGGGGAAGAAGCCCATGGACAGGAGCCGGTCGGCCTCGTCGAAGACCAGCAAATCCAGGTGCTCCAGCGAGAGCGAGCGGCGCATCAGGTGGTCGAGGATGCGGCCGGGCGTCCCCACCACCAGGTGTGCGCCCCGCTTCAGCCCGTCCAGCTGCGCGCCGTAGCCGACGCCGCCGTAGACCGGCACCGTGCGAACGCCCGTCGGGCCGGCGAGCACCTCGGCCTCGTGGGTGACCTGGCGGGCCAGCTCGCGGGTGGGCACCAGGACCAGGGCCTGGCAGGCGGGGCGGGCGGGGTCGATCCGCTCGAGGATCGGCAGGATGAACGCGCCGGTCTTGCCGCTGCCGGTGCGGGACTGGATCATCAGGTCCCGCCGGGCCAGCAGGTACGGGATCGCCTTGGACTGCACCGGCATGAGGGCCTTCCAGCCGGCCCGGGCCGCCGCCTGCCGCATGCCCTCGCTGAGGGCCTCGACGGTCAGCGGGGGAAGCGGGTTCTCGGGTTCGACGATGTGCTCTTCACTGTGGCCGTGGTCCGGCGCGGGCGTAGTGATGGGAATTTCTGGTTCGTTCATGGCGGAGTTCCTCTCATTCATCAGGCATCCAACCGCGTATCATAGGCTTTTCGGTCCGACAATTCAACCTTCCCGGCCGGATGGAAGTACCTTTCCCGCGGCGTCGAACTCGGGTAAGATGGAGGCACGGCGTTAAATCCATCGAAAGGCCGCGGCAAGATAGGCCGCGACGGGGAGGCGACCGGATTGCCATGAGCGAACAGGCCATCGCCGTCATCGTCGTCGTCCTGTGGGTGGCCGGACTGGCCGGCCTGGGCCGGCTGGCGGCCCAACTCGTCGGAGGCGGGCGCGTCCCGCCCTTCGCCGCCCGCAAGGCCTTCCACGTGATCGCCGGCCTGTCCGTGGTGCCGCTGGCCTTGTGGGTGAAACCATGGTACCTGGCGGCGGTCCCGGTGGCGTGGATGCTAGCGGGCAACGCGCGGGGCAACCTTCAGCGGCTGCGGGAGGCCGGCGCCGGCAAGCGGGCCGCCTACCTCGGCGCGGGCGTCCTCCTGCCCGTCTTGTTCATCCTCTTCCTCTGGGCGAGGGGCCGTGCGGACATCGTGGCCCTGTCGGTGCTGATGATGTCTTGCGGAGACGCCGCGGCCGCGGTAGCCGGCCGATGGTGGAGTCGGGCGCGCGGCCTGCCGGAGAGCCGGAAGACAGGAGCCGGCCTGGCCGCCTTCGTGGCCGCCGCGCTGGCCGCCGCCGCCCTGGGGGGCTGGGTCCTGGGGGCGCCCCGGCCGGTGCCATGGCATGCGCTCGGCGCGGCTGCCGCCGCAGGGGGCGGAGCGGAGGCGTTGTGCCCCGGCGCGTGGGACAACCCCGTGGTCCTGGTCGTGACCCTGGCGGTGCTCAGCGCGTTTCTGCTGGTATGAGCGGCGGTTGGTCCAAACAGTGCGGACAGGAGAGACAACCATGGAACAGGCAATCCGGAATCCGACGGTCGAATTCGTGCGCGTGCGGGTCCGCCCCGGGCAGTGCCTGGAGCAGGGCTGGGCGCTCATCCGCGGCCAGTACTGGCTCTTCCTGGGGATCGCCCTGGTGGGCCTGCTCATCGGCGGCGCGTTCCCGCTGCTGCTGATGGGGCCGATGATGTGCGGGATCTACCTCTGCTTCCTGCAGAAGATGAGGGGCGAGCCGGTCCCGTTCGAGACCCTGTTCCGCGGCTTCGACCATTTCGTGCAGAGCCTGGTGGCCACGCTGGTGACCATGGGGGCCAGTTTCCTGGTGATCTTCCCGGTGGTCCTGGTCGGCATCGGGCTCATCTTCTTCGGGGTCATCTCCATGGCCGAGATGCAGGACGAGTCCGGCTGCCTCCTGCTCGGCGGGAGCATCGCCCTGTTCTATCTGCTGATTTTCGCCGTGGCCCTGATCGTCGGCACGGTCTTCCTCTTCGCCTATCCGCTGATCGTCGACCGAGGCCTGGGGGGCTGGGAGGCGGTGACGACCAGCGCCCGGGCCGTGTGGGCCAACCTCGCCGGCGTGCTGGGCCTGGTGCTGCTGGAGTCCCTGCTGAGCCTGGCCGGCGTCCTCGCCTGCTA
>CAYPNP010000006.1:0-207860 GCA_964412195.1 uncultured Acidobacteriota bacterium | reverse complement strand
CGGAGCTGGGAGTTGGAACCGAAGACCAGATCGACCCGCGTGGCCGTCCACTTCAGTTCGCCCGTCTTGCGGTCGCGCCCTTCGAACACGTCCTGGGCGTCCGAGGCGGCCTTCCACTCCATGCCCATGTCGAGCAGGTTCACGAAGAAGTCGTTGGTCAGCGCTTCCGGCCGCTGCGTGAAGAGGCCGTGCCGGGTCCCTCCGAAGTTGGTCTTCAGCACGCGCAGGCCGCCCACGAGCACCGTCATTTCGGGAGCCGTCAGGGTCAGCAGCTGCGCCTTGTCCACCAGCAGCTCCTCGGCGGTCACGGCATAGCGGGCCTTCTGGTAGTTGCGGAAGCCGTCCGCGACCGGCTCGAGCACGGCGAAGGAGGCCGCGTCGGTCTGCTCCGGCGAGGCGTCCATGCGCCCCGGCGTGAACGGGACCGCCACCTCGTGGCCGGCGTTCTTCGCCGCCTGCTCGACGCCGGCACAACCGGCCAGCACGATCAGGTCGGCCAGCGAGACCTTCTTGCCGTCGGTCTGCGCGCCGTTGAATGTGCCCTGGATGCCCTCCAGCGTCTGGAGCACCTTCGCCAGCTGCTTGGGCTGGTTGACATCCCAGTCCTTCTGGGGCGCCAGGCGGATGCGCCCGCCGTTGGCGCCGCCGCGCCGGTCGGAGCCGCGGAAGGTGGAAGCCGCCGCCCAGGCGGTCGTAACCAGTTCGGAGACGGACAGGCCGGAGGCCAGGACCATGCCCTTGAGGGAGGCGATGTCCCGGGCGTCGATCAGCTTGTGATTGACGGCGGGGATGGGGTCCTGCCAGATCAGCTCTTCGGCGGGGACCTCCGGCCCGAGATAGCGCGAGCGGGGGCCCAGATCGCGGTGGGTCAGCTTGAACCACGCGCGGGCGAAGGCGTCGGCGAACTCGTCCGGATTTTCCATGAAGCGTCGCGAAATCTTCTCGTAGGCGGGGTCGAACCGCAGGGAGAGGTCCGTGGTCAGCATGGTCGGCGCGTGACGCTTCGACGGGTCGTGCGCATCCGGCACCGTGCCGGCGCCGGCGCCGCCCTTCGGCTTCCACTGGTGCGCCCCGGCCGGGCTCTTCGTCAGTTCCCATTCGTAGCCGAACAGGTTCCAGAAGAAGTTGGTGCTCCACTTCGTGGGCGTGGTGGTCCAGGTGACTTCCAGTCCGCTGGTGATCGTGTCGCCGCCCTTGCCCGTGCCGAAGCTGCTCTTCCAACCGAGGCCCTGCGCTTCAATGCCCGTGGCCTCGGGCTCCGGCCCCACGTGTTTCGCGTCGCCGGCGCCGTGGGTCTTGCCGAAGGTGTGGCCGCCCGCGATGAGGGCCACCGTCTCCTCGTCGTTCATCGCCATGCGGGCGAAGGTTTCGCGGATGTCCCGCGCCGCGGCGACGGGATCCGGGTTGCCGTTGGGCCCTTCCGGGTTGACGTAGATCAGGCCCATCTGCACGGCGGCGAGAGGATTCTCGAGGTCCCGGTCGCCGGAGTAGCGCTTGTCGTCCAGCCACTTGGTCTCGGCGCCCCAGTAGACGTCCTTCTCCGGCTCCCAGATGTCCTCGCGCCCGCCGGCGAAACCGAAGGTCTTGAAGCCCATGGATTCCAGGGCGACGTTGCCGGCGAGGACCATCAGGTCGGCCCAAGAGATCTTGCGGCCGTACTTCCGCTTGATCGGCCAGAGCAGCCGGCGCGCCTTGTCGAGGTTGACATTGTCGGGCCAGCTGTTGAGGGGAGCGAAGCGCTGGTTGCCCCGGCTGGCGCCGCCGCGGCCGTCGCCGACGCGGTAGGTGCCGGCGCTGTGCCAGGCCATGCGGATGAAGAGGGGGCCGTAGTGGCCGAAGTCCGCTGGCCACCAGTCCTGCGACCGGGTCATCAGCTCGCGGAGGTCCTTCTTCACGACCCCCAGGTCGAGGCTCTGGAACTCCCGGGCGTAGTCGAACTCCCCGCCCATCGGGTTGGACTTGGCGGAGTGTTGGTGCAGGATGTCAAGCCGCAGCTGGTTCGGCCACCAGTCCAGGTTCGTCGTGCCGCCGCCGGCCATGTGCGGGTGGATCCGCCCCTTTTTTTCTTGATGCATACCGTTTGCCTCCTTTTAAGATGATTTCTTAATTCGCGCCGCCGTCCCCGGCGGCGCCCGCCTGGCAGGTCCGAAGGGTCGGGACGTGCCGGGCGCCGATCAATCGCCCCCCTGGCATTTCCGACAGATTCCGAAAAAGTCCAGTCGGTGGGTAAGGATCCGGAATCCCGTCTCCGTGGCAACCTCCCGGGTCAGGTCGTGCAGGGTGCTCAGGTCCGGATCGATGATCGCGCCGCACCGCGTGCAGATCAGGTGCGGGTGCGGGTACGGCCGGAGCGCGTCGTACCGGTTGCCCCGGTCCGGGAAGCCGAGTTCCAGGACCTCCTGCAGGTCCTTGAGCAGGGCCACGGTCTTGTACACCGTCGCCAGGCTCGTCGTGGGGAACCGGGCCCGGACCTGCTCGTAGATCATCTCCACGCTGGGATGGTCCTCGCTGGCCGCGATCGCTTCAAGCACCGCCAGCCGCTGGGGCGTGATGCGGAAATCTCGCTCCCGCAGCTTTTCCACCATCTGCTGAAGCCGGGATGCCGCACCGGGATGAGAATGGCCCGTGTTCATGTGCTGATTTTGCCTTAAAGGGATAGTTTTGTCAATAATAATTATCTTGAAAGAATAATTATCAATAAGGAATAGCTGTGTTCGCAGGCAACGGGCCGGCGGCAGGCAATACACCGGGCAAATGCCCGTTCCGCAGGGAATAGTAAAATTGTTTCACTTCCGGATGGATCCCGGATTGCCGTTCAACGTTCAAAGTTCGATGTTCAGCGTTCAGATTTCAGGAAGCCAGTCCCCCGCTTCCATTCCCTCTACTACTTGCCGCTTGGCGCCGGACCGCCCGGCAGGACCGTGCGCACCGCGTCGCGCAGGATGTCGAGAGTATAGGGCTTCTGGATGAATCCGTCGGGGCCCGGACCGGGGAAGCGCTCGGCCATCTCCTGTTCGGTGTAGCCGCTGGACAGGATGATCCGCACGGCCGGGTTCAGCGCCCGCAGCGCGTGAAGCGTCTCCACGCCGTCCATCCGCGGCATGGTCAGGTCCACCAGCACGCAGGCGATTCCGGCCCCCCGCTCCCGGTACAGCCGGACCGCCTCGGCGCCGTCGGCCGCGGTCAGGGCCTCCAGCCCGAGCGCCCGCAGCATCTGGATCCCCAGCGAGCGGATGGTCTCCTCGTCGTCCACCAGCAGCACGGTCTCGCCGGCGCCGGTCCAGGCGCGCGGGGCGTCCGCGGACAGGCCGGTCGCCGCCCGGGCCGGGGCCTTCGCCGGGAAGTAAATGCGGAACGTGGAGCCCAGGCCGGGCCGGCTCTCCACCGTCAGCGCCCCCTTGTGCCCGCGGACGATCCCCAGCACGGCGGCCAGGCCCAGGCCCCGCCCGGTGAACTTGGTGGTGAAGAAGGGCTCGAAAAGGCGCCCGATGGTCTCCGCGTCCATGCCGCACCCGGTGTCCGCCACCTCGATGCAGACGTATTCGCCGCCGGGGAGGTCCTCGGCCAGGTACGTGTCCTGGAAAAAGTCCGGCTCGCACCACCGCCGCCCCGCAGTGACGGCGATGGCGCCCTCGCGGTCCCCCAGGGCCTCCGAGGCGTTCAGGACCAGGTTCATGACCACCTGCCGGATCTGGCTGGCGTCGGCCTCGATGGGCGGCAATCCACCTTCGAGCTGGAGCTGCAGGCTGGCTTTCTTGGAGATGGAGGTGCGCAGCAGGTGGACCATTTCCTCCACCAGGATGCGGACGTCTACCGGCTCGATCAGGAAGCGGCCCCGGCCGGAGTAGGCCAGCATCTGCCGGCACAGGTCCGCGGCGCGGCGGGCGGCCTGGATGATCTCGTCCAGGTTCTCCTGCCCGGGGGCCAGGGGGGAGAGGGCCCGCCGGGCCAGGTCGGCGTGGCCCAGCACCGCCATCAGCAGGTTGTTGAAGTCGTGCGCGATGCCGCCGGCGAGGATGCCCAGGCTCTCCAGCCGCTGGGTCTGCTGGACCTTCTCCTCGAGCCGGCGCTGCTCGGTGATGTCGGCGCCGATCGAGGTGACCCCGACGATTCGGCCATGGCCGTCGAGCCGGATGGCATTGTGCCATTCGCAGAGGAGGGTTCGCCCGTCTCGGGTCAGGTTCCGGTTCACGCTGTGGCTGGGCAGCTCCCCCTGCAGAACCCGCCCCACCACCTCGCCTACCTGAAGATGGGCGTCGGGCGGGATGAGAAACTCGAAGATGCTCTTTCCCAGGACCTCGACCTTGGGCCAGCCGAAGATGCGCTCGGCGTGCCGATTCCAATCGATGACCCGATAGTCGGTGTCCCAGAGGACGAAGGCGATGGGGGCGGTTTCGTAGACGCTCCGGTACCTCTCTTCGCTCTCCCGGAGGGCGACCTCCGCCCGCTTGCGCTCCGTGATATCCAGCGCAGTGAAGGTCACCCCCGCGGCCAGGTTTCCCGGCTCGATCGGCGCCGAGCTGAGCACGATGTCGAGGATGGTTCCGTCTTTCCTGCGCCAGCGGGTTTCCACCAGACCCGCGCCGGTCTCCTCGATCTGCCGGTACTTGATCCGGCCGACCGCCTCGTACTCTTCGGCGGTGGGGTAAAGGACCCGGGCGTCTAGCCGGACCAGTTCCCCGGCGGTGTAGCCCAGCATGTCGCAGAGTCGCTCGTTGACCTCCATGATCACACGGTTTACGGCGACGCCGATGCCGACGGGCGCGGCGCGGAAAATGCTGCGGAGCCGGCCTTCGCTTCGGCGGAGGTCTTCCTCGGTCTGCTTCCGGGCCGAGATGTCGGTCAGGATGGTGTGGAAGTTGCCGTCCGGCGTCCGCCGGCTGTGAAGCTCCGCCAGGATCCGGGAACCGTCCTTGCGGAGCAGAGGCCGCTCCCGGACGACTTCCTCGCCCTTCGCCATCAGGTCGAACCGGAGGGGTTCCCTGGCCAGCTCCTCGGGGGGGAAGAGCATGGAGATATGCCGGCCGATCAAGTCTTCTCGGGCATACCCCGTCATGGAGCAGGCCTTGCCGTTGACTTCGATGAGCCGGCCGTCCGGATCGTCTACGACGATCCCGTCCACCGCCTGCTCGAAGAGGATGCGGTACTGCGCCTCGCTGCGGGCCCGCGCCTCCTCGGCCCGCTGGCGGTCGGTCACGTCGCGGTCGACTCCCAGGTATCCCCGCAGTCGGCCGTCGGCGCCCCGGACCGGGAAGCCGTTGGTCTCCAGCGCCACCAGGTGACCGTCCCGGTGCCGGTTGAAGTTCAGGAGATGGACCAGCGCCTTGCCTTCGGCCATCGCCTCCCGCACCAGTCCGGAGACCCGCGCGGCCTCTTCCGGCGGCATCAGGTCGAACGGGGATTTCCCGATCAATTCTTCCCGAGTGTATCCGAGGATGTGGGTGACGGCCGGGCTGACGTAGGTGTATGTCCCGTCGGAGTCGATTTCCCAGATCCAGTCGCTGATCTGCTCCACCATGGAGCGGTATCGTTCGGCCAGCTCGCGCCAGTCGGAATCGTGGGTTGGAAATCCTCCGCCGAACTTGTCATTCGCCGGGGAAGGCGCGGACGACGGCGAGGAATCCCCCCTCGGGATCAGTTTCCGCTTCGGACCCATTCCCACCTCCTCCATGGGGCCGAGTGCATCCCTTCGCGGTCACTTGCCTGAATCACGTCAATTGAATTTTCCGCGAGAAGCCGGAACAAATCAACATGGAATTTCACCATCCCGCGTGCCGCCCCGGTCTCCCAGCCGGTAGCCGCACTCGGGATAAAGGTCGGGGCGGTCGGGACCCCAGGCGTCGGGGTATTGCCGGCACAGCCGCGGCCGGCGCCGGTAGATGCGGCAGAGGTTGTCGGCGCCCAGGCTGGCGCAACTGAACACAAGGCAGCCGTCCTCGCGGAATCCTTCGTAGACGAAATCGTAGTTCTCCTCGTAATACCCCCGGACCATCGCCAGAAGCCGGGGGCGGCGCCCCAGCCACGCGGGCACGCCCACGGCCAGCAGGCGGCAGCACCGGCCGCAGCGGTTGCAGGCGCCGGACAGGGGCCACCGCCGCGGCAGCAACTGGCGGGCCAGCAGCTCCTGCAGGCGGGAGATGCCCGCCAGCGGCAGGACCGCCAGCCGGAGGCCGCGATAGAGGATTGTCCGCCCCGAACTCACCGGGGTCCTCCGATCCCGGCGGGAGACAAGTGTCCTTGTTTCATGGTGTCGGTCATGGCCCGACCATACCGGATCCGGGCGGGAATTGCAACCGTGCATCGGGGAAACGGGCAGCGGGAAGGTTCGGTCTGGCGGAAGCCCTCTGTTTCTGAGTATTTGTGATGTAACGCACAATTCGGCTGTGACTCAATTCACCGATTCGAAAAAAAATTCGAAAAAATGAAAATACCTCTTGCATCCTCTCGATTCTGTGAATAAAATGCTCGAGGTGATTTCCAACTTTTGCGTTTTTCGTCCCATGGGGTGTGGATCCGTTTTTCAGCCTTAAGTCGACGTTTGGGGTGTTTTTCAACCTTAATTTATCAACGTCCCTTCAGGAGGTACCATGAAGCGTGTATTGGGGATGGTTCTGGTGGTCGTGTTGTTCGCCGGCCTGGCCATGGCGCAGGCCCGCCAGCACGAGGGGAGAAGCCCGATGGCGGGCATTTCCGAGGATCAGCGGGAAGCCATGGGGCGCTTCCCCGACGTCCAGTCCATGTCGGTCGATGAGAAAGGCGTGCCCAATTTCGTTGCCGGGCGCCTGGGGTATCTGGATTCGATCGACAAGCAGGGCGCCAGGGGCTACTTCGAACAGATCAGCCCTGCGCTGCGCATGACGGGCCGCGAGGAACTGAAGCACGTCCGCACGACGACGGACCGGCTCGGCCAGGTGCACATGCGGTTCCAGCAGTACCTGAACGGCCTGCCGGTGGTGGGCGCGGAACTGCTGCTCCACGCCGACCGGGACACCGGCGAGGTGACGGTCCTCAACGGCCGCTTCCTCCCGGATGAGATCGGCCTGCCGACCGCCGCGGAAATCAACCCGGATATGGCCCTCGAATCGGCCGCCGTGCAGGCCGGGATCGAACAGGGCGTCCTGCTGGACGACCCGGTCCTGACCTACGTCGTCAACGACAACGGCAAGGCCTACCTGGCTTGGGCCGCATGGGTTTCCTACTCCGACAAGGAAGGCCCGCACGTGGACCGGCTGTTCTCCGACGCGGCCACCGGCGACCTGGTGGCCCAGCACGGCTACATCAAGCGCGCCCTGAACCGGAAGGTGTACAACGGCAACCACACCGATCCGAACTATCCGACCCTGCCGGGCACGCTGATGATCTCGGAGGGTGGCTCCTCCACCGATTCCGCTGCCCAGGATTGCTACACCAACTTCGGCTATACCTATAACTACTACAAGAACCGGTTCAACCGGGATTCTTTCGACAACGCCGGCGCCACCCTCACCGGCACTGTGCACGTCGGCACCAACTGGGTCAACGCCTATTGGAACGGCTCCCAGATGGTGTTCGGCGACGGCGACGGGACCAACGCCACCTACCTGTCCAAGGCCCTGGACGTGGTGGCCCACGAGCTGACCCACGCCGTGACCGAACGGACCGCGGACCTGACCTACTCCAACGAGTCGGGCGCCCTCAACGAGGCCATGTCCGACATCTTCGCCGCCGGCGTCGAGGTGTACCGCGACGGCTCCGTAAACTCCAACACCTGGAAAGTCGGCGAGGAGTGCTGGACGCCCGCCACCTCCGGCGACGCCCTGCGCTACATGAACAATCCCACGCAGGACGGCCAGTCCTACGACTACTATCCGGAACGCTACACCGGCACGAGCGACTACGGCGGGGTCCACCTGAACTCCGGCATCGCCAACCTGGCGTTCTACCTGCTGTCCCAGGGCGGCACCCACCCGCGCAGCAAAACCACGACCGTGGTGACCGGCATCGGCATCACCAAGGCCGAGCAGATCTTCTACCGCGCCCTGACGACCTACATGACCACCTCCACCAACTTCCAGGGCGCCCGCAACGCCACGGCCCAGGCGGCGGCCGACCTGTACGGCGGCACCTCTTCCGCCGAGTACACGCAGGTCCAGAACTGCTGGACGGCGGTGGGCGTGCCCGGCGGCCCGGTGGTCGTGACCACCCTGTCCAACGGCGTGCCGGTTTCCAACCTGTCGGCTTCCACCGGCACCATGCTGGCCTACAAGATCGCGGTGCCCTCCGGCCAGACCTCCCTGGTCGTGACCACCTCCGGCGGCACCGGCGACGCCGACCTGTACGTGAAACGCGGCGCCATGCCGACCACCTCGAGCTATGACGGCCGCGGCTACACCTCCGGCAACGCCGAGACGGTGACCATCAGCAACCCGGTGGCCGGCGACTTCTACATCGGCGTGCAGGCCTACTCCACCTTCTCCGGCGTGACGCTGAAGGCCACTTATACCGGCGGGACGACGACCCCGGACTTCACCCTGGCGCTGAGCCCGACCTCGCTCTCCGTCGCCCAGGGCGCTTCCGGGACGTCCACCGTGACCACCACCGTGAGCGGCGGATTCAACTCCGCGGTCGCCCTGACCGCCTCCGGCGTGCCCAGCGGCGCCACCGCCACCTTCAGCCCGACCTCCATCGCGGCCCCCGGCTCCGGCACCTCCACGCTGACCATCGCCGGCGGCACCGCGACGGCGGGCACCTACACCGTGACCGTGACCGGCACCGGCGGCGGCCTGACCAAGACCGCCACCCTGAGCCTGACCATCACCTCCGGCGGCAGCGGCGTGGTCGTGATCACCAACGG
The DNA here is from genome assembly GCA_964412195.1 of uncultured Acidobacteriota bacterium. GTDB lineage: Bacteria > Acidobacteriota > JAAYUB01 > JAAYUB01 > JAAYUB01 > CAYPNP01. Next base: position 199,027 of record CAYPNP010000006.1, on the reverse strand, counting down.
CCAGACCGTGAGCGGCATCGGCGCCTCCACCGGGGCGTGGAAGAATTACATGATCACCGTGCCGTCCGGCCAGGCCTCCCTGGTGGTGAAGACCACGGGCGGGACCGGCGACGCCGACCTGTACGTCCGGCGCGGCGCCCAGCCGACCACTTCCACGTATGACGGCCGCGGCTACACCTCCGGCAACGCCGAGACGGTGACCATCAGCAACCCGGTGGCCGGCGACTTCTACATCGGGGTTTACGCCTACTCCACGTTCGCCAGCGTTTCGCTGACGGCGACCTACACCGCCGGCGGCGGCGGCGGGGCCATGAACGAGACCGAGTCCAACAACACCACCGCCACGGCCAACACGATCCCGACCTCCGGCACGACGGTCACCGCCAAGATCGGCTCCTCGACCGACGTGGACTACTTCAAGGTGGTGAAGACGGCGGCCGGCACCCTGAACGTGTACGTGGTCGTGCCGACCGGCAAGGACTACGACGTGGCCATCTACAATTCGTCCGGCACCAAGGTGGCCTCCGGCACCAACGGCGCCGGCGTGGCCGAGAACGTGAACTACTCCGCGGCGGCCGGCACCTACTACATCAAGGTGTACGGCTACAACGGCGCTTACTCCACCACTCTCAACTACACCTGCAAGGCGACGTTCTAATAGCTCCATTCCATTGACGTCCGAAAGCCCCGCCCCCGTGGCGGGGCTTTTTTTCGTCCGTGCTCGTATTCGTGCTCGTACTCGTAATCGTGCTCGTAATCGTAATCGGATCAAGAAGTTCGCGCAGAGACGCAGAGGACGCAGCGCCAAACTTGGACGCGGATGAACGCGGATTTGCGCAGATTTACACGGATTCCAAACCCTGATTCAGGATTGCCATCCGCGCATATCCGTTTTGATCCGCGTTGATCCGTGTTGAATTTGGGATCCGCCGGGCCTTCTTCCGATTCCGGCGTCCGCCAGTCTATGGGCCCGCTTGCTATCCTTTCTCCCTCCTCCAAACACTCCCATCAGAGTCCCGCGACGGGTGAGCGACCACCGCCAGCCGGATTGCTTTTACCCGGCTGGTGAGGTAGTCTGGACGGGCGCCTCGATAGATTTCTGGCCGGATCCGCCCGATCCCATCGGGAGGAGCCGATGAAAGCGAGCGGAAGACCATGACGGCTTGGGCCATCGACCTCGGGAACAGCCACACCCGCGTGGCGCAGTGGGACGAGGCGCTCGGCGCGCCCCGGCTGCTGGAGCTGCCCGCCGTCTGCCGGCTGCCCGGCGGGAGCGAGCCGCTGGAGGCGCCGCAGCTCATCCCCAGCGCCACCGAGATCATCGAGCGGCCCGAGTGGACGGCCCGCATCGGGCAATGGCCGCTCGTCGGGCGGCGCTGGCTCCTTGGGCGTCTGGCCTGGATCGGGCGCCCCGCCGTCGAGCGCAACGCCGGCTTCCACCGCCCCGGCTTCGCCCCGGCGTTCAAGCCGGTGCTGGACCGGGAGGCGCTCCGTCCGCTGGTCCGGGTGGGCCGGCGCACCTACTCGGCCCGCGACGTGGCCCACCTGTTCCTGCGCGAGCTGCTGGCGGAAATCAAACGGGTGACCGGGCACCGCGTCCGCGAGGCCGTCCTGACCACGCCGGTGGAAGCCTACGAGACCTACCGGGCGGAACTGTCGCGGATCGGCCGCCAGCTGGGCATCCGCAAGGTCCGCTTCATCGACGAGCCGGTGGCGGCGGCGCTCGGCTACGGCCTGGGCCTGGGCCGGCCGCGGCGCGTGCTGGTGGTGGACTTCGGCGGCGGCACGCTGCACTTCGCCCTGGTGGCGCTCTCGGCGCGGGACGCCGAGTCCGGCGCGGCGCGGGTGCTGGCCAAGGAGGGCCGGCCGCTGGGCGGCAACCGCGTGGACGAGTGGCTGCTGCACGAGTTCTGCCTCCGGCTGGGCTTCGACATCGACACCCGCGCCGGGGACGAGGAGAACGCCTTCTGGCGGCGGCTCATGCTGCGAGAGGCCTGCCGGGTCAAGGAGGCCCTCTTCTTCAAGCCGTCGGCCATCTTCCACCTGACGCCGCCGGACCACCTCCGGGTGGGCGCGCCGGCCGCGGCGGGCGAGTTCCCCTGGCTGGAGATCACCCGCGAGCGGCTGGTGGAAGTGCTGGAGCAGCGCGGCCTCTACCGCGCCCTGGAGGAGTGCCTCGCCGCCATCCTGGAGCAGTCCCAGCCGCTGGGGATCGGCGAGGCGGAGATCGAGGAGGTCCTGCTGGTGGGCGGCTCGACGCTGCTGCCCAACGTCTACCCCTTCTTCGAGGGGCGCTTCGGCCGCGACCGGGTCCGCGCCTGGCAGCCGTTCCAGGCGGTGGCCTTTGGGGCGTGCGCCTTCGCCGCGGGCGGCGTCGGGCCCTCCGACTTCATCGTGCACGACTACGCCTTCGTGACCTACGACGCCGAGTCGCACCAGAAGCAGTACACCGTCATCGTGCCCCGCGGGACGCGCTTCCCGACGCCGCCGGACTTCTGGCGGCGCGCCCTGGTGCCCACCTGCGCCCTGGGCGAGCCCGAGACCCTCTTCAAGCTGCTGGTGTGCGAGCTGGGCGACGGCGACGACAACCGCAAGTTCGTCTGGGACGAGCAGGGGCGGCTGCACCTGGCCGGGGCGGCGCCGGGCGGCGAGCCGGTGGTGGTGCCGCTCAACGAGGCCAACCCGACGCTGGGGACGCTGGACCCGCCGCACTCGCCGCGGGACCGCAACCCCCGGCTGGAGGTGTCATTCACCGTCAACGACCAGCGCTGGCTCTGCGCCACGGTGTACGACCTGAAGACCCGCAAGTGGCTGCTGAAAGACACCCGCGTGGTGCGGCTGATGTAGCCGGCGGGCGGGAGGTGACCCATGATCCGGCCGGAACACATGCGGTGGGAGCTGGCGGGGGACCCGGCGTTCGGAGCCATCGCCTTGCTGGTCGGCGCGGTCGTGGGCATCCTCGTCGGCCTCAAGGTGCACCGGGAGTGGAAGGCGGCCGCCAAAGAGCTGGGGCTGGAGATCACCGGCTTCCTGATGTTTCAGGAGATGCGGGGGGAGATCGACGGCTTCCGCGTCCGCATCCGGCCCCGCGGGAAGCATGGCCATGTCCACATCGAGGTGGACGGCCTGGGCGCCATCCCGCACGCGCTGTCGCTGGGGGCGGAGAACATCTTCACCCGCTCCCTGGACGGCGAGGACATCCAGACCGGGCACCCGGCCTTCGACTACCGCGCCCGGATCTTCGGCAAGCCGGAGGAGGCGGTGGCGCTTCTGGATCCCGTCGCGCGCGAGCTGGTCCTGCGGGAGGTGGTGGACGAGGGCGCGCGGGTGGACGGCGGGAAGGTCACCCTGGTGCATCGCGGGATCAGCGGGGCTCCCGACCTGGTCCGCCGCCTGGTGGCGCTGGGCAAGCGCCTGTCGATCCCTCCCGGCGAGGTGCCCGGCCGGCTGGCTAAAAACGCGGCGCAGGACGCCTTGTCGTCAGTGCGGCTGCGTAACCTGACCCTCCTGCAGGAGCGGTTCCCGGCCCTCAGCGAGACGCGGGAGGCCAGTCGGGCGGCCCTGGCCTCGGACCAGCCCAACCTCCGCCTGGCCGCGGCGCGGTTCCTGGGCGCGGAGGGCCTGGACGCGGCGGAGGCGCTGGCCCTGTCCCCGGAAGTGGAGGCCGACCTGCGCCGCCAGGCCCTGCAGCACTTCTTCCGCCACGCGGACGAGGGGCGGGCCGTGAAGGTCCTGGAACAACTGGCCGCCGCGGCGTCGCCGGCCGAGCTGCTGCCGGCGCTGGTGGAGGCCGCCGGGCGGCTCCGGCACGTGCCCACCCTGGAGCGGCTGCTGGCCCAGGCGGACGGACTCGGGGACGAAGCAGCGGCGAGCCTGGCCGGCGCGGTGGCCGGGGCGGGCGACGCAGCCGCCGAGGAGGGGCTGCTGCGGCTGCTGGCGCGCGAGGCGGCGGAGGTGCGGGCGGCGGCGGCGCGGGCGCTGGGGCAGGTGGGATCGGTGCGCGCCGTCGAGCCGCTGCTGGCGCTCACCACGGGCCTGCTGGCCTCGCCGTCGGTGAAGCAGGCGGCGCGGGAGGCGGTGGCGCGGATCCAGTCGCGGCTGGGCGACGTGGAAGCCGGCCGGCTGTCGCTGGCGGTGCCCTCCGGCGACGCGGGCGCGCTGAGCCTGGCCGGCGACGAAACCGCCCCCGGCGGCGGGCTGAGCCTGGCGGGCATCGCGGGGGAGGCTGCCTCCGAGGCGGCAGGAGTCGGGATTGGGGTGCAACCGGTTCCTGAAACACCGGCGGCCGAATCATCGACGCCCGAAACGCAGCCATCACCGGGAAAACTGGCAGAAGGCTAGCGGATTCCGGCAGGTCTGGAGAGGGACGATGCACGGGGCAGAACCGGTCGGCTTGAACCTGGCGGGAGTCCTGCCAGTGCTGCTGATGTTGATCGTGCTGGCGGCAATGGGGGCCACCGTCATCGCCGGTTTTCTGAATTACGATCGGTGGCGGCAGGCGGCTGAGCGTCTGGGTCTCAAGCTGGCCGTCCAGGACCGGAAAAAGGAAATCTTCGGGCTGGTGGACGAGTTCCACGTGCAGATCCGCCCCGCCACCCGACCTTGGCGGCACCGGATCGACGTGTATGGATTCGGAGACATTCCGACCTCGCTGTCCATCCGGCCGGAGAGCGTGATCGATGAAGCGCTCGAGGGCGAGGATTTCCAGACCGGCGATTCGGAGTTCGACCGGCAGGTCCGGATCCGCGGTAACTCCGACGAGATCCTGGCGATCCTCAACCCGGAGACCCGCCGGCAAATCCTCTCCGCCGTCGTGGAGACGGGGGCGAGAATCCGGGCCGGCCACTTGACCCTGATCCAGGGGAAGATCCGCCGGGCGCCCGAGACCGTCCGGCGGCTCGTGGAACTATGGCACCGGCTGGCGGTCCGGCCGGAACAGATTCCGTCCCGCCTAGCCCGGAACGTCACGGACGATCCGGCGCCGGCGTTTCGGTTGAACAGCCTCCGAGTCCTGCAGCAGTCCCACCCGCAGTCCCCCGAGGCGCGGGAGGCCAGCCGGGCCGCGCTGGTGTCCGACCGGGCGGAGATCCGCTTCGCCGGGGCGCGCTTCCTGGGCGTGGAGGGCCTGCCGGCGATCCGGGAGCTGGCCCTCGATGCGGGCGCCACGGTTGACATCCAGCGGCAGGCGCTGGAGCAATTCGTCCGGAACGTGATGCCGGAGGACCTGGCACCCGTCCTGGAGGAACTCTCCGCCGCCCCCGCGCCGGAGCTGCTGCCGGCGCTGGTGGAGGGGGTGGGCCGGGCCCGGCGGCCGGACGTGCTGAACCGGCTGGCGACCCTGGTGGACCGGTTCGACGAGGAGACGGCGATGGGGTACGCCCGGGCCGCGGTCCGGTTGGGGGAAACAGGCGCCGAGCCGGGGCTCCTGCGGCTGCTGGAGCGGGATGCGGAGGGGGTGCAGGTCGCCGTGGCGCGGGCGCTGGCGCGGATCGGCACGATCCGGGCGGTGGAGCCGCTGCTGGCGCTGGCCAAGAACGGGTCGGGGGCGGTCCGGGAGGCGGCGAGGCTGGCGGTGCTGCAAATCCAATCGCGGCTGGGGGACGCGGAGGCGGGACGGCTGTCGCTGGCGGTGCCGGCCGAGGGGAAAGGAGCGCTGAGCCTGCCGGCCGACGAGCGCCCCGGCGGCGAGCTGAGCCTGCCCAATCGTGCCGCAATTCCGGATGGGCCAGACAACCCCGGCTGATTACAGCTCCTCTTGTCTAATCCATGAGCACTCTTCCGAGCAGAGGCGGCGAAGGCCGAAAGACGGAATCTTTGACACGGATCAACGCGGATTCACGCGGATCAATCCGCGTAAATCCGCGTCAAAGCCCAGCTCTGCGTCCGCTGTGTCTCTGCGTGTAAATTATTTAGAATGAATGAAAAAGCCCGGGCGGGGGAGGCCCGGGCGTGGGTCAGAGGAGTGTGATGGAAACGAAACGATCGGATTTTCGAAACTGCCCCGATCGAAAGCAGGATTGAATCCGTCCGATCTGTCCGATCCGTCCGATCCGTCGGATCGGCCCGATGAAAAAACTACCGCCCCCGAGGGAACGGGTCGTGGTGGAACTTCGGCACGGGATTCAGCTTCAGCTCTTCGAGCGCCACCGCCACCGCCTTCTCCAGCTGCGGGTCGCGGCCCGCGATGAAGTCGGCCGGGGTGATGTCCACCTCGAAGTCGGGCGCCACACCCTCGTTCTCCACCACGAACTTGCCTTCCTTGCTGACGATGCTGATGCTGGGCGAGGTCACCATGCCGCCATCCATGAGCGGCGGGTAGCCGGTGATGCCCACCAGGCCGCCCCACGTGCGCTTGCCCACCATCTTGCCGCTGCCGCTGAGCCGGAACAGGTACGGGAAGGCGTCCCCGCCGGAGCCGGCCCACTCGTTGATGATCAGCACCTTCGGCCCGTACACCGAGCCGAACGGGCTGGAGGTGTTCTTCCCGAAGCGGTGCAGCCACCAGGTTGTCAGCGGGCGGTTCAGGAAGTCGATGTAGTAGTCGGCGATGAGCCCGCCGCCGTTGAACCGCTCGTCCACCACCATGCCTTCCTTCTCGCGCTGGGCGAAGTAGTAGCGGTTGAAGTTGACGAAGCCCTGGCCGGAGGTGTTGGGCAGGAACACGTAGCCGAGCCTGCCGCCGGAGAGCTTGTCCACCGTCTCCCGGTTGTGCTCCAGCCACTCGCGGTAGCGCAGGGCGGTCTCGTCGCGGACCGGCACCACCGTGACCTCCCAGGCGCCCTCGTCGGCCGGCTGGCTGTTGAGCCTCAGGCGCACCTGCTTGTCGGCGGTCTTCAGGAAGAAGGCGTGGATGTTGTCGGCGCCGGACAGGGGCCGCCCGTTCACCGCCAGGATGTAGTCGCCCGCATGGGCCTTCACGCCGGGCTCCGTGAGCGGGGCGCGCAGGTCGGGATTCCAGTTCTCGCCTTTGTAAATCTTGGCGATCCGGTAACGGCCGTCGGCGATCTCGTAGTCGGCGCCCAGCAGGCCGCCGGGGACTGAATCCAGGCGGGGCATCTCGCCGCCGCGGACGTAGGCGTGGCCGACCGCCAGCTCACCGATCATCATGCCGATGACGTAGTTGAGGTCCTCGCGGTGGGCGACGTAGGGCAGCCAGGCCTCGTACTGCTCCCAGATCTTCGGCCAGTCCTGCCCGTGCATGCCGGGGTCGTAGAACCATTCGCGGTTGATGCGCCACGCCTCGAACAGCATCTGGCGCCACTCCCGGACCGGGTCGGACCAGACCTCCAGCCCGTCGGTCTTGAGCCGCCCGTCGCCCGGCTTGGGGCTGCCCTCGGCGTCGACGATGAAGAAGCCGGCCTTCTGCCGGTAGCCCAGCTTCTTGCCGTCGGCCGAGACCGTGAATTCGTTGATCCCGGTCAGCAGGGTGTCGTCCTTGCGCTTGGCCACGTCGTAGCGGTGCAGGAGGAAGCCCTCGCCGGCGGGGTTCCGCTCGAGGTAGAAGAACTTGCCCTCGCCGCCGGCGCGCAGCCCGGAGTACGGGCGGTCCGGCACGTCGACCGCCACGATCCGCTGGCCGATGCCGTCGATGTCGATCCGGGTGACCTTTTCATCCTTCTTCTCGGCGGGCTTCTCGTCCGACTTGGCGTCCTTCTCGCCGGTCTTGGCGTCGGCGGCCTTGGCCTCGGCCTTGTCATCCTTCGGCTTGTCGCCATTCTTGGCCTTCTCGGCCTCCTTGGCCTTCTCCTCGTCGCTTTCCGGCTTGAAGGGGGATGCTTCGTCGGCGGAGAGCACCACAGCGTAGATGCTGCTGGTCGGGTCGGCGATGATGGAGGTCATGTCCAGCCAGGCCACCCGCTCGGCCACGTTGGTGCTGGCCAGGAAGTAGAGGTACTTCCCGTTCTTGTCGAAGACGGGCAGGACCGCGTCGCTCAGGCCGTCGGTGATCTGCCAGGTCTTTTTATCGGCCACCGAGTAGAGGAACACCGCGTGGAGGAAATTGTCCAGCAGCTTGTCGTAGGCGATCCACTGGCCGTCCGGCGACCAGCTGGGGTTGAGGTCGGAGTAGAAGTTGAAGTAGGTGTTGGTGTCCACCTTGACCGGCTCGGCCTTCTCCGCCGCCAGGTCCAGGATCCAGAGGTTCAGGCGGTTGTCCTTGAAGGCGATCTTCTTCGAGTCCGGCGACCAGACGATAGCGGAGTAGTAGCCGGGGTTGGCAAAGGGGATGATCCGCGGCCGATCGAAGCCTTTCTGGTCGGCGATCTGGAGGGCGTACTCGCCGTCCTGCTCGCCGAAGTAGGCGATCTTCTCGCCGTCGGGCGACCAGGCCGGGGCGCGCTCGACCGCGTCCACGGTGTTGGTCAGGTTGCGCGGGTCGCCCTTCTCGGCGGGGACGGTCAGGATCTCGCCCCGGGCTTCCATCACCAGCCGCTTGCCGGAGGGGGAAATGTCCCAGTCGAAGATGGTGTTGGCCACGTTGACGAAGCGCGGCCGGGTGTTGATCGCCTCAGCCGGGATGTCGATGGTGAGCTTTTTGGCCTCGCCGCTGGAGGGATTGAGCAGGTGCAGGCAGCCGTCCCGCTCGATCACCACCTCCTTGCCGTCGGTGCCGTAGGTCTTGATGTCGACGCCGGTGAAGCGGGTGACCTGGCGGAGCTTGTCTCCCTTGGGCGAGTAGGCGTACAGGTTCACGACCCGGTCGCGGTCGGACAGGAACAGGACCTCGTCGCCGCGCCAGTGCGGGAAGGTGTCGCTGGCGGTGGTGTGCGGGACCTTCTTCACCGAGGCGTCCTTGGGATTGAAGATCCAGATGTAGGGCGCCAGGCCGCCGCGGTAGCGCCGCCAGGTGTCGAACGCGTTGGGCAGGGGGGTGTAGGCGAAGAGCTGCCCGTCGCCCGAATAGTCGCCCCAGTACCCCGTGGGCAGCGGCAGCTGTTTCGGCAGGCCGCCCTGGACGGAGATCATGAAGATCCGGGCGAAGCGGGAGAAGCTCTGCCGCCCCGAGGAAAATAGCACCGACTTGCCGTCGGGCGTCCAGCCGACGATGGTGTCCGCGCCGGGGTGGTAAGTCAGCCGCCGGGGCTCGCCGCCGCCGGCCGGCACGATGTAGACGTCGGTGTTGCCGTCGTACTGGCCGCTGAAGGCGATCCACTGGCCGTCCGGGGAGAACCGCGGCCAGGTCTCGGCGCCGGGGTGGCTGGTCAGGTGGACGGCGGTGCCGCCCTCGGTGCCGACGGTCCACAGGTCGCCGGCGTAGCTGAAGACGATGCGATTCCCGTGGATGTCGGGCATCCGCAGGAGTCGCGCGTCAGAGATACCGAAAGCCGGCGCGGCGAGCCACAGCGCGGCCAGGACGACCAGGCCGAGTCTCAGGATTCTCGTCTGCATGGGGGAGGGCCTCCTTCTGGAAATCAAGTAATGCCGGTTATACGGCGGGCGCGGCGGATTGTTTGGACCCGAAGGCAATGATGAACAGGAAAGTCCTGTCAGCCCAAGTGGGAATTCAACGCAGATCGACGCAGATTCGTTATGATTTCCGCTGATACAACATATTCATATCCGCGTTCATCCGCGTCTGGGATTGGCTCTGCGGACTCTGCGCCTCTGCGTGTATATGATTGGATCGATAACGATTACGATCACGATTACGATCGACGAGTACGATCGGCACGGTTCTATTATCGAGTAAGCATGAGCACGGTGGGTCACCGGTCATCGGTCATCGGTCAACCGTCTGGCGGGCGATGACCAGGGTGATGTCGTCGTGCTGCGGGACGCCCTCGGACCAGGTCTGGACCCGCTGGAAGACGGCGTCGAGGATCTGGTCGGGCCGCTGGCGGCGGACGTCCTGCAGGAGCCCGATCAGGCGGTCCTCACCGAACTCCTCGCCGGTGCGGCTGACGGCGTCCACCAGCCCGTCGGTGTACACGGCCAGGATGTCGCCCTCGTTCAGTTCCATCTCGCCGACGTCGTAGTTCATCTCCGGGAAGGCGCCCAGGACGGTGCCGCCGTCGGACAGCCGCTCCACCGCGCCGTCGGCGGTGATGCGGACCGGCGTCTCGTGGCCGGCGTTGCAGTAGTTCACCCGCCGGCGGTCTGCCTGCAGCGACAGGTAGCAGAGGGTGGCAAACTTCTCCGCCGGCGTCAGGACGTACAGGTGCCGGTTCAGGACGTGCATCAGGGTGGCCAGCCGCCGTCCGCCGTCCGGCTGGGGCTCCAGGGCCAGCGGCGGTTGGGCGCGGATGGCGCTCTGGAGGCTGGCCATGAGCAGCGCCGCCGAGATCCCCTTGCCGCTGATGTCACCCACGACCACGTCCAGGGCGTACTCGCCCAGCGGCAGGAAGTCGAAGAAGTCACCGCTGACCTCCCGCGCCGGCAGGCACCGGCCGGCCAGGGAGATGCCGGGCAGCTGCGGGGTGAACTTCGGGAAGAACTTCTGCTGGACCTCGCGGGCGATCTCCAGCTCGCGCTTGATCCGCTGCTTGTCGGCCACCTCGTTGAGCAGCGACTGGATGCTGGCGGTCATGGTGTTGAAGGAGCGGGACAGCTCGCCCAGCTCGTCCGAGTGCCGGACCGGGATCTTGAAGTTCAGGTTGCCCTTCTTCAGCTCCTCGGTGCCCCGCGAGAGCTGGTGCACCGACTGGGTCACCGACCGGATGATCAGCATCCCGATGATGATGGACACGACCTCCATGGCCAGGAAGACGTACAGCAGGAGCATCAGGATCCGGAACAGGACCTCGCCGGTGGAGGACGCGGACACCAGGTTCCGCACGATGGTGGAGAGCGGGATCTTCAGGTGGACCCAGAGCTGGCGGCTGCCGGCCGGCGAGGTCTCGTAGGTGAACCAGTCGGTGGCCTCGAGCGGCTCGACCGTGTCCACCGAGTAGAAGCTGGAATCGGGCGCGTTGACGAGGTCGTGCACCCGCTGGAGCATGTCCGGCGGGATCGCCAGCGGGCGGATCCCCTTGAAATCGCTGAAGGCGTAGTAGCTGACGGCCCGGGCGGGGGCGCCTTGGGCCGCCTGGACGTCGGCCACGGTGACGAAGGAGCGCAGGTTGTCCACGGCGACGAGGTAGTTGAAGAGCGGCTTCCGGAACGGGATGAACAGGTCGACGTAGTAGCGCTGCCCGTCGATGAGGATCGGGGTGTGGCTGTACAGGAACAAGCTGTAGTGCTTGACGACCACCCCGTAGAACGGCAGCTGCTGGAGCCAGTCCGGCAGGAACTCCCCCTCGAAGGACTTCCGGTCGAGGGGGGAGTCAATCATGACGAAGTCCATGATGCCTTTTTCGTCGGTCCGGTAGAAGAGGGTGTTGACGTCGGGCAGCTCCGGCGCCCGGGTGGCCAGGACGGTGCGGAAGTTCTCGTAGACGAATTCCGGGTCCTCGATGCGGTCGGGGTGGTTGTAGAGGACCTCCACCATGGCGGCGTTGATGGAGTGCAGCCGGTAGCTGAGGTTCTTCAGCTCGTTCCGGTAGATGAACATGGAGAGGTTGCCGAAGAAGATCACCACCACCAGCGTGGCCAGCAGCAGCACCAGGACGATCGGCACCAGCCCGGCGAAGAGGTAGAAGAACAGGATCCGGTTGCGGACGCGGAAGAAGAGCCTGTTCTTGATGAAGCGGCCGAGCCGGATGATCAGGCCGAGCAGGGCCAGTGCCAGCACGACCTTGCCGGCGGTGGTCAGCCAGGTGTAGTAGTCCTCGCGGAAGAATCCCCCGAGGGTGCCCAGCAGGTAGAGCACCATGCCGCCGATGAGCAGGAAGAACGTGGGGCTCCGGTAGAAGCGCGTGTCTCCGGGCAATGGGATGCGCCAGGTCATGGCCTATCCTCCCGCCGGCGCGCCGGAATCGGCGAACGCCTGCAGCTGGGCGAGGTGCGCCGGGGGCATCGGGACGGGGCGGCCGCTCGAATTGACGGGGACGTGGAAGGTCTCGCCGGTGGCGACGAGGCGGCCGCTGTCGAGGTGGCGGACCTCGTACTCGAAGCGGATCATGCGGTGGGAGATCTCCGCCGGCCACGTGCGGACCTGGATCCGGTCATCGTACGCGGCGGGCGACCGGTAGCGGCAGCGGGCCTCCGCCACCACGATGAAGATCCCGGTGGATTTTTCCATTTCGGCGTAGGAGAAGCCCGCCGCGCGGCAGTACTCCGTCCGGCCCATCTCGAACCAGACGAAATGGACGCTGTGGTGGACCACGCCCATCTGGTCGGTTTCGGCGTAGCGGACCCGCAGCTCGATGTCGACGGGACGGGGCGGCATGGGCGGTTCTCCCTCGCTTGTCACTGGGCCGGCGGCGCGTCCTGGCCCCAGGTTTTGACGGTCGCCGGCTGCAGCGCCGTTGGCAGGCGCGCCGCGTCGGGCGGCTGGGGCGAGACCACGACGGCCTTTACGCGGGCGGGGGCCAGGCTCTCCCCCGCGACGAACTGGATGTCTTCCCGGATGATGTCCTCCACCCGCTGGGGCAGCTTTTCGAAGTAGCGCGTGCCCAGCCGGTACCACTCGGCCTCCACGATCAGCTTCAGCCGCTCGTCGGGCTGGGCGAGCCGGGCGGCGTACTCCCGGACCAGCGCCTGCTGCTGCTGCACGAACTCCTCGCGGGAGAACCGGCCGGCGGCGATGTCGGCGATGGCCTGCTGGATCTCGCCGAAGACGGCCGGGTCGGGATCGGCCGGGCCGACGGCCTGGACCAGCAGGTAGCCGCCCAGCATCCACCCCTCGCCGTGCGCTTGGAACCGGTAGTCCGGCCGGCGGGCGGCCAGCTGGTCCAGCCGGGCCTGCAGCAGCCGCATGGCCAGCACCGAGGCCAGGTAGTCGTCATGCTTCATGCGGAAGCCCTCCCCGCCGAGCAGGAGGCAGCTCCGGCCGGCGCGGGGCAGGCCCACCAGCAGCGATTTGGAGCTCTTCGCCCGCTCCGGCGGACTGAACTCGTAGGGCAGGGGGTCTGCCTTGATCCAGGCGCCGAAGTGCTGGCTGGTGAACCGGCGGAACTCCGCCGCCGTCATCGGCGCGGAGAGAGCCAGGAGCGACCGGTTGGGCAGGACGTTGCGCCGGACGAACCGGATGACGTCCGTCAGCTCGACGGCGCCCACCGAGAGGGGCGTGCCGGCCGGCGTTCCGGCATACGGGAAGGGGGCGAAGACCTGGTGCAGCCATTCCTGGAGGGCCACTGTCTCGGGCTGGTCCTCCACCCGCAGGTCTTCCAGCGCCACCTTGTCCTTGACCTTCTGGAACATGTCCGGCTGGAACTCGGGCCGGACCAGGACCTCGGACAGACACTGCCCCACGGCCGGCAGCGCCGAGGCGGCGCCGGCGAAGGTGAGGTGGATGCCGTCGTGGCCGGTGGAGACGGCGACGGCCGGCCGGGCGACTGACTCCGGCTGGCCGGTCCAGAGTTCCTGGATCTTGGTCTCGAGGAGGCGGGCCAGCAGGTAGCCGGTGAGCAGGGCGGTGCCCTCCTTGCCCGGCGGATCGAAGACCGAGCCGTCGGCGATCACCAGGTGGAGCGTGAAGCCGCCGGACTGAGCCGGCAGGAGGATCGTGTTGAGGTCGTTGAGCAGCGTGCGCTGGACGGGCTCGGGGCCGGCCGCATTCGCTGGGGGGGCCGCTGGGAGGGGCACGGACGCCTGGGCGCAGATCCACGGGCAGGCCATGAGCGGGAGCAGGAGGATGAGAGCGAGGCGGCGGTGAGTCACGAATTTCCCTCCGGCTTCCAGAGTGGGTTCAAGCACGGCGCCCATTATAATCAAACTCGGGGTGATGCACCAGCCCATCGCCAATTGTCTTGCGATCTTGGGAGTGTGCAAACGCCCGGCACCAATTGCGCGTAAGTATTCATTATTGGGAGGGTATGCCACCCTGTCACAATGTCCTGATCATCAAGGTCGGACACCCCAGATTAGCCCGAAGGGCGCCCTAGAATAACCCCATGCGTGAGCATGGGGTGCGGCGCGATCATCGGTAATTTTCCTGGTTTCCTCTCCCGAGCCCGCTCTGGGGCGGCATAAAAATCGGAACAAGGCGCAACTTCTCCGTTTGAGGGGATAAATACTCTTTTCGGAGGCCGCCATGTCCCACTCCTTCGCCGCCGTCTGGTTGCACATCGTCTTCGGCACCAAGAACCGCCTGCCATTTCTGAACGATGCCATCCGTCCCGAACTCCACGCCTATGTCGCCACCGTGCTGAAGAACCTGGACTGCCCCGCCCTCCTTATCAACTCGGTGGATGACCACCTGCATGCCCTGGCTCGCCTGTCACGCCGGCATGCCATCGAACGAGTGCTCGAGGGGATGAAAGCCAACAGCTCCCGCTGGCTCAAAACAAAAGGAGGCCCACTGCGGCTGTTCCAGTGGCAGGCAGGGTACGGGGCGTTTTCGGTCAGCCCGTCGCAGGTGGAGACGGTCCGGCGCTACATCGCCCGGCAGGCGGAGCACCACCGGCGGGTGACGTTCCAGGAGGAGTATGCGGAACTACTCCGCCGGCACGGATCCTCAGTTGATCCTGCCGCGTTGTGGCGGGTGGAACCGGATTGAGATTTAGGTCGCCCCAGAGCGGGCTCGGGGGAAGGAATCCAAGCCACACGTGCTTCTCGCGTCCTGCCCCATGCTCACGCATGGGGTTATTTTAGGGCGCCCTCCGGGCTGACGCCTCCCGTTCAACCCACTCGTGATTGGCTATTGCGACACAGCCTCTGACGCGCACCGGTACTGACCGCTCGCCGGCGTCCGGGCTGTGACAGAGCCACCATGACATTCGATTGGGTAGTCTGGGTCGGCCCGCCCCGGAACCGGCTTTGTCTTCGCCCCCGCTGTTCCGGGGCCGGCGGACCCGGACTACCCAAGCCCCGTGCCCGGCAGGCTGCGCTTTCCGTTCCCTTCCACGGCGGGATGGGTTACAATCATGCAACTCTGACGGGAAAGGAACGCCATGATCACCCTCCGGGACCTCCGCGAACTGCAGGACGCCCTCACCAGCGTGCTGGCCCAGGGCGTGTTCCTCCGCCAGGCGCTGCGGGGCTACCTCAAGGGCCGCAAGCTCAGCCGGGCCGAGCGGGGGTGGGCGCGGGACTTCCTGCACCGGAGCGTCCAGCTGAAGAACCGCTACTGGACGGCGGCCGAAGCGTTCATCAAGGACTCGCCGGACCGCGAGGACCAGCCCCTGGACCTGCGCTATTTCTTCCTCTACCACTATTTCCACCAGAAGGAGCACTCCCCGGTGGACGAGGCGGTCTACCAGTTGCTGGAGGTCAAGTCCCGGGTGCGGAAGTTCCGGCGGTTCCTCCACGAGACGAAGCAGGAGACGATCTTCCCCAAGACCACTCCGGAGGATCCGGTGTTCCTGTGGCGGTACCACTCCCACCCGCTGTGGATGATCCGCAAGTGGCTCGCCGTGTACCCATACCAAGAGGTCATCCGGTTCTGCCAGTTCAACAACTCCCTGCCGGACGTGGACCTGCGGATCAACCCGCTGAAGAACTCGCGCGACGAGCTGCTGGCGCAGCTCCAGGCGGACCACGTGCGCTGCAAGCCGTCGTCGTACTCGCCCTTCGGGATCGTGGCCGAGCGCGACATGGACCCGCTGAACCACCCCGGCCACCGGGAGGGGCGCTTCGTGATGCAGAACCAGTCGTCGCAGCTGGTCTGCCTCTACGTCAACCCCAAGCCGGGCGAGCGGCTGCTGGACTACTGCGCCGGCGAGGGGGGCAAGACCCTGCTCCTGGGGCACCTGATGAAGGGCAAGGGCGAGGTGTACGCCCACGACCGCACCCACTGGCGGCTGGAGAGCCTGCAGCGGCGGCTGCGGGCGGACGGGATCGGGAACGTGCGCCTGTCCGGCCTGCGCGCCATCAAGAAGCTGGAGGGGACCTTCGACCGGATCGTCGTGGACGCGCCCTGCAGCGGCAGTGGCTTCTTCCGCCACCAGCCCGAGCTGAAGTGGAAGCTCGAAGTCAAGGACCTGTTCGAGCTGAACAAGCTGCAGCTGGAGATCCTGGAGGACGCCTCGCCGCTGATGAAGGCGGGCGGGCTGCTGTTCTACATCACCTGCTCGGTGTTCCGCGAGGAGAACCACAAGGTGGTCCACCGCTTCCTCAAGACCCACCCGGAGTGGCGCCTGGTGCCGCCGGCCGAGTTCCTGGCGAAGCACCACGCCAAGGGCTTCTGGATCCCGGCCGAAACGTTGAAGGAATTCACCGGCGAGGAGTACTTCCAGATCCTGCCCCACCAGCACCGCCTGGCCGGCATGTTCTGCGCCGTTCTCACCCGCTGACCGGCGACCGATCGTGCTCGTGCTCGTAATCGTAATCGTGCTCGTAATCGTAATCGAACCAATCATCTACACGCTGTAACGCAGAGTCTGCAGAGGTAATCCTCGACGCGGATGAACGCGGATTCCCGCGGATCCGATGGAAATCCCACGGATTCCAGCCATGAGTTGGATAGATCCGCGTCAATCCATACGATCCGCGTTCATCCGCGTCGAATTCCGTTCCCCGATCCCTAATCCGCAATCCGCAATCCGCAATCATCCCAATTGCCTCCCCGGCTCCGCCGTTTGTGGATAGGATATCGTTGGAGTATAATTCAACTAAATTATCCGGCGTGTTTTAGGCAACTTCACTGTTTATCTTTCCGGGGAAACCATGATCGGCCGGACGATTTCCCACTACCGGATCCTGGCGAAGCTCGGCGAGGGCGGGATGGGGGTGGTGTACAAGGCGGAGGACACCGCCCTGCAACGCACGGTGGCCCTCAAGTTCCTGCCGCCGGAGCTGACCCGGGACGCCGAAGCCAAGCAGCGCTTCCTGCACGAGGCGCGGGCGGCGGCGCGGCTGGACCACCCGAACATTTGCACGGTCCACGAGGTCGCCGAGAGCGCCGAGGGGCAACTCTTTCTCGTCCTGGCGTGCTACGAGGGGGCGACACTCCGGGAGAAGATCCAGCGGGGACCGGTGCCGTGGGCGGAGGCGGCGGAGTTGGCGCGGCAGGTAGCGGCGGGCTTGGCGCACGCGCACGGGAAGGGGATCGTCCACCGGGACGTCAAGCCGGCCAACCTGTTCCTGACGGCGGAAGGGACGGTGAAGATCCTGGACTTCGGGCTGGCGAAGCTGGCGGGGGCGTCGGTGCTGACGAAGGATGGATCGACGCTGGGGACGGCTTCGTACATGGCGCCCGAGCTGGTGCGGGGGGAGGCGGCGGACGCCCGTTCGGACCTGTGGTCGCTGGGCGTGGTGCTCTTCGAGCTGGTGGCGGGGCGGCCGCCGTTCGCCGGAGAATACGCCCAGGCGGTGATGTACGGCATCGTGCACGAGTCGCCGCTGCCGCTCACGATGTTGGGAGTGGAGGCGCCGCGGGAGCTGCAGGCGGTCCTTGACCGGTGCCTGGCCAAACAGCCGGAGGATCGCTTCGCCTCGGCCGAAGAGCTGGCGAAGGCATTGGCCGCGTGCCTGCGGCCGGCGGCGCGGACGGGCCCCGGGGTCCGTTTCGTGCCGGAAGCCGGCCGGGAAAAGCCCTCGATCGCCGTCCTGCCCTTTGCCAACATGAGCGGCGCGAAGGAGGACGACTTCCTTTGCGAGGGGCTGGCGGAAGAGGTCATCAACGCGCTCACCCGTATCCCCGGCCTGGCGGTGATCGCCCGGACTTCCGCCTTCGCGGTGGCGCGGATGGGGCTCGACGCCCGCGAGGCCGGCGCGCGCCTCGGTGCCGGCAGTCTGATGGAGGGGAGCGTTCGCCGGTCGGGAAACCGGGTGCGCGTGACGGCACAGCTGATCAACGCCGCCGACGGCGCCCACGTGTGGAGCGAGCGCTACGACCGCGAGCTGACGGACGCACTGGCGCTGGAGGACGAGATCGCCGCGGCGATCGCCGCGAGGCTGAGCGCCGGTCTGGCAGGCAAACCGGAGGAGCGCCGCCGCGCCGCCGTGGACGCGGAGGCGTACGGCACCTATCTCGAAGGCCGGTACCATTTCGCCCGGGGGACGCCGGACGCGCTGGCCAAGGCCGGGGCGTGCTACGAACGGGCCATCGTTCGCGATCCCCAGCTGGCCGTCGCCTACGACGCCTTGGCCGAGCTTCAGTGGTTCCTGGGGTTCTTCGGAGGAGTGCCGCCGCGCGAGGCCTTTACCGCCAGCACCTGGCACGCGCTGCGCGCGCTGGAGCTGGATGATACTCTGGCCGAGACCCATGCGCTGCTCGGCATGCTCCGCAAGGAGTTGGACTTCAACTGGCCCGAAGTGGAACGGGAGCTGGGCCGGGCGTTCGAGCTGAACCCGCATTCGCCGCAGGTCCGCCTGCGGTACGTGATCAGCTTGCTGATTCCCCACGGCAGGGTCGACGAGGGAATGGCCGAGCTCGAAGCCGTGGTGCGCACCGACCCTCTCTCGCTGTTCACCCGCTGGTGGGTTGGCGCGGTGGCGCTCCTGGCGCACCGGTTCGACCGGGTGATCGAGGAGGGGCGGCACATGATCGAGCTGGACCCGACGCATTTCCTCGGCCACTGGGTGCTTGGGGTGGGGTTTGAAGGGGCCGGGGAGAACCTGGAGGCGGTGAAGATCCTTCAGAAGGCCCACGAGCTGTCGGGCGGGATTCCGTTCACGCTGGGCTTCCTCGCCTTTGCCTCGGGCCGGGCCGGACAGCGGGAGGAAGCCCTCCGGCTGCTGGAGAGCGCACGGCTCTCCGCGGCTTCCCGCTACGTGCCTCCGACCACCTTCGCATTCGGCTACGGCGGCCTCGCACAGTGGGACACCGCCTTCGAGTGGATGGACCGGGCGGTCGAGGCCCGCGATCCGCTGATCATGGGGATCAAATCGTTTCACTTCCTGATTCCGGTCCGAGGCGATCCACGCTTCGGTCAGTTGCTGCGCCGACTGAACCTCTTGTCAGGAGACTCTCCGTGATCGGCCGGACGGTGTCCCACTACCGGATCCTGGAGCAGCTCGGAGAGGGCGGGATGGGGGTGGTATACCGGGCGGAGGACACGGCGCTGCAGCGGACGGTGGCGCTGAAGTTCCTGCCGCCGGAGCTGACGCGGGACGCCGACGCGAAGCAGCGCTTCCTGCACGAGGCGCGGGCGGCGGCGCGGCTGGACCACCCCAACATCTGCGCGGTCTACGAGGTGGGGGAAAGCGACGGGCAGCTTTTCCTGGCCATGGCCTGCTACGAGGGGCAGACGCTGCGGGAGCGGCTGAAGGCGGGGCCGCTGCCGTGGGCGGAGGCGGCGGGGCTGGCGCTGCAGGCGGCGGCGGGGCTGTCGGAGGCCCACGCCCGGGGCATCGTGCACCGGGACATCAAGCCGGCGAACCTGTTCCTGACGAACAAAGGGCAAGTGAAGATCCTGGACTTCGGGCTGGCCAAGCTTTCGGGGGCGTCGGTGCTGACGCAGAGCGGATCTACGCTGGGGACGGCGGCGTACATGGCGCCGGAGCAGGTGCAGGGGGAGAACGCCGACGCCCGGTCGGACCTGTGGTCGCTGGGGGTGGTGCTGCATGAGCTGATCACGGGGAGCCCGCCCTTCCGGGGGGAGTACGCCCAGGCGATCATGTACGGGATCCTGAACGAGGCGCCTGTCCCGCTGGCGGAGCTGGGTATCGACGCACCGCCGGGCTTGCAGGAAGTGGTCAGTCGCTGTCTGGCGAAGCAGCCGGAGGATCGGTATGCCACCGCAGAGGAGCTGGGGCGGGCGCTGGCGGAGTGCCTGGGGCCCGAGAGGAGCGCGGCGGCGCTGGCGGCGCTGCGGCCGGCCCGCGTCCGGCGGCGGTGGCCGGCCCTGGCGATTGCAGCGGTGGTGGTCGTCATGGTGAGCTTCGGACTCGTCGCCTGGCGGAACGGCTGGTGGCCGTTCCCGGCGCAGGCGCCCCTGATCCGGCTGGCGGTGCTGCCGCTGGCGAACCTGAGCGGGGACCCGGAACAGGAGTACCTGAGCGACGGCTTGACGCAGGAGCTGATCAACCAGCTGGGGCGACTGCACCCGGCGACGCTGAGCGTGATCGCGCGGACCTCCATCATGCGCTACAAGAAGAGCGACAAGGGGGTGGACCAGATCGGCAAGGAACTGGGCGTCGATTACATTCTGGAGGGGAGCGCGGTGCGGGAGGGGGGGCGGGTGCGGGTGACGGCGGAGCTGATCCGGGTGGGGGACCAATCGCAGCTGTGGGCGGACGCGTTCGAGCGGGAGATGGCGGGAGTGCTGGCGCTGCAGAGCGACGTGGCGAAGAAGGTGTCGGGGGCCCTGGCGCTCAAGCTCCTGCCGGCGGAGCAGGCGCGCCTGGCCAACATCCGCTCCGTCAATCCGGAAGCCCACGAAGCACATCTCAAGGGTTTTCAGTTCTTGTACAAAATATCACCGGCGGATTTCGATACCGCCGAGCGGTACTTCAATCTGGCGCTGGCCAAGGACCCGAACTATGCGCCCGCCTTCGAAGGCCTCGCTCTGGTTTGGGTAGCCCGCTCACAGTATGGCATCACCCTGCCCGAGGTGGCCGGTTCCAAGGCGAAAGAAGCCGCCCGCCGGGCCATCGAACTCGACGACGACGCCGCGGAGGCCCATGCGGCACTGGCCATGGTCAAGACAGTCGTCGACTGGGACTGGGCCGGCGCCGAGTCGGAGTGGCGGCGGGCTCTCGCAATCAACCCCAACGCGGCCGTCACACATTCATTCTACGCTGTATTCCTATCTGTCGTCCTGGGACGTCTGGACGAAGCGCTATACCACAACCGCCGGGCCATCGAGCTGGACCCCTTCAATGTTCGGTTCCACTCCACGTATGCCTCGACTCTGTATCATTCCCGGCGATACGATGAGGCTATTGCCGCGGCGGATCGGGCGCTGTCCCTGCAGCCCGATGACGCCGGTGCCGAAGGGGCGCGGCAAGTGTCCTGGATCGCCAAGGGTGCGCGGGCTGAATTGCTGGCCCAGCAGCGCAAGCGGATCGCCAAGGATCCCGGGCGCATGGCGGCATTCCAAAAGGGCCTGGCGGAGGGGGGATACGAGGGTGCCCAGCGGCGCCTCGGCGACCTCCTGGCGGCGCGATACAGGCAGACTAGCGGGGTCCCGGCCTTCATCGACCAGCGCGTATATATGCCCACCAACATCGCCCTGCGGTACATGGACGCAAGAGACTACGAACGTGCGCTCGATTGGCTGGAGGAGGGATACCGGGTGAGGGACCCGCTCGTGATCGACCTTGCCAAGCCCCTCTATGACCCCATCCGTTCCAATCCGCGCTTCCAGGCCCTGGTCCGCAAGCTGAATCTGCCGTGGGCATTGAAGAAGTGACGTCCAGATTCTCTCCTCCGGCTGAGCCGGCCCGGGACTGCCCGTAGTCCGGGTCCGCCGGACCCGGAACACGTCGTTAGGCGCAGGCCGATTGAGCACGCGCCGGACATTGGTCCCGGGGCCTGTTTTTCTTTGGCTGGCGTTCCGGGGTGGGCCACCCCCAGACTACCCACGGTTCGAAGTGGTTCCTGCAGGAATCGCAGCTTCTCCGCCCTTGACAGCCCCGTCCCACGGGGATATGCTCAGGGCAGTTCTGTTATCGGCTGACAGCAGAGGCATTGCGCCCGTCGGCGGGAGGCCGGGCCGACCCTGTCAGGCTGGGGTGGTCGTCCGGAGGGGTGACCGATGGCGCTCTCGGCAGGCACACGTCTGGGGCCCTACGAGATCGTGGCCCCGCTCGGCGCGGGCGGAATGGGCGAGGTGTACCGCGCCCGGGACGAGCGGCTGGGGCGGGACGTGGCGATCAAGCTGCTGTCCCCGGAACTCGCGGCGGATGCGGAGCAGCGGCGGCGCTTCGAGCAGGAGGTGCGGGCGGCGGCGGCGCTGAACCACCCGGGGATCCTGGCGGTCTACGACGTGGGCGATCACGAGGGCCGGCCGTACCTGGTCACCGAGTTGCTGGAGGGGGAGACATTGCGGGAGCGGCTGGTGCAGGGGAAGATTCCGCCGCGGAAGGCGGCCGGCTGGGGGGTGGAGATCGCCGCGGCGCTGGCGGCGGCGCACGAGCACCGGATCATCCACCGGGACCTGAAGCCGGAGAACCTGTTCGTGACCGCCGACGGCCGGATGAAGATCCTGGACTTCGGGCTGGCGAAGGTGACGCCGCCGTTGCCGGCCGGCGACGACACGGAGAGCGTTCGGCCGCGGGCGGGGACGGACCCGGGGACGGTGCTGGGGACGGCGGGGTACATGTCGCCGGAGCAGGTGCGGGGGGAGGCGGTGGATCACCGGACGGACCTCTTCTCGCTGGGCTGCGTCTTGTACGAGATGCTGTCGGGATCGCGGGCCTTTCATCAGGCCACGACGGTGGAAACATTGAACGCGATCCTGAAGGAAGATCCGCCGGACCTGGCGGCGCTGGACCCGACTATCCCGTCCGGCCTGGTAAAACTCGTCGAACACTGCCTGGAGAAGCACCCGGCCGACCGGTTCCAGTCCGCCCGCGACCTGGCGTTCCACCTGAAGGCCCTGGCGGCGCCTTCCGGGAGCACCGGGCCGCAGGGGGCGGCGCTGCCCGGGCGCCGGCGCCGGTGGCTCCCGCTCTCCGCCGGCCTGGGCCTGCTTCTTGTCCTGGGCGCGGGCGGCGCCTTTCTGGCCGGGCGGTGGGCCGGACTCCGCTCGGCCCCGCCGCCGGTGCCCGAACCTGTGCGCTTCGCCGTCACGGCGCCGGAGGGCGGAACGCTCGTGACCGATGTCACGGCGGCCGCGATCTCCCCGGACGGGCAGAGGCTTGTCTTCACGGTGATGGACGCCGCCGGCACGATGCGGCTGTGGGTGCGGCCGCTGAAATCACTCGACGCGCAGCCGCTGTCCGGCACCGAGGGCGCCACCTGCCCTTTCTGGTCCCCCGACAGCCGCTCGGTCGCGTTCTTCGCGCAGGGCAAGCTGCACAAAGTCCCCGTGTCCGGCGGCCCGCCGGAAGCGATCTGCGACGCCCCCGACGGGCGCGGCGGCACATGGAGCAGGGACGGCGGCATCGTCTATGCGCCGGTGGCGATGGGCTCCCTGTGGAAGATACCGGCCGAGGGCGGCGAACCGGTCGAGGTTGCGAAGCCGGATCCGGCGCGGGGGGAGACCGCGCTCCGTTTCCCCAGTTTCCTCCCCGACGGCTGGCACTTCCTGTATGTCAGCCTGCCCCGGAAAGATGGCCGGTTCGACGTCCACCTCGGCGCGCTGCACTCGAAGGAGTCCCGGCGCATCGCCTCAGCCAGTTCGGCGCCGGTCTACGCCGAGCCCGGTTATCTCCTCTTCACCCTGGGCGACCGCATGGTCGCCCAGCGCTTCGACCGATCCAGCCTGCAACCGGTGGGCAACATCATGCCATTCGGCGGATCGCCGCCCCAGGCGGTGTTTGACGGAGCAGCGGCACTTTCCGCATCGGAGCAAGGCGTTCTCGCCCATCCGGCCGCCGCTCCCCCCCGGACCGAACTGGTCTGGCTCGATCGCGCCGGCCGTCAGACGGGCAAGATTCCGATGCCGCCGGGCAGCTATTCCTATCCAGCCCTTTCACCGGACGGCCGGTGGGCGACGGTTGCCAAGTTCAATTCCCCCACCAGCTACGACCTGTGGCTGGTGGATCTGCGGCGATCCGTGACCACCCGCCTCACCTTTGACGGCCGGGTCGCGGCAGGAGGCGGCGGCCTGAACGCGCCGATAGTCTGGTCGCCCGACAGCGTCCGCATCGCCTACATGTACGACCGGAACGGCCGCTATGCCGTGTACACCGTGCCGGTCAGCGGGGGCGGGCAGCCGGAGCCGCTGGTCGAGTCCGACGCGCTCTTCACGTTCCCTGCGGCGTGGTCGCCTGACGGAAAGTATTTTGTCTTTTCCCAGTCCGGGGAGGGGAGCCAGTATGACCTCTGGCTGCGGCCGATGCTGGGGGACCGCACGCCGGTGCCGTTCCTCCGTACCCCATTCTCGGAGGACGCAGCCAGCATCTCGCCCGACGGGCGCTGGCTCGCGTACGACTCGGACGAGACGGGCGCGCCGGAGATCTACGTGCGGTCTTTCCCCGATCCGGGAGAGAAGATCCGGGTGTCGACCGCGGGGGGAACCATCGCCCAGTGGTCGAGGGACGGCAAGGAACTGCTGATGTTTTCTCTCAGCCTGTACTTCTACGGCGGTGGCCCGATCTACATCGTGGACGTGGAAACGGCGCCGACCTTCAAAGCGCACCCTCCGCGGGTGCTCTTTGTGCCGCCGCCCTCCATCACCGGGCTGGCGGCGACGGGCGACCTGTCCCGATTTCTGGTGACGATCCCGGCGGAGGGGGCCGCCCCGCCCGGCATCACGGTGACGCTGAACTGGCCGGCGCTGCTGGGGCGGTAGCCATCCGCAAGGGAAGGGCGCCAGGCTCCGTCACCTCGTGGAGAACACGGCCCGGCGCCTGGCGAGGTCCTCGGCGGGGCGGTCGGTCCGGACCTGAAGATCCCTGGATATTCCGCTTGTGACCCTGCGGTTCCTCCCCTATACTCTGTCCGTCGCAAAACGATGATGGCTGAGCCCATCCGATGGATTTCACCAGGAGGCCGGGATGCAGGCAGGCAAACGTGGATCGCTGTGGAGATGGTTCTATCCGGGACTGTGGATGCTCGCCCTGGGGCTGGCGCCGGGAGCGCAGGGATCCTACCCGTTGCCCAAGGAGGCCAAAGCGCTCATGCCGAGCTCCGCCACGGACATCTCCGGGACCTGGGCGGCCATGGCCACGTCCGTCCACGGCAAGATCTCGGGGGAGGTGAAGGGCAATACCGCCTGCGACGAAGCGACGTCGAGCGGGACCGTCGCCATCGAGGCGAACGGCAGTCCGATGTCCCACATGGTGAAGATGTATGAAAGGGCCCAACAGGGGGAGATCGACCAGGAAGTGTCCGATTCCCAGCAGCCTCCGGAGGAACCGGTCGAATACACCTACGTGGGCCCGGTCAAGGACGAGACCCTGCCCGGCGGACGCATCTTCTACCGCGAGCGGGGCAAGCCCTGCATCGCCACCGGCACGGATCACGGCCGGACCGAAACGTCCCTGACGGGTTTCGCCCGGAAGGGCAACTTCTTCTTCAAGATCTCGATCCACGCGCCGATGAAGGCCTCGGACGCGAAGGCCCTCGCCGGCGAGATTTTCGCCAACATCCAGAAGATCGACCTGCCGCTGGGAGCGCAGTAGACCTACCGCTCCCGCCGGCATCATCCCCCGCGGGGCGCAGCCGTCCCCTACAGTTCGTGCTCGTGCTCGTGCTCGTGCTCGTGTTCGTAATCGGATCTCGGGGTTCGGGACTCGGGACTCGGATCTTGAAGGCGCGGTGCCCGGGTTCCCAAACTCCATTCCAGGAAGCCGGAAAGCTGATCGACCATGGGCGAGCCCCGAGTTCCCAGACCCAAGCCCCCGATCAATTTTCACGCAGAGACGCAAAGAAGCCCGGAGCGCGGACGTCCCCGTCCGCACGGCCCAACGGTGAATCGGTGAATCGGTGAATGGGTGAATGGGTGAATCGGCAGAACCTGCCGGAGCGCGGACGTCCCCGTCCGCACGATCATGAATCCTGGGAGTGCGACGGAGACTTCCGCCGGTGGGATCCCGGCGGGGACATCCTGCGCGCCATGCGCAGAATATCTTCCAGGATCCGGGGATCGTCGATGCCCATCTCCCGCACGGCCATCCCCAACAACTGTCGTTTGCGCGGATCCATCGCTTCCAGCAGTTTCAGGAATTCGACCTTCTCCGCGTGGACAGCCGGCCCCATCAGGAAAAAGTCCGGCGAGACCTGGAAATATCGGCAGACCTGCTCCAGGCGATCCAGCGACCACTTCACCTTGCCGCTCTCGAGATCGGGCAGAAGGTGGTGCGGCCAGCCCAGCGCCTCGCTGAATTCCTTCTGGGTCAGGTCCCGCTCCTTGCGGAAATCCCGCAAGTTGAGGCGCACCCGCTCCTCCAGATCCGGGTATTCAGACAAGCGGACCTCCTTGAGGGCATGATTGTACCAGATCCTTCAATCCGAATACTGAACAAGTGTAGGAAGTGCCCACTTCCGGCGGGCACCGCTTCTCCGAACTTGACAGCCTTATCCCATGGGAGTGCACCGTGATCGGCAGCAAGCGATTCTGAATCCAATCCACTATGTGGATAGTCCTATCCGCAACGCGAGGGCTCACGGGCGTGCGGGAATCGTTTCCCATCAGCGGATTCGGAGACGCCGTCAGAAACGGTCCACCGGCCAGAGCCGGCCGAAGCTTTCGGAAGGAGAGATGACGGATGGCCTTGCCATTCGGCCTGCAATTGGGTCCTTACGAAGTCGTGGTTTCGCTGGGCGCCGGCGGGATGGGCGAGGTCTACCGCGCCCGCGACACCCGGCTGCAGCGGGACGTGGCCCTCAAGGTGCTGGCGCCGGAGATGGCGGCCGATCCGGACCGGATCCGGCGGTTCGAGCAGGAGGCCAGGGCGGTCGCCGCGCTCAACCATCCCAACATTCTCGCCGTCTACGACGTCGGCTCCATCCCTGCGGGTGACGGGATGTCTGCCAGCCCCGGCGGACCGCCCCTCCTGACCGGGAGTCCAAAGCCGGCCGTGCATTTCCTGGTCACCGAGCTGCTCGAGGGAAGCACCTTGCGGGAGCGGCTGGACGGCGGGGAGCTGCCTGCGAGGACAGCGGTCGATCTGGCGGTCCAGATCGCCCAGGCGCTGGCCGCCGCCCACGGGAAGGGCGTCGTCCACCGGGACCTGAAGCCGGAGAACATCTTTATCACCGCGGACGGGCGGGCGAAGGTCCTGGATTTCGGGCTGGCCAAGGTGGAGGCGCCGGTCCCCCCGGGCGACGGTACGCTGAGCGTCCGCCAGCCGGCGGCCACGAGTCCCGGCACGGTCATGGGGACGGCCGCCTACATGTCCCCCGAACAGGCCCGGGGTCTTCCGGCCGACGGGCGCTCCGACATGTTCTCATTCGGCATCGTCCTCTACGAAATGTTGGCCGGCCGGCATCCCTTCGGGGGCGGATCGTCGGTGGACACGCTGGCGGCCATCCTCAGGGAGGATCCGCCGCCCCTTCCGCCCGTGCTGCCCCACTCGTTGGAACGGATCGTCCGGCACTGCCTGGAAAAGCGCCCGGAGGACCGCTTCCAGTCCGCCGGTGACCTTGCCTTCCAGCTGCAGTCCCTGTGGACTGCACCGCCCCTGCACCGGGAGGCCGAAGCCGGGCCGGCGTCCAAACGCGTCATGCTCGTGGTCCTGCCGTTCGAGAACCGCAGCCAGGACCCGGAGCAGGAGTACTTCAGCGACGGCTTGACCGTGGAGACAATCTCCGACCTGGGCATGCTGGCGTCGGACCGGCTCGGCGTCATCGCGCGCACCTCGGCCATGAGCTACAAGGGTACGCAGAAGAGCATCGCCGAAATCGGCCGGGAACTGGCGGTCGATTACGCGCTCGAGGGGAGCGTGCGCAGGCATGGCGACCTGGTGCGTATCAACGTCCAGCTGATCCGCACCAGCGACCAGACCCACCTCTGGGCCGGGCAGTACAACAGGGAACTGAAGGATTTCCTCACGGTGCAGGACGAGCTGGGCCGGGCCATCGCCGAGCAAGTGCAGATCCGGTTGACGCCGGCCGAGTCCGCGCGCCGCACCGAAGCCCGCCCGCTGAACCAGGCCGCCTACGACACCTACCTGCAGGGACGCTTTCACCTCTGGAAGGTGAACCGGCCGAATCTAGAGCGCGCCATCGGGTTCTTTCAGCAGGCGGTGGAGCGCGATCCGGGGATGGCCGTTGCTCACGCGGGACTGGCCCAGGCGCTGATCATCCTCACCATCGCTGCCGATGCGCCGCCCCGGGAAAACTTCCCCCAGGCGGAGCGCGCGGCGATGCGGGCACTCGAGATCGATCCCGGCTCCGCCGAGGCCCACTCCGCCCTGGCCAGCATCCGGTTCTGGCACAACTGGGACTGGGCGGCAGGGGAGGCGCACTTCCGGCGGGCGTTCGACCACAATCCGAGCTATTCCAGGGCGCACATGTCGTTCGGGCGCATGCTGACCATCGTGGGCCGACATGGCGAGGCGATCGCCGAGGGCGACCGGGCTCGGGAGCTCGATCCGCTGTCGCCGCTCATCCATGCGATGTGCGCCGACTTCCGATTTCAGGCTCGGCATCGGGACGAGGTGCAGCGCCTGATTCAGCGGGCCGAGGAACTGGAGCCGAAGTTCTGGTATTCCCACCTGGTCGCCGCAAAGGTTCTCGTGCAGGAAGGCTGCTGCGAGGAGGCCCTCACCTCGGCGGAGAAGGCCCGCGACCTGTCGGGCGCCATCAGCGAGCCGCTCTCCCTGATCGGTTACATCTGCTGCCGGATGGGGCGCCGCCGCGAGGCGGAACAGGTGCTTTTCCAGCTGCACCGGAACCGGATCGACCGATACGCCTCCGCCTGCACCATCGCGACGGTGTACCTGGGCCTGGGCGATACCGAACAGGTAATGACGTGGCTGGAACGGGCCTACCAGGACCGGGACATCCATCTCCTCGCCTTGGGGACCGAACCCCGGTGGGACGGCCTTCGGCAAAATCCACTCTTCCAGGACCTGCTCCGCCGGATCGGCCTCTGAATCGCCTGAAATCCCGCTTCGCCTGGCTATTCGTCAATGAACGGGAAGTCTACCCGCCAGTTGACTTTGCGGAAGTGGTCCTCGTCGCCGGTGCAGCCGCACTGGCACCAGGTGTGGACGCCGCCGCCCCAGGCCGGGGCGTCCTCCAGGCTGTCGCGCAGCACCGGGTCCGGCACCCTGGAAAAATCCTGGTTTTGGATGGCCGGTCTCCGGCGCTCGGTATTTCCAGCCGGACGTGCGCCCATGGCGGGAGTGCCGCCGGCGCGCTTCACAGTCGTATCCATCGCTTCCTCCTGAATCTCGCGGGCGGGAAGGCCGCCGGATGCCTCCGGAAAAACCGGCGGTGTCGGGATCCGGCGGATTCTCCCCGCCCCGCGCCGGGCGGAAGCCGCCCGGCTAAGCCGGGACCGGCCTCGCGGCCGGGTCCCGTCAGGATCCCTCCGGCCGGGCGGGTGCGCCCGCCGGCCGGAAGGTCGGCGTGATCTTGAGGGTCTTTCCGCTCAGGACATAGACATGGTCCTGGAAGACCCTGCCGTCCGCAGTCTGGATTTCCAGGTCATACGCGCCCGGACGGAGGCGGATCGACTTCAGTTCTCCGACAGTCCCGGCGTATGCGCCGTCGATAAACACCTGTGCCGTCTTCTGGTCGGTCTTCAGCTTGATCGCCCCGGCGCCGGACCCGTCATAGTATCCGTATCCAACCGCCGGTCCCCAGTATCCGGGCCACCAGTACGGGTCCCAGCCGATCCCGAAGGCCCACGGGGACCAGTACCACGGCACGTGGTACCAGCCGGCGTACACCCGGCCCCCATGCGCCCACAGGGAGTGGCGCGGGACGGCATCCCCGGTGAAGCGCATGGAGGAGGCCCCCCGGAACAGGCGGTCGCCGGAGCGGCGGGCCGGGAAACTGCGGGCCGTGTGACCGGTCCAAGAGCGACCATGCCCCATCATCCCCCGACCGGCCGGGACGGAGTGGATAGTCATGCCGTGGCCCCCGAAACCGGGGTGGAAGGCCATCCCCCCGCCGGGCCGGCCCCGGAAACCGTCCGCCGCCACGAACTGGCCCAGGACCACGCTGAAGGCGGCGAGAGCCAGGGTCGTCAGCCATCGCTTCGCAGTCGTTCTCATGGTTCATCCTCCATCGGAGGCGCGGCGGGAGAGATCGGCGGAGAGAGGGTCCAGGCGGAGGAGCGGGCCGGTGACTCCTGCCGTGCTCCTGTAAGGTAGGATGCCGGAAATCGAAAAAGGTTCTATAGATTTCCTGGCTCAGGCATCCAGCGAGGGCAGCAGCCGCTGCTTGCCCACGGCCACCTTGAAGCCGTAGGCGGCCAGGGCCGCCACCACCGCGGTCCCCAGCCAGCCCTGCCACGGCACCCAGCAGCCGGCGGCCGCCAGCATCGGCGCGGCCGGCTCGAGGCTGTTCACCAGCAGGCACACCGCGAAGGCCAGCAGGCCCCAGCGCACCAGGGCCATGGCCATCAGGAGGACGACCGCGAACCCGAGGGGGACCAGGAGCAGCTCGCCACCGGTGAACAAGCCCGGTGCCGTCAGCAGCAGGGCGAACGCCACCGCGGCCAGCCAGTCCCGCCGGAGGACCAGCCGCAGGACGAAGAGGATGCCGGCGATGAACACGCCGTTGGAGAGCGACTGGACGGGGAGGCTGGCCAGCCAGCCCAAGCCGGCGGCCGGGCTCGTGGGAAACACCGGCGAGTCGTACAGCGACGTGGCCGAGTCGGACATGTTCACCCAGGCCGGCAGCGCGCCGCTGAGGCTGTTGAACAGCCAGATCCCCAGGCCCAGCAGGATGCCGGTGAGCGTGTCCCGCGCCACCAGGGGGTCCCGCCAGCGCCCGGCCAGCAGGCGCGACCAGCCGATCAGCACCGTGGGCCAGCGGCGCCGGACGTACGGCTCGATGCCCAGGTAGACCGCCCAGACGAGGGCGGCCTGGCCCGCCGCCACGGCCAGACCCGCGAAGATCCAGCCCTGGTAACCGCCCATCGTGGCGGGCGCGCGGGCGGAAAGCAGCCACGCGGCGAACTGGGCGGCGCCGATGATGCCCGCCACCCGGATCGCTCCGCGGCGGTCGCCCCGCCCGGTGAGGAGGTTGCGCCGGACCAGGTACGCGCCGAGCGCCAGCAGGCCGACCATGATCAGCACGTTCACCACGCCGGCCACACCGCCGGTCGTCTGCCAGGGCCGCTGTTCCCAGGACGGCTTTTCCCAGGGGCCGAGCAGCTTGAACCAGACGATCCGGCCGGCGAATGCGGCGGCCGCAATCCGCAGCGGCTTTCCCCCGTTCGCCGGTTGGGCTTCCACCCACTCGCGGCGTTCATCCGCGGCCATGGGCGGCGTCAGGGTCGGGGTCACCTCGCGCCAATCCGCCGGATTCAGCCCGGACTCCCGGAACAGGACCGTCCAGTCAATCGGAGCGGTTGCAACCGGCTTGTCCACCCGGCCGGGTGGGACCGCCCGGAAGAAGAACAGGCGCCCCCGGCCGTCGACCCGGACGTCCACCATGCCCGGGTCGGAATGCGGCGGCTGGCTGTCGCTGACCTGGCTGAGGAACGCGAACAGGGAGAAAGAGCGGGGTGTCTCGCGGTAGTGGAGGGCCACCGTGCCGGGCCGGGAAGCCGGCAGGGTGCGCCGCTGGATCGTCGACGGCCCGGCCTTCAGATGGTACTCGATAAAATCCAGCTCGGTCTGGAACCAGGCCGCCCGGTCGCCGGGCCTCGGGTAGCCGAGCCGCCCGGCGATCTCCCGGCAGCGGTCGGCCAGCGCGTCCGGGCTCTTCTCCAGCCGGGCCAGGCCGTAGGTGTTCCCCAGCGGCCAGAGCAGGGCCGAGGCCACCAGGGCCGCGCCGATGCCGCCCACCAGCAGCAGGGCCAGCCAGGGCCGGATCGTGCCTTCCTCCCCCGCCGCGGCCACCAGCTCGGGCGAAGGGGTCTCGCCGGCTGCCAGCGCCGCCGCCAGGGGGTCCCCGCCGGGCATGGCCGCCGCCACCTGGGCCACCGAAACGGGCCGCAGGGACGGGTCCTTCTCCAGGCAGCGGGCGATGACGCGTTCCACCGCGGGGTCCAGGTCCGGCACCAGCGTGGAGGGCATCGAGGGCGTGCTCTCCGCCTGCTTGTGCCGCAGCTCGGCGAACGTCGTTCCTTCCATGGCCCGCCGGCCGGTGAAAATCTCGTACAGCACCAGCCCCAGGGCATAGAGGTCGCTCTGCACCGAGGCCGGCTTCCCCTCGAACAGCTCGGGCGCCATGTAGGCCGGCGTGCCGGCCACCTCGCCGGCTCCCTCGCCCGCCAGCAGCGCCAGCCCGAAGTCGGTGATGCGCGCGTGGCCCCGGCCGTCCAGCATGATGTTGGCCGGCTTCAGGTCGCGATGCAGGACGCCCTTGTCGTGGGCGGCCGCGAGGCCGGCGCAGATCTGCCGGCTGACCTGGACCGCCTTTTCGCCCGGCAGGCGGCCGATGCGCTTGAGCAGGGAGCCCAGGTCCTCGCCGTCCACCAGCTCCATGGTCAGGTAGTGGCGGCCCTCGGCCTCGCCGATGTCGTGGACGCGGCAGACGTTGGGGTGGGTGACTTCCCGCGAGAGGCGCACTTCGGAGCGGAACAGCGCCTCGAGCTGGGGGTTGGCCTCGATGTTCCGGGCCAGGAACTTCAGGGCCACGGTCTGCCCCAGCTTAAGGTCGTCGGCGCGGTAGACTTCGCCCATTCCTCCGCCGCCGACGCGGGTGACGATCCGGAACCGCCCGGCGAACACCGTCCCGGGCGCGTAGGCGGCGGGGGAGGGAGTCCGGCCGGAAGTGCCGGTGACCGGCAGGGGGGTGAGCGTCGGAGGGACGGAGGCCTCCGCGGTCTGAGACCAGCCGGAGGTCACCGGCCGCCCGCAGGCCGGGCAGCGGGTCGCGCCGGCGGACAGCGTCGCCTGGCAGGCGGCGCATTGGGTTGTCGCGGGATTTCCTTCCAAGGAAGCACTCCTGTACGGCTGGATGGTGACATTTCGTTGGAACAAACGGAGCGATTGTACCGGAGTTCACATGGGACGGGAAGAGATTTGTATGGTAGTCCGCGTCCGCCGGCCGCGGAACACGATGATGCGAACCCAATCACGTTCAGGAGCGGGCCGACCCGGGCTACGTATCCGCCGGACCCGGGTCATGAGCCTCTGGGCTCGCGAGGCCTAAATATCGGGAGAGTCTGCGACTGGCACGAGGTGCGCCCATCGCCTCCCCCAGCCCGCAGGGCGCACCAAAATAACCCCAGGCGTCAGCCTGGGGTGGAGCGCCGTTCAAGGGGAATCTCCCGGTTCGCTCCCCTGAGCCCCGTCCAGGGGCGGCATACAAGAATGGATTGCGCGGAATATGCCGCCCCCGAGCGGGCTCGGGGAGGAGAGCCGGAACACAGGGGATTTCGCGCTCTGCCCCATGCTCGCGCATGGGGTTATTTTAGGACGCCCTCCGGGCTGAAAACTCAGGGATGGCGGATAAGAACTGCCCCGTGTTCCGCGTCCGGCGAAAGCGGGCTACCCATAGTTCCGGTCTGCCAGCCCGGGAACAAGTTATCGCGCTTCTACGATCGTGTCCGCGGTCGGCGAAAGCGGGCGACCCCGCCATCGCTCGAATCATTCCCGATTCCGACACGTAAAATCACTCAACATGTCAATGCGTTGAGATCCATCAATCGACACAGGAGGATGCTCATGAGGAACACCCCGCTTCGGATCCTGGCCGTTGCCGGCCTGCTCGCCCTCGCGGCGATTTTCGCCCTGTCCGCCGACAAGCCGCTGCTGCTCCAGTCGCCCACGCTCAGCAGGAGCCAGGTCGTCTTCGCCTACGCCGGCGACCTCTGGTCCGTCGGGCGGGAGGGTGGCGAGGCGCGCCGGCTGACTACGGGCGCCGGCATCGAGTCGGATCCCTTCTTCTCCCCCGACGGTTCCCAGGTGGCCTTCACCGGGCAGTACGACGGGAACACCGACGTCTACGTGATCCCGGCCGGCGGCGGCGTCCCCCGGCGGCTGACGCACCACCCGGCCGCCGACCAGGTGCTCGGCTGGACGCCCGACGGCGCACGCATCCTCTTCTCCTCGACGCGCAACAGCTTCGCGCCGGTGCCGCGCCTGTTCACGGTGGCCGCCGGCGGCGGGTTCCCCGAGGAGCTGCCTCTGCCGGGTGGCGTGCAGGCCTCCTTCTCGCCGGACGGCAAGCGCCTGGCCTACGTCCCCACGGCCCAGTGGCAGCGGGCGTGGAAACGGTACCAGGGCGGGCAGACCACGCCGGTCTGGATCGTCGACCTGGCCAGCCTCCAGGTGGACAAGGTGCCGCGGGACAACTCCAACGACTCCAACCCCATGTGGATCGGCGACAAGGTCTACTTCCTCTCCGACCGGTCCGGGCCGGTCACCCTGTTCGTCTACGACACGAAGTCGAAGAAGGTGAGTCCGATCCTGAAGAACGACGGCCTCGACTTCAAGGCGGCCTGCGCCGGGCCGGGCGCCATCGCCTACGAGCAGTTCGGCGGCCTTCACCTCCTCGACCTCGGCTCGGGGAAGGAGCGGCCGCTGCCGGTCACCCTGGCGGGCGACTTCCCCGAGGTCCGCCCGCACTACGTGAAGGTCGGCGAGCGCATCGCCAACGCCAACGTGTCGCCGGCGGGCGCGCGCGCCGTGTTCGAGGCGCGGGGGGAGATCCTGACGGTGCCGGCCGAGAAGGGCGACATCCGCAACCTCACCCGGACGCCCGGCGTCATGGAACGCGACCCCGCCTGGTCCCCCGACGGCAAATGGATCGCCTACTTCTCCGACGAGTCGGGCGAGTACACCCTGCACATCCGCGAGCAGGGCGGACAGGGCGAGGTGAAGAAAATCGCCCTGGGCGCCCCGCCGTCGTTCTTTTACAACCCACTGTGGTCGCCGGATTCCAAGAAGATCGCCTACACCGACAAGCGACTGAACGTCTGGTACCTCGAAGTGGAAAAGGGCGTGCCGGTCAAGGTGGACACGACCTGGTACTTCAACCCGCGCTTCAGCTGGGTCCTGAGCTGGTCGCCGGACAGCCGCTGGCTCGCCTACGCCAAGCAGCTCAAAAGCCACATGTGCGCGGTGTTCGTCTACTCCCTGGAGGACGCCAAGGCGACCCAGGTCACCGACGGGCTCAGCGACGCGCGGTTCCCGGCATTCGACCGGGGCGGGAAATACCTGTACTTCACCGCCAGCACCGACGTGGGCCTGACGCCGGGCTGGCTCAACATGAGCAGCATGGACCGGCCGGTCACGCGCAGCGCCTACGTCGTGGTGCTGCGGAAGGACCTCCCGTCGCCGCTCGCTCCCGAGAGCGACGAGGAGAAGCTCAAGGAAGCGGAAAAGCCGAAGGATGAGGCGGCCAAGCCGGCCGAAGGCAAGGAGGCGGCGGCCGCCGCCGGCGAAAAGCCGAAGGAGCCGGAAAAGGAGAAGGCGAAGGAGCCCGAGAAGGTGGCCATCGATTTCGAGGGCATCAGCCAGCGGATCCTGGCCCTGCCGGTACCGGCGAAGAACTACACCGCCCTGGCCGCCGGCAAGGAGGGCGTGGTCTTCCTGCTGGAGGGAGCCCTGGTGATCCCGGCGTTCGGCGGCCCGCCGCAGACCCTGCACAAGTTCGACCTGTCCAAGCGGAAGCTCGACAAGTTCGCCGACGGCGTCAACGGCCTCGTCGTGTCCGCCAACGGCGAAAAGGTCCTGCTCAACCTGGGGCCGCAGTGGATCATCGCCTCCGCCGACGGCCCGTTCGAGCCGGGCAAGGGCGTGCTCAAGACCGGCGAAATGGAGGTCTATTCCGAGCCGCTGACCGAGTGGAGGCAGATGTACCGCGAGGTGTGGCGGATCGAGCGCGACTTCTTCTACGACCCCCACCACCACGGCCTCGACCTGCAGGCGGCGGAGAAGAAGTACGCGCCGTACCTGGAGGGCGTCGCCAGCCGCCAGGACCTGAACTACCTCTTCGAGGAGATGCTCGGCGAGCTGACCTGCGGCCACGTCTTCGTGGGTGGCGGCGACCAGCCCGAGGTCCAGGCGGTGCCGGTGGGACTGCTCGGCGCGGACTTCACCGTCGAGAACGGCCGCTACCGCTTCGCCCGGATCTACGACGGCGAGAACTGGAACCCGCAGTTGAAGGCGCCGCTGACCCAGCCCGGCGTGAACGTGAAAGCCGGCGAGTACCTGATCGCCGTCAACGGCCGCGACGTGCCGGCCTCCGAGGAGGTCTACGGCTTCTTCGAGGCCTCCGCCGGCAAGCAGGTCGTCCTCAAGGTCGGGCCCAATCCTGACGGCAAGGACGCCCGCGACGTCACCGTCGTGCCCGTGCCGGGCGAATACGGCCTGCGGAACCTGGCCTGGATCGAGGGCAACCGGCGCAAGGTGGACGAGCTGAGCGGCGGGCGGCTGGCCTACGTCTACCTGCCCGACACCTACCTCGGCGGCTACACCAATTTCAACCGCTACTATTTCGCCCAGATCGGCAAGGACGGGGCGGTGATCGACGAGCGGTTCAACCAGGGCGGCCTCATCGCCGACTACGTCATTGACTACCTGCGGCGCCCGCTGATGGGCTATTTCGCCGCCCGCGACGGCGCGGACTACATCACGCCGGTCGGCTCCATCTACGGCCCCAAGGTCATGATCATCAACGAGTACGCCGGCTCCGGCGGGGACATGATGCCATGGCTCTTCCGCGCCGCCAGGATCGGCCCACTGGTGGGCATGCGGACGTGGGGCGGCCTGGTGGGCATGGCCGGTGCGGCGCCGCTCCAGGACGGCGGCTTCACCGGCGCGCCCCAGAGCGGGTTCTGGAATCCCGACGGGACCTGGGACGTGGAAAACCACGGCGTCGATCCGGACGTCGAGGTGGAGATGGACCCGGCGGCGGTGAAGGCCGGCCGCGACCCGCAGCTGGAGAAGGCGGTGGCGGTGGCGCTGGACCTGCTGGCCAAGAACCCGCCGCCCGTGCACAAGAAGCCGGCGTACCCGGATTACCACCAGAACCGGTAGCGTTAAGAATACGTAGTCCGCGTCCGCCAGCCTGGCGAGGAGCGTTCAACACAGAGGCACAAAGGACACAGAGAATCATTCAGGCGGAATCCGGAAAGGCCAAACTCTGGCGGCACCTTGCCGAACTTCGAGTACTGGAATCCTTACTGTCCCGCCGGGACATGGCGGCGCCCGGTCAGTACCCGGAGCGTCAGCGACGGTCGCGAGCCGTGAATTGACGAATGCCTGTTTTCTATAGCCGCGGAGATCTGTTCCGGATAGAATCCTTCCCATCGCACAAGGAGGCTTGGCCATGTCGCACTGCCGGATCCGCCCGTTGTTGTTCTGTCTGATCCTGTGCGCCGCCGCGCTGGCGGCCGCCGCCCAGATCATGCCGCCCCACCTGTGCCGGACGCCGGACATCCACGGCGACCGGATCGTGTTCAGCGCCGAGGGCGACCTGTGGCTGGGCTTCCTGTCCACGGGCCTGGCGATGCGGCTCACCACCTTCGAAGGCAACGAGTGGGGCCCCCGCTTCTCGCCGGACGGGAAGTGGATCGCCTTTACCGGCGAGTACGACGGCGGCCAGGACGTCTACGTCATGCCGGCCGACGGCGGCGCGCCGCGGCGGGTGACCTACGACCCGGCCGGCGCCGAGATGGAGGGCTGGACGCCCGACGGCGCGAAGATCCTGTTCCGCTCCGGGCGGCTGCTGCCCCAGACCGGCCCGCGCCTCTGGCTCGTCCCGTCGGCCGGCGGTTTGCCGGAACCGCTGCCCATGGAGCGGGCGGCGCAGGGCTCCTTCGCCCCGGACGGGAAGCGGCTCGCCTTCTGCCGCCTGCCGCTGGAGAACCACAACTGGAAGCGCTACAAGGGCGGCATGGCCAACCACGTCTGGATCGCCGACCTGGAAAAGATGACCTTCCGGCGGATCGACGACGAGGCAGTCAACGAGCAGTACCCCGTCTGGTCCGGCGGCGACATCTACTACGTTTCGGAGAAGGACGGCACGGCCAACCTGTGGCGGTACGACACCGGCACCGGCCAGGCCGCCCGCGTCACGAACCACTCCGATTATGACGTGAAGTCCCCATCCGGCGACGGGAAGCGGATCGTGTTCGAATACGGCAACGGCCTGCGCGTCTACGACTGCGCGAGCGGCCAGGAGCAGGAAGTGAAGCTGGCGCTGGCCTCCGACCGGATCCACGCCCGGCCCCACACCCTGGCAGGCGCCCTCGGCCGCGGCTCGAAATTCTCCCTGGGGCCCTCGGGGAAGCGCCTGCTAGTGGAGGAGCGTGGCCAGCTCTTCACCCTGCCCGCCGAGAAGGGCGACGTCCGACCCGTGGCGCCGATGCCCGGCAGCCGCGGCAAGGCGGCCGCCTGGTCGCCCGACGGCAAGTGGATCGCCTTCGTCTCCGACCGCTCCGGCGAGGAGAACGTGTGGCTGGCGCCGGCCGCGGGCGGGAGCGCTCCGCAGTGCCTGACCGCCGAGTCGGGCCTGCACCTGGAAGGCGTCGCCTGGTCGCCCGACAGCAAGCGGCTGGCGTTCCACGACAACGCCCAGCGGTTGTGGCTCCTCGACGTCGACAGCCGCGCCAAAACCGAGGTGGCGCGGTCCGACTGGGCCGAGATCACCGAATACCGCTTCTCCCCCGACGGCAAGTGGCTGGCCTACGCCCGGACGGAGGGCCTGTTCGTTTCCTCGCTCTACCTCTACGACATCGCCGGCCAGACTGCCACTCGGCTCACCGGGCCGCCCACCCGCGACCGCGCGCCGGTCTTCGACCCGACCGGCAAGTACCTCTACTTCCTGACCGAGCGGAACGTGAATGCCGAGGAGGACGGATTCGATTTTCAGACGGACTTTTCCAAAACCACCAAGATCTGGGCGCTGACCCTGGCCGCCGAAACTCCGTCTCCGCTGCCGGTGGAAAGCGACGAGGAGCCGGGCTCCGGCGCCGAGGCCAAGCCGGCGATGGAAAAGCCGGGCGAATCCAAGACAGCCGAAGTCAAGCCGGGGGAAGGCAAGTCCGCCGAGACGGGCAAGACGGCCAGGGAAACTCCCATCACGCCGCCGAAGCTGCCGGACGTGAAGGTCGATCTGGACGGCATCGCCGGGCGGCTCGTGGAAATCCCCATCGAAGGCGGCAAATACTCCCGGCTTGAGGCTCTGCCGGGAAAGCTGGTGTACCTGGCCGAGGACGAGTCGGCGCCTCCGCCGGCGCCGGGCGCCCCCCCGCCGGGCGGCAAGCTGAAGATGTACGATTTCGAGAAAAAGAAGGAGGCCGAGCTGGCCTCCGGCGTCCAGGCCTACGCCCTCTCGCTGGACGGCAAGAAGATCGCCGTCCGGACGAAGGGGGGCCTGCAGGTGGCCGACGCAGGCGCACCGGTGGCCGCGGACACCAAGGCGGTGAGCCTCGACGGCTGGCTGATCGACGTCCACCCCGAGCTGGAGTGGCGGCAGATCTTCCTGGAGGCCTGGCGCAACCACCGCGACACCTTCTACGACCCGAGGATGCACGGCATGGACTGGGAGGCGGTCCGGCGCAAGTACGAGGCGCTGCTGCCCGCGGTGGGCTGCCGGCAGGAGCTGAACCGGGTCATCGGCGACATGGAGGGCGAGCTGAACGTGTCCCACGAATTCGTCCGGGGCGGCTACGACCGGCCCGCGCCGCCGCCCGCGCAGCGGATCGGCGCCCTCGGGGCCGACCTGGCCTGGGACGCGGCCGCCCAGGCCTTCCGGATCGCCCGGATCTACCCGGGGGACGGCTTCGACACCGAGGCCCGCTCGCCGCTGCTCGCCCCCGGCCTGAAGATCAAGGAAGGCGACTATGTGCTGACCATCAACGGCGCGGCCCTGCGCGGAGACGAGGACCCCGCGGCCCGGCTCATCGGCCAGGGCGGCAAGACCGTCACCCTGCAGGTCAACGGCAAGCCCTCGGCCGACGGGGCCCGTACGGTGCGCGTGAAGGCCATGCCCGGCGACGCCCAAGCCCGCTACTACGGCTGGGTGGCCCGGAACCGGGAGTACGTCCGGGAGCGCGGCGGCGCCAACCTGGGCTACCTCCACCTGCCCGACATGTCCGGCAGCGGGATGGAGGAGCTGTCGAAGTGGTTCTATGCCAACCTGGACAAGGACGGCCTGGTCATCGACGTGCGCTACAACCACGGCGGGATCACCTCCGGCCAGGTGCTGGAGCGGCTGCGGCGGGTGATCTTCGAGTACGACCAGTCCCGCTACGGCCAGCCGGAGCCCTACCACCGGACGGGCTTCCTCGGCCGGGTGGTGGCGGTCTGCAACGAGAACACCTCGTCCGACGGGGAGTATTTCTGCACCGGTTTCCGCGCCATGAAGCTGGGCCCCACCGTGGGCACGCGGACGTGGGGCGGCTTCGCGGCGGTGGCCGGGTTCATGACCATCGACGGGGGCACGGTGGCCTCGCCGATCCAGGGCTCGTTCACGCCGGAGGGGCAATGGCTGCCGGACGGCTACGGCTTCAACCCGGATTACGTCGTGGACGAGGACCCCAACGCCTTCGCGGCCGGCCGGGACGCCCAGTTGGACAAGGCCATCGAGCTGCTGAAAGAGGAGATCCGGCAGAACCCGCCGAAGTGGCCGCGCCGGCTGGAGCCGCCGTCGAAGGAGAAAGCGTTTCCGCCCAACAAATGATTGCGGATTGCGAATTGCGGATTGCTATCGATTCGTGCTCGTGCTCGTAATCGTACTCGTAATCGTGCTCGTAACCGTAATCGGATCAAGAAGTTCGCGCAGAGACGCAGTGGACGCAGAGTCAATCTTGGACGCGGATGAACGCGGATCAATCCAAGGATTGAATTGGTTCAAAACACTTATTCGTTTCCATCCGCGTCGATCCGCGTAAATCCGCGTGGATCCGCGTCCAAGATCTGAGGTTTGCCCCGCACCGTCTGCGCCTCTGCGCGAAATTCCCTTGTTGTGGGTTGGGACCGATCCGCCCGCTACTTGCCCGGAGGCGGCGCGGCCAGCGTCATGCCGTGGCGCCGGAAGACCTCCGACATCCTCGTGCGGTCGGGCGGTCCGCCGGCGGCGTTGACGACCGCGGAGGCCTCGCGGAAGTACGCCGGCCCCATGATCGCCGGGCTGATGATGACGAGCTGCTTGACGTCCTCGCGGCCGAGGTTGTCGAAGCGGTGCACCGCGCCGCGGGGGATGCACAGCACCTGCCCGGGGCCCACCGCGAAAGGCGCGCCGTCCACCGTCCAGGTCAGGACACCCTCAACGCCGTAAAGGATCTCCTCGTAGGCGTCGTTCCGGTGGGGCGGCGCCGGCAGCTTCTGACCGGCGGGGACGCGAATTTCGAACACGGACACGCTGCCGTTGGAATCATCGCCCGTGAGGAAGAACCGGATCCCGATCGGGCCGATCTGGAAGGTCTCCTCCGACGGGTTGATCGTGGTCGCACGAGGCTGCTTCATCATTCCCCCTCCTTATTGACTCAAGTTTCCCGAGTATTCACATCGCACCATCCACACGGTCTGCCGAATCTTTGCGGGATGGCGCCCGCTCCTGCTTCGAGCGTTTCTGTTTGTCTTGAGATGCGCAACGGGAATGAACGGAGCAGCAGAATATCAGGATCCCGTTCATCGGGGTCAGAACAGAAATCAACTCGAGGGGTGGATTGCAAACGTTGGACCCTGCAAGGGTCCAATTAATGGATCCCGGGATCGGATTCATGGAGGGAATCAATTTCCAAGCCTATGCGGTTCGACCCGCTTCGGGGTCGACGTGAATTGACTAATGCCAGTTGATCCCAATCGGTGACCCCGGGTGGCGGCCCAAAGCGGCCGCCACCTGGGGCTATTCAAATTTTTCCCTTCGGGAAACGGAACGCGCCGCTGCTTCTTGG
Source organism: uncultured Acidobacteriota bacterium (assembly GCA_964412195.1). Lineage (GTDB taxonomy): Bacteria > Acidobacteriota > JAAYUB01 > JAAYUB01 > JAAYUB01 > CAYPNP01. Next base: position 157,574 of record CAYPNP010000006.1, on the reverse strand, counting down.
ACTCGGTATCTTCATCTCATCCGATGGTCGTATGGTGGCTGCGCCAAGGGGACCGCAATAGACCGCACTTACCAGACTAGGATGACCTTTGCCAGCGATGTGCAATTCGATTTCGATTACGCTACCGATACCGATTCCGATACCGATGGCGATTCCGATCCCTCAGATTCTTGCTGTGGGTGACTGTCTACCGGTCTACTTTCCCGCGGGGCCCTTGACGTACTTCTCCAGCCAGGTGTCCATTTCCCACAGCATGTGCAGGATGTTCTCCCGCGCGGCGTAGCCGTGGCTCTCGTAGGGCAGCAGCACCAGCCGGGCCGTGCCGCCCAGCCCCTTGACGGCCTGGAACAGCCGCTCGCTCTGCAGGGTGAAGGTCCCGGGGTTGTTGTCGGCGTCGCCGTGGATCAGCAGCAACGGCGCCTTGATCTTGTCGGCGTAGTTGAACGGCGACATCTGCTGGTACACCGCCTGGGCCTGCCAGTAGTTGCGCTCCTCGGCCTGGAAGCCGAACGGGGTGAGGCTGCGGTTGTAAGCGCCGCTGCGGGCGATGCCCGCCGCGAACAGGTCGGAGTGGGCCAGCAGGTTGGCCACCATGAACGCCCCGTAGGAGTGGCCCATCACGCCGACCCGCTTCGGGTCGACCACGCCCATGGTGTCCACGGCCGTGATGGCGGCTTGGGCGTCCATCACCAACTGCTCGATGTAGGTGTCGTTGGGCTCCTCCTTCCCCTGCCCGACGATGGGGAACTTGGCGTCCTCCAGAACGGCATAGCCCCGAACCGCCCAGAACACCGGCGACCCCCACGAGAACGAGACGAACCGGTACGGCGAGTCGTCCACCTGGCCGGCCGCGGCCTTGTCCTTGAACTCGGTCGGGTAGGCCTCCATGAGCATGGGCAGGCGGCCGTCTTTCTTCGAATCGTAGCCCGGCGGCAGGTAGAGAGTTGCGGAAAGGTCCAGCCCGTCTGCCCGCTTGTAGTGGATCTGTCTCTTGGTGACCGCCGCGAAGGATTGATACGGATTGGGGAAGGCGGTCACGGCCTTGGGCGCTTCGGTTGACCCGATCTGACGGAGGTAGTAGTTCGGATATTCCGCCGGCGCCTGGATGCGCGTCAGGAGCCGCCCGGCTTCGGGATCCAGCACGCGGATGAGATCCTCGTACGTCTTGACGCCGTCCGCCTGCCACAGCCGCTTCGCCTGGCCGGTCCGCAGGTCGAACTCGTCGAGGAAGGGACGGTTCCCCTCCGGCGAGTACCCCTCCCCGTCGAGATAGAGCTTGGATCCGTCCCGGCTGATGAGCAGCCGGTCGCGGCCGTGCGCGTCGGGCTGCAGGATGAAGTACCCCGGCTGGTGATAGAGGTCCTCCGAGGAGAAGTCGAAGAGGACGGCCGGCTCGGGATTATCCGTATCGGGATTGATCCGGTACATCTTCATGTTCCGCGTCTTCCACCAGAAGTCGTAGACCACCGCCACGGTGGTGGAACCCCAGGCAATGCCCTGGCAACGGTTCCGGGTGGCGCAAACGGGGCGCGGCTCGCCGGCGAACGGCGCCTCCAGCTGGTAAACCCGGTCGCGGACCGCGCTCTCGCGGGCGGGGTCACCGCCGTCGGCCGCCTCGAGCCAGTAAAGCGTGGCGGGCTGGTCGTCGCGCCAGCCGAAGTCGCGCGGGCCGTCTTCCACAGCATCGAAGGCGGTGGGGATCTTGTCCTGGAGCGGCTTGTCGCACAGTTCCTTCACCATACGGCCGCCCCGGTCATACACCCGGACGGCGTAGGGGAAACGGTTGCCGGGGAGTTGGTAGGAATAGGGTGGGTGGGTTTCCACCGCGAGCAGGTACTCTCCGTCGGGAGAAAGATCGATCTCCCGGTAGATTCCGGCCGGCAGCCACGGCGTGCCGGTGCCGTCCAGGGCATAGCGGGTGATGGTGCACTGGCCGTAGAATTCGAATTTTCGCTCGTCGTTCTTGTTGCGCAGGAGGTCCTGGTAGGTCCAGGCCGCGGCCTTGGCGCCAGTCGCCTCCTGGATCGCGGGGCCGGTGGGCAGCCCGGTCGTTTCCGGGAAGGGGGCGGGGGACGGGCGCGTACGGCAGACCAGCGATTTCCCGTCCGGGCTCCAGAGGTAGGGGAAGCCCATCACCGCGGTCAGCACCGGCGGCGCCAGCCGGGCGGCTTTGCCGGTGTCGAGGTCCACCACCCACAGCTCCAGCCCCTCGGTCGTCGTCTGGACAAAGGAAAAGTGGGTGGAGTCCGGGGAGAAGCGGGGATATTTCAGGCGCAGGTTTTCGGGCAGGCCGGCGAGGGGGATTTGCTTTCCGGACTCCACTTCCTGGAAGGCCAGGGTGGTGTAGTACCGGCTGCGGGACGCGTCGTGGGCCCGCGGGTTGATCCGCAGCCCGGCGAGCTTGAGTTCCGGCTGGGCCAGCTCCTCCAGCGAGAGGAAGCGCGGCTGGCTCAGCAGCGCCATGTACTTCGCCCGGCCGTCGATCATCGCCGACGGCGGCGGCGCGGCGTCCGCCAGCTCCAGGATCTCCTTGGGCGGCTTCTGGTACGGCAAGTCTACCTGGGCCGCCGCGAAGCCGCTCGCCAGGAGCAGGACCGCCAGGACGGCCCCGAGGATTGTTTTCAGAGAAGCTGTTCCCATCCAAGCCATCATGACCTCCTCGTTTTCAACTGGTTGACCGGTGACCGGCGACCGGCGACGGATGACCGGGGACTGGTAACCATCGGTCAGGACCGAAACGTTATCATACGCGGGATTGATCCTGGAAGAATCACGAAATGCTGCTGCGCTTGCCAATGGAGTGGAAAGTCTGCACGAAGTACCAGGAACACTGATCGAGGGTGAAATTCTCTGCGAACTCTGCGCTTCTGCGTGAAACTTGATAGGGGGCTTGGGTCTGGGGACTCGGGGCTCGCCCATGGTCGATCGGCTTTCCGGCTCCCTGGAATGGAGTGTGGGAACCCGGCACCGCGCCTTCAAGATCCGAACCCCGAGTCCCGAGTCCCGAACCCCGAGATCCGATTACGAGCACGAGCCCGGATCAATCCCTCAAAGGGACGGCGGGGACGGCGCTGAGGACGTTCAGGCCCCAGTCGCCGAACAGTTCGAATACCAGCACGCCGGCGGAGTTCTCCTGGTTTTCGATCAGGATGTAGCCGCCGAAAATGTCGGTCAGGCCGGGCATGAGGTCGTCCAGCAGGAAAACCTTGCGGATGACGCAGTCCGGACATTCCTCCGGGTCGTAGGCCTGCAGGATGATCTGGCGGGAGTCGAGCGGGCGGCCCTGTGTATCGAAAGCGGTGACTTGGATCCGGGCGGGGTGCACCAGGTCCGGGTTCAGCACAGCCAGTCCGGTGAAGAAGTCGATGTTGCCGATGCGGCCGTTGGCGATATGGCCGAGGAGGAAGCGGTTGTGGGCCTGGGGGGCCAGGGGCAGGGCGGAGAGGAAGCGGCCGGCGCCGGTCTCGCCGAAGGTCAGGCTGCCGGCCAGGCCGGAGGCGCCGTGCGGGTCGGCGGCGAGGTAGCCGGTGAAGGCGTCACTCAGGCCGAACAGACCGGCGACCTCCTCCTCCAGCTTGCCGCGGGCGGGGATGTTGCGGGTGATGGGGGAGCCGGGCCCCAGCTCGCCGCCGTCGGTGAAGAGGGCGAGTTCGACGGTCAGGGAGGATTCCGAGGTGTTGACCAGGGTCAAGACCGACTGGTAGGCCACCCCGAAGTCGCCAGTGGCCACGTGCGGGGCGTAGAGGACCGCTCCTGTGGAATCACTCTCTATGGCCTCCAGGCAGGCCACGGACGAAGCCCCGCCGAACAGCTCCAGCCCGACGATGCCGCGCTCGACGGTGACCACGATGGAATCATCCTCGGTGATGCCGGGAAAGCGGGCGGCGGCGTCCAGCTCCAGCCGGCCGCGGCCGGCCAGCACGGCGGCCTGGCTGGACTTCACCGCGCCGGTGGGGCCGTAGACGGCCAGCCCCAGGTTGGCCGGCAGACGGAGCGGATTGATCAGTTCAATCGTGGTGGCGTTCCCCCCGCCGGTCCGGACCACCGGGAAGAGGAGGCGGGACTTGGCGTCGCGGGCGTCGGGCATGCGGGTGCCGTCGAGATAGGTCAGGGCGGGGTCGTTGGCCAGCCAGATGCCGTAGGTGGCGGGGGCGGTCAGGAAGGCGCGGACCCAGCGGCCGGGCTGGTCGGCGGCGGAACCGAGCACGCCGGAGAGGTAGCGGGCGTACTGGGCGCCGGCCGGGATGCTGTCGGTGGCGGTGGCCAGGGGGGCGCCGCCGGCGTCGGCGTAGAGCTCGAGGTTGACCAGGGCGTCGGCCTCGCCGAGGTTGACCACCGAGAACGACAGGTCGCGGCTGCGGGGGAAGTGGATCAGGTTGACGCCAAGGGAGGCGATGACGGCGGCGCCCTGGCGGCTGGCCACGCCGCCGAGGCTGGTGCCGCCGGCCACGCTCAGGACCTGGTCGGCGGCCAGGGTGGCGGTCTGGCCGGAGGAATCGAGGGCGGCGTCACCGAGGGTGTCGATGGAGTAGCGGTGCTGCAGGGCGCCGCCGGCGTCGGACACGCACAGGGCCAGCTTGGACGAGTCGGCGAAGCCCACCAGGGCGTCGGCGCCGGCTTCGCCGTCGAAGTTGTCGGCCAGCACGGCCGAGGGGGTGGACTGGAAGAAGATCTTCTGCTCCTGGGCCAGGTTGAACTGGTTGCCGGGCTGGGCCAGCACGATCCCGATGGCTTTCTCCCCGGCCAGGGCCACGGCCAGGTCGGCCCGGCCGTCGCGGTTGAAGTCGCCGGCGTCCAGGTCCACCGGCCGGACGCCGATGTCGGGGAGGGTGGAGGCGGTGAAGTGGCCGGCGCCGTCGTTCCAGAACACCGAGACGGAGAAGCTGCCGGCGTTGGCGGCGGCCAGGTCGGGGGCGCCGTCGCCGTTGAAGTCGCCCGCGGTCAGGGCGGACGGCTCCGTCCCGGCGGCGTAGCTCTGGTCGGCGGAGAAGGCTGGGCCGGCCAGGACGTGGACGCGCCCTCCGGCGGCGTCGCAGAAGAGGTAGTCCTTCTGGCCGTCGCCGGTGACGTCGCAGACCCGGGCGTCTGTGACGAGCCCCGAGAGGCGGAAAGAGCGGTCGGGCGAGGGGGCTTTCGTGTTCGTCTTTTGGGGGCCGAAGAGGGAATCCCACAGGTAGACATGCAAAGTGCCGGCGTCATCGGCCGTCAGGACGTCGGGGCGGCTGTCGCCGTCGACGTCGGCCAGGTCCACCCGGGTGGGCACCACCGGCAGGTCCACCCAGTGGATCCCGGCGAAACCGCCGCCGCGCTGCCCGAGGCTCCAGTAGACACGGCTCTCCCCCGGGGTGATCGCCACCAGGTCGTCCACGCCGTCGCCGTCCACGTCGGCCGTGTCGAAGTCCTCGATGGGCGTGCCCAGGGCGAAGGTGAAGGGGATCTCCCCCGTCAGCACCTCTCCCACCGTGAAGAGACGGTAGCCGGACCCGGCAAAGGTCAGGGGCAGCAGCTGCTCGCCTGGCTGCTTCGTGCCGTAAAGGGTAACGCGGAACTCGCCATCGGCCGCCAGGCTCGACTCCCGCAGATCGAGGCACAGCAGGGTCGACGCCTGGGTGCCGATCCCGTCGGGCCCCCAATTGCTGGCGCCGGTGGATGGCCAGGCGCCCGCCGCCAGGCCGAGGGTGAATCCGACGAAGTCGCCGCCGTTGCGGGGGATCCACTGGGCCGAGCTCTCAACGATCCGGACCTGGATGACTTTCTCCCCGGCCACGCAGCGGAGCAACTGGACGGCGTGGGGGCCGATGGAGGCCAGCGGGTCGCCCTCCATCGGCTCGGGCAGGCCGCCGGCGCCGACCCGATACTCCACCACCGCCAGGTCCAGCACCCGCTCGCCCGCCAGCGGCAGCGGTGCAGCGCTGGCTGGGTTGCCCGTGGCCAGCGTCTGGCTGAGGACAGCGTTGGGGGGCAGGGCGATCCAGAGGACATGGGGGGTGCTGTACGAGGCGCCGGCGAAGGCCGACGGGTCGATCCGGACCGTGATGGGCGAAGCCGGCGCCACTTGGGAGGGGCTGTCGCCATAGATGTCCCCGTGCCGGCCGTCGTCCACATACACCGTCACCGCCTGCCCGCCGCCGGGTGGATTCACCGACAGCGGCAGGGTGAACTCGCTGGCCACCCGGTTCTGGTTCCACGTCTGCGGGGACGTGTAGGTGCGCAGGCGGAAAATGTTCACTTCGCCGGGGGCCAGGCTGCCGGTCCAGGTATTTGAGTGCTTGTCGATGATCACGTCCCGCAGCTTCCAGGCGCCATAAGTTCCCTGGCGCTGCCAGACCTCATAACCGCCGATTCCGGCATAACTGTGGTCGGGATCCGGATCCGGCGTCCAGGTCAGCCGCACCGCGCCGGGCTGCACCTCCGTCGCGGCCAGCGATACGGGCGGCAGCGTCTGGTAATCCCGGTAATTGTAACCGGGCCAGACACCGTGGTAGTGACGCCAGTTGATGTAGTCCGCCAGGACTGGCGAATCGGCGTGAAGGGCGTTGTAGCCAAGATGGATCCAATCCAGTGCGGGAAGGTCCATTATTTCTTCCGGGATGCTCCCCATCAGCTGGTTGCTCTCCAGATCGAGCCAGTATAGGGTGGGGATGTCCGCCAGAAACTCCGGGAGAGGTCCCTCAAACTGGTTGCCGTCCAGATCCAGCACTCGCAACTTGCTCAGGTTGACCAGCGACGGGGGGATCCCCCCGCTGAGCTGGTTCCAGGATAGGTTAAGCCAGACCAGCGAAGGCATGTCATTGCTAAAAGATGGGATAGGGCCGCTCAACTGGTTTCTCTCCAGCCATAGATATATGACTGCCGGCAGATTCCACAACGCCGGTGGGATAGGCCCGCTCAGTTGATTCCATCCCAGGTACAAGCGCTCAAGCTGATGCAAATTTCCCAAGGATGCCGGAATGGGTCCGCTGAACTGATTCTCACTGAGGGACAGGTTGCGCAGGCTGGTCATCTCCCCCAGGAAATCCGGGATGGGGCCACTGAGCTGATTCCCGTCCAGATATAGGCCCTGTAGTGCCGGCAAGGCTCCCCATGTCTCGGGGATGGTCCCTTGGAACAGGTTGCCGCCCAGCCCCAGATACTCCAGGTTAACGAGATTGCCCAGAAACTCCGGCATGGGTCCGCTCAGCTGATTTCCGGCCAGGCTCAATTTCTGCAGTTCGGATAGGTTGCCGAACGACGGCGGTACGGAACCGCTCAGCTGGTTTTCGTACAGATACAATTCGCGGAGATGGGACAGGTTGCCCAGCGATTCCGGGATGGACCCGCTGAGTGAACAATAGGACACGTTGAGGTAGCTGAGTTCGACCAGATTCCCCAGCGACGCCGGGATGGCGCCCTCGAGCGCATTCCATCCCAGGTGCAATTGTACTAACGCTGGCAGGCTTCCCAAAGAAGCCGGGATGCTTCCACTCAACAGGTTGCTGTGCAACTGGAGCGTCGCCAGCTGCGACAGATCGCCCAGCGATTCCGGAATCGGACCGGAGAAATTGTTCACACACAGGTCCAGGGAAACCAGTTCCTGCAGGCCACCCAGCCACGCGGGCAGGGGCCCGCTCAACTGGTTCCTGTAAAGGTAGAGGTGTCTCAGTGCGGTCAGGCCGGCCCAAGAATCGGGGATGGGACCGGTGAGCCAGTTGCCGCTCAAATTCAGGGAGTTCAAATTGGTCAAGTCGCCGAATGTTTCGGGGAGGGGACCCGTCAGCTGGTTCGTGGAAAGATCGAGACTCTTGAGCGCGGTCAGCCCGCCCAGCGCCGGCGGGATCTCGCCCGACAGCGCATTCCCGTGCAGATCTAAATATTGCAACAGGTTGAGCCGGCCCAACTCGGGCGGGATCGATCCACCAATGGATGTCCTTGAAATCGACAAGCTAATGAGTTGTGAAAGATCACCGAGGCCGGCGGGGAGAGCGCCATCCAGTCCCCAATTGCCAACGAGGTACAGCGTCTCCAGGTTGGCCAAGTTCCGGAAGCTATCGGGGATGGGACCGGAGAATAAATTATTGTCGAGGAGCAGGATCTCCAACTGAGCCAGGTTGCCCAGCCAGGCCGGGAGGGGACCGCTGAACTGATTCCCTGACAGATTGAGCCAATGCAATTCCGACAGCGTGCTCAACGGTTCGGGAATTTCACCGGTCAACCGGTTCCCGGACAGGTTGAGCGAATACAGCCGGGACAGTTGGCCCAGCGACGCCGGGATGGTGCCGGTCAGTTGGTTGGACCTCAACGACAAATATTCCAGTTGGGACAGATTGCCCAGCGACTCCGGGATGGCGCTGGTGAGTTGATTGCCGCCCAGATAGAGTGTTTTGAGCTGGGGCAGACTGCCGAGCGGCTCCGGGATGGTGCCGGTGAACCGGTTGGACATCAGGTTGAGGACGTGCAGGGATGTCAGGGCACCCAAAGACGCCGGGATGGCGCTGGCCAGCCGGTTCGTGGAAAGATCCAGTTCCTGCAAACTCAGCAGACCGCTCACGCTTTCGGGGAGCGGGCCGGACAACCCGTTCCAATGGAGATTCAGCTTCACCACGGTGGTGTTTTCGGCATCGGTGGTCACGCCGTACCAGGTGCTCTCGGTGCCGGGGAGGTTGAACTGGCCGGGGTCGCCGGGCAGCCGCCAGTTATCGTTGTGGGTCCAGGCGTCGCCGCCCGTGGCCAGGTACAGGTCGATCAGGACCTGCCGCTCGGCCTCGGGGATGGCGCCGCGCCCCGCAGCGGCCAGCCCCGTCAGGACCGCCAGAACCAGGAGAATCCGGACGCCCGCACGAATGCGCCGCTCCCACATGGGCCACCCCCTGCACAGCCTAATTTCCGTCTGCAAACGTCAGGCGAGATATTGATCCAATTATATTGACTTGTTCCGAAAAAGTCAATTTAGGGTTCTCGGGGATTTCCCTGCGAACTTTGTGCCTCTGCGTGAAAACTGGCACGGGGCTTGGGTCTGGGGACTCGGGTCTGGGGACGCGGGGCTCGGGGCCAGGGACTTGGGGATCGACTCCGATTGATTTGTTTCCCGGCTTCCCGGGGTGGAGCCCTAGGCCCCGGTCGCCGTGCCTTCCAGATCCGAGCCCCGGACCCCGAACCCCGATCACGATTCCGATTGGTGGTGCCGGTCACCGGTCAGCGGTCAGCCGCCGATTACGAGCACGAGCACGAGCACGACGAGGATCTGCGGTTTTCTGATTTTGAGCATGCACGAGCACGATGCAAGCACCGGCACACAGCGAGGTGTCCCGACCGGCAGGGAGGGGCGCGAGGGGCCCGCCATCGGGATCGCAGGCGTGCGACGCAATTCCATCCGCCAGACGGAGCCGGCTGACGGATTCGGCCGGCTCGGGTCGGGGTACTTCCCGCGCGTCCGGGGCTGCCTCCTCTCCAGCCTGATCGGTTTAGCCAGGCCCGATGCCCCGGGTCGCGGGGTCAGCCTCCGTCACGAAGGATCTACGATCGTGATAGAATCAGATGCAGCGGTTCCTCATCCAATTTAATAATTTCAAATCCCGCGGGGAGTAACCATGAAAGCGAAAACCCGGTACGTCCTGATCGGCGTGGGCGTGGTCGTCCTGATCCTGATCTGCATCCCGTTCTTCGTGAACGTCGACAGCTTCCGGCCCATGCTGGAGCAGGAACTCGGCAAGTCACTCGGCCGCGACGTGAAGGTCGGCAAACTGGGCCTGTCCCTGTTTTCCGGCAGCGTGAAAGCCGACGACATCACCATCGCCGAGGACCCGGCCTTCGGCGCCGGCCCGTTCGTGACGGCCAAATCGTTCCGGGTCGGCGTCGACGTGCTGCCGCTGATCTTCTCGCACTCCCTGCGGGTGAACGACCTTCGGCTGGACGAGCCGCAGATCGCCCTCCGGCACGACGCCGCCGGCAATTGGAATTTCTCCAAACTGGGCGGCGACGCGGCGCCGAAAGCCCCCGAGGAGAAGACCGGGGAGTCCGCGCCGCTCGACCTGTCGGTCGGCCGGCTGGCGATCACTGACGGGACGGTCACCGTCGGCCAAGTCGGCGACAAGAAGCTGCGGACCTTCGACCGGGTGAACGTGGAACTGCGGGATTTCTCCGCCGGCGCCTCGTTCCCGTTCACCTTCTCGGCGGGACTGCCGGGCGGCGGCAAGCTGGAGTTGGAAGGCACGACGGGGCCGCTGCCGGGCAAGGACAACACCAATACTCCCCTGCAGGCCGAATTCCGCGTCGGCAAGGCCGTGGCCCGCCTGGACGGATCCCTCGACACGAAAGGCGGGAAAGCCGTCCTGCACATGAAGCTGGCGGGCGAGGGGATGCCGGTGAACGACCTCAACGACCTGCTGCCGGCGGCCGGCGTGGCGCTGCCGAAGGGAGCCTCGCTGCAGGGCGGGACGCTCTCCATGAATCTCGCCGCCAACGGGCCGATGGACCGCCTGGTGACTACCGGGTCGGTCAAGCTGGCCGATACCAAGCTGACGGGTTTCGACCTCGGCCAGAAACTCTCGGTGGTCGGGAAGCTGGCGGGCATCCCGTCGGATCCCGACACCACAATCCAGAACGCGAGCACCAACCTGCGGGCCGCGCCGGACGGAGTCCGGCTGGACCGCATCAACCTGACGGTCCCGGCCATCGGGCAGATCAACGGCAACGGTACCGTCTCGCCGGAGAAGGCGCTCAATTTCAAGATGAAGGCCACGCTGTCGGGCGCCGGGGTGGCCGGGAAGGCGACGCAGATGGTCGGGATGGCCGCGGGCGACAACACCCTGCCGTTCCTGGTGAAGGGGACGGCGGACCACCCGCAGTTCCTCCCCGACGCGGCGGGCATGGCCGAGGGGGCCGTGAAGTCGGCGATTTCGGGCCAGGGCGCCGCCGGCGCGCTCGGCGGATTCTTCGGGAAGAAGAAAAAGTAACCGCTCGGATTGTCGTGGGTGACCGATGACCGGTGACGGGTGATGGGTGACCACCGATTCGACCATGGACCATTGACCATGGACCATGTCAATTTACCTAAGGTCGTACTCGTCGATCGGAATCGTGCTCGACATCGGATTTCGGGGTTCGGTGCTCGGGTCTCGTTCCCGCTGCTGTTTGTCAACGTCTGCCGAGCCCCGAGCCCCCAGCCCCGAGCACCGTGGTATTTCCACGCGGAGGCGCAAAGAACGCAGAGTCGGAGCGCGGACGTCCCCGTCCGCACGATCCCGCCAGCTCACCTTCCACCCCCGAAGACCGAGTCGCCCCGCCGCGGGAGGATGTTTCCACCGCGAGAACCGAAGACGTTCGCTGCTCCCTTGCGCCGCCCCGCGTCCGGGGGCCGCGGGCTAAGTCTCTGTCCGGGGGCCGCGGTCTGCGACTGCCGGCGGCGGCCCCGGACGGCGAGACGACTTTCACTTCATCCGATGGAAACCCACGGCGGCCAGGGCCCAGGTCACGGCCAGGATGGAATAGGCGATGGCGCCGGGGAGCATCGCTTCGGACAGACCGCCCAGCATCATCTGGAGATTCTGCGGGTCCGCGAACCCCAACCGGGAGGCGAAGGCCAGCGTGTTGGCCGAGCCGGCGCAGAACATCCCCACGGGGCTGAACGCCAGGGCGAGGGAAAGCGGGCGCAGGACGTTGAGTTTCGTCTCCGAAGGGCGAACGGCGAACGAGATGCCCAAGCCGAGCGCAAAGAAGCTGAGCACAAGCACGATCACAAGCTGCGCCAATCCAAGGATTCCGATACCCATGATGACCTCCGTGCAGTGGTATGCTGCCTATAGCGACGGGATCGGTGCGGCGTGACAGGAGTATTTTCCTGTCACGCGCCGCCGGTTTTTGCGTTATGGTGAGGATATGGATCGGGACGCGGAACGGGAGCAGCACTGGCTCGAGGAGCTGCGGGGCGGCGACGAGGCGGCCTTCCGGCAGATCTACCGGACCTACCGGCCGCGCCTTTACACCTTCCTCTGCCGCCTGAGCGGGCGGCCCGAGGTGGCCGAGGACCTCCTCCAGGAGGTCTGGCTCCGGCTGGCGGCGCGGCCGCCCGAGCCGCGGGTGGGGTTGCCGCTGGCCCCGTGGCTGTTCCGGGTGGCGCGGAACGTGTTCGTCAGCTACCTGCGGAACCGGAGTCGCGACCCGGGCCGGACGGGCGAGCTCGGCGCTCTCGAGTTCCGGGCCGCGCCGGGGCCCGATCCGCTGGAAGGGCTGGCGGAGCGGGAAACGGTCCGCTGCCTGGAGCGGGCGCTCGGGCGGCTGCCGCTGGCGGACCGGGAGACGATTCTCCTCGTGGCGGACGGCGGGATGGCCCCGATCGAGGCGGCCGGGATTCTGGACATCCGACCGGACGCCTTCCGCCAGCGCCTGGCCCGGGCGCGGGCCCGGCTGGCGGACCTGTTGCGATCCTTGGAATGAGTGATGGAGGGGACCATGAAACCGAACGAATCCGACAACGATATGGAACTGGACCGGCGGCTCGCCGAGCTGCCTCTCCTCGACCTTCCGGAAGCGGCGGCCGACCGGCAGGAAGCCGCGGCGCTGGCCGTTCTGGCCCGGCGGCAGCGCGGTCCCGCGTTCCGGCGGGCGTGGGAGCTCGCCACCCGGGAGATCGAACCGCTCCTGGTGGCGCTCGTCGGCGCCGGCTACATCCTGGCGGCCGTCCTGCGCGCGCTGGCGGCGTACTCCATGGCGGTGTTGCCCTGAGGACGGAGCGTGTAAATTGTTCTTTGACTTACGATTACGAACACGATTACGATTACGATCGACGATTACGATCGGTCACCGCTCACCGGTCACCCGTCACTGGTCACCGGTCACCGGTAACCGGTCACCCGTCGAGCACCAGCACGAACGGAGGGGAGCTAGCCCTTCACCACGCCCAGCGGGCGGAGGCGGGCCACCATCCGGCTCAGGCCGGCGTCCTGCACCGTCTGGACCACCTCGGTCACGTCCTTGTAGGCCTCGGGCATCTCCTCCACCAGCGTCCCCTTCGACGCGGCCATCACGCACACGCCCTGCTTCTGGAGCTCCCCGGCGATATGCCGGCCGCGGGCGGCCTTGATCGCGGCGTGGCGCGACAGCACGCGCCCGGCGCCGTGGCAGGTGCTGCCGAAGGTGGACTCCATGGCCCGCGGGCTGCCCACCAGGATGAAGGAGCACCGGCCCATGTCGCCGGGGATGATCACCGGCTGCCCCAGCGCCCGGTATGCCGGCGGCAGGGCGGGGTGGCCCGGCCCGAAGGAGCGCGTCGCCCCTTTGCGGTGGACACACACGCGCCGCTTATTTCCCTCGACCAGATGTTCCTCGATTTTGGCGATGTTGTGGGCCACGTCGTAGATCAGCCGCAGGCCCAGGTCCCGCGGCGAACGCCCCAGCACCTGCTGGAACGACTCGCGCACCCAGTGGGTGATGAGCTGCCGGTTGGTGAAGGCGAAGTTGGCCGCCGCGGCCATGGCGGCCAGGTAGCGGCGCCCCTCCGGCGAGTTCACCGGGGCGCAGCACAGCTGGGGGTCCGGCAGCTCGATGGCGTAGCGGCGGGCCGCCTCCTGCATCGCCACCAGGTAGTCGTCGCAGACCTGGTAGCCCAGGCCGCGGGAGCCGGTGTGGACCGACACGGTGACCTGCCCCACGGACAGGCCGAGAGCCGCCGCCGCCTCCTTGTCGTACAGGGCGTCGATGTAGCCGATCTCCAGGAAATGGTTGCCGGAGCCCAGCGTGCCGAGCTGGGAGCGGCCGCGCTCGCGGGCCTTGTCGGACACGGCGTCGGGGTCGGCTCCCCCGATGCAGCCGCGATCCTCGGTGTGGTCCAGGTCCGCCTGGTCGCCGAAGCCGTGCCGGACGGCCCACTCGGCGCCCCGCTCCAGCACCTGCTCCTCGTCCTTGGGGGACAGCCGCAGGTCCTTGCGCCGCGAGCCCACGCCCGAGGGCACGTTGCGGAAGAGGGCGGCCACCAGGTCGTGCATCCGGCCCTGCACCTCGTCCCGGGTCAGCCGCGAGGCCAGCACCCGCACGCCGCAGTTGATGTCGTAGCCCACTCCGCCGGGGCTCACCACACCCTCCTCCGCATCGAAGGCGGCCACGCCGCCGATGGGAAAGCCGTAGCCCCAGTGGATGTCCGGCATGGCCAGGGAGTCGCCCTGGATGCCCGGGAGCGTGGCCACATTGGCCAGCTGCAGCAGGCTCTGGTCCTGTTTCAGGAGGCGGAGCAGGGACTCGGAGGCGAAGAACACGCCGTCGGCGCGCATGGGGCCGAAGCGCGGGATCCGCCAAGTGACGTCGTCCAGGCGCTCGATCCGGGGCAGGATCTGCTCGATGGTCATCTTGTCGGCCATGGTCTTCCTCCCGACATTGCCGAATGCCTCGCGCCGGGGGACCTCACACGTCGAACACCACGGTCGCCTCCAGGCCGTCGGGCGTCGCCCGCACCTCCAGGCCGTGGTACGTGGCGGCCTTCACCGATGCCTTGAGGCGGTGCCGGCCGGGATCGTATGTCTCGCCCGCCAGCCGGACGCGCAGATCGCTGCCCTCCCAGCATTGGATGCGGACCCGCCGGCAGAGGAACCTCCGGGTGTCGAACAGAAACAGCATCTCGTTGAGCAGCCGGATCATGCCCTCGGCCGGCGTGGCGGCCTTCAGGGAGAGTTCCAATTCGTCCGCGGCCCGGACCAGGCGCGGGCTGGCCATGCAGGAGGCCAAGCCGGCCGCCGCGTTCTGCACCAGCCGGACCGGGTTTCGTCCCCGGACGCGCATGGCGATGTCGGCGGTGTGCGGCAGGAACTCGAACCGCTTCGCCATCCTACTGGCCGAGGCGGACGGCCACCTGGAACGAGCCCCGGTTGTCGAAGGCGTTGTCGTCGTTGATGCCCAGGTAGAGCCGCCCCGCCACCGGGCATTGGAAGGAGCGCCTCGAGCCGACGGGGAAGACGTTGGTGGAGCTGTCGCCGATCCGGGCGATCAGCGTGCCGGTGTTGACGGAGGGGATGGGCTTCCAGAATCCCTTGCCGGTGTTGGGCGCGCCGTCCGGCCCGCACGAGTCGTTGCTGTTCTTCTTCCAGAACACCTGGCCCTGGGCCACGATGATGACCGCCTGCCCGTAGTACACATCGATACCGGTGTCGTACCAGGGGGAGCCGGCCGGGATTTCGAAGGTGTAGTTCCCGAAGCTGGGGGTGTAGGCAGGCTCGGGCACGTTCGGCTGCGCGGTCTGATACTGGTCCGGCCGATCCAGGCTGGCCAGCGCCGCGGCCAGGGTCGCCTCCTTGCCGGGCGGCGGGGCCGGCCACTGGGAGACCCGCTCCTTGCAGACCTCGAACGAGCGCGTTTCCCGGATGGGATTAGCCGGGACGGCCGTCAGCGTCTGCATCTCCCGGGTCATGTTCTTGACCCGTTCCGCCGGCAGCGGGTGCGTGTTCATGAAGGCCAGGCCCGATCCTTTTCCCTTGCTCTCCGCGTCCATGATCTTGAAGAAATCGATCATCCCCTGGGGATCGTAGCCGGCCTTGGCCATGGACTCGAGGCCCAGCCAGTCCGCCTGCCGCTCGTGGTCGCGGCTGAACTTCATGGTGGTGAAGTAGACGCCGACTCCGCCCAGGGCGCCGACGATCTGGCCCCACTTCTCGCTCTTGGCGCTCGTCCCGATCGCCGCCCCCATCAGGATTCCCGTGAGCAGCAGCTGCTTCGACATCTGGTTCGTGGAGTGCCGCCCGATGACGTGGCCGATCTCGTGCCCGAGGACGCCGGCGACCTCGCTCTCGTCCTGCGCCGCCTCCAGCAGGCCGCGGTTCACGTAGATGTACCCGCCGGGCAGGGCGAACGCGTTGATGTCCTTGTCGTTGACCACGAAGAATTGGTAATTCATGTCGGGCTGGAGGGAGTTCTCGACCAGCTTCCGGCCCAGTTGGTTGATGTAGTCGTTGACGTACGGGTCGGTGATCAGGGGCAGCTTGGCGTTGAGTTCCTCGGAGTACCGCTGCCCCATCGACTTTTCCGATTCCCGGGAGAAGAAGTTGAGGCCCTTGCCGACGTTCTGCTTGTAGTCCGCCAGGCCGGGAACAGCCAGGACCAGGCCGACCAGGATGGCCATGATTCCAAAGCGGAATCTCGCGATTCGTCCAGCGCCCATGTCTTCACCTCGAGGGGGGGATTGCTTCTTCCCGTATAATAGCACATTCGCGGAAGGAGCTTTTCATGGGGAAAGATTACCACGTGCACACCTTGGTTTCAGACGGCGAGATGAAACCGTCCGAGATCTTCGCCCTGGCGGCCCGGCTCGGGCTGGACGAGGTGTCGATCACCGATCACGACGCCGTCGGCGCTTACAGCCACTTCGGGGATGTCTTCGCCGAGGCCCGGTCGTGCGGAGTGGCGCTGGTCCCCGGCGTGGAGCTGGACAGTGATTACCGCGGCCAGGAAGTGCATATCCTCGGCTACCACATCGACCCGCGCCACTCCGATCTGGTCGCCTACCTGGCCGGCACCCAGGCGGCGCGCCGGGAACGCCTGCGCTTCGTGATCCGGGAAGTCCAGGCGCGTTTTCCCGAGGCGGGGATCCGCGAGGAGGACATCTTCACCCCGGAACGGGACACCTGCATGATGCCCCACGTGATCCACCCGCTGCTGGACCGGGGGCTTTTCGGCTCCTACCGGGAGGCCAAGCGCTGGATCAAGCAGAACGTGCCGGTCCCGCTGGACGTGCCCAAGCCGCCCGTGCCGGACATGATCCGGCTCGTCCGGCGGGCGGGCGGCATGGCGGTGCTGGCCCATCCGGGTTTCCTCATGAGGGAGGCGGGGCTGGCGCTGACCCCCCTCCTCCAGGAGTTCATCGGCTGGGGGCTGGAGGGGGTGGAGGTGGAGTACCGCTACCGCGGCAGCTCGGCCTTCGCCACCGCGGCGGAGGAGCGGGACATCGTGGCCGAGATCCGGGACGCGGCCGGACGTTTCCCGCTGGTACAGACGCGCGGCAGCGACGCCCACAAGCCCGAGGAGATGGAGATCTTTCATTATTTATAAAATAGTGGACAAATGTTAAAACAAGGACTACAATATCCTGTTTAGCTGCCGTCCCGGGGCATGCAACGTGCGGTCCGCGCAGATCCCGCCGGCGGTCGAATCCGAAAATCAATTTCCCGTTAGGAGTTTTGATCATGGCAGACAAATCCTTCAACGCGTTCGAGATGGCCCAGAAGCAGTTCGACGGCGTGGCCGAGAAGCTGCAGCTGGACGAGGCGACCCGCGAACTGCTGCGCTGGCCGCTGCGCGAGTACCACTTCAGCATCCCCGTCCGCATGGACGACGGCACGGTCAAGGTGTTCCGCGGCTTCCGCGTGCAGCACAACGACGGCCGCGGGCCGGCCAAGGGCGGCATCCGCTTCCACCCCCAGGAGACGGTCGACACCGTGCGCGCCCTGGCCACCTGGATGACCTGGAAATGCTCCGTGGTGGACATCCCGCTGGGCGGCGGCAAGGGTGGCGTCATCTGCGACCCGCACAACCTGTCCGACCGCGAGCAGGAGCAGATCTGCCGCGGCTGGGTCCGCCAGGTGTGGAAGAACGTGGGCCCGCTGGCCGACGTGCCGGCCCCCGACGTCATGACCTCTGGCAAGCACATGCTGTGGATGCTGGACGAGTTCGAGACCATCCGCGGCGAGAAGCTGCCTGGCTTCATCACCGGCAAGCCGCTGGGCATGGGCGGCTCCCAGGGCCGCACCGAGGCCACCGGCTACGGCGTGATCTACTGCGTCCGTGAAGCCCTGAAGCTGCTGGGCATGGACATCACCAAGTGCAAAGCGGCCGTGCAGGGCTTCGGCAACGTGTCCCAATACGCCGTGGAGCTGTTCCAGAAGTACGGCGGCAAGGTCGTCTGCGTGTCCTGCTGGGACCAGCATGACCAGGCCTCCTACACCTTCCGGAAGCTGGACGGCATCGACCTGCCCTTCCTGATGAGCATCACCGACCGGTTCGGCGGCATCGACAAGACAAAGGCCAAGGCCGCCGGCTACGAAGTGCTGCCCGGCAACGCCTGGATCGAGCAGGACGTCGAGATCCTGATCCCGGCCGCCCTGGAGAACCAGGTCAACGCCGAGACCGTGAAGCTGGTGAAGCCCTCCGTGAAGCTCGTGGCCGAGGGCGCCAACGGCCCGACCACCCCCGAGGCCGACGCCGAGTTCAAGAAGCGCGGCATTTTCGTGATCCCGGACTTCCTGGCCAACGCCGGCGGCGTGACCTGCAGCTACTTCGAGCAGGTCCAGTGCAACATGAACTACTACTGGACCAAGGAAGAAGTCCTGCAGCGGCTGGACGAGAAGATGACCTCCGCCTTCCACGCCGTGGCCGAGCTGGCCAAGAAGAAAAACGCCTACATGCGCGACGCGGCCTACATGATCGCCATCCAGCGGGTGGCCGAGGCCTGCAAATCCCGCGGCTGGATCTAATCCTTCCGCGGTTGGAACCGGCTCGCAGAGAGCCATCCCCGAGGGGGCCGGGCCCAGTGCCCGGCCCCCTCTTTTTGTTACAGGATTCCATTGACAATCTCCCCGTCAGTCTGCTAAAAGTGAAAAATGTTTTTCTGGAAAATTGAAATTTATCTTTAATCCCCCCGGTCTCATATTTTTATCAAAGGAGGCATGGTGGCCATGGATTACGTTGACAGAGTGTTCGAGCAGGTCAAGAAGAGAAACGCCGCGGAGCCGGAGTTTCACCAGGCCGTGCACGAGGTCCTGACGTCCCTCAAGCCGGTCATCGCCAAGCACCCCGAGTTCGAGGAGATGGGGCTGCTCGAGCGGATCGTCGAGCCCGAGCGCCAGATCATCTTCCGCGTGCCGTGGCAGGACGACCAGGGCAAGGTGCATGTCAACCGCGGCATGCGCGTCCAGTTCAACTCCGCCATCGGTCCCTACAAGGGCGGGATCCGGTTCCACCCCTCGGTCTACATCGGCATCATCAAGTTCCTCGGCTTCGAGCAGATCTTCAAGAACAGCCTGACCGGCCTGATGATGGGCGGCGGCAAGGGCGGCTCGGACTTCGACCCGAAGGGCAAGTCCGACTCTGAGGTGATGCGCTTCTGCCAGAGCTTCATGAGCGAGCTGTTCCGCCACATCAGCGACGACATCGACGTCCCGGCCGGCGACATCGGCGTGGGCGGCCGCGAAGTGGGCTTCATGTTCGGCCAGTACAAGAAGCTGACCAAGAACTTCCACGGCGTCCTGACCGGCAAGGGCCTGTCCTACGGCGGGTCGCTGGCGCGCACCGAGGCGACCGGCTACGGCACGGTCTACTTCACCCAGGAAATGCTGAAGGCCCGCGGTACCTCCTTCGACGGCAAGACTGTGGTGGTGTCCGGCTCCGGCAACGTGGCCATCTACGCCCACCAGAAAGCCACCTCGCTGGGTGGCAAGGTCGTGGCCATGTCCGACTCCAACGGCTACATCTATGACAAGGACGGCGTGAACCTCCAGACCATCCAGCGCCTGAAGGAAGTGGAGCGCAAGCGGATCAGCGAGTACGTGAAGGAACACAAGTCCGCCACGTACACCGAGGGCTGCGCGGGCATCTGGAACGTGAAGTGCGACGTCGCCCTGCCGTGCGCCACCCAGAACGAGCTGGACGGCGCCGGCGCCGCCGCCCTGATCAAGAACGGCTGCGTCGCCGTGGCCGAGGGCGCCAACATGCCGAGCACCCCCGAGGCGGTGAAGCTGTTCATCGACAACAAGATCTCCTTCGGCCCCGGCAAGGCCGCCAACGCCGGCGGCGTGGCCACGTCCGGCCTGGAGATGGCGCAGAACTCCTCCCGCCTGATGTGGACGTTCGAGGAGACCGACAAGAAGCTGCACCAGATCATGGTCAACATCTTCACCGCGGCCGACGGCGCGGCGAAGGAATACGGCACCCCGGGCAACCTGGTGAACGGCGCCAACATCGCCGGCTTCCTCAAGGTCGCCAACGCCATGATGGCCCAGGGCCTCGTGTAAGCTCCTTACTCAGTCGATTAAAAAATTCGGGGCGCCCCTTCGGGCGCCCCGATTTTTTTTCGATTGTGGATCGGCCGATCGAGCCAATGCCAGATTCACCCCCAACAACGCCGATCACGAGTACGAGTACGATTACGACCGTCGATTACGATCGATCCTGCCGGCACTCCGCATTCCACACTCCGCACTCCGCATTATGCCAGGCTTCTCTCAATGCTCCAGGCCATGGTGCAGCGAGCGCAGCGCCTCGGCGAAGCCCTGGAAGTAGGCGTGGTCCGGGAAGACGCTCTCGAACAGCGCCGGGCCGATCCGCAGCGTCTCCTCCGCGCTCAGGCAGTAGTGCATCCGGGAGAACTGCTGCCGGTAGGCGGCCACCTCGCCGGCCACGTCCTTCTTGCGGATGACCACGTCGGCGATGAAGCCGGCCAGCCGCTCGAAGTCCTTTTCCTTCATGCCGAAGCGGGTCATCTCCTGGACGCCCATGCGGATGCCGCTGGGGTGGTAGAAGGTCTCGTCGTCCGGCAGGGCCTGGTAGTTGGTGACGATGTTGGCGGCCTCCAGGCGGGAGGCGATCTCCTTGCCGTCGCCGAAGGGCTTGACCCGGATGACCACCTGGTGGGTGTGGGTGTAGCCCTCCTCCGCGCCCCCCTCCACCGGGATCCCGGCGGCGGCGCAGTAGCCGGCGAAGGCCCGGGCGTTGGCCAGGACCTGCTTCTGGTACTCGTCCTTGAAGCTGTTCATCTCCAGGGTGGCCGCCAGCATGGCCAGCAGCGTGCCCAGATGGTGGTTGCTGGTGGAGCCGGGGAAGGCGCGGGCGTTGACCTCCAGCCACAGCTTGCGCATGGGGGACCCTTTGGGGAAGTTGCCGGCGATGATGCCGCGCTGGGGGCCGAAGAAGGTCTTGTGGGTCGAGCCGGTGACCACGTCGGCCCCTTCCGCCAGCGGGTCCTGGAAGTGGGCGCCGAGGACGCCCATGACGTGGGCCCCGTCGTACATGATCACGGGGCGGTAGCCGTCGATGGAATCCACCAGCTGCCGCAGCTCCTTGATCGGCTCGGGGTGCAGGAACATGCTCTTGCCGAACACGATGAGCGGCGGCCGGTGCTGCCGGACCAGGTCCAGCATGTGGTGCACGTGGATCTTATAGGGATTGTTCTGCAGGAGCGGGAAATTGACGACTTCGCCGTCGACGAAGTTGAACAGCGCGCCGAACGGCTGGGCGCTGAGGTGCCCGCCGTAGTTCAGGTGGTTGTTCATGGCGGTGGCCATGCGCCCCTTGTCCGTCAGCCTGGGGAAGCCCTCGGCGCCGGAACCGAAGAACTTGACGCAGGCCTTGAAGGTGATCTCGTTGGCCATCTGGCCGCTGATGGGCCGGGCCTCCACCTCGGTGGCGCCGATGTAGCGGCCGAACTCCTGCTTGAGACGCTCCTCCACCTCGAAGATGAAGTCGGTGGCCTGGTAGTAGTACACCTGGTCGCCCTTGAGCGCGCCCGATCCAGTCAGGGCTTCGATCTCCTTCTTCAGGGCGGTCTTGTGCTCGGCGTAGCGGCCGGACGGGTCGGCGATCTCGCACAGTTTCACCAGCAGGGAGGGGGTGTTCTCCGAGGGGATCAGGTTGAAACAGCGGCGCTGCCGCCAGAGGTTGTTGGCGACCACCTTGCCGGCCAGCTCCTGCAGGGTTTGTTCCAGCGGATTCATGATTGCCTCCTGAACGATGATCGATATGGGGTGAGACAGCGGAACCGGCCTGTGACGGCGGCGGCCGGTTGTCCCGCTGAGGACGCAGTATAGCCCATGGCCGGCGGCTTGACAACGCCGAAATGGCGGCGGCTGGCGGGGGGCGGTTCAGCGTGGCGAACGGTTCACGAGCGGAACAAAACGGACCGGGATGATCGTCTCGGTTTTCAACGAGCCGTCCGTCTGTTTCACCCCGAGAATCAGGTCCTGAACCTGGTCTGGCGGCCCTACGGGCATGACCAGCCGTCCGCCCGGCTGGAGCTGGCCGACCAGCCGGGGCGGAATGGCATCCGCGGCGGCGGTCACCACGATCGCATCGAAGGGCGCCGCCTCGGGCCAGCCCAGGTAGCCGTTGCCGATCCGGCAGCGGACGTTGGCGTAGCCCAGCCGGTCGAGAAGCGCGGCGGCCCGCCGGCCCAGCTCGCCGACCAGTTCGATGGTGTACACCTCACTTGCCAGCTCGGCCAGGACTGCCGCCTGGTAGCCGGAACCGGTGCCGATCTCCAGTACCTTGTCGCCGGATTTTGGTCGAATCTCCTGGGTCATCAGGGCGACGATGTACGGTTGGGAGATGGTCTGACCCTCGCCGATGGGCAGCGGGGTATCCTCATAGGCCATGGCGGCGTAGGCCGCCGGTACGAACAGGTGGCGGGGCACCTTGCCCATCGCCGCCAGCACCCGCTCGTCCTGGATGTCCCGGCCCCGGAGCTGGTCTTCCACCATCCGGCGGCGGCCGGCGACGGTCACGGCGTCGTCGGCCGGCGACGGCGGGCCGCCGGTGGGCTGGGCCGCGGCGGGCTCTGGCGGAGGCCTGACGCTGCCGGGGTCCGGACAGCCGATCAGCAACGCCAGGGTCAGGACGGGCACGAAGGCCAATGGCGCGGTTCGAGACATGGGACCGACCCCCAGCCATGTGGAGCCTGGATGGAAGCTCCGGATTTAGGTTCATTATAACTCATTGACGCCGGACGGGATTTTATCTATAGTGCATGCTTCCAATCATTTTGGAGAGGTGGCCGTCCATGAAAGCTCTTGCCCTGCTGATTTCCGCGAAGTATCTGGTTTATTACGCCCTGGCGGGCCTCGGCCTGCTCTTCCTGTTCCGCCGGGTGGCCGGGCGGTGGGCCCGGGCGGCGGCCCAGCTCCTGTCGTTCGTCCTGCTGGGCGGCGTCATCGGCCTGGTCATCCCCGCGCTGAAGAACCCGCTGGGCATGCACCCCAGCCCGATGTGTTCGCTGACCAAGCTGCCCACGTTCGTCATCAGCGAAGGCTTCTGGCCGCCGCCGCTGGTGGCCATGCTGGTGCTGATCGTGGTGCTCAGCCTGGTGGGCAAGAAGCTGTTCTGCGGTTGGGGCTGCCCGCTGGGGGCGCTGCAGGAACTCTGCTACCTGGTCCCCGGCCTGAAGAAGGTGGCCAACCTGCCGTTCCGCTTCACCAACGCCGTGCGGGCGTACCTGCTGGCGGTGTACGGGGTGGGGCTGGTCGCGTTTGGCATTGTCCTTTACAACGACGTCAACGCCTTCGAGATGCTGCACTGGGAGTTCGTGTTCAACGTCGGCGTGCTCGGCTTGGGCCTGATCGTGCTCGTCAGCGCGCTGTACTACCGCCCGTACTGCTACCTGGTCTGCCCGGTCGGGCTGGTGAGCTGGGTGCTGGAGCGGTTCGCCCCGCTGCGGGTGCGCGTCGACCGGGACCGCTGCACCTCCTGCCAGGTCTGCGTCAAGAAGTCGCCCTGCCCGGCCATCGGGCCGCTGGTGGACGGCGAGAAGGGCTGGCTGCCGGACTGCACCTCCTGCGGCCTCTGCCTCGAGACCTGCCCCGAAAACGCCCTCTCCTTCGGCTTCCGGAAGCGGAAGTAGCCTGAATTTTAACCACGGATGAACACGGATAAACACGGATCAGAATCAACATGCAACGCAGAGGAACGCAGATGTCTGATGATTTGTCATGATCAGAAACCTGTCTGGATTGGATCATAAAAAATCATAATTGATCAGCGCAAATCCGCGTTGAATTCCGGCTTTATCCGTGTTTATCCGTGTTCATCCGTGGTTAAATCTCTGTAAGGATTTTGCATGAGCGGTTGTACGGAGGCGGCGGCGGTCCTGGACGCGGCGGGGATTCCTTACCACCCCGAGGCGCTGCCCCGCTTTCTTGCCGGTTTCCCCGACCCGGCGGCGGTGGCCCGGGGGTTGGTGGCCTTCCTCCGCGAGGCGGAGGCGGACGCCGACGATTCAGGCCTGGACCTGTCGGCCGCTCTTCGAGATACTTTCCTGCTCCGCAACTTCGGCTTGTTCCGCGACCTCCGCGAGGCCCCGCTGCTCCAGTTCCCGCCCGGCTCGCCGGTCTTCCGCCGCGCCGCCCGGACGATCCCCTGGATCCTGGACGCCCAGGTCCGGGCCTTCTTTCCGGACCTCCCCGCAGTCCTGCACCGCCTTGCACCTGCCGTCCCGCCGGACGGTCAGCCCCTCGACGCCATCGCCGACCTCAGTTTCGAAGACGTGAAGACCGGCGTGATGGGCGCCACCACCGGCGTATACCACCTTTCGCTGACTCCGCCGGCCGGCGCCGGGCGGTTCGTGCTGAAGAAGACCGACATGCGCATCGAACGGGCGGTGGCGGAGTGGCTGGCCGAAGACTTCGGCATGCAGTGCGTCGAGGTGTTGTGGACGGGCCCGGAGTATTCGGTGATGCGGCCCGTGGAGGGGCAATCACTGCGGGAGCTGTCGGGCAATCCCCTGACTGAGCCGCGCCGCCGCCTCTGGCCGCCCGCCGAGGTGGCCCGCGTCGCCCGCGTCCTGGGGGAGGAGGCCGCCCTGGCCGAGCTCTGCCGGCTCTTCAGCCGCCACTCGGGCAACGTCCTGGCCACCCGGCCCGGGGCGCTGGCCGAATCCGGCTTCGTGAGAATCGACTTCGGGCAGGCGCTCCTCCCTACCCGCGATCCGTACATCGAGGCGGTCATGCCGCTGTGGCACCTGCGGCGGTTCTTTCCCGACGCCGGCAACCGCGGATACGAGGATCCCCGCGTCTATCGGGAGATCTCCGCGGGCTATACCGCCGTCGCCGAGACCGCCCGCAGCCTGGCGGGCCGGGTGGCCACCCGCTTCGGAGCTGTTCTGGGCGCTCCCCTCCCGGAAATGGAGGCCGAGACAGTGGCACCCGTTCTCCGTCCAGAGCACGTCCATTCCCTGGAGGAACACCTCCGTGGATGCCCACCGGCGGACGAGGCCTTCGACCGGCTGTACAACCGCTTCTATCTGGATTTCTGGCAGGTGCCCGGCTGGCAGGAATACCGGCCGCCGCGGGACAGGGCCTTCGAGTGGGGCGCCGCCGACTACCACGGCCTCCTCGCCCCCCGCCGCTGGGAGTGAATCCAACCGCAAAGGCGCAAAGGCCGCACAGCAAGCCATTTGTCATTGGCCATTATCCATTTGCCATTGGTCATTTCAAGCAGCCGGGACCGGAACCGGGGTGGTTCCTAGATAGCAAATGACAAATGACCAATGGCCAATGACAAATGGCTTGCTGTGCGGCCTTTGCGTCGGACTATTCCACGGAAGAGAGGAGAACCTCGGCGATGTCCTTGACCTCGACGCCTTCCAGGCCCTTCTCCTTGACCGCGTCCGACAGCATGGTCATGCAGAAGGGGCAGGCCAGGCCCACCGTGGAACAGCCCGACTCGCGGACCTGCTCGATCCGCTTGTGGTTGATTCGGGTGCCGAGGCTCTCCTCCATGAAGATGCGGCCGCCGCCGCCGCCGCAGCAGAAGCCTTGCTCGTGGTGCAGCGCCAGCTCGGACACCTTGACGCCGTCGACCGCCGCCAGGACGTGGCGGGGCGCCGCGTACACGTCGTTGTAGCGGCCCAGATAGCAGGAGTCGTGGTAGGCCAGGTCCAGCGCCAGCGGCTTGGCCGGTTTGAGCTTGCCTTCCCGGACGAGCTTCTCCAGCAGTTGGGAGTGGTGCCAGACCTCGTATTTCCCGCCGAACTCGGGGTACTCGTTCTTCAGGGTGTTGAAACCGTGGGGGCAGGTGGTGACGATCCTGGTCACGCCGGCCTCCTTGAAGGTCTCGATGTTGGCCTGGGCCAGGGTCTGGAACAGGTACTCGTTGCCGGCGCGCCGGGCGGCGTCGCCGCAGCAGCCCTCGGCCTCGCCCAGGATGGCGAAGGAGACGCCCGCCTTCTGGAGCAGCCGGACGAACGCCTGGGCGACCTTCTTGTTCCGGTCGTCGAAGGACCCGGAGCAACCCACGTAGTAAAGGTATTCGAAATTCTCCACTTCGCCGACTTTCGGGACGTCGAGCCCCTCGGCCCACTCTGCGCGCTTGTGGGCGCCGATGCCCCACGGGTTGGAGTTGTTCTCGAGCCCTTTGAAGGTCTTGGTCAGTTCTTCGGGGAACCGGCTCTCGGTGAGGGTCAGATAGCGGCGAAAATCGGCGATCCACTGGACCTCCTCGATGAAGAGGGGGCAGGCCTCCTCGCAGAAGCCGCAGGTGGTGCAGGCCCAGGTCTCGTCCTCCCGGATCGTGCCGGAGGCGAACAGGTCGGGCAGTTCGGACGCCTTGCCGGAGAGCAGCTCCTTCTTGCGCTGGTAGACGAAGTGCTTGATGTGGTCGTTCATCCGCTTGGGGGACAGCGGCTTGTCCGTGGTGTGGGTGGGGCAGTGCTCGTGGCAGCGGCCGCACTCGGTGCAGGTGTAGACGTCCAGGAGCAGCTTCCAGTCCAGCTCCTCGGCCCGGGAGATGCCGAACTTCTCGGCGTTCTCGTCCTCCAGGTCCAGCTTGCGGAGCTTGCCCGCCGGCTCCAGCTTCTGGAAGAAGACGTTGGGCAGGGAGGTGATCACGTGGAAGTGCTTGGAATAGGGCAGGAAGTTGAGGAAGAACAGGATGGTCACCGCCTGGATCCACCAGCAGACCGCGTAGGCGCCCTGCAGGAAACCCGTCGATTCGCCGGCGAACAGAGGGCCGGCCCACCGGCCGAGGAAGCCGAAGGTGACCACCCCCGCGGCGTGGAGGGCGGCCTCGGCCCCGATGTCGGTCAGCATCAGGACGGTGATCAGGAACAGGACGAAGTACGCCTCGGCCGACTCGTCCACCCGGAAGGGGCGGAGCACGGCGCGGCGGAAAACGGCATACAGGACCGACAGCAGGACCAGGACGATGAAGACGTCCTTGGGCCAGGCGTACCAGGCCCCCAGGCGCCGGGCGTATTCGAGGCCCGGCACCAGCGCTCCCAGGAACAGCGAGGAGGTCTGGATGGCCAGGATGCAGAAGCCCCAGAAGATGAACGCGTGCATGAGGCCGGTGGTGGGGTCCATCAGGATCCGCCGCTGGCCGACGGCGTAGAGCAGGGTCTTCTTCACCCGCTCGCCCCAGCGGTCGAAGCGGTTTTCCGGCGCCGCCCGGCGGAGCAGGGCGAACGGCATCCAGATACGATAGGCGAAGATGGCCACGCCGGCCAGGAAAAGCGCGAGGAAGACGAAATAAAACGGCCCGGAGGCCGGAGGGGTCAAGGGGTGGATGTCCATGTCACACTCCTGGAATGATCGGTCGCAAAAAAACGTCCCCATTATTGGGGCGGTGCCCCCGGGTGTCAAGCTGAGATTGGCAACTGCAATGGAAACAGGGAGATACGAGCGCCAATGAATACGGAAGCAGGATTTGACCACGGATGAACGCGGATGAGTACGAATCCAGCCGGAAATTCAACGCAGATTTTCGCTGATCCAATTATGACTGATTATGATTCAATCCAATAAGGTTCCTGATCATAACCAATCATAAAACATCTGCGTCGATCTGCGTTGAATTCCTGGATTATCAGTGTTCATCCGTAGTTTCTCCAACTGCTGTGTTAAAATAGAGCCGATGGCATGCAGGGAGGATGCTGCGGCAAGGGAGGCTGGCCGCGGGATTCCCGGGGCCGCCGGTTGTGACAAATTTTCGTTGACAACCGTTTTGGACTCGGGTATAAAGTCCCTCTTTCCTCCACGCGGGCGGACGTTCCGCGGATGGTTCTTCAGGAAATGACAGTTATTTAAAGTTTGGGTGGGCCGTTAGCTCAATTGGCAGAGCAAGTGACTCTTAATCACTAGGTTGGAGGTTCGATTCCTCCACGGCTCACCAAATTTTTCAATCTCCGGCGAACCTGCAACCATCTCAATGCCATCAGAAAGACGTTCCGGACCTGATAGTAGGCGGTTTATTTCATTGAAACGAACGGGAGTCGTCTCACTTTTGCCGGGCGAAAGTGGCGGAATTGGCAGACGCGCTAGACTTAGGATCTAGTACCCGAAAGGGTGTGGGGGTTCAAGTCCCCCCTTTCGCACCATGACCCGGCATTCTCCGGATCACTCAGAACAATTTCTCAACATCATATCGGAAAGGAAGGATAGACGTGAAAGCAACCATTGTCGAAGAGGGCGCCTGCAAGCGGATTCTCAACCTGGAGATGCCGGCGGAAGAGGTGGAGCCCATCCGGCAGAAGGTGATCGCGGAGATGAAGAAGATTGCCCAGGTCCCCGGATTCCGGCCCGGCCGGGCGCCGGTGGGGCTGCTGGAGCGTCGCTTCAAGCCTGCCATCCTGCAGGAAATCATGGAGAAAGCGATGGAAGAGCAGTTACCGGCCGCGCTCGAGGAGACAAAGGTGCAGCCCCTCGGCAAACCGGAGCTGGTGAAGTGGGAATATGATTTCGGCCAGCCGCTGACGGTGTCCCTCGGCTTCGAGGTCATGCCGCCATTCGAACTGAAGGAATACAAGGGCCTGGCCGTGGAGCACGTGCCGGAAGCCTTCGATCCGGCCTCGGTGGACCAGGAGCTGCAGAAAATCCTGCAGACCTTCGCCCGCTTCGACGAGGTGACCGCCCGGCCGGTCCAGCGCAAGGACCTGGTCGAGGTGGAGGTGGACGCGGCCGTCGCGGGCCAGGAGCAGCCGGTCCACGACGCCAGCGTGGTGATGATGGTGGATGAGAACCTGCCTTACTCCTTTGCCGCCCTGCAGCTGGAGGGGCTGAAATCCGGCGAGACCCGGGAGCTGGGCCTGAAATTCCCCGAAGATTACTACGACAAGCGCTTCGCGGGCAAGGACGTCCTATGGAAGGTGACGGTCAAATCAATCCGCGAGCGGGTGGTGCCCGAGTTGAATGACGAGTTCGTCAAGACGCTGGGCGAGTACGAAACCGTGGCCCAGCTGCGCGATCGGTTGGAGCACGACCTCCGGCACGCCCATGAGCACACCAACGAGCGGGCGCTGGAAAACAAGGTGCTCGATGCCATGGTCAAGGAATACGACTTCAGCGTTCCCGAAGCGCTTGTCCAGGCCGCCTTCGAGGGCGAGGCCGGCGGCGCGGTCCGCAGCATGATGGCGCGGGGTTACTCGGAGAACGAGATCCGGAAAATGGACTGGAGCAAAATCCGCGAGGAGCAGTGGGGCCGGATGCAGCAGATGGTCCGCCAGTACACCGTCCTGGACAAGATCGCCGAGCAGGAGAACATCGCCGTCACCGACGAGGACGTGGAGAAGGAGATCGCCCACATGGCCCAGCACGACGGCCGGCCGGTGGACGAGTTCAAGCAGGCCCTGATCCGGGACGCCAAGGCGCTGGACCGGATCAAGAGCGACCTGAAGGTCCAGAAGACCGTGAAGTTCCTGGTCGACGCCGCCAAGGTCGAGAAACCCAAGGCCGCGCCCCAGGCCGAGCCCGAAACCGCGGCGCCGGCGGCCGGGGAAAAACCGCAAACCAAACGCGGCAAATCGACATCTAAAAAGTGAGGCCGGACGCACGAGCCGGGGCGAGGAGGACAACGTGGCACTGGTTCCAATGGTCGTCGAGCAAACCAACCGGGGGGAGCGCGCCTACGACATATTCTCCCGGCTGCTGAAAGACAACATCATCTTCCTGGGCACCCCCATCACCGACGAGGTGGCCAACCTCGTCACCGCCCAGCTGCTTTTCCTGGAGGCGGAGGACCCCGACAAGGACATCTCGCTCTACATCAACTCCCCGGGCGGGTCCATCACCGCCGGACTGGCCATCTACGACACCATGCAGTTCATCAAGCCGGACGTGACGACCATCTGCATCGGCCAGGCGGCCAGCATGGCCGCGCTGCTGCTGGCGGCGGGCGCCGCCGGCAAGCGGTACGTCCTACCCAACAGCCGGCTGCTGATCCACCAGCCGTCCATGTCCGGCCTGTCCGGCCAGGCGACCGACATCGACATCCACGCCAAGGAAATCCTGCGGCTGCGCGAGATCACCTGCGAAATCCTGGCCAAGCACACAGGCCAGCCGCTGGACAAGATCAACCGCGACGTGGAACGGGACTTCATCATGGGCTCCGGCGAGGCCAAAGACTACGGCCTCATCGACCGGGTGATCATGAAACGGGGGGCGTGAGGCGGGCATGAAAAAGGAAACTACGAAGCAGTCCAACCTGCACTGTTCCTTTTGCGGCAAGGGCCAGCGGGAGGTCCGCAAGCTGATCGCCGGTCCCTCGGTTTACATCTGCGACGAGTGCGTCAAGATCTGCCAGGAGATCATTGCCGAGGACACCTATGCCGACCTCGACATCCTCAAGGAGGAGGTCCCCCGGCCCCGCGAGATCAAAAAATTCCTGGACGACTACGTCATCGATCAGCACGTCGCCAAGAAGAAGCTGGCCGTGGCGGTCTACAACCACTACAAGCGGATCGAGTACCACCGCCGCGGGAAGAAGGACAACGCCGACGTCGAGCTGCAGAAGAGCAACATCCTGCTCATCGGGCCCACCGGCACGGGCAAGACCCTGCTGGCCCAGACGCTGGCCAAGAAACTCTCCGTCCCGTTCGCCATCGCTGACGCCACCACCCTGACCGAGGCCGGCTACGTCGGCGAGGACGTCGAGAACATCCTGCTCCGCCTGCTCCAGAACGCCGACGGCAACCTCGAGCGGGCCCAGTGCGGGATCATCTACATCGACGAGGTGGACAAGATCGCCCGCAAGGACGAGAATCCATCCATCACCCGCGACGTCAGCGGCGAGGGCGTCCAGCAGGCGCTGCTCAAGATCCTGGAGGGCACCATCGCCAACGTGCCGCCCCAGGGCGGCCGCAAGCACCCCCACCAGGAGTTCATTCAGATGAACACCACGAACATCCTGTTCATCGTGGGCGGGGCGTTCGTCGGACTGGAGAAGATCATCGAGCGGCGCATCGGCAAGAAGAGCATCGGGTTCATGCGCTCCCAGGAGGCCGAGTCCACCAAGGACTACCGCAGCCACCTGCTGCAGGAGGCCCAGCCCCAGGACCTGATCAAGTTCGGCATGATCCCCGAGTTCGTCGGCCGCGTGCCGGTCCTCGGCGTGCTGGAGGAGCTCTCGAAGGAGGCACTGGTCAAGATCCTGACCGAGCCCCGCAACGCCATCGTCCGCCAGTACAAGAAGCTGTTCGAGTACGAGGGAGTGGGGCTGGAATTCGAGCCGGCGGCCCTCGAGGCCATCGCCGACCAGGCCATCGAGCGCGAGCTGGGCGCCCGCGGCCTCCGCATGATCATGGAAGAGCTGATGCTGGACCTGATGTTTGAGCTGCCTTCCCTGGAAGAGGCCCAGGACATCACCATCACCGCCGAAATGATCGCCAACCGGGAGCTGATGAGCCAGCTCCTGAAGAAAGCGAGCTAGGAGCCGTTTCCGTGACACCGGCAAAAACCATCCAGGCGCCGCTGATCCCCATCCGGGACGTCGTGGTGTTTCCCCACACGATGTTCCCGTTCATCATCGGCCGGGATTCCTCCATCAAGGCGCTGGAGTACGCGCTGAAGCATGAGCGGCAGTTGTTCCTGGCCACCCAAAAGGACCCCACCATCGACGACCCCAAGCCCGAGGACATCTTCGACGTGGGCACCCTGACCCTGGTGATCCAGAACCTGAAGCTGCCCGAGGGCAACATCAAGGTCCTGGTGGAAGGGCTCCGGCGCGGAAGGGTGCTGTCCATCCGCAGGGACGAGGGTTTCTACATGGTCGAGGCCCGGCTCTACGAGGACGATGCGCCCTCGGCCGTGGACGAGGAGGCCATCCGGAAGGAGCTGACCGGCGCCTTCGAGGAGTACGTCAAGTTCAACCCGAGCTTCAACGTCGACGCCGTCCAGCGCACCATCAAGGGCACGGACCTGGCCAAGGTCGCCGACAACCTGAGCGGCAACCTCCCGGTGAGCATCCAGGAAAAGCAGCAGCTCCTGGAGATCGCCGGCTCCGCCGACCGCCTCCACAAGATCATCGAGCTGGTCCGGTTCGAGATCGAGAAGATGAAGATCGACAAGTCGATCCAGGGGCGCGTCAAGGAGCAGATGGAGAAGGCCCAGAAGGAGTACTACCTCCACGAGAAGATCCGGGCCATCCAGAAGGAGCTGGGCGAGGAGCAGTCGGCCAACGAGCTCGAGGAGCTGAAGGAAAAGATCCAGAACGCCGGCATGACCAAGGATGCCGTCGACAAGGCCCTCAAGGAGGTGCGCCGCCTCGAGCAGATGCCCTCCATGTCGGCGGAAGCCACGGTTTCCCGCAACTACGTCGACTGGCTGCTGAGCCTGCCGTGGAAGGAGCGCTCCCGGGAGATCCGGGACATCCAGAAGGCCGAGGGGATCCTCGAGGCCGACCACTACGGGCTGGAGAAGATCAAGGAGCGCATCCTGGAGTTCCTGGCCGTGCGGCAGTTCTCGCAGAAGAGCCAGGGCTCCATCCTGTGCTTCGTCGGACCGCCGGGCGTGGGCAAGACCTCGCTGGGCCGCTCCATCGCCCGCGCCACCGGACGCAAGTTCGTCCGGCTCTCTCTGGGCGGGGTCCGCGACGAGGCGGAGATCCGCGGCCACCGGCGCACCTACATCGGCGCCTTTCCCGGCCAGATCATCCAGATGATGAAGAAGGCCGGCACCCAGAACCCGGTCTTCCTCCTGGACGAAGTGGACAAGATGAGCATGGACTTCCGGGGCGACCCGTCGGCGGCCCTGCTCGAAGTGCTGGACCCCGAGCAGAACTCCCACTTCCTGGACCACTTCATCGACACCGAATTCAACCTGTCCAAGGTGATGTTCATCGCCACGGCGAACACGCTCCACGGCATCCCGCGTCCGCTGCAGGACCGGATGGAGATCCTCGAGCTGAACGGCTACACCGAGAAGGAGAAGCTCGAGATCGCCAAGCGGTTCCTGGTCCGCAAGCAGCGCGAGGCGACCGGGCTGTCCGAGAAGAACATCGCCTTCGAGGACGACGCCATCCTGGCCATCATCCGCAACTACACCCGCGAGGCGGGCGTGCGCAATCTCGAGCGGGAGATCGGCAAGATCTGCCGCAAGGTGGTCCGCAAGCTCCTGACCGTGGGCAAGCGACACGTCGAGGTGGTGAAGGAGGACTCACTCACCGAGTTCCTCGGCCCCACCCGCTTCCGCATTCAGAAGTCGGAGGTGAAGAGCGAAGTCGGCATGGCCACGGGCATGGCCTGGACCGACCTGGGAGGCGAGATCCTCCTCACCGAGGTGACCAAGATGCCGGGGACCGGCAAGCTCACCCTGACCGGCAAGCTCGGCGAGGTGATGCAGGAGTCGGCCCAGGCTGCCTTGAGCTACGTCCGCTCGCGGGCGGCGCTGTTCGAACTGGACCCCGAATTCCACAAGAACTTCGACATCCACGTCCACCTGCCGGAGGGCGCCATCCCCAAGGACGGCCCGAGTGCCGGCATCACCATGGCCACCGCCATGGTTTCCGCCCTCACCGGCATCCCGGTGCGCAGCGACGTGGCCATGACCGGCGAAATCACCCTGCGCGGCAAGGTGATCCCCATCGGGGGCGTCAAGGAGAAGGTCCTGGCGGCCCACCGGGGCGGCATCCGGCACATCATCCTGCCGGAGGAGAACCGCAAGGACCTGCCGGATATCTCCGAGGAAGTCCGGAAGGAGCTGGACATCCGCTTCGTCGAGAACATGGACGACGTCCTGGCCATCGCCCTGGAACGGCTGCCCGCGTCGATGCAGGGGCAGGGGCAGCAGGGCATCGCGGCCGTGGACAAGCCGTCGAAGGAAGATCGGATTGCCTACTGACCGGAGTTCCCTGGGTGAAATGCACGTCGGTGGAGTTTGTCGTCAGTGCGCGGTCGACTGCGGACTACCCGAAGGAGCGCCGGCCGGAGATCGCGGTGGCCGGGCGTTCCAACGTGGGCAAATCCAGCCTGATCAACGCCCTGCTGAAGCGGAGGCAGGTGGCGCGTGTCAGCGCCACTCCCGGTAAGACCCGGGGCATCAACTACTTCTTGGTGAACGGTTCTTTCTTTCTGGTGGATCTGCCGGGCTACGGCTACGCCCGGATCTCCCGCTCGGAGCAGAAGCAGTGGGAGCGCATGGTCCGGGACTACCTCCATGCCGCCGACCGGCCCAAGCTGGTCCTGGCGCTGGTGGATTCCCGCCACCCTCCCTCGCCGCTGGACCTGGCCCTGCGGGACTGGCTGGCCGGCGAAGGCCTGGAGTACGTGGTCGTGGCTACGAAGGCGGACAAGCTGTCCGGCAACGAGCGCACCCGCAACCTGGCCGTCCTGCGGAAGGCGTACCCCGGAGCGGAGCTCATGCCCTTCTCGTCGACGACGGAACTGGGGCGCCTGCAGCTGCTGGGACGGCTGCAGCAATATCTCGAAACAAACGAAAAAAATGCCAAAGGAGGCACCCATGACTGATGAATATCCTGACAATGAAGTGGAACTCGAAGGAGACGGAAAGACGCTCAACATTGCCGACCTGAAGGAGCTGTCCATCGGGGACCTGACCCGGATCGCGAAGGAGCTGGGCGTGTCCGGCGTGTCGGGCATGCGCAAGCAGGAGCTGATCTTCCAGATCCTGAAGGCCCAGACCGAAAAGAGCGGGCTGATCTTCTCCGAGGGCGTCCTCGAGATCCTGGCCGACGGCTTCGGGTTCCTGCGTTCGCCCGACTACAACTACCTGCCGGGCCCGGACGACATCTATGTCTCGCCGTCCCAAATCCGCAAGTTCGACCTCCGCACCGGCGACACCATTTCCGGGCAGATCCGCCCGCCCAAGGAAGGGGAGCGCTACTTCGCCCTGATCAAGGTCGAAGCCATCAACTTCGAGCACCCGAGCGAAGTCCGCAACAAGATCTTCTTCGACAACCTGACGCCGATCTACCCGAACCAGCGGGTCCGGCTCGAGACGCAGCCGGAGAACATGTGCGGCCGGGTCATGGACCTGCTCACCCCCATCGGCAAGGGCCAGCGCGGGCTCATCGTGGCCGCCCCGCGCACCGGCAAGACCATGCTGATGCAGTCCATCGCCAACTCCATCACCACCAACCACCCGGAGATCTACCTCATCGTGCTGCTCATCGACGAGCGCCCGGAGGAGGTCACCGACATGCGCCGCTCGGTGGACGGCGAGGTCATCAGCTCCACCTTCGACGAGCCCGCCTCGCGGCACGTCCAGGTGGCCGAGATGGTCATCGAGAAGGCCAAGCGCCTGGTGGAGTACGGCAAGGACGTGGTGATCGTGCTCGACAGCATCACCCGCCTGGCGCGCGCGTACAACTCCATCGTGCCGCCCAGCGGCAAGGTGCTGTCCGGCGGCATCGACTCCAACGCCCTGCAGCGCCCGAAGCGGTTCTTCGGCTCCGCGCGCAACATCGAGGAGGGCGGCTCCCTGACCATCATCGCCACGGCCCTCGTGGACACCGGCAGCCGCATGGACGACGTCATCTTCGAGGAGTTCAAGGGCACCGGCAACATGGAAATCAACCTCGACCGGAAGCTGGTGGAGCGCCGCATCTTCCCGGCCATCGACATCAACAAGTCGGGCACCCGCAAGGAAGAGCTGCTGACCACCAAGGAGGAGCTGAACCGGATCTGGGTCCTGCGCAAGGTGCTGAGCCCGCTGTCGCCGGTGGAAGCGATGGAGCTGCTCATGGACAAGCTGCGCAAGACCGGCGCCAACAAGGAGTTCCTGGAATCCATGACCCGGGGCTGATCCCGCGCCGCGCGGATGGCCACCGGGCCGGCCTCGTTCCAGACGCGCTTCAATCGATATTTTTCAATGAATATTTTGAAGTATACCCTCGGGGAATGATATACTCATTCGGCACTATAGATTCTTGATAGAAGGAGGGCCCCGATGAGTCTGCTTTTCCACAAGTTGTCCCAGAAGATCCCCGCGTGGCGTGACGAGGTCAAGAACCTCCAGAAGGAGCACGGCGAAAAGGTCATTTCCGAAGTGACCGTGGCGCAGGCCTACGGCGGCATGCGCGGCGTGAAGAGCCTCGTATGCGACACGTCGGCCGTCCCGCCCGACAAGGGCCTGATCATCCGCGGCAAGCCTGTCCGTGAGCTCGAGGACAAGCTGCCGGAGGAAGTGCTCTGGTTGCTCTTGACCGGCGAACTGCCCACCGCCGAGGAACTGAAGGATTTGCAGGCCGACCTGGCGAAGCGGAGCAAGCTCCCCGGCTACGTCCTGGACGTGCTCAAGGCCATGCCGGCGGATTCCCACCCCATGGTCATGTTCAACACCGGCATCCTGGTCATGGAGAAGGAGTCGGTGTTCCGGAAGAAGTACGACGAGGGGATGAAGAAGGACGCCTACTGGGAAGCCACCCTCGAGGACGCCCTCAACATCATCGCCGCGCTGCCGGCGTTGGGCGCCGCGGTGTACCGCATGCGCTTCGGCAAGGGGCCGCTGATCGCCTCGGACGCGAAGCTGGACTGGGGCGCGGACTACGTCCACATGCTCGGCCTGGGCGATCCCAACGGGGAATTCACCAAGCTGATGCGGCGTTACCTGGTGCTCCACTCCGACCACGAGAGCGGCAACGTGTCGGCCATGACTTCGGCGACCGTGAACTCCGCCCTGTCCGACCTGTACTACGCCCTGTCGGCCGGCCTCAACGGCCTGGCCGGCCCACTGCACGGCCTGGCCAACCAGGAGTGCCTGGGCTGGATCCTGGAGACCATCCAGAAGTTCAACGGCGTGCCCACCGAGCAGCAGCTGCACGACTACGCCTGGGAGACCCTGAACTCCGGCCGCGTCGTACCGGGTTACGGCCACGCCGTGCTGCGCGTGACCGATCCGCGGTTCGACTCCTTCCTGGCGTTCGGCAAGAAATACTGCACCGGCGACCCGGTATTCGACACCGTGTCGCGCGTGTTCGACGTGGTGCCCAACGTGCTGAAGGAAGTCCAGAAGATCAAGGATCCGTGGCCGAACGTGGACGCCGGCTCCGGCGCGCTGCTGTACCACTACGGGATGAAGGAGTTCCCGTACTACACCGTGCTGTTCTCCATCTCCCGCGCCCTGGGCATCTGCTCCCAGGGGGTGATCGCCCGCGGCCTCGGCCTGCCCATCACCCGGCCGAAGTCCGTCACCACCAAGTGGATCGCGGCGGAAGTGACCAAGGCGTAACCGGACCGAAGCTCCCGATCGAAGCCAGGATATCAACGCAAACGGGCGGCCCCTCGGGCCGCCTGTTTCGTCTGTCCGGATCGACCGCAAGAGGGGTGGCTTCCGGTCATGCAGCCGACAGGTCCCGACGAAGGCGCCGCGTCTTGAATCCCCGGCCGGTTTCCCTTATGATGGCGTCCTGCGGAAATGGCAGGAAACTTCCAGCGTCCACTCGTTGGGATTGCGCGCGGGGGATCGGATGGCGAAGCCCAGGGTTTGCGTGGTCATGCCGGCCTACAATGCGGCCCGGACGCTGCTCCGGACCCACGAGGAGGTCCTGGCCACAGGCGTGGTGGACCACATCATCGTGGTGGATGACGCCAGCCAGGACGACACGCTGGCCATCGCCCGGACCCTGCCTCGGACCACCGTGCACGCCCATCCCAGCAACCTCGGCTACGGCGGCAACCAGAAGACCTGCTACCGGCTGGCCCTGGAAGCGGATGCCGGCATCGTCATCATGGTCCACCCCGACTACCAGTACACCCCCCGCCTGATCCCGGCCATGGTGGCGCTGATCGGGCAGGGTCTGGCCCACTGCGTCCTGGGCTCCCGGATCCTGGGCGGCTACGCCATGAAGGGGGGGATGCCGGCGTGGCGGTACTTCAACAACCGGGCGCTCACCTTCGCCGAAAACCTGCTCACGGGCGCCAAGCTGTCGGAGTACCACACCGGCTACCGAGCGTTTTCGGCGGAGCTGCTGCGGCGGGTGCCCTTCGAGGACAACTCCGACGATTTCCTCTTCGACAACCAGATGCTGGTCCGGATCCTGTGGCACGGCTACCGCATCTTCGAGGTGAGCTGCCCGACCAGTTACGCGTCCGACGCCTCTTCCATCGATTTCCGGCGGAGCGTGGTGTACGGCCTGGGCTGCCTCCGGACCGGGCTGGCCTACCGGCTCGCGCGGATGGGGCTGCACCGTTCCCGGATGTTCCCCCATGTGGCGACCGACGGCCCCCCGCATCCGTGAGCTGGCGCTGGCCGCGGCGCTCGCCCTCGCCACCGCCGCGGTCTACGCGCCGCTGGCCGGGCATGAGTTCGTCAACTTCGACGACAACCTGTACGTGTACGAGAATCCCCACGTCCTGCAAGGATTCTCCGCGGAGTCGCTGCGCTGGGCCTTCACCACGTTCCACGCCAGCAACTGGCACCCGCTCACCTGGCTTGCCCACATGCTGGACGTGGAGCTGTTCGGTCGGTGGCCCGGCGGGCACCACCTCAGCAGCCTGGCGCTGCACGTCCTCAACGCGCTGGTCCTCTTCGGCCTGCTGGCCTGGCTCACCGGCCGCCCCGGCTTGAGCTGGCTGGTGGCAGCCCTTTTCGCCCTGCACCCCGCCCACGTGGAGTCGGTGGCCTGGGTGGCCGAACGGAAGGACGTCCTGAGCACCCTGTTCTGGCTCCTGACCCTGGCGGCATACGTCGGCTGGGCCCGGTCGGGGCGGCGGGCCCTGTACGGGCTGAGCCTGGCCCTGTTCGCCCTCGGCCTCATGGCCAAGCCGATGCTGGTGACCGTGCCCCTCACCCTGCTGATGCTCGACGTCTGGCCGCTTGGCCGGTTCCCCTCCTGGGATGGCCTGCGCCCGCCTCCCGCCGCCGCGCGGGCGATGGGGCGGCTGCTCCTCGAAAAAACACCTTTTTTCCTGCTGTCGCTGGCCTCCGGCGTGCTCACGCTGCTGGCGCAACGCGGCGCCATGGCCTCGCTGGAGGTGCTGCCCCTGTCGCAGAGGTTCGCCAACGGTTTGATCGCGTACGCCGGCTACGTGCGCGAGCTTTTCTGGCCGGTGGGCCTGGCGGTGTTCTACCCGCTCCCTCGGGACCTTTCCTACGGCACGGCGGCCGCCGCCGGGGCAGGACTGCTGGCGGTCACGGCCGCGGCGGTCTGGCGGGCTCGCCGCCAGTCGTGGTTCCCGACGGGCTGGGGCTGGTACGTGGCCACGCTGCTCCCGGTAATCGGGTGGATCCAGGTGGGCTCCCAGGCCATGGCCGACCGGTACACCTACGTGCCCTACGTGGGCTTGTTCATCTTGCTGGCGTGGGGCGGCGCCGAAGCCCTCGCCCGCTGTCCCGTCGCGATCCGGCGGCTGGGAGCTGCGGCGGCGGTGGCGGCGCTGGCGCTGCTGGGCTGGCTGTCGGCGCGGCAGGTCGGGCACTGGCGGGACAGCATCGCCCTCTTCCGGCACGCCATTGCCGTGACGGCGCCCAACGACAAGGCGCAGAACAACCTGGCCGTGGCGCTGCTCGCCGCCGGCCGGCCGGCTGAAGCCGAGACGCATGCCCGGGCCGCCGTAAAGATCCATCCGGGGAATCCCATCGCCCGGTCCAACCTGGGGACCGTCTATTTCACGCTGGGCCGGCTGGAAGACGCGGTCCGGGAATACCGGATCGCCGGTTCGCTGGCGCCCGCCGATCCCGACATCGCCTTCAAGCTCGGCTCCGCCCTGCACAAGCTGGGACGCCTGGAAGATGCGGCGCCCCTGTACTGCCGGACGCTGCTGCGGGCGCCGGACCATCCCCTGGCCCATTATCAGCTCGGCGAGATCCTGGCCGCGTGGGGCCGCCCGGAGGCCGCACTGGTCAATCTGCGCTGGGCGGTCGAGGGGCAGCCCGGCCTGGTGCCGGCGTGGGAATCCATCGGGCGGATCCTGGCGGGGCAGGGGGATCCATCCGGCGCCGCGGAAGCCTGGGCCCGGCTGGTCGACTTGAATCCGGGTAACGCCGGCGCGCAGTACAACCTGGGGACCTGGCTGGCGACGAACGGGCGGCTGGCGGAGGCGCTCCCCCATCTCGAGGCCGCCGCCCGCCTCCGGCCCGGCGATGCCCGCGCGCGCAACAACCTGGGCAGCGCCCTCCTCCTGGCGGGCCGGCCGGCAGAGGCGATCCACCAGCTGGAAGCCGCCCTCCGCCTCCAGCCCGGCTATCCGCAGGCGGAAGAAAACCTGCGCCGGGCCCGCGCGCTGCTTCCCGCCCGCTGAAGCTGTCTTCTCAAGACTGAGATACTCACCTCAAAGGCACGAAGGGCACAAAGAGATCCATTTGGCATTTGACATTGGCCAGTTGCATTTGCCATTTTCAGGACGTGCTTGAGTATCTGACAGGTTTCTGAAAGGACCAATGGCAAAGGGCAAATGAATAATGTTAAATGGCTTGCTTTGTGCCCTTCGTGCCTTTGTGGTGAGTTCTTGTTTGGGCTCAGCGGTTCGAGGCGATGCCGGGATCGAGCTTGAGATCCTGATCCAGCATGATCTCCATCAGTGTGCCCTTGGTCAGCTCGATGTCCTCGCCGCGGGTGCTCAGCACGCCGGCCAGGCCGACCAGCCCGCCGATTGCCGCGCCGATGGCCGCGCCCTTGCCGCCGCCGGCGATGACGCCGATCACGGCTCCGCTTCCCGTGGTCGCTCCCACCACCGTGGCGTCACGTCCCACCGAGCCCTGCCCCTGGTACGTTCCCTCCTGGTTCATAATCTGGCCCTCGCCCCCGCCGATCCCGGTCAGGGTGCCGGAGAAGGGCACCTCGTTCCCGTTCTTGAAGCGGATTTTCTGGAACCGCAGGGTCATCTCGGCCTTCCCCTTGATCCGGCCGGGCGGCACGACTTCCCCAACGGTGCCAAGGATGGCGGACCCCTCCGGAATGGCCAGGGCGTTGCCCACGAAGACGTCCTTGACCACGATGGTGGTGAAGGGGTCCCCGCGCTGGTTCATGCGGGTGGTCAGCAGGTCGTCCAGCTTCAGCAGCACGCGCGCGCCGGCGGGGAGGATGACCGGCTCGGCCGGCGCGTCGCTCCGCGGGGGCAGCTGGACCGGCGCGGCGGCCTGCTGAATCGCTTCGTCCAGCTGGGCGAAGCGGTTCACCACCAGGTTGGTCCGCTTCAGGAAACCGTCTTCGTACCCTTGGGCGAATCCCTTCCGGTAGGCCAGCTTGTAGATTTCCTTGTAGATCCAGCTCTCGTTGTAGCCGCGGTCGGCCTTGTCGTAGAGCGGGTGGCCCGAGAAATCGGTCCGGCCGCGGTAACGCTGGTCATTGAATCCGATTTCGTAGGCGTCCAGATAGCCGTTCTGGAAGCCCATGCCGGCGCAGACCAGCCGGAACTGATTGTCGTTGTCGGCGGCCGACGCCGCGGCGGGGGCCGGCGCCGGATTGTCCTGGGCGGCCGCCGCGGCCGCGGCCAGGACGGCCAGGCACGCCGCCAGGGCCAGCCGGTGCCACCAGAAGGCGGGCGTTACGTGCATTTTCATAATAGCCTCCCTTGAGGTTGCCCAATAGTATTGTAATCAATCATTTACACGCAGAGGCGCAGAGTCCGCAGAGGAACCCGTCGCCCGTCAGCTTCTGGAAAAGATCCCATCGATCGGGATCGTGACAATCATGTTTTCTCTGCGTTCTCTGCGTCTCTGCGTGTAGTTTTCCTCGACCGACAGTAAGGATGCGACGGACAGGCCTGCGGTTCATTACCGCGCTCGGCGCCGGTTGCCGACAGGACGTTTCTTCCGGCATTGTACCACTCGTTGACACCGCGGGGCAATTCCGCTACAATCCCCCGCTATTCCAGCGGAAAGGACCGCTCCATGCCAGCCAAAGAGAAGATTGTCGTCACCAGCGCCCTCCCGTACGCCAACGGGCCCGTCCACCTGGGCCATCTGGTGGAGTACATCCAGACCGACATCTTCGTCCGGGCGCTCAAGCTCATGGGCGAGGACGTGATCTATTGCTGCGCCGACGACACCCACGGCACCCCCATCGAGATCAACGCCGCCAAGCAGGGGATCGCACCCGAGCAGCTCATCGCCAAGTACTTCGACGAGCACCGGCAGGACTTCGCCGACTTCGAGATCCACTTCGACAATTTCTACTCCACCAACTCGCCCGAGAACCAGGGATTCAGCGACCTGATCTTCTCGCGCGTCCGGGAACGCGGCGACATCTACACCCAGGAAGTGGAGCTGACCTATTGCGAACACTGCCGCCGATTCCTGCCCGACCGCTTCGTCAAGGGCCGCTGCCCCCGCTGCGGCGCGGATGACCAGTACGGCGACAACTGCGAGAAGTGCAACGCCACCTACAACCCCACCGACCTGGTGGCGCCGTTCTGCGTCGTCTGCGGCAACCCGCCGGCGCGGAAGAACTCGCTCCACTACTTCTTCAAGCTGGGCAACTACGCCGAGCGTCTGCGGGCCTGGCTCACCGGCAACGACCGGCTGCAGGACGAGATCCGCAACTACATCCTGCACTGGATCGACGAGGGCCTCCGGGATTGGGACATCTCCCGCGACGCCCCGTATTTCGGCTTCCCCATCCTCGGCGAGACCGACAAGTACTACTACGTCTGGCTCGACGCCCCCATCGGCTACATCGCCAGCACCAAGAACCTCTGCCTGAAGCGGGGCGGGGAGTGGGAGGACTACTGGACGCGGCCGGGCGGCCGGATCATCCACTTCATCGGCAAGGACATCATCTACTTCCACTTCCTCTTCTGGCCGGCCATGCTCATGGGCGCCGGTTTCAACCTGCCCGAAAACATCCTCGTGCACGGCTTCCTGACCGTCAACGGCGAGAAGATGAGCAAGAGCCGGGGCACTTTCCTGACCGCCCGGGACTACCTGAACATCCTGGATCCGGCGTACCTGCGCTACTACTACGCCGCCAACCTGTCGCCCAAGCTGGCCGACATCGACCTGAACCTGGAGGACTTCAAGCACAAGGTCAACGCCGAGCTGATCGGCAACTTCGGGAACTTCGCCAACCGGAGCCTCACCTTCCTGGCCAAGAACTTCGCCGGGCGGACGTGCGCCTTCAGCGAGCCGGAGCTGGAAAAGGCGGTGCTGGAGAAGTGCGGGCGGGTCAAGGAGGCCTACCGCCGGGCGGACTTCCGCGCCGCCGTCCGCGAGATCCTGGAGATCGGCGACATCGGCAACCGCTTCTTCCAGGAGCGGGCCCCCTGGGCGCTGCTCAAGACCGACCCGGCGGCCGCCCACCGCGTGGTGAGCGCCACCGTGAACCTCGTACGGATCCTGGGCATCCTGTTCAAGCCCATCGTTCCGGTGGTCGCCAACAGCCTGGAGCGGCAGCTGAACCTGCCCCACCAGGATTTCTCCCACATCGCCTTCGACCTGACGGACCACGTCATCGGCGAGCCCGCCATCCTCCTGCCCAAGGTGGACCGGATCGACCTGATCCAGGCCGACCCGTTCGCCGCCATCGACCTGCGCGTGGGGCGGATCCTGGAGGTGGCCTCCCATCCCAAGGCCGACAAGCTGGTGGTCATGAAGGTGGACCTGGGCACGGAACAACGCCAGCTGTGCGCCGGGATCCGGGCCCAGTACACCGACGCCGAGTTGAGCGGGAAGAAGATCGTCGTGGTGGCCAACCTCAAGCCCGCCAAGCTGCGCGGAATGGAAAGCCAGGGCATGCTGCTGG
Source organism: uncultured Acidobacteriota bacterium (assembly GCA_964412195.1). Lineage (GTDB taxonomy): Bacteria > Acidobacteriota > JAAYUB01 > JAAYUB01 > JAAYUB01 > CAYPNP01. Next base: position 114,014 of record CAYPNP010000006.1, on the reverse strand, counting down.
CGGCCTCCAGCGAGACGGGCCTCGGCGTCCTGACCACCGACGCCGCGCCGGGCACGCCGGTGCGGCCGGCCGGGATTCCCTTCGACGGGACGCCCCAGATCGAGATCACCGACTTCCAGAAGGTCGCGCTGAAGGCCGTGGGCGGGAAGGCCCTGTACAATGGCAAGCCGCTCCAGGCCGACGGCGCGGACGTGGCTGTGGACCGCGGAGTCGAGGGGGGAATCAAATGAATCCCGGGAAGTCCTGATTTCAGTTGACCTTTTTCCGGCTGAACCGTATCTATTTAAAATTATCCAATAAGTGTCTCTTATTAAACCAATTCAACCAAGGAGTTGATTCGAATGAGCAAGAAGATCCTGATCCTCCCCCTGTTCCTGCTGCTGGTCGGCGCCGCCGACCTGATGGCCCAGAAGTTGGAAGTGCAGCCGTTCATCGGCTACCGCTTCAGCAACTCGGTCGACGTGGACACCATCGAGCATGAGGGACTGTTCTTCGACCAGATCAAGATCGCGGACGGGATGGCCTACGGCGTGAGCGTCGGCTACTTCCTGACCCCGAAGGTCTCCGCCGAGTTCGCCTGGAGCTCCCAGAGCAGCGACCTCCGGGCCACCACGGTGGGCGGCGTGGAGTACGGCGCGGGCGACATGACCGTGCACAACTTCCACGGCAACATCCTGTACCACTTCGGCGATCCCGACTCCGCCATCCGTCCGTACATCCTGGGCGGCCTCGGCGCGACCGTGTACTCCCCCGACGCCCCCAACGCCGAGGGCAAGACCAAGTTCTCCACGAACTGGGGCGGCGGCGTGAAGATCAACGCTGGCAAGCACATGGGCATCCGCCTCCAGGGCCGCTGGATCCCGACCTACGTCGGCAGCGAAGACTACATCGTGTGGGACCCGTACTGGGGCCCCTGGGTACTGAGCGATGCCAAGTACCAGCACCAGTTCGAGGTGACCGCCGGCCTCAACCTCCGGTTCTGACGGACCGGATCCACCGCGGCCGCTCTGGGGCCGCAGCATCGATCGAAAGGGATTCCTCCGGGAATCCCTTTTTGTTCGTCGCCGAAGCAACCGGTCCGCGACGGGGGACCCTGATCGGATGCGCGTCCCCCAAGGTCGCCGGACCCGATCGTCGGCGTTTTTAGTTTGACATACGCCGCCTGGACGGAGTATACCTTTTTATTGGAATTACTTGCAGAGGCCATCGGGGAAGATCCCCGGCCGTCGGGACGATCGGCAGCCCGTGCGTGGCGGCAGCCCGTCCGATGGGGCGTCGAACAGTCGGATCTCTGCGAAACCGGTCTCCGTTTTCAAGGAGGAAGTCATCATGAGTCCGAGCTCGAGAATTGTCGCGTTCGTCCTCGCCATGCTGGCTTGCGGGGCCTTCGCCTATGCCGGTGTGGCCTCCGGCGCCGTTTCCGTCGTGGAACAGACATCGGGAGAGCCACAACTCACCCCCGCCGTAATCTCCGTCCTGGCGCCGCCTGTGCCGGTGAAGATGAGCGACCAGAAGTGGTGGGCTTTCTATGAGCTGATCGTGACGAACGCCACGGACTGGCCGCTTGTTCTGGAGCGCCTGGTGGTCACCGACGCGGACAATCCCTCCAGGGTCCGGATCGACATGGACAACGAGGAGATCGCCGGCTACCTGCGGCTTCCGGGCGGAGGGGCGGGGCCGGCGACCCTGGCGGCCGGCCAGACGTGCATCGTCTGGATGAACGTGCCGTTTTTCTATGAGGCGGCGGTCCCGGAGGCCCTCCAGCACACGATCACCACTGTCCTCCAGAAGCCCGACGGGACCAAGCTGGAGGCATCCACCGTCTATACCCTGGAGATCCCCGCCCCGATGGAGGATCAGAATCCGATTTGGCTCCAGGTCCCGCCGGTCCGCGGGAACCGTTACATGGTCGCTGCTTCGGGCGGCCTGTCCTACCACCGGACCGCCCTGATGGCCCTGGACTGCCAATGGCGCCTGGCGCAGCGGCACGCCTTCGACCTGATGCTGCTCACGCCCGACTACCGACTGGTCTCGGGGCCGCCGTATCTCAACGAGAGCTACCCCATTTACGGGCAGGAAGTGGTGGCGGTCCGGCCCGCGGTGGTGGCGGCCGTGCACGACGGCGAGCCGGACAACACGCCGGGAACCAAGCCCCCCAACATGACGGCCGCCAAGGCGGCCGGCAACTACGTTGTGCTGGATCTCGGCCGCGGCCGCTACGCCCTGTACGCGCACATGATCCCGAACAGCATCCGCGTGGTGCCGGGCGAGGAGGTGGAGCGGGGGCAGGTGCTCGGCCTGGCCGGCAACTCCGGCAACTCCGACGCGCCCCACCTGCATTTCCACATCATGGACGGTCCCGATCCGCTCAAGTCCAACGGCCTGCCGTGCGTCTTCAAGAGTTTCTACTTTTTCGGGGTGGTGGATTTCCCGACCGACCCGGACGCGATCGATGCGATCAACAACGGCGCGCCGCTGCCGATCAAGCCCACGCCGCTCAACCGGAACCGGAAGCTCGAGCTGCCGCAGGACGGGGCGATCGTCGACTTCAGGTGAAGACGAACACTTGAAAATCGATCGTAATCGCCGATCGTAATCGTAATCGGATTCGAATCAAGAAGAACGCACAGCGGCGCGGAGAGCGCGGATAAAATCGAATGGATGCCTCCAGCGATGGCGGATTTCTCTGCGGACTCTGCGTATCTGCGTGAGATTGCTCTTTCGATAACGATTACGAGCACGATTACGATTACGATTACGATCGACGATTACGATCGGTTTTAACAGGGCTGTCTTCCTGGTTTCTTGACACTTCGCTGAAACCCGTCATATAGTGACCGTGAAAATTTCCAATCGAGGTGCGAGCATGCTGCAGGAAGCGTTTGTGGAATTGCTGCGGCGGGGCGCCACCGACCTGCCGCCCGACGTGGAGGCGAGCCTCCGGGCGGCGCACGCCCGGGAGGACGAAGGCACCCCGGCCAAGGCGGTCTTCCGGACCATCCTGGAGAACGTCGAGATGGCCCGGAAGGATTCGACCCCCATCTGCCAGGACACCGGCTCTCTGATCTTCTACATCGACTACCCCGCGGGCGGCACCGAGAAGCCCCTCCGTGAGGCGGCCTGCGCGGCCGCCGAGGCGGCGACGAAGAAGTACTACCTCCGGCCGAACGCCGTCGATCCGCTGACCGGCAAGAACTCCGGCACCAACGTCGGCATCAACGCCCCGTTTTTCCACTTCCACCAGTGGGACCACCCCCACACCCGCGTCCGGGTGATGCACAAGGGCGGCGGCAGCGAAAACGTCGGCACCCAGTACCGGCTGCCGGACTCTGCCCTCGGGGCGGGCCGGGACATCAAGGGCATCCGCAAGTGCATCATCGACGCGGTGGTCAAGGCGCAGGGCTTCGGCTGCGCGCCGGGGGCCATCGGCGTGGGCGTCGGCGGCGACCGGATGACCTCCTACCTGCTGTCCAAGGAGCAGTTCTTCCGCAAGCTCGGCGCCCGCAGCGAGGTCCCCGCCCTGGCCGCGCTGGAGGAGGAGCTGGAAGGGAAGCTCAACGAGCTGAACATCGGCCCCATGGGCTTCGGCGGCAAGACCACGGTCCTCGGCGTCCTGATCGGCGCCCAGCACCGCCACCCGGCCACCTTCTACGTGGCGGTGTCGTACATGTGCTGGGCCTTCCGCCGCAAGACCATGATCATCCAGGACGGGGAGGTGAAGTATGAAGACTAAGCTCCAGATCCCGATCTCCGAGGCCGACATTCGCAAGCTGCATGTGGGCGACGAGGTGGAGCTGACCGGCACCGTGGTGCTGGCCCGCGACATGGGCCACAAGTGCATGGTCGAGGAGAAGCCCGACTTCCTCCGGCCGTACCTGCAGGGCGGGGTGATCTACCACTGCGGCCCGGTGGTGCGCAAGGACGCGGAGGGCAAGTGGCGATTCGTGGCCGCCGGCCCGACGACCTCCAGCCGCGAGGAGCCCTACCAGGCCACGGTCATCGGCGAGTACGGCGTGCGCGGCGTCATCGGCAAGGGCGGCATGAAGGATAAGACCATGGAGGGCTTGAAGAAGTACGGCGCGGTCTACTTCCACGCCGTGGGCGGGGCCGGGTCGCTGCTGGCCGAGCGGGTGACCGAGGTCAAGACCGTCTTCAAGCTGGAAGAGTTCGGCACGCCGGAGGCCTTCTGGGTCGTCGAGGTGAAGGACTTCCCGGTGGTGGTCTCCATGGACAGCCACGGCGGCAGCCTGCACGAGGACGTGCTGAAGGACAGCACCGCGCGGGCGAAGAAGATGATGGAGTGACGCCATCCGGCATCCGGGCGGCGCCCCGTTCGGAAGCAGGACTGGAACGTCCCTGAGAGCGGCCCCTTCCATACCGATGCCGGCGATCCACCGCTACGGCGGGATCGGCATTCCAAGGGGATCCCGGTTCCCCGAGAGAGATCCCATGACAGGCCACAGAACCAGTAACGCCTTGACGCAACAAGAGGATTGGAAGGGTTACTACTCCAGCCGCCGGCCCGAGGGGCTCGCGCGGTTGGCAGGCGTCCCGAGCATTATCGACGAATACCTCGAGGGGAAGCCTGGCAGGATATTCGAACTGGGTTGCGGGGGAAGCCCGCTGCTGGCCCGGAGCACACGGTTCGATTGGGAGGTGGGAGGAATCGACTTTCTTCCCGAATCCATTGACATCCTTCGGGAGTACCTGAGCCGGGAGCGGTGCCGGGTTCGGGATCTGGTCTGTGGCGATGTCCTGTCCTATGACTTCTCCTCGCTGGCCGGCCAGTACGACTGCCTGGTTTCGTTCGGTTTTGTGGAGCATTTCACGGATCCAGGCTCCATCCTGAACCGTTGGAAGGGGATTCTCCGCCGGGACGGCCTTGTGATCACCTGCATCCCCAACTTGTTTTCCATGAATGCCCTTCTCCTGAAGTGGCTGGATCCGGATCTCTGGGCCCAGCACGTCCGCTATGCGCCCCAGGATATGGACCGATTCCATGCCGAAGCCGGTCTTGCTCCCGTCCGTCCGGCCCGCTACCTGGGACGATATGATATCCACATGCTGGTGCCGTGGGACCGGATCAAACAGGCCGTTGGCCGCCGGTGGATCTTCAGAATGATCAAAAACCTGGCGTATTTCGGGATCGGCATACCCTTGTCCGCGTTGCCCAAGTCGGGCCTCCGGCTGGTGAACGCGGTGGTGATGGGCGTCTACGCCAACCGCTCCGGCCCCGCTTGAGAGCGTCGGCGAGAATCCGTTCCTTCGGCTGCGACCCGAGGACGAGCCACAGTGCCAAGAGGCCGACGGCGTCGGCGCCGCCGGAGACGTTCTCATCAATCCGTCCAGGCGGCCGATGTCCGGCCTGTTCCCCGCCGGACTGCAGGGGCGCAACGCAGCGGTGCCAGAAATGCAGAGGTGCCAAGTTCTGTCACAAGCCCGCGTCACAAGGCCCGCACCGCCTGCCGAAGTCCGCGCCGTCCCCCGTAGCTCGCGCCGTCCCCGGCGCGAGGGGAAGGTGCTCCGCAACTCGAACAACCTCCACATGTTTGGAGGTCTCGCCGCATATGTAAATCCTGATGAACTTTTTCAACGGTATTCAATTCAATTGTTTGATCCATCTCAGGACGTAATCATCATTCCCTGAGGATACTCATGTCGAAATTCTATTCGGTCCCGATGACTATGGTGTTCATCCTTGCCAGCTTGATGTCCGTGAGGGCCCAGAAAAATAGAGATCCAGCCATTCATAGACTACCGCTTCAGCGATGGCTTCGCCGTGGGCCCGATCATGATTGGCGGGAATCCCTACGAAGACTGGAATGAGTTCATCGCCACTAGCGGCATGGCGTTCGGCCTGACGGCAGGTTACTTTTTCACGCCGAGGTTGCAGTTGGAATTTTTGTGGAGTCAACAAGACAGCTCTGCGGAGGGGAGATCCGCCCAAGGGAGCGAGACGACCATCAACGATTTGGAGATCGACAATTTCTACGGCAACCTGATTTACCACTGGGGTCACACCCGGTCAAAAGTGAGACCTTTCGTCTTTGGAGGTCTGGGAGTCACCAATTACAATCCCGGGGGGGATTATGAAGGCAGCGTCCACTTCTCCTCCGATTGGGGCGGGGGTGTGAAGATCTTCGCGGGCGAGCATCTAGGATTCAGGGTGCAGGGACGGTGGATCCCCACCTACATCGACGCCACGATTGAAGGAATCATCGGTTCGCGGCATGACAACTGGTTTCTCAACGAGGCGGTCTTTCATCACCAAATTGAGATTACGGCGGGGGCAGTTGTTCGCTTCTAGCCGAAGGGCTCGTGAATCAGCACCAACTCGGCTCCTGCATCGTGTAGCTAGCGCCTTCCCCGGCGCAAGGGGAAGGTGTATCTCAGCGCGATCGGCTCACCACACGCCCGGAGGTCGCGAGGTACGTCTGGAGTGCGGGCGTCCCCGCCCGCACGATGTGATCCGCTGGAGCGGGGGCGTCCCCGCCCGTACGATCAAACGGTGAAATGGTGAATGGGTGCTTTGGTGATTGGGTGAATGGGTGATTCGGCGGAATCAAGAGACGGGCAACGTTTCGGTATTCCGTCAGGGATGCTTGAGGCGCTGATGATCGCATCCCGGCGGGATGCGCCGGGCCTCCCGGAGGGAGGAGGAGAGATAAGCCGGTGGCAAGGGCTGGCCCGGAGGGCCGCCCGCCGCCACCGGAAACCGGCGCCCGCCTGCGTGTCATCTCGGGATCCTCCGCCGCGTCCTGAAAGGACGCGCGGAGGAAGGTTGGAGAGACATCCCGGCTATTCTCCGCGCGCCGCCTCCGGGGCGCGGATGGAGAACCTGCGGAATTGTAGTCTTTGTGATCCGGTCTTCCGGTGGCGGCGGCCGACCCTCCGGGTCCGGACTTGCCACCGGCTGATCTCCCCGGGCTCCTCCGGAGCTGGCCTGCGGCGCCTCCGGCGCGCCAAATCTCCTCTTGGTTCTGCCGATCCACCGATTCACCGATTCACCGATCCACCCATTCACCGATCCACTGTTCGACTAATCGGTCAGCAGGACGAGCAGGGCCACGAGGTCGGCGGCGTCCACGCCGCCCGAGTCATCCACGTCCATCGCAGCGGGACGCGCGACCGCCGGGCCGTCGCCGGCCAGCAGGCGACCCAGCAGCCCGGCGTCGGCGGCATCCAGCGCGCCGCTGTCGTCCAGGTCACCCGGGAGATAGAGCGTAAAGGTTCCGGCAGACTCGTCCGCCACAGCGCCCTGGGAGACCCGAACCGTGTAGGTGGAGTCCGGAGCGAGGGCATCGGAGATCTCCCACTCGAATGAGCCGGACGCGGCCGTTGGCGTGCCGAGCGTGCCGGCCGGAGCGCCGTCCCGATACAGCTCCAGGGTGACGTTGCCCGTCAGGCCGGTGGCGGTCCAGCGGATCGTGCGGGTCCGGCCGACGGGCCACTCCTCGCCGCCGTCGGGATCGGCCAGCGACAGGCCGGGCGGGAGGCCGTCCCAGCCAGCCAGGCGCGCCAGCATCCACCACATGGCCTTGGCCATCCGGAGCGCCCCGCGCTGGCCGATGTGGTCGCCGTCCTCGGTGTAGGTGCCGTCGAGGTCCAGCATGTTGTCGGAGTGGATGAACTGGAACGTCCGGGGCGTGCCGCCCAGGTCGGTCCAGCTGACGGTGCTCTGCGTGCCGGCGTTGCTCCAGCACAGGATGTCGGCGTAGTCGAACAGATACAGGCCGTCGTGGGCGGCCACGTAGTCCCGGATGCGCTGGTGCTTGAGCTGCCGCTGGTAGCCAGACTCGCCGGTGTTGCCGCCGCCGTCCACCGGGCCGGTGGTGAAGAACACGAGGGTGGGGTAGCCGTTCGCCTGGCAGTGGTCGATGAGGGCCTGGGTGGCCGCGATGTATGTGTCCATGCAGACGTGGTTGCCGGTGAGGGCGTAGTCGTCGGCGTCCAGCCCCCAGCGGAGGTTGCCGTCCGGACCGCCCACCGACGAGCCGGCCCAGCGCACCTGGTAGACCGGGTCGGTGCCGCCGCCCGGGCCGTTCTGCCAGGTGGTGTCCCAGCACCAGCCGAAGCCGGTGGCGGCCAGGGCCAGGCTGTGGGTGTGGCAGTAGGTGACGCCGTCCCGGGTGCGCTGGGCCGCCGTGGCGCTGGTGTACCAGTCCTCCTCGCCGTAGCCGTAGATCCAGCCGGTGGCGTGGTCGACGTCGCCCCAGCTGGCCCGGGAGAAGCGCAGGTAGGCGTCGGTGTACGCCTCGGGAGTGCCCGACTCGCGGAGGTTGACCTGAAACCGGGTGTCCTGGGCTTCCAGCAGGGCCAGGCCGATGCGGTAGCCGGAAGAGTGGGATTCCCCGGGCACGGTGACCCACATCCGCTTGACCAGGTCGATGAAGGGCTGCGGGATGTCGGCACAGCGGTCCACGGCGGTGTGGTCCGCGACGACGGTGGCGGCCGATGGGGCCACGCCCGCTGCCGCAACGAGTGCCGCGGCCAGGAGAAGCATCGGAAGGAAGGAACGGGGGCGAAGCTTCATGAGTCCTCCGATATAAATGGTGCGGGTGATCGGGCATCCGGGCCCCGCGCCGGGAATATCACAAATCGTTTGAGTAAATGTTACGATACCATCCTATTGCGGAAAGATCAAGGAAGGCGGTGAGGCTGCGATCGAGGATGGATCGTGGGCGGCATCGCCAAAGATGAATCGTAGAGAAGGCAGGGACGGTTCAATTCGGAATCGGGGTCGGAATCGGTATCGGGATCGGAATCGACCCGCTGTCGATTGCAACCCCGATACCGATTCCGATACCGATGAGGGGGGAAGGCGGGGGCCGGCGTGCAAGACGGCCCCCGGGAGAGAGATCAGGGATTGACCGCGGCGGACTTCTGGGCCGGGATGGTGTACGGGTGCAGCAGCTCGACCATGGGCTTGAACTCGTCCAGGTAGGGCAGGGTGGAGTCGTAGAGGATCTTGCGCTGGTCGATGAGCTTCTTGTAGAAGGTGTAGTTCGCCTTCCGGTCGATGGTCAGCGTCGCGCCCTGGAGGGAGATCCCCACGAAGGCGCCCCGGCTGCGCGAGTAGGACAGGATCTTGGCCTTCAGGATCAGGTCGGTCCCGGCCTCGGCGTTGCGGCCCACCGGCCCGGCCGTGGCGACGGCGTCGCCGCTGAACGTGAAGTTGTCGTCCAGGATCGACTCGAAGCCCTTGCGGTTCTTGATCACCAGCACCAGGTCCACCGACTGCCCGCCGAGCTGGAGCCCGAAGCTGCCGCCCGTCAGGCTGACGAAGCAGGGATTACTCCAGAGGCCGTTGGGCATGCGGTGGATCAGGATGCCGCGCCCGTGGCGGCCGCCGAACAGGAAGGCGCCCTCCACCACGTTGGGGATCACCACCAGGCCGGCGCAGTCCCGCAGCAGGTAGTCCGGGATGCCCTCCTCGGGGATGCCGATGACGGCCTTCATGACCTCGGTGGACGTGGCCACCCGGTCCACGGTCTTGGCGCGGTCCAAAGCGTGGGCGGACGGGGCGGGCAACCAGACCAGCCCCGCCGCCAACGCGGTCAGAAGGAGGAGGTTCCACCCACGGCGCATGCTATTTCTACTTTTCATTCTTTCCACTCCTTTTTCGTGCCGGCGGTCCCCCGCTCTGCCATCCATGGAGACCACCGGTCTCTACCCGTTCGATTGAACTTTCTGCCGATTCACCGATTCACCCATTCACCGATTCACCGTTTTATTCCGCTTTCCGGCGGAGATACGCTGGCACTTCCAGGCGGCTGGACTCGTCCGCCCGGGACAGCATGTTCATGTCCACGTAGGCCACCGCTTCCCCCGGCAGGTCGGAGCGGGTGGGCGGCCGCGGAGCGATGGCGTCGACCTTCAGCGGTGCGTCCTGGGGCGGCTCCTGCGAGCGGGCATGCTCGAAGCCGGTGGCGATGACGGTGATCTTGATCTTGTCGCCCAGGCTCTCGTCGTTGACCACGCCCCAGATGATGTTGGCGGTCGGGTCGGCGGCGCCCTGGATGATGGCGGCGGCCTCGCTCACGTCCATCATGGTCATGCTGGAGCTGCCGGTGATGTTCATGATCACGCCCTTGGCGCCGTGGATGTTGGAGTCTTCGAGCAGCGGGTTGGAGATGGCGCGCCGCGCCGCGTCGGCGGCCCGGCTCTCGCCGTCGGCCACGCCGATGCCCATCAGGGCGATGCCCATGTCGGACATGATGGCCCGGACGTCGGCGAAGTCGAGGTTGATCATCCCCGGCACCGTGATCAGGTCGGAGATGCCCTGCACGGCCTGGCGCAGCACGTCGTCGCAGACGTTGAAGGCTTCCAGCAGGGTGGTCTTGAGGTCCAGGGCCTGCAGCAGCCGGTCGTTGGGGATGGTGATGACCGTGTCGACGCAGTCCTTCAGGTCCTTCAGGCCCATCTCGGCCTGGGCGGCGCGCTTCCGGCCCTCGAAGGCGAACGGTTTGGTGACCACGGCGATGGTCAGCGCGCCCAGCTCCGACGCCAGCGAGGCGATGATCGGCGCGGCGCCCGTGCCGGTGCCCCCGCCGAGGCCCGAGGTGATGAAGACCATGTCGGCGCCTTCCAGGTGCTCGATGATCCGGTCCGTGTCTTCGAGGGCGGCGGCCCGGCCGATGTCGGGGTTGGCCCCCGCGCCGAGGCCCTTGGTCAGCTTGCTGCCGATCTGCAGCTTGATCGGCGCCAGGCTCTTCTCGAGGGCCTGCAGGTCGGTGTTGGCGGCGATGAATTCGATGCCCTCCACCTTGGAGGTGATCATCCGGTTGATGGCGTTGCAGCCGCCGCCGCCCACGCCGACCACCTTGATCTTGGCGCCCACCTTGAGTTCCTCCTCGAAGGTGAACAGCCGGTTCGCGGGTCTGGTTGTCTGGTCCATCTCTTTCCTCCTTTGACTCGATAGGTATATGTCAAAAACTGAGTATTTCCTGGAACCAGCTCTTCAGCCGGTTGGCGCGATGGGCCAGGCCCGGGCCCTCGGTCAGGCGCTCCGCCACCGTCATCTCCTTGCGGGTGGAGGAGACGCGGGCCTTCTGGAAGAGGCCCATGAGGCACGCGTAGGCAGGCGAGGCGAATTCGGCTGGCCACTTCTCCGGGACCAGCGTGGCGCCGACGCGGCAGGGCAGGTCCAGGACCTTCTCGGCCAGCGGCACGAACTGCTTGAGCTGGGCCCCGCCGCCGCTGAAGACGCAGCAGGCGAACTGGGAGCTGTCGAATCCGGCCAGGGTGACCTCGTTGCGGACGTACTCGAGGATCTCCTCGGCGCGGGGCTGGATGATCTCGGTGAGGATCTGCGGCGCGATCCGGCGCGGGCGGCCCGAGCCGGCGCCGCGGATCTCGAAGGTCTCCTGGCTGGCGTCGGACTGGGGGTCGAGCGTGCCGTACTGGCACTTGATCTTCTCGGCCTCCTTCAGCGTGGAGCGCAGGCCGACGATGATGTCCCGGGTGAAGTGGTCGCCGCCGGCCGGGATGCTGAAGCTGTGCTGGATCTTCCCCTTCTGGAAGACGATGCCGGTGGTGGTGCAGGCGCCGATCTCCACGAAGATGGTGCCGAATTCCTTGTCCTCCGGGTGCAGCACCCCGTCGGCCGAGGCCAGGGTCTGCAGGACGATCTTCTCCACGGAGAGGCCGGCCTGGTTGGTGGCCTTGGTGAAATGGGTCAGCTGGCTCTTGGGCAGGGCCAGGATGTGCAGGCCGACCTCCAGCCGCTTGCCCTCCATGCCCAGGGGATTGTCCACCTCCATGTTCTCGTCGACCAGGCAGTGCCGGACGATGGTGTGCAGCGGCTCGAGGGTGTTGGCGATGTTGACGCTGCTGGCCGCGTCGACGCACTTCTGGAAGTGGGTCTGGGTGATCGGCACGGGAGTGGCGCCCATCTGCAGCGAGCCGCTGCTGTTGTAGCTCTTCAGGCCGCGGCTGTTGATGCTGAGGTACACCTTGCCCATGGAGGTCTGGGCCGTCTTCTCGGTCTCGTCGGCCGCGTCACGGATGGCCACACGGATCTCCTCGAGATCCACGATGCCGCCGTTGCGGATCCCGCGGGACGGCACCACGCCGATGCCGAGCAGCTCCTGCTCCATGCCTTCGCCCAGCCGGCTGATGCCGGCGCAGATCTTGGTGGAGCCGATGTCCAGCACCGAAAAGCAGGTCTCCTTCTTCTTCAGGGCCATGTCCGGCCTCCTATTGCTGGGCCTGCTGGATCTCCAGCGGCTTGACGATGATCTTGTCCTCGTAACGCATGTCCATCTCGGCGATGGGGCCGTTCTCCTCCGTGGCCCGGTCCACCACCTTGAGGAAGCGGTCCAGGCGCTGCGGGAGCTTCTCGTACCCGAGGTGCACCCGGGGGGTGCCCTCCAGGGGGATGACCACCAGGTCCGAGGTGTCGGTCAGGTCGATCTCCGAGATCCGGCTGGAGACCTTGGCCCCGTTGGCGTCGACCTGCCGCAGGAAGTCGACATAGCGTCGGATCCGCTCCAGGTTCTCGTCCTGGGCCATGGGGTCGGAAGCGTCGTGGAGGCCGCTCAGCACGGGGTGGTCGACCGCGTGCTCGGCCGGCCGGTACTCGTCCAGGAACACGCCGGTCTCGTCGAAGAGCCACAGCTTGTCCATGCGGGCGATGCCCACCGGCTCGCGCTCCTCGACCTTGATGTACAGCTTGTCGGGGTAGACCTTCCGGACCGATACGCCCTTGACCCAGCTGAACTTCTCGATCCGCTGGCGCAGCTCCACGATGTCCAGGGTCATCAGGTTGCCCCGGAAGGAGGAGTGGATCAGGCTCAGCACCTCGTTGCGGTCGAGGTGGCGGAAGCCGTCCAGTGCCACCTGCCGGATGGTGAACAGGTTCTGGTCCCGGCTGTAGGTGTAGAGCGAGGCCAGAGCGCAGGCCATGGCCGCCAGCAGGCCGGTCTTCAGGAGGAGGAACACGATCCGCTTCCATAGGCTCACTCGCGGCGCGGGCAGGCTCTCCGGCCCGGAGAACTTGCGCAGGAAGGCGGCGTTATCGGAGATCGGGATCCCCTTCCGCAGGGTGTCGGCCGGGGGGTCCGGGGGCTTGTTCATTTCGTTTCTCCTTCGGCCAGGAGCTGCAAGAGCATCTCTCCCGCCTGATATATGTTGCCGGCGCCGAACGTGATGACCAGGTCGCCGGGAGCGGCCAGGTCGGCCACCCGCCGGGCCAGCCCGGGGAAGTCCGCCTCGTAGAACGCGTCGCGCGGGCCGTGCGCGCGGATGTCCGCCAGCAGCGCCTCGGCGGTGACGCCCGGCAGGGGCGCCTCGCCGGCCGGGTAGATCGGCGTGCAGAAGAGCACGTCGGCGCCGGCGAAAGCGGTGGCGAACTCGCGCCACAGGTCGCGCACCCGGCTGTAGCGGTGCGGCTGGAAGACGGCGATGACCCGCGCCGGCGCGACCGACCGGGCCGCCTCGAGGGTGGCGCGGATCTCGGTGGGGTGGTGGCCGTAGTCGTCGACGACGCGGACGCCCCGCCGGACCCCCTTGGTCTGGAACCGGCGGTCCACGCCGCGGAACAGGGCCAGCCCCTCCCGGATGGTGTCCGGCGGCAGGGCCAGGTCCACGCCGGCGGCGATGGCCGCCAGCGCGTTCTGGACGTTGTAGCGGCCCGGCACGTTCAGGCGGAACCGGCCCAGGGGCCGGTCTTCCGCGAACGCGTCGAAGGCGCTGCCCTCGCCCTCGGGCACGGGCTCGCCAGCGCGCACGGCGGCGGCCGGATCGAAGCCGTAGGTCACATGGCGGCGCTCCACCGCCGGCAGGATCCCGCGGACGCGCGGGTCGTCGAGGCAGAGGATGGCCGTCCCGTAGAACGGCACGCGGTTGGCGAACTCGACGAAAGCGCGCTCCAGGTTTTCCATGGTTTGGAAGTGGCTCATGTGCTCGGCGTCGATGTTGGTGACGACGGCCATGGACGGGAACAGCTTTAGGAACGAGCCGTCGCTCTCGTCGGCCTCCGCCACCAGGTAATCGCCCTGCCCGAGGCGGGCGTTGCTGCCGAAGATGTTCAGCCGGCCGCCGATCACCACCGTCGGGTCCAGCCCGGCGTGGTGGAGCAGCACGGCGATCATGGACGTGGTCGTAGTCTTGCCGTGGGAACCGGCCACCGCCACGGCGTATTTCAGGCGCATCAACTCGCCGAGCATCTCCGCCCGCGGGATGACCGGGATCTCGAGCTCGCGGGCGCGGGCCGCCTCGGGGTTGTCCGGGCCGACCGCCGAGGAGATCACCACCACGTCCGCCCCCTCGGCGTGCCCGGGCGCGTGGCCCTGGAACACCCGTCCGCCCAGGCCGGCCAGCCGCTCGGTGACGGCGGTGGCGCGCAGGTCGGAGCCCGACACCTCGAAGCCCAGGTTCAGCAGTACCTCGGCGATGCCGCTCATGCCGATGCCGCCGATGCCGACGAAATGGACGTGGCGGACGCGGCGCGCCAGGGCGCCGCCGGGCGGGGCGGCGGACGGCTTCGGGCGGTGGCCGGCGGGACGACTCATTCCGCCACCTCCCGCGAGATGTTGATCACCAGGGCCATGGCCAGGAGGTTCATCACCAGCGAGGTGCCGCCCATGGAGACGAAGGGCAGGGGGATGCCCTTCGTCGGGCCGAGCGCCACCACCATGCTCGTGTTGATCAGGGCCGGCAGGGTGATCAGGGTGATGAGCCCGATCGCGAGCCAGCAGCGGAAATTGGACGGGGTGCGGAAGGCAATCTTCATCCCGCGGTAGAACAGCCAGGTGAACAGGCCGGTGATCACGGCGCATCCCAGGAAGCCCAGCTCCTCGCCCACCACGGCGTAGATGAAGTCGGTGTGCGGCTCGGGCAGGAAGAACAGCTTCTGCGTGCTCTCACCCGGCCCCAGCCCCCAGAAGCCGCTGTGGCCCATGGCGATGAGCGACTGCTGGACCTGGTAGCCCTTGCCCTGCGGGTCGGACATCGGGTCGATGAACGTCTTGATCCGGTTCAGCTGGTAGGGGGACACCAGGATCACCGCCACCAGCAGGGGCACCGCGGCGCCGGCCAGGTAGAGCAGGTACTTCACCGGGAACTCGGCCAGGAAGAGCAGAATCAGGGTGAAGGCGAGGATCATGACCACGCTGCCGAGGTCCGGCTCGAGAACGATCAGGCCCAGCATCGGGGCGATCACCGCCAGCACCCGGAACAGGTGGCGCCAGGGGCGCTCCCGGATGTCGTTGTGGCGGGACAGGTACCAGGACAGGAAGACCACCGTGGCGAGCTTGGCCAGCTCCGAGGGCTGGAACGAGATGCCCAGCGCGTGAAACCAGCGGCGGGTGCCGTTGATCGGCGCCTGGGTGAACACGGCGCCCAGCAGAACGTAGGTCAACCCGAGCATGGCCGCCACGGACCAGCGGTTCTCCAGCCAGCGCAGCGGCAGGTGCATGGCGGCCAGGAAGACCACCAGCCCGCCCGCCGCCCACACCAGCTGGCGGTAGAACAGGAAGTGGGTGGACCGGAACTTGGCCTGGCTGATGGGGATGGAGGCGTTGAAGACCATGACCAGCCCAAGCGCCACCAGGACCAGGGTGCTGAACAGCAGGGTACGGTCGATGCGCGGGTCGATGCGGATCATGGCTCCACTTCCCGTTTCAGCTTCCGGACCAGCTCGCAAAACACGTCGCCGCGGTGCTCGAAGTTGTGGAACATGTCGAAGCTGGCGCACGCCGGGGAGAGCACCACGACGTCGCCGGGCTCCGAGACCGCCAGCCCCGTCCGGACGGCGTCGTCCATGTCCCGCACGCGGCGCCGCGGGATGTCGGGAGGCAGGGCGCGGTCGATCTTGTCGGCGGCGGCGCCGATCAGCAGGACCTGGCGGACGCGCTGCCGGATCGGCTCCACCAGCGGCGCGTAGTCGCTGCCCTTGTCCTTGCCGCCAAGGATCAGCACCAGCTTCTGCGGGAAGGACTGGATCGCCAGCAGGGTGGAGTCGACGTTGGTCGCCTTGGAGTCGTTGTAGTACCAGCGACCCTTCACCTCCGCCACCGGCTGCAGGCGGTGGGGCAGGGCGCGGAACGAGCGGATGCCCGCCCGGATGGCCGACGGGGACAGGCCCAGGAGGTGGCAGGCCAGGGCGCCCACCAGGGCGTTCTCGAGGTTGTGCCGGCCGGGCAGCGGGATCTCCGCCACGGCCATGACGGGCACCGGCTCCCCGGTGGTGTTCAGGTACAGCGTGTCGCCGGAAACGCCCGCCCCGCGGACATCCGCCGGGGAGGCCGCCGGGGCGGAGCGGAACTCGTACACCGGGCAGGCCACCTGGCCCCTGCCCCGGCGCAGGAGCTCGTCCTGGCCGTTCAGAATGCCGGCCTCCGCCGGGCCCATGTTGCGAAAGATGTTCCACTTGGCCGCGGCGTAGTCCTCGAAGGAGGGGTAGCGGTCCAGGTGGTCCGGGGTGATGTTCAGGATCGCCGCGAGGCGCGGGCGGAAGGTGTCGATGGTCTCCAGCTGGAAGCTGGACAACTCCGTCACATAGATCGTGTCGGGACCGTCGTGCACGAGATAATCCGTCAGCGGCGCGCCGATGTTGCCGACGGCGTAAGCCCGGCGGCCGGCCTGCTGCAGGATGTGGGCGGTCAGGGCGGTGGTGGTGCTCTTGCCGTTGGAGCCGGTGATGCCCACCACCACGCCGCGCAGGAGGCGGAAGGCGAATTCAATTTCGCTCCAGACCGGGATGCCGAGCGCCAGGGCCTGCTGGATGAACGGCGAGGCCACCGGCACGCCGGGGCTCAGGATCAGCGCCCGCGCCCCGTCGAGCATCCCCTCGGGGTGGCCGCCGAGGTGGAGCTCCAGCCGCCCTCCCTCGGCCACCTTCTGGAACTGCAGGGCCCGCACGGGCTCTGCCAGCGCGTCGGCCGCCTTCGTGTCGGTGACGCGGACCACCGCGCCGCCGGAGAGCAGGCGGGAGGCGGCGGCCTGCCCGCTGCGGGCCAGCCCCACCACCACGTAGACGTCGCCGGGATGGATGTCCAGGGTCATGACGGCCTCCGGTCGTTTTCCGCCAGGTGTTTCTCCACGGCCTGCACCAGCCGCTCCAGGCCCACGCCGCGCGATCCCTTGACCACCAGCAGCAGGCCGGGCCGCAGCACACCGCGCAGGTCCTCCCAGGCCGAGGCCCAGTCGGGGTGGAAGCGGGCCGCCTGGCCGGCCTCGCGGGCGGCCTCCACGAGGTGCTCCGCGTGGCCCTGCACGCCCAGCAGGAGGTCGCAGCCGAGGCGCGCCACCCGCTCGCCGGTCTCCCGGTGCAGCCGGGGGGAGTCGGCGCCCAGCTCGCGCATCTCGCCGGCCACGAACACGGTGGGCGGGCGGCCCTGCCAGCGGGCCAGGCTCTCCAGCACGGCCTGCATGGCCTCCGGGTTGGAGTTGTAAGTGTCGTCGATCACCCGCAGGCCGCCGGGAAGGTCCCGGACCTCGCCGCGCATTTTCGACGGGTGCAGGCCGCCGATCTGCCGCAGGATCGCCGCCGTGCCTACGCCGAGCGCCCGCGCGGCGCCCACGGCAGCGGCCAGGTTCAGCAGGAAGTGTCCGCCCAGCATGGGCAGGGCGACTTCGTGCCGGGCGCCGTCCCACTCGAGGACGCCGGCGGTGGAGCGGCCGTCGGGCACCGTCCAGTCGGCCAGCCGGACTTCCGCGTCCGGGCTGGCGCCGAAGGCAATGCGCCGGCCGCGCGCCGCCGCGGCCATGCTGCGGACCCAGGGATTGTCGGCGTTGTAGACCAGGACGCCGCCGGGCTTCATGCCGGCGACGATCTCGGCCTTGGCCCGTGCCAGGGCGGCCTGGTCGGCGAAGTACTCCAGGTGGACGGTGCCCACGTTGGTCACCACGGCCACGTCCGGCGGGGCGGCCCGGCACAGGGCGGCAATCTCGCCGGGCGAACTCATGCCCATCTCCAGGACGGCCACCTGGTCGGTGCCGTCGAGGCGGTACAGCGCCAGCGGGATGCCGAGGGTGTTGTTGTAGTTCCCCGGGGTGCGGAACACGGTGTAGCCGCCCTCCAGAAGGGCGGCGGTGAATTCCTTGGTGGTGGTCTTGCCGGTACTGCCGGTAATGCCGACGACCTTCCCGCCCCACGCCGCCAGCTTCCAGGCGGCGAAGCGGAGCAGGGCGGCGCGGGTGTCGTCCACCCGCACCAGCGGCAGGCCGGGATCGCCCTCCGGCGCCCGGCTCACCACGGCGGCGCAAGCGCCGCGCGCGGCGGCGTCGGCCAGGTAGCCGTGGCCGTCCCCGGTGGGGGAGACGATGGCGAAGAACAGCTCGCCGGGCCGGAGCAGGCGGCTGTCGTGCTGCAGGCCGGCGACCGTCGCGTCCGCCGCGCCGCCCGAGAGCGCGCCGCCGAGGATGGCGGCCATCCGGCCGAGGGTCAGGGGGGCGGCGCTCACGACGCGTCCCCCTTCGCCGCCCGCAGCAGCTCCAGCGCCACCAGGCGGTCGTCGAACGGGATGGTCCGGTCGGCCAGGATCTGCTCGCGCTCGTGGCCCTTGCCGGCCAGCAGGATCGTGTCGCCCGGGCGGGCCAGGCGGATCGCCTCGGCGATGGCCGCCCGCCGGTCGGCGATCCGCACGAAGTCTTCGCGGACCTCGCGCACGCCGGGGACGATCTCGTCCAGGATGGCCTCGGGGTGCTCCTTCCGGGGATTGTCGGAGGTGAGCACCACCACGTCGGCCAGCCGCGCCGCCACCGCGCCCATGCGCGGGCGCTTGCCGCGGTCGCGGTTGCCGCCGCAGCCGAACACCGCGATCAGCCGGCCGGGCGTCAGGCCGCGCAGCAGCTGCAGGGCGTTGGCCAGGGCGTCTTCCTTGTGGGCGAAGTCCACGAAGACGCGGAAGGGGTGGCCGGGCAGCACCTCCTCCAGCCGGCCCGGCACCGCGGGCATCGCCGCCAGGGCGCGCCGGATGGCCTCCGGGTCGACGCCGCAGGCGGCGGCGCAGGCGAATGCCTGGGCGGTGTTGTGGAGATTGCCTTCTCCGGACAGGGGCGTGGCCAGCTCGTGGCGGCGGCCCTGCCACTCCAGGGCGAACTGCAGGCCGGCGGGCGTGAAGCGGTGCTCCAGGATCCGGGCGTGGGCGCCGGCGGCCCGTCCCGTGCCGTATTTCTCGCCGGGGAACTCCTCAAAGAGCCGCCGGCCCTCCGGATCGTCCAGGTTGAAGACCGCCCGCCGGGGGGCGGGGCCGTTGCGGCCGTCGAAGAGCCGGCGCTTGGCGTCGAGGTAGGCGTCCAGGCTCGGATAGAAATCCAGGTGGTCCCGGCCGAAGTTGGTGAACACGGCCGTGTCGAACGCAAGGCCGAACACGCGGTACAGGGACAGAGCGTGGGAGGAGACCTCCATGATCAGCGGGCCCCCGCCCGCGTCGGCGACGTGCCGGGCGAACGCCACCACGTCCGGGGACTCGGGAGTGGTGTGCTCGGCGGGCGTCTCGAGGCCGCCGAAGCGGGTGGAGACGGTCCCCAGCACGGCCGGGCGGGCGCCGGCCTCGCGGAAGATGGCCTCGAGGATGTAGGTCGTGGTGGTCTTGCCGCTGGTGCCGGTGACGCCGATCAGGGGCACCCGCCGGTCGGGGTGGCCGAGTACGGCCTCCGCCGTCAGGGCCATGGCCGGCCGGACGGCCGGGACGCGGATCCAGTTCCATCGGCGGGAGAGATAAAAAGAAGGGGGCTGTTCGGATAGAACGGTGTTCGCGCCCCCTTCTCGAGCCGAAGGAAGAAAATCGTGTCCGTCGAAATTATTTCCACGGATTGCGGCGAAGATGTAGCCCCGGCCGACTTTTCTGGAATCGGCGGCTACTCCGCGCACCTCCGCGTGCTCATCCCCATAAAAGGCGAGTACGTGTAAATTGGATAGGACATCCTTCAGCTGCATTTCTTCCTGCTTCCATCGGCATCAATTCCTGTCGGTTCATTGGCTCGAGTTCCTCGACAGGATGTTTTTAACGGCTTCCGGCCCCGGATTGTCCCCGGGGCGGAGGATCGTCGAGATTTTCTGGACGTCGGTGGAGAACCACACGGTGCACCGGCTGGCCGGCTTGATCAGCGCGCCCGCCGGCGGGATCTGCTCCACCGCCACCCCCGATCCGCTCGGCTGGAGCACCAGGCCCATCCGGGCGCATTCCTTGAGCACCGCCCGGAGGCTCTTGCCGGTGAAATCCGGCATGGTGAAGGAACCCTCCGGGATCAGGCTCATGACCGTCTCCCGCTGCCCCTCGTCCATCGCCAGGAGGGAATCCTCGGCGGGAGTGAGGGCCGCCGCCGGCACCGTTGCCGGCGGGGCGGGGGAGGGGGAACTGGAGGCCAGTTCCGGGATGGGAGTAGAAGGTTGGATTTTGTTCAAAAGGAAAATGTTCCGGGCGATCTCGGCGAAGACCGGGGCGGACACGTCACCGCCGTGGTAGAGCGGGCGCGGCGAGTCGAAGATGACCGCGGCGACGAACTGCGGCCGGTCGGCCGGGGCGAACCCGATGAACGAGGCCACGAAATCGGTCTTGGAGTAGGCCCGCGCCTCGAAGTCGAACTTCTGGGCAGTGCCGGTCTTCCCGGCGATGGAATAACCCGGCACGCCGGCCTTCCGGGCGGTGCCCTTGTCCACCGTCATGACCAGCGCATTCCGCAGGATCTCGGCCGTGCGGCCGGAGATGATCCGGATCCGTTCCGGCTCGAAGCGCTGCACCAGCCGGCCGTTCTCGTCCAGGATGCGGTCGACGACCATCGGCCGGACGAGGTAGCCGCCGTTGGCCACGGCGGCCATCGCCCGGGCCATCTGGACGCCGGTCACGCCGACCTCCTGGCCCATCGAGACCGCGCCGATGGAGATGCCGCTCCAGCTGGAGGGCTTGCGGATGTAACCGGGCTCCTCGGCCGGCAGGTCGACGGCGGTCCGCTCCCCGAAGCCGAACGCGCAGATGTAGCGGTGGAACATCACTTCGCCCAGCCGCAGGCCGAGCTTGATCGCGCCGACATCGGAGGAGTTGGCGATGACCTCGTTGAAGCTCAGGTTCTGGAAGGGTTTGTGGTCCCGGATGATATGGCCGGAGAGGGAGATGAACCCGTTGCCGCAGTAAATGATTTCGTCGGGCGTGGTCAGGCCTTCCTCCAGGGCGGCGGACGCGGTCACGATCTTGAAGGTGGAGCCCGGCTCGAAGTAGCGCTCCACCGCCAGGTCGCGCAGGTTGGAGAGGGGCGTGCCTTTCAGGGAATTGGGGTCGAAGTCCGGGTAGTTGGCCAGGGCGAGGATATGGCCGGTCCGGGGCTCCAGGATCACGACCATCCCGGCGGCGGCCTGGTACTTCTCGACCCCGGCGCGCAGCTCCCGCTCGGCGATGTGCTGGATCCGGCTGTCGATGTTGAGGACCAGGGTCTGCCCGGACTGCGGTGGGTTGAGGACGCTGGTGGTCAGGACGTTGGACTTCCCATCCTTCTGGATGAAGAGCTCGCCGGGCTGCCCCGCGAGGTGCCGGTCGTACACCTTCTCGATCCCCTCGAGGCCGGACTCGCTGTCGTTGGCCAGCGTGACGGCGCCGAGCACATGGGAGGCCAGGCATCCGTTGGGGAAGATGCGGCGGTTCTCGGCCAGCAGGCCCACGCCGGCCAGGTTCAGGGCCTTGACCTGGCGGGATTCGGCGGGGGTGATGAACCGCTTGATGTACCGGAACTTCAGCTGCCCGTCCATCTTCATGAGGATCTGGTGGGCGTCGAGGCCCAGCGCGCCGGCCAGCGCCCGGGCCGTCCGGCCCTTGTCCTCGACTTCGGGGGTGTAGACGTAGACGGAGTCGAAGGGCACGCTCGCCGCCAGCGTCTCCAGGCGGCAGTCGAGGATCCGGCCGCGTGTGGCCGGCACCCGGACGATGTCGTTCCGCTGCGCCCGGGCCTGCATCTCGTAGAAATCGGAGCGGAATACCTTGAGATAAAACACCTTGCCCAGGATCACGAGCTGCCAAAGCAGCACGATGGCCAAAAAGACCATGATGCGCTTCTTGACAGGCACCTGTCCGGACATGGGTCTCTTCCTTGCGGGCTGACTATCGCTTCGGGTCTTGTTCCCGGGCAGCGTTCATCGCGAGGTACTCGGTTTCGGGGGTGAGCAGTTCGCGGCCGTCGATGAAGCGGACCCGCGCGATATCCGGCCGTAGGAAGCCCAGCTTCTGGGCCTCCCCCTCCAGGCGGTTCAGCGAGGTCAGCTCGGACTCGCGCATGGCCAGCCCCGAGTGCTCCTGCCGCAGGTCGGCGACCGCCTTCTTGGCGACCTCGAACTTGTAGTCCAGCTCCACCATTCGGTTCGGGACGTAGATGTACATGATCGCGAGCACGAGGACCAGCAGGATCACCACCGCGAACAGCCAGGTTTCGCGGGACCTCTCCTCGCGCACGGGGCGCTGGACCGAAAAGTTCCGGATCGGCTTGTCGTACATTTGTCCTACCATGCCTGCCCCTCTGGAGACGTCACTCCCGGTTCAATTCCGATTCCGCCGGCCGCCGTTCGGCCGCGCGCAGCTTGGCGCTCCGCGAGCGGGGATTTTCGCGGACTTCCTCCGCCGAGGGCTCCACCGGCTTGCGGGTCAGCACCCGCACCACCGGCTGCCGCGGGCAGAGGCACAGCTCGGGCGGGCGGCGGCAGATGCACCGGCCCTCGAGCCGCTGGAAGGACTGCTTGACGATGCGGTCCTCCAGCGAGTGGAAACTGATCACCACCAGGCGTCCGCCGGGCACCAGCAGCCCGGCCATCCGCTCCAGCAGTTCCCCCAAGCCTTCCAGTTCGTTGTTGACGGCGATCCGCAGCGCCTGGAACGTCCGGGTGGCGGGGTGGATCATCCCCTGGCGCCGGGGGCCCAGGACGCCCTCCACCAGCTCGGCCAGCTGGCCGGTGGTGGCCAGGCGGCGCGTCTTGCGCGCTTCCACAATCCGGCGGGCGATGGCCCGCGAGCGCCGCTCCTCGCCGTATTCGTACAGGATATTGGCCAGCTCCTCGGCCGACAGCGTGGCCAGCAGGTCGGCGGCCGTGGATTTCTGGTGCACGTCCATGCGCATGTCCAGGGGGCCGTCGCTCTGGAACGAGAAGCCCCGCGCGGGATCGGCGAGCTGGAACGAGGACAGTCCCAGGTCCAGCAGCAGGCCGTGGATCGCCGGGATGCCCAGCCGGTTCAGGATCAGCGGCAGGTTCTTGAAGTTGTCGCGGCAGAAGGTGATCTCCACCGGTGGCTCGGCCAGCCGGGAGGCGGCCAGGCCCAGCGCCTGCTCGTCGCGGTCCACGGCCACCACCCGGCCGCGGGGGGAGAGCCGGCCGGCGATCCGGGCGGTGTGGCCGCCGAGTCCCGCCGTGCCGTCCACATACACCCCGTCGCCGTCCCACACCAGGAAGCGGACCGCTTCCTCGGGCAGGACCGGCCGGTGCTCTGAAGAGGGTTCGGAGGCGCCGGCATGCGCTCGGGGTGTCATCACCATCAGCATGGCCTACAATCCGTATTCCTTCAGTTTTTCGAACACGAGCGGAGTCGGGAACTCCTCCTCCACCCGCTTGCTGACGCGTTGCAGGTTCATCACGACCAGGACCCGGCCCGTGCCCAGCACCGCGACCTCGCCGTCGATGCCGACCTTGTCCCGCAGGTGCGGGGGGATGGGGAGGCGCCCCTGCTCGTCCACCGTCTTCTCGGTGCCGTAGTAGTTGGCCGTGAGCAGGAAGCGGTGCTTCTCGGGGAGGGAATCGGGCACTTTGGCGAACGCCTGCTCCTTCTCCTCCCATACCTTTAAAGGATAGATATCCAGCTCCCCGTCGCGAACGATGGTCATGAACACGTCCGCACCGTACATCTCGACGAGTTTCTGGCGGTAGCGGGCGGGGACCTTCAGGCGGCCCTTTTCGTCGATTTTCGCTTGCTCAAAACCCCGAAACATCCTACACTCTTTCCCGGGTCAGTGACGAAAAGGAGACCCGGTCCACAGCAGTCCACATTGAATCAATCTTGCTCCATTATAGTCCACCGATCGGATGTGTCAATGGTGTAAATTTGGTGTAATTGTCTGAAAATTCAGAAAATAGTGACGGAATTTTTGCGGAGGAGTGGATGAAAACCGGAATCGTGGGCCTGGTCCAGACAGGCAAGACCACCATCTTCAATATCCTGACGGGGGCCGCCGCCCCCACCGGCGCCGGCGCGCGGAAGGAAGCCAACCTCGGCGTGGCGGCCATCCCGGACGACCGGCTGACGAGGCTTTCCGCCCTCTTCGAGCCTCAGAAGACGGTTCCGGCCACGGCCCAGTACGTCGACCTGCCGGGCGTCGAGCCCAGCGGCATGAAGGAGTCCTCCTTCCTGACCGGATTGCGGGCGGTGGACGCCCTCCTGCACGTGGTCCGGGCGTTCCATGACGAGGCTGTCCCCCACCCGGCGGGCAGCGTCGATCCGGCCCGGGATGTGGCCAACATGGAGCTGGAGATGGCCTTCGCCGACCTCTTCCAGGTGGAGCGTCGCCTGGAGCGCCTCGACAAGGACCTCAAGAAGATCAAGGACAAGGATCTCGAGGGCGAGCGGGTGCTCCTCGAGCGGTTCAAGGCCCACCTCGAGCAGGAGAAGCCCCTGCGCGAGCTGGCGCTCGACCCCGAGGAGGAGCGCCGGGTGCGCGGCTTCACGTTCCTGTCCCGGAAGCCGATCCTGCACGTCATCAACATGGACGACGGGGACGCCGCCGCCCTGCCGCGGGTGGTGGACCATTTTGGACTGGCGGGGTGGGCCGCCCGCCCCGGTGTGGTCATCGCCGGCGTGTGCGGCAAGATCGAGGAGGAGCTGACCCGCCTGTCGCCCGGGGAGGCCAGGGAGTTCATGGCGGACCTGGGCATCGCCGAGTCGGGCACCTCCCGCCTGCTGCGGGACAACTACGCCCTGCTGGGGCTGATCTCCTTCTTCACCGTGGGCAAGGACGAGGTCCGCGCCTGGACCATCCCGCAGGGGACCCACGCCCAGCCGGCGGCCGGGACCATCCACTCGGATTTGGAGAAGGGCTTCATCCGGGCTGAGGTCTGCCGCGCGGAGGACCTGCTGACCCACGGCGCGCTGCACGTCCTGAAGGAGAAAGGGCTCCTGCGGCTCGAGGGGAAGGACTACGTCGTCCAGGACGGCGATGTGTTCCACGTTCGCTTCGCCGTCTGAAACCGGACGGCGAATCCAGCGTAACATGTAGATCATTGGAGAATCGGCGCGCCGGTTTTCTTGAAACTTTGGCCCCGCAAGTCAATCCAATGAAAGGAATATTGAAGCAGGACGGAGGTACGAATGCTCGCACAAGTGACCCGGACGAAGATCGTCTTCTTCTCCATCATCCTGGTATCCATGGCGCTCGGCGTGGGGATCGGCACGCTCATCACCCACCGGGCCTCCGCGGACCACGTATTGGTGGCGGAGCGTTTGAAGATACAGGGCGAGGGCAGCCCTCTCACTGTCGGTAAGAAGGTCGACCTGGCGGAGGGCTTCTCCGGCGTGGCCGAGGCCGTGCGGCCGGCCGTGGTCAACATCAGCACGACCACCAAGATGAACGTCCGGCGGATGCACGAGGACATGGGCCCCTTCGGGGATGAGTTCTGGCGCCGCTTCTTCGGTGAAGGCATGCCGCGGGACTACGTCCAGCGCAGCCTGGGCTCCGGAATCCTCGTGGACAGCAAGGGTTTCATCGTCACCAACAACCACGTGGTCGACGGCGCCGACTCCATCATGGTCAAGCTGGCCGACGGCCGCGAATTCCCCGCCACGGTGGTGGGCACTGACCCGGCCGGCGAGGAGGGCGGGTCCGACCTGGCGGTGATCCGGATCAAGGACGACAAGCCGCTGCCCTTCGCCCGGCTGGGCGACGTGGACGCGTTGAAGATCGGCGACTGGGTCGTGGCCATCGGCAGCCCGTTCGGCCTCGAGCAGTCGGTCACGGCGGGGATCCTGAGCGCCAAGGGCCGCATCTTCCTGACCCAGTCCGTGTTCAGCACGTTCCTGCAGACCGACGCAGCCATCAATCCCGGCAACAGCGGCGGCCCGCTGGTCAACATGCGCGGCGAGGTGGTCGGGATCAACACCTTCATCGAGACCCAGACAGGCGGCAACCTGGGCATCGGGTTCGCCGTGCCGGCGGATGTCATCGCCAACGTCTACAACCAGATCATCGAGTTCGGCAAGGTCAGCCGCGGGCACCTGGGGATCTACATGAACACCTACCCCATCACCGCGGCGATGCAGAAGTACTTCGGCCTGAAGGACAAGAGCGGCGTGATCGTCACCGACCTGGCGGAAAAGAATTCCCCCGCCAAGGATGCCGGCATCCAGGCGGAGGATGTCATCGTCGCCATCAACGGCAAGGAAGTGGCGGACGCCGACTCGCTGCGGGGCCTGGTGGCCAACACGGCGCCGGGCTCCACCGTCCAGGTGAAGGTGGTGCGGAAGGGCAAGGAGATGACGTTCGACGTGAAGCTCGGCGAGCGCCCGTCCTTCGCCACCCGCTCCAGCAGCGGCCCGATGGACCTGGACGAGGAGGAAAAGAAGACCAAGCCCGAGATCGGCCTGACCGTCGAGGACATCCCCGCCCGGGTGGCCGACCAGTTGGACCTCAAGAGCGGCGAGGGCGTGCTGGTGTCCGAGGTGAAGGCAGGCTCGCTGGCCGAGGACGCCCACCTGATGGTCAACGACATCATCGTGGCGGTGGATGGCGACAAGGTCGGCTCGGCCCAGGAGTTCGTCAACAAGATCCGGGGCCTGCGTGCGGGCGATTCCGTGGTCATCAAGTTCTTCCGGATGGCCGAGCGGAACAAGCTGACCTACTACACCTCGCTGACCAAGCCGTGAACTGGCGGTGTGGCCGGCTTTGTCAGCCGGCCATGCCGTGATTATTCACCCCCAACCCACCGGAGCGCCGGCCACGAGCCGGCGCTCCGCTTTTGGGGGGACCTGGAACCTGGGATCTGGGGACTGGGTCCTGGAATCCGGATCGTGCTCGTGCTGACTCGGAAATAGCGCGCCGTAACCAGTGGTAACGGTATCGGGATCGGTATCGCAATCGAGTCTGGAGTCGACCCCGATACCGATACCGATACCGACCCCGAGTGAACATGTTCCAAGGCACACAACCGGAGATGAACATGATACAGCCTCTTGATTTCCGATTTCCGGCTGGATCTGTGGGAATCCGCGTGCATCCGTGTCCCGGATTGGCTCTACGGTCTCTGCGCCTCTGCGTGTTATTGCTTGTTTCAATGACGAGCACGATGACGATGACGATGACGAGCACGAGCACGAGAAGCTGCGGCGGGATTCTATTTTCGAGTACGCACGAAAAAATCTTGCGGGCGGCATAAAATAAATTGAACTTGAACCCCCCGTCCTGGATCAATATATTCGGAGGAAGAGTGCATTCCGGCAGAAAACCGTCAATTCATCCCTCCTCCCGGCCTGGTCCGCGACGGACGGAATAACGTATCGACTGTACCTCAAGGAGGTACCCTATGAAACCGCTTCTGGATCGCTTCGCCATCCGCCTCCTCGTGCTGGCGGCCGTTCTGCCGGCCGCCTGGGGGGGCTGGCTGCCGGCCTACGACACCGGGCCGGACAATCCTTCCACCACCGTGGCGGCCCAGCCCGCGGCGCCGGATCCGCGGCCGTGGAAGCCGGAGGAGCTGGAGAGCCTCCTCGCGCCCGTCGCGCTGTATCCCGATCCCCTGCTGGCCCAGGTGCTGGCAGCGTCTACCTATCCTCTGGAACTAGTGGAGGCCCAGCAGTGGCTCACCCAGCACCCGGAACTCAAGGGTAAAGACTTGACCGACGCGGCGGCCAAGCAGGACTGGGACCCCAGCGTCCAGGCGCTGGTGGCTTTTCCCGACGTGCTCAAGCGCCTGACGGAGAACGTCCGCTGGACCACGGACGTCGGCAACGCCTTCCTGGCCCAGCAGCAGGACGTCATGGACGCCATCCAGCGGCTGCGCATCCAGGCCCGGGACGCCGGCAAGCTGAAGACCACCCGGGAGCAGGAGGTCACGACGCGGGTCGTCGAGGAGAGGACCGTCGTCGAGATCGTCCCGTCAAGCCCGGACGTGGTCTACGTGCCGGTGTACAGCCCCGAGGTCATCTGGGGGCCGGCGTACTACTATCCTTACCCGGCGCTCTGGTACCCGCCCTATTCTTCGGCTGCCGGATTCTGGATCGGGTTCGGCACCGGCATCGCCTTGAGCTGGTTCTATCCCGGCTGGAACAACTGGTACTACTACGGTTGGGCGGGGTGCCCGGACTGGGGCTGGGGCTGGGGCTGGGGCTGGCACGGCTGGGGCTGGGGCTGCGGATGGGGCCCGTACAGCACCGTCATCTACAACAACTATTTCTGCGACCACTACGGATATCACGATCATCACGGCCACGGCCATGATGGCGACCACCACGGCGGCTATGACGACGGCCATGGTGGCGGAGGTCACGGCGGGGGTGACAACGGCGGCCACTCCAACTACCGGGCGTGGCAGCATGATCCCGGCCACCGCGGCGGCGTGGCCTACCGGAGCTCGGACGTGGCCACGCGCTATGGCGCCAACAGCGGCCGGTCGGTCGGCGCCCGTTCGAATGTCGTCTCCGGGGATTCCCGGGTGAGCACCCGCGGCGGCCTCGCCCGGCAGGCGGAGGCCCAGCTGGCCAGCCGGAGCGGCGACACGTACCGGAATCCGGGCACCGTCCGCGACCGGGGCAGCGTCACCCAGGGCACCCGCGGGGAGACCGTCTATTCGAACCGATCCACCGATCGGTCCGTCGCCTCCGCGAGCCGCTCCGGTGTCCGGGGCAGTTCCGCCAATCCATCCTTCAACCGCGACGCCACTACCTCTTCTTACCGGAACACGGACAGCAGTCGGAGCCGCGTTTCCGGCAGCTCGACCTACACGCGGAGTGATTCGTCCGCCGGCCGTTCGTCCGGCAGCGGGGTGGTCTCTGTCGGCGGGGCCTCCGGCCGCGACCGGAGTTCGCCGGGCAGCGTGACCGTCGGCCGCTCCTACAACAGCTCCCGGTCCTCGTCCGGCAATCCTTCGTCCTACTCGGGCCGCCAGGCGTACGGCAGCGCCGGCCGGTACGACAACCGGTCGGGCTCCGGCAGCCGCTCCTATTCGGGCGGCTCCCCCGGCGTGCGCTCCTACTCGGGCGGCGGGTCGCACAGCGGCAGCTACTTCTCGAACCGCGGCTCCTCCGGCAACCGCTCGTACTCGGGCGGGTATTCGGGCAGCCGCTCGTATTCCGGCCGCTCCTTCTCCAGCGGCGGATCCTCGGGCAGCCGCTCGTTCTCCGGCCGATCGTTTTCCGGCGGCGGGGGAGGGCGTTCCTTCTCCGGCGGCGGGGGGAGCCGCTCCTTCTCGAGTGGCGGAGGCGGCCGCTCGTCCTCCGGCGGCGGGTCCCGCGGCGGCTCCTCGGGCGGCGGCCGGCATCGGTAAGCCGGGCACGGCGGACGCCGGGAGAGATTGAGGTGGCCGGCGGCCGCAGGTGAACGATCTTGGCAGGCAGCCGCCGGCGACGGATGAGAACCCGATCGACGCGGCGACCTATTATTAACAACCACAACCCACCAGCCACGGACCCTTGTCCGTGGCTGTTTTTTCAGCTCTCCCGGATTGGCATCCCCTGGCTCCAATCTCCTCGTTCCAAATCCCGAGCCCCCAGCCCCTGGACCCGATCCCCTAGTCCCCAGTCTCCAGGTCCCAGGTCCCTGATCCAACCACGATATAATGAGCGCTCATCGGGGTAACGGGGTGTCCACTGTCCGCGGAGGATGGCACGTCCTGGAGATCCCTCTGCAGGCTAAGTCAGGCGGATGGAATTGTGTCGCCGCGACCGTGATCCCGATGGCCGGCCCCCCGCGCCCCTCCCTCCCAGTCGGGGTACTTCAGACCCGCCGACGGTCGCAGTCTGCCCATTCCGGGGAAGAGGAGCTCGAGCCCTGAAACCCAAGCCCCGGGTCCCGAGCCCCTCTTCCAAGACTCAAGGCTCAAAGAATAGGTAGTCCGTGTCTCCAATGTAAGGATCCAGCACCGACAGATCGGGGATCGTCGCCGAGTAGAGGTAGTAAGTGGTGCAGACAGTGAAGTCGAACGGCGTGCCGTCGTTGTAGGCGCCCGAGAGGATGGCGTGCCGGAGTGCCTCCAGGTTCAGCCGCTGGTCGTCGGTCAGCGCCTGCTCGACCTCGGCGAAGGCCATAGCGTAGCGCCAGACGTTCTCGCCGTCCAGCTCGCCGTAGATGCCGGACTTCTCCAGGACCTGGGCCAGCAGGGCGGCCCGCTCGCTCTCGCTCGGCGCCTCCGGCCCGATCACACTGCGCAGCAGGCTGGAGATTTCCGTCCGCGATTTCACGATGTTGGCCGTGGGGGATGCGTACAGATTGTCCCGCTGCAGGTTCGTGAGGTTGCTGACGAGCGGGTCCAGGTTCGTCCGGGCCAGCTCCTGCAGGAACACCTGGCCGGCGCTCGCGGTCAGCTGCTCGTCGATGCTGTAGCCCTCGTGGCCGATGGCGGGGGCGTCCTTGAGGTAGAACGAGCCGAAGTACGTCCCGTGCCGCTCGGGGCAGAAGTAGACGTCCGCGTCGACGGCCCCGGCATACCAGGTGAACATGTCGCTGGCGTAGGTCATGACCGCCACCATCTCGTCCTGGGGCAGGCCCTGCAGCCGGGCGCGCACCTGGTCGCCCGGGACCTGGGGCCAGGAGTTCCAGCCGACGCCCTTCATTGCGTCCAGGTAGCTGGTCTGGGAGGTGGTCAGGCTCCGGTAGATGTCGGCGTAGAGCACCGCCCGGTCGAAGCTGATCTGGCCGTCCAGTTGGTAGAGCTCCCGCGACGCGGCGACGACCGCAGCCTCGTTCAGGCCGGCGGAACCCGCCGGGAGGGTCCCCTCCAGCTGCCGCCGGAAGGCCTGCATCAGCGGGTAGCGCTCGTAGGCGTACAGGTTGATCTGGCCGACCTGGTTGTGGGCCAGCGTCTTGAGGGCCGCCAGCTGGGTGTCGTTCAGGATGTAGATGACGTTGTCGGCAATGCGGCTGAGGAAGCTGGTGTTGTGCCCCATGTCGTCGGGGTCGTTGTCGCGGAAGTACTGGAAGCCCCAGTAGTCGGCGACCTTGCCCGGCGGGAAGAAGGACTGCGCCGCCAGGTTGCCGGTGATCATGCCGAACCCGTCGAAGGCGAGAGTCATGGTCTGGCCGCCGTCGCCGATGGCGGAGGCCATGGTGAACGGCGGGCGCCCTGTGTGGGTGCCGGTGGAGAGGCAGTGCCGGGTGGAGCTGGTCTCCACACCCTTTCCGACGGTGAGGGTGATCGCGAAGATGCCCGCCTGGCTGTAGGTGTGCGAAGGGTTCCGCTCGGTGCTGGTGCCGCCGTCGCCGAAGTCCCAGGACCAGGACGTCGGATTGCCCGTGGAGGCATCGGTGAAGGTCACGGGATTCCCGGTCACAGGCCCCTCCGGCGAGAACCCGAACGAGGCGCTCAGCCCCTGGACCGACGAATCCAGCGCGACGGGGGTCCCCGCGGTGAACAGGTGGCGGTCCTGGTCCTCCGAGCCCGCGATGACCAGGGGGGCGGAGATCGGCAGATCGCTCTCCAGGTGGATCCAGTCAAAATCCCCGGGGCCGAGGGTCAGCAGGCTGGTGGACAGGCTGGCGGTCTTGGCCTGGGCGGGGACGGTGACTGGTTGGGTCGCGGACAGGGCCCCGTTGCGGAAGGCCCGCACGGTGACGGTGGCCGCGGACGCGTTGGGATTCACGAAGGCCACGCCCACCCAGGAGAACCAGTCCACTTGGGGATTGGGCAGAAGCCACCCCGTGGAACGGGTCTCCGAAAGGATGAAGTCGCAGACCGAGAGGCTGTCCCCGTAGCGGTATCGGAGGGTGAAGATCAGCGAAGCCGACGTCTCGATCCGGCCCGAGCCCTGGTCGGACAGGTCCTCCGGCGTGGCCAGCCGGATCGAGCCCAGCCCGGGGACGGAATGGGTGACCGGGGCCCCCGCGGCGCCGCTGTCGGAGACGGGAGTGTAGGTGAACGACTGGACCCCCGTCGAAGGGTTGAAGGCCGTCAGCGTGGTGGCCCAGCCGTACACTCCCGCCACGTGGGGCACGACGATGCTGCGGGTGGCGCCGAACGCCGGCGCGAGAAGAAAGAATGAGAACAGGGAAAGGAGCCAAATGGGAGTTGCGACAGCTCTCTGTCTGCAGCGGCTCGAGAAGCGGCATCCCAGCGAGAAAGTGGCAGCCGCCTTGATTGGTCGGTGCATCATGAAATCCTCCTGATAATGATTCCGGTCGAATCGGGACGGAATCCGCATTAGCGCGGAACGTCCCTGGTGGAGGCGCTCTTCGGCGTCGAACCGGTTGGGATCCCGCTTGGGATCCGGCCATA
The DNA here is from genome assembly GCA_964412195.1 of uncultured Acidobacteriota bacterium. Classification (GTDB taxonomy): domain Bacteria; phylum Acidobacteriota; class JAAYUB01; order JAAYUB01; family JAAYUB01; genus CAYPNP01. The sequence continues at coordinate 81,625 of CAYPNP010000006.1, read as the reverse complement.
GCCGCATCGGTTGCGCTCCATCCTGCACCCTTGGACGTCGGTTTGGACGGAAACTTGTGCGCGAGCGGAAATTTTCCAATGCGGGGCGTTCCGTCCTCCTCTCCGGCATGCGGAGAGGGCCGCGAGGAACCATCGGGAGTCCGACAGAACGGAACGGGTTTTCGAGAAGGGAGCGCTCGCCTCCGATTGGAAGCGGGGCCGGCTACGGCCGGTCCGGCGGGGGCGGGGGCGGGCGCCGGTCGTCCGGCGGCGGAGGGGGCCGGCGGGGCGGCCTGCCGTCCGGAGGCGGCTGCCGATCCGGCTGGTCCTCGCGACGGGGCGGCGGGGCTTCCGCCGGCTGGCCGTCGCGCGGAGGCGGCGCTTGGGCTTGCGGGTGGTCGTTCTGCGGGGGCGGCTCGGATCCGGCGGGACGGTCCGCATCTGGGCGTGGCTGTCCCTGCCGGGTCGGCGGCGGGCCGGCCGGCCGGAGGGCCCGCAGCACCTCCCGGACGATTTCGGTCAGGCGGGCCTGCTGGGACGGGGTGCACATGGCCTTGATCTCGAGGAAGTGGTTGAAAGTGGCCTTGTCCAGCGCCGCCTGGCCGGCGCCGATCTCCGCCGCCAGCCGGTCGACCAGTGCCATATCCGGCTGGTCTTTTTCGAGCTGGTCCATCATCTCCCGCCGCGTCGCGTGGATCTCCTCTTCGAGGGCCTTGGTGCGGGCCGTGTGCGCGGCCAGGAGGGCGTCGTACCGGGTGACCTGCTCGGGGGTGAGGTCGAGCTCCCTCTGCAGGAATTCCTTCACCGTGCTCTGGGTCCCGGCCGGGGACGACGGGGCCGGGGCGGGCTTCGGTCGCTCCCGCGAGAGCCAGAACGAGGCGAGGACCAGCACGTTCAGCAGGACCAGGAGGAGGATGATCCAGTGGGTGAAGCGTTTCTGGGCGAACACGTCCATGGTCTGCCCCTATTCCCGCACGTTCCAGGAATCGATCCGGGGCTGGGACAGAGCGTACTCGGCGGCGAACGCCGAGATGGCCCGCTGGCGCCCGGGGTCCTGCCGGCTGCGGGAGCGCAGGGCCGTGAGCGTCGTGACGCCGTTCAGGATCACCAGCAGCGCCAGCATCACCGGCAGGAGGTACCGCCGCCACGCCGGCGCGACGCGGTCCGTCTCTTCACGGCGGATCCGCGCCTGCAGCCGCATGGAGAAGTCGGGGCGGCACCGGATCGGTTCCAGGCCGTCCAAGCTTCGCAGGGTGCGGGAGACTTCCTGTTCGATCTGCTCGTCGCGTCTTCTTGCCATCGTTCCACTCCAGGCAGGCCAAGGCCCGGTCATGCCGTTAGACGCCGGCCGGCCGGAAAACTTGCGGCCCTCGGCCCGATATTTTACATGTGCTTTGCATAGTACGCATGCAAATGCTTCTCCAGGTTTTTCCGGGCGCGGTGGATCAGCGACTCCACCGCGGACAGGGAAATCCCCATGACGTCGGCAATTTCGAGATAGCTCGACCCTTCCCACTGGCTGAGCGTGAAGGCGATCCGCTGGCTCTCGGCGAGGGAGTCGAGGGCGGACAGGAGCACCTGGCGCCGCTCCCTCGTCTGGGTGTAGGCTTCCGGGTCGGGCTGGGGCGCCGGCGGTTCCTCTTCGGGTTTTTCCGATTCGGCGGGGTTCCGGCGAATGAGGCCGAAACGCTTCTTGCGCCGGCTCCTGCGGATGAAGTCCAGGCTGCGGGAGACGGCGATGCGGTACAGCCAGGTGGAGAGTGTCGACTCGCCGCGGAAGCGACCGACGGACTGGTGCACCACGACGAATACTTCCTGGGCCAAGTCCTCCGCGTCCGCGCGGTTGGGGACGAATCGGTAGCAGGTGTTGAGAACCCGCTCCTGGTAATGTTCGACCAGTTCCTGGAACGCCTCCGGCTCACCCGCCCGCAGGCGCCCGAGCAAATCGGTTGTGGACATCGGCACCCGTCCCGGTTCCGCGCGGCTTGCTAATACACGTAAACTCCGCAGGGCCCCAAAAGTTTCAGGAAACCGCCCCACCAGTCATGGCGTTGACGAACACGAGCCCGATTCGATCGAGATCCGCACTCCCGAAATTTCTCCAAACTGCGCGCAGTGCCCGAACGGGTTTTCAATCCGCAATTCAAAGAGAACCACGAAATACACGAAATACATGAACGGGTGTTCAATCCGCAATCCGCAATCCGCAATTCGCAATTATTCTTACTCGGCTTGGAAGATCTGCCGGGCGGCGAGGAAGCGGTCGAGGCAGTCGGGGCAGAAACGGTGCTCCTTGGCGTCGGTGTCCTCCAGGTCGTGGGAGGAAAACATGACGCAGTCGGCGGCGGCGCAGTGGCGCAAGCCGAAGGTGTGCCCCAGCTCGTGCACCAGCTCCTTGAGGAGGCGCTCCCGGAGGGCGACGGGATCGGGCGGGCGGCCATGGAACTCGTTGCGCAGGCGGGCGCTGGAGACCACCGCCCCGGCCCCGCCGAGCTGCGCCTCGCCGAAGACGAAGGTCAGGATGGGGATGAACAGGTCGCGGTCCACGAGCGCCAGCCGCTTCCCGCCGTCGGGCGGACCGAATTCGAGGACCTTCTCGATGATGCGGGTGGAGTGGTACTGGCCGCGACGCGCGTCCAGGGCGAAATCCAGCGACTGAGGGACCGGCCGCATGTTGACCGGTAGCAGGAGGTATCCGCCCAGCGCCTCCTGCAGATACGGCAGGTGGAGGGACTCGTGGAATTCCCAGGGGAGGAGGGTGATCCCGCGCATTCTCAGTTCTTCGCCGGACGGCTGAGCCCGTATCGACGGATCTTGTTGTAGAGGGTGGCCCGCTCGATGCCCATGATCTCCGCAGCCCGCTTGATGTTCCAATCCACGGCCGCCAGCGTCTTGAGCACATGCTGTTTTTCCACCTCGTCGAGGGAGGCCGTCGGGCCGAGGGTGTTCTCCCCCGACAGGGGCGGCAGGTCGGCCGGCTGCACGTAGCCGCTCTTGGCCATGACCACCGACCGCTCGACGGCGTTTTCCAGCTCGCGGATGTTGCCGGGCCACGGATGCCGCTTGAGCAGGTCCAGGGCGGCCGGCGTGAAACCGTGGATCCGCTTGTTGGTGGCGAGGCAGAACCGTTTGAGGAAGTGCTCCGCCAGCAGCGGGACGTCCTCCGGCCGGTCGCGCAGGGGCGGAAGGTGGACGTGGATGACGTTCAGCCGGTAGTACAAGTCCTCCCGGAAGTCGCCGCGGCGGACCATGTCCTGCAGGTTGCGGTTGGTGGCGGCGATGATGCGGAAGTCGGACTGGATGGCCTTGGTGCCGCCCACGCGCATGAACTCCTTCTCCTGCAGCACGCGCAGCAGATCCACCTGGGTCTTGGGGCTGAGCTCGCCCACCTCATCCAGGAAGAGCGTGCCGCCGTCAGCCAGCTCCACCCGGCCCTTCTTCTTGTACTGGGCGCCGGTGAAGGAGCCCTTTTCGTGGCCGAACAGCTCGCTTTCGATCAGGCTCTCCGGGATGGCGCCGCAGGAGACCACCACCAGCGGCATGTAGCGACGCTTTGACTGGAAGTGGATCGCCCGGGCCACTAGCTCCTTGCCGGTGCCGCTTTCGCCGGTGATCAGCACGGGCGCTTCGGACGGGGCGACGTCCTCGACGGTCTTCAGGATGTCCCGGATGGCCTTGCTCTCGCCGATCAGCTCGCCGTGGCGGACACTGGCGACCAGGCTTTCCTTGAGGCGGACGTTCTCCGCCAGCAGGTTGCGGTGGGTGATGATCTTCTTGATGATCAGCCCCACCTCGTCCGGCTCGAACGGCTTGGTGATGTAGTCGAAGGCCCCGATCTTCATGGCCTCCACGGCGGACTCGATGGTGGCGTAGGCGGTGATCATGATCACCTCGACCTCCGGGTTCACCTGCTTGACCCGGCGCAGCAGCTCGATGCCGTCCATGCCGGGCATCTTGATGTCCAGCAGGAGGATCGCGTATTGGTGGTCCTGCAACATCTTGAGCGCGTCCTCGGCGCTGGCGGCCGTGTCGATGGGGTAGCCGTCCTCCTCGAGCCAGCTCTTGAGGGAGCTGCGCACGATCATCTCGTCGTCCACGATCAGGATCCGGATTTCGTCTGCGTTCATGACTGTTCTCCCGATGGGATCTGGAGGGGCAGGGAAATTGTGAACTCCGTGCCCTTGCCGATTTCGGTCTCGAAGGTGATCTGCCCGCCGTGCTGCTGGATGTTGCCCCGGGTCACAAAGAGGCCGAGGCCCAGGTTGTTTCCTCGCGTCTTGGTGGACATGAACGGCTCGAAGATCTTGTCCCGGGCCTCCTCCGGGATGCCGGGGCCCGTGTCGGCGATGAGCACGTCCACCGCCTTGCCGTCGGGGGAGACGCGGGTGCGGGCGGTGAGGGTGCCGCCCTCCGGCATGGCTTCGCAGGCGTTGGTCACCAGGCAGAGGACCGCCTGCTGGATCTTGTCGCCGTTCGCCTGCACCGGCGGCAGCTGCGGGTCCAGTTCGATCTGCACCTCGATCTGCTGCAGTCCGAGGCGATAGTTCATGAGGTTGAGCACCGACTGCACGATGTCATTGGCCTGGATGCTCTCCACCGACGGGCCGCCGCCCCGGGCGAAGGCGAGCAGTTCCTTGACGATCCGGCCGCAGCGCCCGGTCTCCTTCTCCATGATCTCGAGGTAGCCGCGCACGTCGGGCACCTTCTCCTCGGGCAGGCCCCCTTTCTCGAGGATCTTCCGGATCAGCTTGGTGTAGGTGTAGATCCCCGCCAGAGGGTTGTTGATCTCGTGGGCCACCACCGCCGACAACCGGCCGAGCGAGGCCATTTTCTCCGCTTGGATGATCTGGTCCTGGGCCGTCTGCAGCTGCTGGGTCTTGTCCTGGACCCGCTGCTCGAGCGTGCCGGCCCACTGCTGGAGCTCCTGCCGGGCCGACTGGAGTCGCTCCGTCATCGTGTTGAACTCACCGGCCAGCTGGCCCAGTTCGTCGTGTGAACTCTGCCGGATGCGGAAGGCGAGGTCGCCCTCGGCGATCCGGGCGGTGGCCTTGGTCAGTTCGCGCACGGGGCGGTGCACGAACCAGTAGATGAACAGTCCGGCCACGGCCGGGATGATGACGATGAAGATCAGGGTGAAGATCAGGATCGACTTCTTGTTCTGGTCCGTGGCGGCGTCGACTTCCGCCAGGGACATCTGGATGTCGAAGACGCCCAGCAGCGCCTTGTCCCGGGGATGCACATGGCAGGCGTTGTCGTAGCAGGCGCGCTCATTGTAGATCGGCTGGATCAGGCCCATGGTGCGCTGGTTCGCCGATCCCTGGTAGATGCGGAAACGCTGGAGCATGTCCAGTCGGGTCAGGGGAGTGTCCTTCTGGTGGCACTTGAAGCAGGCCTCGGACTCCTTGTTGACGATCCGGCCCTGTTCCTCCTTCTGGCTGGAATACGTGATTTTCCCTTCCTTGTTGTAGATACGGATGCGGATGATGCCGGGGAGGTGCCCGACGGTGTCCATCATCCGGTAGACCGAATCGCGCCGGTCCATCAGCATGTCGTAATAGGTGGTCAGACGGAGGGTTTCACTGATCCGGTTGGCGTTCATGTAGACGTTGCGGAGCTGGGTCTGCTCCTCCCGCCGGACCATGATGTAGGCGAACACCAGCAGAAGCAACGTGCAGGTGGCGGCCACGATCAGGATCACCTTGGTGCCCAGGGGGGTGAAGCGGAGGCGTGTCATGCAATCCTCACCTGCTCGGTATGGAACTGCCTCGGACAGTCAAATTATCGCACACAGGAACGGGGGTGTAAAGAAAATTATGTTCGAACATTATACATGCATGGAAAATATTAAACACACTGCCGGGCGGAAAAAGGCCATCGGGGAGAGCGGGATGCGGAACGACTGAGGAGGGTCAGCGGCCCAGGAACACCGCCACGGCGGAGTGGGCCAGCTGCAGCAGCCCGGTGGGGAACAGCCCGAAGAAGAGGACCAGCCCGCTGCAGGCCAGGACCGCCACGGCGGCCGGGGTGTCGACGGCCACGGGATTGCCGGAATCCTCGTCCTTCATGAACATGTACACCACCACCCGGAGGTAGTAGTAGACGCTGACCAGGCTGGCCAGCACGGCCAGGATGACCAGGGTGAAGTACTGCTTCTGGATGGCGGCGCTGAAGAGGAAGAACTTGCCGATGAAGCCCGCGGTGGCGGGGATGCCGGCCAGGGAGACCAGGCAGACGGTCAGGGGGAAGCTCAGCACCGGCTGGCGGAAGCCGAGGCCCTTGAAGTCCTCGAGGTCGACCCGCCGGTCGCCGGCGCCGCCGACGATGGCGACCACGGTGAAGGCCCCGATGTTCATCAGGGCGTAGGCCACGGCGTAGAAGAGGATGGCGCTCAGGCCGGTCTGGTTGGCGGCGATGACGCCGATGAGGATGTAGCCGGCGTGGGCGATGGAGGAGTAGGCCAGCATCCGCTTGACGTTGGTCTGGGGCACCGCGCCGAGGTTGCCGATCAGCATGGTCAGGATGGAGGAAGCCAGCAGCAGCTGGGTCCAGGGCGCGAGGTCCGGCGGCATGGTGTGGAAGAGCACCCGGATCAGTGCGGCGAAGCCGGCGGCCTTGGGGCCTACCGACATGAAGGTGGCCACCGGCGTCGGGGCGCCCTGGTAGACGTCCGGCGTCCAGACCTGGAAGGGGGCCAGGGCCACCTTGAAGCAGAAGCCCACCAGGATCAGGGCCACGCCCAGGAAGAGGATGAGGGGCAGGTCGCGCAGGCTGCCGAACTGGCCGGTGAAGGCGAGGATCCGCGCATAGTTCGTGCTGCCGGCGGCCCCGTAGACCAGGGCGATGCCGTAGAGCAGGATGGCCGACGAGAAGGCGCCCATGAAGAAGTACTTCAGGCCGGACTCGTTGGAGAGCGGGTCGTGCCGGCGGAAGCCCGCCAGCACGTACGTGGCGATGGACAGGATCTCCAGCCCGATGAAAGTCATCACCAGGTCGGTGCCGATCGCCATGAAGTCCATGCCGGCCGTGGCGAAGAGCATCAGGGCGGAGAACTCGCCGGCCGGGAAGCTCTCCCGCTGGAGGTAGGCCAGGGAGCCGACGGTCATCAGGATGCCGATGCCGTAGAACACCAGCCGGAAAAAGATGCCGAAGGCGTCGGAGGTCACCATGCCGTGGAACGAGAGGCCCGCCGACGGCTGGATCAGCCCCACCGCGGCCAGGGCCGCGGCGACGTAGGCCAGCACGGCCAGCAGGGCGCTCGCCGTGCGGCCGGACTTCTTCAGGAACGGCTCCACCACCATGATCAGGACGCCGCCCGCGCAGAGCAGGATCTCCGGCAGGATGGCGGGGAAGTAGAGTTCGTTCACGGGCAACCTCCGGGGCGCGCTAGGGCTGGGCCGGCCCGGTCGGGGCGGCGGCGACGGGGATTCCCGGCTGCGGCCGGGCGGCTTCCTTGATCTCGAAGTCTTGCTGCTGCGCCTGGCGGACGCGGGCGAGGGCCTTCCCCAGGCTGGCGTCCATCGGGCGGAGGAATGACTGCGAGTAGACGCCCATCCAGACCATCATCAGAACCAGCGGAACCAGGATCAGCTTCTCGCGGCGGTCCAGGTCCGGCGAGGCGTGGGCGGCGTCCGCGTCGGCGGGGCCCAGGAAGACCCGCTGGTACATCCAGAGCATGTACCAGGCCGACAGGATCATCCCCAACGCGGCCACCACGCCGAAGGTGCGGTTGGCGAAAAAGGCGCCCTGGAGCACCAGCACTTCGCCGACGAACCCGTTCAGGCCTGGCAGGCCGATGGAAGACAGGGTGACGATCAGGAAGAACGTGGCGTAGACGGGCATCCGGTGGGCCAGGCCCTTCAGCTCGGCGATCTGCCGGGTGTGGCGCCGGTCGTAGATCATCCCGACGAGGAGGAAGAGCCCGCCGGTGGAGATGCCGTGGTTCAGCATCTGGTAGGTGGCGCCGTGGGCGCCGTAAATGTTGAAGGCGAAGAGTCCCAGCACCACGTAGCCCAGGTGGCTGACCGAGGAGTAGGCCACCAGCTTCTTCAGGTCCGGCTGGACCAGCGAGACCAGGGCGCCGTAGACGATGCCGATCAGCGCCAGCACGCTCACGTAGGGGGCCGCCTGGAGCGCCGCGTCCGGGAACAGGGGCAGGCAGAACCGCAGCAGGCCGTAGGTGCCCATCTTCAGGAGGACGGCCGCCAGGATCACCGAGCCGGCGGTGGGCGCCTCGACGTGGGCGTCGGGCAGCCACGTGTGGAACGGGAAGAGCGGCACCTTGATGGCGAAGGCCAGACCGAAGGCCAGGAAGAGCAGCAGCTGCAGGTTGGCCGGCAGGAGGAACTGGCCGTTCTCCATGGACTGCAGGATCTGGACGTAGGAAAAGGTGTAGCTGCCGGTGGCGTCACCGTGCCAGAAATAGAGGGCGATGATCCCGACCAGCATCAGCAGCGAGCCGGCCATGGTGTAGAGAAAGAACTTGACGGCGGCGTAGATCCGGTTCTGGCTGCCCCAGACGCCGATGAGGAAGTACATCGGCACGAGCATGATCTCCCAGAACAGGTAGAAGAGGACCAGGTCGAGGGAGAGGAAGACCCCCAGGATGCCGCTCTCCAGCACCAGCATGAAGATCATGTACTCCCGGACGTGCTTGGTGATGGACCAGGACCCCAGGATGGCCAGCGGGGTGATGAAGGTGGTGAGCAGCACCAGGAACAGGGAGATGCCGTCCAGGCCGAGGTGGTAGTTCACCTCGAAGGAGCCGAAGCGGAACCAGGAGGCCTGTTCGGTGAACTGGAAGCCCGGTTGGGCGGAATCGAAATAGAAGGGCAGGACCAGCGAAACCGCCAGGCCGGCCAGGGCGGCCGCCAGGGCCATGTAGCGCAGCGCCCGGGTGCTCTCCCGGGGGATGAAGACCAGGGCGAAGGCACCCAGGAGCGGCAGGAAGATGATGCTTGTGAGCAGGTGTTCCATGGTTCCCTCAGCCCCGCAGCAACAGGATGTACAGGCCGACGCAGATGGAGCCCACCACCACCCAGCCCAGGTAGGAGCGGGCGAAGCCGTTCTGCAGGCGTCGGGCCACCTCGCCGAGCGCGGCGGCCAGCGTACCGTAGCCGTTGACCAGCCCGTCGATGATGCGGCTGTCGAAGATCCGCCACAGGAAGGCGTCGGACAGCTTGTGGAGTGGCCGCACCGCGGCCGCGATGTACATCTCGTCGACGTAGTACTTGTGGAAGATCAGGCGGTACAGCCCGCCGAGGGCCGTCTCCCGCTCGGGTGTCACGCCGCGCCGCCAGTAGAGGAACATGGCCAGGCCGAGGCCCAGCAGCGCCGCGACGATGGACGCCCCCGTGACGGCCAGTTCCTGTCCGAGGGCGTGCCCGACGGGCTCCGCGGCGGCGCCGGGAGCCGGCAGGAAGGCGAAGACCGGCGCGAGGAAGTGCTCGAGCCAGTTTGGTCCCAGCCAGGCCGGCAGGCCGACGTAGCCGCCGACCAGCGAGAGCAGCGCCAGGATCGAGAGCACGACGGTCATGGTCTTGGGGGACTCGTGGACGTGGTGGAGCTTCTCCGGCTCCACCCGGCTCTCCCCGTGGAAGGTCAGCAGCATCAGCCGGAACATGTAGAAGGCGGTGATGACCGCGGCGACTGTGGCCAGGCCGTAGAAGAGCAGGTGGCCGCGGACCGGCGAGGAGAACGCCTTCCAGAGGATCTCGTCCTTGGAGAAGAAGCCCGACAGGAACGGCACGCCGGAGATGGCCAGGGTGCCGACCCACATGGTGGCGCAGGTGACGGGGATGTACTTGCGCAGCCCGCCCATGCGCTGCATGTCCTGCTCGTGGTGCAGGGCCAGGATGACGCTGCCCGAGCCGAGGAACAGGAGGGCCTTGAAGAAGGCGTGGGTCATCAGGTGGAAGATTCCGGCCGAGAACGCCGCCACGCCGAGGGCGGTGAACATGTAGCCGAGCTGGCTCACCGTGGAGTAGGCCAGCACCCGCTTGATGTCCCGCTGGAAGAGGCCGATGGTGGCGGCGAAGAAGGCGGTGACCGAGCCGATCAGGCCCACCCAGAAGAGGGTCTCCGGGGCGCGGCCGTACAGCGGGTTGGAGCGGACCACCATGTACACGCCGGCGGTGACCATGGTAGCGGCGTGGATCAGGGCGGACACGGGCGTGGGGCCCTCCATGGCGTCGGGCAGCCAGACGTAGAGCGGGATCTGGGCGCTCTTGCCGGTGGCGCCGACGAAGAAGAGCAGGGTGATCAGGGTGAGCAGGCCAAGGCCGCTCTCCACGGGCATGGTCGCCACCTGGGCGAAGACCGCCTGGAAGTTGACCGTGTGGAACGAGGCGAACAGAAGCAGGATGCCGACGACGAAGCCGAAATCGCCGATCCGGTTCACGATGAAAGCCTTCTTGCCGGCGTCGGCCGCCGAGGGGCGGTCGAAGTAGAAGCCGATCAGGAGGTAGGAGCAGAGTCCCACGCCCTCCCAGCCGACGAACAGGAGGAGGTAGTTGTCCGCCAGCACCAGCAGCAGCATGGCAAACATGAACAGGTTCATGTAGGCGAAGAAGCGGTAGTAGCCGCCCTCGTGGGCCATGTAGCCGACGCTGTACACGTGGATCAGGAAGCCGACCCCGGTCACCACCAGCAGCATGACCATGGCCAGCGGGTCCGCCAGGAAGCCGAACTCGGCCACGAAGTCGCCGGACCGGATCCAGGTGAAGTAGTGGAAGGACAGCACCCGGGCGGGCTGGTGGACGAACTGCCAGAAGGCGGCGAGCGCCAGGGCAAACGACAGGCCGGTGGCGCCGCAGGCCACCCAGTGGGCCGCGGCCTTGGGCAGGCGCCGCCCCAGCAGGCCGTTGATCAGGAATCCGGCCAGGGGCAGGAGGCAGATCGCCAGGAGCAGGTTTCGCATGCGGACCTCGCGCCTAGAACTTCATCAGGTTGACCTGGTCGGCGTCCAGGGTCTGGCGGCTCCGGTAAAGTGCAATCACCAGGGCCAGGCCCACGGCCGCCTCCGCCGCCGCCAGGACCATCACGAAAAACACCAGCACCTGGCCGTCCAGCTGGGCCAGCGCCCGGGCGAAGCCGATCAGGGCGAGGTTGGCGGCGTTGAGCATCAGCTCGATGCAGAGGAACATCACGATCAGGTTGCGGCGGATCAGGACGCCCACCAGGCCGATGGTGAACAGGGCGGCGCTGAAGAGTAGGATGTGCGGCAGGGGGATGTTCATGACCGGGCTCCTCCGCGGGCGCGCTTCTTGGCCAGGATCACGGCGCCGATGATGGCCACCAGGATCAGGATGGAGACGGCCTCGAAGGGCAGCAGGTATTTCTGGAACAGGATCGCGGCCAGGGATTCGGTGTTGCGCGCCGGATCCGGCGCGGCCGCCGCGGCGGGTACGGCCGGCTGGAACGCGTGGAGCGCGGTCCAGAGGATGGCGAACAGCCCCGCGCCCAGGAGCGCCGCCGCCAACACCCACAGCCGGCTCTCGTTGCGGAGCGTCACCTCGGAGAAGGGGTCCAGCAGCATGATCACGATGACGAAGAGCACCATGATGGCGCCGGCGTACACGATCAGCTGGACCGAGCCGATGAACGGTGCGCCCAGGAGGAAATAGACGCCCGAGATCGCCCCAAAGCAAAGCGCCAGGGACAGGGCGGCGTACATCGTTTTCTTCTGGAGGATCACGCCGAGCGCGCACAGGACGGCGAAGCCGGCCAGCACGTAAAACAGGATCTCGTTCATATCCACCTTTGCTGGAGCTGCTTCGAGAGGATTGGAAACCCTCGATTTCTCAATCCTTTGTAAAGTGGCATTAAAATAGAATTCCAGCCGATTTGTCAAGAGGTTTCTCCTCCGCGGGGTGTGCGATCCCGGCTCGGCGGGGATCCCGGCGGACGGGCCCTCCCCTGCCGCGGGCGAGAGGTCCCGGTTCCCAATTTTCACGTTGCGGGAGGCCCTCGAATGGTATATAAGAGGGGGGAACCGGAGAAGGCCGAGAATGATCACTGGCTACAACACCGAGGTGCCGTACGGGGGGGTTCCCTACCATGTCCAGACCGAGGACATGGGGATCGACACCAAGAAGATCATCACCCACGTGTTCAAGGGTGGGGCCATCCTGCTGTCCAAGAAGACCAGTTATGACCACCTCCTGGTGGACGGTTACGAGGAGAGCAAGATCAAGTCCTTGATGAACGACCAGCACAAGACCATCATGCGGATCATCCAGGCGGGCAAGCTGGAACAGCTCCGCAAGAAGGTCGAAGAGGCCGAGCGGCTGGAGAAGGAAAGCCGCAAGGACGACAAGGAGGCGGCGGTCAAGGTGGCCGGCATGGCCGAGATGGAGGAGGAGATCAAGCAGTCCGTCCAGGCCATCGAGGAGGAGATCGACGTCTCGCTCAACGCCCTGCTCCAGAAGTTCATCCAGAAGGAAGCCAAGCCCAAGAAACTCAAGGTGGAGGTGGTGGCCGGCACGGAGATCGTCTCCGGCCAGCCCGCGGTGCTGCGGGTCTACACCAAGGACGCCATCACCAGCCAGCCGTTGCCGGATTCCAAGGTGATCATCAAGGTCATCGGCATGACGTTCCGGCCCGCGGTGTACACCGGTCGCACCGACAAGAACGGCGTGTACACCCTCAACATCATCATCCCGGAGTTTTCCATGGGGCAGGCCGCCATCCTGGTGCAGGCCTCCTCGGAATTCGGAACCGACGAACTGAAGCTGAAGATCTCCCGCCGCCTGTAACCTCCCTTTGTACTCGTGCTCGACGATTGACCGGTGACCGGTGACCGGCGACCGATCGTACTCGTCGATCGTAATCGTACTCGTACTCGTGCTCGGAATCGTGCCGGCAGCGGTATCGATTCACGAGTCGAGGCCGATCCCAATTCCGATTCCGACCCCGATGGATTGGAATGCTTCCCTTGTCTGGTCCCCCGGTTTTGGGATTGCCATTTTCGATTTGCCGATTACAATGGAACGCGAGCACCCCGCCCGCGGGTTCTCGAAATTCCCGTGTCCGGTCCCCGGATGTAAGGACGACAATGATTTACGAGCTCAAGCAGGCCATCGCCCGGCAGGTCCAGCAGACGCTGGCCGACGCATTCGGCATCACCGAAGGCCAGTACCGCGTGAATGTCCAGTACCCCGCCCGGCCGGAGTTCGGCGACTTCTCTTTCGCCTTCCCGTTTGAGCTGGCCAAGCTGCTGCGGCGCGGCCCCGCCCAGATCGCGGCGCAGTTCGTGGAGAAGTTCCCCCTTCCGCGGGACGTCCGCAAAGTGGAGATCGCCGGCGGCGGCTATATCAATATGTACCTCGACACCTGGGCGGTGCTCCAGCGATCCCTCGCCCGTCTGAAGCAGGAACCGCTCTGGATGCCCTTCGAGCCGGACGGCGACAAGTACATCGTCGAGCACACCAACATCAATCCGAACAAGGCGGCCCACGTGGGGCACCTCCGCAACACCGTCCTCGGCGACGGGCTGGTGCGCCTGATGCAGGCCAACGGCAAGCAGGTCGAGGTGCAGAACTACATCGACAATACCGGCGTCCAGGTGGCCGACGTCGTGGTCGGCTTCCTGTTCATCGAGAAAATGAGCCTGGAGCAGGTGAAGGCAATCCCGGGCAAGTTCGATTACTACTGCTGGGATCTGTACGCCCGGGTGGCGGGCTTCTACGAGCAGTCGGAGGAGAACCGGAAGCTCCGTTTCGAAGTGCTCAAGCAGATCGAAGAGGGCGAAGGCGAGGCGGCCGCCCTGGCCGAGCACGTCGCCACGCGCATCGTCGGATGCCACCTCGACACCATGGAGCGCCTGGACGTCCGCTACGACGTGCTGCCGCGGGAAAGCGACATCCTCCACCTGCATTTCTGGAATTCCGCCTTCGAGCTGCTCAAGGCCCGCGGCGCGGTGACATTCGAGGATGACGGGCCGAACCGCGGCTGCTGGGTGATGAAGTACGAAAAGGACGGCCAGGAGGACGTGAAGATCATCGTCCGTTCCAACGGCACCGTCACCTACACCGGCAAGGACATCGCCTACCAGCTCTGGAAGCTGGGGAAGCTCGGGCGGGATTTCTTCTACCACCCCTTCCGCGAGTACCCCGACGGGCACGTCGTGTGGTGCACGGCGTCCGAGCCCGCGCCCGCCGGCCGGCCGGCCCCCGGCTTCGGCAGCGGCCAGTGGGTCTTCAACGTCATCGACGCCCGCCAGGCCTACACCCAGAACGTGGTCTTCGAGGGCATCCGGCGGCTCGGACACGACCTGGAGGCGTCGCGCAGCATCCACTTCGCGTACGAAATGGTCGCACTCTCTCCCCGCTGCGCGCTGGAGCTGGGCTTCGGGCTTTCCGACGAGGAGAAACAGCGCGCCCACGTGGAAGTGAGCGGCCGGCGCGGGTTGGGGGTGAAGGCCGACGACCTGCTGGACCGGCTCCAGAAGGATGCGCGGGCTGAAGTGGCGAAGCGCAACCCGGACCTGGAGACCGCGGCCATGGATCGGATCGCCCGTCAGATCGCCGTGGGCGCGATCCGCTATTTCATGCTCAAGTTCTCGCGCAACGCCCTGATCGTCTTTGATTTCGAAGATTGCCTCAATTTCGACGGCGAGACCGGGCCGTACCTGCAGTACTCCGCCGTGCGGGCCCGGAACATCCTGCAGAAATACCGCCAGGTTTACGGCGGCGGGGAGGGAGAAGCGGCCGCGCCCTGGGCGGCGCTCCTCGAGGCGCCGCCCCAGGAGATCCCCGGGGACGTCTGGGAGCTGCTCTCGCAGGTGCTCAAGATGCGGGATGTCGCCCGGGTGAGCCTCGTCAGCCAGGAGATCTCCACCTTTGCCCGGTATCTCTATGGATTGACGCAGAGATTTTCAAACTTTTACAACAAGCATCGCATCATCGGAGAAGAAGATGTCTCGCGCCGGCTGCTCCTGCTGGCGGTGGTAGACATCTATTTCCAGGGAATCCGCAAGGGAATGGACATTCTGGGGATTCCACTGCCGGAACGGATGTAATCATGAAGCGCCGCTTCGGATGGCTGTTGCTGGTGCTGGCGATGACGGCCGCCGCCTGCGGACGGGATTACGACTTCCGCATCCTGACCTACGATGAGGTCAACAAGCTGCGGCAATCGTCCGTCGTGGCCCGGATCAAGATCTTCGACGGGGTCCTCGACCGTTACGGCGACCAGCTGCAGCACGAGATCCAGATGCTGAACTACCAGAAGATGGCCGCGACCGCGGCCGATCTCGAGGCCGTGATGGATTACGTGCTGGAGGACATCCGGACTTGCACCGGGAACGACAAGCTGCGCAACAACAAGCAGCTCCGGAAATTCGAAATCTCACTCCGCGAGCAGATCAGCCTGCTGACCGGGATGCAGCGGGCGCTGCCCCTGGCGTGGCGGGAGAAACTCGACCCGCCGCTGCGCAAGCTGACCTACGGGCGCCGCCAGCTCTTCAACTTCATCAATCACCTGGACCAGGAGGGAGCATGAGGCGCCGGCTTTGCCTCATCCTCTGCTTCGCCGCCGGGGCGCTGGTGGCGGCCCAGGGGCGGGGGGACGACTACCTGCTGGAGCACGAGGACACCGTCTTCCGGGAGGCGGAGGGGCTGGAGGCCCGGGCCAACGTCCTCTTCCGGGTGATGGAGCGCCGGCTCACGGTGCTGGAATACCACCACCGGGACGCCGTCAAGGCCAAGTGGGGGGAGTACCTGAAGAAGGACAAGTGGTTGGGTGACCTGGCCGAGGACTCCGATGTCCGAATGCTGCAGGAGTACCACAAAGTGCTCCGCCAGCTCCTGTACATGATCGATGACGGGTTCGCCTGGAACAAGGGACCGACGATGTACTCGACGCTCTCCAAGCTGAAGAAGAAGGGTGCCGCCTACCTGGCCCAGATGGACTCGCTGCTGAACATCTGGAAGCCGGAGCCCGAGGCCCGGGACGCCCTGGATCAAGCCCAGGACCTGACTCGCAAGGCCATGGACGGGGCGGCCAAGGGAATGGAGCAGATAGACGCCCGGCGGTGACGCACCGCCCAATCCTCCACTGGAATTCAATAACCGCCATGAAAAATGAAACCTTCCTGCCCATCGTCGCCATCGTCGGCCGCCCCAACGTCGGCAAATCCACCCTGTTCAACACGATCGTCGGGCGCCGGCGCGCCATCGTCGGCGACGAGCCGGGCATCACGCGCGACCGGATTTACCACGACGTGGAATGGCAGGGCCGGCGTTTCGTCCTGGTGGACACCGGCGGGTTGCTCCCCGACGACGAGGAGCAGATCCCGAAGGAAATCCTGAAGCAGGCCTCCGTGGCCATCGCCGAGGCGGAGACGGTGCTCTTCATCGTGGACAGCCGGGAAGGTTTTCATCCCC
Organism: uncultured Acidobacteriota bacterium; assembly: GCA_964412195.1. Lineage (GTDB taxonomy): Bacteria > Acidobacteriota > JAAYUB01 > JAAYUB01 > JAAYUB01 > CAYPNP01. Next base: position 65,264 of record CAYPNP010000006.1, on the reverse strand, counting down.
TGGATGCCGAGATCCACCGCCTGCTCCAGAAGTCGGGCAAGCGCTTCCTGGTTCTGGCCAACAAGGTGGACACCCCCAAGCTGGAGGGGAATGCGTTCTCTTTCTACGAGCTGGGGGCCGAGCACGTCTATCCCGTCTCCGCGGAGCACCAGCAGGGCCTGGGGGAGATGCTGGAGGATCTCACCCGTGATTTCCCGGCCGCCATCGAGGCGGAAGCTCCCGCCGCGGAGGAGATCCGCGTGGCGGTCATCGGCCGGCCCAACGTGGGGAAATCCTCGCTGGTCAACGCCCTGGTGGGGGCCGAGCGCGTCATCGTCAGCGAGATCCCCGGCACCACACGGGACGCCGTGGACACGACCCTGGACGTGGACGGCGTCCGGTACCGGCTGGTGGACACCGCCGGCATCCGCCGCAAGGGCAAGACCCACCTGATGGCCGAGAAGCTGAGCGTGGTGCTGGCCCGCAAGCACATGGAGCAGGCCGACATCGCGATCCTGCTGCTGGATCCGGTGGAGGGCGTCACCCACCTGGACGCGGCCATCGCCGGCTACGCGCTGGAGACCGGGACCGCGCTCATCCTGGGGGTGAACAAGGCGGACCTCCTGAAGTCCGCCGGACGGACCGCCGAGGAGATCCGTTCGGAGCTGGCCCGCAAGGTGCGGTTCCTCGACTACGCCCCGGTAGCGTTCTTCTCGGCCAAGACCGGCAAGGGGGTGCAGAAGCTCTTCCCGCTGCTCCGCAAGGCCCACGAGCACCGCTACATGCGGATCGGCACCGGCCGGCTCAACCAGTTCTTCCATGACATGCTGGCCCGGCGGCAGGTCGGCGGCCTGTCCCAGGTCAACCTCGGGGTGAAGTACCTGACCCAGATCAAGGTGGCCCCGCCCACGTTCCTCCTGTTCGTCAAGAAGGGGAAGCTCCATTTCTCCGAGGAGCGGTTCGTGGTGAACCAGCTCCGCGAGGCGTTCGAGTTCTACGCCAACCCGATCTTGCTGCGCCAGCGTGCCGGCTCCGGGAGATGACCGGGGACCGATGACCGGGGACCGGTGACCGGTGACCGGTCTATTGTCTCCCATCTCCCATCTCCCATCTCCCGTCTCCCGACTTCCATCTACCACCAGGGCTGCAGTGAAGCTTGACAAAAGTTAAAACCTCTTCTATCATCCTGAATTGAGGAAACTTCTTATAAACCCTCATGATATCTGGATAATTTTATGAAAAGATCCGGAATCGAAGACAGGGTCTACGAGGCGCACGGCGGCCTCACCCGCCAGGAAGCCGAGACCGTGGTGAACACCGTCTTCCAGCTCATCAAGGAGGCCCTGGTCCAGGGGCAGAAGGTCAAGCTCCAGGGATTTGGGGTATTCCAGGTGGTGCGTCGGAAGGGCAAGAGCGGCAAGCATCCCCGGACCGGCCAGCCGGTGGCGGTGGCCCCGCGGCAGTCGGTCGTATTCCACGTCTCCCGCAAGGGCTGGGGGGGAGAGGGCGATGGAGAATAACCGCAAACCGCACCTTTCCGCCCGCCCCCGCGACACGGCCGGGAAGGAGTGGCAGGATTCCTATCCCAAGAAGCTCTTCTACAAGATCGGCGAGGTCTGCGAGATCGCCGATATCCCGCCCCACGTGCTGCGATATTGGGAAACCGAGTTCCCCAGCCTGAAGCCGGTCAAAAACAGCGCTGGCCAGCGGGTGTACCGCCCCAAGGACATCGACCTGATCCTGACCATCCGCCGGCTCCTCTACGAGGAGGGGTTCACCATCAGCGGCGCCCGGAAGAAGATCCGCGAGGGGCTCGCCCGTCCCCCCGAACCGGCCAGGCCCGCGCCCGCCCCCAAGGCGGCGCCGCCCCCTCCAGCTTCCGGCCCGACCGGTCCGGCCGGCCTGGGATCGCAAGCGGGGCACCAGGGTCCGGTCGCGATGGGGGTGACCCTGTTCCCGGACACCCGGATCGTGGGGGAGATCCGGGCCGAGCTGCAGCAGATCCTGGAGCAGCTGGAGAAGAAGCCCGGCTCCTGACAATCCGGAGTCAGGACCACGAACCACTCGAACCACACGAAAGCAGGAAATCCAGAGCAGTGAATTTCAGGCTCGAGCCCCGAGTCCTGAGCCCCGAGTCCCGAACCCCGAGCCCCGAGCCCCCAAATCCGCAATTGGCAATTCGCAATTCTCCTTGACGCGCATTCCGATTCGTGCTGTAATGGCTCCTCTTTTGGCCGGGTTATTTGGATTTCCAGTGTCGGGACGTAGCGCAGCCTGGTAGCGCACACGCTTGGGGTGCGTGTGGTCGGAGGTTCAAATCCTCTCGTCCCGACCATTTTTTTTATCTCCCCCATGTTTGCCATCCCATGATCAGCAATCCCATGACCGCCGAAACTCACATCCTGCTCACCAACGACGACGGGATCCGCGCGCCCGGCATCCGGGAGGCCGCCCGCGCCCTGTCCGCCCTGGGCCGGGTCACGGTCGTGGCGCCGGCCTCGGAGAAGAGCGCCGTCAGCCACGGCCTGACCCTCCAGACGCCCCTGCGGATCCAGGAGACCGCCGCCGGCTGGTACAGCGTGGATGGGACGCCCGCCGATTGCATCCTGGCGGCCATGAACAAGCTCCTGGACCGGCCCCCGACCCTGGTGGTGTCCGGGATCAACGCCGGCTCCAATCTCGGCGACGACGTCAACTACTCCGGCACGGTCGCCGGCGCCCGCGAGGGCTCCATGTACGGCATCCCCGCCGCGGCCTTCTCCCTGAAATTCGACGCGGAGATGGATTTCGCCTTCTGGGCCGACCGGACGGCGGAGATCTGCCGGCGCTGCCTGGAAAACCCGCTCCCGCTGGGCATCTTCCTGAACGTCAACTTCCCGGCCGGCCCGCCGAAGGGCACCCGCATCACCCGCCTGAGCCGGAAGTTCGCCCGCAGCTCCCTTTTCGAGAACAACGATCCCCGGGGCAAGAAGTACTACTGGATCGGCGAGGACGAGAGTTCGTGGGACAACGCGGACGACACCGACTTCTGGGCGGTGACCCACGGGTGGGTCTCCATCACGCCGCTCCACCGCGACACGACTTCCTACGATTTCATCGAGACCTTGCGGGGCCTCTATGACGCCCGATGAACGGGCGCTCCTGCAGCGCCGGCTCGAGCTGGTGAACCTGCTGGAGGGCGAAGGGGCCGTCACCCTGCCCGCCGTGCGCCAGGCCCTCCTGGAAGTGCCGCGGCACCGGTTCATGCCCCCCGAAGCACGGCACCAGGCCTACGACAACTGCGCCCTGCCCATCGGCCTGGGCCAGACCATCAGCCAGCCATACATGGTGGCGGTGATGACCGAATTGCTGCGCCCCGCCCCCGACCAGACCATCCTGGAAATCGGCACCGGCAGCGGCTACCAGGCCGCGGTGCTCTCGCGCCTCTGCCGGACGGTGTACACCATCGAGCGGATCCCCGAGCTGGCGCGCCGGGCCGAGGAGATCTTCCGGGAGCTCGGCTACGGCAACATCCGGACCCGGGTGGGGGACGGCACGGTCGGCTGGACCGAATTCGCGCCCTACGACGGGATCATCGTCACCGCCGGCGCCCCCGCCGTGCCGGAGTCGCTCCGCCGCCAGCTCAAGGACGGCGGCAGCCTGGTGGTCCCGGTCGGGGACCGGACCTTCCAGATGCTCCGGCGGGAGACCCGCCACGGAGACTCTTTCCGGAGGGAGGAGCACGGCGGCTGCATCTTCGTGAAGCTCGTCGGCCGGGAGGGCTGGCCGGAGGAAACGGAATGATCTCGGAAATCCTGCATTGGCTGGTGTCGGCGATCGCCCGCTTCGGCTATCCCGGCCTGATCGTCCTCATGGCCATGGAGAGCTCCTTCATCCCGCTCCCCTCGGAGCTGGTGCTGCCGCCGGCCGGCTATCTGGTCCACCAGGGCCGCATGAACATGGTCCTGGTGATCCTTTGCGGCGTCGCCGGCAGCGTTCTCGGGGCGCTGTTCAACTACTGGCTGGGTCACCGGTTCGGGCGCGACTTCCTCATCCGGTACGGCCGGTACGTGGGGCTCAACGAGCGGCGGTACCTCAAGACGGAGAAGTTCTTCATCGACCACGGCGAGGTCAGCACTTTCGTAGGGCGGCTCCTGCTGGGAGTGCGCCATTTCATCTCCTTCCCCGCCGGGGTGGCCCGGATGAACCTGGCCCACTTCATCTTCTACACCGCCTTCGGATCGGCCATCTGGTGCACCATCCTGACGGTGCTCGGCTACTACGTCGGGCGCGAGGAGGCGCTGCTCCACCGGTACTACCGCGAGGTGGCCGTGGCCCTGGCCGTCTTCTGCCTGATTGTCGTGGCCGTCTATGTCTGGGTCCACCGCACGCGCCGGAAACGGTCGGCGCAAGAAACCGAGAATTTGACTTGACACCCGGGGAGGGCGGTGCTTTAATACGCATTCTTGTTTTTTGGCAATTTCGTGTCGGGGCGTGGCTCAGTCTGGCTAGAGCGCACGGTTCGGGACCGTGAAGTCGGAGGTTCAAATCCTCTCGCCCCGACCATTTTTTTTTGTCTATGCACGCCACGCGCTTCCTCGTTCAGGGCCTCGTCCAAGGGGTGGGTTTCCGCTACTTCGTTTATCGCTCCGCCGCCCGGTTGGGGGTGTCCGGCTACGTCCGGAACACCGCCGACGGCTGCGTGGAGGTCGTCGCCGCGGGTCCGGAGGACGTCCTCCGCCTGCTGGAGGACTGCCTCCGGCAGGGACCGGCCCACGCCCGCGTGTCCGGGGTGCTGCGGGAAGGCGTGATCGTGGACCGTCTGCCAACGGATTTTCGAATCGAGGTGTAAGCATGGAAGAGCTGAAAAAGGTCATCCGCGAGATCCCCGACTTCCCCAAGCCCGGCATCCTGTTCTACGACATTACCACGCTGCTCAGGGACCCGAAGGCATTCGCCCGCACGATCGATATCTTCCGGCAGCAATACCAGGACCGGAAGGTGGACGCCGTCATCGGTATCGAGGCCCGCGGATTCATCTTCGCCGCGGCCGTGGCCTACAGCCTCGGCGTCGGCTTCATCCCGGTGCGCAAACCGCGCAAGCTGCCATTCCGCACCGTGTCCCGCTCCTACCAGCTGGAATACGGCACCGACACCCTCGAGATGCACGAGGACGCGGTGCGTCCCGGCGACAACATCCTGCTCATCGACGACTTGATCGCCACCGGCGGCACGGCCCGGGCCGTCGCCGAGATGATCGAGGCCCAGGGGGGGCGGGTGGCCGGGGTAGGTTTCGTCGTGGAGCTGGAGTTCCTCAACGGCCGGCAGGCCCTGCCGGGCCACGACGTGTTTTCCATCCTGAAATACCAGCAATAACCGCGTCCCGGACGGGCCGCGCCGCGGCCGAGTCTTTGGTTGACAAGGAGGGGAAAAGGTGCTATTAAGCACGTTCTTGTCCGTTCTTTCGGATACGGTGTCTGCGCCTGTAGCTCAGGAGGATAGAGCACCGGATTCCTAATCCGGGTGTCGGGGGTTCAAATCCCTCCAGGCGCGATCAAACTTGACGGATAATCCTCGAAAGGTGGTGCACAGTGGGCAGGCGGCTGACTCGCAAGGAAATCAAGAAGAAAGACCCCATCACCGAAACACTGGTGGGCGTGTGGACCTGGATGATGGACAACCGCCGCACGGCGCTGACCGCGGTCGGCATCGTCCTCGGCGCCGTGGTGCTCTACTATATCGGCAGCACGTGGTACAGCCGCTCCCAGAGCACCCGCTCCCTGGCGATGCAGAAGGCGCTCGAGATCTATGACGGTACGGTGGACGCCTCCGCGAAAGCACCGAAGGACAACGTGTTCCCCACGGACCAGGCCAAGTTCACCGCCGCCCTCAAGTCGTTCCAGGAGATCGAGGCGAGCGAGGGAAAGTCCGCCGATGGGCTGCTGGCCACCTATTACAAAGCCGCCTGCCTGCGGGAGCTCGGCCGGGTGAAGGAGGCCGAGGCGGCCCTGGTCCAGCTCCTGCCGGAAGTGGACGACAAGCTCCAGCTGCAGGTGGTGCAGATGGCCCTGGCCGAAACGTACCGGGCCGGCGGCAAGTACGACGACGCCCTCCGCACTCTGGATCAGCTTGAAAAGGCGGAAAATTCTGCCTTTTCCACCGAAGCGCTCGCTTACACCCGGGCCCTGTGCCTGGAGGAAAAGGGCCAGTACCAGGACGCCCTGAACCTGCTCCAGAGCACCCGGACCCGGATTGAGGAAAAGAAGCGCTCCAACCAGCAGTACTACACCCCCTACGAGAACGCCATCACCCAGCAGATCGAGTCTCTGCGGACGCGTGTCCAGAAGGGGACGCCCGTGTCCTGATGCCCGCCGGACGGGCCATATTGCGCTTGACAGGTATTGATCGATCACTATAATACACGAGAAATTCCGACGGGTTCGCTCATGTTTCTTGACATCTCCAAACTTGAAATCCAGACCACGCACATCGAGCGTGTCTACGCGGGCAGCGATATCCCGTTTGATTACAAAGGTTTTTCCCTGGGCGACACCTGGACCCTGACGGCGGACGTCACCAAGAACGCCCGGGAGGAAGTGGCCATCAAGGGAGTGATCCAGGGGCAGGTCCACGTGTTCTGCGACCGGTGCCTGGAACCGTTCGATCTGGACATCCGCCAGCCCTTCGACATGTACCTCATCCCGGCCCGCCAGATGACCGGCGGCCGCGAGGAGGAGGTCAAGCCGGAGAGCCTCGACGAGAATTTCTACAGCGATCCCCGGATCCCCCTCGCGGACATCCTCAACGAGCAGATCATCCTGAACCTGCCCGCCAAAATCCTCTGCCAGGCCGAGTGCCAGGGGCTCTGCCCCGGCTGCGGCGGCAACCTGAACCGGGGCGACTGCCGCTGCCAGGTCAAGGAGGGGGACCCCCGCTGGATGCTGCTGCGCGAGATGCAGAAACGAATCAAAAAATAATCCGAAGGAGAATATCATGGCTCATCCGAAGCGAAGACACTCCCATTCCCGCACCCACCTGCGGCGGGCCCACGACGCCCTGAAGACCAAGAGCCTGTCGGTCTGCCCGAACTGCCGCGAGATGAAGCTCCCCCACCGGGCCTGCCCGCACTGCGGCTACTACCGCGGGCGCCAGGTGGTCGAGATCAAGAAGGAAGAGTAGGGGCACCCGAGGGCATATGGCGGGCCGCGAGCAATTCCGAGTGGCCGTGGACGCGATGGGCAGCGATGACCATCCGCTCCCGGAGGTCCTGGGCGTCATCCAGGCCCTCCGGCAGTACCCCATCGACAAGGCGTACCTCGTCGGGGACGAGAACGTCCTCTGCGAACACCTGCGGAACGCGAACATCCAGGGGTTGCCCCTCGAGGTCGTCCACACCGACGAATTCATCGGGATGACCGAGCACCCGGTCAACGCCATCCGCAAAAAGAAGCGCGCTTCCATGCGCGTCGCGATGAACCTGGTCAAGGACGGGCAGGCGGACGGCTTCATCACCGCCGGCAACACCGGGGCCGGCATGGCCCTGTCCAAGCTGGTCCTCGGCGCCTGCGAAGGGGTGGACCGGCCGACCCTGGCCACCGTCGTCCCCACGATCAAGGGGACCACCATCGTCCTCGACGTCGGCGCCAACGTGGACTGCAAGCCGGTCCACCTGGAGCAGTTCGCCATCATGGGTTGGATTTACTCCCAGCTGGTCTTCGGCATCTCCAACCCCCGCGTGGCGCTGCTGTCCATCGGCGAGGAGGAGATCAAGGGCAACGACCTGACCAAGGAGGTCCACCAGGCCCTGAAGCGCGCCCACCTCAACTTCGTCGGCAACGTCGAGGGGCGGGACGTCTACACGGGCAACGTCGACGTGGTGGTCTGCGACGGGTTCGTGGGCAACGTCGCCCTGAAGATCAGCGAGGGCCTGATCGCCGCCATCATGCACCTGCTCAAGCAGGAGCTGTCGCGCAACCTCAAGACCCAGATGGGCGCGATGCTGACGAAATCGGCCTTCCGGAACCTGAAGAAGAAACTCGATTACTCGGAGTACGGCGGCGCGCCCCTGCTGGGCTGCCGCTACCCGATGATCATCGGGCACGGCCGCTCCAACGCCAACGCCATCAAGAACGCCATCCGTTTCGTGCGGGAACTGCACCTGAACCACATCCCCAGCCGGATCGAGGAGGAGGTTGCGAAGTTCATGGCGCAGCGCCCGCGGCAAACAGAAGAGGTATAACGTATGTGGGATGTTTTTCTGACCGAGGAACAGAAGGAAATCCGGGACCTGGCCCGCAAGATCGCGCAGGAAGTGGTCCTGCCGGTGCGCGCCCGGCTGGATGAGACCGAGGAGTTTCCCTGGGAAGTCATGAAGGTCCTGGCCGACGCCGGGCTCTTCGGCGTGTACATCCCGGAGGAGTACGGCGGCTTCGGCAAGGGCGTCTTCGAGCTCTGCCTGGTCACCGAAGAGCTGAGCAAGGTCTGCGGCGGGGTCGCCGTCAGCTATGCCGCTTGCGGCCTCGGTTCGTATCCCCTGCTGCTCATGGGCAGCGAGGAGCAGAAGAAGAAGTACCTGCCGGCCATCGCCAGCGGCGAGAAACTGGCCGCCTTCTGCGTCACCGAGAGCGGCGCGGGCTCCGACGTCGGCGGCATGCGGACCACCGCCCGCCGCGAAGGCGACTTCTATTACCTGACCGGCACCAAGCAGTGGATCACCAACGGCTCCGTGGCCGACGTCTACACCGTCGTGGCCCTGACCGACAAGAACAAGGGCCCCCGGGGCGCCACGGCCTTCATCGTCGAGAAGGGCTTTCCCGGCCTGTCCTTCGGCAAGAAGGAGAAGAAGCTCGGCATCCGCGCCTCCTCCACCACCGAAGTGGTCCTGGACGAGTGCAAGGTGCCGAAGGAGAACGTGCTCTCCCGCGAAGGCCTCGGCTTCGTCGCCGCCATGCGCACGTTCGATTACACCCGTCCCGGCGTGGCCGCCCAGGCCCTCGGGATCGCAGAGGGCGCCTTCGAGTACGCCCTGAATTACGCCCACACGCGCAAGCAGTTCGACAAGCCGATCAGCTCCTTCCAGGCCGTTTCTCACATGCTGGCCGACATGGCCACCTCCATCGAGGCCTGCCGGACCCTGATCTACACCACCGCCCAGATGATCGACAACGGCGGCGGCAAGAACCTGTCAAAAGTCTCGTCCATGTGCAAGGTGCTGGCGTCCGACGTGGCCATGAAAGTGACCACCGACGCCATCCAGATCCTGGGCGGCTACGGCTACATGAAGGATTACCCGGTCGAGAAGATGTTCCGGGACGCCAAGATCACGCAGATCTACGAGGGGACCAACCAGATCCAACGCAACGTCATCGCGACGGAGTTGATCAAGGAACTGGTCTCCCAGAAACACTGATTGGAGTCGGGTACCGATGGGCAAGATCGCATTCATTTTCCCCGGCCAGGCCTCCCAGTATTCCGGCATGGGCCAGGAAGTCCATGACCATTTCCCGGAGTCGGCCCGGATCTTCAAGAAAGCGGACGAAGTGCTCGGCTTCCCCCTGTCCGCGATGTGCTTCTCGGGCTCCGAAGACGACCTCAAGCTGACCGAAAACACCCAGCCGGCCATCCTGACGGTGAGCGTGGCGGTGCTCAAGGCTTTCCAGAAAAACGGCTTCCAGCCCGACTACGTGGCCGGGCACAGCCTCGGCGAATACTCCGCCCTGGTGGCGGCCGGCGCCCTGTCCTTCGAGGACGCGGTGCAGGCGGTCCGCCTTCGCGGCCGCTACATGCAGGAGGCCGTCCCCGTCGGCGTGGGCGCCATGGCGGCCATCCTGGAAGCCAACCTTGAGGCGGTCACCGAGATCTGCGACGCGGTCCGGGACGGGCTGGTCCTGTCGGCGGCCAACATCAACTGCCCGGGGCAGATCGTCATCGCCGGCCACGCCGAGGTGGTGGAGAAGGCCATCGCCCAGGCCAAGAAGATGGGGTTCCGGCGGGCGGTACGCCTGCCGGTCAGCGCCCCGTTCCACTGCGAGCTGATGCGCCCGGCGCAGGAGAAGCTCAAGAAGGACCTGCTCGAGCTGACCTTCCACGATCTGAACGTGCCGCTGGTCAACAACGTGGATGCGCAGCTCATCACCAAGGGCGAGGAAGCGCGCGACGGCCTCGTCCGCCAGGTGACCGGCTCGGTCCTGTGGCAGCAGTCGGTGGAGAGGCTGGTCGCGTGCGGCGTCGACACGTTCCTGGAGATCGGCCCCAAGCGGGTCTTGTCCGGGATGGTCCGGAAGGTCTCGCCCGAGGCGCGCGTCTTTGCGGTGGAGAAGCTTGAAGAGATCACGGAAGCGGCCCAGGCATTCAAGGCCGTCTGAACAAGGAGGCATGGATGGAAAAGAAGTTGGCTGTCATCACCGGGGGTGCCCGCGGGATCGGCGCCTGCTGCGTCCAGGCCTTCCTGAGCGCGGGCTATGCCGTGGCCGTCCTCGACCTCAATGCCGAGACCGGCGAGGCGTTCGTCCGCGGGCTGGGCCGCCCGGAGAACGAGCTGCGCTTCTACGGCATCAACGTGGCCGACGCGGCGTCGGTGAGCGCAACCTTTGAGAAGATCGTCAAGGACTTCGGACGCCTGGACGTGCTGGTGAACAACGCCGGGATCACCCAGGACACCCTGTTGCTCCGGATGAAGGAGGAGCAGTGGGACCGGGTGCTGGACGTGAACCTGAAGGGGACCTTCCTTTGCATCCAGGCTGCGGCACCGGTGATGCTGCGGCAGCGGAGCGGACGGATCATCAACCTCGCCTCGGTGGTGGGCATGATGGGTAACGCCGGCCAGGCCAACTACTGCGCCTCCAAGGCGGGCGTCATCGGCCTGACCAAGTCGGCGGCCCGGGAGCTGGCCTCCCGCTCCATCACCGTCAACGCGGTGGCCCCGGGGTACATCGAGACCGACATGACCCGCAACCTGCCGGAGAAGGCCAAGGAGGAGTTCCTGAAAATGATCCCCCTGGCGCGGGCGGGCCAGTCGGAGGACGTCGCCCAGGCGGCCCTGTTCCTGGCGTCGGACCACGCGGCCTACATCACCGGCCAGGTGCTGGGCGTCAACGGCGGAATGTACATGTAACTCGGAAATGAAATAGCCCTTATCAAATTTTTCCACTGGAGGAGATCATGGCCAGTATCGAAGAAAAGGTGAAAGAGATCATCGTGGAACGGTTGGGCGTCAACGAAGCCGACGTCACGCCGGAAGCTTCCTTCATCGACGACCTGGGCGCGGATTCCCTGGACACGGTCGAGCTGGTGATGGCCTTTGAAGACGGGTTCGGCATCGAGATCCCGGACGAGGACGCCGAGAAGATCCAGTGCGTCCAGGACGCCATCAACTACATCAAGGAAAAGGCCGGCGAGAACTAAATTCCCCTGTGGACGGGAGGGAGGCCCGCTTCCCTCCCGTTTTCCTATCTGCAAGAGGAGTCACCCTTGAAGAGAAGAGTTGTCGTCACGGGCATCGGTATTGTCTCCGCGGTGGGCACGGGGACCGAGAAGGCCTGGCAGAACCTGCTGGCCGGCGAGAGCGGCGGGGCCCCCATCACGCTGTTCGACGCCAAGGACTATCCCGTCACGTTCGCCGCCGAGGTGAAGGATTTCAATCCCGAGGATTTCATCGAGAAGAAAGAGGTCCGCAAGTACGACCGCTTCATCCACTTCGCCCTGGCCGCGTCGGAGTTCGCCGTCAAGATGGCGGGCCTGCCCGGCACGCCCGGTCTGGACCTGGAGCGGGTGGGCGTGTACATCGGATCGGGCATCGGCGGATTTTCCACCATCGAGTCGGAGCACTCCAAACTGATGACCGGCGGCCCCCGCAAAGTGTCGCCCTACTTCATCCCGGCCTCCATCGTCAACCTGGCTTCCGGCCTGGTGTCCATCAAGCACGGGGCCAAGGGGCCCAACCAGGCGTCCTGCACGGCCTGCTCCACGGCCTCCCATTCCATCGGGGATTCCTCGCGGATCATCGAGCGCGGCGACGCCGACGTCATGATCTGCGGCGGATCCGAGGCGGCCATCACCCCCATGGGGGTGGCGGGCTTCGCTTCCATGAAGGCCCTGTCCACCCGCAATGACAATCCGAAGGCGGCCAGCCGGCCGTTCGACCTCCACCGGGACGGCTTCGTCATCGGCGAGGGCGCCGGCGTGCTGATCCTCGAGGAATACGAACACGCCAAGCGGCGCGGCGCGACGATCTTCTGCGAGGTGGTCGGGTACGGCTCGACCGGCGACGCCTACCACATCACCGCCCCGCCGCCCGACGGCGACGGCGCCTACCGCGCCATGAACCTGGCCATCCGTGACGGCGGCATCCGCCCGGAGGACGTGGACTACATCAACGCCCACGGCACCTCCACGGCGTTCAACGACAAGCTGGAGACCATCGCGATCAAGCGGCTGTTCGGCGAGCACGCCTACAAGCTCCACATCAGCTCCACCAAGTCCATGACCGGCCACCTGCTGGGCGCGGCCGGCGGGCTGGAGGCGGCCATCTCGGCGCTGTCGCTGCACCACCAGGTGATCCCGCCCACCATCAATTACGAGACTCCGGACCCGGAGTGCGACCTGAATTACACCCCGAACACGGCGAAGCGGATCCCGGTCCGCTACGCCCTGTCCAACTCCTTCGGGTTCGGCGGCACCAACGCGGTGCTCCTGTTCAAGAGATTCGAGGGCTGATCGCTCTCAGGCATTGGAGGTCCCATGAAGATCGGCGTGTGCGTGAAGATCGTCCCGGACACCGAAACCCGGATCAAGATCGCGGCCGATGAGAAGCGCCTGGCCCTCGAAGGCGTTTCCTACATCATCAGCCCGTACGACGAGTTCGCCATCGAGGAGGCCCTGCAGATCAAGGAAAAGCTGGGGCAGGGCGAGGTGGTCCTGATCTCCGTCGGCGACGACGAGGCGGTCAAGATCCTGCGCAACGGCCTGGCCATGGGCGCCGACCGGGCGATCCAGGTCAACGATCCCGCGGTCAACCCCCAGGAACCGTTCGACGTCGCCCGGGTGCTGGCCGAGGTGATCCGCAAGGAAGGCCTGCAGCTGGCGCTCTTCGGCAAGCAGGGCGTCGGGCAGGACTACCAGCAGATGCCCGCGCTGGTGGCCGAGATCCTGCAGTGGCCGCTGGCGTCCGTAGTGACCAAGCTGGAGCTTGCGGGCGACCAGCTGACCGCCATCCGCGAGATCGAGGGCGGCGAGGAGATCGTCGGGGCGAAGCTGCCGGCCGTGGTCACGGCGCAGAAGGGCCTGAACACGCCGCGGTACGCGTCCCTCAAGGGGATCATGGCCGCCAAGAAGAAAACCGTCGAGGCGAAGAAGCTCGCGGACCTCGGGCTGGCCCCCCTCGCGCGGGCCAGCTGGGAGGTCCTGAAGCTGGAGCTGCCTCCCTCCCGGCCCGCCGGGCGCCTCATGGAGGGGGAACCGGAACAGCAGGTGCACCAGCTGGTGGAACTCCTCCACAGCGAAGCCAAGGTACTCTGACAAGGGAGACGAGCAATGGCCAAAGGATTCCTGGTATTCCTCGAAAATAGAAACGGCCGGGTCAAGAAAGGATCCCTGGAGGCGCTGTCCGCCGCCCGCTCCCTGGCCGACCAGACCGGCGCGGAAGTGCACGCCGTCGTCTTCGGCGAAGGCGACGCGGAGGAACGGGCCGCCAAGTGCGGGCCGAACCACCTGCACAAGGTCATCCTGGTTCCCGCCGTCCAGTCGCGGGACGCCGTCGTGGACGTGCTGGCCTCCTTCGTCCAGGGCGTCTCTCCGGAGTACGTCCTGGCCAGCGCCACCGCCATGGGCAAGGATGTCCTGCCCGGCCTGGCCGCCCGCTTCCAGGCGTCCGTGATCATGGACGCCACCGAGATGGCCCTGGCCGACGGCGAGCTGCGTATCCGCCGGCCGATCTACGCCGGCAAGGCGTTCGAGATTCTGAAGCCAGTGGCCAAGCCCGCCTTCATCACCCTCCGCCCCAACGTGTTCCCGGTGGTGGAGAAGCCCGGCCAGACCGCCGTGGCGGTGCGCAACGAGGCGGTGGCCGAGGAACGGCTGAAGTCGGTGATTCGCGAGGCGCGGGAGAAGGCCGCCGGCAAGGTGGAGCTGACCGAGGCCCGCGTCATCGTCTCCGGCGGCCGGGGCATCAAGGAGCCGGCCAACTACAAGCTGATCGAGGACCTGGCCGAGGTCCTGGGCGCCGCCGCGGGCGCGTCCCGCGCCGTGGTAGACGCCGGCTGGGTCGACCACCAGCACCAGGTGGGCCAGACCGGCAAGACCGTTTCGCCGACCCTGTACGTGGCGGTGGGCATCTCCGGGGCGATCCAGCACCTCGCCGGCATGTCCTCCTCCAAGTACATCGTCGCCATCAACAAGGACCCCGACGCCCCGATCTTCAAGGTCGCCAACTACGGCATCGTCGGGGACCTCTTCAAGATCGTCCCGCTGCTCATCGAGGAACTGCGCAAGCGCTCCGCGCAGTGACCGCCATGGCTCTGATCGAGCTCAGGGGCGTTTCCAAGAGTTTCGGATCTCACGTCGTTCTGGACGGGGTCAACCTCTCGGTCGAGGAGGGGGAGACCCTCGTCCTCATGGGCCGCAGCGGCATCGGCAAGAGTGTCACCCTCCTCATCATCACCGGGCTCATCGCGCCGGATTCCGGCACGGTGCTCCTGCAGGGCGTGGACATCGCCCGCCTGCCGGAAAAGGAGCTGATCCCCATCCGGCGGCAGTTCTCCTATGTGTTCCAGAGCGGCGCGCTGTTCGATTCCCTGACCGTCGCGGAGAACGTGGCCTTCCCTCTGAGCGAGAAGGAGGGTAAGGATCCCGAGGCGGTGGAAGAAACCGTCCGCCGGATCCTGCGGCGCCTCGAGCTGGAGGAGATTGCCCCGCTCCGGCCCGCCGAGATCAGCACCGGCATGAAGAAGCGGGTGGCCATCGCCCGGGCCATGGCGGCCTCCCCCCTGGCGATCCTCTACGACGAGCCCACCACGGGCGTGGACCCGATCACCGGGAAGATGATCAGCCAGCTGATCCGGGAACTGCAGGTCGAATTGGGAGTGACTTCGATCGTGGTGACCCACGACCTGAAATGCGCCCGCGTGGTGGCCGACCGGGTCGCCTTCCTCGACGACGCGCGGATCCTGTTTCACGACTCGTTCGAGAATTTCCTCGCCTCGGAGGACGAGCGGCTGGTCCAGTTCAAGCGGGCCATGCCCTCCATGATGCGCTACATCGGCGCGGAGTAAGCCCGCCCCGCCTCATTCCAGTTGAATCACGTAGCAGTCGACCAGCTTGTCGTAGAGTGCCTGGTGCTTGGGATTACTGACGGCGACCAAGAACCCGAGTCCCCCGGTCAGCAGGAAGACCAGCGTGCGCAGCAGTCCCTTGCTCAGGCCGATGGGCTTGCCGAACGAATTGATGACCGCCATCTTCATGAGGCCCTTGCCGAAGGTCCGCCCCATGACGCCGTTGCCGAAGGAGAGATAGATGAAGGGCACGGCCGCCGCCGTCAGGATGGCGGCGAAGCTCATCCCGCCCTCGGCGACCCCGGCGGTGAGGTTGTACACGAATACCCCCAGGAATGCCATCAATACGCAGATGACGCCGTCGATCAGGGAGGCGATCACGCGCTTGACGGTGGGGGCGGGCTGGAAGCTGGTCAGGGCATGCTCGCTGCCGAACTGCACCTGATCCCTGACCTGCTTGAAGGCCGTTTTGAAGTACGGCACGCTGCCGATCTCGGTCCACTTCGCCTCGCCTTTCCGGACGAGGTCGGTTTCGATCACGCTCTGGTGGAGGATCCACTCCTCGATGGTCCGCATGTCCAGATTGTTGTAAGTTTCCTCTCCGATCTTGACCGACCAGACCGGCTTGTCCCAGGCATCGAGCGATTCCTTCTGCTTGGCGGCTTCCGGTGATGGGGAGGGCGCGTCCGGCGTGGGCTCGTACGCGGGCATGTGCTCATCAGACGGCTGGTCCTTCAGCCGGATCTCGATCTGGCCTTCCGTCGGCAATCCCAAGGCTTCCGGCAGGACCTCGTCGGGCAGCACCTCGGCGAAGCAATTCGGGCAGACCTTCTCGCCGCCCGAGAGGGGGGTCTGGCAGACGTGGCAGCGCTTGACTTCCTTCTGGCCGGGCTGGTCCGCGATGATCAGGCTCGGGTCGAATCCTCTCGTCGGGACCGCCGCCTGGGCCACTGCCGGAGCGGGTGTCGCCGGTTTTTCCGGCTTCGCGGTTTTATCGGGTAGGATCTCCTTGAAAAAGTCGTCGTCGAGTTCCACGGAAGGTTTGGCTTCCGCTCCGGGTGGCGGCAGATATTCTTCCTCCGCAGGAGGGGCGGCCGGCGTAGGCGGAGGCATGTACTCCTCCTCCGTGCCGGGCTCAACGGAAGACGGGGGGCCGTCGGGAGCCACGGCTTCCTGAGAAGCGGCCTTGGACGGAGCGGGCCCGATGATGCTGTCCAGATCCAATTCGAGGTTGGGCCCCGGTGCGGGCATGTGTGGGAATTCCTTGCTGCGGAATTCCCCGGTGGAGCCCAGCAGCAGGTCGCCCTGGCGGGCGGCGCCCGTCACAGCGGCGGGCGACGCGAACCGGCTCACGTTCATGTCCAGGCCCGCCGGCCGCTGGATCGGGAAGGTGTGGCCGCAGGCGGGGCACTTGGCCTGGACGGGGGCCTCGGGCAGCTTCAGCAGTTCGATCCACAGGAATTTCTTGCAACTGTTGCACTTCAGGGGGACCTTGTCCCGGACCACGGCGAAGAGGGAAGCCACGTGCGCCTGGACCAGGGTGGAATTCTCGAGGCACAGGATCTGCCGGCCCGAGAGGAAACGGAACATATCCTCGCCCATCGCCAGGAATCGGGCGTTTTTCAGGATCTCGAACACGACGTGACGGATGTTTTGGTCGATGTTCTTGCTGGGGAAGCGGAATTCGTTGGCCGACAGCGCCGTGAAGGGCGCCCGGAGCAGGGAGGGGAAACCGGCCGCGCCGATATCAATGAACCGCTCGCCGCTCTGGAAATCCCCCTTGGCGTAAGCATCCACGAACGTGATGTTGGCGAACGGGATGTCCATAAACCGGTCGAACCGCAACTCGCTGACCCGGGGGCTGATCCACTTGGCGTAGTGGTACTGGATATTGAAACCTTGCGGGATGGTCAACGACTTGATGATGTAAATCTTCTCGAGATAGGCATCCAGCTCCATGGTTTTCGCCTCGCGTGTAGGTTGGGCTGATTATAACCCACCGCTTTTCCGGCTGCAACGCGGATCCGCGGGCGGGGGGCGGGGCGGAGGGTGTCAGAATTCCTTGTCCCCCAGGCGCAGGTGCTTGCGGGCGGCGTGGACGGCGGGCTTGGGTACGTGCCGCCGGCGCTGGATCAGGAAGAACGGCAGGGCCACCAGCAGGCCGATGACGATGCCGAGCCCGAGGGGCACGGGCTGCCAGAACTCGGCCAGGGTCTTCTCCATCGTGGGGTAGGGGATGGACAGAGGCAGGCCGAAGATCGGGAGCGGCTCGCCCGCGATGCTGGAGGAGAAGCGGAGCACCAGGTCCACGTCCTGCTTGTCCTTCGGGGTGACCTCCCAGACCCACAGCGAGGTGTTGTCGCGCTCCGGGGACTGGATCAGCTGGAGGTCGAAGTGGGCGCTCCGCCGCTCCACGGCCACGGTCAGCCGGGGGAAGTCCTTCAGGTGCTTCAGGAGCATGGCCAGGTCCGGGTCGGACAGGAGCGCCAGCTCCGCCGGGGACTTCAGATGGTTCTCCAGGGTGAAACGGGTCGGCTCGGCCGGGTTCACGGCCAGCGGCGCCGTCACGACGATGTTCCCGAGGTCCAGGCTCTTCAGGCGCAAAGTCGCGGTGTAGGCGACGGTCTTCTCGCTGCGCCGGCGGTCCACCTGGATCCGCAGCAGGCTCTGGGAGAGCAGCTTGGACTGGACCACGCTCTTCTCGCGCTGGAGTTGGATCATCTGCTGGGCCAGGGTCTTGTCCTTGGTGGTGACGATGTCGAGCTGCTTGGCCAGGTCCTTCTGCTCCTGGCGGTTCTTGTTCAGCTCGGCGTTCACTGCCGCGAAATCTTCCTGAGCCTTGGCCAGGGATTGCTCCAGCTGCTTCACCCGGGCCTGGTAGGCGTTGTTGCCGGCCGACATCTGGAGGTAGGACCGCGACAGGCGCTGGAGCAGTTCGTCCGGCGGCGTGGTGGGCGGCGCGTTCAGGCCCAGCTCGGTCCCGGCGGCGCGGATGGCCCGGACGACGCCGTCGAGGTCCTGGGTCTTGCGCTGGAGCTGCTTGCGGAGGTCGGACTCGGAACTCTGCAGCTGCCGGTTCCGCTCCTGGTAGTCGCGGCCGGCCGAGTCCAGGATCTGCTTCTCCTGCTGGAGCGCCGTGAGCTTGGCGTTGATGGCGGCCTTTTCCTTCTCCAGGGTGGCGATGGACGCGGCTTGCTCCTGCACCTTGGCCTGCAGGTTGTGGACGTCCTGCCCGAGGGCCCGCCCGGCGGGATTGACCCGCACCACGGCGTCGTTCACGGCGGCGGCGCTCAGGTCGGCCGCCGTTGCTTCGGCCTCCACGAAGGCGTTGTACTGGTCCTCGAGGTAGTCCCGCTTGGCGCCGTCGATGTCGGCGTAGCTCAGGCCCGGCGTGAAGAACCTGCCCAGCACGGCGGCCACGTCTCCGGCGGGGAACACGTCGCCCTGGGCCGAGAGCACGAAGCGCAGCTCGGCCTCCCGGCGCTGGTCCAGGGACTGGATCTTGAGCTTGACCTCGCGGCCGCCCATGTCGACGTCGGTGATCCGGACCTTCTCCCCGACGGGGAAGAGGGTGCTTTTCCCCTTCTCGGACAGGATGCGGTACCGGCCGCCGGCGATGACCGCCTTGAAGGATTCGCTGGTGACCGGGATTTTCAGGAAGAGGGTCTTGTTGAGGTACTGGGCGGCCAAAGCGTCCTTGCCGGCCGGCGCGGCCTGGCCGGAGACAGCCCGCACCAGCGCCAGCACGGCCAGGAGGACCAGCAGCCGCCGACCTTTGCCCATGAAGCACCTCAGCGGGCATTGTAGCAAAATGCTTGGGGGATGTGTAACGAAATGATAGAATGAAACGCTTGTCAGACGGCTGGTTAGGCGATCGCGAGATGAAACGGAACCACAGGAAAGAGACCTCCCCCGCATTCAAAGTCCGCCGGGTTTCCCAGGCGGAATTCCCCTCCCATTTCGGTCCGTTCACCATTCACGGCTTCGAGCACACGGAGACGGGCGAGCCGTTCGTGGTGCTGTCCTGCGGCGACCTGGCCGCGGCGGCGGAAGAGGCGCCGCTGCTGCGGATTCACTCCCAGTGCCTGACCGGGGACGTGCTGGGCTCGCGGCGCTGCGACTGCGGCTACCAACTGCAGGAGTCGCTGCGCCGGATCCAGGCGGCGGGGCGCGGGCTCCTCATTTACCAGCTCCAGGAGGGCCGGGGCATCGGCATTCTGAACAAGCTGAAGGCGTATGAGCTCCAGGACCGGGGGCTGGACACCGTGGAGGCCAACGAGGAGCTGGGCTTCGAGGCGGACCTGCGCCAGTACGGGGACTGCGCCGAGATCCTGCGCTTCCTGGGCGTGCGCCGGGTCCGGCTGCTGTCCAACAACCCGGGCAAGGTGGAGTCCCTGGAGAAGAACGGGATCCGCGTCGAAGCCCGCATTCCGCTGGAAATGCCCCCCGACGGCCGCAGCCGCAAGTACCTCCGGACCAAGAAGGAAAAGCTGGGCCACCTGCTCGATCTCTAATCGTGCTCGTGCTCGTACTCGTGCGCGTTATCGACGGGGCTCGATCCGACCATGGACGATGGACCATGGACCATCCAAGCCTCTTGAACGATCGTAATCGCCGATCGTAATCGTACTCGTAATCGTAATTATTCCAATCAATTACACGCAAAGACGCCGAGATCGCAGAGCCGATTCGCAATCCGCAGAATCAATCTGGAACTCAGGAACTCAGGAAAAGGCATCAATCCGCAATCCGAAATCCCCAATCCGCAATTCGCAATTCGCAATTCGCAATTCGCAATCCGCAATCCGCAATCCGCAATCCGGAACAATAACCACGAACCACACGAACCACACGAAAGGGTTTCCAAGCCACCAATCGCAACCTGAATGCGGAACGCAGGAACTCAGGAACAAGTCTCGATACCGCAATCTGAATTTTCAAATTTGAAATCCACAATCCACAATCCGCAATCCGCAATCCGCAATCCGCAATCCCCCGTTTCCCTGAATCGCCGGTGCGGTTTGATCGCGTCTAACGACCCTGTGCCGCCGGCACTTGAAAGGAGGACGCCATGCCGCCGCCGATCCTGGGAATCCACCACGTGACGGCGATCGCCACCGATCCGCAGCGCAACCTGGATTTCTACGCCGGGCTGCTCGGGCTCCGCCTGGTGAAGCAGACCGTCAATTTCGACGATCCGAACACCTATCACCTCTACTACGGGAACGCCGCCGGATCGCCGGGGACGATCCTCACCTTCTTCCCCTGGCCCGGGGCCCGGCCCGGATCGCCGGGCGTCGGCCAGATCGCCGCGGCTGCCTTCCGCGTGCCGGAGAGTTCACTGCGGTTCTGGGAGGAACGCCTGCGCGCCGCCTCGGTTCCGGTCGAGCGGGCCGGCCCGCGATTCGGGGACGAGCTGCTGAGCTTGGCCGACCCCGACGGCCTGCGGCTCGAATTGGTAGCCCGACCCGGCGCCGGACCTGAACCTGCCTGGGAGGGATCGCCGATCGGAAATGAACATGCGATCCGCGGCTTCTTGTCCGTCACGTTGCGGGTACGGGCGGCGGACGACACCCTGGGACTGCTGTCCGCCATGGGTTTCCGGCCCATGGCGGAGCAGGACGGCCGCCGGCGCCTCGAGGTCGGGCCCTCGGGCGGGACATTCCTGGAAATCGAGCAGCTGCCGGAAGCACTGCGGGGGATCATCGCCGGCGGCAGTTACCACCACGTGGCCTGGCGGGTGGCGGACGGCGGGAGCCAGGCTGCCTGGCGCGAGCGCCTCGCGGACAAGGGGATGGACGTCACCCCTGTGATCGACCGGGTCTATTTCCGATCGGTGTATTTCCGGGAACCGGGCGGCGTGCTGTTCGAGCTGGCCACCGATCCGCCTGGCTTCACCTTTGACGAGCCGCTGGAAGGCCTCGGCGGGTCGCTCCGGTTGCCGCCGTGGCTCGAGGCGGAACGGCAAAGCATCGAACGGTCACTCCCACCGCTCCACCTGCCCGCCGGGAGCGCAGGAGGGCGGCATGCCGGATCCGCACCGTGACGGAATCGTCCGTGTGCAGGGGCCGGATCTCCCTGCCGCGTCGGGGGCGGTGATCCTGGTGCACGGTCGCGGGGGGTCGGCGGCGGACATCCTCACCCTCGTGGTGAAGCTGGACCTCCCAGGGGCGGCGTACCTGGCTCCGGAAGCCGTGGGGCGCACCTGGTACCCGAATTCCTTTTTAAGCCCGATCGGTTCGAACGAGCCCTGGCTCAGCTCGGCCCTGGCGTTCCTGGGCCGGGTGGCTGGGCGGGCGGAGGCCGCCGGGTTGCCGAAGAGCCGGATCGCGCTGGTGGGGTTTTCCCAGGGGGCCTGCCTGGCGACCGAGTTCGTCGCGCGGAACCCCGCCCGCTGGGGCGGCCTGGTCGCCTTCACCGGCGGCCTGATCGGCCCGCCCGGCACCCGTTTTTCTTATCCAGGCGATTTGGTCGGCACGCCGGTGTTTCTGGGCGCGGGCGACCCGGATCCCCACGTGCCGTGGCAGCGCGTGGAGGAGACCGCCGCCGTTCTCAAATCGCTGGGCGCTGACGTCACGCTGAAGCGATACCCCGGCCTGCCGCACACCATCGACGAGGACGAGATAGCCCACACCCAGCGCATTCTCGCCCGGACGATGGTGTCAGGCTCTGTCACGGATCCGTATTGTGACAAAGCCTGACACGGATGGATGTGATCGCAATCTTATCAATCAATTACACGCAGAGATGCAGAGGGAGTATCTCCCTGGGTCGGGAGGGGATCTGCGGATGAAGGGCGGATAGCGGGAGATCACCGCTTCTTGTCAGCCGAATGTGACGGAATGTGACGGAGCCTGGCATCATCATAATGTGACAGAGCCTGGCACCATCATCAACTCTTATCCCGCCACTATATCAGTACCGGCAGGCGTCAGCCGCCGGCGCGAGATGTCACGCAACTATCTCTTTTACTTGAGGATACAGATCATTGCCGCCAGCTGAGTCAAGCAGCGCGACGGTAGCTGGCGCTCACCGGTATTGACTACTTGCCGGCGGCCGCGGCCTTCGGTGCCGTGGTTGGGGGTCTGGGCGCGGGGGCGGGCGCGGTCGGCTTGGCCGGATAGCAGGTGGCCTTGCGGGCGTTGACCTTGGCCTTCTCCAGGCCGTAGGGCATGGGGAATGGCTTGCCGGGCAGCATGGGGGGCTTCTGGCGGCTGCCCGCCTGGGTGGCCAGGTACTCGATCATGAAGCCGGGCAGGGGGATGCCGTCGATGGCGATGGAGCGGACGGTGTACTTGCCCTGGCCGGACGCCGACTCGAACCGGACTTCCGACTCGAACCGGTGGTCGCCTGACAGGATCCAGAGGAAGGCCTTCTGGATGAGGCTCTCCAGCTTGATCTTGGCCTCGCCGAGATTTACCACCCCCCGGATCAGGAAGGTGTCCTCCTTCAGGTTCACCTGGACGCTCTTCACGGCGGATTCGAACAGCCGCTCCCGGTGCACCTCCAGGTAGGCGTTGAGTTCCTCCTCGGTGACGGTGACGGGTTGCCGGGCCTCGCCGGACTTGAGCCGGGCGACCTTCTCCCCGCAGGAATCGGCCAGGGCGGCCAGGCGGGGATCCGCGGCTTTCTCCGCCGCGGACGCGACGGGGGCGGCCTGCGGCGCGTGGGTGTCCGCGGAAGCCGCGGGGACGGACCCGGGAGCGGCAGCGGCCAGAACGATCCACAGGAGACGGACCGGCACGGTACGGAAGCGCCGCTTCCCGGAGGCGGGGCGGCCCAAGATCATGGCTCGTTGCCGTCGATCATGAAGTAGGTTTCGCGGGATTCCTCCAGCTCCTTGAACACGTTGGCCAGGTTCTGGAGAAACTCGGTGCGGGTGATGGCCCGGCCCTGGGCCTCGCCGCCGACCGCTTGGAGAGGCACCACCTTGATCTTCCGCTTGAGGATGAAATTGATCAGTTTCACGGCGTCCAGGCCCAGCGGCTCATCGAAGTTGCCATTGATGGCGTTGACGACCTGGCGGGCGATGTTATCGTCCAGCGAGGGGACCTTCTGGATCTCGCGGATGAGCAGCTTCCGGTAGCTGCCGAGGAACTCCTTGTACTCGGTCTGGGTCACTTCTGCGGTCTGGGCGATCCGCTGGATCAGGTACTCCACGTTGCCGAGCCCGGACAGGCGGAAGCCGCACCAGCAGCGGGGCACGCGCTCGAGGATCTGCTCCACCGGGAAGTGGCACTCCCGTTCCTGGAGGTTGTTCAGCAGCCGGAAGAGCGTCTTGATGTGAAACTGGTTGATGTGCACGATCCGCGAGAGCATCGGCAGATTCTTCCACCAGCCGGAGGCCATCAGGCGGCCCAGCTTGCCGTCGGCGGTCAGCTCGGACAGCTGCCGGTCGTGGCGCTCGGCGTAGAGACGAATGTACGCCTGCTTGAAGGCCTGGAATTTTTCCTGGAAGACCACCCGGCGCTCGGGGTCGATGAGCTTGTTCGGCCGCTCGAAGAAATTGCCCAGCTCCAGGCGGAGATTCTCGATGGCCTGGTCGTCGGTCTTCTCCGAGGTCAGGGTGTAGGTGCGGGCCTCCATGAAGAGGGTGTTCCACTCCAGGAATTCGCGGATGTTGTTGATCTCCTTGAGCACCGCCTGGAATGCCTTCAGGTTGTTGGAGAAGGTGCGCGCCAGGATGGCCAGCCCCTCCTCCAGGTTGTACTGCTGGGAGCAGATGTTGTCGACGATGTTCTCGATGGCCTTGGCATTCCGGTGGCAGGACTGCATTTCCCGCCAGAGGTGGGTGGTGACCAGATCGTTGGGAATCTGCTGGAAGAGGTCGTCCAGGGAATTGCTGCGCTCGAACTCCAGCCACTCGTGCAGCAGGTTCTTGAGGTGCTTGCGGGACTGGGTGATGCCGCCGGTCATCTCCATCTGGGTGTTGCAGAGGAAGTAACCCCACTGCAGCAGCTCGGGCAGGGGCAGGACCTTCTCCTCGATGGCCTGGACGGAGTCGAAGAAGCCGAGGTCGAATTCACCCGAGAGGCTCATCCGGTTGATCACCTCGAGGTCGGCCTTGTTGCTCTGGAAGATCTTGATCTTCCCGGCGGCCACCAGGGCGATCAGGACGACATCGATCAGCGGCGGCGGCAGGCCGAAGGGTGAGTGGGAGAAGGCGTTGTAGAAGTACGCCAGCGGAAAGACTGTCTTGGGGTAGGTCCCGATGAGGTAGATGATGTCGGAGATGAAGGGCGACTCCAGAAAGGAATCGCTCTCCGGCTCGAATAGAAAGCTGCTCTCCTTCTTACGCACCAGCTGCAGCGGCTGCAGGATCTTTTCGGCGACTTCGAGGTGGTCTTTCTTCACCAGGACCTTGTTCAGGAACATCTCGGCGATGGCGCGGCGGTTGGCGGCGGCCGAAGTATCCTCGAATCTGGGGTGCAGCGGAAAATACTCGTCAAAAATGCCGACCAGGATGTCCCGCAGCAGCTGGGCAAGGTTGTCCGGTTCCGTGCCGTTTTCCGAGGGGCTGGTGGAAAGGCGGTTGGAGTACATCAAGCCTTCGCTGAAATACTTGCGCAGCAGGATGGCCTTGATGTCCTCCTCGATCTGCTTGCGGCGGTTCTGGTACTCCTCCTCCAGGTCGAAGAACCGGTAGCGGTTTTCCTCCGAGGCGAGGACCGCCGCAGTTTCGAATTTCTGCCGCTCCTCGGTCGAGAGGAGACCCGGCTGGAAAGTGAGCAGGGTCGGGTACCGTTGGCTGAGCTCCTTGATGGCGGGCAGGGGAAACTTCTCGCTGAAGGGGGAGAGGATCATCAGCTGCCAGTCGTAACTCTTGGGCAGGGGCGGGCCGGCCGGGGTTTTCGGGCCGGGCGGAGCCAGGGGGGACTCGCCGAAGAGATCGGCGCTGCCATCCAATTCCGCGCCTTCGGAGTAGGTCGCGAGGGGGGATTGGGTGTTCAGGGTCATGGCCGGCACGTGGATCGTCTCGTACCGGTCCGCCCAGCAGGCGACGCCCTTCCGCCGGGTCCCGCGCCAGGTGATCTCCAGCGGATCAGTGGAGCAGGGCTGGCCGTAGTTGTCCTTGCCGATGTTGAGGCCGTCCACCAGCTGAAAGAAGCCGTGGAAGACGAGGCGGTTGACCTTGTCCTCCAGGTTGGCCTCATCCTTCAGGGCGGCCTGGATGATGAAGTCCAGCGAGGTGTGGTCGATGGTGACGAGCTGGTACTCCAGCCCCTGCTCGCGCTCGCGCTGGAGCTTGCGGATGCACTGGGGCGTCTGCTCCTCGAAATAGTCCAGGATCCGGAGGACGTCGGCGTCGGTGATGGGCTTGCCCTGGTACTCGCTGAGGAGCAGTGCGTCAATGATGTTGGCGACGGTCGGGCGGTACTCCTCGGTGATGCTGAAAATGAAGAGGGCCTTGAGGATGAGCCGGGCGAGGAGCCGTTCCGAGACCGGCAGGGAGGAGCCGATCTCCTTGCCGATCGTCTCGTAGGACTGCAGCGCGATCTGCAGCTCCGGGGTCCGCTTGAACTCGTGGTAGAGGAGGTCGAAGATCAGATCGATGGTCACCAGCGCGGAGCAGCGGTAGCCCAGGATCTTGTTGGCGGTGTTGTAAATGAAGGGCAGGAGCGAGAAGTTCTTGATGTAGCGGTGCAGGTAGAAGCTGACGTGGAACACCAGCGGGTGCATGGGGAAGATCGTCAGGAAGAGCTGCTTGTCGTGGCGGAAGTGGGGCACCCGCTCGGTCAGGTAGCGGTGGACGATTTCCAGCCCCTTGGTCTGGAGGTCGGTCTTGAGGATGATGTTGGTGGTGACCAGCTCGAGGATGTTGGCCTTGGTGATGGGCTTGATCAGGAAGGCGTTGGTCAGCTTGTACTCCAGCAGTTTCTGGTGCAGGTCCTGGTACTTCGAGGTGTAGGGTGGCGGCTCCAGCAGGTACTCGAAGAAGGTGGCCACCATGAACACCGGGTAGAGGCTGGTGGCGAGGGCGATGGTCAGCAGGAACTCCAGGTCGCCGATGACCTTGGTGATGTTCCGGTAGGTGAGCAGCTTCTCGGAGATGTCGTCCAGGAGGATCACCATCTGGTGGTCCTTGGGGATGAAGTCGCAGATGAACTTGAGCTGCTCGTCCGAGTCCTCCAGCTCCAGCCAGTGATCCATGGGCGGGAGGTTGCCGCCGGACTGTTCCTGGTAGGTTTTCTCGAAGGCGCGGTAGAAGAGTTCCTTGAGGTTCTCCTCCTGGTGGGGCTGGCACTTGATCTCGATGATGAAGAACTTCTTCTTGGCCAGCGGCTGCAGGCAGACCCGCAGCGAGTGCCGGGTGATCAGCCGGCTCAGGCCCGGGTCCCGGATCAGCTCCCGGATGATGGCCAGGGAGTGCGTCTTGCCGACGCCCCGGTCGCCGGCGATGATCATGGATTTCCGCTCGCTGCCGGGTTCCTTGCCCAGCTCGACGAGGATGTCCTGCAGGTTGCGCGTGGATTCGTCCGTGAAGATGTAGGATTGGACGATGGTCTCCGGCGACAGGCCCTCCAGCGTGTAGATGCCCTCGAACGGCTTCAGGGTGATGAAGTCGCGGATCTTCCGGCTTTCCACCGCCTCGATCACGTTGGGCTTGAGCGGATCCATGCGCCCATTGTAACAGTTTAATGTTTCATCTGGCAAGAAGTTGCGGGAACCATGGCGGGGGCGAACCAGGCGGTCTCGGTCTTGGGGCAGCGGGGGGTGGCGGGCAGGCCGGACTGGCGGCAGACCGTCACCGGCACCCAGCCGTCCGGCAGGCCGGTTCCGAGGGGCTGGACCGGGTAGACGGCCGAGGCATTCCGCAGGAACGACGTGAAGAGAAAGAGGGCGCTCTCGCCGCCGCTGAATGGGAACTCCCGGTTCTCGTCGAAGCCGGTCCAGCAGCAGACCACCAGGTTGCCGAGCAGGCCGACGAACCAGCCGTCGCGGGCGGTGCCGGTCTTGCCGGCCATGGGGACGTCGATGCCCTCCCGGCGGACGTTGACGCCCGTGCCGGCGTCGACGGCCTCCCGCAGCATGTCCACCGTGAGCAGGCTGGCCTCGCGGCCGAACAGCGGCGGCTGCAGGCCCGACGGGGCGCCGCCGGGCGCGGGCCTCAGGGTCCAGCGCGCCGGCTGGCGGCGGCCGTCGTGGTAGAAGATGGTGTAGGCGTCCGCCATCTGCAGCGGCGAGACGTCCACCGTGCCCAGGGCGATGGACGGGTAGGGTACGGCCGGCCGGTCGAAGCCCAACCGGTTGACCATGGCGGCGATCCGGTCGAAGCCGGCGCGCTCGGCCAGCAGGACCGTCGCGGCGTTGAGCGAGTGGGCCAGCGCGGTCTTCATCGTGACCGGGCCGTAGTAGACGTTCTTGTAGTTGTGCGGCCGGTACACCTTGCGCCCGTAGCGGACTTCGCAGGGCCGGTCGACAACGACGGTGGATGGCCGCAGGTCCAGCGACGGATCGCGGCGGCCGAGGTCCAGCAGGTAGGCGTAGATGAACGGTTTGAGGATCGAGCCGGCCTGACGTCGGCCGGTGACGGCCCGATCGTACTGGGAGAGGCGGTAGTCCTCCCCGCCCACCAGGGCCAGGATCGCTCCGGAGGCGGGATCCAGGACGACCATGGCGCCCTGGGCGCGGGCCGGATTTTCTTCGGGGAATTTCTCCGCCATGCGCTGGCGGACGAGCCGGAGCCCGTCCCGCACCGCCGCCTCGGCCGCGGCCTGCAGCTCGAGGTTCAGCGAGGTGCGATAGGTCACGGGGCCCGTCCGGGCGCCGGCCGGGGGCAGGCAGCCGGCGGCCAGGTAGTCGAGGAAATAGGGTGCCTGCAGGCCCTCGAAGAGCGCCGGATCGGCGGCGGGCAGCGGCGTCGCGGCGGCGGACCGGCGCTCCTCTGGGCCGATGTAGCCCTCCGCCTCCATGGCCTCCAGGACCTGGTTCCGTCGGGTGTAGGCCTCCCGCGGGTGGCGGAAGGGGTGGCACTGGTTGGGCGAGCGGATCAGCCCCGCCAGCAGGGCGCAGTCGGCCAGGGTGAGGTTCCGCACGTTGGTGTTGCAGTACACCTGCGCGCCCTGGGCGAAACCGTGGATGGAGAAGGCCGCCGTCTGGCCGAGGTACACCTGGTTGGCGTAGATCTCGAAGATCTTCTCCTTGGACAGGCGGGTCTCCAGGATCAGCGCGATCATCGCCTCCTTGTACTTGCGCTCCCAGGTGCGGCGGGGGGAGAGGAAGATGTTCTTGGCCAGCTGCTGGGTGAGGGTGCTGCCGCCCTGGACCACGCTCTCCTCCCGGGCGTTGCGGAGGAAGGACCGGAGGATCCCCTGCCAGTCAATGCCGGGGTGGTCGAAGAAGTGCTGGTCCTCGGCGGCCAAGACGGCGTAGACAAGGTTGGCGGGCAGGCCGGCGTAGTCGACGGTCATCCGCTTTGCGCCGGAACGCTGCGCCGACAGGACCGCCGGGCGCAGCCAGGCCCGCTCCAGCGGGCGGCCGGTCTGGAGGTCGCGGAGGGCGGCGATCCCGCCGTCCCCGAACTCCACCTCGAAGCGGTCGGACCCGGGCTGGTCATCCGGCAGCTGGGCGACGCGGAAGGTGCGCGTTCCGGGCGGCACGTGCCAGGCGGGCGGATGCTCCAGGAAGGTGGAGCGGACGTAGCCGCGCTGGCTGAGGGCCGCCGCCAGCCACTCGGGAGAGAGCCGCTGGCCCGGGAACAGGAGTGTGGGGGCGCTGGTGATGGTGGGGACGTGGTCCCACGGCTCCTCGAGGAGGGCCTTGTCCACGCGCTGGGAGTACTCGGTGTAGAAATAGAAACCGACGGAACCGGCCAGAAGGATGCCGCCCAGGAAGAAGAGCAGACCGTACTTCAGCAGGGTGGGGAGGTGGATCTTTAGGATGACGCGCATGGGTGGTCCGCCCGTGGACGGGGATGGCCCTTCATGGTTTCCGCTTCCGGCCGAAGAAGTCCTGCAGCCGCTCTCGGCAGGGGCCCTCCATCACGCCGCTGGTCACGGCGAGGTCGTGGTTGAACAGGCCCGGCCGGCCCAGGTCGAGCCGGGGGCCCAGGGCGCCCCAGCGCGGGTCCGGCGCGCCGAAGACCAAGCGGCGGAGGCGGGCCTGGACGCAGGCGCCGACGCACATGGCACAGGGCTCCAGGGTGACGTACAGGTCGCAATCCGGCAGCCGGTAGTTGCCGATCGCGGCGGCGGCCTGCCGCAGCGCCAGGATCTCGGCGTGGGCAGTGGGGTCGCTCAGCCCGATGGTGCGGTTGTGGGCGGCGGCGACCACCGCGCCGTCCCGGACGACCACGGCGCCGACCGGCACCTCCCCCTCGCGCTCGGCGGCCTCCGCCTCGGCCAGGGCCGCGGCCATCCAACCCTCGTCGTTCGGGAGGGAGGGGGCGCTCATGTCAGAAAAGCCGCTTCTGGAGCTCGTCGATCTCCTCCTCCGGCGTGCGCCGCCGCCCGGCCAGGTCGATCTCCTTCTTCTCCAGCTTCTTGAGGATGTCCCCGGCCCGCTGCACCACCTCCCGCGGCATGCCGGCCAGGCGGGCTACCTCGATGCCGTAGCTGCGGTTGGCCGTGCCGGGCGCCACCCGGTGCAGGAAGACGATGTCGCCCATGCCCTCCTTGACGGTCACGCAGTAGTTCTGGATGCCGGGGTAAAGCCCGGCCAGCTTGGTGATCTCGTGGTAGTGGGTGGCGAAGAGGGTCTTGGCCCGGTGGGCCGGCGTGTTGTGCAGGAACTCCGCCACCGCCCAGGCGATGGACAGTCCGTCGAAGGTGGCCGTGCCGCGCCCGACCTCGTCCAGCAGGATCAGGCTGCGCGGCGTGCAGGTGTGCAGGATGCCGGCCGTCTCGATCATCTCCACCATGAAGGTGGAACGGCCACGCGCCAGGTTGTCGGAGGCGCCGACACGAGTGAAGATCTGATCCACCAGGCCGATCCGGGCCGCCTCGGCCGGCACGAAGGAGCCCATCTGCGCGAGGATCGTGATCAGCGCCACCTGCCGCAGGTAGGTGCTCTTGCCGCCCATGTTGGGCCCGGTCAGCAGGACGATCTGGTGGTCCTCGCCGTTGAGCCGGCAGTCGTTGGGGACGAAGCTGTCCTCGATGTGCTCGATGACCGGGTGCCAGCCGCCGGTGATCTCGAGGCAGGGGGAGTCGTCCACCTCCGGCCGCCGGTAGCGGTTCCGGACGGCGGCCTCGGCCAATGCGGCAAGGGCGTCGGCGGACGCGACGATCCGGCTGGCGGCCTGCAGACGGGCCGTCTGGCCGATCACCTGCAGCCGGATCTCCTGGTAGAGTTCCCGCTCCAGCTTGACCATGCGGTCCTCGGCCGTGAGGACCTTCTCCTCGTATTCCTTCAGCTCCTCGGTGATGAAGCGCTCGGCGTTGGCCAGGGTCTGCTTGCGGATGTAGTCGGCCGGGACCTGGGGCAGGTTGGGGCGGGTGACCTCGATGTAGTAGCCGAAGACCCGGTTGTAGCCGACCTTGAGCGAGGGGATCCGGGTCCGCTCCTTTTCTCGCACCTCCAGGCCGGCGATGAAGCTCTTGCCGCCGCGGGCCAGCGCCCGCAACTCGTCCAGCTCGGCCGAGTAGCCGTCCTTGAGGATGCCGCCTTCGTTGAGGGTGGGCGGCGGATCCTCGTGGACGGCGCGGTCCAGGAGGTCGTGCAGGTCGCCCAGCGGGTCGAAGCCGGCGGCGAAGCGGCGGAAGACGGCGGCCTGGAGCGGCTCCAGCTGCAGCCGGAAGGCCGGGAACTGGGCCAGCGAGGTCTTGAGCGCCAGCAGGTCCCGCGGCCGGGCCGTGCCCGAGGTGATCTTGCCCAGCAGCCGCTCCACGTCCTGCACGCCACGGAGGCACGTGCGGATCCGCTCCCGGGCCAGGTAGCCGCCGGCCAGCTCGGCCACACCGTCCTGGCGCTCGCGGATCTGCTCGAGGTCCATCAGCGGCCGCAGGATCCAGTTCTTCAGGAGCCGCCCGCCCATGTGGGTGGCGGTGTGGTCCAGCACCTGCAGCAGGGTGTTCCTCGTCCCGCCGTCCAGCGCCCGCACCAGCTCCAGGTTGGCCACGCTCTCGGTGTCCAGCTTCAGGAAGTCGGCCGACTCGTAGAACCGCAGGGCCGACACGCCGGCCAGCGACTCGCGGTTGGTCTCCTGGACGTAGTGCAGCAGGGCCCCCGCCGCGGCCACGGCCAGGTCCCGTCCGCCCAGCCCGAAGCCGTCCAGAGTCGAGGTGCCGAAGACCGTCAGCAGGGTGCGGGCGGCGAAGTCCGCCTGGTAGGTCCAGTCGTCCAGTTCGCTGCGGACCGACTGGGTCAGGATGGCGCCGAGCAGTTTCTCCTGGAAGAGCGGGGCGTTGCAGGCGGGGTGCAGGATCTCGGAGGGCTGGAAGTGGTTCAGCTCCACGATCAGGCGCTCGTTGAGCTCGTCGCCTCGGAACTCCGTCGCCTGGAAGTCGCCGGTGCTCACGTCGAGGAAGGCGGCGCCGAAGCCGTCGCCGCGCTGCAGGACGCTGGCCAGGAAGTTGTTGTCCTTGGGCTCCAGCATCACGTCCTCGGTGACGGTGCCGGGGGTGACGATCCGGGTCACCTCGCGCTTGACCAGCTTGCCGGGCCGGGGCTCCTCCAGCTGCTCGCAGATGGCCACCTTGTAACCCTTCTTGATCAGCCGGGCGATGTAGCCCTCCACGGCGTGGTGGGGCACCCCGCACATGGGGATGGGCGAGCCGTTCTTCTCCTTGTTGCGGGAGGTGAGGGTGATCTCCAGCTCCCGCGCGGCCACCACGGCGTCCTCGAAGAACATCTCGTAGAAGTCTCCCAGGCGGAAGAAGATCAGCTTGCCTGGCAGCTTCCGCTTCACCTCGTGGTACTGTCGCATCATGGGGGTGAGAGATTCGGTCATGCGCGCTCGCTCCGGCGGAATTCGGCCTGGCGCTCCCGGGGCGGATTCCCAGGCGCGCGAGGATGCGCTGCGGTCGGCTCCGGCGCCTGGCGGAGGGGAAACGGATTGGTCACGTGGATCTCTTTCACCGGGGCTCCTGCCGAAAAGACCGATGGCAAATCCAAAGGCCGTATGATAAGATTTCCTGCGATTTTTGGGAAGTACCAAATTGCCCGGCGGGAGGCGGTTTTTGGATTTCGAGTGGACGGAAGACCAGCGGCTGATCCGGGAGACGATCCGCGACTTCGCCGAGACGGAAGTCCGTCCGGGCGCTGCCGGGCGGGACGCGATGAGCGAGTTTCCGGCGGGCCTGCTGGCCCAGCTGGCGCAGCTCGGCTTCATGGGCGCGCTGGTGCCGGCGGACCTGGGCGGCGCGGAGATCGACGACCTCTCGTACGCCATCGTCATCGAGGAGCTGGCCCGGGTGGATGCCTCTCTGGCGGTGACCGTCGCCGTCCACAACTCCGTGGCCAGCTATCCCATCGTCCTGTGCGGCACCGACGGGCAGAAGAGGAAATACCTGCCGGCCATGGCGGCGGGGGAGCGCCTGGGGGCGTTCGCCCTGACCGAGCCCCAGGCCGGCTCCGACGCCGCCAACCTGCGCGCCAGCGCCGTCCGGCAAGGCGACGCGTACGTCCTGAACGGCGTCAAGGCCTGGTGCACCAACGCGCCCGTGGCCGACGTGTTCATCGTCATGGCCGTCACCGACCCGGCCCGTGGCGGCAAGGGGATCAGCGCGTTCATCGTGGAAAAAGAGTTCCCCGGCGTCCGGCCCGGCAAGGTGGAGGACAAGATGGGCCTGCGCTCGTCCAAGACCTCCGAGCTGGTGCTGGAAGACTGCCCGGTGCCGGCGGCCAACCTGCTGGGCCGCGAGGGCGAGGGGCTCAAGGTCGCCCTGGCCGTGCTGGGCGCGTCGCGCATCGGCATCGGCGCGCAGTCCGTGGGGATCGCCCAGGGGGCCTTCGAGGAGGCGCTCAAGTACGCCAAGTCCCGCGAGGCCTTCGGCAAGGCGATCGGCGAATTCGAGGCGATCCAGTTCATGCTGGCCGACATGGCCACCCGCATCGAGGCGGCCCGCCTGCTGGTGCACCGCGCCGCCTGGCAGCAGGGCCAGGCCGCGGGCCGGGTGGACCGCTTCTCCAGCATGAGCAAGCTGTACGCCTCCGAGGTGGCCAACGAGGTCGTCGCCAAGGCCGTGCAGATCCACGGCGGCTACGGCTTTTCCAAGGAATTCCCGGTCGAGCGGTTCTACCGGGACGCCCGGGTGACCACCATCTACGAGGGGACCAGCGAGATCCAGCGGATGGTCATCGCGCGGGAACTCCTGCGGCCATAGGGGGAGAGGACACTCACATGGACCTGTCCAAGATCGACTGGCGCTCCATCATCCTCGGGTTTCCGATCCTGCTGATGGCCCTTTCTTTTCACGAGGCCGCCCACGCCTGGATGGCTGACCGCCTCGGCGACCCCACGGCCCGCCTGATGGGGCGGGTGACGCTCAACCCCATCGCCCACATCGACCCGATCGGCACCGTGATCATGCCGCTGCTGATGTTCATCACCAACATCCCGCTGATCGGCTGGGCCAAGCCGGTGCCGGTCAACTCGCGGCACCTGGGGAAACCGTGGCGGGACGAGATCCTGGTCTCCATCGCCGGGCCCGCCAGCAACCTGGTCCTGGCATTCCTGATGTTCATCCTGTACGTGGCCCTGCGGCTGGGGGGGGTGTTCGAGAGCATCCCCCGGAATTTCGCGGAGCCCTTGTTCTTCATCCTGTACCTGGGCGTGTCGATCAACGTGCTGCTGTGCGTCTTCAACCTGATCCCGATCCCGCCGCTCGACGGAAGCCACGTCCTGGAGAACATCCTGCCGTACAACGCCCGGCAGAAGTACCAGCAGGTGGCCCAGTACGGCTGGGTGCTGATGCTGGCCCTCCTCTGGCTCGGCGTCCTGCGGATCATCCTCTACCCGGCCCAGTTCCTCGTCGCCCTGCTGTTCCACCTGGTCTGAGCCATGGCGCCCGACGAATCCGTCCTCCCCGCCGCCCCCGAGCCCTCGCCGGAAACCGAGGCCCCTGGAACTCCCGAGTTCCCGATGGATGCCGCGATCCCCGCCGCCCTCGAGTCGGCGACAGGCGCCCTGCCCCTCGACGCCCCCGATCCTCCACCGGACGCCGCGGTTCCCGCCGCCCCCGGGCCCGGGCCTGGCGCCGACATCCCGGCCGCTTCCGGACCGCCGCCGGGGACCCTGGTGACAGAGGGGGACCGCTGCGAGATCCGCCTGCCCGCCTTCGAGGGGCCGCTGGACCTGCTCCTCCACCTGATCCGCAAGGAAAGCATCGACATCTACGACATCCCCATCGCCCGGATCACCGAGCAGTACCTCGAATACATCCGGCTGATGGAGGACCTGAACGTCAACGTGGCCGGCGAGTTCCTCGAGATGGCCGCCACGCTGATCTACATCAAGTCGCGCATGCTCCTGCCGGCCGAGCCCGTGCCCGAGGGCGAGATGGCCCCTGAGGAGGACCCCCGGGCCGAGCTGGTCGAGCGGCTGCTGGAATACGAGCGGTTCAAGAGCGCCGCCCAGACGCTGTACCAGCGCGAGCAGCTGGAGTCGGGCATGTGGTCCGTCTCCCGCTACCACGAGGTGGTGCCGCCCGGCGAGGAGCTGGTCTCGGTGTCGCTCTTCGACCTGCTGGACGCCTTCCGGGGCATCCTCCAGCGCATCGAGGACCGCGCGGCGGTGGCGGTCGACCGGGAGGCCATCACCGTCGCCGAGAAGATCGCCGAGATCGAGGCCGCGTTCAGCCAGCGCAAGAAGGTGAAGTTCTCGGAGCTGGCCGCCGCGAGGCTCACCCGGCCGCACCTGGTGGTCCTCTTCATCGCCATCCTGGAACTGGCCCGCATGCGCTGCATCCGGGTCCGGCAGGACGAGTTGTTTGCCGATTTCTGGATCATTCGCCACGCGGACGTGCCATGGACGATCAACAGTTGAAAGCCGCCATCGAAGCCATCCTCTACGTCGCCGACGAGCCGGTGACGCTGGAGCAGCTCCGCTCCTCCTTCCCGGAAGCCCCGCCGGGGGCGTTGGAGAAGTCGCTCGAGGAACTGCTGGCCGCGTACAACGCCGACGGCCGCGGCGTGGCCCTGCGCTTCGTCGCGAACGGCTACAAGATCTCCACGCGGGTGGAGTGCCACGAGTACGTGAGCCGCTTCCTGCTGGAGAAGCCCGGCTTCAAGCTGTCGATGGCCGCCCTCGAGACCCTGGCCATCATCGCCTACCGCCAGCCCATCACCGTGCCGGAGATCCTGCAGATCCGCGGCGTCAAGTCCACCGGAGCCGTGAAGACGCTGCTGGAGAAGAAGCTGATCGTGCCGCGCGGCCGCCGCAAGGCGCTGGGCGCGCCCATGCAGTACGGCACCAGCCGCGAGTTCCTGGTCCACTTCGGTCTCGGCTCGCTGGACGAGCTGCCCACCCTGGACGAGTTCGAGGAGATCTTCGGCGAGAAGGCCGGCACCGGCAAGCAGAAGAGCCTGTTCCCCCTGCCGGTGGCCGCGGAGGTGGCGGAAGGGGAGGCGGCCGCCGGGGCGGCGGGGCTATCGCCCAGGGACCTGGCCGCCGAGTTGCCCGCCGTGAGCGATGCCGGGGCGGGGCGGCCCGCGGAAGAGGGAATCAGCGACGGAATGGATGCCGACGAGATGCCTGAACTGCCCGGCTTGGGCGAGGAGTGATCATGGAACGCGTGCAGAAGATCATCGCCCGGTCCACCGGCCTGTCGCGGCGCAAGGCCGAGGAGCTGGTCCAGGAAGGGCGCGTCAAGATCAACGGCAAGGTCGCCGAACTGGGCGCGACGGCCGACGCGGCTACCGACAAGATCCTGCTCGACGGCAAGCCGCTGAAGGCGCCCGCGAAGCTCGAGTACCTGCTGCTCAACAAGCCGCGCGGAGTGATCTGTACCGCGTCCGATCCGGAGGGGCGGCCGACGGTGCGGGATTGCGTCAAGTCGAGGGTGAAGCTTTACCCCGTGGGGCGGCTGGACTTCAACTCCACCGGCCTGGTGATCCTGACCAATGACGGCGACCTGGCCTACAAGGTCATGAAAGCCGGCCGGCACTGCCCCAAGGTCTACCGGGTGAAGGTGGCGGGCACGCCCACCGATGCCGCCCTGGACCGGCTCCGGCGCGGCATCACGGTGGAAGGGGAGCGTTTCGCCCCCTGCGAGGTGGTCCGGCGGCGCGAGAAGGAGCATTCCTACACCTGGCTGCAGGTGACGCTCTTCCAGGGCCGCAACCGCCAGGTCCGGCGGATGTTCGACGAAATCCACCACAAGGTGTTTCAATTGAAGCGCGTCGCCATCGGGCCGCTGACCGACGCCGGCCTGCCCATCGGCGGCTGGCGCGAGCTGACCGAGTCCGAGATCCGGCGCCTGAAGGCCCTCCCGGCCCCCGGCGGCAAGAGACCCGCCAGGGACGAGGATTGAAGTCCCCCTTCCCGATTTCCAAATCATACTTGACGACCTGGGGTGATTCGATCGCCTGGTTGATGGTGTCAGGCTCTGTCACAGATCCTGTCCCAGCCCAGAGGGCGGCAATCGGTCAGTACCGGTAGGCGTCAGCCACCGGCGGGCAGCTTGACTCAGCTACGGACAACGATCTGCATCTCATAGAAAAATATATGATTGTGTGACATTTCGCGCCGGCAGCTGACGCTTGCCGGTACTGACCGCTTGTCGGCGGCTGAATTGTGACAGAGCCTGACACCGCTGGCCTCTGACACCGCTGGCCTCCATCCTGAATCCCCAAACGAGATTGGATGAATCGATGGTCAAGAACATGGTGCGCCAATCGGTGCGGAGCCGCGCCGCCGGGTGTTCCATTGTGTCGGATAATATATTATAATACATTCAGCCCGATACGGAGGTGTGCCATGCCGGCATTCTCGATCTACCTGGATGATGCGACCATGGAATCCATCCGGGAATTGGCGAAGAAACGGAAGATCCCGGCGTCCCGCCTGGTCCAGGAGGCGTTGGCGCGGTACCTGAAGACGGAGGAGCGGCCGGAAGCCCGCCGGCGGGTTCGCCAGACGCTCCAGACCCGGCGCCCCTTGGGGCCGTCCACAGGCTGGAGTGAAATCCACCGTGAAAGGACCGATGCCGATGCGGACCGGACTTGACACGGGATATTTCTACGCCCTGCAGGAAGGCCATCCGGAGGCAGAACGTCTCTGGGCCGAGGGCGACCTCTGCACGTCGGCGGTGGTGCTGTACGAACTCCACAAGAAATGCCTGAAAGGGGAATTCGCTTCCAATCCGGACCTGCTGGAAGACATCCGGGAATCCGTGGACGTGGAGCCGGTCACCGCCGAGGTGGCGCTCCGGGCTGGCCATTTGGCCCACGGGCTGGGCATTCCCGGCCTGGACGCCCTGATCCTGGCCAGCCTGCTGGAGGCAGGTTGCCGCGAGATCTACACCCTCGACGATCACTTCCTCGCATACAAGAAGAAGGGCGTCAAGATCATCCATCTGGCGAGATGATCACCAGCGTTCGTCGCCAAGTCACCGGATGTGACAGAGGAAGTGACAGAGCATGGCACTGATGCATTAGCAGTCTTATGTCTCGTCCACATTCAGGATTGGGCAATACTTAAAAAGGTAGTTTGATCTAATCAGAGATTTACGTCAGAGCATGGCATCATCCCATTTCATCGACAATAGGCTTGAACAGGCGATGCCAGCCCGCAGGGCGCCCTAAGATAACCCCATGCGCGAGCATGGGGTGCGGAACTGCATCAGAAGAATGTTTGGATTTCCTCTCCCCGAGCCCCGCCCCGGGGCGGCATATGAAACGCTCCACCCGCACTGAATCGATCCAATCATCCCAGTGAAGCCTGATAGTGCGGTATGCCGCCCCCAGAGCGGGCTCAGGGAGGAGATCCAGAAGGCACGGGTTTTCCGCGTCCCACCCCATGCTCACGCATGGGGTTATTTTGCGGCGCCCTCCGGGCTAATTTAGGCTGGAATCCCTGCCCATTCGGCACTAAGTCATGACACAGCGGGAGGTCTCTTAGGGCGAGTGCGATGGGCCGCAGTCCTCGCTTGCCGGCAAGCGGTCAGACCGGTGGGCGTCAGCTACCGGCGCGAAATGTTACCCAACTATCTGTTTTTCTTGATGATGCAGACAGTGATCTCGAGTTGAGCCAAGCTGCCCGACGGTAGCTGACGCATGCCGGTACTGACTGTTTGCCCGCGTTCGAACTGTGACAGAGCCTGGCACTCGGGCCGGGTTCCACCGGGGAGGCCTGTCGGAGAATTCCGATAAAATCCGCCGCGGCCACGGATTTCAAATTCCGTAATCCTGAAAAATTTTATAAAATATGGAATCTGGATCCTCTCCGGGGATGCTGAAATTCCGTGGCGAAGGAGGTCCCATGCTGCGTGACGTCGTCCCAGCGCACATCTTTCAGATCAAGCCGTACCAGCCGGGCAAGCCGGTGGCCGAGGTGAAGCGCGAGCTCGGCCTCGAACACGTCGTCAAGCTGGCGTCCAACGAAAATCCCTCCGGCCCCTCGCCGCTGGCGGTGGAGGCCATCCGCCGCAGCCTGGATGACCTGAATTATTATCCCGAGGACAGCGGCTATTACCTCCGCCAGAAGCTCAGCGAGAAGCTCGGCGTGGCGCCCGACATGCTGGCCCTGGGCAACGGCTCGTCCGAGATCATCGTCAACGTCGGCCGCGCCTTCCTCAAGCCCGGCGACGAGATCCTGACCTCCGAGCAGAGCTTCGTCATGTATTACCTCTGCGGTGCCTATTCGGGCAACCGGGTCGTCCAGGCGCCCCTGAAGGACTACCGTTACGACCTCCCGGCCATGGCGGCGCTGATCACGCCCCACACCCGGATCATCTTCATCGCCAATCCCAACAACCCGACCGGCACCTACGTGGGCCGGGACGCGATGGAGGCCTTCCTGGCGAAGGTCCCGCCCGACGTGGTGGTGGTCCTGGACGAAGCCTACTGCGAGTATGTCGAGGCGCCCGACTATCCCAACGGCCTGGACTACATCCGCCGCCACCCGAACCTGCTCGTCCTGCGGACGTTCTCCAAGATCTACGGCCTGGCCGGCATCCGCGTCGGCTACGGCATCGCCGACCCGTCCCTGATCGACGTCATCAACCGGGTCAAGCTGGCCTTCAACGCCAACGCCCTCGGGCAGGAGGCCGCCACCGCGGCGCTGGACGACCACAAATTCGTCACCGAGTCCAAGACGATCAACCGCGCCGGCCTGGACTTCCTCCATGAGTTTTTCAAGAAGCACCACGCGGCCCACATCCCCAGCGTGGCCAACTTCGTCACGGTGCTGCTGCCGGTGGAGGGCCACGTCCTCTTCGACCGGATGCAGCGGCAGGGCGTGATCGTCCGCCCGCTCAAGGGCTTCGGCATCCCCAACGCCATCCGGATCACGGTCGGCAAGCCCCAGGAGAACGAGCTGTTCGCCGAAGTCTTCCTGAAATGCGCCACCGACCTGGTCGGCGCGCGGGCATGAAGCCCCTGACCATCGCCATTGACGGACCGTCGGGCTCCGGCAAGAGCACGCTGGGCAAGCGGCTGGCCCGCCGCTTCGGCTACCTCTTCATCGACACCGGCGCCATGTACCGCGCTGTGGCCTGGAAAGCCCTGCAGGCGGGCGTCCCGCTGGACGACGCCGGGCGGCTGGAGGCCGTGGCGCGGGCAGTCCGCTTCGAAGTGCGCCGGTCCGGCGAGGAGGCGGTCCTGCTGGCGGACGGCGAGGACCTGACGGCCCGCCTCCGCACGCCGGAGGTGGCCCAGGGCGCCTCCAAGGTCTCGGTGGTGCCCGCGGTCCGGCGGGTGCTGGTGCAGAAGCAGCAGGAGCTGGGCCGCGAGGGCGGGGTGGTCATGGACGGCCGGGACATCGGCACGGTGGTCTTCCCCGACGCCGAGGTCAAGCTCTTCGTCGACGCCTCGGCCGAGGAGCGGGCCCGCCGCCGCTGGGCCGAGGACCGGGAGCGCGGCTTGCCGTCGGACCTGGCGGCCACGGTGCGGGAGATCCGCGAGCGCGACCACCGGGACACCACCCGGGAGGACTCGCCGCTGCGCCGCGCGCCCGGCGCCATCGGAATCGACACCACCGGCCTGAGCATCGATGAGGTGTACGCCCTGGTTCTGGATTACATCCGGCGAAGGAGCCCCGGCCATGTTCACGGGACTGATTGAGGAAGTCGGCACGGTGCGGACCGCCTCCGCCCACCGCTTCGCCATCCGGGCGGCGGCCACGGCGGCGAAGCTGGCCGTGGGCGACAGCGTGTCCGTCAACGGAGTCTGCCTGACCGTCACCGGCGTCGAGGGGGACGTGTTCGGGGTGGACGTCTCCGCCGAAACCCTGCGCAAGACCACACTCGGACGCCGGCGGCCGGGGCAGGGGGTCAACCTGGAGACGTCGCTGACCCTGCAGAAGCCGCTGGGCGGCCACCTCCTGCTGGGCCACGTCGACGCCGCCGGCACGGTGCGGGCGGTGGAGAAGGCCCCCGACTCCTGGATCCTCCAGGTCGTGTTTCCGGCGGAGTTCGCGCCGCTGGCGGTGATCCGCGGCTCGCTGGGCGTGGACGGCGTGAGCCTGACCATCGCCGAGCTGGAGGGCGGCGCCGCGCGCATCGCCGTGATCCCGCACACCCTGGACCACACCATCCTCCGGGACTATGCCCCGGGGACGCCGGTGAACCTCGAGTTCGACATCATCGGAAAGTATGTCGCCCGCTGGCTGGAGTTGTCCCGCGGCCCCGCCGCCGCGGCATCTCCCGCGGCCCCTCTCACCCTCGACCGCCTGAAGGAGCTGGGTTACTGATCCCCCCCGTTCGTGCTCGTGCTCGTAATCGTGCTCGTAATCGACAACCGATCCGACCATGGACGATCGACCATGGACGATAGCGCAACCAGCCGAAAGTACTCGTCGATCGTAATCGTGATCGTCCTAGTAATCGAACGGGAAAGTCCACCAGAGCCCGCAGAGGAGCAGAGGGCGCAGAGAGATCCGGAGCCCAGACGGGGACGTCCGCGTTCCGGTTTTCTCTGCGGGTTCTGCGACTCTGCGTGTAATGGTTTGGTTCGATTACGATTACGAGCACGATTACGATGACGAGTACGAGCACGAGCACGATCGGTCGACCTCATCGGGCACTGGCCGTTTGTGGTAAGATATCCCCGCCATCATTTTAAAGAACGAGGAGGATCCTCCCATGTCCCGTGCCCGCCTGATTCTGTTCCTGATCGCGTTCGCCTGTTTCGGGATCGGCGTCCTGGCCCAACAGGAGGTCGACGTGAAGGGCAGCGCGGACCACCCGCTCCTGACCCGCATGCAGAACATGTACATCTACGTCTACAGGACGTCGGAGTTCGACCAGTTCGTCTTCAAGACAGGTCCGAAGACCACCCAGGCCGTCGAGGGCAAGAAATTCGAGATCCGGTACGTGACCAAGGCGGAATTCACGCCACCCAGCCCGCTCGCTATCATCCGCAACTTCCAGCAGGCCATCGCCAAGATCGGCGGCGCCACGCTGTACGAGGACCCCAACGTGCGCATCACCACCCTGAAGGTGGTCAAGGACGGCAAGGAGATCTGGGTGCAGGTCGACACCCACTGGGGGAAGGGGTACTTCCTGACCATCGTCGAGAAGCAGGCCATGGTCCAAGAAGTGGTGGCCAACGCCGACTTCTTCCAGACCGGCCTGAACACGACCGGCCACGTGGAGGTCCCGGGCATCTACTTCGACACCGGCAAGTCCGTCCTGAAACCTGAGTCGGACGCCGCCGTGGCGGAGGTCGCCAAACTGCTCCAGGCGGACCCGGCCCTGAAGGTGTACGTGGTGGGCCACACCGACAACGTCGCTTCGCTGGCCCTGAACATGAGCCTGTCCAAGGCTCGCGCGGACGCGGTGGTGCAGGCCCTGGTCACCAAGCACGGCATCGCCGCGGCGCGCCTGACCGGCCAGGGCGTCGGGCCCCTCTGCCCGGTGGCCAGCAACGACGCCGAGGACGGCCGCGCCAAGAACCGCCGCGTGGAGCTGGTCAAGCAGTAGTTTCGTGCTCGTGCCCGTCATCGTACTCGTAACCGACCGGTGACCGGTGGCGGGTGACCGAGTGTAATCGTCGATCGTAATCGTAAATGTAATCGTAATCGATTCAATCATCTGCACGCAGAGGCGCAGAGCCTACAGAGAAAACCGGAGTGCGGACGTCCCCGTCCGCACGCGTGATTCTACCGGCGAGCGCTCCTGCCGCCACTGAGTTCCCCCCCCGTCGTCAGGCGATGAACCGTCTTTTCCCCCGCCACCGGCTCCGGTACAATGGGTGAAGTCTCAACTTCCATCGAAGGGGAACACGCTGGTGAAAATCACTTGGATCAGACGGTGGATTGGATTGGCGTGGGTGTGGGCCGCTTCCATGTGCGCCGTCTTGCCCGGGCTCGCCGCGGCGGACGCGGGCGTAGGGCAGGCCGCCGGACCGGGACAGGGGACGGGGATCCGGATCCTGGTCAACCACGTCGGCTACGACTCCCGGGCCGCCAAGCTGGCGGTGATCGAGGCGCCGGAATCCGCCGGCATGTCCGCGTTCACGCTGGCCGAGGACAGCCACGGCCCGACCGCGGGATCCCCGGAACCGGATCACGGGACCATACCGGTCTTCGTCGGGGCCGTCCGCAAGGCCGGGCCCGTGGACGGCTGGAAAGGCCGTTTCTTCTGGATGGCCGATTTTTCCCCGTTCCAGGGCCAGGGCCGGTTCCGGCTGGTCGTGCGGGCCGCCGGCCGAGCGGTGGAGTCGGAGCCCTTCGACATCCGCACCGATCTTTTGCCGGAAAAGTGCCTCTCCGACATCCTCTTCTACTTCAAGTCCATGCGCTGCTCCGGCGAGTTCGACCAAGCCGACCGCAGCGTCCCGTTCTTCGGCGGCCGCGCGGGCCGGGTGGATGCCCACGGCGGCTGGCAGGACGCCGCCGGCGACTTCAGCAAATACCTCACGCACCTGAGCTACGCCACCTACATGAACCCGCAGCAGGCGCCCATCGTGGTCTGGACCCTGCTCCAGGCCCGCGACTTGATGAAGGGGTCGAAGAGCGCCCGGCTGCAGAGCCTGGTCCCGCGCTGCGAGGACGAGGCCCTCCACGGCGCCGACTGGCTGGTCCG
Organism: uncultured Acidobacteriota bacterium; assembly: GCA_964412195.1. Taxonomy (GTDB): domain Bacteria; phylum Acidobacteriota; class JAAYUB01; order JAAYUB01; family JAAYUB01; genus CAYPNP01. Next base: position 21,913 of record CAYPNP010000006.1, on the reverse strand, counting down.
GATGCAGGACCCCGAGGGCTACTTCTACACCACCGTCTTCGACCAGTGGACCCACGATCCGGCCCAGCGGCAGATCTGCTCGTTCACCACACAGGTCGGCCACCGCAACGCCGACTACAAGGCCGGGTTCCGCATGGGCGGGGGCGCCGCCATCGCCGCGCTGGCCCGGGCGTCGGCGCTCGGCAAGCCGGGCGAGTATCCGTCCGCGGCTTACCTGGCGGCGGCGGAGAAGGGATTCCGGCACCTCCAGGCGCACAACCGGGAGTATCTGAACGACGGGCGGGAGAACATCCTCGACGATTACTGCGCCCTCCTGGCGGCCGCCGAGCTGCTGGCCGCGACAGGCCAGGAAGAGTACCGGACGGCGGCCCGCGCCCGGGCGGACTCGCTGCAGCGGCGGCTCTGCCGGGACGGGAAGTACGACGGCTGGTGGCGCGCCGACGACACGGGCGACCGCCCCTACTTCCACGCGGTCGAGGCGGGCCTGCCGGTGACGGCGCTGCTGCGGTACCGCGAGGTCGAGCCCGATGCAGCCCGGCAGTCGGCCGCCCTGGACGCCGTCCGGAAGTCGCTGGAGTTCGAGCTGGCCATCACCGGGGACGTGGCCAATCCGTTCGGCTATGCGCGGCAGTACGTCAAGGAGCCGCAAGCGGAGAAGCGGGCCGCCTTCTTCATGCCCCACATCAACGAGACCGGCTACTGGTGGCAGGGCGAGAACGCCCGGCTGGCCTCGCTGGCGGCGGCCGCCTGGCAGGGGTCGGGGCTGTTCGATCCGACGCTGCGCGAGCGGCTGCGCCAGTATGCCGTCCGGCAGACGGACTGGATCCTGGGGCTGAACCCGTTCGACGCCTGCATGCTGCAGGGCCGCGGCCGGAACAACCCGGACTACCTGCCGGGCTTCCCGGACGCACCCGGAGGGATCTGCAACGGCGTGACCGCGGGTTTCGCCGACCCGCACGACGTCGCCTTCCTGCCGCCGGAGTACGCCGACAACCCGAGCCACAACTGGCGCTGGTCGGAGCAGTGGCTGCCCCACGACGCGTGGATGTTCCTGGCCCTGGCCGCCATGGAGGCCGCCCTGCGATGAGGGATCCGCGAGCGTTCACCACAGAGGCACAAAGTCCACAAAGCGATCTGAACGCTGAACATCGAACTCTGAACGCTGAACTCTGAACGGGAATCCGGAAATCAATGCTGTTCGGATCCCTGTTCGGCGTTCAACGTTCAGTGTTTGGTTTGCTTTGTGTCCTTTGTGCCTTTGTGGTGAATGATTTAAGCCGAGCACGATGACGAGCACGAGCACGAGCACGAAAAAACGGAGAGGGGAGCTAGGCGGGGGAGAATTTCTGGAGCACTTCCCGGGCCAGGCCGGCGAACTCCGAGCCGGAGTCGATCAGCTCCTGCAGCAAGGCCCGGGATTTCTCCTGCAATCCCTTCTGTTGGTACAGCATGGCCAAGTTGTACGCCACCTTCGCGTAGAGCGTGTTGGTCTGCGTCAGGCCGTTGAGGATCTCCCGGGCCTTGTCGGTCTGGTTCAGTTGCATCAGCGTCACCGCCTTGGCGATGCTGGCGCGGATGAAGCCCGGGTTCAGCACGGTGGCCTTGTCGAAATAAGCCAGCGCCTGGTCGGGGTCCTCGAGAAAGGAGTAGATCCGCCCGATGTTGTAGTACAGGTCGGCGAAGTGGGGATTCTGGTTCAGGGCCATGAGCAGGATGTTGAGCTCGGAGCGCAGGAACTCTTCCTTGGAGCCGCTCACCGGTTCTTCCAGGGTGGTCTCGGCGGAGAACAGCACCATCTCCGGCAGGGTCTTGAAGTCGTTATAGACCTCCTCGAACTTGGCCAGGGCCTCCTCGTGCTTGCCGATCTCCTTCAGGCAGAAGGCCATGCTGATCTTGGCCGGCAGGAAGTTGGGGTTCTTGGCCAGGCATTTCCGGAAGTATTCCATGGCATCGGTGTGCTTCTTGAGCCGCTGGCTCTCGCGGGCGACGCGGAAGTACAGTTCCGGCAGGTCGACCCCCTCGATGATCATGTTCTGGTAATGCTTGACCAGCAGCTTGCGGAACCAGGAGTTCCGGATCAGCTCGCCCTCGGAGTCCTGGAACGGCAGGGCCAGCACATCGATGGGGATCGTCTGGTAGAAGCGTTCCTCCACCCAGCGGCGGAGGGAGGTCTCCGTCACCGTGTCCCCCCCGGGAGTGAGGTGCTCCTGCAACAGGGGATGGTCGGACGGGAGGTTGAGCCGGGCCGCCAGGAAGCGGAGCGGCGACTGCAGGATGGACTTCTGCTTGACGAACGGCAGCAGCTCCTGCAGCTGCCGGTAGGCCTCGTCGTAGTGCTTCAGGACCAGGTGGCAGGCCATCAGGTTGATCTGCGCCTCGGGGAAGGGCTGCTTGAACTTGAGGGCCTGCTGGATCAGCGACGTCGCCTCGACGACCTGCTGGCGGCGGTACTTGCCGACGGCGGAGAGGTGGTAGAGCGTGGCGTCGAAGGGCGGGATCGCCAGCGCATCGCGCAGGATCAGCTCCATGCGCTCCACGTTGCCCAGGTTCAGCAGGGCGATGGCCAGGCAGATGCGGATGGACGGGAACCCTGGATCGGCGGCGAAGATCGCCTCGAAGGCCTGGGCGGCCGCCGGGAAATTCTGCGAGTTGTTCAGGGCGATGGCCCGGTGGAACTGGAGATAGCGGTTGTCGGGGAATTCGCGCAGCGCCTGTTCGAGGGTGTCCAGGGCCTGCTTGTAGAGATCCTGGGCGGTGTACTTGATCCCCAGCAGCTTGTAGCACTCGAGCACGAAGCTTTTGGCCAGGGAGGGGAACATGCCCTCCGGGTCCGGCTCCCGCGCCGTGACGTCTTTGAAGGATTGCAGCGCCTTGTGGTACAATCCCTTGCTGAACTGTCCCAGCGCCTCTTCGAATGCCTGTTTCGTGTCCATGTCCTGTCAGTGTTCCAAGGATGTCGATTACTGTAGAAAAAAATACGGAGCGGGTCAAGTTAAATGTTTTCAAGGGGTAGAGTATGCGCCAATCTTCCGCCGGCCGGGCTGCTCCCCCGGCAGGGCGGGCGGAGGCGGTGAGCATGTCCACGGGAAGCACCGGCGATACGGGACACAGCGCCCTGCTGATGCGGGAGATGATCCACTCCCTGGTGGACATCTTTCACCACGTACTGGAGACCGACAACCTGGCGATCAACCTGGAGCGGATCTTCGACCTGCTGCTGGGCTTCGAGGACTACCGGGCCGTCTGGATCCACCGCCGCGACGAGAAGGGTGAGGGCACCTACGTCCACTCCCACAAGGGCCTGCCGCCGGAGATGGTGGAGGCGGAGCGGAGCCAGGAGCACACGGGCTGTATCGTGGACTTCGTTCTGCGGACCGGGCAGCCGATCTCCCTCAAGAGCATGGAGCACTGCCAGCGGCTGCCCGGCGCGCTGACCCAGGGCGGCCTCCCCATCCAGGGGCACATCTCGATCCCCATCCGGCAGAACGGAGTGACCATCGGGGCGCTCAACGTGGGCACCGGCACCCGGCGGAACTTCGTCCTGCAGGAGATCCAGTTCCTCGTCCTGGTGGCAGGGGTGATCTCCTTCCTGTTTCAGCAGGACCATCACCGGCGGCTGATCTCCCAGGTCCAGGAGTCGGCGGTGGACCTGGGGCTCCAGGAGCTGGTGGAGAAGATTGTGGATGGTATCCTTTTGATGGACAAGGATTTCCGTGTCACGCTGGTCAACCCGGAGGGCCGACCCTTCCTCGCCAGCCTGACGGAGTTTGAAAAAGGCGAGTTCTTCGACAAGCTCAGCGAGCTGCAGCAGGCGCTGATGCGGGACTTGATCCAAGGCGGCCAGAACGTGGTGGAGCTGGAGCTGGCCCTGTCCGGCCCCGCCGGCAAAGTGGTCCGCCTGACGGCGGCGCCCCGGAGGAAGGCCGACGGGGATTTCGACACGGTGGTCATGATCATCAAGGACATCACCGGAGAGAAGGCCCTGGCCCGCCGGGCGCATCTCCAGACCCGGATTTCCTCGATCGAGTCCCTGCTGGAAGGCATCACCCATGAGCTGAACAATCCCCTGGCGGCCGTCTCCGGCTACCTGCAGATGATGCACCGGCGATACAGTGGCGACAACTGGATCAGCGACACCACGGAAAAGATGGAGCGGGAGTTGAACCGTGCGGTGGTGATCGTCCGCAACCTGGTGGCCCTCGCCCAGAAGCGGCCCATCGAGCGAGTGCCCGTCCAACTCGAGCAGATCATCGGGAACCTGGTGGTGGAACTGCAGCCGCTCTTCACCAAGCAGCGCGTCGATGTGGATCTCAACGTGGACGGGGAGTTGCCGGTGCTCTACATCGAGCTCGACAACATGCGGCAGGTTTTCCGCTCGCTGATCGAGAACTCGGTCCAGAAGATGGCGGAAGGCGGGGGGGCCGGCCTCCTGAACATCGCCGTCCACCGCAAGCCGGAGACGATCCAGGTGATCTTCGCGGACTCCCAGCCCGGCGTCTTCCCAGCCGACGCCTCGCGGTTGGCGGACCCCGCCACCAATCCGGGGCCGGTCGAAGACGCGGAGATCCGGCTCGCTTTCTGCTACGCCGTGGTCAAGAACCACGGCGGAGTGATCTACGCCGAGACGGAGGCGGGCAAAGGGGTCGGATTCGTGGTGGAGCTACCTATCTACTCCGAGGACCTCGATCCTTCTCTGGCCTCCTCCTGACCCCCCCTTCGTGCTCGTAATCGTAATCGTGCTCGTAATCGTAATCGTAATCGTAATCGAATCAAACAATTACATACAAACCAACTAAGCCCGCTGAGACATCGCGGATCAATCGGTTCTGCGAGTTCTGCTACTTTGCGCGTAATTGATAGATTCGATTACGATTACGAGCACGATTACGATTACGAGTACGAAGGGGGGAGCTACAGGAACGACTTCTTGGCGTTGTGCATATTCGTCAGGACCTGCTGGACCGTGCTGTGGACCAGGGAGACCCGGCTTTCGTGGGACAGCTCCCGCAGGGCGGCTTCCACGACCGGCGAGGGCGAGGAAGACAGCATCATCAGCAGCGAGGTGACCAGCTTCTGGTTGACGCCCACCAGGAGCTTCCCCAGCGTCATCCGGATGTTGGCCAGCTCTTCCCGCACGGCCCCGAGGATCATCTGCACGGCCCGCGGGAAGGGGGAAAAATCGAAGCTGGCGGCGCCCTGGGCCACGTTGTTCTTGAACTCTTCCAGCACCGGCGGCTCGTAGAACTTGTCCAACATGATCACTTCGGCGACGTGAGGGGCCCTCAGGATGCGCAGGATCGTCTCGATGCCGCGCTCGCAGTTGAAATACAGGTAGGTCCGGACCGCCTCCTGGAGCAGGGTCGGGTGGCTCTCGGGGTGGATGTGCGACAGGACGCAGTCCTGCACGGAGGCGGCCGTGATCTCCGGCGGCCGGGCGATCTTCGCCAGCAGGAGGATGAGGTTGCGCTTGTAGTACCACTTGGACAGCGTCTTGCTGTTGACCTCGTCCAGGATCTTGCCGAAGATCTCGGGCTCGTAGATGGTCAGGAAGCCCATCAGCCGCTTGCGCTTATCGGCATTCTCCTCCTGGACCAGGCTGGACAGCAGGTTGTCCGGCCGGGTCTCGAAGATGTTGGCCAGCAGGGGCTTGAGAGCCTTCTTGCGGGCGGGGTCCTCGAGGTATTCGTCCAGCAGCGCGCCGTCGAAATTCTCGAGTTTCAGGATGGAAGACACGGCCTTTTCCAGGAACTGGTCTTTCCGCTGGTCCACCACGTCCGCGACGAAAGCGAGCACCACGTTGGCCTGGTCGATTTCCCGGCGGTTGAAGAGCTCCTGGCCGATGCCGATCAGCTCGGTCAGGCGGTCCTTCAGGACCTGGTCGTGGATGATGTTGACGAATGTGTCCTTGATCCGCTGGATCAGGAGCCGGATCCGGTCCAGGCGTTGGGCGGGCGGAAGGGCGGGGTCGGCGGCGACGGCACGCAGCTCGCCCAAGGCTTCCTGAAAACGCTCGCCGGTGATCTGGATCCACTCCCCCTCGGTAACCTGGCGGGAGTTATCCACCTGGAATTGGACCTCGTACTCCGGCATCAGTTTCTTCGACTCGGTCTCCATCGACTCGAGGAAGGTCTTCTTGACGGTGGGCAGTTCCTCCTTGAAAATGTCCCGCTCCTCGGGGGGGCACAGCTTGAACAGCTCGTTGACGAAGGGCTTGATGAAGTCGTTCATCTTGAAGAGGGGCAGTGTGCAGAAGGCCTCCGCTTGGTAGATGCGCAGCAGCGAGACGCAGAACGACTTGTAGACGGGGATCCCGGTCAGGCCGTGCTGCTTGACGGCCCAGTGGTTGCAGATCTTGGCGATCTGGACGGCGTCGAAGACCACCTTGCCCTCGGTCCGGAGGAGGACCTGGAGCGACTCCTGGGAATTGGCGGCCGTCACCTCGTCGTTGAGGAACTTGACGAAGGTGTTCACCAGTTGGGTGGCCGTGATTTTTCCGATGGGTTCTACCATTTCGTCTCCCGTGATGGATTGGATGGGATGGACGGTTGACCGGCGCTCCACACTCTCTGTGTAAAGGTACCGGCATTGTAGCACGCAGGAATTTCCTTTTCAATCGGGTCTCAATCTGGTAAGTTACTCCGGATTCAACCACATCGGCAGTATCGGCGGGGTTCGAAGGGATGCGCAGGCCGCACATCGGAGAATTCAGCTGGAAAATTTTCTGGGTGAGCACCATCTGGGCGGCCCTCCTCTTCCCTGGGTTCCTCATCGGGCCCATCCGGGTCTATTTCGGGAAACTGCCGGTCCTGCTGGACCCGAGCTACCTGCTGGTGGTCCTGGGCGGGATCCTCTTCGGCGTCTGGGGTGGCATCCTGAGCCCCATCCTGGCCGGGGCGGCGGCATTTGCCTGGCACCGCGAGCTGCCCCTCTGGGTGTTCCTGGTGGCGGTGCCGCTGCAGGTGATGAACGGGACCATTCTGCCGCTGGTCCGTTCCCGCCTCCTCCCCGGGGCGCGGCGCCTGAGGCTCCGGCCCCTGCTGTCCTACCTCTTCTGGGCCCTGCTGGCGATGCCGGCGCTCAACGGCGCGTACTACGCCTTCTTCGGCCGGTTCTACTTCTGGGGCGTCGCCCCGGACTCCCCCTGGGTGTCCCTGGCCGTCCACGGGCTCTACTATGCCCTGCTGGTGATCTTCCCCGGGGAGCCGCTCTTCCGGGTGGCCACCCGCGAGGCGAAGGACCTGGGGCTCCTGCTGGAGGACCGCTGGAGCAGCTGGAGCCCCCGGCTGGTGTATTTCCGCCAGCGCGGCCGCGTGGTGCTGGCCCTGTGCCTGTGCCTCCTGCCGCTGTTGCTGGTGGCGATCCTGGCGCAGCAGACCATGGCCCACCGCCGGGCCCTGTTGCAGCAGCACTGGGTGCTGCAGCGGACCAGCTGGCACGCCTCGCTGGGCCAGACCCTGTCCCGGAGCCTGGAGTCGACGCAGGCCCTCCTGGAAGTGTGCGCCCTGGAGGTGCGCCGCCTGCAGGAGGCGCCGGAGCAGATCCCGGCCTTCCTGCTGGGGGTGCTCAAGCGCCAGCCCGATGTCCTCCAGTTGGAGTACATAGCCGCCGGCGCGCCGGACGCGGCGGAGCGACGGCAGGAATTCGATTCGGGAAACGATCCGGCGCCGGCCGGGCCCGATCGGGGCATCCTGCTGCGGCGCGATGACACGGGCGCCTGGTCCCTGGTCCTCCACCGGCCCATCGCGGGAACGGGGGGGCGGGAAGCCGGCGCCCTGTGGCTGCGGGTCCGCGCCGACGCCCTCATCGAGACGTTGAACGTGCACCAGAAGCGCTTCTCCGGCCAGGCCGGCATCGCCCTGCGGGAACGGGGCGGGGCCCTCCTCCTCGGGAGCCTGGCCGGGCTGGAACCGCGCCCCGGCGAGCCCGCTACCTTCCTGGCCGCGCCCGGGAACGGCCGGTTCTTCGTGGCCTGGTACCCACTGCTCAAGGAACGCTGGGATCTCTTCTACCTCGAGCGGATGGACCTGCCGCCGGGCATGCGAGACTACCTGGCCGAGCTGGCCCTCTGGTCGGGCGCCATCCACCTGTGCATGATCATGGTCCTGTTCGGCGTCACCCTGCTGGCCCGCGTCATCCCCCTCCACCTGCCTACCGCCGCGGATGGCGCTAGATTGGAGAGCTCCCGGACCGAGTGAGATCCATCACTCTCGGAAGGTCTGTTCCCGGGCCGGCGGACCGGGACTACGCCGGCGGACCGGGGCTACGTCGCCGCTTGGGGGTTGCAATCCCCGCCAACTGTATTACAATCTAAACCTTTGGACGGGAGGAGAAGGGATTCGCCCATGCCGCTGAGCCGGATCGAAGACGCCCTGGAAGACATCCGCGCCGGAAAGATCGTCATCGTGGCCGACGACGAGGACCGCGAGAACGAGGGCGACCTGACCCTGGCCGCGGAGAAGGTCACCCCCGAAGCGGTCAATTTCATGGCGCGACACGGGCGGGGGCTGATCTGCCTGCCCATGACGCCGGAGCGCTTGGACGAGCTGCAGATCCCGCTCATGGTCTCGGAGAACACCTCCAACTTCGGTACCGCTTTTACCGTTTCCGTCGAGGCCCGCCGCCAGGTCACCACCGGCATCTCCGCGGCCGACCGGGCGACGACGATCCTCACCGCCATCGATCCGCGCACCCGCCCCGCCGACCTGGCCCGCCCCGGCCACGTCTTCCCGCTGCGCAGCCGCCCCGGCGGCGTACTGGAGCGGGCCGGCCAGACCGAAGCCGCGGTGGACCTGGCGCGCATCGCCGGGCTCTACCCCGCCGGCGTCATCTGCGAGATCATGAACGAAGACGGGACCATGGCCCGGATGCCCCAATTGGAGGAGTTCTCCGCGCAGTTCGGCCTGAGGATCATCACCATCGCCGAGCTGATCCAGTACCGGCTGCGGACGGAGACGCTGATCCAGGAGGTGGAGCGCGCGGAGCTGGCCACGGAGTTCGGCCGCTTCACCGCCGTGGTCTTCCGCAACCGGCTCGACCACAAGACCCACCTGGCGCTGGTGAAGGGGGACGTCGCCGGCGGCGAGCCGGTCTATGTCCGGGTGCACACCCAGTCCATTCCGGGCGACGTGTTCCTATCCGAGCGCAACCCCACCGGCGGCTACCTCCGCGCCTGCCTCCGGCTGATCGCCGAGCAGGGCCGCGGGGTGGTGCTTTACCTGCGCCTGGAGGACGACGGCGAGCGCCTGGTGAGCGAGATCCGGGCCTGCCGGGAGAGACCGTCCGCGCCCGGCCACTCCTACAGCGACGACCTGTACCGCGCCGAAGACCCGAAGCACTATGGCGTGGGCGCCCAGATCCTGAACCAGCTCGGCCTCAAGCGGATCATCCTCCTGACGGGCCGCCATCGGAAATTCTCGGCCCTCCATGGCTACGGCCTCGACATCGTCGGCGAGGTGGACGTCCACACCCTGACGCCGCGGGGCTGAGAGCCGCCGGCTTTCATTTCTTTCGGGAGGCAGCCCCATGAACACGCGGGACCTGGAACGCCACATCGCCGCGGAGTCCGGCCTCGGCCGGGCGGAGGCGCGGGCGGCGCTGCGCAGCTTCGCCGAAGGCGTGGCGTCGGCGCTCGAAGCGGGCGAGTCCGTGTCGGTGCGCGGCGTGGGATCCTTCCGGACGGTGCGCCGCCGCGGCCGGCGCATCCTCCACCCCCGGACCGGCGCAGAGATCGTCCTGCCCTCCCGGAAGCGGCCCCGCTTCGTCCCCGGCAAACGGCTCCGCGACGTCGTGGGCGCGCTGAGAGCGGTTCCGGATCCCGCCGGAAGCCCGGGTGTCCGGTTTCCCGCCCGTCTCGATCCTCGATAATCCCTTGGTTCCAACGGATGGACAATTTATAATGGGATCGAAATACTCCGTCGGGAGATCCCATGAAAGACCTGATCGCCATCATCCTGGGTGGAGGGCAGGGCGCCCGCCTGTATCCGCTGACCAAGCACCGCTCCAAACCGGCGGTGCCGCTGGCGGGCAAGTACCGGCTGATCGACATCCCCATCAGCAACTGCCTCAACTCGGGCATCCGCAAGATCTTCGTGCTGACGCAGTTCAACTCCGAGTCGCTCAACCGCCACGTCACCCAGACCTTCCACTTCGACATGTTCTCCGAGGGCTTCGTGGACATCCTGGCGGCCGAGCAGACCTTCGAGTCGCGCGACTGGTTCCAGGGCACCGCCGATGCCGTCCGCAAGTGCTTCCGCCACTTCACCACCTACAATCCGGCCAACATCCTGATCCTGTCGGGCGACCAGCTCTACCGCATGGACCTGGGCGCGTTCCTGCGCTTCCATGAGGAGAAGCGGGCGGACGTGACCGTGGCCACCATCCCGGTGCACGAGTCGGAAACCGCCGGCTTCGGCATCATGAAGGTGGACCCCAACAGCCGGATCATGGACTTCGTCGAGAAGCCCGGCCCCGACAAGCTGGACAACCTGCGGGTAACCGAGGGGGAGCGCATCGGCCTGCCGGCGCACTTCCAGCCGATCCTGGCGGCCAAGCCGTTCCTCGCCTCCATGGGCATCTACCTGTTCCGCACCGAGATCCTGGAGGCGATGCTGGAGCACGAGCGCTTCAACGACTTCGGCAAGGACATCATCCCGGACGCCATCCGCGCCCGGCGGGTATTCAGCTACCCCTTCGACGGCTACTGGTCCGACATCGGGACGATCAGGTCGTTCTTCCTGGCCAATCTGGAGATGACCAAGGCCAATCCCGAGTTCGAGTTCTACGATCCGGTCAACCCCATCTACACCCACGCCCGGTTCCTGCCCTCGTCCAAGATCTTCCGTTGCCAGATCCACAGCTCGTCGGTGGCCGAGGGCTGCATCCTGAGCGGCGCGCTGATCTGGAACTCCATCGTCGGCATCCGCAGCCGGATCGGCAGCGGCACCGAGGTCCGCGAGTCGCTGATCATGGGCGCCGACTTCTACGAGGACACCGACGATCTCAACGAGAACCGCCGCCTGCAGCGGCCGGACATCGGCATCGGCAACTACTGCACCATCAAGCGGGCCATCCTGGACAAGAACTGCCGCGTCGGGAACAACGTCCAGATCCTGAACATCAACAACGTGCAGAACTACGAGTGCGACCAGTACGTCATCCACGATGGCATCGTCATCATCCCCAAGAACGCGACGGTGCCGGACAACACCGTCATTTAGTCCGCGGCGCTGGTATGCGCGGCCGCCCCGGCAAACAATAGACCCGAAATCGAGCGCAAGGAGCAACCATGGATGATCTGCGCGACAAGCTGTCCGGCCAGCGGAACTGGCTGGAGCAAATCCTGCTCAAGATCCCCGGCTTCCAGGGCTACCTGGAGAAGGAACACCGCCGCGAGGCCGACCACCTGCTGCGGCAGCACCTGGCCGGCCGGCTGGCGGAGGCCAAGCGGCGTCTCAACGAGCGGATCCTGATGCTGACGAACACCGGCTGCCTGTCCTGGCTGCAGCGGCTCAACCCGGTGGCCAACCAGCTGGAGAAGCTGGAGGGCCGCGTCCGCTTCGCCCGCCACGGCTACAGCGGCTTCTTCGACGCGGCCAAGGTCGGCACGGCCGAGCTGGACCGGCTCTACGCCTTCGACGCGTCCCTGCTGCGGGAGGTGGACGAGCTGGTGGACCAGATCGCGGCCCTGGCCGCGGGGTCCGGCAACGAGTCTGCCTTCGCCCTGGAGGTGGAGGCCCTGCAGACCCGCCTGCGGGCGCTGGACGCCCGCCTGGACGATCGCGACGCGGCGGTGGAAGGCCGGAAGACCTCCTGAGCGCCGAAGAAATCGAAAGAAGAGGTGAACCATGGCGTTGGAAGTGATCCAGTTCTTTGATCCCACCGGCCGGGAAATCGTCCACCGCTGGCCCGACAGCGGCTCGGCCGACATCAAGATCGGCGCCCAGCTGATCGTCCAGGAAAACCAGGCCGCCGTCTTCTTCCGGGACGGCAAGGCTTTGGACACGTTTCTGACCGGCCGCCACACCCTGACCACCCAGAACATCCCGCTGCTGAACAAGCTGGTGAACCTGCCCTTCGGCGGGCAGTCGCCGTTCCGGGCGCAGGTCTACTTCGTCAGCCTGCAGACCTTCCTGGACATGAAGTGGGGCACCAAGGAACCCATCGTCTTCCGGGACCAGGACCTGGCCATGGTGCGCCTGCGCGCCTTCGGCAAGTACTCGGTGAAGGTGCGCGACCCGCGGCTGTTCGTGGCCGAGGTGGCCGGCACGCGGGGCGTCTACACCACGGCCGGGATCGAGGACTACTTCCGCGACCTGATCGTGGCGCGGCTCAACGACGTGCTGGGCGAGAACCTGAAGAGCATCTTCGACCTGCCGCGCTACTACGACGAGCTCGCGCTGGCCGGCAAGTCCCGCGTCAACGACGACTTCGGCAAGTACGGCCTGGAGCTGGTGGACTTCTTCGTGACGGCCGTGACGCCGCCGGAGGAAGTCCAGAAGATGATCGACGAGCGGGCCGGCATGGGCGCGGTGGGGGACCTGAACCGCTTCATGCAGTTCAAGACCGCCAAGGCGGTGGAGAAGGCCGCCGAGCAGTCGGGCGGCGCCGCCGGCGCGGGCGTCGGCCTGGGCATGGGCGCCGGCTTTGGCATGATGATGCCGGGCATGATCCAGCAGTCCATGCAGGCCGGGGCCGCCGGGGCCGCGGCCGCGGGGGCCGCGGTGGCCTGCCCGAAGTGCAAGGCCGCCAACACGCCGGGCGCGAAGTTCTGCTCCGCTTGCGGGGCGTCGCTGGCCCTCGAACCGTGCCCGAAGTGCCAGGCCGCCAACGCCGCGGACGCGAAGTTCTGCTCCGGCTGCGGCGCGCCGCTGGGGAAGGCGGCCTGTCCGAAGTGCGGCAAGGCCAACGAGCCCGGGGCGAAGTTCTGCTCCGGCTGCGGGGAGAAAATCTGACCGCAAAGGCGCCAAGAGCGCAAAGCCATACCATCTGATTCACGCCGATCCATCGGGATCGGCGTGCTTCTTTATTTGCCTGGTCCAAATCAGGCGGATTGATTTGACGCGGATTTGCGCGGATTATCGCGGATCCATCGATTTGCCATCCGCGTTCATCCGCGTCTTTCTGTTATGAAATCCCGGATTTCGGCTATAATAAGCGGCTGATTTTTCATGGGAGAGAGCGTCATGAGCGGGCAGAACGTGTACGACTTGCTGGTGGAGCGCGGCTTCGTCTACCAGGCCACGGAAGAGGAAGCGCTGCGGGAGCTGCTGGAGCGGGAGAAGATCTCCTTCTACGTGGGCTTCGATCCCACCGCCACCAGCCTGCACGCCGGCAGCCTGGTGCCCATCATGGCCATGGCCCACATGCAGCGCGCCGGCCACCGCCCCATCGTCATCATGGGAGCGGGTACGGCCATGGTGGGCGACCCGAGCGGCAAAACCGAGATGCGCCAGATGATGACACTGGAGCTGATCCGCGCCAACGCCGCGGCGATGCAGACCCAGTTTGCCCGGTACCTGTCCTTCGAAGACGGCCGGGCGATCATGCTGAATAACGCCGACTGGCTGCTGCAGCTGAACTACATCGAATTCCTGCGGGACTTCGGCCGGCACTTCAGCGTCAACCGGATGCTCACGGCCGAGTCCTACAAGATCCGCCTGGAGACCGGCCTGTCCTTCCTGGAGTTCAACTACCAGCTGCTGCAGGCCTACGACTTCTACGTCCTGGCCCGCGACCACAACTGCCCGCTGCAGATGGGCGGGCAGGACCAGTGGGGCAACATCGTGGCCGGCACGGACCTGATCCGACGCAAGCTGAACCGGCCGGCCTACGGCGTGACGTTCCCGCTGCTCCTCAACGCCAGCGGGCAGAAGTTCGGGAAAACCGCCGCCGGCGCCGTGTGGCTGGACGAGGCGCGCACGTCCGTCTTCGACTACTACCAGTTCTTCCGCAACACCGAGGACGCCGACGTGGCGCGCTACCTGGCGTTCTTCACCTTCCTGCCCATGGACGAGATCAAGCGGCTCGGGGCGCTTCAGCCGCCGCTGCTCAACCGGGCCAAGGAGATCCTGGCGTTCGAGGCCACCCGGCTGACGCACGGCCGGGAAAAGGCGGTCCAGGCGTACACGTCGGCGGTGAACCAGTTCGGCACGGCCGACCCGCGCGGGGAGGTGCCCACTTCCTCGGAGATTGCGATAATCCAGGTGGCCGCGGAGGACATCATCCCCAGCACGACGCTGCCCAAGGGTGTTCTGGAAGCGGGCGCGGACCTGATCCAGCTGCTGGTGGACGCCGGATTGGCGCCGTCCAAGGGGGAGGCCAAGCGCCTCGTCCAGCAGGGCGGCGTGACGGTCAACGGCCGCCGGATCGAGGCGGGCCCCTGCCGCCTGACCCTGGCCGACCTGGCCGACGGTTCCCTCCTGATCAAAGCCGGCAAGAAGCGGTTTCACCGGTTTAACGTGGAATAACCCCTGCCGATCGAAATCGCAAATCGTAATCGTCGATCGGAATCGTGCCTGTCATCATGCTCGGCTGCCAGCATTCACCACAACGGCACAAAGAACATAAAGATACCCGTCCTGAATAATCAAACACGGATTCACACGGATGAGACGGATTGACGCGGATTCAATCCGGATACCAGGTTTGAGATCCGTGTGAATCCGTTCTGATCCGCATGGATCCGTTTTCAAGATTCCATGATTTCGTTGGAATTTCTTTGTGCCCTTTGTGCCTTTGTGGTGAATGATTGCAGCCGAGCACGATAACGATCGACGATGACGATCGGATTCCGGATTTCAATCCGCAATTCGCAATCCGCAATCCGCAATTGATCTAGAATCGCTCCAGCAGAAGCCGACCCTCTTCCATGAGCAGCTTCCCGTCCAGCTCGACGGTGGGGTCGCGCACGATGCCGTCCAGGTGGATCGGCACGTTGCACTTCCCGCCCATGGACACGTTGTTGCCGAAGGCGATGTGGATGGTGCCCTGGACCTTCTCGTCCTCCAGGATGTTTCCGATGATCCGGGCGGCGTCGTTGGTGCCGACGCCGAACTCCGCCACGGTGTAGGCCGCCGGGCCGACCGTGCCCAGCATCTCGTCCAGCCGCCGGGCGGCCTCGCCGCCGGTGATGTCGCGGGCCATCCCGCCGGCGATCTCGATCCGGATGGTCTCGCCGGCCTCCAGGAGGTTGCCGATGGACGCCATGGACCCGTCCACCACCAGCACGCCCTCCGAAGTGCCTTCCAGCGGGCGCAGGTAGGCCTCGCCCGATGGCAAGTTGCCGAAGCCGCCGGCGCTGTGGATCAGGCCCGTCGAGGCGATGGCCTGGACCCCGCGGATCGAGAAGCGCAGGTCGGTGCCGGCGGCGGTGGTCACCCGCACGTCGTTCCCCCGGGTCAGGATCCGGGTGACCCGCTCGGTCCGGTCGGCGATGGCGTAGTAGTCCGCGTTGAGGCAGCGGATCATGGTCTCTTCCTGAATGCCCGGCATGGTGGCCACGCGGGCGCCGGCGAGGCAGGCCTCCCGGCGGGCGTCGGTATGGGTGAGGGATTTCTCGGTAGGCGCCACCACCACCTGGAAGCTCTTCATGAGTTCCCGGACGGGCCGGGGCGGGTCCTGGCCGTTGCGCTCGAGCACGGGGATCTCGGTGTAGATGCAATAGACGCCCAGGTCGCGGGCGGCGGCCAGGAGGGCCTGGCCGATGGTGGCGCAGGCGGCGTCGGTCAGCACCAGGACGGTCTCGTGGGGCTGGACCCGGAGGCAGTCCTGGAGGGCGATCCGGGCGGCGCGGAACAGTTCGGATTGGGGGGGCATGGCGTCTCCTGCTAGTCGAAATCGAAGGGCTTCGGCGGCGGGGCGTCGTCTCCCGCGGTGCTTTTCTGGGCCTCCTGGAACTTCTTTTCCAGCAGCTCCTTGCGCTTCTTCTCCATCTCGAAGGCTTGCTCGAACAGGCTCTCCTTTTTTTGGGCCTTCTCCCGCTCGATCTCGATGGCCTTGTCCAGCGATTCCACTTCCTTCTTCTCCACTTTCTTCGAGAGCAAGACTTCGCCGGTGGCGGCGTCCACCGTCAGGATCGAGTGGCAGTGCGGGCAGGCGACCGTCAGCGACGGCTTGTCTGGATTTCCCATGTCACGTTCCCCGGAAGAATTTTGATCGCATCATGATCGTATTATATAATGGGCCGCCCCATGGGGGAATTGCGGATTGCGGATTTCGGATTGCGGATTGAATTTTGACCGGTGACGGGTGACCCATGACGGGTGACCTTCCCCCGCTCTTTCACAGGTCATCGGTCACCCGTCACCGGTCAATCCGCAGTCCGCAATCCGAAATCCGCAATCTGGAGAACGAATGACCCCTCAAGACCTTGACCGCCTGATGCGGTGCCGGCGCAGCGTCCGGAACTACGAGCGGCGCGCGCTCACGCCGGGGCAGATCGGCCGGATCCTTGAATCGGCCCGGATCGCTCCCTCCTCCTGCAACATCCAGCCCTGGCACATCGTGGTCGCCGACCGGCCGGACCTGGTTCGGGAGCTGTCGCTGGCGGCGCCCGTGGGCACCCGCGTCAACAAGTGGATGGCTGACGCCGGGGTGGTGTTCGTCCTCTGCGCCAAGCCCCACCCCCTGGTCCACAGCGCCGCCCAGTGGATCGACCGGGACTGCCACCGGCTGGACATCGGCATCGCCGGCGAACACATGGCCCTCATGGCCACCGCCCTGGGGCTGGGCAGCTGCTGGATCGGCTGGTTTTCTGAGAGCAAGGTCCGTTCCCTGCTGGTGGTGCCGCCGGAATACCAGATTCTGGGCCTGCTGGTGGTGGGCCATCCGGCGGAAGGCGTCGATCTGGCCGAACCCGCCGATGTGAACCGTCGTAGAAAGGGGATGGCAGAAATCGCCTCCCACAACCGGTTTGGGGAAGCGTTGCCGGAGGAGGTTCAGCGGGATGCGTAAACTGTTGATATTCGCAATATTGCTGGTCGGCCTTGGTTTTCCCCCCGCCGCAGCAGCGGACCCGCCGAAGGGAATCGAGTTTCAGGTGGAGGTCCGCTCCAGGGGGGAGGGGATCGAAACGCGGGAGCTGAGCACCATCGCCTGGTGGGACCGCCGGTGGGTGGAAAGCTCCGAGGAAGGCGCCATCGTCATCGACCTGGCACGGGACCGCTGCCTTCTCGTCGACCACATCCACAAGACGTGGACCGGCGGAACCGTGGACGGGTTCCTGGCCGAGATGGAAGGGGAGATCACCCAGCTGGCCGGGAAGGTCCAGGAATCCTACGGGCTGCCCCGGCGGGAGGCGGCGCCGAACCCGCCAGCGGTGCCTGTCAAAGTGGAGTCCATGGGCATCGAGGAGAAGGGCGGCCGCAATTGCCTGCGCTACCGGATCTTCGCCGGGACGGAACTGAAGGAGGAACTCTGGCTGGATCCGTCGCTGAAGCCCGCCGCCTTCCTGCCCCTCGAGAAGTTCCTGCCCGCGCTGAACCGGTTCAGTTCCATCAACGCCATCTTCGGGCGGGCGCTCCGCGATCCCGGGGAGTTCCAGACCGAGCAGGCGATCCAGGCCGAGCTGGCCCGCCTGTTCCCGCTGGGCCTGGAGGTCCGCTCCCTGGAGTATCGTGCGGGCAAGGTGACCTACGAGAAGCGCGTGACGGACATCCGCGAGTGGTCCGGCGATCCAGCACGGTTCGAGCCGCCCGCCGGCTACCGGCAGGTGCCCTACAAAGAGTACCTCGACGCAACCCTGCCCGACGTGAAGGATCCGCTGGGGTCCGAAGACGAGAAGGAGTGAGCGGGGCGGTTGCGACTGGTGGTCCCGCGGAAGTCTTAGAGGGCGATCGATGGGGAAAGAGATGGCGGAGGAGGTGGGATTCGAACCCACGTGCCCCGTTTTGGCGGGACAAGTCGATTTCGAGTCGACCCCGTTACGACCACTTCGGTACTCCTCCGCGTCGGCCCGGCGGGTCTCCCGGACCGGCGCGCATTATAGCAGAGGCCCCATGGAAAATCCACATCTCGTATGAACCGGATCCGTTTCAAGATCTCGCCGGAATGCGGCCTGTCGCTCTATGACCAGATCAAGAGCCAGATCATCTCCTCGCTCTACACCGGCAAGATCCAGGAGGGCGAGCCGCTGCCGTCCGTCCGCGAGCTGGCCGAGTCCGCCGGGGTCAATCCCAAGACCATCCACAAGGTCTACCGGCAGCTCCAGGAGGAGGGCTACATCCGGATGATCCAGGGCAAGGGGGTCTTCCTCCGGCACCGGGCGGAGGAGGATTTTTCCTCGCTGCGCCGGGACGCCCTCCTGCATCTCGTCCAGACCACGCTGGAGAAGGCCTCGCTGCTCGGGCTGAGCGCGGAGAAGTTCAGCCAGCTCTTGGACCGCTTCGTCTCCGGGGGCGGGACGCCGCTGCCGCTGATCCTGGTGGACGACGAGGAGGAGATCCAGGCCTTTTCCGAGGAGCTGCGGCGGAAGCTGCCGGTCGAACTCTATCCCGTCCTGCTCGAGGAGATAGGCGGGAAGCTCCACCCGGGCAACGCCGCCCTGGCCCCCTACCGCTATATCCTGACCACCTCGTGGCATCTGGAACAGGTCCAGGCGGCCGCCGCCCCGCTGGGCAAACCGATCCTCGAGATCAAGCCCAATCCCATGATCTACTCGGAAATCGCCCAGCGGATGAAGACGCAGAGCATCGGCGTGGTGGTGAAGGACATGCGCACGCTGCACACCTCCTTTGAGGTGTTCACCCATATCTTCTACCCGTCCACCAGCAAGAAGTTCCTGATCACCCCGGTGGGCAACCGGGACCTGCTGGCGCAGGTGGCGCGGGAGGCGGACGTCGTGTTCTCCTCTCCCTATTGCCTCGAAGAGGTGCGGGCGGCTGTGGCCGGGCGGTGCGAGATCCGGACGTTCGAGGATTTCATCTCCGGCGAATTCATCGATGACCTGCGAATGCGGCAGATGCTCGAGTGACAATCGACCGCGGGAGTCCGGACCGGCAGGCGCGGATGACGGCGCACCCCGCCGGCGCATGCCCGGGCCGGTTTCGACTGGGTTTGTAGCTGGATAAATCAGGGGGAAGGCCGGGCGGCACGGGAGGACCGCCCGGCGCGGAAGGTCCGGTCAGCTGGCCGCCTTGGACATGGCTTTCCGCTTCTTCCGCGGATTCTGGGCGCCCAGGCCGTACTTGTCGTATTTGTAATTGAAAATCCGATAGGTCACTTTCAGGGCCCGTGCCGCCTTCAGCTTGATCCAGTTTGTCCGATTGAGGGCATCCACCATCAGGAGTTTCTCGAATCTGCCAACCCGGTCCTCGAACGCCAGATTCGGATCATTCAGGATTTCCAGCACTTGCTCTTTCAAAGTTCCTCCAACCTTGTAGGGAATTAATGGCGAACTAACAATAAAGTGATATCATCTTCGCGCACGCCCCCGTTGTCAACAGTTAATTTGAATAACTCATCCAACATCTCCGAATCTGTGATCTGCGTCAACTCACGGTACTTTTCCCGGAACTTTTCGAAGAAGGAGAGCTCGGGGGAGAGGTCCGACAGGCCGTCCGTGTAGAACAGGATCCGGTCGTTTGCCCGCAGCGGGACCTCCCCCTCCTCATAGGTGACGTTGGGGAAAAAGCCGATCCCCAGGCCGGCGGTGTCGGAGGTCAGGAAGCGCCCCTCGTCCGGCCGGTAGAGGAGGGGGAAGGGATGGCCGGCGTTGGCGAAGATCATCCGCCACGGCTCGGGCCGGAAGATGGCGTAGAAGACCGTGAAGCTGCTGTGGCTCTTGAGGATGTTGTAGAACTGCTCGTTGATGGCGCCGAGGAACTCGGACGGCTTCCGGCAGCCGGGGGCGGTGTTGAGGAAGGCCATCTTCAGCATGGCCATCATCATGGCGGCGGAGATGCCGTGGCCGGTCGCGTCGGCGATGATCAGGCCCAGGGAGCCGTCCGGCAGGAGAACGGTGTCATAGTAGTCGCCGCCGACGTTCCCGCCCGGCAGGTAACGGCCGGCGATCTCGAGGTCCCGGTGCCGGATGGTGTGGGTGGGCATCAGGTTGAGCTGCAGGGTCCGGGCCATCTCCAGGTCGTACTGGATCTTCTTGCGGAGGTCGTACTGCTCCAGCGCCTTCTGCACGACCAGCCGGAGCTCCTCCGGGTCGAAGGGCTTGGTCAAGTAATGGAAGGCTCCCTTCTTCATGGCTTCGACGGCGACCTTCTCGGAACCATGCGCCGTCAGCATGATGACCTGGATATCGGCGTCATGCTCCAGCGTGCGGCGGAGCATCTCCAGGCCGTCGATCCCGGGCATGCGGAGGTCCGTCACCAGGACCCGGCACCCCTGGGAGGAGATCATCTCCACCGCCTCGGCGGAATTGGTGAAAGTGGCCAGGTCGGGGTAGGCTTTCTCCAGGATCGCCCGGATGGTGTAGACCACCGAGAATTCGTCGTCGACAACAACCAGGTCCACGCGGCTCATGAGGGTTTCACCTCCGAGGAAGGGGTCGAAAGGGGCAGGTGGATCTCGAAGCGGGCGCCGCCCTCCGGCGAGTCGATGGCGGCGATCTCCCCGCCGTGCTCCTCGATGATGCTGCGGGCGATGGCCAGGCCCAGGCCGGTGCCGGATTTCTTCGCGCTGAAGAAGGGCTCGAAGACCTTCTCGCGGATCTCCGGCGGGATCCCGGGCCCGTTGTCCCGCAGGGTGATCGTGGCCCGGCTGTCGTAGAGGTTCTCGAAGCTGCCGGTGCGCTGCAGCCGGGTTTCCAGACGGATGACGCCGCCGGCGGGGAGGGCTTCCAGCGAGTTCTGGATCAGGTTGATGATCACCTGCTTGATTTTTTCCGGATCGGCGTGGGCGATCACTTCCCCCGGGTGCCGGTCGAAGCCGGCCGCGATCCCGCGTTTCCGAAACTCCTCGGCGTACAGGTCGAGGGCGTCTTGGATGCAGCGGTTCAGGTCGGTCGCCTCCTTGTTGAGTTCGGTCGGGCGGGCGAACCGGACGAGTTCCGAGACCACGTTCTGCAGGCGGTTGACCTCGGTGTTGAGGATCTTCATGTGCTGGGCGCGGGCGTCCCCCTCGGGGAAGCTCTGCTCCACCAGCTGGCCCAAACCTTTGACCGCCACCAGCGGGTTGCGGATCTCGTGGGCGATGGTGGCGGACATCTGGCCGATCATGGCCAGCCGCTTCTGGTGGAACATGGTCTGGAGGATGGCCTTCTCGTTCTCTCGGATGCCGGCGTTGTCGAGGGCGATGGCGGCCTGGTTGCAGAGGATGCCCAGGAAGCTGATGTCCTCGTAAGAATAAAGCTCGCCGGAGAGCTTGGCCTTCAGGAGCAGGATCCCCTGGATCTTGCCGCGGGAGATCAACGGCGCCGCCACCGAGACCTTCAACCGCTCGAGCACCTCGACCTCCTCGCCCGGCAGCGACTGGAAGACCTTGAAATTCTTGCGGGCAAACAGCTCGATGGGCGCCTGCTGCTCCCGCAACCAGGCCACCAGCTGCCAGTCGCCGGGGATCCGCACGTTGCGGCAGCGGGACGTCTCGGGATTGCGGGCGGCGCCGCAGGCGAAGGCGTTTTCGGCCTCGCTCCAGAGCAGGAAATAGCCGCCGCTCAGGTACGCCACATCGCAGATCTTGTTCAGGGTCAGATCGATGATGGTGGGGATGTCCAGCAGGTAGTTCAGCTGCTTCGAGGTCTCCAGGATGTACTCCCGGTAGCTGGCCTGGTTCCGGAAGAAGATCTTGTCCAGGAGCTTGACGACCCCGTTTTTCAGGGGATCCACCAGGAAGGCCGCCAGCAGGAGGAACAGCAGCATGATCCAGAAGTCGGTCACCTTGAGCAACCGCTGGATGTAGCTGCCGAACTGCACGATGATGGCGAAGTAGAGGAAAAGGATCACGCCGGAGACCAGGGTGAAGGTGA
>CAYPNP010000005.1:0-239477 GCA_964412195.1 uncultured Acidobacteriota bacterium | reverse complement strand
CGGCGAGGATCAGTTTTCGTTTCATCGCTGGACACCACAAACGGCGCCAAGTGTAGCAAAGACTGCCGGCCGGACGCAACCGAAGAACCGTCCGATAATGCAGGCAGGTACCCCGGGCAAGCCGCCGCCGGGATTTCCGGAATGAAAACCGGCCGGCGGGAACGGCTGGTTCTTGCGCCCGCAGTCCACTTGTGCGAAACTTTGGGAGAGGTTGTGCGGGAACGGAATGGAACGGTTCCTGGAAATCCAGCCTGGGAGAAATCCATGAGCGATAGCATCGAATTTGTCCGCAATTATTCCGACCACAGCACCGACAAGGGATACCAGTTCGAATTCCACTGCGACCGTTGCGGCACCGGTTACCGGACCCGCTTCAAGGCCTCCGTGGCGGGGACCGTCACCGGCGTGCTCGACGCGGCCAGCAGCGTGTTCGGGGGTTTGTTCGGGACCGCGGCCGACTTGGGGAACCGGGCACGCTCCGCAACGTGGCAAAAGGCACGCGACGAAGCGTTCGAGGAGGCGGTCAAGGAGTTGAAGCCCCAGTTCATCCAATGCCCCCGCTGCTCGAGCTGGGTTTGCCGCAAGAGTTGCTGGAACACGAAAAAAGGCCTTTGCAAGAACTGCGCGCCCGACCTGGGCGTGGAGATGGCCGCCGCCCAGGCCAGCAAGTCTGTGGAGGAAGTGTGGGCCCATGCCGCGATGGCCGAAGAGGACAAGAAACTCGGGAAAGAGTACTGGCGGGAAGGGATTCGGGCCACCTGCCCGCAGTGCGAGGCGCCGCTGGCGACCAACGCGAAATTCTGCCCGGAGTGCGGTGCCAAGCTTAAGCAGGCGGCCCACTGTGCCCAGTGCGGCGCCAAACTGACTCCCAACGCCAAGTTCTGCCCCGAGTGCGGGGAGTCGACATCGTAAGTCCGATTCCAATCACCGGGATGATCGGGGAAACACTTCGGGCCCGGCGGATCAACTGCTTCTGCCGCCGACGGGGCGGATCTTGCTGGTGTAAAGGTACCGCTTGATCTTGCGGGTGGTGGTCTTCTCGAACTCTTCCCACTGGATGGTGAATTTCTTGACTTTCTTGTAGTTGGCGAGCTTTCCGCACTGCCGCTTCACTTCGTCCTTGAGGATGATTTCCACTTCCTCTTCCGAGATCTTCTTGCCTTCCTTCGCCAGGTACTGGTCGAAGAACTGGATGTTCGGCACGATGATGGCGTGCACTTCCTCACAGTACTTGTGGGCGTCGGGGCCCTCCCACACCAGCGATTCCAGGATGAACGGGCTGCGGGCCAACTGGGCTTCCACTTCCTCGGGATAGACGTTTTTTCCGTTGGCCGTGACGATGACCGCCTTCTTGCGCCCCTGGATGAAGAGGAAGCCGTCCTCGTCGAAATATCCCAGGTCGCCCGTGTGGAACCAGCCGTTCCGGATGACTTCCTTGGTGGCTTCCTCGTTCTTGTAGTAACCGAGCATGACCATCGGGCCGCGCACGCAGATCTCGCCTTCCTCGATCTTGAATTCGGAGCCGGGGATCGGGCGCCCCGCGGAGTCGTCCTTGAAGCTGTTCAGAAGATTCAGGGTGATCACCGGGGCGGTTTCGGTCAATCCGTAACCCTGGAGCAGAAGCAGGCCCAGCTCCCGGAAGCCCTTGGAAACTTCCGGAGCGATGGCGGCCCCGCCGCTCACCAGGAGCCACAGCTTGCCGCCGAACTTTTCGTGAAGCGGACGGAACACCTTCCGGCGAATGTTCTTGTGGAAGAGCTTCTCGGTCAGGTTGGCGATGCCGCGGCCGATTTTGAATTTCGTCATCCCCTTTTCGGCGATCCGCTCCATGATCTTGTTGTAGATGGATTCGAAGAGCAGGGGGACCCCCAGCAGGATGGTCGCCTGGACTTCCAGCAGGTTGTCGGGGATCCGCTTCAGGTTCTCCGCGAACGCGACGGTCATCCCGTGGCTGAGCGGCGCCAGAAAGCCGCATGTGTTCTCGTAAGTGTGGTGCATGGGCAGGACGGAAAGAAGGGTTTCGCCGTGGCGGATGGGAATCACTTTCAGGAAGCCCCGGATGTCCGCGATGATGTTGGACTGGCTGAGCATCACGCCCTTGGACGTCCCGGTGGTGCCGGAGGTGAAGAGGATCGAGACCGGGAGTTTCGGGTCGATGGCGGTGAAGGGAAAATCCGAGCCGTTCTTCTCGAAAAGCTGGCTCCCCTCCTTGAGGACCGCCGAGAAGGGGACCACCATGGAATTTTCGGCCCGGTCGTCCATGTTAATGATGTGGCGGAGTTGGGGCAGCTTGCCCCGCATGTCCAGCACCATGTCGACGAACTTCTGGGAGCCTATAAAAATCTCCGATTCGGTGGTGTAGAGGATGTGAAAAAATTCCTGGCTTTTCAGCTCCTTGTCGATAGGCACGCAGACGCCGTTGCCGCAGGCGACGGACAGGAACGCGAGCCCCCAGCGCGCGCGGTTTTCCGAGGCGATCGCCACCTTGGATTGGCGCTGCATGCCGAGCTTTCGCAGGCCGCAGCCAAAGGACATGGCGCTGTAGAACAGGTTGTTGTAGGTGATCGGGATCCATTGGCCGTCCACTTTCTCCATCAGGGCCGTGGAGGAGCCCCATTTCTGCCGGCTGTTGATCAGCATCTCCCGGAAATCGTTGAACAACTCGATCGGTTGGTGCTTTTCTCGTGACCTGGCCACAATTAACCTCGTCCTGGAGAATGGGGAACAGTCGGATTATAGCACAGGTGGAATATCTATCTTAAATTTAACAGATTCTGGGGAGCTGCTCTCCGACCAGCATGTCCAGGATGCGGCTGCCGCCGATTCCCGTGAGCAGCCGGACGCCGGGCCGGGCGGAGGATTCGACCACCGATCCGATCCACTGAGCCTCTACGCCCAGCGGGTGCCGCCGCATGAGGGTAAGGGCGGCGTCTGCAAAATCCTCCGGCAGAAACAGGAGAAATTTCCCTTCGTTGGCGAGGTAGACCGGATCGAAACCGAAAATTTCGCAAGCCCCCCGGACTCCGGACCTGACGGGAATGCGACCTTCCTCCACCTCGATCAGGACCGCGGCGGCCAGGGCGATCTCGTTCAGCGTGGTCGCCAGCCCGCCGCGCGTCGGGTCCCGCATGGCATGGACCGGCAGGCCCGCTTCCAGGAGTGTCCCGATCAGTCCCGCCAAGGGGGCGCAGTCGGAGCGGATCTCCTCGTTCAGCTGCAGGCCCTCCCGGGCGGCCATGACGGCGATGCCGTGGTCGCCGATCGGGCCGTTGATCAAGACCGCGTCGCCGGGAACGACCTGCCGTGCCCCGATGGGATAGGGCGTCCGCGCCGCTCCGACTCCAGCCGTGTTGATGAACAGCTTGTCGGCTTTGCCGCGAGGGACCACCTTTGTGTCGCCCGCGACGATGGAGATGCCGGCCTCCGCGGCAGTGGTTTTCATGGAGGACAGGACCTCCCGCAGGGTGGATACGGGCAGGCCCTCCTCCAGGATGAATCCGGCGGTCAGCGCCACGGGCCGGGCGCCGGCGACGGCCAGGTCGTTCACCGTGCCGCAGACGGCCAGTTTGCCGATGTCGCCGCCGGGGAAGAAGAGCGGATCCACGACGTAGGAATCCGTGGTCAGGAAGACGCGGGATGAAGGGATATCCAGGGGGGAACTGTCCTCCATCAGCTCGAGGGCCGGATTCCGGAAAGCCGGCAGGAAGACTTCCGTCACCAGCTGATGGGACATCCTGCCCCCGCTGCCGTGGGCCAGGAGAACCATTTCCGGGGCGCTCTTCTTATTCATGTTCAGGGCCTGTCGGCTCTTCGTCCATCAATTCCCCGAGTTGGCGGAAAAGCTCGAGGGTGCGGAGGGCCTCCTCTTCGTCGAGGCGTTCGATGGCGTACCCCGCGTGGACGATGATGTAATCGCCGACCTTCACATCCGGCATCATCAGCACGCTCACCTGCCTCGCCACGCCGGCGATTTCGGCGGTGCACATCGGCCCTTCGATGGAGCGGACCTTCATGGGGACTGCGACGCACATGGTTCCTCCCAACCTGCGATCTGGCGTTCCCCGGCCACGACCAGCTGGCCGAGGGAAATCCCGCCATCGTTGCACGGTACAAGGTGATGGGTCAAGACATGGAATTTCCTCTCCTGCAGGGAGCTGCTGACGTGCTCCAGGAGCCAGAGATTCTGGAAGACGCCGCCGGACAAGACCACTGTCTGGAGCCCTTCCCGTTTCCGGATGCCATCGCACAGCTCGACCAGGGTATTCGTCAGGCCCCGGTGAAGCCGGACACTGACGGCGGACGGGGGGCTGCCGGCCAGGATATCCTCCACCGCGGCTCTGACCGCCGGAGCGAGCAGGATCCGGTCCTCCTCCGACGGGAAGGGATAGCCGCCGGACGAAACCGACGGATCCATGGCCATTTCCAGTTCCATCGCCGCCTGGCCTTCGAAGGTGTTGCGGAGACGCAGGCCGGACAGGGCGGCCATTCCGTCGAAGAGCCGGCCGCAGCTGGACGTTTCCGGGCAATTGATCCGGCGGGAGATGATCTGCCCAATGAGGTCGAGGCTGCCGGAATCGATCTCTCTCACGAAAGGGAGGGGCAGCCGGCGCCACTCCGGACCGATGGCGTGCTGGAGATAGCTGACGGCCATCCTCCATGGCTCCCGGATCGCCCGGGCCCCGCCCGGCATGGGCACGTATTCGAAATGGAAGGCGCGCCGGAAATCGACGAGGTCCGCCAGCAGGACCTCTCCGCCCCAGATGCGGCCGTCGAGTCCGTACCCGGTGCCATCGAAGGAGATGCCGATCACCCGGTCGTTCACCTGGTTCTCGGCCAGGCAGGCGGCGATGTGGGCATGGTGGTGCTGGACTCCCCGCAGCGGCAGCTCGTCCTGGCGGGAGAAGGCGTACTTCGTGGACAGGTACTCGGGGTGGAGGTCGTAGGCCAGCATCTCCGGCTGGACTTTGAACAATCCCTGCAGGTGCTGGATGGTGGTCTCGAAGCTGGAGAACACCTCGGAATTCTCCAGGTCGCCGATGTGCTGGCTCAGGAAGGCATAGCCTTCGGCATTCAGCGCAACGGTGTTCTTGAGCTCCGCTCCAACCGCCAGAATCGGCGGATATTTCTTCCGCAGGCGGACGGGGGCCGGGGCGTACCCGCGGGAGCGCCGCAGGAAATAGACCCGCCGGTGGAACGAACGGGTGATGGAGTCGTCGTTCCGCACGTGGATCTCGCGGTTGTGGGTCAGGAAGAAGTCGGCGATCGGCGAGAGCACTTCCATCGCCCGACGGTTGTCCGTGAGGATGGGCTCCTCGGAAAAATTCCCGCTGGTCATGACCAGGGCCGGCATGTCCTCGGCCAGCAGCAGGTGGTGCAGGGGAGTGTAGGGCAGCATGATCCCGAAGAACCGGTTGCGGGGCGCCACCGAGGGCGCGATCGCCGCCCCGGCCCGTTGCTGCATCAGGACGATGGGGCGCTGGGGCGACTGGAGGAGAATCTCCTCTTCGGGCCCGGACACGGCGTACTGGCGGGCTTCCGCCAGCGACCGGACCATCAGCGCGAAGGGCTTTTCATCGCGGCGCTTGCGCTTCCGCAGAAGCTGCACCGCTTCCTCGTTGGCGGAGTCGGCAGCGAGGTGGAAACCGCCCAGGCCCTTGACTGCGACGATCCGGCCCTCTCGCAGACGCTCGATCGCCGCC
Source organism: uncultured Acidobacteriota bacterium (assembly GCA_964412195.1). Classification (GTDB taxonomy): domain Bacteria; phylum Acidobacteriota; class JAAYUB01; order JAAYUB01; family JAAYUB01; genus CAYPNP01. The sequence goes on along the minus strand of CAYPNP010000005.1, from coordinate 233,778 downwards.
AGGACCGGGTCCGCGCACGGCACCCGGTTCCCCTGTCCGTCCCGGAGTTCGCAGCGGGGACCGCAGACCGGACAGGCGTTCGGCTGGGCATGGAAACGCCGGTCGGCCGGATCGTGGTACTCCGCCTCGCACGCGGGGCACATGGTGAACGCGGCCATGGTGGTGAACGGCCGGTCGTACGGCAGGCCGCGGATGATGGTGTAGCGGGGGCCGCAGTTCGTGCAGTTGATGAAAGGGTAGCGGTGGCGCCGGTCGTTCGGGTCGAACAGTTCAGCCAGGCACTCCTCGCAGGTGGCCACATCGGGGCTCACCGGAGTGAAGGCCTCGGTGGGCGGCCCGCTGGAGGAGATCTGGAATCCGCGGTCGCCGAGGGCCGGGATTTCGCGCCACTCGAGGGAATCGATCATGGCCAGGGGCGGCGCTTTCTGCGGGATCCGCCGTACGAAGGCCGTCAGTTCCGCTTCGTCTCCCTCGGCTTCGACATACACGCCCGAGGAGTCGTTCCACACCTTGCCGGAAAGCCCGGAGGCCGTCGCCAGGCGATGGATGAAGGGGCGGAATCCGACCCCCTGCACGATTCCCTGGATGTGGATGAAATATCTCTTCAATCCGGGAGTCTCTTCTTCCGGCCGGCTTCCGTCCGGATCCATGCGGCCAGGTCTTCGAGGCCCTCGCCGGTCCGGCAGGACACCGGGAAAACGGCCAGTTCGGGATTGATCCCCTGGGCGTGGGATACCGCGCGATTCATATCAAAGTCGGACAGGCCCAGCAGGTCCGTCTTGTTCACGACCAGGACCGTCGCCTTGCGGAAGGCCGCCGGGTATTTCAGCGGCTTGTCGTCCCCTTCGGTCGTGCTCAGGAGCACGATCCGGGCGTCCTCGCCCAGGTTGTAGGAAGAGGGGCACACCAGGTTGCCGACGTTCTCGATGAACAGGACGTCCATCTCGTCCAGGGGGAGATGGACGAGGTGCTCGCTGACCATCTGGGCGTCCAGGTGGCAGGTGCCGCAGGTGATGATCTGGTGGACAGGGACGCCGGCCCGGGCGATCCGGATGGCGTCGTTCTCGGTCTGCACGTCCCCTTCCAGCACCCCGCACCGGAGATCCGGGCGGAGCAGGGGGAGCAACCGCTCCAGGAGGCTGGTCTTGCCGCTTCCAGGGGAGGAAATGATATTCAGGACGAAGATCCCCCTCCCGGCGAAATCCGCCGCCAGGCGGTGCGCCAGTTCCTCGTTTTTCGAGAGGACCTTCTGTTGGACCGGGATGACTTCTTTCACGGGGTTTCCACCTCCAGGTTGACAATCTCCAGCTCGTCCCCCGATACCAGTTTGATGCGCGTTCCGCCGCAGGATGGGCAGGAAAACTGCACTTCCTCCGCGGAGAACTCGTGGGTGCACTCGCTGCACCGGAAGCGGACCGGCGGCGTCTCGATCACGAGTTCCGCCCCGGCCAGAGGAGTCCCTTCCGTGACCACGCCCATGGCGAACCGGAGCGCCTCCGGATCGACGCCGGAGATCGGCCCGATCTTCAGGTTCACGCTCACCACCCGGCGGTAGGAGTGCTCCCGCAGGGAGGCGGCGGCGACCTCGATGATGCTCTGGGCCACGGAGATCTCGTGCATCAGAGATCCCCCTCCACTTCATGATTCAGTCGCTCAAAGAAACCGACCATGAACTGGTGTCGCTCCTCCGCCATGGCCCGGCCCGTCTCCGTCAGCATACGGTCCTTTACGTGTCGAAGCTTGACCAGGAATTCCCGGTAGGCCGTGTCCTCCCGGCTGTACGGCTTTGTGGAACCGGGATCCACCGCCGAGTCGTGGAGTGTGGCCCCCACTTCCCCAGCAAAGAGGAAGGCGCGCCCGATGCCGACGGCGCCGATGGAGTCCAGCTTGTCGGCGTCGTACAACACCTTCGCTTCCAAGGTCCGGGGAGGATTGCCGCCGCGGAACCGATGGGTGGCCACGCAACCCGCAACCGCCTCGGCCCTGGAATCGGGCACGCCCGCGTGGCGCAGGATCTCCCGGGACCGCTCGGCTCCTTCCGCGGCATGGCAGCGTCGGCCGTTGGTCCGGAATTCTTCCGGCCGCCCGATGTCGTGCAGCAGCGCGGCCGCGAGGACAACGTCCGTATCGGCTCCTTCCGCCGCGGCGATGTGGCGGCAGAGCCGGAAGACGCGCTCGGTGTGTTCCCAATCGTGGGAGCCACGGGCGTCCCGGAAGAATTCGCGGGCCTCACGGCGGATGAGATCCAGGTCCATCACATGACCCGGCAGAGGAAGGCCTTGAGATACTCGCTCTCAGGGTGGAGGAGGTTGACCGGATGGTCCGGCGGCTGGGGCATCTTCTGGAGGATCTGCACTTCGCGCCCCGCGTCCATGGCCGCCATGAAGAGGATCTTCTGGAACGACGGGGAGTCCACATAGTAGGAACACGAGCAGGTCAGGAGGAGGCCGCCGGGCTTCAGGCGCTTCATCGCCTGCAGATTGATGTCCTTATAGCCGCGGAAGGCCGAGTTGAGCGCGGCCTGGCGCTTGGCGAACGCCGGCGGGTCAAGGACCACCACGTCGAATTTTTCATCGGTCTCGCGCAGGTGCTGGAACACGTCCTTGGCCACCAGCGGGTGCGCCTCGGGATCGAGGCCGTTCAGGCGGAAGTTCTCCCGTGCCACGGTGAGGGCCGGTTGGGAAGCGTCCACCGTGACGGTCCGGATGGCTCCACCCAGGGCGGCGTTGACCGAAAATCCGCCCGTGTAACCGAAACAGTTCAGGACGGTGCGCCCGGCGCTCAATCCGCGGACCAGCTGGCGGTTGTCGCGCTGGTCGAGGAAAAAGCCGGTCTTCTGGCCGTGCGGGACGTCCACCAGGAAGCGGGCGCCATGTTCCGACACCAGTACACCCTCGCCGGGCAGCTGGCCGCGGTGCAGGCGGGAGACCGGTTCCAAACCTTCCTCGGTGCGGGCAGTCCCCTCGCTTTTTTCATAAATGAACGAGGGTTTGAGCATGATTTCCAGAATCTCGATGATCTGTTCGCGGAATCTCTCCAATCCGAGGGTCTGGATCTGGAAAACCACGCCCTGGTCGTACCGGTCGATGATCAGGCCCGGCAGGAAATCTCCTTCCGAGAAGAAGACGCGGAAGCAGTTTGTGGACGCGGAAGGGAAGAGCCGCGTCCGGAGGTTCCACGCCTGGAAAACCTTGCTCCAGAGGAAATTGCCGTCGATCGGAGTGGGCGAGAACGCCAGCATCCGGACGGCGATGGAGGTCCTTTCGTTGTAATAACCGGTACCGAGATACTTGTGGTCGGAGGAGTACACGTCGACCACGCCTCCCGACGCCACGCCCGGGTCCTTTTTCAGCAAGGCGCCGGAGAACACCCAGTGGTGGTGCGCCAACAGGGGCTTGTCCTTTCCCGGCTTGAGATAGACTTTCGGATACATAAAGCCCGCCTGCAGAAGACCGAATTATAGCAGACGATCCCCGCGGAAGGATACCGGATTCAATCCGTACCGACGCGGCAGAGCCGCACGAGCAACAATTCCAGGTGCTGCCCGGCGTCGACGTGGATGCTCTTGAATTGCTCCTCGGCCTGGCCGACCAGCGTCAGGTTGTGCCACAAGTCCTGGGTGGAAAAGTTGCAGTGGGCTTTCTCGAGATTTTTGAGCTGGAATGCCTGCATGCGCATATGGAAAAACTCGGACATCCGACTGAGGATTTCCTGCTCCTTGGCGCCGTTGGCCCGAAGACTCTTGTACATCATGGCTTGCTGGAGGAACCGGCTGATCATCACCAGGATGCCCAGCGGGTGTTCGCCGCTGTCCAGCAGCGTCGAGAGCTGGTTCACGACCTGGTGGGTGTTCCGGGCGGCCAGGGCGTCCAGCATGTCGAAGACGGTGGCGTAGGGGTGCTTGACCATGAGACGTTCCATGTCTTCCCGCTGCACTTCCGTGGACGGACCCGCCAGCAGATAGAGTTTTTCCATCTCGTTGACGATCAACTCCAGATCCCCGCCCAGGCGCTCCACCAGATACTCGATGGCGCGACGGTCGAAACGATATTTCTCTTCCTGGGCATACCGGAGCAGGAAAGTGACCAGGTCCCCCGGCTTGAACCTGGAAAACTGGCACTTCGCCGTGTGGCGGTCCATCAGCGCCAGCAGCTTCTTGTCCTTTTCGGTCCGGAGCTTCCTCGGGATGAAGGAAGGGTCGAAGTCGAAGACGACTGCCGTCCTGCCGGCGGGGCGCTGAAGGAAAGCTTCGAGGCGGGGCTGGTCGGCCGCAGCGATCCGGTCGCATTGCCGGAGGACCAGGAGCCGCTGGGAGGTCCACATCGGCACCGTCCGGGCCTGGTGGAGGAAAGCGTCCAGCGTGCTCTCGGCGAGGTCCAAGGTCAGGAAGTTGAATTGCTCTTCTTCCGGAACCAGGATTGTCCGGCGGAGCAGGGCCAGGGCGCGGCGGCGGAGAAACGGCTCATCCCCGAAAAAGGAAAACAGCCTGCCGAGGATATCCTTCTTGAGTTTGCTTTCGAAATCCCAGTAGTTGCTGAATCCATCCGGCATGGCGATCAGAAGGATTCGAGGATGGTCGGCACGAGGCTGGCGGCGAAGCTGCGGGACGCCCGCTCGATGGCCGGCCCCTCCTCCAGGTAGAAGTCTTTGGTCTGGTTGCTCAGGGTGTACTCTTCCCGGATCACGAACTGGGGATTGGCGTAGATCACCTTGCCGGTTTTCCGCTCGTAGAAAGAGACGTCGACGACCAACATGACCGAGAAGGAGGTGCCCACGTTCTCGCTCTTGATGCCGATGGGCGTGGTGGAATAGGAGAGGATGGTCCCGGTCAGCACGGCGTCGGCGGTTTCCTTGTCGGACGTGACCTGCCGGTTCGATCTCTCGGCCAGTTCCCGCTTGACCGCCGCCGTCAGAACCTGCTCCAGTTCGAATTTGGGCGTCCGGTTGTCGAACACCGGGACGGCGATGGTGCGGATGTTCTCGGGCAGGCCATTGTAGCGCCCGGAGACCTTATAGCCGCAACTGCCGGCCAGGAGGAAGGCGGATAGCGCGATGAGGGAGCCGAGTGTTGTTCTCATTGGATCACTAGATTCACGATTTTATTCTTCACATAAAAGTACTTTCTCAACTGCTTCTGCTCCAGCAATTCCCGGACCTTGGGGAGAGCGAGCACGATGGATTTCACGGCCTCCTCGGCGGCATCCAACGGGATCTCGAAGCGGGCACGCAGCTTGCCGTTCACCATCACCGGGATTTCGATGGTCTCGGCCGCCAGGAAGCGGGGATCCGCCACCGGCCAATTGCTTTCGATCACCATGCGCTCGTGCCCCAGCCGGTTCCAGATTTCTTCCGCGATGTGCGGGGCGAAGGGGGAGAGCAGCCGCACGAGCGATTCAAGGCTGAACTTGAACGCGATCCGGTCCCCGTCGCCTTCCAGGCCGGCATTGTCGGCGGCATAGAGTTCGTTGGTCAGTTCCATGCAGGCGGCGATGGCGGTGTTGAACTGGAGGCGCTCCTCGATGTCGCTGGACACCTTCTGGATCGTCTGGTGAGCCTTCTGGAGCATCTGGCGCTGCCGGTCCGTCGTCTCAGCGGGTGGTTCCGCGGAGACCGGATCCTTCAGCCAGGGGTGCTTCTCCACGAGGCGCCACACCCGGTTCAGGAACCGGAAACAGCCCTCGATCCCCTGGTCGCTCCAGTCGAGGTCCTTCTCCGGCGGGGAGGCGAACAGGATGAAGAGCCGGATGGTGTCCGCGCCGTATGTCTCGATCAGGGCGTCGGGGTCGACGATGTTGCCCAGGGACTTGCTCATCTTGGCCCCGTCCTTGATCACCATCCCCTGGGTGAGCAGGCGCTTGACCGGCTCGGCGCCTGAGACCAGCCCGATGTCGCGCATCATTTTCCACCAGAAGCGCATGAAGATGAGGTGGCCCACGGCGTGCTCGATCCCGCCGATGTAAATGTCCACCGGGAACCAGTAGCCGATCTTGGCGCTGTCCACCGGCCGGTCGTCCAACTTCGCATCCGTGTAGCGGAGGAAATACCACGTGGAGTCGACGAAGGTGTCCATCGTGTCGGTATCGCGCCGGGCAGCTCCGCCGCAGCGCGGACACCGGGTGTGCACGAACTCCGGGATGTTGGTCAGCGGCGAGCCGCCGTGGTAGTCGATCTTCTCCATCGGCGGGAGCAGTACCGGCAGCTGGTCGTAAGGTACCGGCACCATGCCGCAGCCGTCGCAATAGACAATCGGGATGGGCGTGCCCCAGTACCTCTGGCGGGACACGCCCCAGTCGCGCATCTTGAAGGTGGTCGTGGCCTTGCCGAAACCGTTCTCCTCGGCGTGGCGGGCCATCCTCTCCATGGCGTCCTCGGAGGAGAGGCCATCGTAGGGGCCGGAATTCATCAGGATGCCGTAGTCCTCGAACAGTTCGTCCTCGTTGGCCTCACCCTCCGCCGGGCGGATCACCGGCCGGATGGGCAGGTGGTACTTCAGCGAGAATTCCCGGTCGCGGGCGTCGTGGCCGGGCACCGCCATGATGGCGCCGGTGCCGTACTCCATCAGGATGAAGTTGGCGATCCAGATCGGCAGCAGTTCGCCGTTGAAGGGGTTCACCGCGTGCCGGCCGAGGAAGAGCCCTTCCTTGGTCGTGTCCGCGAAGGACCGGTCGCTCTTGGTCTTGCGGATGATCTCCTGGATCGCCTCCCGGAGTGTCCCGTCTTCGGGATGACCGGCCAGCAGGGGATCGACCAGGGGATGCTCGGGCGAGAGGATGATGGCGTTGGCTCCATAGATGGTGTCGATCCGGGTGGTGAATATCTCGATCCGCTTGTCCATCCCCTGAATGGGGAAGAGGACGTTCGCGCCGCGGGACTTCCCCAGCCAGTTGCGCTGCATGATCTTGACCCGGTCCGGCCACTCCGGCAGGTTGTCGATCTCCCGGAGCAGCTCCTCGGCGTAGCCGGTGATCCGGATGAACCACTGCTCCAATTTCTTCTGGACGATGGGGCTGTCGTCTCGCCAGCAGACGCCGTTGATGACCTGTTCGTTGGCCAGCACGGTCTGGCACACGTTGCACCAGTTGACGCTGCCGTACTTCTTGTAGACCAAACCCCGCTCATACATCTGCAGGAAGAACCACTGGTTCCAGCGGTAGTATTCCGGCAGGCAGGTGGTGACCTCCCGGGACCAGTCGTAGTGGAATCCCAGGCGCTGCATCTGCTTCTTCATGAAGGCGATGTTATCCAGGGTCCAGTTGGCCGGGTGGATTCGGTTCTTGATGGCGGCGTTCTCGGCGGGCAGTCCAAAGGCGTCCCAGCCGATCGGGTGCAGGATGTTGAAGCCGCACATCTTCTTGTAGCGGGCGATGGCGTCGCCAATGCTGTAGTTGCGCACGTGGCCCATGTGCAAGCGGCCGGAGGGGTAGGGGAGCATCTCCAGGACGTAGTATTTCTTCTCCCCGGGGATTTCCTTCGAGAGCTGGATGTTCGTGTCCTGCCAAGCTTTCCGCCAGCGTTCCTCGATCTGCTGGAAGGGGTAGATGTCGGCCATTTCAGACTCCGTGGACGGTGGGCATAAAGGGAGCGAGTGTAGCATTCCCCCGTAAATAATTCAAGATGAAAAGATTTCACATTTTCCTGTTGATTTTGATTTTGCGCTTGTGCTAATGATAGGTCAGCTTTTATTCATCAAAACTAATAACTTGGAGGTCTTCACTGTGATCAAGCAAGATATTATTCAGCGCGTCGCCGACCGGCTGGGCATCACCAAAGTGAAGGCTGCGGAAGTTGTGGTCTCCTTCTTCGACGCCATGAAGGACGCTTTGCAGGAAGGGGAGCGCATCGAGCTGCGCGGATTCGGCGTGCTGGTCGTGAAGAACCGCAAGACGGGCATCGGCCGCAACCCGAAGACCGGCCAAGAAGTCCAGATTCCCACCGGCAAGACCGTCCGGTTCAAGCCCGGCAAGAATCTGACCTCCGAATTCATCGAGTAAGGACTCCGTTGGACCATCCCGAGTTCGAGCCCGGTGGTCATCCGGGAGCGCCCTTCGCCCCGGATCGCCAGTTTCCCAAACCACCCTCCTATTTCCACCTTGAACGCAAGAATATCATCCTGTCTTTCCTCCTGCTGGCCGTGACCTTCGCCACTTGCACTCTGGCGGGGTACGGGTGGGACCTTCAGTACCGGCTGGCCGCCACGGGACAGGTGGATTTTCCCGCCGAGCTGCTTGTGAACCCCCTGATCATATTGCGCGGCATCCCGTTCGCCGTCGCCCTGCTGTTCATCCTCCTCTGCCATGAACTCGGGCATTTTCTCACCTGCCGCCAATATGGGCTCTATTCGACGCCGCCGATCCCGATCCCGTTTCCATCCTTTCCAGGGATCCTCCAGAGCTTCGGGACACTCGGCGCCTTCATCAAGATCAAGGCCATGTTCCGGAACCGGAAGGAATTGTTCGACGTGGGAATCATGGGGCCGCTCTGCGGGATGGCGGCAGCGATCCCGGTTTTCCTGTTGGGGCTGAAGCTCAGTACGACCAGCGCCTACACTCCGGAAGGAGAGGTAATTTATTTCGGAGATTCCTTGCTGATGATGGTGGGCTGGCACATATTCTTCCCTGACATCCCGGCGGATTCCATTGCGCTCCACCCCCTCGGATGGGCCGCCTGGTTCGGTTTCCTGGCCACCAGTCTGAACCTCTTGCCCATCGGCCAGCTGGACGGAGGGCACATCGTGTACGCCGTGCTGGGCCGGCGGGGGCACCGGGCGGTTTCCATCGGGGTGTTCGCCGCCCTGATCCTGCTCACCGTCTGGTCCTGGCCGACGCCGACCTATCTGGTGTTCGCCCTGGTGCTGCTGTTCCTGAAGCTGAGTCACCCGCCGACGCTCTTCGACGAGGCGGACATCGGCCGCGGACGGAGATGGCTCGCCATCCTGGTGCTGGTGATCTTCCTGCTGACGTTCATCCCGGTGCCCGTCCACGTCGAGTACTTCTAGCGGACCGGCTTTTCTCGACCCAACCGATGACGGGATTGGATGTGACTTTACGGGACCGGCGGCGGTTCCGGAGGCGACTGGTCCCACTCCGCCGGCCACGGCAGGTCCCCCTTGAGCCGAAAGTAGAGGGCGGGGGCGAAGCCCGCCGCGTAGTACACCACCTTCAGCCAGATCCGGCCGAAACGATGCCATTCGCCGCCCCGGGCTGAGCTGACCAGGTCGTCACGCAGCTCGCCCAGACGCTCCCGGAGGCAGCGCCGGGCTACCCGGTCTTGGCCCAGGGCGAACTTGCCGAACACCATGACGAATCCCAGCACGTAGCCCAGGTCGAGGCGGTCGGCCTGCCGGAAGGTCTTCCAATTGTTGTGGTACACCAGCGGCCGGGGTGAATACTTCATCGTCAGGTTCGCCCGCAGCGCCCGGTAGGTCAGGTCGGTGTCCTCGCCGCTTTTCAGCCGGGTTCCGGCCCCCATGGCCGGGTTGTACAGGCCGACCTTCCGGAAGACGTCCTTGCGGAAGGCCATGTTGTTGCCGTGGCCCAGGTGATCGTGCGGCGGCACTGGACCGGAGACAGTCCTCTCCGTTTCATCGGCGATCAGGCAGTGGCAGAACAGCCCCTCCGAAAGGCGGTCTCCCCACGGGAGCACGCGGCCGAACAGGCCGTCCGGCTTCGGATCGGTGCCGAACTCGCCGACCATGGAGCCAATCCAGTCCGCGTCGCAGATGCAATCGTCGTCGGTGAATGCCAGCAGTTCCGCCCGGGCGTGGCGGACGGCGATGTTACGTGCCAGGGCCAGGCCCCGGCTCTCCGTCGGCATCCACCGCAGGCGCGGATCGGTCAGGCCGCCCAAATAGTCGGCGGTGATCCCGTCGTCACTCTGATCCACCACCAGGAGTTCGTAGTCGGTGAACGAGTTGGCGAGAATGGAATCGAGGCAGCGCCGCAGGTCCTCCGGCCGGTTCCGGGTGCAGACCAGGATGGAGATGGTCGGGCGCTCAGCGGCGGGCATCGGCCAGGACCTCCTCATATCGCCGCAGGGTCTGCCCGGTGATGGCCGGAAGACTGTATTCCGTCAGGACCCTTTGCCGGGCAGCGAGGCCGATCCGGTGCGACAGCTCGGGATCGGCCGCCAGCCTGTCCAAGGCTTGGGCGAGCGGGGCCGGCGATCCGGCGCGGACGCAAAAACCGCTCTGGCCGTCCTCCACCATCTCGGCCATGCCTCCCGCGTCGGTCACCACCACGGCCTTGCCGCAGGCCATGGCTTCGAGGCAGGAGTAAGGGAAGTTCTCGAATCCCTCGGAGGGGAAGACGCACGCGAGGCTGCCCTGGTACCAAGGCAACAGGGCGTCGCGGTCGATCCGCCCCAGGAACATGACGGCTTCGCCCAGACCTTCCAGGAGACCGGTGGATCGGGCATATTCGCGGAAAGGGAGCGCCTGGCCGTCCCGGCGAAAGGTGGGGGTGTCGTGACCGGCGAGGACCAGCCGGAGCGCCGGATGGCGGCGGTGAACCTCCCGGAATGCCTCGAGGAGCAGATGGACGCCTTTGCGCCGTTCGAGCCGGCCGGTGTAGAAGAGATACCCGCAGCCGGCATCCGCGGCGGTCCCGCCCGGCCGGAACTCTTCGGCGTCGATCGGGTTGGGCAGCACTTCGACCGGCCGGCCGTCCCCCAGCCAGGGCGCCGCCAGCTCGGCCATCTTTCGGCTGGGCGCGGTGCGGAGGGAGGCGAGGCGGGTTTGCCTTCGCTCGAACCGGTCGCACCAGCGCACCTCGCGGGTGACGGGGAGTTCGTTCAGGCGGTAATTGAACAGGGTCGGGGTGTGGATTTTCACCACCAGCGGGACAAGGGCGGTCCGGGCCAGGTAATAGCCGCTGCCGCCGTACTCCGCAGTTTCATAAATATGGAACGGATCCTTGTGATGGATCCGGCGGAGCAGGCCGGCAGCGGCCCGCGCGAACTCCAGCCGTCGGCGCAGTTCCGGCATCCGATGGGTCGCCATCTGGAAGATCCGGTACGCCGCCCGCTTGCCCGGCGAAGAGGGTGGGGCGAATCCGATGCGGTGCAGGGTCAGGCCGCCCTCCTCCCGGGTGGTGGCGGCGCCGGTCGCGCCCGCCACGACCTCCACCCGATGGCCCGCCGCGGCGAATCCCCGGGCCAGGTTGTAGGTGTAAGTGCCGATCCCGCCCCAACCGGTCAGCGGGGGGTATTCTTCCGAGATGAGGGCAATGTGCAGGGGCGGGGGGCTCATGAACGGTTACTTTCCGGCGACCTTCTTGTAGACGCGGTACAACCACTTGGATTGGATGTCGTGCAGGGCCGTTTCCAGACCGACTTTCTGACAGAGAATTTCCTCCATCGCCTTGTTCTGACGCTCGGATTCCGCTTTTAGAGCTGTAATCTCGTTCTCCGCCGCCAGTTGCCGGGCCTTCAGATAACCCAGCGCCTCGTCCTTTTCGGCAATGAGCTTCAGACTGTTGGAGAGATCGGCCTCCTTGGCGCCGATGTAGGACCTCAGTTCGGAGACGGTGGCCGCCGCCGCCGCAAGGTTCTGCTTGAGTTCCTGCTCCATCCGCCGGTAGTTCTCCAGATCGCGCTGCCGGTCCGCCAACTCCAACCGCAGGGAGCGGATTTCCGCGTTCACCTTTTCCAGTTCGGACCGCCCGTGTTCCCCCCAGAGGAGGGCCGCCTGCAGCAGGCTGTTTTCCCCGGTCTGTTTCTGCGGATGCGCCAGGACCCGCAGGACCGGCTCGATGGTCCGGTTCTGATCGAAATGGCGGCGGATGATTTCGCGGGCGGCATCTCCGGAAGCGTCCGGGACCGCCGGGAGCGCCAGGATCTCCCGGTAGACCTTGCGAACGGATTCGTCCGAGGTGTCGTCCACGACCCAGCCGGCCCCATGTTCCCGGACATAGCGGGAGATGTGGGAGAAGCCGGCACACACGAGCGGCAGCCCGCTCTTCAGGTAATCGATTTCGCGGAAGGAGAACGCCAGCTGGCGCTCCGGATTCTCTTCGAAAAGGTTGACCGCCACGTCGGCTGATCGGTATTCCCGAAGCAACTGCTCGTACGGCAGCATCCCGCGGAGTCGCAGCCGGGGCGAAGAAGGGAGCAGTTCCGAAAGCGGCCGGTAGGCGGACGAATCGGTGCGAAACGGGTAGGGTCCGCCGAACACCTCCAGGCAGCCCCTGCCGGCCCGTTCCATCTCCTCCAGGAGAAGCCGCAGGAACCGGTCCGACCGGATCCACGGCCAGCTGACTCCCCCGGAGACAAACACGGGACCGTTCCGGCGGGGAGGGCGTTCCTCAAATTCGGTGGATGCCGAGAGCGGAACCACCAGGGTCGCTTCGGAGTTTGGGCGGACTCCCGCCAGCTGCAGCAGGAAATACAGGTAGGCCCGCTGGGCCTCGGTGCAGCAGGAGTGGTAATCCGCCTTCCGGACATTGGCCACCAGGCGGGGCAGCCATTGCTCCAGGGGCAGTCCCTGGTAGGCAAACTCCAGGGTGCGCGGGGCGATCCAGTCCGCCAGGACCGGGACCTCCACGCCTTTTTCCGGAAGAAGTTCCAGGCCTTCGCCCTGGATGCACACCAGCAGGGAGGGGGAATGGCGGCGGATCAGGTCGAGCAAGCCGGCCCCATCCTGAAAAGTGGAGAGGCCGTCAGGGGCCGGCACGTCCCGGTAGAAGGACTCGTGGCTGGCGAAGCGGACCTCCACGCCGTGGGAGCGGAGGGCATCGCCTAATTGCCGGGCACGCAGTCCGTTCCCCACCACGGGACGGGATTTTTCGGGGAGATTCCCGTGGACGTTGATCAGTACGATGAAGGGCATGCCGTCCGACCTTCCGAGAGATGGGGGGATTGTAGTGGGAATCCGCCGATAAATCAATCCCCGGCGAGGAAATCGCTTCAGGTCCGGCGGCGGGATTCGGGCGGGAGCCGCTCGGGTTCGGCTGGATTGGCCTCCCGTTCCACGATGGTCCGGCCACCGTCCAGGGCGTAACGATAGCGGTGGGGCAGGTAGGCCACGCCCTCGTCCCGCCGCGGCGTCCTCACCTGGAACCGGTACAGCCGGTTGTGGAAATCGTAGGGGTGGATGTCGTCCGGACAGAAAATGGCCACTGACACCTCGTAATCGCCGCTCAGCAGGGGACAGCTGGGGATGACGAAATCCAGCCGGCCCTCCGGGGGCAGCTCGGGCAGGCTGGTGCCGTCCTTGGCCGAAGAGGACCCGTAACACAGGACGTTGTCGTTCCTCCAGATGGAAACACCGAGATTGGGCGCGGGAATGCGGCTGGTGCAACGGAAGTGCATCCGGACGACGAGGGTTTCCCCATGGTTGAAGATGGAGCGTTCCTGTCCCTCGCCGTCGAGGAGTTCAACCCGGTAGATTTCCGCCTCGCGGGTCCCCATCCTTGGAGGGAGGCCCGACCGGTCGGCTGAATCGGACTCTGGCACCGAACCGGCCACCGAATCCGTGTCTCCGGCTGGGCCGGCGTTTTCCTTCTCCCCTTGCTCAAGCTGCAGTTGGCGGCCGATCCTTCGGCGCTGGAAGTTGAGGTACGCGTCCGTCACTTCCACGCTGGGGCCGTCGGCCATCATCCGCCCGCCGTCCAGCCAGATGGCCCGCTGGCACAGGCCCCGCAGCGTGTTGATGGCGTGGGAGACGAAGATGACCGTCCGGCCCTTCTCCCGGAATTCCTGGATTTTCCGGTAGCATTTGCTCTGGAAGTACTCGTCGCCCACCGCCAGGATCTCGTCCACGAGCAGAATGTCGGGATCAGTGTTGATGGCCACGGAGAATCCCAGCCTCATGAACATGCCGGTGGAATAGATCTTGATGGGCCGGTCGATGAAGTCCCCGAGCTCGGAAAACTCGATGATCCGGTCCAGCTTCTGCTCAATCTCCGGGCGGGTCATCCCCAGGATCGAGCAGTTCATAAAAATGTTCTCCCTGCCGGTGAATTCATAGTGGAAGCCTGCTCCCAGCTCCATGAGCGCCGACACCCGGCCCCGCACCTCGATGGACCCCACCGTCGGCCGGCTGATCCCGCAGACGAGCTTCAGCAGCGTGCTCTTTCCCGCGCCGTTGCTTCCGACGAAGCCGACCGATTCTCCGGGTTGGATCTCCAGGCGGACGTCCTGGAGCGCCCACAAATCCTGGTGGTACGAGCGGCGCCCGAGGAGGAGACGCTCCTTGATCCGGTCCAGCGGATGCCGGTAGATCATGTACTTTTTACCCAGTTCATGCAGGCGGATCACCGGAACCATCTTCCGACCTCTCGGATGTCGTTTACTCCCGATCGACGGGTACCTTCAGGGCTCTGCACAGGGGCTCCTCCTCCGGCGCCGGTCATCCCTCAGGGGAAAGGATAGAACACCTTGAAGAGGAGAAACAACTCGGCCAGGAGCGCGCCGATGGGCGCATTATACTCCCGGTTGCGCCAGGCCAATTCCCATGAAAAGCGGGCCTCGGGCAGGGACTGGGGCCACCGCAGGGGAAGAAACAGCGAGACTCTGCGGCGGTAGGCCAGGTATTCCTCGCCGTGCGAGTTCTCCAGTTCCCGCTCCTCCTGGCGCATGACCGGCAGGTAGATCAACAGGAACACCAAGCCGAAGATGGGGACCAACGGCCAGATGCCGCTCTGCACGGCGAATCCGATCCCGATCAGGAAGCTCCCCAGATAGAGCGGATTGCGGGTGAACGCATACGGGCCGGATCGGGCGATCTCACGCCCCTTGCGGATGTGGCCGGCGGACCAGATTCGCAGCGCCAACCCGGCGACGACCCACGGCAATCCCCATGCCAGGTAAAGGAGTGTGGGTCGGCTGATCAAGCAGAACAGGGCGGCGCAGAGGAAACCGATCGGCACCCGCGCCCGCTGCAGGAAAACTCTAAACTCCATGGGAATCCCTTTCTTCGGCCAGGCGTCGGAGGACCGCCTCGAAAACCTCGTCCACCGTGAAATCCATGCATTTGTGCGCGGCGTCGGGACAGCTGCGGCGGTAGCTGCCCGAGCAGGGCAGCCGGCGGTGCAGGACCGCATCCCGCGGGTGGAAAGGCCCATTCCGGACCGGATCGGAAGGGCCGAACAGCGCCACGACGGGCGTCCCCATCGCCGAGGCGATATGCATCGGTCCCGTGTCCCCGCCGACGAAACAGTCGGCCTTCGCCGCCAGGGCGGCGAACACGATCAGATCCACGCTGACCAGCGCTGCCTCGGGACAGTGTTCCCGGACCGCCCGAATGAGCGCTTCCTCGCCAGGCCCGTGGGTCAGCAGGGGCGCCAGACCGGTTTCGCGGAGGATCCGGGCGCAGAGCCGCCCGAACCGGTCGGCCGCCCACTGCTTGGTGGGCCAGCCCGCGCCGGGATTGACCAGGATGAATCGCGGCCTCCCCAATCGTTCCCAAACGCGCCCGGCTTCCGCCACGGCCGGCTCCGGCAACCGGAGGGGGAAATTCCAAGGGACGCTCCCGATGCCGAGAGGGCGGAGCAGGGAAGCGCACCAGTCGATCACATGACTGCCGTCGCCGACCTGGTCCACCGCGGTGGTGTACAGACGGGCCGCGCCCGGTTCCCGCAGCCAGCGGGCGGCCCAGCCGATCCGCTGACGGGCCCGGGAGAGCCGCAGCACAACGGCGGATTTCCATAGCCCCTGGAAGTCGATGCCTGCATCATACGGCGCCTCTCTCAGCTGGTGCAGAAATTCCGGAAAACCGGACGTGCCGAGGAGGTTCCGGCCTCTCCGCCAACGCCGTGTGCGGAGCCGGATCACCCGGTCCACCATGGGCATGCATTCCACCAGGGGGGCGCACCGCTCCTCCACGCACCAGTCGATCCGCGCGTCCGGAAAGCGGTCGTGCAGGGCCGCGACGGCCGGCATGGCGTGGACGGTATCGCCGATGGAGCTCAGCTTGACGACGAGGATCTGCTTCGGTTCCAAGGGTCATTCCTGGGAGAACAGTTCGCGGATCCGGGCTATCAGGTCCCGCGTGGAATGGTCTTTGGGGTCGCCGGCGATGCGGACCCGCCCGCCGTAGGCCCGGACCACGTCGCGCTCAGGCACCGTGGCCTCCGTGTAGTCCGTGCCCTTCGCATGGATGTCCGGGCGGAGCCGGTCCAGCAGGAGGCGCACGTCCGGCTCGTCGAAGGTCACCACGAAGTCGACGCAGTCGAACGCGGACAGGATCTCCGCGCGGTCATCCTCGTTCATGAACGGCCGGCCGGACCCCTTGAGCGCCCTCACGCTCCGGTCCGCATTGATGGCGACGATGAGGAGGTCTCCCATCCGCCGGGCATGCTGTAGATACCGCACATGCCCGACGTGGATCAAGTCGAAACAGCCGTTGGCGAAGACGACGGTCCGGCCGTCGCGCCGGGCGCTGCTGACGATGCCCTCCAGCTCCCGGACCTCTTTCCGTTTCGGATTCATTCGAGGGAGATCTTCTTGCTGTGGAAATCCGCGCGGATGGCGCTCACCAGCTCTTTGTCCGACACCGTGGCGGTGCCCCGCTTCATCACCACCAGCCCGCCGGCGTAATTGGACATGCGCGCCGCCGTCTCGAACGAGCCGCCGCAGGCCAGGGCCAGGGTGTACACCGAGATCACCGTGTCGCCGGCGCCCGTCACGTCGGCCACTTCGTCCGACCCGTACACGGAGATGTGCACGGGTTTCTCCCCGGTCCGGTAGAGGGACATGCCCAGGCGGCCGCGGGTGATCAGCAGCGCCTCCAGGTGAAGCTCCTCGATGATCCGGTACGCCACCGCGTCCATCCGGCTGAGGTCTTCGCCGATGCGAGTCTGGTAGGCTTCTTCCACTTCGGAGATGTTGGGCGTCAAGCTGGTCACGTGGTGGAACCGGTTCATCGAGAAGCGGCTGTCGACCACGATCGGCAGGTTCTTGCGCATCGTGCGCCGCTTGACCTCTTCCACCAGGTCATCGCTGACGATGCCGTACCCGTAATCCGAAATGACGACGCCGTCCACGTGCGGAAGGAAGGCCTGGATCTTGTCCAGGACATCACCCCGGTCGAATGCCGGCTGATCGGGTTGGTTCTCCCGGTCGATCCGCAGCATCTGCTGCATGGAGGAGTGGAACGAGCCGGCCAGTATCCGGGTCTTCACCGGGGTGCAGTATCCCTCGCTCCGCGACAGGCCGCCGACGTCCACTCCCGTGCTCCGGAAATAGTGGTGCAGCCAGTCGCCCGCCTCGTCACTGCCCAGCAGGCCGATGGGAAGGACCCGGGCCCCCAGCGAAAGGAGGTTGTTGATCGCGTTGGCCCCTCCGCCGGGAATGTTGATGGTTTCACGGTACTTCAGGATGAGGACGGGGGCCTCGCGGGAGATCCGGGAGATCTCGCCGAAGAGAAACTGGTCCAGCACCAGGTCGCCGATGTGCAGGATGGTGGCGCGCTTGAATTTTTCGATGACGCGCAGGTAGTCCTTGAAAGTCGGTTTCATTTTCCCTCCTGGCGGAGTATCCAGTCAACGGCGGAAAGCATGTCCGGCGCGGTCCAGTCGGGGGCCTTCGCGTCGGCGGGGCCGGAACCGGCCTCCGCCAGCAGGATGGTCCGGCATCCCGCCCGGCGTCCGGCTTCGATGTCGCTCGATTTGTCGCCGATCATGAATGATGCCTTCAGGTCGATCGCGTGTTCCGCGGCGGCTTTCAGGAGTAGGCCCGGCTCCGGCTTCCGGCACGGGCAGGGCCCGCGGTAGCCGGGCACCTCGCCGTCCTCCAGGTGGGGGCAATGGTAGATCCCGGCGAAACGGATCCCCGACCGGTCGAACTGCTCCGACAGGACGGCATGGATCTCGGCCAGGTCTTCCTCCGTGAAGAATCCGCGCGCCACGCCGGATTGATTCGTCACGATGACGAGCTGGAATCCGCTGTCCCTCAGCTGTTGAAGGGCCCGGATCACGCCGGGGAGAATCCGGATGTCGCCGGATCGGCGCAGGTAGTTGCGGTCTTCGCAGAGAGTGCCGTCCCGGTCGAAAAAGATGGCTTTGTTCATATCCGGCCTTGTCCGACGAGGGGAAAGTGTAACAAAAAAGGGTAGGGCGGGCAACAGGACTTTTCCGGTGGATGCGGCGACAGCCGGCGGGAGGGAAAACCGGTTCGGGTCGCGGGACGAGTCGACCGAAGGAGTGGGAATCAGTGCATCTGCTTCCGGAGGGGATGCAGGCTGCAAAGGAGGGCGATGGAGGACCGGTGCAGGGACGCCTGGACCTGCTCCAGGGATAGGGACAGCCTGCGTGCGATCTCCTTGTCGGAACAGTTCTTGTAGTGTTTGAGGATGAAGATGTCGCGATCCGGCACCGGGAGGTCCTGAATGGCGCGGATGATCATCTTGGAGAGCATCTCCTTCGATATGTTATGGTTTTCGATAGTTGCCATTCCGACCTCGTGAAATTGCAGATGTCCCAAGCGGTTGTTTAGATGTTCGCTGAACGATATCAGTTCGACATTTCCCACTTTATTTATTACGCAGGAATTGACCAAAAGGTTCAAGACTTTGGAGGGTGCCTCGCGAATGCCGGCCGGTCGTTCGGCGGCGGGAGGGAAATCCGGCGACAAGGCCGGGACGGAGATGTATACTGTCCCCACCCGGCACGTTATCTCCGATCCGGCGCGCACGGGCCGCCAGGCAGAGAGAGCGGACCGCCGGTTCGGCATACGCCTCACCTCGTACCCATGCCCGGGGCGGATGCCGGTCTGTTGAAGTCCGGATTTGAGTGACCGAGATGCCCCCAGTTGTGGATGATGCCCTGGTGTTGACAATTTACCCGTACGCCGAGTCCGACGGCGTGGTGGTTTTTCTCACCCGGAAGCACGGGAAAGTCCGTCTGCTGGTGAGGGGCCTGCGCAGCCTGAAACGGCAGCAACACGGGATCATCTCGCCCTTCAACCGGATCAGCCTGTCCTTCAAACCGCGGGGCCCGGACCAGCTGGGATATTTGGTGGAATGCGGGTTGCAGCGGGGCGTGGACATCGGCTCGGGCCAGCTCGCCGATTACTACTTCCTCTCCTACATGCACGAGGTGGTCCTGGGGATGGAAATCGAACCAGCTGCGGGGAACCGGATCTTCCGCCTGCTGGACGCGCTGACGGAAAGCACCCTTCACTCCGGTTTCCGGATCGATCGGCTGTGCTATTTTCAGTTTTGGCTGCTCCGACTCGAGGGCCTGCTTCCCGATCCGGGCACGTGCGGAAGCTGCGGCCGGGCGTTTGAGGAGGAACGGGCCGCCTTGGCCGTGGACCTTCACTCGCTCTCCTTCATCTGCCGGTCCTGCCGTTCCGATCAATGGAAAGGGGACATCCGCTCTGCGCAGGCGATGTGGGTTATGCTTAAAGGATTTTTGAAGGCTAATCCTGAAATACTTGTTTATATTCCATTGGATATGAGTGATTATATGGAATTGATATCACATTTCGATCTAAAAATATCGAATTTCGTTGGCAAATTATCGAAAAGTATGCCTTTGCTGGTGGGAACGTTATCCGCCTGAAGTGTCCGCGGGACGGCACTCTCCAGAGTTACTAACAAAACATGTGGAAAACTCATAGGAAAACAGAAAATTCAAGAGACTATCTTTCAGTTGATCAAGCGGTTTAACAGAATGCTAACAATTTATGCAGAGGATTGTCTTTGACGGGCGACTTCAATATAATTGCGTTCTGATCCCGGAAGGACGATGGGGGTTATGATATTCAGACTCGTTTCCCATGCAGATGAACGTTCCGCCGCGGAACTCCTGGAACGCCTCCGCCGGGGGGGGCTCTCGCTCTACCCGATATTCCGCGATGGGTTTCAATGGTACGCCACATCCAGCCTGGATCCGGACAGCCGCGAGGTGATCGAGCACTCCGCGCTGGTCGACTCGAAAGTCGAAACCGCCGCCGGATACCAATTGACGAGCCGTTGTTTCCAAGCAGAGAACACCGTCATCCCCTTCGGCGACCTCTCCATCGGCGACGGATCCATCCAGATCATCGCGGGCCCCTGCGCTGTGGAATCCAGGGACCTGGCCTTCACGACGGCAGGGATCCTCCGGAAAGAAGGCCTTCTCTTTTTCCGCGGGGGATTGTTCAAGCCCCGGACCTCCCCTTACTCGTTCCAGGGTCTCGGAGAGAAGGGGATCCCCATCCTGCGGGAGTTGAAAGAGCGCTTCGGCCTGCGGATCGTGGTGGAAGTGCTGGACGAGCGGAGCCTGGAGCTGCTGGAGCCGGTGGCGGACCTGATGCAGGTCGGCTCCCGCAACATGCAGAACTTCGCCCTCCTGAAAATCCTGGGGGGGGCCCGCAAGCCCATCCTGCTGAAGCGCGGCATGGCGGCCACCATCGAAGAGCTGCTCCTGGCCGCCGAGTACATCGCCGTCCACGGCAACCCGCGGATCGTCCTCTGCGAACGGGGCATCCGCACCGCCGCGACGCACAGCCGGAACACGCTGGACCTCAGCGTGATTCCGATCCTCAAGCAGGAAACCCACCTGCCCGTGATTGTCGATCCCAGCCACGGAACGGGGCGGGACAATCTGGTGCGGCCCATGGCCCGCGCCGCTGTTGCGGCCGGCGCCGACGGGATCATGGTGGAAGTCCACCCAGCCCCGGCGCAGGCCCTCTCCGACGGGTACCAGTCCATTACGCCGGGAGAATTGCACCTCCTGGTGGACGACCTGCAGCGGATCTCCGCCGCGATGGGGACCCAATTAGGGAAAAAACAGCAATGACATGAACTTTTTCGCGCCCGCGATATCTATCTGAGTGGAAGGAAGATTGGAGAAAGGGGTGCGAAGATGGCAAAAAGAACCTTTGTGATCAGCCTGCTGATGGGGATGGCGGTTTCTTTTTGCCTGGCGGGAGACGACGTCCAGCGGATTCCACGGGTCAGCTACGTGGACGGAGACGCCAGTCTGCAGGAGAGTGGGGACACGGGTTGGAGCACGATCGACGTGAACCTCCCGCTCCAGTCGGGCGACCGCCTGGTGTTGGAACGGGAGGGGCTGCTGGAAGTCGAGGTGGATGACGGCAGTTTCATCCGTCTCAACCAGTTCAGCGAACTCACGGTGAACCGGCTGCGTGACGACGAGATCATTCTGGGGCTCCCCCGGGGTGAACTCATCATGCGGGTGCGCAGCGAAGTGAATTACATTATCCAGACGCCCATGGGGGACGCGGTACTGAACCTCGGCGGCCTGTACCGGATCAACGTCCGGAACGACGGATCGGTCGAGCTGCTCGTCCGGCAGGGCAAGGCCCGTTTCGTCAGCGGCCCCTTGGAGAAGAAGGTCACGGAAGGGAAGCGGCTCCTGGTGGTGGACCGCAGCGCGGAGGCCGTGGCCGGCCCGGCGGGCCAGCTGGATGATTTCGACAGCTGGAGCGAGCGCCGGGATGCCCGCTACGCCTCCAACAGCGACTCGTACCGTTACATCCCCCGCGAAGTGGCCGTCGGGGTTTACGACCTGGACTACTTCGGCCGCTGGGTGTACCTGGCGGACTATGGCTACTGCTGGGCGCCGATCACGTACGCGCCCGGATGGTCTCCTTATCGGTACGGCTACTGGCGCTATTCGCCCTACTGGGGCTGGGCGTGGATTTCCTATGATCCTTGGGGCTGGTTGCCCTATCACTACGGCAGTTGGTGGTGCTCCGCCTCCTTCGGATGGGTCTGGGTGCCCGGCGCCTACTGGGGCGTCAACTGGTGGTCGCCGGCGTGCGTCCACTTCGGCTACTGGAACAACTACGTAGGATGGTGCCCGGTGGGACCCGCCGATTACCACAACGGGTACTGGCGTCCCGGCCACCACGGGGGTAGCCACGACAACGGGCACTACAACCACAACTACAATCCGCAGAACTCCCGGAGCCAGGATTCCGTCACCTATGTGTCCGCGGATGATTTCCGCCAGGGACGGCCCATCGGCCACGGCGTTTACAGCCGCAACACCCTGGAGCGGGGGTCCGCCCGCTCGACAGACGCAGTTTCGTTCCGCGGCGACCCGAGCGTCTCACGGGAACTTTTCCGGCGCGAGAACATCCAGGACGGCGCGCCGAGGGTGGAACCGGTCCGGAGCTCCAGCGCCACCTACGTCCGCAGCCGGGGAGGAGTCTCGGGAGACGGCGCGTCCGCGGCCGGAGGGTCGTATCGGGGCACCGGCTCCGTCACAACCGGCGGCACCGGCAGGTCCAGGGACGGGAGCGCCGTGACCGAGCGCGGGAACGCCGGCTCGGAGAATCCGTCCACCAGCCGGTCGACCAACTTCGGGAGCAGTTTCAACAGCGATTATTCCAACCGGGGACGCCCGGAAGTGAGCCGGGGCGGCATGCAGGACAGTTCCCGCTCGCGCCAGCCGGAAGAGACCTCGGGGGGATCCGGCGGCAGCAACCGCAGTTTTTACCGGGACACGGATTCCACATCCAGCCGGGGGTCCGAAAGCCGGAATCCGGATCTCGACCGCGGCTCCTCCGGCCGGAGCGTTTCCGGCTCGTCGGGTTCCGAATCCCGGGGGACGACCCGGTCCGACGCCTCCTCCATGCGTTCTTCTTCCGGTACGGATTCTTCGTCCGGCAACCGGTCCACGGCGCCGTCTTCTTCCACTACGAGCCGGGGTGCGGCGTCCCAATTGAACCGCACGGGCAGCTCTGGCGGCAGTTCGGTCGGCTCCGGCGGGGGGGCGTCCCGTCCCGCCGTCTCCGGGTTGCGGAGCGGCAATTCCGCCGGTTCAGGCAGCGTTTCCAGGAGTTCCGGCGGTTCCGTCTCCCGCTCGTCCTCGGCGGGTTCTTCCTCGACCCGTTCCTCATCCTCCGGATCTTCCTCGCGGGGCGGCTCCGGCGGCGGCCGGCGGTGACGGCACCGGGATCGTAAACTAGATATCCAAGTATGGAGAATGCCGACCATGAGGTCGGCATTCTTTTTGTATCCCGGCCGCCACACCGCGGGAGGTCAGTTCTTCAACAAGTTCCGGATGCGTTGTTCCAGCCGGGAGGAATAAGGGTTGAAACCGACTTCGACATAGCGGATCACCCCGTTCCGGTCAATCAGCACCGATTGCGGTATCCCGTTGACATGATAAGAGTTAAAGGCGGACTTGTCGGCCGTAAGGCCGGAGCTCCAAGGTACGGCCTGGGCCTGCCAGAACTCCCCGAGGAGGGTGAACTCCCTGTCCCGGGGGACATTGGGAACTTGCCTCACACCATCTGAAAAGTTCCCGTAATACGTGGTAATTCCCACGATTTCAAGACCTTGCGAATGATACCGGCCATAGAAATCCTTCAGTTTGCCCATGCCGGCGCGGCACGGGGCGCACCAGGGAGCCCAGAAATCGAGGAGTACAACTTTTCCTCTCCATGAATCTTGGGGCGAGGCGGTTCCGATCCATCTTTCGAATTGTATGGCCGGAGCCGCTTCATAAAGCAGGGTGATCTGCTGGAGCTTGCCCTGGAGATTGCGCGTGATCGGCTGGCGGCCCGCCGATTGGGCCAATTGCGCCTGGAGCAGAGCAATCGCCTCGTCCTTCCGGCCTGACGCGGCAAGGTTGTCGGCCTGAAGCTCGATCAGCAGGGACATCAATTCCTCGGGCGGGGCAGCCGCCTGGATCGTTTTCAAGAGTCGGTCGGATCTTCCGTACTCGCCGCTCTCGGTCAAGGCTTGGGCGAGGCGAAATCCGATTTGGAAAAACCGGTCTTTCGGTATAGCTTCATTGTGTTGGACGAACAGTTGCTCTGCCTCTTGCACCTGGCTGGTTTCCAGAAGGGAAACGAGCAGCCCGGTCAGGGCTTCGGCGTTGTCCGGTTCCGTTGCGAGGATTTGCCGGAACAGAATGATTGCCTGGACATGATCGCCGCTCAGCTGGAAAAGGTTTCCCAATGGAGCAAGTTCCTCCGGCGTGCGCTTGTCAGCCGGCGGGGCAGCTTTCCGCAAGGCATCGATCTGTTCGGCTTGCCATTTCAGGAACAGCTCCAAGTCGGATTGGCCCTGTATTCCTCGGAGCCGCCGCAGCCGCTCCTGGTTGAATTCCTGATACCGGACGTTGAACGTCGGGGCAGGTGACGATTGACCGGCCTCTTCCGCCGCCAGGAAAGCCGAAAGGAAACACATCATCACCAGGGGAATTCTTGCACGTCCCATCCTTCTTACCTCGGGGCCCGGTTTCATTCCGGAGGCATTATACGGGAGCCGCGCCAGACGCCGCATGAAAAGTAATCGAAAATCCCTAATATGCCAGTTTACATAATATATATTATAGGACGTATTTTGCCGTGAAAACGGGGAGTTCGGGGTGGACCTGCCGCCGGCATCCGGATCCAGAGCCGTTTCTGCCCACGTCCTTCCCCGGAATTGTGTTAGAATGCGATCCCGGACGTGACCATGCGCTTTTCCAAATTGAGTAAACTCATTCTGAAAGAACTCCTCCCCACGCTCATCATCGCGCTCGCGGTGATGTCGTTCGTGGCGTTCTCGAAAGAATTCAGGCGCATGTCGCAGATGCTGATCACCTCGGGAACGTCCTTTTCGACTTTCGCCATCGTCATCATGACGGTGCTGGCCAACGTGTTCACCATCACCCTGCCCATTGCGCTGCTGGCCGGGATCGTCGCCTGCTTCAGCCGGCTGAACACCGACAACGAGATCGTGGCCCTGAAATCCGGCGGCATCAGCGTGCTCCGGATGCTCCGTCCCGTCATGTTCATATCTGTCATCACTTTCGGGGCGACATTGTTCCTGTCGATGGTCGGCGCCCCGATGGCCAACTCGAATCTTCGGAATCTCCAGTACGAACTCGCGCTCTCCCAGATCTCCACGGATCTCCAGCCGCGGGTTTTCAACGACCGGTTCAGGAAACTGGTGTTCTACGTGGAAGACCTGGAGCCCTCGAAAAATCTGTGGAAAGGCATTTTCATCGCCGACGAGACGGATCCAAGGTTGCCGAAGATCTACCTGGCCCGCGCCGGGCGGATTTTCTCCAATTCAACAGACAACTTTCTCCAGTTGCATCTCGAAGACGGCCTGATTTACAGCAACCCGTCTGAAAAAGTCGGATCGGATTCGGTCACCCACTTCGGAAGCCTTGATATCCCATTGAAAGAATTGAATATAACTCCACCAGACAAGATCCCCAAGAAGAACCCGGAGAAGTCCATGGCGGAGCTGTCTGCCGAGATCCACAGCGGCCTCCACCCGGAAGGCAGCGATCCCCAGATCGACCTCGAGGTGGAGTACCACCGCCGCATCGCCATACCTTTCGCCTGCTTCGTCTTCGCCTTGATCGGCGTCCCGCTGGGGATCACGACGCGCAAGGGCGGTCGGTCCCTGGGCTTCGTCCTTTCCCTCTTCGTGGTGTTCGGTTACTACCTGACCTTTGTATATTCTTGGAAAGCCGGGGTTTTCTACAAGATCTTCCCCATCTCCTTCGGGGTCTGGATCGCGAACATCCTATTCACCGCCATCGGAATCGCCCTGCTATGGCAAGCCAACGGCGAACGACACCCCCTTTCCAGGCTGATGAATCGTCCTCTGGGTCATCATTTTTTTCACTTTACGGAGACCATCGGCAACAAAATCCAGCATGTCTGGGACGGTTTTCGCTCACGGACCCACATGGAGAAGATCGTCCAAGTAGAGCGTCCCATCCGGTTCACCCGGGTGCTTGACATCTATATACTCAAGGAATTTATCATAGTACTGGCTCTAACTCTCGCCAGCAGCGTGATAATTTTCACGGTTTTCTCGTTGTTCGAAATCCTGGATGAAATCTTCAAGAACCGGATTCCGTGGTCCCATGTCATCACCTATTACTTCTTTGTCTGGCCGATGATCATCTCCCTGGTGCTTCCGCTTTGCATTTTGATTTCCCTCCTAATCTGCTTCGGCCTGTTGGAAAAGTCCAACCAGATCATGGCCTTGAAAGCCTGCGGGATCAGCCTGTACCGGATCGCCTCGCCGGTTGCCGCGTTCGGGATCCTCCTGGCCATCGGCATCTTCGCCCTGCAGGAGTTCATCCTGCCTTACACCAACCAGCGGCAGGACATCCTCTACAACGAAATCAAGGGACGGAAGGTCCAGACGCTGGGGCCGGACGTGACCTGGATCATGGGAGGGGACGGACGAATATACAATTATCGCCACTTTGACTACCGGCACAAGGAGTTCGCAGACCTCTCCGTGTACGGCGTCGATCTCGCCCAAGCCCGGCTCTCCTGGAGGTATTTTGCCCCATCCGCCCGCTGGGAAGACCGGATCCAGCGCTGGGTCCTGGTGAACGGCTGGTCCCGGGAATTCGACCACCGTTCCCCCGCCCTGTCCCGGTTTACCACCCTGGCGGCCGATCTCAAGGAAAAGCCCGAGTATTTCAAGACGGAAGTCAAGCAATCCAACAAGATGTCCTTCGGGGAACTGTCCGGCTACATTGACAAGCTGAAGCAGAGCGGCTTCGATACCCTCAGCCTGGAAGTCGACCTCTACAGCAAGACGTCCTACCCAGTCGCCAGCCTCATCATGCTGTTGATCGGGCTCCCTTTTGCCTTCAAGATGGGCAAGCGGGGGGCGCTGTACGGAATGGCGGTGAGCATCCTGCTGGGCATCCTGTTCTGGGCCCTGTTCAATTTATTTACTGCCATGGGAGGATACGGGATCCTGCCTCCGTTCCTGGCGGCATGGGCGCCCAACCTCTTTTTCGGGTTCGGCGGGTTCTACCTGGCCTTGAATATCCGGACGTGATTGGAGTAGTAAAAATCAACGATCATCGTAGATTTGGGGAATTTCCATCGAGCCATTCTAGTGTTTCAATATTGTGTACTTTTTCCCATCTCGGGTGGCTTACGAGCAACAAACATCAATTGGAATCTATGTATGCCGATTGAACCATCGATAATCAAAAAGTTGTACATCTCGTTGGATATTGGATCGCGCCCAATGGGGACATCCGGGACGCGATCTGGCCGATTCCCATTCCGGTGACACCCCGATGGGATATTTGCCGGGGCCAGACCAGCTTCTCACGGAAGAAACCCACACGCTGCTGACCGGGGAGAAGGTGCTGGTATTGGCGTCCTCCGTGGAGGGACAGCCCTGGTGCGCCAGCGTATATTTCGCCCATCGCGGATCCCGTTTCTACTTTTTCTCCAGTCCGGACTCCCGGCACATCCGGGAGTTCCGGCTGCATCCGGAAGCTGCGGGCTGCGTCTCGGCCGACCACACGGAATGGCACCAGATCCGCGGCGTACAGATGCAGGGCCGTGTGGAAGCCGTACGGGGTGCCCGTGAAAAATTCACCGCCCTGAAGGCCTACCTGAAGAAATTCCCCTTTGTGAAGGCATTTTTACGGGAGCAATCGGCCGCCGGCGAGCTATCCCTCGGGAAACTGCTGGGCGGATATCTCTTCGTCTTTGTGGCGGAAAAAGTGTACCGCCTGGACAACCAGCACGGATTCGGCTCCCGTGTCCGGGTAGAACTGTAAGCTGCTCCCGGCCATCTCCTCCTGTCGGCGACGCATCTGCGGCGAAATCCCGGCTTCTCCATAAAAAAGGGTTGATCTTCCCCTGCCCCGGGTGGAAAATTCCAAGGTTGCGCTACAGACCGGAGGGATGCTCATGGATCAACCGAATCCAATGTTTTTAACCGAGGCCCAATTGATGGCCGAGATCGCGCGTTGTGAATTCTGCGCCGAGAAGCCCTGCAAGGAAGGCTGTCCGGCGGACTGCTCGCCGGCCGATTTCATCATGGCGGTCAAGGTGGGCGACGCGCCCGATTACCAGCGCGCCGCCGCATTGATCATGGGCCACAATCCGCTGGGGGGGATCTGTGGCGCTGTCTGCCCGGACCGCCACTGCATGCGGAAATGCGTCCGTCAGGGCTTCGATCGCGCGTTAAACATTCCGGCCATCCAGGCCACCATCATCCAGCGCGCCAAGGATCTGGGCGTGATGCCCCGCTTGGAGGCCGCTCCCGCCAACGGGCGGGTGGTGGGCGTGGTCGGCGCGGGGCCGGCCGGGATCGGCGCGGCGGCGGTGCTCGCCCAGGAAGGCTACACCGTCAAGCTGTGGGAGACCGGCGAGGAAGCGGGCGGCATGTGCGGACTCATTCCGGACGAACGGTTGGACAAGCAGGTCCTGAAGACCGACCTCGACTTCTTCTTCACGTTGGGCGACATCCGGCTGGTTCGAGGCCGGTCCGTCGATGATCCCGCCACGCTGCTGGCGGAGGGGTGCGACGCCATCTTGGTCACCACCGGACTGGACCAGCCCCTCCGCCTGGGCATCCCCGGCGAAGAGACGTCCATCCCGGCCATGGACATCCTCCGCCGGCCCGGGGATTACGACCTGACCGGCTTGAATGTGGCGGTGATCGGCGGGGGCGCCGTGGCCGTGGATTGCGCCCTCACCGCCCAAGCGAGGGGTGCGTCCCGCGTCGAATTGATTTCCCTGGAGAAATTGAGCGAGATGCCACTCACGCAGAAGGAATTCGAAGAACTCATTCAGAGAGGCTTTGAAGTGAGCGGGCGGACCCGGGTGACCTCCATCCGGTCGGATGCCGGCGGCCGGGTGACGGGCCTGGGTGTCCGGAAGGTGGAACTGCCCGCCGGCCAGCCCTTCCACCCGCGAAACGTCCGGGACATGACCGGCACCGACCAGGAGCGGTCCGACATCCAGGCAGTCATCGTTTCCATCGGCAGCCGGCCCGGGATGATGGACGAGCATGTGCCGGCGGTGTTCCACGCCGGCGACATGGAAAATGGCCCCACCACCGTCGTGGAGGCGGTGGCCGCGGGCAAGAACGCCGCCCGCGAAGTGGACGCCTTCCTCCGGAACCAGTCTTTCGTCCCGGTGGAGCGCAAGGTGAAGAGCCGGGTCCGGCTGGCGGGGGCGGATCGGCTTCCGGTCCCGCTGGAAGCCGATTTCTTCGGTCGGAAGCTCCGGTCGCCGTTTCTGCTCTCGGCGGCGCCGCCGACGGACGGGTACGAGCAGATGCGGAAAGCGTATGAGGCCGGCTGGGCCGGCGGCGTGATGAAGACCGCCTTTGACGGCGTGCCGATCCACATCCCGGCGGAGTACATGTTCGCCTTCAGCCCGACCACCTACGCCAACTGCGACAACGTGTCCGGCCACTCGCTGGACCGGGTCTGCCGGGAAGTGGAGCGGCTGCGCAAGGAATTCCCCGACCGCCTGACTCTGGCGTCCACCGGCGGTCCCGTGACCGGCGATGCGGAGCATGACCGGAAAGGCTGGCAGTCCAATACCCGGAAGCTGGAGGCCGCCGGGGTGATGGGCATCGAGTACAGCCTCTCCTGCCCCCAGGGCGGAGACGGGACCAAGGGGGACATCGTCTCTCAGGATGCCGAGCTGACTGCCATGATCATCGACTGGATCCTGCAGTCGGGAGAAGCGGAAATTCCGAAATTGTTCAAACTGACAGCGGCCGTCACCGCCATCCAGCCCATCATCACGGCCATCCGGGCGGTCCTGGACCGGCATCCGGGCAAGAAGGCCGGCGTCACCCTGGCCAATACCTTCCCCACCCTGGCCTTCCGCAGGGGAGCCAAGGCCGGCTGGGAGGAAGGCATCATCGTGGGCATGAGCGGCGAAGGCGTCACTCCGATCAGCAACCTGACGCTGGCGCGGGTGAGTCGCCTCGGAGTGGTGGTGTCCGGTAACGGCGGCCCGATGGACTACAAGTCCGCCGCCCACTTCCTGGCCCTGGGCGCCCGGACCGTGCAGTTCTGCACCATCGTCATGAAGCACGGCTACGGGATCGTCGACGAGTTGCACTCCGGCCTCAGCCACCTCCTCGAGGCACGGGGCATCCCCTCGGTGGAAGCCCTCATCGGGCGGGCCTTGCCTGATCCGGTGACCGATTTCATGGACCTCCCGGCGGATAAGAAGGTCTCGGCGGTCCATGCGGAGCTCTGCCAGCACTGTGGCAATTGCACCCGCTGCCCCTACCTGGCGGTGAGCCTGAACGCCGACAAGGTGCCCGAGACCGATCCGTCCCGCTGCATCGGCTGCTCCATCTGCGTCCAGAAGTGCTTCTCCGGCGCCCTCTACATGCGGGAGCGCACCCCGGAGGAAGCCCGGGCCCTCGAGGAAGGGGGGGAGGCATGAGCGAAACGCTGCTGATCCGGAACGGGACCATCATCACCCTCGGCGCGACCAACCGGGTTCTGGGCGACCATGCCCTCCTGATCGAGGGCGGCCGGATCCGGCGGATCGCCCCCGCGGCAGAATTCGCCGGCTACCGCGGGCAGGTGATCGACGCCGCCGGGCAGGTGGTGATGCCGGGTTTCATCAACGTCCACATGCACTTCTACAGCACCATGGTCCGTGGCCTGGGCAAAGCCAAATCTTCCAGGAACTTCCAGGAGGTTCTGGAAAACCTCTGGTGGCGCCTGGACCGCAAGCTCCTGCTCGAGGATTGTTATTACAGCGCCCTGCTCCCCCTGCTCGATGCCGTCCGCCAGGGGACCACCACCCTCATCGACCATCACGCCAGCCCGTTCGCCATCACCAGCTCGCTGGACCGGATCGCGGACGCAGTCCAACAGGTCGGCCTGCGGGCCAGCCTGTGCTACGAGGTGTCCGACCGGGACGGCGCGGAGCGGGCCCGGGAAGGGCTTGACGAGAACACCGCCTTCATCCGCCGCTGCCAGGCGGACGGCGGCGACCAGCTCAAGGCCCTGTTCGGCCTCCATGCGGCCTTCACCCTGTCCGACGAGACACTGGACCAGGCCGCCCAAGCCGCGGCCGACCTGGGCGTGGGCTGCCACATCCACACCGCCGAAGCGCGCTCCGATCAGGAGTTCAACCAGTCCCGTTTCGGCCTGCGGGTGGTGGAGCGGCTGCACCGGCACGGAGTCCTGGGCCCGATGAGTATCGCCGCCCACTGCGTCCACGTGGACGGGCGGGAGCTGGACCTGCTGGCGGAATCGGGGACGGCGGTGGCGCACAATCCCCAATCCAACCTCAACAACGCCGTGGGGATCGCCGACATTCTGGCCATGGACCGGAAAGGAATCCTGGTGGGCCTCGGCACTGACGCCATGACCGTGAACATGCGGGAGGAGGTCCGGGTGGCCCTCTGGGCGCAGCACCTCCGGCACGACAATCCCGGCGTGGGCTTCGTGGAGGCGCTCTCCACCCTCCTCTTCCACAACGCCCGCATCGCCGACCGGTACTGGGAGTGCGGGCTGGGCGAGCTAAAGGAGGGCGGCGCCGCCGACGTAGTCCTGATCGATTACATCCCGCCCACACCGCTGGATGAAACAACTTTCCTGGGCCATTTCGCTTTCGGCATCACCCAGGCGCCGGTGGACACCACCATCGCCGGGGGCCGGGTGCTCATGGCCGGCAAGCGGCTCCTGCTCGACATCGACGAGGAGGAGGTCTGTTGCAAAACCCGCGAGCTGGCCGCCCGGCTTTGGGAGCGCTTCTGATCATGCGTCTTCATTTTATTGAGGTGTTTCAATGAATAACGTCTATGCGAAGATCCTGCAGGAGGCGCGCGGCCTGGAGCAGGACACCGTCCGGTTCCTGTGCGATCTTGTCCGCACGCCGTCCTTTTCCACCAAGGAAAAGGACGTCATCGAGCTCATCCGCCGGGAGATGCTGGCCGCCGGGCTGGACGAGGTCCGGGTGGACGGCCTGGGGAACGTCATCGGGCGCGTGGGGAACGGACCCCGCCTCGTCGCCTTCGATGCCCACATCGACACGGTGTACCCCGGGGACCGGAAACTGTGGAGCTTCGACCCGTTCACGCCGAAGGTCGAGGACGGAAAGGTCTGGGGACGGGGCACCGTCGACCAGAAGGGCGGCATGGCATCCATGGTGTCGGCCGCCCGGATCATCCGGAAGCTGGGGCTGGCCGACGGATTCACGATCCTCTTCACAGGGACGGTGATGGAGGAGGACTGCGACGGCCTCTGCTGGCAGTACCTGATCCGGGAGGAAAAGATCCGGCCCGAACTGGTGGTCATCACCGAACCCACCAACCTGAACGTCTACCGCGGGCACCGCGGCCGGATGGAGATCATGGTCCACATCGGCGGCCGGTCCTGCCACGGGTCTGCTCCCGAGCGCGGCGACAACGCGATCTACAAAATCTCCCGCATCGCCCTGGAGATTGAGAAGCTGAATGGGCGCCTGGTCGATCACGACTTCCTGGGGAAAGGGACCGTGACCGTGACCCAGGTGTTCTTCTCCTCGCCCTCCCAGTGCGCCGTGCCGGACGCGGCCAGCATCCAGCTCGACCGGCGCCTGACGTATGGCGAAAACGAGGAAAGCGCCGTGGCCGAGGTCCGGGATGCGGCCTGCCGGGCCGGCTATCCGGACGCCGTGGTCGAGGTCCTTAATTACGACGAGGCGGCTTTCACCGGATTGCGCTATCCCACCCAGAAATACTACCCGACCTGGGTCATGCCGGAGGATTCCCCCTACCTGGCGGCCTCCCGGGATGCTTATGAAGGGCTCTTCCGCCGTCCACCCCTGGTGGACAAGTGGACATTCAGCACCAACGGTGTCGCCATCGCCGGCATGCACGGGATCCCTTGCCTCGGACTCGGCCCCGGCAATGAGGTGTACGCCCACGCCCCCGACGAGGCATGCCCGGTGGAGCACCTCAGTGCCGCCGCGGCGTTCTACGCGGGCCTGGTCGCCCGCCTCGCCGGAAGATAAATCCTTCACCACAAAGGCACAAAGAACACACAGGCAGAACAAACCAATCCCGGAAATCTACGGGGAATTGTGAATTGTCATTGATGTAACCTGTTGATTAAACATATAATTTTCTTTGTGTCCTTTGTGCCTTTGTGGTGAGTTCTGTTCCAGGTTTTTTTATGGTTGAGTTTGAGTATCGGTGCACGGATTGCGGGGCTGCTTACGGGCGGGACGAGGTCCGCTATCTCTGCCGGTCCTGCGGGCTGAAATACCGCCCGGGGGAGCCCCTGCCCGGCGTGTTGGAGGCCGTGTTCGACTACGAGGCCATCCGCCGCTGCTTCGACCGCGCCCGGCCCGACTGGTCTCTCTTCAGCCCTGTGGAGACGGAGCATTATCCGGAATATCCGGTCGGCCGCACACCGCTTTCCGCCGCGTCCCGCCTGGGCGAACGGCTGGGATTCCGGGACCTGTGGCTGAAGAACGACGGCCTCAATCCCAGCGGGTCGTTGAAGGACCGCGCGTCGTTCCTGGTGGTCGCCGAGTCCAACCGGCTGGGCGAGCGCCGGATCGTGACCGCTTCCACGGGCAACGCGGCTTCGGCCCTGGCGGCCGTCTGCGCCGCCGCCGGCAGCGAGGCGGTGATCTTCGTCCCCCGCACCGCCCCGCGGGCCAAGCTGGTCCAGATGGTCCTGTACGGTGCGCGGATCCTGCCGGTGGATGGGACTTATGACGACGCATTCCAGATGTCGCTGGCATACACTCGCGAGCGCGGGGGCCTCAACCGGAACACCGCCTACCACCCCCTGACCATCGAAGGCAAGAAGACCGTCGCCCTGGAGATCTACGCCCAATGCGGTTTCCAGGCTCCCGACGCCGTGGTTGTGCCTGTCGGTGACGGCGTGATCCTGGCCGGCGTCTGGAAGGGCTTCGCCGACCTGCTCCGGGCGGGGCTGATCCCCCGCCTGCCGCGCCTCGTGGCCGTGCAGGCGGAGACGTCCGACGCCATCCACCGCCTGGTGGCGACCGGCGCTTACCGCGCCGCCCCAGCGCCCCGCACCATCGCCGACTCCATCTCGGTGTCCGCCCCCAGCAATGCCTGGATGGCCGTACGGGCCATCCGGGAGAGCGCCGGTTTTTCCCTGACCGTGTCGGACGAGGAGATCCGGCAGGCCCAGCGCCTGCTGGCGTCGACCTCCGGGATCTTCGCCGAACCGGCGGCCGCCGCGGCGGTGGCGGGACTGGCCCGGACGAATCCCGACCAGCTTGACCGCGCCGCGCGCGTCGTGGTGCTGGTGACCGGCCACGGTCTCAAGGACATCGAGGCCGCCCAGCAGGGATGGGACCTCCCCGCCCCGTTGCCGCCCGGCTCCCTGCCGGCGGATTGAGGAGCGCCATGGCCACGCTGATCCGGAACGGCACGCTTATCCTCGAACAAGGCCCGCGGCGGGCGGACCTGCTGATCGATGGCGAAACCATCGCAGCCATCGGCGCCCGCCTGGCCCCGCCGGCCGGGTCCGAGATCGTCGACGCCGAAGGATTGAGCGTCCTGCCAGGCTTCATCGATTTCCACGTCCACCTGGATGACCGGATCGGGCGGTTCGAGATCGCGGACACCTTCTTCACCGGATCCATGGCGGCTGCCAAGTCCGGCGTGACTACCCTGATCAACTTCATCACCCAGCGGCCGGGACAATCGCTGGCCGGGGCTCTGACCGAAGGACTCCAGAAAGGAGAAGGCCGCAGCTTCTGTGACTTCACATTCCACCTGACGCCGACCCGGTTCGACAACGAGACCTGGGCGGAAATCGAGATGCTGGCCTACAGCGGCTACCGGACCTTCAAATTCTACACGACCTACCGGGAAGCGGGCCTTTTCGTCGACTACGACCGGTTGGCGGCGATCCTCCGCCAGCTGGGGCCCCTGGGAGTCCGGATGCTGGTGCATTGCGAGGACGAGGCCATCCTGGATCAGCAGCGCCGGGCCGGCCTGGATCCCGCCAATCCCCGCAGCCACGCCCTCTCCCGGCCCAAGGAGGCGGAGGCGGAAGCCATCACCAAAGTGCTCGCGGCCGCGGTGGAGACCCGCGCCCCGGTGCACGTCGTGCACGTCTCGACGCCCGAGGGCGTCGCCCTCATCCACCGGGCGCGCACATCGGGCGCCATCACCTGCGAGACCGCGCCACAATACCTGTTCCTGAACGAGGACAGCCTGGCCGGCCAGGACGGCCACCGATTCATCTGCTCGCCCCCGCTGCGCCGGGAGGACGACCGCCAGCGCCTGGAGCGGGCGGCCTTGGAAGGCCGCTTCGACCTGTTCGCCACGGACCACTGCCCCTTCTTCCGGGAAGACAAGGACAACGAGCCGGCCGACTTCCGTCAGACGCCCAAAGGGCTGCCCGGGCTGGGCGCCCTGGTGCCGCTCATGCACGACCTGCTGGTGATCCGCGGCGGCCACGGCCTCGACGAGCTGTCCCGGCGACTCGCCCTGCATCCCGCCCGGCTGGCGGGACTTTACCCCCGCAAGGGCGTGCTGGCGCCGGGCGCCGACGCCGACGTGGTCCTGCTGGACACGCGGGGGCCGGAGCGTCCCCTGCGTTCCGCATTCACCGACGTCCACGAGACATACCCCGGCCGGACCACCCGCCTGCGCTACGCCCGCGTGTACCTGCGCGGCCGGGAGGTGGTCCGGGACGGTTTCCTGCTGGAGCCCAGCCAGCCATCTGGGAGGAGCTTATGGCCGATCTGAAGCAACCCGCCTGGCGCAATGACGCCGTGGCCAAGGTCACCGGTCGGGCCCGCTACACCGACGACCTGAAATTCCACGGGCTGCTGCACGCGGCGCCGGTCTACACTGACTACGTGCACGCCCGGATCGACAGGATCGATACAGAGGCGGCCGCCGGCTCTCCCGGCGTGGTCCGCGTCCTCACTGCAGCGGACGCCCCCGGGAGCCCCGTGTTCGGGCAGATCCTGAAGGATTACGCCATGCTGGCGGGAGACCGGATCCGCAGCCACGGCGACGTCGTGGCGGTGGTGGTGGCGGAGACCCGGGCCCAGGCGGTCGCTGCCGCCGCTCACGTGCGGGTGGAAGCCGAAGCGCTGCCCGCCCTGCTCGATCCGGAGGAGGCGCTGCGGCCCGGCGCCATGCTGGTTCACGAGTCCCATGGCTCCAACATCGTCAACCACCACTGCGTGCGCCGGGGCGACGTGGAGCGTGGCTTTGCCGAGTCGGACGTGGTCTTCGAGCAGGATTTTCGCACCCAGCACGTGGAGCACGCCTACCTGGAGCCGGAGTCCGCCGTTTGCATTCCCCGCCCCGACGGGGTCATGGAGGTCTATGGCAGCATGCAGCACCCCTTCAGCACGCGGCGCTTTGTGGCCTGCCTGCTCGGGGTGTCCTTGTCCGAAGTCGAGGTCCGGACCGTGCCCATGGGCGGCGGCTTCGGCGGAAAGGACGACACGGCCGCCATCGTCTGCGCCCGGGCCGCCCTGGCCGCCCGGCTCACCGGCCGACCGGTCAAGATGACGTACGACCGGGAATGGTCGGTGCGGGAGAGCTACAAGCGGCATCCGTACCGGGTGCACTACAAGATGGGCCTCATGAAGGACGGGACTATCCGGGCCGTGGAGGTGCGGATCGTGGCCGACGGCGGAGCCTATTGCTCGGTGACGCCCTGGGTGACCTGGCGCTCTACCGTGCAGTGTTGCGGGCCGTACCGCGTCGAGCACGTGAAATGCGACACCTACGGCGTTTACACGAACAACGTGTTCTCTGGGGCCATGCGCGGCTTCGGCTCCCCCCAGATCAATTACTGTATCGAGCAGATGGTGGAGATCGCCGCCGAGAAGGTTGGTCTATCGCCTTTGGAAATCAGACGGCGCAACATGGTCCAGCAGGGCGACACCACCATCACCGGCCAGGTGCTCGACACCCATGTGGTCAGCCTGAACGAGGTGCTCAACCACGTGGTGAAGGAATCCGGCTACGAGGAAAAGCTGCCCCGCTGCTCCCGCGGAAAGGGCGACGGAGACGAGCTGTACGGCATCGGCCTGGCCATGAGCTACCGCGGGATGAGCCTCGGCGGCGAGGGCAAGGACTTCAACTCGGCCATCATCAACGTCCAGTTCGACGGCTCGATCCTGCTGGAGACGGCCATCCACGAGAACGGCCAGGGCGCCGAATCGGCCATGGTGCTGCTGCTGGCGGACGAGTTGGGCGTACGACGGGAGCGGATCCGCTATCGGATGCCCTCCACAGCCAACATCCCCGACGGCGGCACCACCGTGGCGTCACGCGGGGTGCTGATGGGCGGCGGGGCAGTGGCCAACGCCGTCCGTGCGCTCAAGGCCAAGATCGCGGCGGTGGTCGCTCCGCATCTGGGGTGCGCGCCCGACCAAGTCCGTTTTCGAGACGACCGGATCTGGGGCGCCGGCGACTCCGCCAGCCTGTCCTTTGAAGAGGCCATGCAGCGGATGTGGCAGGCCCAGGAATATCCTTACGCGTTCGGGGTTTTCCAGGGACCGCGAGTGACTTGGGATGAAGCCACCGGTCAGGGTGACGCCTACTTCACCTGGGTGTACGGTTGCCAGGCCGTGGAGCTGACCGTGAACCGGAAGACCGGCAAGGTGAAACTGCTTCAGGCCTGGGCCGCCCACGACGTTGGCCGGGCGCTGAACCGGCCGATGCTGCTGGGGCAGTTCTATGGCGGCATGGCCATGGGCATCGGCTACGGCCTGTTCGAGCAGGTGCGGATGGAGGGCGGCCGGATCCTCTCCCTGAACTACGACACCTACCGCATCCCCCGGATCACCGACATGCCGGAAATGCACGCCCACATCGTCGAGAACCGGGATCCCCGGACCCCCGCCGGCGCCAAGGGGATCGGCGAGCCCACGAACGAGCTGATGGCCCCTGCCCTGGCGAACGCGCTTGCAGCCGCCACCGGAAGGCGGTTCACCCGGTCACCGATGTCGGATGACGGCGTTCTTCCGCTCGGGGAACAATCCGCGGGGCAAGTGAACGACTCGCCCTGGAGTAGCGGGAAAGGAGGCCGCCGATGACCATCACCCTCAACGGCCGGACCGTCGCGATCGCTCCGGGCGACCTGGACAAAGACCTGATCGACTACCTCCGCGAGGATCTCGATCTCACCGGGACGAAGCGCGGCTGCGGCATCGGCGTCTGCGGATCCTGCACCGTGCTGGTGGACGGCAGGCCGGTCCGGACCTGCATCCGGAAGGTCCGGGATGTGGCGGGGAAAACCCTGCTGACCATCGAGGGGCTGTCCGCGCCCGGCGGGCCGCTGCATCCGCTCCAGCAGGCTTTCGTGGACCACGGCGCGATCCAGTGCGGATTCTGCACCCCGGGGATGGTCCTCGCCGCCCACGCCCTCCTGATGCGCAATCCCCGTCCGGGGCGGGAAGAGATCCGCCGCGCCCTGGCGGCCAATCTCTGCCGCTGCACCGGCTATCAGCAGATCGTGGATGCCGTGGCAGCCGCCTCTGTGTTCTATCAGGAGAAGAGTTCTCACGCAGAGACGCTGAGCACGCGGAGAAAACAGGAATGAGCAAGACTCTCTACTCTGCGATCTCTGCGCCTCTGCGTGTAATATATTGCAAATAGAATTTTTATCAGACAGGAGTGCGTCTATGTCGTCTGATTTCATCGCGGATCGCATCCGGCAGTTGGAGAAGCTTACACTGGAAATGCACAGGAAGGATTTCCTGCTGACTTGGGAGAAATCCCCGGACGAGATCCTGGCCGCCGCGCTGGTGGCGGAAGCGCTGCAGCGGTTCCACCGCGACGGCGTGAGCTTCCGGCTCTTCGACACCGGGATCGCCGTCTCCATCTTCCGCGACAAGTCCACCCGGACCCGCTTCAGCTTTGCTTCGGCGGTCAACGCCCTGGGCCTGGCCCTGGCCGACCTCGACGAGGAGAAATCGCAGATCGCCCACGGCGAGACCGTCCGCGAGACGGCCAACATGATCTCCTTTCTGACGGAGGTGATCGGCATCCGCGACGACATGTTCCTGGGCGAGGGCAACACGTACATGCGCGAAGTGTCAGCCGCCGTCCAGGACGGATTCGCGCAGGGCGTCCTGCCCCGCCGCCCCACCCTGGTCAACCTCCAGTGCGACATCGACCACCCGACCCAGTGCATGGCGGACCTGCTGAAGATCAAAGACTATTTCGGTTCCTTCGAGGCGCTCCGCGGCAAGAAGATCGCCATGACCTGGGCCTACTCCCCCAGCTACGGCAAGCCGCTGTCGGTCCCCCAGGGAATCATCGGCCTGATGACCCGATTCGGCATGGAGGTCGTCCTGGCGCATCCCGAGGGATACAATCTGATCCCCGAGGTGGAGGGTATCGCCGCGAAACAGGCGGCCGCGTCCGGGGGGAGCTACCGGCGAGTGACCTCGATGGAGGAGGCCTTCCGGGACGCCGACGTCGTGTATCCCAAGTCCTGGGCGCCGTTCCAGGTCATGCAGCGGCGGACCGACCTGCTGAAGGCAAGGGACAAGAAGGGCCTGGAGGAACTGGAGAAGGAATGCCTGGCCAACAACGCCCGGCACAAGGCCTGGGAGTGCAACGAGTCCAACATGAAGGTGACCCGCGGCGGGAAGGCCCTTTACATGCACTGCCTGCCGGCGGACATCTCCGGCGTGAGCTGCGCCCAGGGCGAGGTGGCGGCGGAGACGTTCGACCGGTACCGCATCCACACGTACCAGGAAGCCGGTTTCAAGCCGTTCGTGATCGCCGCCATGATCTTTCTCTCCCGGTGCGACTCGCCGGCGAAAGTCTTGACGCAGATCGCCCAGCGCAACCGGTCCCGTACGCAGGCATGAGAATATTCACCAAGGATGAACACGGATAAACACGGATTGGGATCAATCGGGACAACATAACGGAGAGTTGAATGGAATTGATGGAAAAGGAATTGACCGAGAAAATAATCGGAGTGTGTCTCGATATCTCCAATGAACTCGGTGCGGGCTTTCTGGAAAGAGTCTAGTGGATTTGCTCATCAATTTCGGGAAACCCCGCATGGAATGGAAGAGGATTGTGTTTTAGTCATAAAATCCGTGTTCATCCGTGTTCATCCGTGGCTAAATCTGTTTTTATCTTTGCATAGGAGTCAGCATGTCGCAGATCATTCATCGGATTCATGAAGATGTGGTGAAACGGACGGCGGCGCGGTGCAAGGCGCGGGGCATCACCATCCCCACTTTCCGCCAGTTGCGCGATCCGGAGAGCATCCCTGCCGCGGTGAGGGCCAAGCTCTCGAAGGTGGGCCTCTGGGACGTGAATCCGCTCAACCTTTGGCGGATTACCTGGAAAAATGATGTCAAGACTGGATTGTACGGAAAGGTCAATTTCTTCGAAATCCCGCGTTCCGTCACGGGCGTGGATGCCCGGATCATCGGCCTGACCGGCAAGTTCTTCCCCACCGGCGCCCACAAGGTCGGCGCCGCTTTCGGCTGCCTGGTACCGCGCCTGGTCAGCGGCGAGTTCGACCCCGAGAAACACAAGGCGGTCTGGCCGTCCACCGGCAACTACTGCCGGGGTGGGGCCTTCGACTGCGCCCTGCTGGGCTGCACCGCCGTGGCGATCCTGCCGGAAGAGATGTCGCAGGAGCGTTTCACCTGGCTGCGGGAGATCGGCGCCGAAGTCATCGCCACCCCGGGCTGCGAATCGAACGTCAAGGAGATCTACGACAAATGTTGGGAGCTGCGCAAGGATCCCATCCACATCATCTTCAACCAGTTCGACGAGTTCGGAAACCCGATCTACCACTACCAGGTGACCGGCCCAGCCATTCAGGAAGTCTTTGAGAGTCTCGGCGACGGCCACCGGTTGGCGGCCTTCATCTCCGCCACCGGGTCCGCCGGCACCATCGCGGCCGGGGATTTCCTCAAGACGAAGCACCCGCTGGCCAAGGTGGTCGCCACGGAGGCCCTGCAGTGCCCGACACTGCTCATGAACGGATTCGGCGGCCATCGGATCGAGGGCATCGGCGACAAGCACGTCCCCTGGGTGCACAACGTCCGCAACACCGACGCCGTGGCCGCCATCGACGACGACCACTGCATGCGCCTGATCCGCCTGTTCAACGAACCGGCCGGCTGGGAGTACCTCAAGACCCAAGGAATTCCAATTTCGACAGCGAAGAAGCTTCCCCTTCTCGGCATCTCCGGCGTGGCCAACCTGCTGGCAGCTATCAAGACGGCGCGGCACTTCGAGCTGGATGGCCGCGACGTGATCTTCACTGTATTCACCGACTCCATGGAGCTGTATGGCTCCCGCCTCCAGGAGCTTGCCGCTGCGCACGGCCCGTACAGTCCGACGAAAGCCGCCGTGGACCACGACGCAGTGCTTCTCGGGCAGAAAATTGACTTCTACAAAGAGCTGGGCTACTGGGACCGCAAGGCCATCCACAACCTGAAGTACTACACCTGGGTGGAGCAGCAGGGCAAGACCTATCCGGAGATCCTGGCCCAGTGGTCCCCCGACTACTGGCAGCAACTCTTCGAGGGCGAGGTCGCATACTTCGACCAGTTGATCGAATCCTTTAATTCACTGGCCTCCTGACGCAAGGGGAACCCATGAACAAGAAACTCCTGTTCGCCACGATCGTGTCCGCGCTCGGCAGCCTCCTTTTCGGCTTCGATACGGCGGTGATCTCGGGGACGACGAAGTTCATCTCGCAGTACTTCCACCTGACCGACTCGACGCTGGGTTTCACCGTCTCCATCGCCCTCTGGGGTACCGTCGTGGGGTCCATCGTCATTGGCAAGCCCGGCGACCTGTTCGGCCGGAAGGCGATGCTGTACCTGTGCGGCATCCTGTACCTGGTTTCCGCCATCGGCTGCGCGCTCGCCCACAGCTGGACGGTGCTCCTGGCCTCGAGGTTCCTCGGTGGGCTGGCCATCGGCGCGGCCTCGGTGATGGCGCCCATGTACATCGCCGAGATCGCCCCGGGGCGGTTGCGCGGCCGGCTGGTGGCGGTGGCGCAGTTCAACATCGTGCTGGGGATCCTGGTGGCGTTCTTCTCCAACTACCTGCTGGTCAACACCGGGACCGACAACTGGCGCTGGATGTTCGGCGTGATGGCCGTCCCGTCCGCCCTGTTTTTCCTGCTCCTCTTCCTGGTGCCGGAAAGCCCCCGCTGGCTGGTCAAGATGGGGCGGGTGGAACCGGCGCGGTCGGTGCTGCAGAAGGTGGGCGCCGCCGACGTGGACGGCGAACTGGCGGACATCGTCGCTTCGCTGCGGGAAGAGTCCGGCCAGGGGGCGACCCCGCTGTTCCAGAAGAAGTACAGCTTCGCCATCCTGTGCGCCGTCCTGCTAGCGGTCTTCAACCAACTGTCCGGCATCAACGTGATCATGTACTACGCGCCAATGATCTTCGAGAAGGCCGGCGCCACCACCGATGCGTCCATGCTGCAGGCGGTGGCGGTGGGCGTGACCAACATGATCTTCACCATCATCGCCATGTTCTTCATCGACCGGTTGGGGCGGAAGACCCTTCTCCTCGTGGGCGCCGTGGGGATGTGCGCCTGCCTGGCCGGCGCAGGCATGCACTACCTCAATCCGAACTTCCTATCCGGCACTGGGGTGGTCGTCTTCGTGGTCGGGTTCATCGCCTTTTTCGCCTTCTCGCAGGGAGCGGTCATCTGGGTGTTCCTGGCGGAGATCTTCCCGAACAAGGTCCGGGCCAAGGGCCAGGCGCTGGGGTCCTTCACCCACTGGATCATGAACGCCCTGATCGGTCTCGCCTTCCCCGTGGCGTTGTCGAAATTCGGCGGCGGCAGCATCTTCCTTTTCTTCTCCCTCATGATGATCCCCTTCTTCTTCTTCGTCTGGAAGATGATGCCGGAGACCAAGGGCCGCTCCCTGGAGGAGCTGGAGAAAATCATCGTACGGGCGTGAGCCTAAGGACGAGAGGAGATCGCAGCACACCGTGGCATCAGGGCTTTGCCAGGAATTTTTGAGACGGCACCACCTGCTTGCGGAACAGTATGGTCCCGGAGAAATCCTGGACGCATTCCTCGACGAAATGGGACGGGGACTGGCGGGAGAGACCAGCAGCCTGGCCATGATCCCCAGTTACATACCTCCTCCTGGCCAGCCGCCCCGCAACCGGACCGTCCTGGCCGTGGATGCGGGCGGCACCCATTTCCGCACCGCACTCATCCGGTTCGACACCGACAGCGTTCCGCACGTGGAGTACCGCACCACGCATGCCATGCCCGGCGCCGAGGGGGAGCTCTCCAGGGAGGAATTCTTCAACCGGATCGCCGACTATCTCCAGCCGGTGATCGGGGAGAGCGACCGCCTCGCGTTCTGCTTTTCCTACCCGGCGCTCATCGGCCGGGACCGCGACGGCACCCTGCTGTACTGGACCAAGGAGATTCGGGCTCCGCAGGTCGTCGGCGAGAAGATCTTAGCGAATCTGGAGTTCGCCCTGCGGCGTCGGAGGCTGCCCTGCCCCGCCCACGGCCTGTTACTCAACGATACAGTGGCGGCCTTACTGGCGGGCTGCACCGCCATGGGCTTCGCGCCGTACACAAGTTATGTTGGCTTCATCCTCGGGACGGGGACCAACACGGCGTACATCGAACGGAATGCCGCCATCCGGAAGGAATCGGGGCTCCCGCCGGACGGCAGCATGGCCATCAACTGCGAAGCGGCCAACTTCAACCGGATCCCTCGCGGTGACATCGACCTCGCCTTCGACGCGGACACGGCCCTGCCGGGCAAGTACGTGCTGGAGAAGATGATTTCGGGAGCCTACCTGGGCGGCCTGTGCCACCGCATCCTGAAGACCGCGGCGCAGGAAGGTGTTCTGGGTGAACAAGCGGCCCGTGATCTCGAAGCAAGAAAGACATACGAGCCGAAGCAGATCGGAGCCATGTTTTCCGGCCTACCGGCGGGAGAAACCCGGGAAGCAGGGGAGGATCCGCAGGCGCAT
Source organism: uncultured Acidobacteriota bacterium (assembly GCA_964412195.1). Taxonomy (GTDB): domain Bacteria; phylum Acidobacteriota; class JAAYUB01; order JAAYUB01; family JAAYUB01; genus CAYPNP01. The sequence goes on along the minus strand of CAYPNP010000005.1, from coordinate 190,172 downwards.
TGGCCCGGAGAGGACCGGCGGACCGCTCGGGACGTCGTCTCCGCCGTGGTGGAGCGGGCCGCCCTTATCACCGCCGTGAACATGGCCGCCCCCATCGTCAAGCCCGTCCGGGAAGGCCGCCGCCCGGAGCGGGTCTGCGTCTCCGCAGACGGCAGCGTGTACTTCAAGCTTCCCACCTTCCGTGAACGGGCCGAACGCCATCTCACCGCGATCCTGGATCCGCTCTCGATCAGTCACGAGGTTGTCCACGTCGAAGAGGCTACGCTCATCGGCACGGCAGTAGCCGGTCTGACGATTTGAAGGAGTTTGCCAAAGCGCAAGGGGATCGCCTACTTTGGGCGGCGCCCCCCTTCTCGTCTGCTATTTCGGAAACGTCACCAGCAGGGTCTTGATCTCGAACTTCGCAAACTGCAGTGGAACCTTTGTTCCCGAGAAAGCGACGGCTCCGCCTGGATTTTCCATCAAGTCGGTAACCATGACGTTGACCGGTTCCCGGAACATGGTGAGCGTGGCCGAAGCCGGCCGCCCCTTCGACTCGTAGAGCCGGAGGATCAGTCCTGCTCCCTTTTCGGCCGGCTTGACGGTCTCGAGAATGACGCCGTCGCCTTCCACGCCGAACACGCTGGCTTCAGGCTCTATCGTGCCCCGCTCCGCGTCCGTCACCAGGGCCAGGAGAGGATTGTTCAACTCGGCGCCCCGCCGCACGGTGTCTCCGTCGTTCCAGCCGCCCCGATGGGTGTAGACCGAGTAGGTGAATTCGTGGGTGCCCCGATCGGCCATGGGATCCGGCCAGGTGGGCGAGCGAAGCAGGGACAGGCGCATCACGCCGTCGTGGATGTCTTGGCCGTACTTGCAATCGTTCAACAAGCTGATTCCGCCTTGCGCGTCGGACAGGTCGGCCCAGCGGAGCGCGGGCACCTCGAACCTCGCCTTCTCCGCCAGCGTCTCCCGATGGGTGGAACGCTGGATGGCGGCGAACGGGATCTCGTAGGTAGCCTTGTCGGCGGCCACGGCCACGGGGAAGGCCGCTTTCAGGAACAGGTGGTCCTCCCACCAATCCGCCCGCATGCGGACGTCGATCCGGTCCAGCCTGCCGTACAGGGTGATGTCCTGGAGGAAGAAGGAGGACGGGTAATCTTCGGTCGGGCTGTAGCGCTCCTTGGACAGGCCCAGGAAGCTCTTTTTGACCCGGACCGTGACCCGCACCGGCGAGACATTGACCACCTCCACGGAATCGGCCTTGTCCAGGCTCCATTGCCGGCCGGTGTAGCCGATGTTCCAGGCATCCCAGTTCTCCGGCCGGTCCTCGTAGATCTCCAGCCGGTTGGCCTCCTGCCCCGCCGGGACGAATTCTCGGCCAAGGGCTTTGTCAAATAGGCTCTGGAAGTTCCCCGAGTTGGGATCGATTGCCAGGCGATGTCGGGGACTTTCCAATTGGAGCCCGGAGACGGCGACGCCGCCACCCGAAGTTGACGGTTTGCCGATCTGGATCCAATAGAGCTTCCAACCGATGGGCGGCACGTCCTCCGCGACGAATGTGACGGTCAGGCTGCCGTTTTTCTCCATCCGGTTTTCCGCCGGCAGTTCCCGCCCATCCGCGCCGACGACCCGGCCGCCGGTTTTCGAGTAATCCCACACGTTGACGCTGACAAGGTCCGACCGCGGCCAGCTGAGGGAGTTGTACACCAGGACCGGCGTCCCGGCCTGGCCCCTACGGTCCAGCCGGCCAGCCAGGGCCTCCATCTCCCCGTCGATCACTTTTTGCAGCCAGTTGATCGCGTCGCCCATCACGGCGGCGGCATCCCGGTACACCGGCGTGATGGAGGAACCGGGCAGGATGTCGTGGAACTGGTGGGTCAGCACCTGCTTCCAGGTACTCTCCATTTCTTCCCGCGGATAGCGGATTCCGTAGAAACTGTTCAGCGTGAGCAGTTTCTCGGCGGTGCCCAGCAGCGATTCGGCCCGCCGGTTGTTCTTCTTGACCAGGCCCTGGGTGGTGAACGTGCCCTGGTGGTACTCGAGATAGAGCTCGTCGTTCCAAATTGGGATGCGGTCACCCAGGTCGCCCTGGATCTGCTTCAGGAAATCTCCGGCCGGGGCGTGGATCAATTCCGGAACGATTGCCTGCCCCTGGTAACCGCGGATGCGGTCGAGGATCTCCCGGTTTGGACCGCCCCCATGGTCGCCAAGGCCCCAGAGGATCAGGTATTTCTTGTAGCCGGTGACAGCCTCGTACGTCCCGGCGGCCCGCGCCACCTCGGCAAGCTGCACGTCGGAGTCGTAGGACATGGGCGGAAAGTACGTCAGCAGGCGGCTGTCGTCGGCGCCCTGCCACCAGAAAATGAAATAGGGGAAGACTGTGGTGTCGTTCCAGCGGATCTTCTGGGTGATGAAGCAGTCGATGCCGCTCTTCTTGTAGATCTGGGGCATGTTCCAATTGTAGCCGAAGGAATCCGGGTTCCAGCCGGTGCGGACGTCGACACCGAATTTCTCCTTGAAGTATTTCTTGCCGTACAGCAGCTGGCGGACCCAGCTCTCGCCGCCGATGAGGTTGCAGTCCGGCTCCACCCACATGCCGCCCACGATCTCCCAGCGACCGTCCTTGACGCGTGCCTGGATTTCCTTGAACAGGTCGGGATACTGCTCCTCCATCCAAGCGTAGGTCACGGCCTGGCTCTGGGCATAGCGCAGCTCGGGGTACTCCAGCATGTTCTGCAGGACGGTCCCGAAGGTATTGCGGGCCACCTGCTGCGTCTCGGACATGCGCCACAGCCAGGCGATGTCGATGTGGGCGTTGCCGATGAGATACACCTTGAATTCCTTGGCGTACTTCGCCAGCTCCGCCGACATCCCGTAGGATTGCCGGATGGACGTCTGCACGTCGCCGGCGCGCCCTTCCAGGAGCGCCGGCAGGTCGAAGGCGAGGACGGACCGGGAGAAGGAGTCCCGCAGCTGGGCGAGACGCTCGGGCGGGACCAGCCGGCGGTCGGGGATGGGATAGGCACCGCCGACGAAGGTGTACCGCACCAGTTCGGGATTGAGCAGCCGGTCGGCCGTTTGCATGGACGTCAGCCATCCCTGGACTTCCTTCCGGGTATCCGCGGCAGCCGGATAATCCAGTTCCGCTTTCAGGATGTAAAAGAACAAGCCTTCCTCCGGGAGAGGGCGGCGGCGCGGCGGCCAGAACTCCCCCCGGGGCGGCTGGAAGCCCTTGTTGGCGACGCGCAATTCCAGTTCCAGTGGAACCTTCCCGGTCCTCCCGGCCAGTTCGAGGGTTTTCTCGATTTCAACCGGCCCAGTGCTTCCGTCCACCGTGAACGCTTCCAGTTCCTTTCCGTCGAGGACCGGCACCACTTCGCACAGCCCCACGGCGCGGAATTTCAACCGGAGCGACAAGGGGGTGCCCAGCACCGGACTGCCGGCGAACGTGTCCCGCCCGGCGATGGTGACGCGGAATCGCATGTCGGGGACCTCCAGGCTGCGCCCGACGGTGTACGGTTGCCAGCTCCCGTCCCCCACGGCGCATACCCATCCCTTGACTGATCCGTCAAGTTCCTGAGCGACCCGCTCGAGGACCAGCCCGGCCGCATCTGGCGCGCCGGCGGCAAGCACTCCCGCGAGGACGATCCAGAGGGTCGTCGCGATCCAGCGTCGTGGCATGAGACCTCCTCAGTCGAAAATTCCGTTTGCTCGATCGGCAATATTTTAGCAGAACTTGGAGTTCGTCCCCCAGAAATCACGGGAATCCTTTGGTCGTCGAAGCCTTTCGGGGAGTGATGCTATAATACGGCTCCTATGTCCGGATCATCCTCCCCTCGACATCCCGGCCATCTGTCGGCGGTGCTCGAAGCGCTGTTCGTCACGGCGCTGTGGTCCTCGTCCTGGATCCTGATCAAATTCGGCCTCCACGATATCCCCGCCCTGACTTTTGCCGGATTGCGCTATTTCCTGGCGTTCCTCTGCCTGCTGCCGTTCGCTGTCGCCCCGTCCACCCGGGCCGCGATCCGCAACCTGACGGCCCGCCAATGGGCGTTGCTCACCGCCCTCGGCGTGGTCTATTACGCGCTCACCCAGGGAACCCAATTCATCGGCTTGTCTCTCCTGCCCGCCGTCACGGCCAGCATGATGCTTAATTGCACCTCGGCGGTGGTGGCGCTGGTGGGCGTATTCCTGCTCTCGGAAAGACCCAGCCCGCTGCAGTGGGCCGGCGTCATCCTGAACCTGGCGGGTGTGCTGATCTTCTTCTATCCGGCGGCATTCGCCCACGGGGAGTGGGTGGGTATCGCGGTCATGGCGCTGGGATTGGCCGCCAACTCGGGCTCGTCCCTGCTCGGGCGGTACATCAACCGGGACCGCGCCATTCCGGCGCTGGCGGTCACCACGGTGAGCATGGGCGTCGGCTCCCTGCTGATGCTCGCGGGGGGAATCGCGGCGCAGGGCCTGCCACCATTGAAGGCCTCCAGTTGGGCCATCATCGCGTGGCTGGCTGTGGTGAACACGGCTTTGGCCTTTACCCTCTGGAACCGGACCCTGCAGGTCCTCTCCGCCGTGGAGTCCACCATCATCAACAGCACCATGATGATCCAGATCGCCTGCCTGGCCTGGATCTTCCTGGGCGAGAGCCTCTCCCCGCAGAAGATCGCCGGCCTCGTCCTGGCCGGCGCCGGCGCCGTCCTTGTTCAGCTGCGTCGATCATCTCGACTGAGAAAAGGAAACGGCGAAACGGCAAAACGGTGAATCGGCGAGTTACCCAGACCGATACCATCAGTGCCACTCCGGTTGGTCTTGCTCCATTTCGCCGTTTCGCCCATCGCCGTATCAGTGATGTTCAGGCAGGATCCAGATTTCGGTTACCAGCCCATCCTCTCCCGCAGGGCGTCGATCTGGGCGACGTGGTGGCGGCCGTGCCAGGCGTACAGCGCCAGCAGCCACTCCAGCGTGATGACCCCGAACGCCGGGTGGCGCAGCGTCCGGCGGAATTGGACCTCGTCGAGGCTCCCGAGTAGCATCGCCCACCGCTTGTGCAGCATTTCGAACAGGGCCAGGGAGAATTCGGGATCGGCGTCGCGCCCGTCGGGAAGCTCCGCCCATCGGGCCTCTTCATAGGTCTTGACGAGGGGCTCCTCTTCCGTCAGGGCCAGCTTGCAGCGGATGTAAGCGTTCATGTGACTGTCCGGCAGGTGGTGGACCAACTGCCGGACAGTCCATCCGCCTTCCCGGTAAGGCGTCCCGAATTGGGCAGCAGAAAATCCCTTGATGGCCGCGCGCAGTCGCTCCGGGGCCTCCGCGATTTGGTTGATGAATTCCACTCGCATGGCCGGAGTGATCTTTTCCGGCGCTTGGAATTTTCCGATCGGATATTGCGGGTCGATAGCCATGAAACATCTCCTGTGAGGCGGAATGAAGTCAAGTTGCTCGGATCGATAAACAGTAAGATGCTGGAACTTCCTTCGGTTTTCGGTGTGGATATGTAAAAAAAGGCTGCCTCCGGAGGAGGCAGCCGTGAAAAAGGTCAGGGGTCTTCCGTCTATTTGTGGGCCTTTTCCATCTTGGCGGCGGAAGTGTCCCACCAGAGGCCGCCGGGGCCGAAGTACTGGACCAGGTGCTCGGCCAGGTTCACTTCGTCCTGAGTGCCGAACTTGTTGTTGTCCCAGCCGGTGTTCAGGATCGGCACGTCGTACCACACGCGGGCGCGGCCTCGGTGGCAGGTGGCGGAGCAGGAGTTCACGTTGCCGGTGCCGCCGTAGGCCAGGCCGGTTACGCTGGCGTACTCGATGGTGGCCTCGGGCTCAGCCGGGAAGAAGGTGTGCGTGGCTCCCTCGATCGTGCCGTGTCCGGCGGTCGGGGCCATGTGGCAGCCGATGCAGTTGGCCAAGCCCATGATGCGGTCGGCGCCGTACGGATGGTGAGCGTGCCCTTCGATCAGGTTGCGGATGGCTTCGAAGTTGTTGTCCCAATCCTTGATCTGGGCGGCGGTCACGGTCCCGAAGTAGGGCGCATTGTGGCAGGACAGGCAGAAGCTGTCGTTGTGGGTGCTCGCCGGGATGTCGGTGACGCCGTGGCTGCTCATCAGGTCGCGGACTTGGGCCGGATTGGTGGTCTCGGCATGGGGATTGTGGCAGTTGTTGCAGGCGATGCCATGGGCTCCCTGGTAGTGGCCGCTGACCTTGTAGCTGTCGATGCGGGCGGCGATGTAGTTCCACCCGTCGGGCCACAGGCCGCCGGTGAACACCTGGTAATTGGCCAGGTCTTCAGGGTCGCTGGTCACGACGTAGCCGTGGTTCGCGGTCTCGTTGTAGGTGAAACCCCACACCTTGTTGGGCGCGGATGCGATCTGCACGTGGCACTGCAGGCAGACGGCGGACCGCTTCTGGTTATTCCTGATGTCGGAAGGATTCACAATCTTGGAGGGATCGCCGCCTCCCAGGATATGCAGGGAGCCGGGGCCGTGGCAGGACTCGCAGCCGATGTTGGCCATGTCCGCGATCCCGTCGCCATCCAGGTCGGGATAGTTCGGGCTGTCGTTCGGGATCAGGGTGGCCGGGTACGGATTGACCACGTACTCGCCGGAAGCGGTCACGTAGGCCTTGCGGACCTGGGTGATATGGCAACCGGAGCAGGTCTTCAGATAATTCTGGCCCTGCAGGCCGGCCAGCCCGGAACGGATCACGCCGGGGGCATATTTGGGGGTGTTGCCGGTATACCAGTTGCTGGCATTGGAGCTGATGGAGGACCCACCCCAAGCCAGAGGACCGAAGTAGACGGCGTCGGAGTAGCCGGTCTCGCCGTCCGCCACCGGCACGTAGCACATGTACCGCTGCCCGTTGTCCAGGGAGGAGCCGCCCAGGGTTGCGCCCACCTTCAGTTTCAGGCCGCCGGGACCTAATTGGATGAAGTAGGTGTCGGTCGCGGCGTCGTAGGACAGGATGGGGGCATTGGGTTTCTGTGCTTCGAACGGGCTGTTGGCGACGGTGTTGAAATCCACGCCCTGGATGAAGTCATCCACGCCATTCCCGTCAAAATCGCACACGATGCCCTTGCCCGGGGTCATGGTCCACATACCCATGGGTTTGCGGATGAAAAAGGCGTGCAGCGTGTGGTGCCACTCATCCACTTCCGGATTGAATGCGGCGTGGCAGGCGATGCAGTACTCGGACCCCACGGGAGTATTCGTGGCGAGCGCCTGATCACCGAAATTCTTGATCAAGCTGGCTTTCAGGTTGGCGATCATCTGTTCCGTCGGGCCGATGGCCTGAGGGGCGGTGTCGCCGATCGTCTTTGCGGCGGCGCAGAATACGGCGGCCGCCAACAAGAACAACAGTACGAATCTGATGCGCATGGCACCTCCTCTAAAAAAATATTATGGTTTTGCGGATGGATCGTCTGATCAATGATTCAGTACACCTTGCCTCAATAATACAAATGCACGATCTGTATTCTAATATAAAGAAAAAGCAAGGTGCAAGGAAAACATCCAGGGCGCCAATTTTTTTTCATTGTCTATCATACTGAGAAAATGGAATTTATATTGTTCAATGATTATACATAATTACACTTAAAGCGTAATCCGGAGGATGCATGGATCTGAAACTTGATGAGAGAAGGGCCCTGGTTCTGGCAGCCAGCAGCGGTCTGGGGCTGGCGACCGCCTGCGCCCTGGCGGCGGAGGGAGCTTCCGTGGCCATCTGCAGCCGGAACCCCGAGCGGTTGGACCACGCAGTCCGGCAGATCCTGGAATCGGCGAATTCCAGGGCCTGGGCGTATGTGGCGGACGTCCGGCAGGAGGCAGACCTGGAGGGCCTGTTCGAACGGGCGGTCCGGGACCTGGGCGGATTGGACATCCTGGTCTGCAACGCCGGCGGCCCGCCGGGCGGCTCTTTCAAGGACCTTCCGCAAACCGAATGGGACTCCGCCTACCACCTCACCCTCCTGAGCGTGGTGCGCAGCGTGCGCCTCGCCCTGCCCCATTTCCAGCGCGCCGGAGAAGGCTGCGTGCTCGCCATCGTCAGTTCCAGCGTCCGCCGGCCCATTCCGGACCTGTTGCTCTCGAACGTGTTTCGCCCGGCCGTGCAGGCATTGTGCAAATCGCTGTCCATCGAGCTGGCCGATGACCACATCCGGGTGAATTGCCTGGCTCCGGGCCGGATCGACACCGACCGCCTGCGGGAACTGGACGCCGCAACCGCCGCCCGCCAGGGCATGACGCTGGACGAGGTCCGGTCGCAGGTCCTGCGGGGAATCCCCCTCGGCCGCCTGGGCCGCCCGGAGGAATTCGGCCGCGTCGCCGCCTTCCTGTGCTCCCCCGCCGCCGCCTACACCAACGGCGTCACCCTCCTCGTGGACGGCGGCATGATCTCTTGCATCTAGCAGCAGATGGAGTGGGAGGAGAGCAACTAGTGGCGCCCCGATGAATTTCATGCTCCATCCCGGGCAAATGAGCATATAATCAGTTTGCTGGCGAGAGTCCGATGGAGCGATCCCCCGCTGATCCGGCAAGTCCACCAGGATCCATCTCACCACAGCCGCAGGGAGCTTATGAATATACTGCTCGTCTATCCCAAGTATCCGGACACCTTCTGGAGCTTCAAGCACGCCCTGAAATTCGTGAAAAAGAAAGCTGCGTTTCCCCCGCTGGGGCTGCTGACCGTGGCGGCGATGCTGCCGGCCGGCTGGTCCAAACGCCTGGTGGACGTCAACGTCGCCGCCCTGCAGGACGGGGACGTGGCCTGGGCGGACCTGGTCTTCGTCAGCGCCATGCTGGTTCAGCAGGACAGCGCCCGCGATGTCATCCGCCGCAGCAAAGCCCTGGGCAAGACCGTGGTGGCCGGGGGACCGGCCTTCTCCGGCCAGCCGGAGCTGTTCCCCGACGTGGATCATTTCGTGCTCAACGAGGCCGAGGTTACCCTGCCGCCGTTCCTGGAGGATCTCCGGAACGGGCGGCCGCAGAGGATCTACAGGTCCGAGGAAAAGCCCGACATTTCGCGGACGCCGATCCCCCTCTGGTCGCTGGTCAACCTGAAGCACTATGCCACCATGGCGGTCCAGTACTCGCGCGGCTGCCCCTTCGACTGCGAGTTCTGCGACATCGTGATCATGAACGGCCGCATCCCGCGGACCAAGACGCCCGCCCAGATGGTGGCCGAGTTCCAGGCCCTTTACGACGCCGGATGGCGGCGGGCGGTCTTCATCGTCGACGACAATTTCATCGGCAACAAGGTGCAGGTGAAGCAGATGCTGCGGGAGCTGATCCGCTGGCAGCAGGCGCACGGCTACCCTTACATGCTGCTGACGGAGGCGAGCCTCAACCTGGCCGACGACGCCGAACTGATGCAGCTCATGAGCACGGCCAACTTCTCCAAGGTCTTCCTCGGCATCGAGACGCCCTGCCTGGAGAGCCTGCGGGAGTGCGGCAAGAAGCAAAACGTCACCCGCGACCTGGCCGAGTCGGTGAAGATCATCCACCAGCACGGCATGCAGGTCATGGGCGGCTTCATCCTCGGATTCGACAGCGACACCGAAAACATTTTCGAGACCCAGATCCGGTTCATTCAGCGGATCGGCGTCGCCACCGCCATGGTGGGCCTGCTCACCGCCCTGCCCCACACCCGGCTGTGGCACCGCCTCAAGAAGGAGGGCCGCCTGGTGGGCGAGTCCTCCGGGGAGAACACATCGGCCGAGCTGAACTTCGTGCCGCGGATGGGGAGGGAGAAGCTCCTCCGGGGCTACCAGAATGTGGTGAAGACCATCTACTCGCCCCGGCGTTACTACCAGCGGATCAACAATTTTCTGAAATCCTACCGGCCCACCGCCAAGGGCCGCCCGTCCAAAGACGACATCATGGCCCTCTTCCGGAGCATGTGGCGGATCGGCGTGTTCTCCCGCTCCTGCCTGCTCTATTGGAAGCTGCTGGCCAAGACGGCCCTGACCAAGTTCCGGGCCCTGCCGGTGGCCGTGGAGCTGGCGATCTACGGCCTCCACTTCCAGCGGTGCGCCCGGCGCGGGCGCCGCTAAGCCCCTCCACGGAACGCTTCGACGCAGACCCGCGCGGGTGACGCCGATTCACGCTATTTCCGGTTGAATCGAGGCGGGAGATCGGGGATCATACCGCCTTGAGTCCACGGCCGGGGAGGGCGCCATGCGAGAGCGGCTGCCGCTGATCCTGTTGATTGCCTATGTCGTCTTCTTCGCCCTGCTGGGGATTCGCCCGCACAGCCGGGACGTCTGGTGGGCGGAGAACATCCCCATCCTGATGATCGTGGCGGCGCTGACGGTGTCGTACCGGTGGTTCCGCTTCTCCAATATGGCCTACGTGCTGATGGCCGTGCTGATCTTCATGCACACCATCGGCGGGCATTACACCTTTGAGCGGGTGCCCTTCGGCTTCGTCACCGACCTGTTCCATTTCCAGCGGAACCACTACGACCGGGTGGCCCACTTTTCGGTGGGGCTCTACGCCTTCGCCCTCATGGAATTCATCGAGCGCCGGCGACTGTCCAACTCCCGGGCCCTGACCGCGCTGTTCGCCGTGGCCGCCATCTTCGCCACGGCGGCGATCTACGAGATCTTCGAGTTCGTGTACGCCGTCATGGCGGATCCGGCCGCCGGCATCGCCGTCCTCGGGAGCCAGGGCGACGTGTGGGACGCCCAGAAGGACATGCTGGCGGACGGACTGGGCTCCATCGCCGCCGCGCTTTTCTACCTCGCCTGGTACCGGAAGCCCCCGCTATTGCAGGTGCTCAAAGAAACTTCCGCCTCCTCGGGTTAACGCTCCCCCGCACCGTCCTTTCCGGAAACTCCCTTCGGTCACCCGTCACCGGTCGGTTCGGATCAGAATCACCACCAGATCGTTGACATTCGTCCCGGTCGGTCCGGTGACCAGGAGGTCGCCGCTGGCCTGAAGGGCGTGGTAGGCATCGTTGTCCCGAAGCGAGTCTTCGAGATGGAGTCCTTTTTCAGCCAGGCGCCGGACCGTCCCGCCGTCCACCAAACCGCCGGCGGCGTCGGTGGGGCCGTCGGTGCCGTCCGTTCCCATAGCGGCGAATACCACTCCGCCCAGCCCTTCGATTTCGGCGGAAGCTGCCAGGGCCAGCTCCTGGTTGCGGCCGCCAAGGCCGCCGCCGCGGACGTGCACCACTGTTTCTCCCCCGGCGATGAGCGCCTGCGGAAAGCCGTCGGTTTTGAGCGCATGGCGGTTCTTCCGGGCGAGTGCGCCCAGCTCCCTCCCCGCGTCCGACGCCTCCCCTTCCAGGGCCGTGGTCAGGACCCGCGCCCGGTAACCGAGAGACTCCGCGGCAAGGACCGCCTCTTCGCACGCCCGGGCGAGGCTGCCCACGATGCGCGCCTCCACATTCCCGAGCTGCTTGGGGGTCTCCTGCCGCAGGGCGTCCAGGACGGCGGGAGCGGGCTGGATTCCGCAGCGCTCCAACACCGCCAGCGCCTCGCCGGACGTGGTCGGGTCCGGCCAGGCCGGTCCGGAGGCGATGCTGTCCAGGCGGTCTCCCAAGACGTCGGAAAGCGCCAACGTGAGCACCTTGGTCGGCGACAACCGCCCGGCGAGCCGCCCCCCCTTGACCGCCGACAGGTGCTTTCGCACGGTGTTGAGCTCCACGATCGAAGCGCCGCCCCGGAGCAGCCGGTCGTTGATCTCCCGGAGGTCCGCGAGACGGACGCCCGGCAGGGGAGACTCGAACAGGGCCGAACCGCCTCCGGACAGGAGCAGGAGGACTTCCGCATCGGGGGGACGCTCCCCCAGGACCTGCAGCGCGCGTTCCGTCGCCGCCAGCGAGTTCTCATCCAGCACCGGATGTCCCGCCTCCCGCACCTCGAAACCCTCGAGCGCGCCACCGGCGTGACCGTACTTGGTGATGACGATGCCCCGTAGGATCCTGTCCCCCAGGATCTCCCGGGCCGCCCGCGCCATGCCCCAGGCCGCCTTGCCCACCGCCAGGGCGATGTATCGGGTCGCTGCCGGCAGGCCCCGGAGATGTCCGGCTATGGCCCGGTCCGGCCGGACGGCTCGGACGGCCGCCTGCAGGACCGCCTGGGCGTCCCGGCGGAGTCTCTCCAACCTTTCGGAGTCTCTGCCTGAGATCGGCATGTCCATCGGGGCCGCACCCTCCTTCCCGGTCCGGCATCCAACGCGGGAGCCGTCCCTGGCGCGTCCGGAATCCGGTCTGTCGTCAGGATAATTCAAGATTCCAGTGAAAGAAAGGAGGAATCCCCATGGCCCACCCCGCATACTCTGACCAGGGCCGTTTCGTCTGGCACGAGAACATGACTCCGGATTTGGAAGGATCCACGTTTTTCTATACCCGGCTTTTCGGTTGGTCCACCCGCACCATGGACATGGGACCGGAAGGGCCTTACACCGTTTTTCAAAACGGCGGTGTGGACGTAGGCGGGCTTTGGAAGGTGGACACCGCCCAGGCGAGCCGCGCCTCATGGATTGCCTATGCCACGGTCCCGGACGTAGACACTGCCGCCGCGGCGATCCCGGAACTGGGGGGAGAAATTCTGACACCTCCGACCGACGTCCCGGGCGTCGGCCGCTTCGCCATGCTGCGGGACCCCCACGGCGCCGTCATCAGCCCCTTCCGATTCGGGGGAGATGCCCCGCCGATGCCGGCCGGGTCCTATCCCATCGGATCGGTGTGCTGGAACGAGCTGGTGGTTCCCGAACCGGACGAGGCCGTGCCATTCTACACGGCGGTTTTCGGGTGGACCGCCCGCCGGCGGGACCTGCCCGGCATCGGCGAGTACCGGGTACTCCAGCAGGATGGAAGAGATGCCGCCGGCGTCCGTCGTCCGCCGGAGGGAGCGCCCTGCCCCGCGGGCTGGATGATGTACATCCGTGTGGACGACGTCGACCGAACCGCAACACTGGCGGTCGAACTGGGCGGCCGGGTGATGTCTCCGCCCCGGGATATCGACGGGATCGGCCGTTACGCCGTCCTGACCGATCCCTCCGGCGGCGTCTTTGCCGTGCTGAAGCCCAACGGGCAAAATCGAGACGAGGCGTAGCAGACCATGGACGATGGACGATAGACCATGGACGATGGGGCGGAATGAAGTACAGCTCCGAAGCGGAGATCTTGGTTCCATAGCCCATGGTCCGTTGTCCATGGTCCGTTGCCCATGATCGATGGGCCACCGACTATGGTCCATCGTCCATAGCCTATCGTCCATGGTCCGTTCTCCCCGAACTGCTGGACTTTCCCCCGGCCCATCCGGTACACTCCCCCCATGCGCGCGCACCAGAGCCTTTCCGAGAAGATCCGGCTGGCCTTGCGCCTGGATTGGGCGCTGAAGGTCGTCTGGTCCGCCGCGCCCGGCTGGATGCTCTCGAGCCTGGGCCTCGCTTTCAGCGAAGGGCTGCTGCCGCTCCTGACCATCTACCTGATCAAGCGCGTGGTGGACGCGGTGACGGCGGGGCTGGCGGCAGGCGGGCCCTCCGTCGCCGCCAATGTCCTCTTGTGGGTGGCCCTGGCGGGGGCTGCGTCCATCCTGGCGGCGGGCTGCCGGTCGGCGGCCAGCCTGGTCCGGGAAGCCCAGGTGGAAGCCGTCACCGACCATGTGGCGGACGACCTGCATGCCCGGTCCGTGGAAGTGGACCTGGGATATTACGAGGACCCCCGTTTCTACGACAAGCTGCATCGCGCCCAGCAGGAGGCGCCCTACCGGCCGGCCCGGATCGTGGAAGGATTGCTCCGGCTCTGCCAGAGCGCCCTGACCTTGGCGGCCATGATCGGCCTGCTGGTCCACTTCCGCTGGTGGGTGGCGGCCGTTCTCCTGCTGGTCAGCCTGCCTGGGATCGTCCTCCGGGTGAAACACTCGGACCGGCTGTTCCACTGGCGCCGCCGGCGGACGGAGGTGGAGCGGAAAGCCTGGTATTACCACTGGCTCCTGACCGATGGCGGTGCCGCCAAGGAGCTGCGCCTGTTCGATCTCAGCGGGCTGTTCCGCGAGCGCTACCGCTCGATCCGGGACTGCCTGAGGCAGGAGCGCCTGTCCCTCGGGTTCCGGCGCTCGCTGTCCGATCTGGCCGCCCAGCTCCTGGGCACCGCCGCCGTGTTCGGCTCCTTCGCCGTGATTGCGCTGGCCGCCGTGGACGGCACCATCTCCCTGGGCGATCTGGTGATGTACCTGGCGGCCATCCAGCGGGGACTTGGCGCCCTGCAGGACACCCTCGGCAGCATGGCGGGCTTGTACGAGGACAACTTGTTCCTCTCCAACTATTTTGAGTTCATGGCCTTGCAGCCGACCGTGACCGATCCCGGCCGGCCCGTCCCGGTGCCCCGCCCCTTGAGCCGCGGCATCGTATTCGAGGATGTCTCATTCCGCTATCACGCGGAACCGCGCCCGGTGCTGGATGGCCTCTCTTTCCAAATCCACCCGGGCGAGGTGGTCGCCCTGGTGGGCGCCAACGGGTCGGGCAAAACGACCCTGGTCAAGCTGCTGTGCCGCCTCTACGATCCTGCCGCCGGCCGGATCCTCCTGGACGGCATCGACCTGCGGAAATTCCGGGTCAGCGACCTCCGGCAGGCCGTCAGCGTCGTCTTCCAGGACTACGTCCAGTACAGCCTGACGGCGCGGGAGAACATCTGGCTGGGCGCGGCGCAGCTGGACCCGGCCGACTCCCGGATCGCCGCGGCGGCCGTCCAGGCCGGGGCCGACTCGCTGATCGGCCGGCTTCCGGACGGGTACGACACGGTGCTCGGACACTGGTTCGAACAAGGCCACGAGCTGAGCGTCGGCGAGTGGCAGAAGCTGGCCCTGGCGCGGGCGTTCCTGCGGAACACTCCCATCATCGTCCTCGACGAGCCCACCAGCGCCCTGGATGCCGTGGCGGAGTCCCGGGTGTTCGAGGCGTTCCGGACCTTGGCCTCGGGCCGCACGGCGATCCTGATCAGCCACCGTTTCTCCACGGTGCGACTCGCCGACCGGATCTTCGTCCTGGAGGGAGGCCGCCTGATCGAAAGCGGCAGCCACGCCGAGCTGATGTCGGCCGGAGGCACGTATGCCGCCATGTACACTGCCCAAGCCCGGTACTACCAGTAAAATCCCTTGACAGGCGGAGGATCCCTCCCCTATTGTGAAGCCAAACTCGGCGCCGAGGAGCATCCATGGAAAAAGGGAAGATCATTGACCTGGACAAGGAGTTCGCCGACCTCTTTCGCCACGAGCAGCTGCTCGGCTACTTCGATTTCCAGTGCCTGACGCCGGGTCGACACCCGCTCCCGGGGATCTGCAAGATGTCCCGCCTGCGCGAGGGGGAGGCGGAATCGAGATACTTCTCCCTGCTCTTCATCCTGGACACTCCCGGCGCGGGGGACTGGAAAGCCGCCGACGAGTGGATCTCCGCCATCGAGTGGGAGAAGCTGCAGGGGGCCCTGACCGGCGCCATGAAGATCGTTTCGATCCCCTACACTTCCTTCAGCCGGAACTATTACCTGAAGGAGATCTACATCTACGTCAGCCCGAACGCCGACTACCAGCGCCCCTACGCGACCCGGGTGCTGTTCCCCGCCCTGAAGAGCCTGACCGGCTTCGAGCTGTCCCCGCCGGTGTTCATGGAGGACGCGCCGCCTCCCAGGCCGGCGGCCGCGCCGGCGCCAGGCGCCGACGCTTCCGCCCCGCTCATCGACCGGATCAAGCGCCTCTTCACCAGCTGAGCCGGTTTCTCCTCAGGAATTCTTGAAATCCGGCCGCTCCCAGATGGGCTCTTCCTCCCGGATCCCCTGCGGCTTGAGCTTCGGAAAGGTCCGGAACAGAAACCAGGCCAGCGGCAGCACCCCGCCGACGATGATGACGGTGTCCGGGATCATCCGCAGCGAACCGACCAGGCTGACGAATCCGCCCTCGAAGAAGGAAGCGTCCCGGGCCACCCACAGGCCCTCGCGGTAGCTGATCCAGGCCTGGGCGATCCCCACCGGCAGGAGCGTCCCAAGGGTCATCAGCAGCAGCCCCCCGTTGAAGCACCAGAAGGAGACTTTCAGCAGGCGGTCGTTCCAGTACGCCTTGTCCACCAGGCCGCGCCACGAGAACAGCAGCAGGGCGATCGAGAGCATCCCGTACACCCCGAACAGGGCGCCGTGGCCGTGGTTCATGGTCAGGTAGGTGCCGTGCTCGTAATAGTTGACGATGGGCAGGTTGATCAGGAAGCCGAACACGCCCGCGCCCAGGAAATTCCAGAACGAGGAGGCCACCAGGAAATACATCGGCCAGCGGTAGGGGTATTCCCGCCCCTGCTTGACGGTCTCGCGGTATTCCATCAGGCCCCGGACCACGAGGCCGAAGAGCGGCACGGGCTCCATGGAGGAGAAGACCGAGCCCACGCCCAGCCAGAACGACGGCCCGCCGTACCAGAAGTAGTGGTGCGCCGTGCCGAGGATGCCGGACACGAAGACGATGGCGGCGGTGAAATAGGCCACGATCAGGGCGTCCCGGGCGGAAGCCAGGCCCATGGCGACCAGGAGCAGGGAGATGACGGCCACCCCGAAGAACTCGAAGATGCTCTCCACCCAAATGTGCACCACGAACCAGCGCCAGTAGTCGGCCATCGTCAGGTGGGAGCCCTGCCCGTAGAACAGGCCGAAGGCGAAGAAACCCACCACCAGGATGGCGCTGAAGGTGTAGAAGGCGACCAGTCCGCTGAATTCCCCGCCCTGCTTCTCAAACAGGTGTCGTCCCACCGCCCGGTAGACGATCAGCAGCCAGGCGACCAGGCCGAGCAGCAGCAGGATCTGCCACAGTCGGCCCAGTTCGATGTACTCCCAGCCCTGGTGGCCGATCCAGAACCACCATTTGCCCAGCAGCCCCTTGATCCCGGCGATCTCACCGGCCAGGCTGCCCACGGCCACCACCAGGATCGCCGCAAACAGCACCTGGACCAGCAATCCCTGCCTCTTGGGTTCGGAGCCGCCCACGATGGGGGCCAGGTAGATGGCGGATGCCACCCACGTCGTGGCGATCCAGAAGATGGCCAGCTGGAGGTGCCAGGACTTGGCCCAGCTGTACGGGATGATCTTGGCGATGATCGGGAAATAGAAAGTGCCCGGGTGGACCGTGTAGTGCGCCAACAGGCCCCCGAAGCTGGTCTGCAGCAAAAGCAGCAGGATGACCACGAGGAAGTACTTGGCGGCCCGGAGCTGGCTGGGCGTCAGGGGCAGGTCCAGCAGTTTTTCCGACAGCGGCACCCCTTTCGCCGGCCCGTACCAGAGGCCGTAGTAATGGATCCAGTACACGAACGCTCCCAGCACAACGAAGAGGGAGAAAATTCCGGCGATCGACCACAGGTAGGTTTCGGCCGTCGGAGTGTTGCCCACGCTCCGGTCGGCGGGCCAGTTGTTGGTATAGGAGTGTTCCTCTCCCGGCCGGTTGGCCACCGTCACCCAGGCGGTCCAGAAAAAGAACCGGGCGATCTGCAGCCTCTCCTCCGCGGTGGCCACGGTCCCGGGGAGAAAGCCGTAGAAGCTTTCTCCATCTCGGAACGTCGTTTCCCAGAATGCCTGGAGATTGTGCAGCGCGTCGACCTGGGCGGCGGTCAGCGTCAGGGTGTCCGTGGAAGGATCGTACCGATTCTCCTTGAGCTCGCTGGCTGTCCGGACTTCCAGTATTTTCTTCTGGAGCCGGTCAAGGTCATCCGGGAGTTTCCCGAACTCCTGCCGGGCCAGGGCGGCGCTGACCACCTGGCCCATCCGGTGCAGGGAGACGGCGGAGAACTCCATGCCCCGCTGCGAACCGTGCCCCCAGACGCTGCCGTGGTCCATCAGCCCGTAGCGCTGGTAGACATCCTGTCCGGCCAGGATGTCCGCCTTGCGGAACAGCACCTGGCCGTCCGGGCCGACCACCTGCCCGGGGTACGGCGGGAGCCGGTCCTTGGCCAGGAAGCCGCCCACGAGCAGGGCCCCCAGGGAAACCACGAACGAAACGATCGCGATCCACTTCAGACGTTCGAGTGACATGATGGCCTTCCTCCCTTCGTATTGCATCGATGTCCTGTCCGAATGCACCATCCGTGTCGGTTATGACAATTACCCAATTGGCTCCAATTATACAACAACGGATACTGCGTGTCGGGAGAGGGCGATTGATTCGGGAAGCTTCGAGGGGACCGGCGATGGAACATGGGGCCCCCGGATGGAACGAGGGCCGGTTGGAAGGCCGGAATGGCCCGGACGGTTATTCCGCCGACAGGCTGGCCACATGCCCGCCGGGGTCGGCGAAGAGAACCGGCGCGTCGGCGCGGGAACCGGCCGGTGCAGGAATCAGGTTCCCCCCGTGGCGGGCGACGCTTCCGGAGGTGGCCGCCAGGTCCGGAGTCCGTACCACGAAACGGATGCCGGGCGGCTCACCTTCCGCGAGGGGAATGAAATCTGCCTTCGGACCCGAGGGAAACACCGCCGACGCTTTCGACCGGCGGCCGGCCGGATGGAACGCGACGGGCCATCCGAACAAGCCCTGGTAAAAAGCGGCGCTGCGGGCCACGTTCCGGCAGCGGACCTCGAATCCCACCACCGGGCAGGTCACGGGATCGTCCAGAAAACCGGGCGGCATCTGGAGGGGACCGCTGAACCGCATCAGGCCGACCATGATCTCGTCGGGGTCGGTGACGAAGCCGACGGTCAGCGTCTCCGTCGCCTGGAAAGGCCCCATCAGCTTCTTGCCGCCGCAATCCGGGGCCCGGTTCATGCAGCCGGCGATGTCGTCCACCTCGACGTAGACCGTGACATAGTCCGGAAATCCGCCGCGCGTGTCGGCAAATCCCCCGCCGAGCCCGGACTCCCCCTTGCTGGCGATCATGGTGTAGGCGCCGGTTGGGATGACATGCATCTTCCAGCCGAAAGCCTCTCCGTAAAACCGGCGCAGCGTCTCGGGATCCGCGGTGCCGATCTCCCACTGGATGGCAGGGCAAGGCCTGGCGGATGGTTCCATGAATCACCTCCCGGCGGATTGGTAATCGCTGCCTCGTCAGATGGATTCCGGCGGCCGGGGATTCGCTCGACCGCTGATCCGATCCGGCGACTACCCTGCCCTGACCCGGGAGAATTGGATTGAAGCCTGCCTGGGATGCGATAGAATGGGAAACAACACGGAAATCCCGGTATCCGGAAGACGCCATGGAAAACCTGCCCGTCCTCCAGACTGAACGCCTGATCCTGCGCCCCTTCGAGATGGCCGATGCGCCCGATGTCCAGAAGCTCGCCGGCCAGCCCGAAGTGGCCCTGATGACCATCCACATCCCCTACCCCTATCCCGACGGGGCAGCGGAGGCCTGGATCGCCACCCATGCCGCCGGTCTTGCCGAGGGCTCCTCCTTCATCTACGCCATCACCCGGCGCCCCGAGGGCACCCTGATGGGAGGGATCAGCCTCATGGCCGACCGGGAGAACGGCACGGCCGAGCTGGGCTACTGGCTGGGCATCCCTTACTGGAACCAGGGCTACGCCACCGAGGCCGCCGGAGCGGTGGTGGCATTCGGTTTCGAAACCCTGGGTCTGCGGAGGATCTACGCCCGCTACTTTCGGCACAATCCCGCCTCCGGCCGGGTGATGCGGAAGCTCGGCATGATTTTTGAAGGGCGGAACCGGCAGGCCCAGCGCCGGGCCGGCCGTGTGGCCGACGAGGAGTGCTACGGTCTGCTGGGGGAGGATTGGCGGGCCCTGCGCCGGCCGGCGGCACCAATCCTGGCCGACCAGTCCCTGGTCCGGCCCGTGGAAGCGGCCGACCGGGTCTGGATCCGGTCACTTCTCCGGGAGCACTGGTGCGGCGAGGAGGTGGTCAGCCGGGGCCGGCTGCACCGCCCCGCCGACCTGCCCGGGTTCGTGGCGCTGATCGCCGGAGAGCCCCACGGGCTGGCGACTTACGAGATCCGGGGAGACGGATGCGAGCTGGTCACCCTCAACAGCTTAGCGCCCCGGCTCGGGCTCGGCCGGCGCCTGGTGGAGGCCGTGCGCGCCGCCGCCGCCGGGGCCGGTTGCCGGCGCCTCTGGCTGGTCACCACCAACGACAACACCGAGGCCCTGGCCTTCTACCAGCGGATCGGCTTCCGGCTGGCCGCGGTCCACCGGGACGCCATCGCGGAATCCCGGGCGTTGAAAGCGGCGATCCCGGAGACCGGCCATTTGGGCATTCCCATCCGCGACGAGATCGAGCTGGAAATGGAAATCAAGGCGTGAATCTGGAACTCAGGCAGTCCGAGGATTTCCGGATGGACACCCCACGCGATTCCGGAACATGCGGCTCAGGGAGCCGACGCAGAACGGCGGGGCGATTTATCCGTGTTCATCCGCGCGCATCCGTGGTTAAATATCCCTTCCTGGCGATTTTCGAGAGGTGTGCCGATGAGTGATCTCCACCAGTGGCCCGACGCCGAATTCCACGTGTCCCGGCAGGCCCGGGACCGCTACCAGTTCGACCAGGCGCTGTTCTCCCTCAGCGGGAACGTCATCTTTGCCAACTTCCACGCGGCCCGGCAGTTCGCCCAGAAGATCAACGACCAGCGCGATCTGGCCCGCTTCCCCGAACAGGCGGTGAAGGCCGGGCAGCTGAACGCCCTCGGATTGATCGACGAGATCATGCACCTGGTCTCCCGCGATTACCGCCGGCAACAGAATCCGCAAGCGCTGGCCCAGGCCCTGGCCCACCTGGAGGAGCACCTGGGGCCAGCCCGGCTGGACGAGATGCTGCGCCGCTTTGCCGACGAGTTCCCTCCCCTGGCCGTGTACCGCCGGGAAGCGACGGTGGAGGCGTACCTGGCCGGCGAAACCAACGGGGTGCCCAACCGCGAGCTGCTGGTGGAAGAGCTGCTCATGCTCTGGCTGGCCAACGCCAACCCGGCTTGCGCGCCCTTCCGCGACCTGTTCGACGACGCCGTCCTGGCCCGTCAGACCGGCTACCGGGATGCGATCGACGGGCTGCGCGAATTCTTCGGTGCCCAGCCGCCCTTCGGCCCGGAGAACCAGCCGCTGGTGGACATGCTGAGGAGCCCGGCCCTGGCCGTGCCCCACTCCCTGCCCGGCCAGCTGGAGTATATCCTTCAGCGATGGGGCCGTATGCTCGGGCGCTACCTTTACCGACTGCTCGGCGGGCTGGACCTGATCAAAGAGGAAGAAAAACCCGTGTTCCCCGGCATGGGAGGCGGCGGTCCGGCCCTCGTGCCTACCTACGCCGCCCTGGAGGCCGAACCGGAGCGATTCAGCCCGGACCTCGACTGGATGCCGTGCTGCGTGATGATCGCCAAGAACACCTATGTCTGGCTGGACCAGCTCTCGAAGGCCTACCGTCGGGAGATCCGCCGGCTGGATCAGATCCCCGACGAGGAACTGGACCGGCTGGCCCGCTGGGGTTTCACCGGCCTCTGGCTGATCGGGCTGTGGGAGCGCAGCCGCGCCTCCCAGCAGATCAAGCAGATGTGCGGCAACCCGGAGGCGGTGGCTTCCGCCTACTCCCTGATGGAATATGAGATCGCCCAGGACCTGGGCGGTCCCGGGGCCCTGCAGAATCTCAAGGACAGGGCCTGGCGGAGGGGGATCCGGCTCGCTTCCGACATGGTCCCCAACCACATGGGCATCGACTCGCGCTGGGTCATCGAGCATCCCGACTGGTTCATCAGCCTCGACCACAGCCCCTTCCCCGTGTACAGCTTCAACGGCCCGAACCTGTCCGGCAACGACCGGGTGGGCGTCTACCTCGAGGACCATTACTACAGCCGGAACGACGCGGCGGTGGTGTTCAGGCGGACTGACCACTGGACGGGCGACACCCGCTATGTCTACCACGGGAACGACGGCACCAACATGCCCTGGAACGACACTGCCCAGCTCAACTTCCTCAAGCCGGAGGTGCGGGAGGCGGTCATCCAGACCATCCTGCACGTGGCCCGGCAGTTCCCCATCATCCGTTTCGACGCGGCCATGACCCTGGCCAAGCGGCACTACCAGCGGCTCTGGTTCCCCGAGCCGGGCACCGGCGGCGCCATTCCCACGAGGGCCGAGCACGGGCTGTCCAAGTCGGATTTCAACGCGGCCATCCCTGAGGAGTTCTGGCGCGAAGTGGTGGACCGGGTCGCCCGGGAGGCACCCGACACCCTCCTGCTGGCCGAGGCCTTTTGGCTCATGGAGGGCTACTTCGTCCGCACCCTGGGAATGCATCGCGTCTACAACAGCGCGTTCATGAACATGCTCCGGAACGAGGACAACGCCAACTACCGGTCGGTCTTCAAGAACACCATGGAGTTCGACCTGGAGATCCTGAAGCGCTTCGTGAACTTCATGAACAACCCGGACGAGCGCACCGCCGTCGAGCAATTCGGCAAGGGCGACAAGTACTTCGGCATCTGCACCATGATGGCCACCCTGCCCGGCCTGCCCATGTTCGGCCACGGCCAGGTGGAGGGCTTCAGCGAGAAATACGGTATGGAATACCGCCGGGCTTACTGGGAAGAACAACCGGACGAAGACCTGGTCCGACGGCACGAGAGGGAGATTTTCCCCCTGCTTCATCGCCGGCATATCTTCGCCGAGGCGGAGAACTTCCTGCTCTATGATTTTTTCACTCCCGACGGCACGGTAAACGAGGACGTCTTCGCCTTCTCCAACCGCCGCGGCGGGGAGAGGGGCCTGGTGGTTTATCACAACCGTTACGCCGACACGCGGGGCTGGATCCGCACCTCCGCGGCCTTCGCCCAGAAGACCGCCGGAGAGGACAAGGTCCTGGCCCAGCGCAGCCTGGGCGAGGGGCTGGCCCTGCGGGCCGACGACGGCTGGTACACCGTCTTCCGCGACCACGTCGCCGGCCTGGAGTACATCCGCAGCAATCGGGAGCTGCACGAGCAGGGCTTCTTCGTGGAGCTGGGGGCGTACAAGTGCCGCGTGTTCACCGATTTCAGGGAGGTCGCGGACAACGAGTGGCGGCACTACAGCCAGTTGGCGGCCTACCTGGGCGGCCGGGGCGTGCCTAGCGTCGACGAGGCCATGCGCGAGATTTTCCTCCTGCCGGTCCACACGGCTTTCCGAGAATTGGCCAATCCCGGATCCATCCAGTGGCTCGCGGACAACCGAATCATCGTCCCCGAAGGCTTCCCCGAAGCGGCGGTCCTCGACGAGGCCCGGGACAAGGCCGTGCGCCTCTACGAGGCCGCATGCCGCTACACCGGCGGGCAGGCCGACCCGGCGGCCCTGGCGGCCGCGCTGCGACGCGAACTGGACACCCTTCTCCGTCTGCCCGTTTTGGTTGAAACCGCGCCGGACAGCCTCGGAGAACCTTTCCACCGCATCGCCGAATCGCTTCCCTTGGCGGACGGACGGCTGACCAGTTGGGGCCCCCTGCTGGGCTGGTTGACCGTCCACTCCCTCGGCCGGGTTGTTGGAGACGACGGCGCCTCCGGGATCAGCCGGAGCTGGATCGCCGAGTGGCTACTCGGGCGCATCCTGGAAGACGTCATGCAGGAGATGGGGATGGACGAGGGCCAGGTGGCCGAGGCCGCAGCCGCTGTGCGCATCCTGACCGCCCACCAGGACTGGTTCCGGACGCTGGCTCCGCCTGACGGGCCGAGCGAAGCGGCGGACGCCGCCCCGAACCAGCCGTCCGGCTCGGCTCCTCCGCGGCACCCGGACGCCGGCCCCCTGCTGGAGCGGCTGCTCCAGGATCCGGACGTGCGGGGTTTCCTGCAGGTGAACCGCTACCGGGGCGTTCTCTGGTTCAACAAGGAGATGTTCGATCGCCTTTCTGCCTGGCTCCTCCTGTCCGCCACCGTGTCCATACTCTCGGAGGTCCCGGTTGCGGCCGTTCCGGAACCGAAAGCGGCCCAACGCGTCGCTTCGCGGAAGCGGAAGAAGGTCGAGCCGGAACCGGCATACTCCTGGCCCGCGGCGGTGGGGCGCCTGCGTTCCTGCCTGGACGTGCTGGAAACACTCCACCGGGCGGAGGAAGGGTCCGGATACCAGGTGGACAAGCTGCTGGATCTGGCGAAAGCGTAGGAATCTGAACCGCGAAGCTGCGAAGAACGCCAAGAAAACCGATTATTTATCGATAATTAGGCTGAAAACTCCAGAAACGAAGCAAGCTGATTTGCAAACTAGAGAACCTCCAAAGTGGAGGTTCTCTAGTTTTCCAGCGTTGATATCGGGGTGCCCGTGGTGGACCTTTTCCGGACTGCAGTTCCAATTGGCAAAGCCGACTGAGGATCGGCCAGCGACGGGAAATGGTCTGTCAGGCCGTCCGCCGCGGGTCAGACGATGCCGTCCCTGAGGACCTTGGCCACGGCCTCGGTCTTGGAATGGACGTGCAGCTTTTCGTAAATGTTTCGCAGGTGCCAGGTGACGGCGTGCGGGGTAACGTCGAATTCGTCGGCGATGGTCCTGCAGGTGTGGCCGTCCACCAGCAGCTTGAGGATTCGCACCTCGTGGGGGGTCAGCTCGTATTCCGCCTTGCGGGGCGGCGGGTTCTTCCGGAAGAGCTCCATGACCCGCCGGGCGATCTCGGGGGACATGGGCGCGCCGCCCGCGTGGGCTTCCTGGATGTACTCGAGCAGCCTCGCCGGGGGCGTCTTCTTGAGCAGGTATCCGCAGGCGCCGGCGCAGATGGCCTCAAAGATGCGGTCGTCGTCATCGTACACGGTGAGCATCAGCAGCAGGATCCCGGGATGGCGCTGCTTGAGGATGCGGATCCCTTCGATCCCCGACATCCCCGGCAGCCCGATGTCGACCAGGGCCGCATCCGGAATCCGGTGGCCGATGCCGGGGAGAGCCTCCTCCATGCTGCGGAAGCGCCCGACGCACTGGAAACCCGGGGTGCTGTCGATCAGGAACGCCAGCCCTTCCCGGATGGCCGGCTGGTCCTCGATGATGGCGATTGTGAGCATGGCGTCTTCTCCTGCAACCGTTTTCTTCCCGCTGGAATTGGCGCAGGCCGGACATGGCATCCTGGTCCGCAGCGCCAGAATACCAGATCCGCCCGACGGGCGAACTACATCTTCGTGCAGTTGCCGGAGCGCCGCCACCAGCCCCCCAGCGGAGAGGTCAGCGGGACCTGCAGCAGGATCCGGGTCCCCTGCCCCGGGCGGCTGTCCAAGCCCAGGCAACCCCCGACCGCCGCGGCCCGCCGCTTCATGCTCTGCAACCCGTGTCCGCCGTCAGCCACGGCGTCGGGAATGAATCCCGTCCCGTTGTCCCGAATCTCCATCTCCAGGCGGCCGCCGCGGATCCGGAGATCGACGGCGATCTCCGCGGCCGCAGAATGGCGGACCGCGTTGTGCAGGCATTCCTTGAACACCAGATAAACCTGCCGCCTGACGTCGTCCCCCAGGGCCAGGTCCCGTTCCTCGCCAGGGGCGTTGAACCGCAGGCAGATGTCCCCTTCCGCGAACAAGTCGTTAGCGAAACGCCGCATCCGGTGCACCAAGTCGCTGAAGCGGTCCCGGGCAGGATTGATGGCCCACACGATGTCGCTCATGGCGTCCACAAGGGAACGCGAGGTGGCGGTGATCTGGCCCATGAACTCGACGGCGGTCTCCGGTTCGGCCGGCAGTTTGCGAACGGCGACCTCGCTGAGGATGGACATCTGGGTCAGGCTGGAACCGATGTCGTCATGCAGGTCGGTGGCGATACGCGTCCGGATGCGCTCCACCTCCAGGCGCCGGCGGACCTTCACGCGCACGAAGAGGTACGCGGCCGATCCCGCGGACACGAGCAACAGGGCGATGAACCACCATCGCTGCCAGACCGGGGCGAGGATGGTCAGGGTGACTGCGGCCGGCCGGGGACTGACCGTTCCCTCGGAATTGATGGCCTGGATCTCAATCCGGCGGGTGCCCGGGCGCATGTCCACCAGGTCCAGGCTGCTCCGGCTGGTCAGCGGGCGCCATTCGGAATCGGTGCGGGCCAGGCGGTATCGAAACGTGAGCACGTCTCCGGCGGCGAAGCTCATGCCGGCGAAATCAATGGCCACCCGGTTCCGCTCCAGCGGGACGGTGACTCCCTCCACCTCCCGCTGCCCCAGTTCGTCCAGCGGCCATGGAATTCCGCCCAGCCGCAACCCCCGGATGACGATCTCCGGCGGCCGGCAACGCCGGCGTCGCTCGGTTTTGAGGCGGGACAACCCGAACCAGGTTCCGAACCATAGGCTCCCCTGCGCGTCCCGGAGCGCCACGTTCTGCAGGTTGCCGGCTAATCCGTCCGCGGTGGTGTACTGGCGGATCCCGCCTGTGGACGGGTCCCGGACGTCCACCCCCCGGGCTGTCCCGATGTACAACAGGCCGGAGCCGTCCTCCAGGACGAACCGCGCCTGGTTGCTGCTCAATCCGTACTTCTTCGAGATGACCTGGAATCGCGGCCTGTCGGCGTCCGGATCGGAGACGCAGACCGCGCCGTTCTGGGACGTGGCGATCCACAGCCGGCCCTGGGAGTCGTTGTAGAGGTTCATGACATAGCCGGGCGGGAAGCCCTCCCGGGTGGTAAACAGCTCCATCCGTCCCCGCCGGAGCCGCCAGATCCCCTTCTCGAGCAGGCCAATCCACAGGTTGCCCGCCCAGTCTTCCCGGAAGGCGGACGGCAGGGTCCCGCAATCGAAGGTGTCAAAGCGGCCCGTCCGCCGGGACCATCGAGCCAGATGGGGCGGCCCGTCCTGGATCGACACCCAGATGTCCCCGCTGGAGTCCTCGAATGCGGCGAACACCTTGTCCCCCGGCAGCCCGTCCCGGCGGGTATAGATCCTGTCCGGACGCTGCCCGGACAGGCCGGCGAACGAAACCGAGGGCGGATAACGGAAAAGGCCCTTCTCATCCACAGCCAGCCACCAGGCGCCGAGATGATCCTGCAGCACACTTTGCGGGCCGATCCAGCTCGGGTGCTCCGTGCCCGGCAGGATGACCGGGCAAAACCGGCGTCCGTCGTAGGCCGCGAAGGACAGTTCCCGATTCACGACCTGGACGCCCAGCCGGCCCTTCTGATCCAGGAAAAGGGCGTTGATCCGGCCCGGCGCGAGGCCGTCCGACGCGTCGGTCGTGGTGAATCCTTGCCGGCCGATCCTCAGGGCCCCCCGGCTGGTGCCGATCCAGAGGTTGCCGGCGTCATCTTCCAGGAAGCAGCCGATGTCCGAATCGAACAGTCCGGCGGGGGCGGAATAGCAGCGGATGTCGTATCCCTCACCCGGACTCCGCTCCAGCACCGCGACGCCGCTGCGGGTACCGATCCAGAGCCGCCCGTCGGACTGGGCCAGCAGGGCGGCGATCCGGTTATGGGGCAGCCCGTCCCGTTCGGTCAGGAGCCGGACCGCCGGCGGAGCGCCTGGCGTGGAGGAAGGAGACAGGCAGTACAAGCCCATGTGGCCGCCCGCCCAGACTGTCCCATCGGGTGTGATCGCCAGGGAGAGGAAGTACGGGTCTGCGATCCCCATTTCCGGTCCGTACCGCACCACGGCGCCGTCCGGCCCGCGGTGATACAGCCCCTGGAACGTGGCGATCCACAACCCACCCTGCCGGTCCAACATCAAGTCGGACACGTTGGGATCAACAACCGGACCCGGCTTCAGCCCGATGTCCACCGCCTGAAACGTGCCCGACTCCCCGGCCCAGCGGAACCGGTAGAGGCCGGAATCCGATCCGCACCAGACGGACCCGTCCCCCGCGTCCAGCAGCCGGTTCAACCAGAAGCCGCCGGTCCCCGCGGCGGCGGGCCGGAAAGTGTCGAAGCGCGGACGTCCCCGGTGCCCGGCCAGGTCGCGGGGGGAGTGCCGGAACAGGCAGAGGCCGTCCCCGGTGCCGATCCAGATCTTCCCGGCCCGGTCCTCCAGGACGTCGCAGACGTAGCGGTGCGGCAGGCCGTCCTCGGTGGTGTAGCCGGTGAAGCGCTGCCCGTCGAACCAGGCCACACCCTCGCCGGTGCCGAACCAGAGCAGGTGCCGGGAGTCCTTGCGGATGACGGCGATGCCGTCCATGGGCAGGCCGTCGGCGATGGTGTAAGTCTTGACCGGCAGACGTTCCGCGCCCGTCCAGGCCGCGGCGCCCAGGATTCCCCACAGGACGGCCAGGAACCGGGCGATCCGGATCCAGAGTCCTGCAGACATGGGTGAATTCAGTCCCATCGGTCGGAAGCGAGGAATTCCTTCTATTGAACTGGTGACGACAAACTATACCAGAATTCCCTGGTGGGGGGAACGCGAAAACAGAGCTCCGCATGCCGGGGAGAGATCGGCCCCAGTCTTCCCTGCTCCGGCTTCCACATGTGACCCGGTGGGCGTGCCGGCGGGCTTATTTGTCCGCCAGCTGGAAGGCGGCCAGAAAAGCCAGACGCGCCACGTCGGCCACCTGCCGCAGGCTGACCTTGTCCATGGTGTCGGCCGGCCCATGGTAATCGTCGTGCATGGAACCGAAGAAGAACACCCACGGGATGCCGCGCATGGCGAACGGGGTGTGGTCGCTGCCGCCCCCGCCGCCTTTCGTCTGGCGTAGGAACAGGGACAGCCCGACATACCGGTCGGCCTCCCGCAGGGAGTCAGCCATGGACGGGTCCTCGGACAGCGGCAGGACCATGAACCGGTCGGCCTGGATCTTCGGCAGGGCGTCCTCCGGCAGGGCGACGCCCCACTGGGCGGCCGTCCGTTTCAGGCGCTCCGCGGTCCAGGGCCGGCCGACCATGTCCAGGTTCAGGCAGGCCACGGTGCGGTTCATGGGGATCCGGGGGTGGTCGGCGTAGTAGCGGGATCCCAGCAGTCCCTCCTCTTCGCCGGTCCAGAAGGCGAACAGGACGGACCGCTTCGGGCGCGCGCCGTTGGCCGCGAAGGCCCGGGCGACCTCCAGGAGCGCAGCACAGCCGGAACCATTGTCGTCGGCCCCGTTGAACACGTACTCCCCTTTCTTGCCCAGATGGTCCAGGTGCGCGCCGATCACGACCACTTCGCCCTTGAGCGCGGGATCGGAACCTTCCAGGAATCCCAGCACGTTCCGGCTGCGGGTAAGGCGGGTCTGGGCGGTAGTCTCCACTTTTAACAACACCCCTTCCAGTTCTAAGGAGCGCGGCTTCAAGTATTGATTGATCTCCCCCTGCAGCGACCAGAGCTTCTGCCCTGCCAGCTCCAGGATGGAATCCGCCATTTCCTGGGAAATCCGAATCACCGGCAATGTCTCCCACGGCATGGGGGCGGACGGCTCGGCCAGGTTCATCCGGGGCGCGCCCGCGTCGACGATGGATTTGGAATCGTCGGTCGTCCGGGCGTCCAGAATCCGGGCGGGCACGTCCGGGTTTGCATCCGGAGAATTCTCCACCATGAGCAACGCCACCGCCCCCAGCTCGCGGGCCGTGACGGCCTTGGCCGGCAGGGCGTGCCGCATGGACCGGCGCACGCCGTATTTCTCATGCATGTCCTTGGTGCCGAAGGGGGACTTGGGATCGTCCCAACCCGGCGCTTCCGTCAGTACCATGACGATCTTGCCCTTGACGTCCAGGCCTGCATAATCGTCCCAGCCGGCGGAGGTCTCGCGGATGCCGTAGCCGGCGAAGACCACCGGGGCGGCGAAAGACTCCGGCCGGCCGACCGGACCGCCCTGGTAGTCCACATCGGCGAGGTACGAGCGCGTTCGCACCAATGAATCCTTGGTGGAAGTGGCCGTCATCTGCCCGTTGGTGGCGATGATTTCCTTGATGGGCACTTCCTGGAAGAAGGAGCGGGATTCCTCCTGTAAAGCTTGCCCCGGACCGGGAGGAACTCCTGTTGCGTCCCCGGCGGGCGCGGCGCCGGAGAGCTCCAGCTGGGCGGCGACAAACTCGGCGGCGGCGTCGTAGCCGTTGGAGGCGGTCGCCCGCCCCTCGATCGCGTCCGAGGACAGGAAGCCGATGAACACCCCGGCTGCCTTCTCCGAAATGGACGCGAATCCCTGGCGGGTCCGCGCCGGCACGGGCGCGGGCGCCTCGCCGATGATGAGGGTGTTGCCCGGCTCTGTCGGCTTCTTCTCTTCACCCTGTGGAGCGGCAGATTTCGAGGCGGCCGCCGGTGGGCCGGCCGGCCCGGCGGTGCGTTGTTGGCCCAGGCAGGCCAAGGCCCCCAGAATCCAGAGGCTGGCCGCAATCCCCATCCTTCTCGCAGGTCGCATGACAAGCTCCTTCCAGAGAGGTAAACCCATCATACGAGAGGACGCGGCGCTTTTTCTCTGCCAAGTGGTGGGCCCACATGACTTCGCCCTCCCCAACGGGAGGTCGATACGCCGGAGTTTCAGCCCGCCGACCGGAGATCAATGCCTTCTCGGATCCACGATGATATCCGGATCGTCCGTGACCACCTGGCCTTCCCAGTGCACCGCCACGAAGCACTTGTAGCGTCCGAGGGTCACGTCGTCTCGAATCGTGTCTTCTCGAGCGGAATTGTTCAACACCACGGCGTGCGCCAGCGGCGAAACCGGGCTGAAATGGACGGCAAACGGATACTCCAGTTCACCGTGGGGACACCGCCAGATCAACCGGTCCCCTGGCAGCACCCACAAGCAAAGCGAGTCGAATGGACCTCTGCCCCCGTATTGATATTGGAGAAACGGGGTCTCATCCTGCACGGCGACTGTCACCACAATTTCAAAGATTCTGCTGCCCATAAAACCTCCTGGCCACCGTGATTTTTTTATCATCCATGGTCCCACTCGAGGGAGCCGGAATCAGACGGCCCTCTGACGATCTCGACTTTGCATCCGCCGTCAGGACCCGGGCGGCTCCGCGCCGGAGGTCGAGAGCTGTGCGGCCAGCCGCTTGTAGCGAGGATCGTTCCGGAGGTTGGCCATGTCCGGGTCCCCTTCCAGCGTCTTCAGGGCGTCCGAGCGGTTGATGAGTTCCCTGACTCCCTCGATGGCGGCGTCCCGCTGCCCAGTCAATTCGTACACCCGGACGGCCCTGACCAGCACATCCACATCCGCCGGAGCGCGTTTCCGGGCCGCCTGGATCTCCCGCCTGGCCTCGTCCCCGCGGCCGCTCATCGCGTAGTAGAGCGCCAACCTGGACCGCACCTCCGCATCTTGGGGGCGTTTTTCGAGCTTCGTCCGGCCCAGCCGGATGGCTTGTTCGAAAGCCTCCCGGGCCTTCTCCTGATTGGACAGCTGGCGGTGGCATTCCGCCAGGTTGCCCCAAATCACGTATTCGTAATCCTTGCTGCCGGCGGCAATCGCCCGCTCATAGAAGCCCGCCGCGTCCAGGTACATCCCGATCTGGAAGCAGATCGTCCCCAGGTTGGAGAGAAGAACAGCGTTGGATTGGGGCGGAATGACCCGGTCGACCATCTCCCGGATCTTGTCGTTCCGGCCGCTTTTGTAGTACACCGCGATCAGGTTCCCGTACGGGCTGACATTGTCCGGGGCGAGCCGGATGGCTTCCATGAACATCTTCTCGGCTTCCGGGTACCGGGCCAGCGAGTTGTACAGGAAACCCAGGTAGTTGTACGTCAACCAGTAATCGGGGCGCAGGCGGGACGCCGCCAGGAAGTGCTGCTCGGATTCCTTCATCCGGTTCCGGCTCAGAAATGCCCAGGCCAGGTCGCACTCGGCATCGTAGCAACCGGGGAAATTCTGAAGGGCCAGCTGGTACTCGGAGCAGGCGTCCTCCGTCTTTCCGGCCGCCTCCAGAATGCGCCCAAGTATCCGGTGGGAGGAAGCCTGGGGGCTGATCTCCAAGGCCTGGCGCGCAGCACTCGCGGCCTCCTCCAGCCACCGGTTCTTGGCGCCGGTTTCCGCGGCAGCCTTGCTGAGGCACCCCCTGGCGATGCCCGCCCAGGCGTCGGCGTAGGACGGGTCATTGGCCACGGCGCCCCGGAAGAGAATCAGGGCCATATCGACTCCGCCGCCCCTGCCCTGCAGCTCAAGGGCTCCCAGGCCCTGGATGTACTGGCGGAACGCCCCCGGCAAAGCGGTATCCCCGGTGCCGAGACGGGAAAGCGCACCCGGCCCGGGCTCATGGCCCAGCATCCGCATGACCTCATCCACCCAACCGCCCTGGAAGGTGGAAAGACTGGAGAGGCTGTCCTTGAATTCCGCTTCCCGGAGAACGGTCCCTTTCCGGGGGTCTTGAATGAAGATCCGCAGGCTCGCTCCGGCCATGGCCCCGAGAGAAAACTCTCCGGTCACCACGAGGTTGACATTCTCCTGACGGCGGGCCTCTTCTGGCGTGCGGATCCCTTCCGAGCGGACGCCCTCCGCGGAAATCACCCAGAGGCCCGGGGGATCGCCTTCCGCCAACGCCAGGCGCTCGGTGACGAAAAGTCGGAAGCCTTCCGCCAGGCAGCAGGAGGCGATGTCCGGGGAAGCGGAACGAAACGGCAGGACGGCCACCTTTCCCGGGCTGGGCAGAGGCGGCGGTGGGGGCGCTTTCCGGAAAGCCTTCTGGAAAACGGGAACAGCCAGCCATCCCGCAGCGACCAGGATTAGAATCGCTGCCAACGGGATCCCGATGCGAGGGCGGGTCCATATCCTGCCGGCGGGCGGCGGGATCCGGCGGGGCGGGCCGTCTCCCGGCGGGGACAGCATCTGCCAAACCTGCCGCAGCGCGGCGAGCAGGTCGGTAGCCGAGGCGTAACGGTCAGCCGGTCGGCGGGACAGGCAGCGCCGGATGACGTCGTCCAGGACGTCAGGCACGCCGGGATTGAACTTCTTCACGCTCCGCGGGGCCTCGTGGACGATGGAGTAGGCGATGGCCGCCTCGTAGTCCCCCGTGAACGGCAGGCGGCCCGTCAGCATTTCGAAAAGGAGCACGCCCACCGACCAGACGTCCGACCGGGCGTCCACGGACTCCCCCGTCACCTGTTCCGGCGCCATGTAGGCCAGCGTGCCCACGGTGGTCCCAGTCCGGGTGAGGCGCTCCTGCCCTTCCTGGCGGGCGAGGCCGAAGTCCATCACTTTGGTGACGCCGCTGGCGGTGAGCATGATGTTGGCGGGCTTGATGTCCCGGTGGATCACCCCCTGGCTGTGGGCGTAGGCCAGCCCTTCGGCCATCTGGAGGGCGATCCGGAGGGCCTCCGCCACGGGGAGAGGGCCGTCCTCCTCCAGTTGCGACAGGGTCCGGCCCTCATAGAACGACATGCAGATGAACACCTGCCCGTCCGGAGTCTCGTCCACCTCGTGGATCGCGCAGATGTTCTGGTGCTCCAGGGTGGAGGCCATGCGGGCCTCGCGAAAGAGGCGTTCCCGCGACTCCTCGCTGTCGGCCAGGCCGGGCGGCAGGAACTTAAGCGCCACCGTCCGCTGCAGCCGGTTGTCCACCGCCTTGTAGACGACGCCCATGCCGCCGTGGCCCAACCGCCCGACGATGGTGTAGTGGGAAACCGTCTGGCCGATCACCCGCACCCCCCGCGACCGCCCCGAAGGTCGACTCCCCTTCGGGATGCAGATTGTGATTATTGGATGAGCGCCGCCCGTTCTCGGAAACCAGTCATTCGGCATTGAAACCAAAATACTTGAAGCAATTATACCAAAAGAGCTGCTGGCGTTCACGGACAAGATGGGTGGTCCCGGTCCGCCGGCCAGGGAACAGGGATTTCGATCGATGGGCCGGCTCGGGCCGATCCGGACTGCCCGCAGTCCGGCGGACACAGAATATTTCTCTTGCATTCGACCCATGCCGCTCGTAGAATCCGCTTCGAGATTGCCGGGGAAGGTTTTTCCGGAATCGATCGCGAGCAACCAATGCAAGGAACCACGAATCGCATGAATTTCCAGGGCTGGTGGTGGTGGCCGACCGCGGGACGCGCCGGCGGCTCCTCACTCGCCTAAGTTAAACTAGACATACCGAGGACCGTGGGCGATCCCGCATCGCCCACGGTCCTGGTGTTTTCAGGGCCGTGCAGACACACGGCCCTTTTTTATTTTTCGGAGCGGGATCCGCCCGCAGGAGGTGCGACATGCTGATCGTCATGGACCAGGGGGCCGCCCCGGAGCAGATCAACCGCGTGGTGGCGGCCATCGAGGCTCGGGGGTTCACCGCCCGCCCCATCGCCGGGCACCGCGTGGCCATCGGGGTGCTGAACAACCGCGGCGCCGTCGAGCCGGGGCCCTTCCTGGAGCTGCCCGGAGTCAAGGAGGTCATCCGGGTCACCAGGCCCTACAAACAGGTCAGCCGGGAGTTCCACCCCGAAGATTCCGTGGTTTGGGTCGGTGGCGTGCCGGTGGGCAACGGACACTTCACCGTGATCGGCGGTCCGTGCGCCGTCGAGTCCGTTGAGCAGGCCCGTATTATCGCTCGCCACGTGCAGGCCTCCGGGGCCAAGATCTTCCGCGGCGGGGCCTACAAGCCGCGCACATCGCCCTACGCTTTCCAGGGGCTGGGCGAGGAAGGGTTGCGGATCCTGGCCAAGGTCCGCGAGGAGACCGGTCTGCCGGTGGTCACGGAGGCCCTCGACCACGAGTTGTTCACCGTGGTTGAGGAGTACGCCGACCTGATCCAGATCGGCGCGCGCAATATGCAGAACTTCAGCCTGCTGCGCCGCGCCGGCCAGTCGCGCAAGCCGGTCCTGCTCAAGCGCGGCATGGCGGCCACCGTCGAGGAGTGGCTCATGGCCGCCGAGTACATCCTCGAGGGCGGAAACGACCGGGTGATCCTGTGCGAGCGCGGCGTGCGGACCTTCGCCGACCACAGCCGCAACACCCTGGACCTGTCGGTGGTGCCGGCGATCCGCCAGGAGACCCACCTGCCGGTCATCGTCGATCCCAGCCACGCCGCCGGCCGCCGCCACCAGGTTGTGCCGCTGGCGCGCGCCGCGGTGGCCGTGGGCGCCCACGGAGTCATGGTGGAGGTGCACCACGATCCCGAGCGGGCCTTGAGCGACGGCGTTCAGTCGCTGCGGCCCTTCGAATTCGAGCAGCTCTGCCGGCAGGCCCGCGCCCTGACCGAAACCCTGCGCTCGTTCGCCGGGGAGGCGTTATGCGTCTGAGGGAATACCCCGATGCCGCAAGGTTCATTCATCTGACGGCCGCCCATAACGTGGTGCCGGTCGTCCGGGAGATCCTGGCCGACACCGAAACTCCGGTGTCACTGCTGCGCAAGCTGTACCGCGGTCAAGGCCCGGCTTTCCTCTTTGAGAGCGTCGAAGGCGGCGAGCGGTGGGGCCGCTACAGCTTCCTCGGCGCCCGCGCCCGGGCGAGCGTCCGCGTCTTCGCCCGCCACGTGGCGTGGGGCGAAGGCGGGCGGAGCGAGCGGATCCCCCACGGCGGAGAACCCCTGGCCGTCCTGCGGGACCGGACCCTCCGTTATCGCCCCGCCGCGCTGCCCGAGCTGCCGATGTTCTGGGCGGGCCTGGTGGGGCGGATGAACTACGAGATGGTCACTTTCTTCGAGCCCGTCCGCTACGACCTGCCGGAGAATTATTGCTTCGCCGAATTCATCCTGCCCGGCGAGCTGCTGGTGTTCGACAACATCCGGCACGTCTTGAGCCTGATCGTGCTGGCGTTCCTCGATCCAGACGTTGATCCGCAGCGCGCCCTGGAAGATGCCCGTGTCCGCCTGGACGAGCTGGAGGAGCTTGTCTCCCTGCCGATGCCGGCGGACGGTCCGCATAGGAATCGCGCCCCTGCCCCGCTCCGGCCCGAATGGCCGCCGGAGAAGTACCGGAGCATGGTTTCGGCGGTGAAGGAGCACATCCGCGAGGGCGACATCATCCAGGCGGTGGTGGCCCAGCCCTTTTCCGGCCCGGCGCCGGCCGATCCCTGGGACCTCTACCGGGCGGCCCGCCACGTCAATCCCTCGCCCTACCTCTTCTTCCTGCACCTGGGAGACTCCGTGCTGGTGGGCTCCTCGCCGGAGACCATGGTGCGGCTCGCGCACGGCGTGGCCACGCTGCGTCCCATCGCCGGGACGCGACCGCGCGGCGGCACCGAGCAGGAGGACCGCGCCCTGGCCGACGAGCTGCTGCGTGACGACAAGGAGCGGGCGGAGCACGTCATGCTGGTGGACCTCGGCCGGAACGACCTGGGCCGCGTGGCCGCCGCCGGCACCGTCCAGGTGACGGACCTGATGGTGGTGGAGCGCTACTCCCACGTCATGCACCTGGTCTCCAACATCCAGGCCGACCTGAAACCGGGTGGCGACGCTTGGGACCTGCTCCGGGCGACTTTCCCCGCCGGCACGCTGAGCGGCGCCCCGAAGGTCCGCGCCATGCAGATCCTCGCTGGGCAGGAAGCCGCCCCGCGCGGACCGTACGGCGGCGCCACCGGCTACATCTCGTTCCACGGGGACATGGACCTGGCCATCACGATCCGCACAGCCGTGGTCCGGGAGGGCCGGCTGACGGTGCACGCCGGCGCCGGCATCGTGGCCGACTCGGATCCGGAGTCCGAACGGCTGGAAACCCTGCACAAGGCCCGGGCCATGGAGACGGCGATTCGATTGCTCGAGCA
This sequence comes from uncultured Acidobacteriota bacterium, assembly GCA_964412195.1. Lineage (GTDB taxonomy): Bacteria > Acidobacteriota > JAAYUB01 > JAAYUB01 > JAAYUB01 > CAYPNP01. The sequence goes on along the minus strand of CAYPNP010000005.1, from coordinate 153,820 downwards.
CGACGTAGATCGCGTCGGCCCGACGCGAAACCCTGCGATCCCCCACGCGGGTGTTCCGGGGCGGGCGGACCCGGACTACGGAAGAAAGGAGAAACCCCCATGCTCTTCCTGATCGACAACTACGATTCCTTCACCTACAACCTCGTCCAGTACTTCGCGGAGCTGGGCGCGGACGTCCGGGTGGCCCGGAACGATTCGGTGTCGCTCGAGACGATCGCTGATCTGCGACCCTCCGGCCTGGTCATCTCGCCGGGACCCGGCCGCCCCGAGGACGCCGGCCAGACTCTGCCCGCGATCCGCCGCTTCGCCGGAAAAATTCCGATCCTGGGGGTGTGCCTCGGCCACCAGGCCATCGCCGTGGCGTACGGCGGCCGGGTCGTCCCCGCCCGGCGGCTGATGCACGGCAAGACATCCCAGGTGACTGCCGATGGCAGATACCTCTTCCAGGGGATCCGGGAACCGTTTGCAGCCATGCGGTATCACTCGCTGGCCGTGGACCCGACCGCCCTGCCCGACTGCCTGGAAGTCAGCGCCCGGGCGGAGGACGGCGAGATCATGGGGTTGCGTCACCGCGCCCTCCCGGTCGAGGGGGTCCAGTTCCATCCGGAATCCATCATGACCACTGTCGGGAAGAGACTACTACGGAATTTTCTGCGGGGGCTGGATACATGAAAAATTGCGGATTTCGGATTGCGGATTGCGGATTGGGAACCAGGAAAATCTCTACGGAGGCACAGAAATCACAGAGAGGTCGACAAGCCATCTTTCAGTGTGTAGATGTCCCACAGCCTGCCGGGATTGCTCCGCGGGCTCTGCGCCTCTGCGTGTAATGGATTGAAATTTCTAATGATTCGATAAAGGAGAATGACAATGGAAGAGAATGGGACGGATTTTCGGGAAGGATTGCGCAAGGTGATCGGCCGGCAGGACCTCTCCGAGGCGGAGACGGGCGGCATGATGGAGGAGATTTTCAACGGCCGCGTCTCCGACACCCGGATCGGCGCCTTCATGGCCGCCCTGGCCACCAAGGGCGAGACTTTCCAGGAGCTGGCCGGCGCCGCGCGGGCCATGCGCCGACGCGCCCGGCGGATTCAGGTTGTTGCGCCGGTGGTGGTCGACACCTGCGGCACCGGCGGCGACGGTGCCCGGACGTTCAACATCTCCACCACCGCGGCGTTCGTGGTGGCCGGCGCCGGCGTGACCGTGGCCAAGCACGGCAACCGGGCCGTCTCGAGCCGCTGCGGCAGCGCCGACGCGCTGGAGGCGCTGGGCGTGTGCCTGGACCTGGACCCGGAGCTGGTCGAAGAGGAAGTGCGGCAGATCGGCATCGGGTTCCTCTACGCCCCGCTCTACCACGGCGCGCTTCGCCACGCCGCGCGGGCGCGGTCCGAGCTGGGCTTGCGCTCGCTGTTCAACCTCCTGGGCCCGCTGACCAACCCGGCCGGCGCCAACTGCCAGCTGGTGGGCGTTTACGCGGCGCCGCTGGCGGAGATGGCCGCCGACGCGCTGCGCCTGCTCGGCTCCCGCCGCGCCTTCGTGGTGCACGGACACGATGGGCTGGACGAGATCTCCGTCTGCGCCCCGACCCGCGTCTGCGAGCTCCGCGAGGGGGCGATCCGCACCTATGAGCTGGAACCCGAGCGTTTCTTCGGCCGCCGCGCCGATCCCGCCGAGCTGGCGGGCGGCAGCCCGTCCGACAACGCGGCCATACTTCAGGCCGTCCTGGGCGGCGAGCGCGGCCCGCGACGGGACGTGACGGTGATTAACGCCGCGGCGGCCCTGGTGGCGGCCGGCGTGGCCCCCGACCTGACGGACGGGATCCGGCGAGCCGAGGTGTCCATCGACGGCGGTGCCGCACGGGCCAAGCTGGAGGCCCTGGTCCGCTACACCCAGCTCTACAGCACCCCGCCGGCGGGCCGGGTGGACTCCGCGCCGTCCGGCCCGGCCCTGTCGCCCGGGTCCGGCCGCGCGGTGAACGAGGCCGGCAGCCTGCAGCTGGAGCGGCACTGATGGCGGGGCTCCTGCAGGCGATCGTGGAGCGGAAGCGCGCCGAAGTCGAACAATCCCGGAGCCGCCGGCCCGAACGGCTCCTCCGGGAGATCAGCACCGATCTGCCGCCCTGCCGGCCGTTCCGGGAGGCGCTGATCCGGCCAGGTCCCGCCGGGGTGAACGTCATCGCGGAGTTCAAGCGGGCTTCCCCGTCGCGCGGGCCGATCCGTCCGGATGCGGATCCGGCCGCAGTGGCCTTCAGTTATGCCGCGGCTGGCGCCGCCGCATTATCAGTGCTCACCGACCGGGAGTTCTTCCACGGTTCCACCAGGGACCTTCAGCGGGCCCGGGAGGCCGCGGCGCTGCCGGTCTTGCGGAAGGATTTTGTCGTTTCGGCTTACCAGTTTCTGGAAGCCCGGGCCATGGGCGCGGACGCCGTGCTATTGATCGCCCGGATCCTCTCCCGCCTGCAGCTCCGGGAATTCCTCGCCCTGGCGTCGGAGCTCGGCCTCGACGCCCTGGTGGAAGTCCACGATGAAGCAGAGTTGGCCCTGGCCGCCGAGGCGGACGCCACGCTGGTGGGAATCAACTGCCGCGACCTGGACACTTTCCGGACAGACTTGTCCGTGGTCGAGCGGCTGGCCCCGCGGCTCGGGACCGAACAGGTCGCCGTCGCGGAAAGCGGCATCCGGACGGCCGAGGACCTGGCCCGCCTGCAGGCGGCGGGGATCCACAACTTCCTGATCGGGGAAACGCTGATGGCGTCGCCCGACCCCGGAGCGGCGCTCGGCCGCCTGCTGTCGGAATTCGCCAGTCTCCCCCGGCATCCGGCGACGCCTGCTCAATCCGGTGCAGGAGTCAGGTGAGCAATGGAGGAAAATCGCCCAATCGGTTGCATGCCGATTCGCGGAGGACGCTGAGAGCAGCCAAACGTTGACGCGGATTTACGCGGATCGATCCGCGTCACTGATCGGCTCTGCGTTCTCTGCGCCTCTGCGTGTAAAGATTTTTTTATGAGCAACTTGCAGGCGAGATACTTCTCCAAGGTTCCAAACGAAAAGAGGATGCGATGAACTCAGTCTCCCCATCCCCCCGTCCCCCCGTCTCCCCGTCCTTCGCCGCGGCCCCGGCGGTCCAGATCAAGATCTGCGGGATCACCACACCCGCGGACGCGCACCTTTGCGTCGAGGCCGGCGCGAACGCGATCGGCCTGGTGTTCCATCCACACAGCATTCGTTCCGTCACATCGGCTCAGGCGGAGGAAATCGCGCAGGCCGTGCCGGAGGGTTTCCCCCTGGTGGGGGTCTTCGTGAACGCACCCGGGGCTGAAATCCGCCGGATCGTCGAGCGAGTCGGCTTGTCCGCCGTCCAGCTCCACGGGCAGGAGCCCCCGGCGTTGGTCGACGGTATCCGACGATCGGGTCTTCGTTTGATCAAAGCGCTGTTCCTGGATCGGTCCCCCAGATTGGAAGAAGCCCGCCGGTATTCCGCGGATGCCTTCCTGGTGGAGGCAGGTCGCGGTCCGCTGCCGGGCGGTTCGGGAAAGGCGTGGGATTGGACCTTGCCTGCTAGTTTCTCCCGCGGGACGCCCCTGGTCCTGGCCGGCGGATTGCATGCCGGTAATGTCCGGGAAGCGATTCAAGTTGCCCGGCCCGACGCCGTGGACGTCAGTTCCGGCGTGGAGTCGGCGCCCGGCCGGAAGGACCCGGAACGCGTCCGGGCTTTCCTGAACGCTGTCCGCGCCTGTCCGGCCGGTCCCGCGCATGCTGCGCAAAGGAGGATCTTCTGATGGCTGTCGAATCCACTCGTCTTTCCGCCACAGTTCCGGTGACTCCGCCGGGGCCGGACGGGCGCGGCCACTTCGGGCCGTATGGGGGTCGCTACGTGGCCGAAACCTTGATGCCGGCGCTGCTCGAGCTGGGAGAGGCTTTCAATGCCGCCTTCCCCGATCCGGATTTCCAGGTCGAATTCCGACAGTTGCTGCGGGATTACGCCGGCCGGCCCACGCCCCTATTCCACGCCCGGCGCCTCTCGGACCGCTGCGGTGGCGCGGCCATCTGGCTGAAGCGGGAGGACCTGCTCCACACCGGCGCCCACAAGATCAACAACACGCTGGGCCAGTGCCTGCTGGCGCGCCGGATGGGCAAGCGCAAGGTCATCGCCGAGACCGGCGCCGGCCAGCACGGAGTCGCCACGGCCGCCGCCGCGGCCCTGCTCGGCCTGGAGTGCCGGGTGTTCATGGGCGCGGTGGACGTGGCCCGCCAGGCGCCCAACGTCCGGCGCATGCGGCTCCTGGGAGCCGAAGTGGTGCCTGTGGACGGCGGCACCGCCACCCTCAAGGACGCCATGAACGAGGCGCTGCGGTTCTGGGTCGGCGAGGTGCGCGACACGTTCTACGTCATCGGTTCGGTGGCCGGCCCGCATCCCTACCCGCTCATGGTCCGCGAGTTCCAGCGGGTCATCGGCGACGAGGCCCGGGAGCAGGCCCTGTCCGCCTGCGGCCGGCTGCCGGACGCGCTGGTGGCTTGTGTCGGCGGCGGCAGCAACGCCATGGGCCTGTTCCATGCGTTCCGGGACGCCCCGGTGGAGATGGTCGGTGTGGAGGCGGCCGGCGAGGGCATCGCGACCGGCCGGCACGCGGCCACCCTGGGGCACGGCTGCGTTGGCATCCTGCACGGCGCCAAGTCGTACGTGCTGCAGGACCCCGGCGGGCAGGTGCGGGAGGCTCACTCCGTCTCGGCCGGCCTGGACTATCCCGGCGTGGGGCCGGAGCACGCCTGGCTGAAGGACGCGGGCCGGGTGCGGTACGAATCGGTCACGGACGGGGAAGCGCTGGCGGCCTTCCGCGATTTGTGCCGGTTGGAGGGCATCCTGCCGGCGCTGGAGAGCTCCCACGCCCTGGCCTGGGCGATGGCGGAAGCCGCTCGCCGGCCTGCCTCTGACTTTCTCCTGGTGAACCTGTCCGGGCGGGGGGACAAGGACCTGGGAATCGTGAATTTCCCAATGGCGGATTGCGAATTTCGGATTGCGGATTCGAGAACTGTGATTGGACAAGGATTTACGCGGATGGACGCGGATGAATCCAAGATTTCCACTCAAGATCATGCCGACTGATTTGGGAATCAGGAAGAGCTGTTTGAATCCGTGGTGATCTGAGTGAATCCGCGTTAATCTGCGTCTAAATGTTTTCTAGGTAACGACTATGAACAAACGCATAAATAAAACTTTTTTAAAGCTCCGGGAGATGGGGGAGAAGGCGCTGTTGGGATTCGTGACAGCCGGCGATCCGACGCTGGAGCAATCGCTGGACGTAGCCCGGGCCGTGATCGCTGGCGGAGTGGACGTTCTGGAGCTGGGAGTTCCCTTTTCCGACCCGACGGCGGACGGGCCGGTGATCCAGCGCGCCTCGGCCCGGTCGCTGGCGGCGGGCGCTGACATGAATGCCATCCTCGGGCTGGTCCGCGCGCTGAGGCGGGAATCCGAGGTTCCAATTGTGCTCTTCAGCTACTATAATCCCATCCACGCGTACGGCCCGGGGAAGTTCCAGCGGGACGCGGCGGCCGCAGGAGCCGACGGCCTGCTGGTGGTGGACCTCCCCCCCGAGGAGGCGGCGGAACTGGGCGACGGCGGCGGGCTCGACCGGATCCGCCTCGTGGCGCCGACCACGCCGCCGGAACGCGTCGCCCGGATCGCCGCCGGCGCGGCCGGGTTCCTGTACCTGGTGTCCAAAACCGGCGTGACCGGGAGCGAAGGGATCGACATGAGCGAAGTCCGCCGGCAGGTGGACCGGATCCGCGCCGTCTCCCCGCTGCCCGTGTGCGTGGGCTTCGGCATATCCACCGCCGAATCCGCCGCCACCGCCGCGGCCGTGGCGGACGGCGTCGTGGTGGGCAGCGCGCTGGTGCGGATCGTCGAGGAACATCGCGGCGCCCCTGACCTTGCGGCGCGTGTGGTGGCGAAAGTGAGCGAGCTGAAGGAAGCGATCCGATGCGCGGTCTGACTTGCCGGACTCACCCCGAGAGCTTCCGCCTGGAGGCGGTGGCGCCCCCTTCCAAGGCCCACACCCTGCGGGCGATTTTCCTGGCCGCGCTGACCGGCGGGAAGTGCAGCCTGCACAAGCCCCTGTTGGGGACCGACCAGCGCACCGCCCTGGCCGCGGTGGCCCGGCTGGGCGTGACGTACCGGCTCTCGCCGGAGGCACTGGAACTGGAGGGAGGCGGCTGGTTCCGGGGGGAATCGCCGCTGACGCTAGAGGCCGGGGACTCGGGGCTGTCCGCCCGGATCCTGCTGGCCCTGGCCGGCCTGCGGCGCGGCGGGGCGGTCGTGGACGGCGGCCGCCGGCTGCGCGACGGCCGCCCGGTGGCCGACTTGCTGGCCGCCTTGAGATCCCTCGGCTGGGCCGTCACCGAACTGGGCCGTCCGGGACACCTTCCCGCCCGGGTGGCTCCAGCCAGGCCATCTCCGCCGGCCGCCCGCGCTGTCCTGGAGCTGTCTTCGCCCGACAGCTCCCAGCCACTGAGCGCCCTGCTGCTGGCAGCACCGCTCCTGCCCGGCGGCCTGGAGATCGCGCTGGCCGGCCCCCTGCCCTCGCGCCCCTACGTGGAGATCACCCTGGACCTGATGCGGGCGTTCGGCGCAAGGGTGGAGGCCCAAGAAAACCGTTTCCGCGTGGCGCCGGGCAGCTACCGCGCGCTGGAGATGGAAATCGAAGGAGACTGGTCCGGTGCCGCCTTCTTCTTCGCTGCAGCGGCCCTGACCGGCGGTTCCGCAACCGTGCGCGGCCTTCGCCCCGACAGCCGGCAGGGCGACCGGGTGTTTCCCGGCCTGCTGGGGGAGATGGGCTGCCGCGTGTCAGTCGGTTCCGAGGGCGTCATCGTCTCCGGCCGGACGTCCCGCCCGCTGGACGCCGACATGGCTGACTGCCCGGACCTGGTGCCGGCGCTGGCCGTGGTCATGGGCCGGACGCCGGGCCTGCACCGCATCCGCGGCGCGGCCCACCTGCGGATCAAGGAGTCCGACCGCCTCCGGGCCGTGGCCGAGAACCTCGGGCGGCTGGGCATCACCGCGACGGAAACTCCCGATGGCCTGGAGATCCAGGGCCGGGAAACCTTCCAGCCCGGCGCGATCATCCGGACGCATGCGGACCACCGCATCGCCATGGCCTTCGCCCTCGCCGGACTGGTCACGCCGGGCATAGACGTTGACGACCCCGCCTGCGTCGTCAAGTCTTTTCCGGACTTCTGGAATGTTATCGGTTGAGCCCTTGCCTGATTCCCCGCCGGCCGGCGGCTGTGGGATCCCTAACCATTCCCGGCCGGCTCGGCGGGCCGTCGCTGGAGCAGGTCCGGGATGATGGCGGCGTCCCGCTCCAGGCGGGACATGTCCTCGGGGGGCGCGGGATAGTACACGGTGACCTCGAAGCCCCGCCCGCCGCCTTTCTTCACCTTGTACATCAGGCCGTCCGCGGCCGCCAGGATCACCGTTTGCGACGGGTTGCACTTGCCGGGCACCGCGACGCCGCCGCAGGAGGCGGTGACCGTCAGGGTCTTGCCCTCCCCCGACACGGGGCATTCCAGCCGGCTGATCCGTTGGCAGACCGTCTCCACAGCCTCCCGGTCCGCCCCGGGCAGCACGACGAGGAACTCGTCCCCGCCGTAGCGGCCCACACGGTCGCTGTCCCGCAGGCACCCTTCGAGCTGCTTGGCCATGGTCTTGAGGACGTAGTCGCCCGTGTTGTGGCCGAGCTGGTCGTTCACCGGCTTGAACTTGTTGAGGTCGACCAGGATGCAGCCCATCTGCCGGTTGGGCCGGCCGTCGGGCTGGAGCTCGTTTTCGAGCATCTTGGTGATGGACCGCCGGTTCAGGAGGCCTGTCAGCGGCTCGTACACCGCCAGGTAGGTCAGCTCCTGGTTGGCCTTGCGCAGCTCCTCCGTCCGCTTTTCCACGATCTCCTCCAGCTCGCGGTTGCGGCGCTTGAGGACCGATGTGCGCCAGCGATGGATGCCCAGCCCCAACGCCAGCACGCCGGCGACGGCGAGGCCCTGGAACCAGACGGTCATGTAGAACGGGGGGTGGACCATGATGGGGAGGGTGTGCTCCTCGCTCCAAGTGCCGGAATCGTTCACGGCCTTCAGGTGGAGCACCGACCGGCCGGGCGGCAGGTTGGTGTACCGGACCTGCGGATTCTGCTGCAGCGGCTGCCACGTGTCTTCCACTCCCTCCATCCAGTACTGGTAGAAGGTGCGGGCCCGGTTGCGGAAGGACAGTACGGCGATGTCGAAGGTGATGTTGCGCTCTCCCCATCTCACGTCGACGCCGGACGGGAACGGCTGGGTGACGCCGGCATACCGGGCCTGTTCCACCAGCACCCGCGGCGGGATGATGTTCGGCCGCAGGTTGGCCTGGTTGTACTGGGACATGCCGTCGATGGTGCCGATCCAGATCTCCCCCCGGGCGTCGCAGAAGAAACCGTTCTGGTTCGTCTCCGAATTGGCCAGCCCGTCGTCGGCGTTGAACGGCTGGGCGGGCTGCCGCTCCTGAAAGATGAATGCGCCCCGGGTCGTGCCCACCCAGATGCGGCCATCCCGGTCCTCGCCGATGAAATACACGTGGATGCAGGCAAAGCCTGGGTGGGCGTTCAGGGACTCCCACCGCCCGTCGCTGGTCCACGAGGCCAATCCGGTTTCCGACCCGATCCACAGGCGTCCCCGGCTGTCCTCGAACATGGCGCTGTAGCTCGCGCAGGGCGGCAACGGCGGATCCGGCAGGAAGCGCACGGCCTCTCCGTCGCAATAGCCGACCTTCATGGTCGACGAGAACCAGACGCCTCCGCGCAGGCGGCGGCAGAGCCGCTGGACTCCAGAGAGGGGCTGCCCCATCTCGCCGTTCCGGACGGCCGTCCACTTCCCCGCGGCGCTCCGGACCGAAATCAGGCAGGCCTCGTCGACACCGGCGGCCCACAACCGGCCTTGGGAATCCAGCTCGATGTCATAGGGGATCGAGCGCGGGAAGGGAACATCCGCGGGGAGGTTCTCCAGCCGCTTTCCCCCCGGCCGGCGGAACTGCAGGGCCGTGTCGGACAGGACCCAGAGGATCCCGTCGGTGGTCTTCCGGATCTTCCAGACCTGGTCGTTGACCAGCCCTTCCGCCGCGCCGAGCGTCTCCAGCACCCGGGGCCGCGGCCGGACCTGGTAATGGACGGCCCCCCGCATCGTTCCCAGCCACAGGGAATCGGCCGAATCGCCGGCCGCGATGCCGAAGACGCACGGGCTGGGCAATCCCTGCCTCACCCCGTGGTTGCTGACCGCCTTCCCGCCGAGCCGGGCAAGGCCGCCGATGTCCGTGCCGATCCAGAGGTTGCGTTCCCGGTCCTCGCAGGCGCAGTTCACCACGTCGCTGGGCAGCCCGTTGGCCTCGCTCCAGTGCTCGAACGAAGCGCTACCGGGACGCCGGAGGTATAAACCCGAGCCGTTGGTGGCGATGTAAAAAGTGCCGGACGGCCCCTGTTCCATCCGCCAGAAGGATTCCGCAGGGACATCGCCGGAGGGGATGCGCTTCCAGCCGTCCGGCCCATGCAGCCACAATCCCTGGGCGTAACTCCCCAGCCACAGCCCCTCCTGGGTCATGCCGGCACATCGGTAATTGGCCTTCCCGACCGGCGGGCCGGGGATCTCCGTGCGGCGCCCCCGGGCGTCGATCCGCCAGAGCCCCGTGGAGGACACGGCCAGCATGGTCCCCTGGTCGGGGAGCAGGTCATACACGAATTCCTGGCTCTTCGGATCGGCTGGGTCGGCTCTCCGAAAGTCCTTTTCCCGGCCCCGGAACACGCCGGCATCGGAACCGATCCAGAGATTGCCGGCGACATCCTCGGCCAGGGCCCGGCACCGGACGCCTTCCAGATCTTTGATCGGCAGGACGTTCCATTGGTGATTCCGCCAGAAAGCGACTCCGCTGCCGGTGGCCGCGTACAGCGTGCCGTCGCGCGCCAGCAGCAATTCCCAGATCCGGCCGTTACCGATCCCGTCGCCGGCGGAGTAGGTGGTGAAGGAGGTTCCGTTGTAGCGGCCCAGCCCCTCCATGGTCCCCACCCAGATGTATCCTTCGGAGTCCTGGGCCACCGTGGCGACCTGGGATTGGGGCAGGCCCTGGCGCGAGGTCAGGATCTCGAACGGCAAGACCTGGGCCGGAACCGGCGCGCCCAGCGCCCAGGCCAACAGCGCTCCGCAGAGAATCCGTCGAATTGTCCGGTGGTTGGGGCCCATCCTCGTCATCTCCTTCCATCCTCCATCGGGAATCGTCAACCCGGGGCCATCGTCCCGCCGTCCCCGGCCGCGTTCCCGACGCTGTTCAGGGAACTGCCTTTTCGGTCAGGAACCACATCACGTAGCCGCAGCGGCCGCAGACGTAATTGTCGGCCCTCTTGTCCGCCCAATCGAACCCGAAGAAGGTCATGGCCGACGTGTTCATGAGGGTCCGGCGGGTCCAGGACCGGTCCTGCCCGCACACGGGGCACGTCAGCATGTACCCCTGGACCCTGTATCCGCCCGGTTCCGGTGGGTTGGGCATGCTCACCTCCGCCGCAGCTGAATGTCCGGCGACGTGATGATACCATCAATCCCGTCGGGATGCGAATCCAGCCCGGTCGGAACGCGGATCCTGAGCGGGCGGCAGGGACTGCGGGAGGGCGCCTTCAGGATTTCACGGAGTGGGCGCCGGCGTCCACCTGGACGCGGTCGCGGCCGGCGCGCTTGGCGGCGAGCAGCACCTGGTCCGCGTCCTCGATGATCCGGTCGCGGAGGGCCGCGTTATCCGCCACCTGGTCCGGCAGGGAAGCCAGGCCGATGGAGATGGTGACGCGGAACGTCCGGCCGTCGGTGGACTGGCACTCCATGCCCCCCACCAGCCGGCGGATCCGCTCGGCGACCTCCAGGGCGCTGCGGGGGTCGGTCTCGGGGAAGACCAGCAGGAACTCCTCCCCGCCGTACCGGCCGACCAGGTCGGCGCCCCGGAGGGTCTCGGAGAGCACCTGCGCCACCCGCTTCAGGGCCATGTCGCCGGCCAGGTGCCCGAACCGGTCGTTGACCTCCTTGAAGTGGTCGAGGTCGGCCATGCCCACTGTCAGCGGACGGCGGTAGCGGGTCGCGCGCTGGATCTCCTGTTCCAGCCGCTCGAAGACCGCCTCGCGCCGGAGGATCCCGGTCAGGTTGTCGTACGTGGCGGATTCGTACAGCTTGGCGTTCTCGAAGACCACGGCCACGTGCTGGGCCAGGAAGTCGAGCAACTCGATCTCCTCGGCCCGGAAGCGGCCGCCGTCGGATTTCCGCCCCACCAGGACCAGGCCGCTGAGATTCTCCTGGACGAACAGGGGCACCACCCATTCCACGTCGAACAGGAGCAGGAACTTGGCCAGGTTGGAGCGGCTCGGCAGAAGGCGCTCGGTGGGCATCGGCTGATGGGCCCGCCGGATCAGGCGGATCCCCAGGTCCTGCAGCTCCAGGATCGGCTCGCCCCCGGCGGCGGGCACCCGCTTGCCGACGGTGGAGGCCAGCGGGTATAGCCACCCCGAGGCCTTGTCGGCCAGCAGGATCATGGCCGACTGGAGCTGGAAGATCGACTTCAGCTCCTCGACCAGGTGCTGGCCCATCCGGGGCACCTTGCCGTGCGTGGGAAGCTCGCCGGCGAGGGCGATCAGGCGCTGCCGGAAAGCGAGCCGCTCCGGGAAAAAACGCCGATCGATCTGGCGCTGGAACATCTGCCGGAGCGGCGGGAAGGTCAGCCCCAGCAGGAGCGCCACCCCCGCCACGAGCCAGGCCGAGTGGATCGTGCCCAGGACCGCCTGGGAAAGGAGGAAGCTGCCTGCCCCGAAGACGGCGTAGAAGATCACCAGCAGCGTGCCGGTGAGAGCGGAAAAGATCAATCCCCGGCGCACCACGAACTGGATGTCCAGGAGCTGGTAGCGGAACATGGCGATGAAGACCGCCACCGGGAACGGAAAGATCGTGATGGCCCACAGGGCGTCGACGGCGGGGGCGCTGATGTAATCGGACAGATGAAAGAAGGTGGTCGCGACCACCATCGCCATCCAGGGGAGCACTCCCAGGAGGACCAGGCCCGCCTGGTGTCGTCCGAGCGGCTCCGGGTACCGGACCGCCTGCGTGCTCAGCAGCAGCAGGACGGCGATCACCCAGACCGGCAGCAGGACGTTGTTGAGGAAAAAGTCCGCGGACAGGGTCTGCCAGGAAAACCAGCTCCATTCGAAGACCCCGGCCAGGAAGGTGACGGCGGCGAGGGCGGTGACGGCCACGCCGAACGCGTAGCACGAGCGCAGGACCCAGGGGGACCGGCGGAACCAGGGATGCTGGGCCGGGATGGTGGAAACCAGGTGCATCTCGACGGCGAACTGGAAGCCCGACAGGAGGTAGAATGCCAGCGCGAACAGGATTTCCAGGGTGAGGTTGCCCAGGTACGAAACCGGAAGGGACATCTCCAGGGCGATGCCCACCGAAAAGAGGAACAGGAGCCGCTTGCGGACGTCCCGGACCGGCTGGAAGAAGGCCAGCAGGCCGATGGCGAGGTATCCCACCGCCGTCACGATGTTGAGCAGGAAGGGAACCCACGGGAACTGCCCGCCGGGGAATACCCTCATCGGCAGTGCCGTTCCCTTGCGCTCCATGCCGAAAACGGCAGGCCGGTCGCGCTGGAACTGAATCGCCTGGAGGTCGTAATCCTCGTCGGTGCGGATGGGGTGGCCGTTGATGGACAGGAGGCGGTCTCCCGCCTGGATCCCGGCCCGCTGGGCCGGCAGGTCGGGCATGACTCCCTCAATGAACATACCCTTGTCGTCGGTCCGGATGAAGATGCCGACCTGGCTGTCTGCCCGCTGAACGCGCGCGGTGTATTGCAGATAGAACAGGAAGACCACGGCCAGCAGCACGAACGCGGCCACGAGCCAGCGCCGCCGCCGGCGCCATCCCGGTGTTCGCCGGATGTCCAAACCGTTGATCCTGTCCTGTTTCATCTCACCTCGCCGTCCGAGCGGCAGCATCCCGCGTCAAGGTTCCCGACCGCCGCCCGCTTCGCCGGGGAGAGAGCCGAGAACGCAACCATTTCCATCATAAATACAGCACCTGCAACGATCTGTGTCATCTGTCACAATCAAGTGGAATGCATCCGGGACAAATCCTGATGCTAAATTCCGTTTCTCCGGCTGAAACACGGAAAATCATGATCCCTCACTCGGACCTGGAAGGGGCCGATCACGCATCGGACGACTCGATGAATTTCATCATTTTCCGCGTGATCAGCTGGCCATCCTGGAAATTTTCCTGGCCGCTCCGAACGATCCGGTGGTCTGGCGGAAACCGGGAAGGCTTCAGCGGGCCGGCAGCACCAGGTCGGCGACCCACTCGCCCGGAGGCTTTCCTCCATCGGGCCAGACCGTCCGGCCATAGTCCCTCTGGGCGTCGAACAGGAGGTACAGCGGTTCCGACGGCCCGGCCCTGCGCAGGGAAATCTCCACGGTCGTCCCAGCCGGCGGAGATGCAGCGTCAGGCCGTCCACTGCTCGCCGTGCCGGAAACGGGAATGCCCTCCCAGGCCAACCACTTCAATCCTGCCGGGACGACCGCCACCTGTCGGATTCCGCCGGACTGGAGTTCGAGCGTCCCGCCCGCCGGCGCCAGAACCACGAACCGCAGGGCGGGGCTCCCGTTTCCGCCGCCGGCACGATCGCCATTGTCCCGTCCCGTCATAGTTCCACTGTCGCCCGGCTTCGTCACGTACTCCTTCCGGACCGTCAGGGGAGGACCGCTCTCCGGGACCTCCACCGGGATCCAGCCGCCGAAGCTGTGGGGGCCGTTGTCCCGGAGCACGGTCCGGTCTGCCAGCCGCACCCTCACCCCGTCCGGCCGCACCCAACGCATGACAAAGACTTCCAGATGGCCCCGATAGGCTTCAAACGCAAAATTGACGATCACCGCCGAGACGGCCAGAACCGCCAGAACGGGCCAGGGCCCCTTTCTCCGTCTGATGGCGTTTGTCCTTCCATCGGCCCCCCTGCTCTGCTTCCACCCGCTGGCAAGCCGCGCCAGCGCGTACCCTCCGAAACCGCAGATCCAGGGGACCGCCGGGACGCGGAACCGTCCCAGCATGTAAAAGATCACCGTGCCGAGGCAGGACAGGGCCAGCAGGCCGGCCACGATCGCCACGCGCGGTCTCCGGCGGGCGCTCGTAAGGGCCAGGGCCAGGCCTGCGAGGCCCAGGGTGCCCAGGACGGCAAAATCCAGCAGGAACGGCGCCTGCAGCAGCGGGGACGCCACGGGAGCCAGCTCCCCCGTCGCCGGATCGCGGTCCACCAGGGCCACGTTGTTGGGGATCTCGAAGCCGGTCCAGAACAGGAGCAGGACCCGGAACTTCAGCTCCAGCCAGGCCAGCGGTTCGGCCCGGAGCCACCGGAGTATGCTGGCGGACACGGGGACGCGCCCCGACCCCTCCAGGTGGTCCAGGCGCACCCACTCCCGGACGCTGTCGGTGAACTCCATGGCGCCGGCCCCCGTCCCCGGATCCTTCCCGCCCGGCGGCGCCTCGGGCGAGTTGCCGAGCGCCAGCACCTGGGCGGCGTCGGACGAGGGGCCGATCCACCGGTGGAAGGCCCGCGCGTTGACCCAGGCGTACGGCAGGCCTGGCAGCAGGGCCAGGAGCAGGAACCCGGTGGCCGAAGAGACGAGCCGCTTCCCATCGCGCCGGAAACGGACGCCGATGGCCGCCAGGGCCACGGGCGCCAGCAGGAGGGCGTTCCCGCGCGTGACGACCGACAGCCCCAGCACCAGCCCCGACGCGCACCAGAGGAGCGTGAACCGCCTCTGCCAGGCAAGCACGCACAGGTACGCCAGCAGGCACATCCAGAAGCCCTGCAGCACCTCGAGCAGCGCGAAGGCGGTGTAGAAGGCGTGGTAGCGGGCCAGGGCCAGCAGTGCGGCCCCGGCCAGCCCGGCCGGCCGGCCGAACAGGCGCGAAAAGGTGAGGCCGGTCAGGACGATGCAGCCGGCGGCCAGGAGACCCTGGAGGAGGAACAGCCACCCCGGCGCGGTGCCGAACGCCGCGTACGCCGCCGGCAGGAACACAATGTAATAGAACGGTTGGAATTTGAAGCCCCGGGAGTAGTCGTAGGTGCCGTCCAAAACCTGCCGGGCCATCACCTGGTAGGTCCACATGTCGGACGGGGGGGCCGGCGCGGTGGCCGGCGGATAGGCCTTCACCAACTGGAAACAGATGCCCAGCCGCAGGAGGAAGCCCGCGAAGGCCACCGCCGCCAGCGCCAGCAGGAACCTCCTCCCGCGCAGCCGGCGGCCCCGCCTGTGTTCCGGGCGCGATGGGACTGCCCCGCCGTCGGGGACGTCAGTTGGAACTGGGCTGGGAATCTGAGTCACGGCACCTAGTTCACCACAACCGGGCTGGAGACACAAAGACAAAAATCATGGGGCCAGGATGATTCCGTTCCGGCATTGTTACCCGTGGCCGACACGCCTGCCGATGAGATGACACCGGGACGCTCAGTTCGCCTGTTTCCCGGCGGCCTTGGCTTTGCGCGCCTCCTGGTGCTGGATCACCTGGACCTGGTACCAGCGCTCGCGCCCGTTGAAGATGTCGACGAAGCAGCGCCCGCTCTTGTCCTGCTGATGGACGCTCGCCCCCGCGTCGATGAGCGAGTTGGTGGCGTCCACGGAGCAGGCTTCGGCGGCGTACATCAGGGCGGTCCGGCCGTCGTTGTCTGCGACATTCGGTCGGGCGCCGGCGGCCAGCAGCGCGTCCACCAGTTTCCCGGCGTCCGGATTGCTTTTGTCCCCCAGGGGCTGGATGCCTTCCCGGTAGCTGGAATCCCATTTCTTCCCCACGGCGTACATCAAGGCGGTCCGCCCGTAACGGTCCTGCCGGTTCGGGTCCGCCCCGGCAGCCAGCAGGGGCCGGATCACTTCCGTCACGATGTCCGTCCCTCCGGCGAACTCCTTCTTGGGGCCGAGCATCAGCGCGGTCCGTCCTTGCCGGTCGGGCCGGTTTGGATCGGCGCGGGCAGCCAGGAGCGGCGGGATGACCTCCTGCCTCGTAGCGAGGATCCCCTGAAGCAGCGCAGTGGTCCCGTCCATGGCGGTGGCATCCGGATCGGCGCCGGCGGCCAACAATGCCCGCATCGAGGCCACGGATCCCAGTCGGGCCGCCTCCAGGAGAGAGGTGCGGCCATCCAGATCCCGGACGCTGGGATCCGCGCCGGCCGCCAGGAGTACGCGGACCGCGGCGCCCCGCCGGGCGCAGGCCGCCAGCAGCGGCGTGCCCCAGGCAGGGTCCCGCAGGTCCACCGGAACCGCCCGGGACGCCAGCAACGCCTGCAGGCACTCGGGCGACAGTCGTTGCCAGAGGGCAAAACCGGTCTTTCCGTATTCGGAGGCCACCTTGGCGGGATCGGCACCCTTCTCGAGCAGCAGCCGGACGATCTCCGGCGTACATTTCTCCGCCGTGAGCGCTTGGCCCAGGGGTGTCCGCCCATGCCGGTCCGGCGCATCCACCGCCCAGCCGGCTTCCAGGAGCGCCCGGACGATCTCTGTAAATCCGCCGGCCGCGGCGATGTGCAGGGCCGTGCCATCCTCTTCATATTCATTCGAACGCTGCACGGCCCCGGCGGCCAGCAGGGCCCGGACGATCTCCAATTGGCCCGTGCGGGCCGCTTCCCGCAGGGCGGACGTCAGCAGGGAGGAGGCGTTCGCCCCTGCCTCCCCTGCCTCCCCTGCCTCCCCTGCCTCCCGTTCCACCCTGGCTTGCCGGAGCTTGGCCACGAAGGCTTGGTTCGTCTTCAGGTCCCCCACGCGGATGGCGCTGAACCATTCGGCCAACTCGGTCTCGGAAAGCAGATCCTCAACCACCAGGACGTCATCCACCCACCGCGGTTCCGCCTCCTCCTGAGGCTGTTCCTTCGGAGCCGCCTTCGGCGTCACCGGCAGCAGGATACGCGCCGCCTCGTGCTGTTCCAGGAATTCGGCCATCTGGAGGGGCGTGTTGCCCGCCGTGTCCGTGATGCCCGGATCCGCCCCGGCCGCCAGGAGGAGTTTCACGATCTCCGGCTCTCCGCGCGCGGCGGATGCCAGCAGCGCCGTCTGGTCGTACTGCGTCCGGGCGTTCACGTCGGCGCCCGCCTCCAGGAGGGCCTTCACCACCTCCGGCGTGGCCTCGGCGACCGCCAGCGCCAGTGCCGGAACGAAGTCCTCCCCGAACGCGTTCACGTCGGCCCCCGCCTTCAACAGAGCCCGGACCACCCGCAGCTGGCGCGCGTCGTCCGGGGCGGAGCGCGGCAGGTCATGTTCTTCGAACAGCCGGCCCGGCCCGCTGACGCACGGCCAGGGCCAGTCCCAATCCCGGCAGGGGACCAGGACGGCGAAGTGCAGCGGCCGCATCCCGCCGAAGGTGGATTCGGCATTCACGTCCGCCCCGGCGGCGATCAGGGCGTCCGCCATCTCCACGTCCCGCAGGTTGGCGGCTTCCATGAGGCAAGTGAATTTCTGCCGCTCGCTGTCGTCGGGCAGCGGCCCGGTGGGAGTCGGCATGAGCACGGCATAGCTCCGGGGCATGCGCGTCTCCCCGATGATCCCCAACCGGATCAGGCCCAGCGCCAGCGCCCGGTCGCCCCGGTCCAGGGCGATGCGCAGGTCCAGGTCCATCCGATCCAGCTCCTCCGCCGTCCGCTGTCCAGCCTCCGCCAGCATCCGGGCCAGTCCCTCGTTCCCGGCTTTCAGGGCCATGACGAGCGGCGTGATCCGGCTGTTATCGTCGGTGTCGGTGCGGGCCCCCCCGTCCAGCAACAGGCGGACCATGGCGGCGTTGGCGTCCCGGACGGCTTGTCTCAAGGGAGTCAGGACGCCTGATTCGGCGGTCACGGGATCCCGGACCGGATCCGGATTCGGATCGGCCCGGTGGCGCAACAGTTCGGCGGCGAGGTCGCGGTTTCCCGAGCGGACGGCTTCCAGGAGCGGATTAGTCCACGGGCCGGTCGTATTCGGATTCGCGCCCAACTCCAGCAGTGCCCGGACGGCGGCGAGATGGCCGCCCTGCACAGCGTCCAATAGAGGTGTGCTGAAATTGGACTTACCATCAACGGATGCGCCGCGGGCGCGCAGCCGGCGGATAGTCTGCGGATGACCATGGGCCGCGGCGAGGTGCAACGGAGTCCGCCGGCCTTCCCCCGTTGTGATGTCGATGTCCTTCACCTGCCCCATCAGGTATTCCAGCACCGGCAGCTTTCCGGCCGCGGCGGCCATGAAGAACGCGTTGGCGGCGAGGTATTCGGGAGACCATCTCGCGTCCTTCACGGCGATCCCTGCCCTGACGCCCTCGAGGTCCCCCCGGGCGGCGGCCCAGCACACCTTGTCCTTTCCGTCGAAGCTGCCGGGATCGGCCCCGGCCGCCGTGAGGATCGAGAACAGCTCGACCTGCTGGTTGTCCAGCGCGGCTTTGAGGGCCGCGTTCAACTGGTCCGGCGGTGGCGCAACCCGGTCCAGCATCGACCGGACCACCTTCGGATACCCCCGCCGGCACGCCGCCACCAGAGGGGTGTCCCCGTTCCGGTCGCCGGCCAGGGGATCCGCGCCGGCGTCCACGAGGCATAGGGCGATGGGCGCAAAGCCCCTCGCCAGGGCCAGGGCGAGGGGAGTCTGCCCCCCGCTGCCGGCGATGTCGAGGCGGGCCCCGGCGGCCAGCAGGAGATCCACGCAATCCAGGCGCTCCTCCCCGACGGCCAGGGAAAGCGCGGTCTGGCCGTAGTGGTCCTGCAGGTCCCTGGCGGCCCCGGCGGCCAGCAGCAGCTTCACGACCTCCGCCCGGCCGTGGATGCAGGCCGCCATCAGTGCAGTGCGCCCATACTCGTCTCCAAGATCCAGCCCGGCCCCGGCCGAGACGAGCAGTTCTGCCATCCCCGCCTGCCCTTCCTCGGCGGCCCAGTTCAGCGCGGTCCGCCCCAGCGCCCCGCGACCGTCGGGACTTGCGCCGGCGGCGAGGAGACGGCGGGCGGCCGCTTCCCGGGGCATCCCGGCGATCCGCGCCAGCGGGCAGTATGCCGGCGCCGGGCCGTTGGGATTGGCGCCGGCGGCCAGGAGCAGTTCCACGATTTCCATGTGATCGCCGGCCGCCGCCGCCGCCAAAGCGCCGTTGCCGGTATCGTGCACGTCGGGGCTCATCCCCGCCTCCAGGAACAGCTTGACCCGATCGGAATCCCCGTCCTGGATCGCATCGATGAACTCCGTCGGGATGAAGCGGATCCCTTTTTCCTCGAGCGCCTCCAGGGCGGATTGCGAATCCGCGAAGGCCGCGCCGGCCGAGAGGACGGCCCACAGGGAAAAGAGGGCGATGATTATCCAACGGGTCGATGTGAGATTCCGCCGGGGGGCCACCCCGCCTTGCTCGCTGTGCATCGCCTGCTCCCCACTGATCTCGGAGTTTGTTTGGCGGATTCTATTGGATTTTCATCCCTTGCGCAAGGTGAATGATGCGGGGACTCGGGAGGTCTGGCCGTGTTTTCAGCCCGTTTTCACTCGGCCTGCCGGTCGAACTGGAGGAACTCGACCGGCGCGCCGTCGTGGACGATGAAGGCCACGGTGACGCCCGGCGACGGAGAATTCGGCGGGATGAGGACCTTCTGCCCCGCCAGCTCGGCGGCCAGGTCGTCCGTCTCGAAGGCGACGTGGGGGATCCGCCGGACCAGTTCCGGCACGGGCGAGCCCGGTTCGTAGCGCATCCACTCGATGCCGTAGGGACTGGTCTCGAAGCCGCAAACGTGCACCTTGAAGTCGGGCAGGTACCGCTCGCCTTCGTGCGGCTCCGTCGTGGGGATGCCGAGGTGATGGTATTTTCTCAAGTAAACACCTCTTGGGGAGATCTGGCGGACATCGGAAACCGGACATCGGAAATCGGGTTTCGGACGTCACGTTTCGGAAATCGGATCGCATGCTTCGGATCAAGACGTAGAGAATGTGGCATGGTTTCCAACAGATTGGACTGGAGACGAAACAGAGTTTTCTTCCGCATTCCGATATCCGAAGTCCGAAACCCGATTTCCGATGTCCGTCCGCTCAATCCACGATGAACACCTTGGCGCCGGGGCCGGTGTGGGCCTTGTGGGGGTTGGCGGCATCGTCCCCGGCGACGAAACCCTGGCCGGCCCGGAACGTGAACGTGCGGCCGTCCTTGAGATCGACGCACAGTTCCCCTTCCAGCACCAGCAGTACGTGACCGCGGGCACACCAGTGGTCGGAACGGTAACCCGGGGTGTAGAGAACGATCCGTGTCCTCAGGTCCCCGGCGCCGTAAGTCCGCGAAACAGACATGCCCAGCTCGCCCGCATGTTTTTCCGCCGCCTGTTTCTCCCAGTCAACCGGCGTGAATGGCGTGTTCTCAATCATTCGCATCACCCTCTCCCGTGATCTGCAGGCAATTCATCTGCTGTTCCCTTCCGATGCTCTCCGGCCCGGGGCTTTCTGTGAGTCCATCGCGCCCGCGGCTCTACATTATTCGGTTTAATACCGCGCTTCGTAAAACACCTCGCCCAGCATCTCCCGCAGTGCGACGGCGCTCTTCCGAAACGCCTCGATGCTGGGCAGGAAATCCAGGAAGCCCAGGGATTTCTTCCTTTCGGCCATCAGGTTGGAGGGATATCCGACGCACCGCACCCCCGCCGCGCGGAAGAGCAGCAGCGACCGCCGCAGATGGTACCCCGAGGTGACGATCAGGGCCTGGCGGAAGCCCCGCTCTTTCATGATCTGGGCCGAATAGCGGGCGTTCTCCACCGTGTCGCGGCTGCGCTCGTCCAGGATCACGGCCTCCGCCGGCACGCCGAATTCCACCAGGAAGCGTTTCACCACGGAGGCCTCGCTGGGTCCGTCCTCCACCTTGCCGCCGGCCACGATGACCGGCTTGCCCGTCTGCCGCTGGAGGCGGACTGTGTCCACCAGCCGGCACATCATGTCGGGAGACGGCGCGGAATCTCCGGTCAAGTCGGCCGCGCCCTCCACGATGCCGCCGCCCAGCAGGACGATGACGTCCGCCGACCGGACGTCCGCCGGATTCCAGTCCCGGACCTCCACCAGGCGCAGCAGGGGATCGGCCACCACGGCGACCGACAACAGGTACAGGACGGCCGCGGCGGAGAGCGGGATCCAGCCGGAGCGCTTCCGGCGCCAGAGGAGGATCGCCCCCCAGACGGCGAAGACCGCGACCAAGATGCCCGGCGGCAGGACGAAGGCCCGGATGAATTTCTTCAGGAAAAACATCGGCTACCGCGCGCTCCCCGGCACCAGCAGGCAGGGCACGACCAGGTCTTTCCGCGGATCCCCGCCCTCGTCGGTCAGGTTCTCGGCCACGCTGTAGAGGCACTGGCGGGAGGGGCTGTACCGGTATGGCTTTCCGCTGAATGGATCGGTGCGCCCGCTGGCCGCCAAGTCCGCTTCCAGCGCCGCTGCCGTGGCCTCGACGGCAGGCGCCCCGCGCCATCGGCCGGCCAGCGCCACCAGGTCCCTCCAGGCCAGCACGATATACACCCGCTGATAGAGGTCCCGGGCGGCAGGCAGTGAGGTCTCCGCGACGGACTTGCCGTACCCATTCTGCACCCACCAGGCCGCCTCCGGGCTGAACAGGACCTCCGGCAACGGAGGCTGACGGAACGGTGGCTGGTCCAGGGCCGCTTGCAGCCCGTCGAGCCAACGCCGGAGGTATTGATCGGTCCTGTTGGGCTGGTAGGTGAAGGCGCGGCTGATGGTGCGGACCATCCGCGGGCCCGCCGCGATGTCCTGAAGAATGTCGGGGTCCCGAAGGATTCGTTTCAAGGTCAGATATTCGCCGAGAAGAGCGCTCCGGATGGGAAGTTCCCGTCCGCCCCAAGGAGGCAGGCCGGCCTCGATCCCCGGACCCAGCTCGGCGACGAAACCCGGCTGGTTGATCATCTCCGCCAGGACTTGGAGGCCGTCGGCGGTGAGCGCCATGCCGATCATCGAACCCAGCACGCTCCGGGATCCCTTGACCAGTTTCTGGGAGAACTGGATGTGCGCCTGGACCATGGCCACCGCCCCGGGCCAGTCCCCGTCCAGGCCCCTGCTGGCCGCCCAGGCGAGCCACAGCCGGGCGGCGCCCCGGGTGTTTACCAGCGGCACGGCGGGGCTGCGGGGATCCGGTGGCGTGAAATCGGCCACCTCCGGGCAGTCGAGCATCCGCTCGTAGCGGCTGAGCACGTGCCGGAATGTTTTCAGCTCTTCACCCAGCGACTGGCGGTCCCGCGCACAGGCTTCCAGCAGCCGGGGGACCGGCAGCCGCATCTGAAGCAGGAACAAGCGCTGGTCGGCTTGCAGCATGGCTCCAGATCCCTCTGCCGCTCCGGTGCCCGCGACGGCGGCCGGATCGAACAGGCGGCGGGTCTGCTCCCGAACGGCGGCGCCCGCGACGTCCGCCTCGGGCGGCTGGAGGAGGTTCACCAGCCAGTAGAACCCGTTGTCCGTGGAGATCGAGGCCGGCGCCAGGTCGGCGGCGGAATACTCCGTCCCAGGGGGTGGGGCGTCGAACTGGTTGATCCCCCAGAACGCCGCCAGGGCCAGCAG
Source organism: uncultured Acidobacteriota bacterium (assembly GCA_964412195.1). Classification (GTDB taxonomy): domain Bacteria; phylum Acidobacteriota; class JAAYUB01; order JAAYUB01; family JAAYUB01; genus CAYPNP01. Next base: position 131,211 of record CAYPNP010000005.1, on the reverse strand, counting down.
GGCCAATAGCATCACCCACAGGAAACCGCGCCGCACCTTCATCGGAAACCTCCCCTGCGCGAAAGATGGTCCGATTGTTGGAGAGAGCGGCCGGCAAGTCAAGGGGATTTTCGGCGAGCCGGTCGTTGTACAATGGGGGCCATGATCCGGCTACTTGCCACCGCCCTGGCCGCGCACGCCGACCGCACCGCCGTCGTCTCCGCCGACGGCGCAACGACCTTCGCCGAACTGGAGGCCCGTTCGGGCGGCGCCGCCGCTTCCCTCCTCGGAGGCCTGCCGGACCTGGCGGCGGCCCGGGTCGGCTTGCTTCTGCCGCCCGGCCCGGACTTCGTCACGGTCCTCTGCGGGATCTGGCGCGCGGGCGGCATGGCCGTGCCGCTTTGCCCTTCCCATCCTCCCGCCGAGATGATCCCCGTCCTCCAGGACAGCGGCGCCAGCCTCCTGGTCGGCAACGAACAGACCTCCGCCACGCTGCGTCCGCTCTCCTCCGACCTGGACATCCCGCTCCGCCTGGCCGGCGAGTTTACAGCGGGGGAATCCCTGCCCTGGCCCACACCGGCGCCCGGGAGGCCGGCACTGATCCTGTACACCAGCGGGACTACCGGCGCGCCCAAAGGGGCCGTCCTGGGCCACGCCGCCCTGGCTGCCCAGACCGGCATGCTCCGCCAGGCGTGGGACTGGTCCGGGGCCGACCGGATCCTGCACGTCCTGCCCCTGCACCACACCCACGGCCTGGTCAACGCCCTGCTGTGCGCACTGGCGTCCGGCGCCTGCTGCGAATTCCTCCCCCGGTTCGATCCGGCCGCTGTCTGGGAGCGGCTGGCCTCGGGGGAGATCACCGTGTTCATGGCCGTCCCGACCATCTACCACCGCCTGATCGAACACTGGCATGGTCAGCCGGAGAGGGAGCGCGCCCGCCTGTCCGAGGGCAGCCGCCGCTCCAGGTTGATGGTCTCGGGTTCGGCGGCACTTCCCGTCCGAATCCAGGCGGATTGGGAGGAGATCACCGGGCACCGTCTGCTGGAGCGTTACGGCATGACCGAGATCGGGATGGCCCTGTCCAATCCGCTCGACGGCGAGAGGCGGCCGGGCACAGTCGGGCAGCCCCTGCCCGGCGTCCTGGTGCGGCTGACCGACGAGACGGGGCTGGACGTGCCCGGCGGGACGCCGGGGGAGATCCGGGTGCGCACCCCGGGGATGTTCACGGAATACTGGGACCGCCCGGAAGAGACCGAGCGCTCGTTTGCCGACGGCTGGTTCCGCACCGGCGACCTGGCGGTGGTGGAGGGCGGCTACTACCGGGTCCTCGGCCGGATGTCCACGGACATCCTGAAGACCGGCGGATTCAAGGTGTCCGCCCTCGAGATCGAGGAAGCGTTGCGGGAACATCCGGACATCGCCGAGTGCGCGGTGGTGGGCCTGCCGGACCCGGAATGGGGCGAGCGGGTGGCCGCGGCGGTGGTCCTGCGCTCCGGGGGCCCGCCGGCGGGGCCCAGCACCCCGGAACCACCCGGGCCGGCTCTCTCCCTCGAGGCGCTTCGCGGCTGGGCCCGAAGCCGGCTGGCCCCCTACAAGCTGCCGAGCCGGCTGGTCGTGCTCCCCGCCCTGCCCCGCAATCCCATGGGCAAGGTGGTCAAGTCCGAGGTCCTCCGGCGGTTCTCCTGAAATCGCCCCCGCCTGGCCGATCGCCCGAGAGATTCACAATTTCCATCGATTCAGGTACAATGAATCAGCGCTTCATTATGAAGAAGAAACCACCAGCGTGTGCCTCCGCGCCGGGCGACAGAGAATCTCCCCGGGCCGTGCGGTCTTTTGCCGAGGCGGCCGAGTCCCCGTGCGCCTCGTGCCCCACCGCCCCGTGCTGCGTGTATCTGCCCGTGGGCAGAATTCCCATGGAAACAGTCGCCGAGCTGGACCACGCCCGCTTCCTGCTGAACTTCCGCCGGATCGAGTTGGGCCTGTTCCGGACCGGCGGCTGGGAAGTGTTCTTTCGGTTGCCATGCCGGTTCCTGGACACCGCCGAGGCCCGGTGCCGGATTCACGACCACCCGGAACAGCCGCGCATCTGCCGCTATTACAACCCCTACAAGTGCTGGTACAAAACGGCGCTCACCGGCGGCGTCCCGACGGACTTCCTCCGCGTCGACCGGCAGCGCCTCGACGCCATGCTCCCCCGGCTTTCCTTCGACGGGCAGAACCGGCTGGTGGACGTTCCGGGCTGGACCGAGCTCGTCGAAATGTGGGCCCCATCCCCTCTCCCGGACTGGGCGGAGGGGAGCGTCCCCACGGAGACCGCTTCGAAGCCGGACGATCCGGATCCGCCGGTCGCCGTCGATGCCGCCGCAGCCCTCCCCGCCTCCGTCAGCTATGCGGAGCTGGCGGACCCGTGTGCCGGCTGCGATGCCTGGTGCTGCCGCGCCCTGATGCTGTCCCACGGCACGCCGGCATCCGCCACGAGCCTGGATTTTCTCCGCTTCGTCCTCGGCTTCCCCGGAGTGTCGCTGGGCCTGTCCGAGGACGGCTGGCAGATCATCGTCCGCACGGATTGCCGCCATCTCACCCGTGGCCGATGCGGATTGTACGGAAAGCCCGAGCGGCCCCTGGAGTGCCGATACCTCGATGCCTGGGGATGCCAATACCGTCTCAAGCTGGGTCGCCAACAACCTCCGAGTTTTCTGGAAATCCCGCTGGACCTGTTTCCCCGGCTGGTGGAACCGTTCCGGTTCGACGCGACGGGCCGGATCACCCGCTTCCCTTCCTTCCCGGAGCTGAAAACCCACCTGGAAACCCGCCCGCGCAGCAGGGCAGCTGGCCCACGTAAGAATTGCCCGGAAAGCCGCACTTAGCAACTATTCCCGGCAATTGACGATAATATTGACATAATTCAAAAATTCTTGCGATGTCACAGGAGGTGCCATGCCCATCGATTCCATCGGACCACGCCAGCCGGGAATGATCCCGGAACCGGAAGGCGAGCAGCCTGATGTTTCCACCGGCCAAGGAGTAAAAGGAACCCAGGGGCCGAAAGCCGCCGGTGAAGCCGCCGTGGAAGCGGGCCCCAAGCAGGCCTCCAAAATCACGGAAGGGATCGATATCCCCAAACTGGCGGAAGCAGCGGGCGAGCGGCTCGGCGAAGCCAAATTCCAAGGAGTCCTGGTGCGGGACCAACTCCAACTGCCCGCCGAGAGAGCGACGGACGCTGGAGTCCGTGGGAAGCTGGCCCCAGCCGAAGCGGAGCCGGGCGCCTGGGAAGCCAAGTTCCGGGGCGAAGGCGCCCAAGCCCTCGATCACGATCACAAGGTGGCTGCCGGGCTGCAGACCCAGGGCAAGCTCCAGTTTGCCGACGAGAAGGTCTCCATGGTTGCGCAGAAGCTGCATGGCGAGATCCACCAGAAGAAGTGGGACAAGGACCTGCTGGTGCAGGAAAAGCTGAAGCACGCCGGCGAGAGGGTGTCCCAGCAATCAAATAAGCTGGCCGGCGAGGCCGAAGTGAAATTGGACAAGGACCTGCTGGTGCAGGAAAAGCTGAAGCATGCCGGCGAGCCGATGTCCTATAAAACAGCCAAGCGGGCCGGCGAGGTCGAAGAGAAATGGGACAAGGACCTGCTGGTGCGGGACAAGGTGAAGCTCGCCAATGAAAGTGCGATCACCCTGCCCAGGAGCAAGTCGCAAAATGTCGGTGGAGATGCGGGCGTGTGGGGGGCCAAGCTCCAGGGCAAAGGAAGCAGCGCCGCAGAGAAGATCGGCGACACCAAAGGAGACAGTCTTGCGGGTGTCCACAAGGATGCCATCCTCATCGAATCGAATGCGCCTGGCCCCCAGCTTGACAAGGACCACAAGGCGTTCCATGTTGCGGAGAACCTGGGCATGGTCCAGTCACAGAACATCTGGGGAGAGCGGCACGTCCAAAAGGGCGTCCTGGAGGTCCAGGAACAAGTGGACCTGTCCGAAGACTCGAGGGTGGTCGAGACCAAGCCGCCCGACATCAAAGGTTGAAAGCGCCTGCGACAGCCGCCTGAGGCTTATTGATGCGACTCGCCCTGGTTTCCATGCCTTGGCTGGACTGCCACGTGCCGTCGGCGGCGCTGGCGGCGTTGAAGGCCTATCTGGACGGGCATGCCGCCGGTGTGGTTGCCTCCGTATGGCCGGAACATGTGGAGGCGGGGCGCCGGCTGGGCACCCACGCCTATCGGACCATCCAGGAGGATGCGCTGACCGGCGACGCGTTCTACGCCGGCCTGGTGTACCCCGATCATCGCGGCAACCTCGCGGGACTGCTCCAGTCGGCCGCCGCCAGGGCCCCCTGGGCGGCGGAGGATCCGGCACCCGCATGGGCCGCCGAGCCGGAGCGGATCCTGGCGGAGCTGGACGCCCACGCTGCCGAGCTGGCCACCCGTCTGGCCGGGGCCTGCGACGTGGTGGGACTGACGGCGACCTTCCGGCAGCTCTTCGCCAACGTCCTCCTCAGCCGGCGGATCAAGGCCGCCAATCCCCAGGTGCGCATCATCTGGGGAGGAAGCCTGCTGCGAGGCCCGGCCGGCCCGTCGTTCCTGCGGGAGTTCCCGGAAATCGACTGCATCATCCAGGGGGAGGGAGAACGCCCGCTGGAGGTCCTGCTCCAGCGTTGGGCCGCGGGAGGCGCTCCGCCGACCGATGAACCGGGGATCCTCACCCGCGCCAATCTGGGACGGTTTCCCGACGGTGTGCCCCTCTGGGAGGCGGGGGATTTCAAATCGCTTCCGATGCCGGATTTCCAGGAGTACGCCGCGTCGGCCAATCCGCTCAGCCTGGAGTGGCGGATCTGGCTACAGACCGCCCGGGGCTGCTGGTGGGACCGCTCCGGCCGGACGGGCAATCCGAGGCACCGTTGCCTGTTCTGCAACATGAACGAGCGGAGGATCTACCAGGCCAAGCCAAGCCGCCAGGTCGCCGCGGAGGTCGGTGCGTTGGTGGCCCGGCACGCCAATCCCCGGGTGGTGCTGAGCGATCTGTGCATGCGGCCCACCGGATTGCTGGAATTGGGGCGACGGCTGTCCGGACTCGGCTTGGCGCTGCAGTTGCAGATGGAATTTCGGGCCGGCGTGCGCCCGCGGGAGGTGCTGGCGCTCTGGGAGGCGGGCCTGACCCTGGCCCACACGGGAGTGGAGGGCTTCTCCACCACCTACCTCCAGCGGATGGGCAAAGGGACCACGGTCATCCAGAATCTGGAATTGCTCAAGACCTGCGCGGAGCTGGAGATCGGGAACCCGTTCGGCCTGGTGTCGGAATTCCCCGGCTCCACCGCCGAGGAGGTTGCCGAGTCCGTGGAGAACATCGAACGCTACGCCACAGCGTATCCTCCACCGGGGCCGATCTCGGAATTCGACCTGGCGGAGGGGAGCGCGGTGGACGTCTGCCGCGAGGAGTTCGGCTTGGTGGATGTGCGCAACCACTCCCGGTATGCGGAATTCCTGCCGGCGGAGGTCCGCGACCGCCTGGTCCTGCCCCTCCGTGAGTGGAGCTACACGGCGGCGGGCCATCCGGCGGACTGGACGCCCGTGCTCGAGGCGTGCCGGCGGTGGCGGGAAATGCACGAAGGGGTGCGCGCCAGGGCGCTTCGGGAGGGGCGCACCCCGCAGAAGATCCTCCAATACCTGGACGGCCGGGACTTTCTGGAGATCACAGATTGCCGGAGGGTGCCCCGCCGGCTCACCCTCACCCGCACCGCCAGAGAGGTTTACCTGGAGTGCATGGCGGTCCGGTCTTTCGACGAGCTGGAGGAACGCTTCGCCGGCCGGATCGACACCGAAAGGATCCGGAAAATCCTGGACCGGTGCGTCAACGAATGGATCATGTTCTCCGAGGACGGCAAGTACCTCTCATTGGCCGTGGCTTCCCGTCCCGACATCGCCGCCCGCCGGATCCGGCTTGCCCGACGCCGGAAAAAGAAGTAAAGACGAATGGAACGCATCTCTATAATGGCGAAGTCCCAACTGTTTGCGAGAGTGGATGTTCGAAGCTCATGACCAAGCTGCCAAAGCCATGTCGGGATGATCCGGGATCCCAAATCCGCAATTCGCAATCCGCAATCCGCAATCTGTCCGGCTGGGGAGTCTCATGAGCAGCCTCCTCGCCTGGATCCAGGAGCAGATGGCGTCCGCCCGGCAGCAGTACGGCGTGAATCCCGCCGTGTTCCTGGGACTGATGGTTGCCTGCGCGCCGTTCTTCTACTATTCCATCTACCGCCTGGTGCGCGCCGTCGCCAAAAAGGAAAAGGGCCGGGTGGCCCTGTGGAGCTCGGTCTTCCTGGCGGCGACGTCCGTGCCCTATCTGTACGTACTGCTGTTCGGCCGGAACCTGCCCTGGTACATCTACGGAGTCTTCATCGCCCTCATCGGCCAGGGGATCTACCAACTCATCAAGAAGATCAAGATACCCCGCTGATTCCACACCCGGGGCGAAGTCGGAGATCGTCTCAACCCAGCAGCTTGTCTCCTGCTGAACCGTTCAGGCCTTAAAGTGGACTGTATGTATGTGAGGCGAAGATGCGAACCCGCGAACAGGTGACGGATGAAATTCTGGTGCTGACCGCCCAAGCAGGTAGTGCCGAAGCATTCGAACGACTGGCGCTCCGATGGCACTCCCGACTTCTGCGATACGCCATGCGATTGACAGCAGACCTGGAGGGCGCCCGGGAGGCGGTTCAGGAATCCTGGATGGCCATCGCACATGGATTGCGCCGCCTGAAAGATCCTGCCTGCTTTGGTGCGTGGGCCTTCCGTATCGTCAGCCGACGGTGTGCAGACTGGATCCGAAGGCGGCAGTTGGCGAGAAAGCGGACGGATGGATTGGAGTCAGCGGGTCAAGTCGCGATGCCTGCCCGCGAGCCATCGGATGACCTCGAAAGGTTGCAGGATGTGCTCCGCCGCATCGATCCGGCCCAACGATTCTTGGTTGCGAAGTTCTACGGCGAGTCCCTGAGCGTGTCCGAGATCGCTTCGATCCTCGATATTCCTGCCGGTACTGTCAAGTCCCGGCTATTTGCGGCACGTGAACGGATACGGGAAGCACTGGAGGTGCAGAATGGCGAAACAATCCAACGTGGATGATTTGATCCGGCAGGCCTTGCACGCGGAAGGGCTGGACGGCTTGGATTTTCCCGGTGAACCGAGCTTGCCGGACGCCGTCACGGAGGTGTTCCGAGGCCGGATGTGGTGGACTGGAGTCATCATGATGGCCAACATGATGGCCGGCTTGGGATTAGCCGTCCTTTGCGGAGTGAAGTTCTTGGGGAGCCTCGAGATCGCGGACATGATCCGCTGGGGCGCCGGACTCTTCGGTTGTGTCCTGGTCGTTATCGGTTGTAAATTGTGGTATTGGATGAGGATCGACCGGATCGCCCTCACTCGCGAACTCAAGCGGGTGGAACTGATGGTCGCCCATCTGGCCCACGAGCTGCAGTCCCGGAAATGAAGTCGCAGCGTGGAAAAATCCTGACGGATCAACTGTTATTCCATGAGTCTGCCCCGGAGTGCGGTCGTCCCGTCCTTGGCTTAGTGACTGCACGTTTCTGCGACGACGAGACGCCCGCGCTCTATCTTGTTCCTACTCTTTTTGGGAGTGCGGATTTTCAATTCGCAATCCGCAATTCACAATCCGCAATCTTCCGGAATCCCGCTCCGGCAATTGTCTACTTTCTGGCTTCCAGCCGGGCAACGATGGCCTCCATCTCGCCCACCAGGCCGTCGAACTGATGCAGTGCGGCCTTGACCGGCTCGGGGCTGGACATGTCGATGCCGGCGTCCCGCAGCGTGTCCAGCGGGAACTTGCTGCCGCCGGCCTTCAGGAACGCGAGGTACCTGGCCTGCCCCGCCGGCCCCTCCCGCAGCACCATGTCCGACAGGGCCATGGACGCCACGATCCCCGTGCTGTACTGGAAGACGTAGTAGTTCATGAAGAAATGGGGGATGCCCGACCACTCGCACTGGATGTAATCGTCCACCCGCATCACGCCCTGGTCTTGCCCGTAGTACGTCCGGGTCAGATCGAGGTACTTCTGGTTCAGCCAGTCGGGGGTCAGCGTCTTGCCCTGCTCCGCCTGCTGGTGCATGGCCAGCTCGAACTCCGCGAACAGCGTCTGGCGGTAGAGGGTGCCCCGGATGCGCTCCAGGTAGCCATCTAGGAGGAAGAGCTTCAGGGCGTCATCCTGCTCGCTCTTCAACAGCTGGTGCATGAGCATGTTCTCGTTGAAGGTGCTGGCCACCTCCGCCAGGAAGATGGGGTATTGCGCCATCGGGTACGGCTGAGTCTTGTTCGAGAAGTAGGAATGCATGGCGTGCCCCAGTTCGTGCGCCAGCGTGGAGACGTTGCTGTACGAGCCGTCGTAGTTCATCTTCACGAAGGGATGGACGCCGTACACGCCAGTGGAGTAGGCGCCGGACTGCTTGCCCTTGTTCGGGTAGACGTCGATCCAGCGTTCGGCGAACGCCTGCTGCAGGGCCGCCTCGTAATCCGGCCCGAGCGGCTGCATGGCCGCTGTTATGAGGGTCTGGGCTTCATCGAAAGTGTACTTCCGGTCGACCGACTTGGCCGCCGACGCGTACACGTCCCCGTAGGTCATCTCTTTCAGTCCCAGCATCCGCTGGCGGAGCCGGATCAGCCGGTGCAGCGGCCCCAGGTTCTCGTGGACCGTCTGGATCAGGTTGTGGTACACCTTCGGATCGATGTCGTTCCCATATAGGGCGGCCGTGAGGCAGTCCGGATAGTTGTGGGTCTGCGCCTGGTAGAGCTGCTGCTTCATGGCGGCGTCCAGGAGCACCGCGAAGGTGTTGATGAACTGCTTTTGGTTGTTCCAGTACGCCTGCATGACCATGCGCCGGTCGTCCACGTTGGCGGAGGCGCGGTACTTGCTGTAGTTGGCCTGGTTGAGCCGCACCTTGGTCCCGTCGGCCAGCGTGACTTCCGGATTGGGGATGTCCACGTCATTGAGCATGGTGGACGCCTGGCTGGGCGCCCCGCTGAACATGCCCGTCAGGGAGACGAGCCGCTGCTGCTCGGCGGGCAGGATGTGATCCTTTTCCCTCAATATCTGTTCAAGATCGAATTTGTACGGCGCCAGCAGCGGTTCGGCCTTCACGTAGGCGTCGATCTTCTCCTGGCCGAGCTTCAGGACGTCGGGATTCATGAAGCCGAGCTTGGACTGGAAGCCGACGAAGAGCATCCGCAGCTCGCCCTGCATCTTCTTGTACTGGGGGTTGGCCAAATCACCGTCGGCCTGCAGGCTGGCATACACCATGAGGCGCATGGCCCGCTGCTGGATGCCGCTGAGCCAGTCCATCAAAGCGAACATCCGCTCGGGGGAACCGGTCCAGTCTTTGGAGCGCTCGCCCAGCTCGCCGGTTTCCTTGACGAGCGCGTCCTTTTCCGCCGTCCAAGCCGCCAGGTCCGGATAGATGTCCCCGACGCGCCACTTGTACGCCTCGGGCACCTGGCCCCGCGGGGTTTCGGAATAATCCGGGATCTGGGGGCTGGCTGCGGCGAGAAGCCCCGCTCCCATCAAGCATATGGACAGGAAGGCAACCATCCGGTTTCCACGTGGCTTTCTTTGCATGTAGATTTCCTCCTGAAAGTGATTGGCACGAAGTGCTCTTTACGGATTCAGGGAGGGAAAGGTTGCGGAAGTCACGGACCAATGTAATGCCGGCGTGAATCCGTTCGTCGATGGCGGTGATCCAAGGGGTAATATCGTTCTTTCCTGATGGGCGGAAGAGCCGGACATCATCGTATCTTTCTGCATTCGTAAACGGGGAAGCGGTGTTCGGAAGAATGTTTCCGATCCCATGCCAGCCATCAGGAGGAACCGATGAAGATATCGAACCGCGTGCCGCCGGTCGGTCCGGCGCGCTTTAGAAGCAAGGGGGGATCACCCAGTCGAAGAACAGGCTCCCTGTCATCCTGGAAAGGATGGCTTGCCGCCCTGATCGGGCTGGCGGCCATCGGCACCATGCTGGGGCAAGCCTCCGGCGTGCTGGTGTACTATGATGCCAACCGCACCGGGGACATCGCCGCCGATGCACCGTCCCAGCTCCTGCCGGCCTCCCATCTGGTCCTGCGAATCTCACCCGACGCCTTCCCGGATGCGGCGTCGTTCGATCCGGTCGTCATCCGGCTCACCCTGCCGCCGGGCGCCGTCCTGACCCAGACGCTGGCCGACGGCCCCTTGCTGGGGCGGCCTTCGGTCCATCCCGACTGGGCGGCCCAGGACCTGGCGGTCGGAGAGTTCCGGCTGGATGGATTCGGCAATCCCAAACCGGTCAACGGATCCTCGCCCCTCGCCACGGTGGGCATCCAGGCGGTGCAGCTGTACCGCTATGTGGCGGGCGAACATGAGATCTTCCTCCGCGTCAACGAAAGCACGCTGGGCTGGGCGCCGCTCAACTCCCAAAATTTCCTGGCGGTGGCCATCGGCCTCGGAGCAGACGTCTGGCCGTCCAGCGCCCAGAGCAACTGGGGGAGCGCAGGGATCGACGCGCAGGAACAGTCCTTCTTCTACGCCGACCTCCGGAATTATGATTTCGGCGCCCACGGCAACGGCTTTCCGGTAACCTTCGACGCCTTCTGGCAAAACTCCGGGGAGCCGGCCAACACGTTCTTCAGTCCTTCCACTGTCAGCCTGTTCACCGTGCTGTCGTATGTGACCGGACCCGTCCAGCCCGTGACTTCCGCCGTCGGGCACAATATCGCAAAGATGGTGGTGGCCGACCTGGACCGGGATGGGTTGGACGACTGCTGCAGCATTGACAGCTCCATGAACCGGCTGTATTGGGCTTTCGGGCGGCCGGACAATTCCATGCAGGACCTGGGCTGGATCGAGGTCGCCGGCGTGGCTCCGCGTTCGCTGGCCATCGCCGACATGACGGGGGACGCGCGCCCCGATTTCCTGATCGGCGACGCCAGCGGCAGCCTCGCGGTCGTCCGCTGGGAGGATGTCTTCACGGGGATCATGAAAGCCCTGCCCGACGTGGTGTTCCCGGTGGTGAACCTCCCCCTGGCCGGGCCTCCCACCGATTCCGCCGCCCTCGACGTCGACGCGGACGGGAGCATCGACTACCTCTATTCCGACCGCGGCGCCAACGTGGTGCGGGTCCTCCTGGGCCCGGACCTGTCCCAATTCCAGACCTACCAGGTCGGGGCCGATCCCGTGGCCATCGGGACCGGCGATTTCAACGCCGACGGCGCGCCGGACATCGCCGTGGCCAACAGCACGGCCGGCTCGGTGTCGGTGTTCCTGAACGACACGCACGGCGTCTTCTCGGTCGCCGAAGTCGCCGGCATCGGAGGGAAGCCAGTCGGTATCGACACCGGGGACTTCGATCGGGACGGCCGGACGGACCTGGCCGTCGCGTTCACCGTCGACAAATCCATCGGGATCCTGAGGGCCCAGGCCGGCGGCCAGTTCACGAAAAACGCCATGCAGAAGGTCTTCTTCCAGAAAACCCCCTCCGCCCTCAAGGCGGAGAACTTCGACGGGCTCAACGGCCCCGACGTCATGGTGGGTTTCGCGGACGATTCCAAACTGGCGCTGTGCACCTCGGACGCGGGCGGCCAGCTGGCGTATTCCTATTCCATCAACACGCTGGCCGACGTGCTGCTCGATCCGTTCAACAACGTCCTGCTGCCCGAAGACAGCATCCTGTCGGTGGCCGGCGGGACCACCGCGGGCGGCGTCAGCTCGCGGACCGGCGTGGCGGCCATCCAGAGCCTGAACTTCAACATCCTCCAATTCCCGCGCAGCCAGAACATCTCCTTCGCGGTGGTCAACCTGTCGGCCGACCAGGAACTGCTGAACCTCGAGCTGTACGACGACCATGGGATCGTGCAAGGCAGCACCACCCAGACAGTGCCGGCAGGCGGCCAGTTCGCCCGATACTTTCCGGACCTCCTGGGCGCCGGCGCCGGCCAGCCGGACCGGTGGGTGCGGGGATTCATCAGCCAGCCGGACAGCCACGGCATCTGGCTGGCCAACAACGGCGCCGACCTGACCTACCTGGACGGGGCCAAGATCCCGGAGATCCGGGATGCCTATCCGGAACTGACGTTCCCCGCTCTGGACCTGGGCGGCGGTCACTTCACCCGGCTGGAGCTGATCAATCCCTCCCGGGACTCGGCCCAGCTGCAGTTGACACAATACAGCCGCCAGGGAGGGATCCAGTCCATCGTCCACCTCTTCCTGGGGGGCCGCAGCCGCCAGGAAATCGACGTGGCCGGCTACTTCCCCTCGGCCGTCTCCACCGATTCCATCCAGCTGTCCGCCGACCGCCCGGTCCTCGGCGTGGAGATGTACGGCGATCCGACTTCCCTGGCCTGCCTGCAAGCTTTGCCTTCCGGCCAGGCGTCCGGGCCCCTGTACTCGCCTCACGTGGCCGTGGGCGATTTCGGGATCCATTGGTACTCCCGCCTGACGGTTGTGAACAGCATGGACTCCGGCGCCAATGTGCTGGTCACCCTGTACAACGACAGCGGCGCCGCGCAGGCCCAGACGACCCTTTCCCTGCCGGGCCGGGGCAAGGCGGACGTCGACCTGGCGGACCTTTTCTCCCTCACCCTGCCGACCTCCGGCTACCTGGTCCTGAATCCGCAGGGCGCAGGCGGGATCGTCGGGCACATCACCTTCGGCGACGCCGCGGCGGGGGCCTTCGTTTCCAGCCTGCCGCTGCAGGCGTCCCCCAGCGATCATTACCTGCTGGGGCACATTGCCAACGGCCTGCTGGGCAGCGTGGACTACTACACCGGCCTGGCGGTGCTGAATCCCACGGCCTCCACCCAGTACGTCAAGGTGTCCGCCTTCGATCAAGCCGGATTGCCCCTGGCCACCCGGACCGTGCCGATCGGGCCCCGCTCCCGGGCCGTGGCACTGTTGAACGATTTCCTGCCCGGCCTGACCCAGATCTTCGGGGGTTACGTGACCGTCGATAACCAGTCGACGGCGGGCGGGATCTACGTATTCCAGCTGTTCGGGGATTGGGGATTCCAGTTCCTCAGTGCGGTGCCGGCCATCCCGGTCGGTTGATCCGGCGGGCCCGCCGTTCGCGGCGGCCTTTCCCTCCCGTCCGTCTCCCGGAAACGGGGGCGGACGGGACTATTCGCGTCCCGGGGAATACCCTCCCCCTCCGCCAGGCGCGGCGGGCGGCCCGCTCCAGCGGAAATCCGGCCGGACGGCCACGGATGGAATGCGTCTTTGTTTCCGGCGTCACCTACACCGGCCACTCGGAGACGCCTCACTCCGGGCATTCCAACTCGATGGAGCGCAGCCAGGTCAGCAGCTCCTTCGACGAGGGGGCGGGTTGCCCCCCGCCATCCAGCCAGGCATAGCGGACCTCCCCAAACCGGTCGGCCACCCAGACGGCCGCCTCCATTGGATTGCCGCCTCCGGGAAAACCGAGCCGTCGCAGGGCCTCCCCGCTTGGATCGTCCAGCACGGGAAACGGCAGCTCCAGACGGCCGCGGGCGAATCCGACTTCCGCGGGGTCGCCCGCGACGGCCAGGAGGACCTCGGCGTTCTCCGCCCGGTAAGCCGCCTGGTCCGCGATGTCTTCCAGCAGGGGTTCCAGGCAGTCCAGGCGGTTCGCGCCCAGGACGAGCAAGACCAGGTTGGATCGGCCGTGATAATCGGAGATCCGCACCCTGCTGCCGTCCGCGGCCCACAGGGAGACATCGGGCATCATCTTAAGGGAGGCCCTCGCCCCGTTTTCCTGGAGTTTCATCTTCTCCTCCCGCCGGGCCGGCGTCTTCCCTCTCCGGGGAAATCGGCAAGCCGGGATAGGTGACGCGGCTGCCGTCCAGCCGGGCCCACGGGGTGAGTTGATGGGCCTCGCGCCGCCCGGGATTCAGGATGTGCTCCACCGCCACTCTCCGGGCGGCCAGGGCGTCGGCAATCAGCGAACGGTGGCACCGCCACGGGACGGCCTCGGCACACATGATGGCCAGCGTTCCCGCCTCCGTCAGCTTCATCAAGTCGTCCACGGCCTTGATGAATTCCCGGGTCTGCATGTAGTCCGCGAACCCCCGGAAGGACGCGTTGCGCCAGGCCGTGTTGATGGAATCCCTGCGAGGATGACGCAGACCGCCCAGGGCCGGGCAGTGGGTGTAGGCGATGCCGGCGCGGGCCAACTCTGCGGGAAGCGTGTCTTTGTTGAACTGGGGATTGTGGCGGGAGCGCGGGACCGTGCGCACGTCCACCAGCCGGACTACCCCGTGGGCGGCCAGGAGGGCGATGAATTTTTCCAGCGGAAGATTGGAGTGTCCGACAGTGAGGATCCGGCCGCTGCTCTTCGGGTATTTCATCCGTCGCCTCCGGCTGTGCCGACATGGCAGGGCGCCGGGGCTATCCTCCCGGACGGCCCGGGCTCGCCCGGAATGGGCGTCAGGAAGGTCTGGTTCCCCGGTCCCCAAGCCGTTCCGGCCGCATCCATTGGATGCGGTGGAGCGGGTCGCCGTTCCCTCGTGCCCGGCGACCCGCTTCGGCGTCATTTCACAAACTGGCGGGCGAAGTATTTCGGGGTCAGCGGCTCCCCCGTGGCGCGGCGGATCATCTCGTTCCACTCGTACTTCCGGCCCGGCTTGAACACGTTCTTGATCAGGTATTCGCCGACGGCCTTCTTCTCGACGAACGTGTTGTCGCCCCGGTTGCCCTGCTCGAGGACCCGGTTGGAGATGTAGTACGCCAACTGCGACGCCAGCAGGGCACCGAGCTGGTAGTTGTGGTAATAGGCGGGGACGGTGGCCACGTGGATCTTGGAAGCCCACTCGGCCCCGTTCAGCTTCTCCGGACGCTTCAGGCCCTGGTACTTTTCCACCAGGTTCCACCAGAGGGCGTTCAGGTCCTGGTCGGGATTCTCGTACAGCCCCCGTTCGAAGCGGTACATGACCTGGGTCCAACGGCTGAAGACGAGCTGTTCCAACCGGAGCGTCCGGGCGCACTCCCTTTCGATCCGCTTGGCCTCGTTCGTCGGCACCCCGACCATCTCCTCCAGCCACAGCGGGTTGGAGGCGAGACGCCCGAACATCATGGCGATGGCCTCGGTGGTGAAGGTGTGGGCCGGTTCCCGGAGCAGCCACGGCAGCTTGGGATCGTTCCACTTGTCGTAAACGGCGTGGCCGGACTCGTGCAGGAGCGTGTCCATCCACTGCTGGGTCGGTTGGATATTGCAGACGATGCGCACGTCGCCGGACCGGTCAATGTCGGTGCAGTAAGCGTGCTGGTATTTGCCGGGCTTTTCGAAGAGGTCGCTGCGCTTCACGATATCGTTGATGGGCAGCCCGACCCCCTGGTAGTACAGCTTGCCGATGGCGACGATGTCCTTGTCCTTGTAATATTTGTCCAGGTCGACGTTGTAGATCTTGGGCGCCTCCTGGAAGAAGCGGTTCTGGTAGTGCCAGGGCATCAGCTGGTCCTTGGCGATGCCGCAGCGCTTGGCCAGGATCTCGTCCATCTCCGCCTTGGCCTGGAGGAAGGCCTCGCCGGTCAGGATGTCCAGCTCGTCGAACAGCTTGTCCATGTCCGCCTGGTTCTGCTCGCCGAGCGCCAGGGCCATGACGTGATAGTCGGCAAAGCCGAGCTGGCGGGCGGCTTCGTTGCGCAGCCTGGCCAGCCGGCGGACGTCCTCCGCCACGGCGACGCCGATCGCCTTGCTGGAGCGCCAGGCGGCCTCCAGCTGCCGGCTGTCGGTGGACGTCTTCAACACGTTTTCCAGCTCGTTGTCCGTGACCGTCTTGCCATCCAGCTCCGCCCGGAACGTGTTGAACTTGTTCTCGATCTCGGTCTGCAGCCGGATGATGGACTCGATCTGCTCAGGCGGGATCTGGTTGCCCAGGTAATTGAAGTACAGGATCTCGAGCTGCCGCTTGCGGAGCGGCTCGGTGACGGCCCCGCTCTCCTTCCAGGCCTTCAGTTTCTGGAAGTCCTCCCGGTTGGAATAGATCTGGCTCAGCCTGATCTGCAGGTCGGCCGAGCGGTCGTAGTCCTCCGTCTTCCCCGAGATGGAGGCGTCGTAGCTGGCGATGGCTTGCTCCCGGGACAGCGGGATCACCTTGGCCTCAAACGTCTTCAAGAACGCGTCGAATTCCTGGTTCATCTTTTCCTTCTCCGTGTCCGCGGCGCCCGCGAACAGCGCGAGCGCCAGGCACATGGTCGCGGTCAACCCGGCCAGCCGGGCGGTGTGCATGATGGAACGCATCGGTCTCAATCCTCCTTGATTCAAGAAAAAAGGCCAACCTGCGGGAGGTTGGCCGGAACAATCCACGCCGACAGGATCACGCCTGGGCCGGCGGTTGCCAGGTCAGGACGGGTTTCCGGGCGGCCAGGGTTTCGTCGAACCGGGAGTTGCGGATCTCCGTGGGCGCCTCGTGGAGGCGCGCCGGTTCCGCTTGGGCTTCTTCCACGATCTTCTTCAGGGTGGCGACGAAGGCGTCCAGCTCCTCCTTGGGCTCGCTCTCGGTGGGCTCGATCATGATGGCGCCCGGCACGATGAGCGGAAAGTAGACCGTCGGCGGATGGAAGCCGTAGTCCAGCAGCCGCTTGGCGATGTCCATGGTGTGCACGCCCTTCTCGCCCTGCTTCTGGTCGTCGAAGACCACCTCGTGGTAGCTCGGCTGGTCGTACTGGAGGTGAAACAGGTCCTGCAGGTGGTGGCGCAGGTAGTTGGCGTTCAGCACCGCGTTCTCGGCCACCGCCCGCAGCCCGTCGCTGCCGGTGCGCAGGATGTAGGTCAGCGCGCGCACCAGAACGGCGAAGTTGCCGTAGAAGCCGGCCACCCGGCCGATGCTCTCCGGACGGTTGTAGTTCAGGTAGAGGGAGCCGTCCGCATGGGCGTCGACCACGGGCACCGGCAGGAGGGGCACCAGTTCCTTCACCACCACGATCGGGCCGGCGCCGGGACCGCCCCCGCCGTGGGGCGTCGCGAAGGTTTTGTGCAGGTTGAGGTGCATCACGTCGACGCCCATGTCGCTGGGCCGGGCCACGCCCACGAAGGCGTTGAAGTTGGCGCCGTCCATGTAGAGGAAAGACCCGTTGGCGTGGACGAGGCCGGCGATCTCCCGGATGTTCTCCTCGAAAACGCCCAGCGTGTTCGGGTTGGTCAGCATCAGGCAGGCCACGTCCGGGTCCAGGTGGCTCTTCAGCTCGGCCAGGTCGATGCAACCCTTCTCGTTGGATTTCAGGGTCACCGTCGTGTACCCGCAGAGCACCGCGCTGGCGGGGTTCGTGCCGTGGGCCGAGTCGGGGATCAGCACTTTCTTGCGAGGATTGCCGCGGCGGGCCAGCGCGGCCCGGATCAGCATCATGCCGGTCAGTTCGCCGTGGGCGCCGGCCATGGGCTGCAGCGTCACGCCGGCCATCCCGGTGATCCCCAGGAGCAGCTCCTGCAGCTCGCGCATCAGCCGCAGGCAGCCCTGCGTGTTCTCGTGCAGCTGCAGGGGGTGGGCCTGGGCGAAGGCCGGCAGGCGAGCCATCCGCTCGTTGATCTTGGGATTGTACTTCATCGTGCAGGAACCGAGCGGATAGAGACCCAGGTCGATGTGGTAGTTATAGGTGGAAAGGCGGGTGAAGTGGCGCACCACCTCCACCTCGTTCAGCTCGGGAAAATTCGGAATGTCGTCCCGGAGCAGCTCCGCCGGGATCGGCTGCACGGGCACGTCCAGCGGCGGGAGCTGGAAGCTGGTGCGGTTGCCGGCGGTCTTCTCGAAGAGGAGCGGTTCGTTGATGGAAATGGTCTTGCGAATGCGTTCGCTCATGGCTCAGCACCTCCCCCCGGCCGCTCCGAGAAAGTCCCGCAATGCCCCGGCCAGGGCTTCGATCTCCGCCGCCGTGTTGACCTCGGTGACGCAGACCAGCAGTTCGTTGGCCATCTCGGGATGGAACCACTTCAGCGGGACGCCCGGCACGATCTTCCGTTCCTTGCAGAAGCGGGCGAAGGCGTGCGGATCGCCGGGCAGGCGGAGGACGAACTCGTTGAAGAACGGCCCGGAGAACTTCAGCGTCACGCCGGGAACTTCGGTCAGCGCCCGGGCAGCCGCGCGGGCCTTGGCCGCGTTCTGGGCGGCCGTCTCCTGGAGGCCGGTCTTGCCGGCCAGGGCCAGGTAGACGGACGCCATCAAGGCGCAGAGGCCCTGGTTGGTGCAGATATTGGAGGTGGCCTTCTCCCGGCGGATGTGCTGCTCGCGGGTGGAGAGCGTCAGCACGAAGCCGCGCTGCCCGCGGGTGTCCTCGGTCATGCCGACGACGCGCCCGGGCATCCGGCGGACGTGCTGCATCGACGTGGAGAAAATGCCGAGGTACGGGCCGCCGAAGGAGAGAGGGATCCCGAAGGACTGCCCTTCCCCGGCGACGATGTCGGCGCCGCAAGAGCCGGGCGCCCTGAGCAGCGGCAGGGACATCGCCTCGGTGAAGGCGGCGATCAGCAGCGCCTTCTTGCCGTGGGCCAGCGCGGCCGCGGCGGGCAGGTCCTCGATCACGCCGAAGAAGTTCGGCGACTGGACGACCACGGCGGCGGTGTCGGCGTCGACCTTGGACGCCAGGGCGGCCATGTCCACGCGGCCGGTTGCGTCCCATGGCACTTCCTCGATCCGGATCTCGAAGTTGGCCACGTACGTCTTCATCACGTCCCGGTAGAACGGGTGGAGGCTGCCGGCGACGATGACCTTGGGCACACCCCGGACGCGGTGGGCCATGAGCAGGGCCTCGGTCACCGCCGTGGCGCCGTCGTACATGGAGGCGTTGGTGACTTCCATCCCGGTCAACTGCGAAACCATGGTCTGGTACTCGAAGATGGCCTGGAGGGTCCCCTGGCTGACCTCCGGCTGGTAGGGCGTGTAGGCGGTGTAGAACTCGGAGCGGGAAATCACGGCGTCGATGGCGGCGGGGACGTAATGGCTGTAGGCGCCGGCGCCCAGGAAAGTCTTGAACTCCAGGACGCCGTCGTTGAGGCGGCCCAGCTCGTAAAAGTGGCGCTCGATCTCCAGCTCGGACCGGCCGGGCGGGATCGGCAGATGCCCCTTGACCCTCACCGGCTCCGGGATCGTCCGGAAAAGCTCGTCCACCGACCGGACGCCGATATCGGCGAGCATCTCCCGGATCTGTTCGGGAGAGTTGGGAATGTACTTCATCAGTCCTTCTTTTCCTCGGCGATGTAAGCCTCGTAGTCGTCGGCGGAGAGGAGGCCTTCCAGTTCGCCCTTGTCGGCGAGGCGCAGCTTGGCGATCCAGCCGTCTCCGTGCGGGTCCTCGTTGATCAGCTCCGGCTTGTCGTTCAGGGCCTCGTTGACCTCGATCACCTCGCCGCCCAAGGGGGCGTAGACGTCGGAAACCGCCTTGACGGATTCCACCGTGCCGAGGGTGTCGCCCGCGCTGAAGGTGGCGCCAACCTGCGGCAGCTCGACGAAGACGATGTCCCCAAGCTCCTGCTGGGCGTGGTGGGTGATCCCGACGGTCACGTCGCCGTTTTCCACCCGGATCCACTCATGTTCCTTGGTGTACAAAAAGTCGTCTGAATACATGGCCTCCTCCAGTTGGGGATAGTTTTCTAATAGTTTCGTTTGTAGAAGGGCGTCGGCACCACCTGCGCCTCGGCCAGCTTGCCGCGGATCTCGATCTGGATCTTCGTCCCTACCTCGGTGTGGGCGAGGGGGAGGTACGCCAGACCGATGTTCTTTTCCAGGTAGGGAGCGTAGGAACCGCTCGTCACGTGGGACACCTTCTGCCCGCCGATCACGACGGGGTAATGATCCCGCGCGATGCCCCGGTCGACCATTTCGAATCCCACCAGCTTCCGGGTGAGGCCGGCCTCCTTCTGCTTGAGGAGCGCGTCGCGGCCGATGAAATCGCCCTTCTTCAGCTTGCAGATCCACTCCAGGTCGGCTTCCAGAACGGTGGTGGTGTCGTCGATGTCGTTGCCGTACAGCGCCATCTTGGCTTCCAGGCGCAGGGTGTTCCGGCAGGCCAGGCCGCAGGGGCGGACGCCGAAAGGCTCGCCCGTCTCCAGGAGCTTCCGCCAGATGGCGGGGGCCGGCTCGGGAGCGAAGTAGATCTCGAAGCCGTCCTCGCCGGTGTAGCCGGTCCGGGCGATGATGGCGGGTACGCCGCAGACCTTGCCTTCGGTGAACCAGTAATATTTCATCTGCTTCAGGTCGACGTCGACCAGCGGCTGCAGGGTCTCCAGCGCCTTGGGCCCCTGGATGGCGATCTGGGTGTACTGGTCGCTCAGGTCCTCCGCCACCACGTTGCCCTGGACGTGCTCTTGGATCCACTGGACGTCTTTCTGCCGGTTGGCGGCGTTGACGCACAGCATGAACTTGGTCCCGTTGAACCGGTGCACCAGCAGGTCGTCGATGAAGGTGCCCTGCGGCGTCATCAGGCCGGAGTAATGGATCTGGCCGTCCTGCAGCTTTTCCACATTGTTGCAAGTGATGCGCTGGATCAGGGCCAGAGCGTCCGGGCCGGTGATGAACACTTCCCCCATGTGGGACACGTCGAAGAGGCCGACACTGCGCCGGACGGCCAGGTGCTCGTCCAGGGCGGAGGAGAAGAGAACCGGCATCTCGTAACCCGCGAAGGGGACGATCTTGCCGCCGAGTCTCCGGTGCTCCTCGATCAGGGGCGTCTTCTTTAAAGCTTCCGTATTCACGGGATCCTCCCAATAACCAAATTGTAACGAGGCTCCAATAATGAAGCGTCAACGTAACACAGCCCACCGGAGGTGTCAAGCCACAGATGGGAACTCTCTTATCCCCTGCATTCTGCACCCGTCCGGCGCATTTCCCCTCCAGCCAAAAATCCATGTTCCGACAGTCTGATCCTATTGTAACCGCCCTCGTCCGGATTGGCACCCGGAATCTTCCCGAAGCCGCCGCTCTTTTCCTGCCGGTTGCCGGATCCAGGTGATAGAATGGATCGAAATTCCATTCGAGGCGTAGCGTCATACCGATCCGGACAAAGCATATCTTTCTGCTCGCGGCGGTGCTGGCCATCCTGCTGGCTGGCTTTTTCTACCCGGTGGTCAGCGGGTCCAAAGTACTGTTCTATCGGGATGTCCTGAATTTCCACTTCCCCATCTGGGCCAGCACGGCAGCGGATTTCCATGCTTCCGGCATCCCTCTCTGGAACCCGCGGATCCAGTTCGGTCAACCGATCCTCGGCAATCCGAACTACATGCTGTGCTACCCCCCGGCGTGGATCCGCTTCGTCATGGATCCGGTGATTTCATACCACCTCTTCGTCCTCCTGCACCTGTTCGCCGGCGGCCTGGCGTTCTTCCTGCTCGTCCGTTCGTGGGATCTGTCTCTGGAAGCCGGATTTTGGGGGGCGGTCATTTACGCTTTTTCCGGGGTCAACCTTTCCCTGACCTGCGTGTTGAACCTGGTCCCCTACGTGGCGCTGGTCCCGGCGGCGATGTGGGCGCTGGAAAATCTGGTCCGCACCCGGCGGATCCGCTGGATTTCCGCGCTTGCGCTGATCCTGGCCCTGGTCGTCACGGTCTTCGAGCCGATGATGGTGGCGGCCCTGGGTCTGATTTTCCTCCTGCAGATGGGCATGGCGTGGAAGGCTTCCACCCCGGAAAACCGGTGTTGGCCCTTGGCCGGCCTGATCCTGCTGGCGGGGCTCCTGGCGGCACTCCTGGCCGGTCCCATGCTCTGGGAAGGCGTGCAGTTGGCCCGCGGCGCCCACCGTACGACGGACGAGTCAGGCTCCACCCTGTACAGCCAGCACCCGCTGTTGAGCCTCGAGATGTTCCTCCCCAATCCGCTGGGATTTTCCTTCCAGGACAAGGACGAGTTCCGGGGAGCACGGTTTTATGGCGTCCGGAACCCCTACCTGGTCTCCGTGTACCTGGGGCTGGGCCTTCTGCCGCTGGCCGGATTGGGCCTTCTGTCGCCGCGTCCCCGCCGCTCCTGGTTTCTATTAGCCGGTGCCCTGGCTTTTCTGGTCCTGTCGTGGGGAGGCCACGTGCCCGGCCTCCTCGGCGTTATGCATCGGCTGCCGCTGCTTTCGTGGGCCCGCTACACGCAGAAGTTCATGATCCCGGTCTCCCTCCTCTTCGTGCTGCTGGGGACGATCGGCCTGCACCGGCTGTTCGAGATCCCGGCCGACAAACCTTGGTCCTCCTTGAAAACAGCCGGCTGGGCCGTCCTGCCGGTACTGGTGGTCCTGGGGACTTCGCTCCTGGTCCCGGAATTTTCCCTGCATAAACTGGTCCCGTTGGGGGCCCTGGCCGCAGCCGCGGTGATCGGTCTCATCATGGGGGGATGGGAACGGCCGTCGATGCGGCGATGGGCTTGCCATATCGCGGGACTTTTCCTGGCGGCCGACCTGGCGCTGTCGAACGTCTTCGCCGTCCCCCTGGCGCCGGTAGACACCTTGCGGGGACCGGTCCCCCTGCTCTCTTCCGTCCGGCAGACCGGCCCGCCGCCCGCTTCCTTCCGGGTGGCCGTGGAGCCGCACCCGGCCGCGGTTCCGGGAGGGGGGGGCGATGCGCTCTGGTACATGGTGTTCCTCAAGAACGCCGGCTTCCCCTACTTCGGCATGACCCAGGGCGTCCTCTACGCCTTCGACCTGATGCTGGATCAGACCCAGTCTCTGGAGATGAACGTCCTGCGGGAAGAATATCTCCGGCGCCCCCTCGACCGGCGCGTCCGGCTGATGCAGCGGTTGGGCGTGCATTTCCTGATCTCGCGGAACAATTACGCCCATCCCGGACTGGGGGTGATTCGCGCCGAGCCCATGGCGCCCGGCTGCATCTTCAAATTGTATCGTATCGCGGGTGCCCGGGACCGGCTCACCTTCTATCCGGCGGCGGCGGTGGACGCGTCTCCGGATCCCGCAGCCGCCATCGACCGGCTGGCCGAGCTCACTCCGGACCAGGTTCTGATGGAAAGCGCCGCGCTGCCGACGGATTTCGGTAGGATGCGGTCCGGGGGTAAACCCGGCAGCACCGTCCTGTCGACAATCGTTTATGAATCCGACCGCGTGGCGGCCGATGTCCGCTGCCAGGCGCCGGGAGTCCTGGTGCTGCGGGACTGCTTTGCCGCCGGCTGGTCCGCGGTGGTGGACGGCCAGGCGATGCCGGTCCGCCGCGCGGATATGTTCTTCCTGGGCGTCGTCCTGACGCCGGGTCGGCACAGGGTGGAATTCCGCTATCGCCCGGCTGGCCTGTCCTGGTTGCTCGTGGCCAGCCTGGCGGGTGCCCTGGGCGTGATCGCGGGCATGCTATTTGGGGATCGTTTCGGCCGGGGGCTTCCGCACAGACAACCAGACCACAAAGGCCGCTGACCCAGCGGCCAGGAGCAGCCAGAACACCCCCCAGAAGACCGGCGGCAGGAAGAGCCGCTGGGACATAGCCCAGGCGTCCGACGACGGGACGGTGCGGGACACCAGGTCTTCCTTGATGTCGATGACGGCGTAGAGCATGCTGGTGAGCCCCAGGAACTTCAGGAGCAGGTCACAGGCCCATTCCGGCGCGAAGCGCGCCATGGCGGCGAGGGCGGCTCCGAAGAGAATCCCGAAGATGAATCCGAACCAGGACCGGACGAACAGCAGGGTGATGAGCAGGATGGCGCCCCCGATCGCCGCGGTGAGGATGCGGTCGGCGCGGGTGCGGGCCGCCGCCAGCAGGATGGCTCCCCCCAGGGCCATGCTGCCCAGGTAGCCGGCCGGGATCACCAGCAGGTCCCAGCCGCCCCGCGTGGTGCAGACGCCGCCGAGGTCCGGCGACACCGTGATCTTGACGACGCTGCCGCCGGTCAGCCAGGCGGCCAGCCCATGGCAGATCTCGTGGAGCAGGACGACGAAGACCTTCACCGGAAAAAATATCCGCCAATCCCAGATGAACAGGGCGATCACGAACATCCCCGCCAGGACCCCGAGCTGCCGGTAATCGATGGAGGCTGATCCGGAGGGTCCGGAGAGAATCGCCTTGATCGTCATGGATGCCTCATTTGAAAGGATACGTTTCCGAAGCAGCGGGAATAGTTCAAATCCCGTCAGGAGTTTCCATCACGATCCACCCACCCGCCGATCGGTGGATCCGTTCACCTCCGGAACTCAGCCTTCCAGCGGGAGGCTGGCCACGGCGTTGATCTCGAGGGAATCCCGGCGTCCCGCCTGGTGGTGGCGATAGCCGGCGAGCGCCACCATGGCGGCGTTGTCGGTGGTGTAAATTGGCGACGGCACGTACAATCGGATCCCGGTGGTTTCGGCGAATTCCCGGCTCCTCCGGCGGAGGGCCGAATTGCAAGCCACTCCACCGCACAGCAGCAGCGAACGCGGCCGACGCAGGTGCGAGAAGGCCTCGATCCGTCGCACCAGGTGGCCCACCGCCGTCTCCTGGAATCCCTTGAGCAGGGCCAGCACGCGTTCCGGCGGCTTTTCCGGGTCCGTCACGACGGGAATCGCTTCCTTCTGCAGAAGGTACAGGACGGCCGTTTTCAGGCCGCTGAAACTGAAATCCAGGCTGCCGTCGCTGATCTTGGGCGGGGCGAAGCGGACCGGCTCCCCGGCGTAGCCCGACGCCAGGCGGTCGATCACCGGCCCGCCCGGGTACGGCAGGCCCAGCATCTTCGCCACCTTGTCATAGGCTTCCCCGGCGGCGTCGTCCCGGGTGCCGGCGAGGAATTCGTATCGCCACGGTTCGGGGGAAAAATAGAGGCTGGTGTGCCCGCCGGACACAATCAGGACGAGGAGCGGGTGCTCGATCTCGGGGTGCTCCAGGAAAGGCGAAAAGAAATGGGCTTCCAGGTGGTTCACCCCGACCAGCGGCAGGCCTCGGGCGTAGGCCATGGCCTTGGCGTAGTTGAGCCCCACCAGCAGGGAGCCGATCAGCCCCGGGCCGCGGGTCACGGCCAGCAGGTGGATCCGGTCCCGGCTCAGGCCGGCCTGGAGGAACGTCTCCGCCAGCACGGGCCCGATGTTTTCGAGATGCGCCCGCGAGGCCAGCTCCGGGACGACCCCGCCGTACGGGCCGTGCAGCTTCACCTGCGAGGACACGACATTCGCAAGGATCTCCCGGCCGTCCTTCAGCACGGCGGCGGAGGTGTCGTCGCAGGAGGTCTCGATGCCCAGGGTGAAGTGGTCGGCGGCGCGCGTCAAGCTACTTCCCTTTGGCCGCGGCCAGCGACTCGACGAACGGAGGCCGGGCGATGCCCTGCTCCGTGATGATCGCGGACACGAGGTGGTTGGGCGTCACGTCAAAGGCCGGGTTGCGGATGCCGACGCCGTCCGGGGTCAGGTGAATGTCACCCACGTGGGTCACCTCCCGGCTGTGGCGCTCCTCGATGGGGATGTGCTTTCCGGAGGGGATTCCGAGATCCAGCGTGGACACCGGCGCGGCCACGTAAAACGGGAGGCCGTGGTAGTGCGCCAGCACGGCCACGCTGAACGTGCCGATCTTGTTGGCCGTGTCGCCGTTGGCGGCGATGCGGTCGGCCCCCACCACCACGGCGTCGATCTGCCCCTGGGCCATGAACCAGCCCGCCATGTTGTCCGTGATGATGGTGACGGGGATGCCGTACTGGTGGAGCTCCCAGGCGGTCAGCCGGGCGCCCTGCAGGAACGGCCGGGTCTCGTCGGCAAACACCCGTACCTTCTTGCCGTTGTCCCGGGCCGCCCGGATCACGCCCAGCGCCGTGCCGTAGCCCCCCGTGGCCAGCGCCCCGGCGTTGCAGTGCGTGAGGACGGTGCAGTCGTTGGGCAGCAGCAGCTGGCCGAACTGCCCGATGCGGCGGTTGCACTCGACGTCCTCGCGGTGGACCGCCACGGCTTCCGCCTCCAGGACCCGCCGCACCTCGGGCCACGGGCGTTCCGCGACCTCCGCGAACTTGCGCCGCATCCGGTCCACCGCCCAGAAGAGGTTCACCGCCGTCGGCCGGGTGGCGGCCAGCGTCTCGCAGATTTCCTCAAATTTCCGGTTCCCTTCCTCCCGAACGCAGCCGGCGGGGATCTCCCGGACGCCCAGGGCGATGCCCATGGCGGCCGCCACGCCGATCGCCGGGGCGCCCCGGATGATCATGTCCCTGATCGCCGCGGCGACGCCGCGGTAGTCGGTGAGGGTGACGTAGATCTCCTCGCGGGGAAGCCGGCGCTGGTCGATCATGACCACGCCGGCATCGGTCCACTCGATGGTCTTGAACATGCAATCTCCTTCCCGTCAGTGCAGGTCTTCTTCGATGATCTTCCGCCGCGGCCCCACGGTCTCCGGGCCGGGTTCCGGGGTCGGTTCGGACAGGTAGGGAGCCGTGTCGGCCGGGAAACGCTCTTTGGGATGAAGTTTCAGGTAATCGGACATGAACACGATCCAGATGGGGAGGGCCGCCTCGGAGCCGGTCTGCTTGTCCCCGAGGGACTTTTTCTCGTCGTAGCCGATCCAGACGCCGGCCGTCAACGAAGGAGTGAAACCGATGAACCACGCGTCGGTGAAATCGTTGGTGGTCCCCGTCTTGCCGCCGATCTCGGCGTTCAGCGATTTGGCCTTCTGGGACGTTCCGAATTGGACCACGCCGCGCAGCATCGACACCATGGTCCGGCTCATTTCCGCGGGGATGACTTCGTGAATCCGGTTGCGATGCTCCTCCAGGACGTTGCCGTGATAATCCTCGATCCGGTTGATGAAGTATGGTTCCACGCGGTACCCGTCGTTCGGGAAGGTGGAGAAAGCGGAGACCATCTCAAACAGCGTGATCTCGCAGGCGCCCAGGGCTGTGGAGGGGTACGGGTATAACTCCGACGTGATGCCGAATTTCCGGGCCGTCTGGATCACCGCCGGGATGCCGACCTGCAGGGCCAGCCGGACCGCCGGCACGTTGATGGACTCCGCGATGGCCTTGCGCAGGGTAATCGGCCCGCGGAACTTTTCGTCGTAGTTGAGCGGCGAGTACTCCACGCCGATGTCGCTTACGATGGTGATGGGCTCGTCCAGGACGGTGTCGTCCGGGGACATGCCCGCCAGGATCGCCGCGGTGTACACGAAGGGCTTGAAGATGGACCCTGTCTGCCTCTTCGCCTGGACCGCCCGGTTGAACTTGCTGCGCTCCCAGTCAAACCCGCCGACCATCGCCCGGATCGCCCCGGTCTTGTTCTCGATGGCCAGCAGCGAGCCCTGGACGACGGGGTCCTGCTCCAGCTTGAGGTCCAGCCGCTTCTGCGCTTCGTGGATCTTGACGATGCGGAACGGGGCCAGGTCCCCCCGCTCCAGGAGGGCGGGCATGGTCTTCCGGCGGGTCCAGGCGACTCCTTCCATGGTGAGGATGCCCCTGTACTCCCCGATACGGACGCGGGCCTCTTTCAGGTCCGCCTCCATGACCAGCCCCGTCATGACGGCGTTCTCCACCGGCTTGTCGTGCCAGTCCGGGTGCTTGTAGGTCTCCAGCCGGGCCCCCGGATCCTTCAGGACGTTCACCAGCTTGTCACGCCAGCCCCGGCGCTTGTCGAAACCGCGCAAACCTTCCTGGATGGACCGTTCGGCGCTTTCCTGCAGGGTCCGGTCGAGGGTGGTGTACACCTTCAATCCTTCCGAAAAGATCTGTCGATTCGAGAAGTTCCTCTGGAGGTGCTGCCGGATCATCTCCACGAAGTAGCCGGCAAAGTTTTTATCCAGCTCCTTGCCGACGATCACCAACGGCTCCTTCTGGGCCGCCTCCATCTGGGCACGGGTGATGTAGCCGTCCCGGTGCATCTCGCTCAGGACAAGGTTCCGCCGCTGGATCGCCTCCTTGGGATTGACCACCGGAGAGTACCGCATCGGCCGCTTGATGATGGCCGCCAGCAGGGCGCATTCCGACAGGGTCAGCTCGTTGACCGGCTTGCGGAAATAGAACTCGGCCGCCGAGGCGATGCCGTAGTTGCCGTGAGCCAGGTTGATCTTGTTCGCGTAGAAGGTGAAGATCCGTTCCTTGGAATAGTGCCGCTCGATCTGGATGGCGAGGATGGCCTCCTTGATCTTGCGCTCGTAACTGACTTCCGGCGTCAGGAACAGGAGCTTGCTGAGCTGCTGGGTGATGGTGCTGGCGCCGCGCACCACTCGCATGTGCACCAGGTTGATGGCGGCGGACGTGAGGATGCGCCGGATGTCGATGCCGAAATGGCTGTAGTAGCTCTTGTCTTCGATCGAGATGACCGCCTGCTTGAAATACACCGGGATCTCGTTGGCGGAGACGAGTTTCCGTCGTTCCAGGTACAGCTGCCCGATGGGGGAGTTGTCCTCGGCGTAGATCTCGGTCACGACGCTGGGCTGGTAGTCCTCAAGCGCCTCGACCTCGGGGAGGTCGATGGCCAGGCTCAGGTAGAGGCCGGTCAGGATGCCGGCGCCAAGAAACGCCAACAGGATCATGCCGTAGAGAAGCCGCAGGATGAACCTCCGGCTGCGGCGGGGCGGCTCGGGCGGGGTCCCTCCCCCCTCGGCGGTCGTCCCATTCCCTTCGGGAAAGACACCCGCGGCCGGTTCACCGCCGGGCTTGTATTCGTCTTCAGGCTGATATTCTTCCGTCACGAGTCGGCTCCTGCGATGGTCCGGAAATATGGCTTCACCGGAGTTTGATGGAGATCGCGGCCAGGATCGCGAGCAGGATGGAGGCGATCCAGATGCGGATGACCACCTTCGGTTCAGCGATGCCGCGGTAGGTCAGCTCATGGTGGATCGGCGCGCGCAGGAAGATCCGCCGGCCGAGGCGCATCCCGATCTTTTCCTGCACCAGCGAGGACCCGATCATGGCCACGAAGACGCCGCCGACGATGGGGAACAGCATCTCCTGGCGGGTCAGGAAGGCGAGCACGGCCATGCTCCCTCCCAGGGCCAGGGAGCCGGTGTCCCCCATGAACACCTCGGCGGGATAGGTGTTGTACCAGAGAAATCCGAACAGCCCTCCCACCAGCGCCCCGCAGAACACCGCCAGCTCCCCGGCGCCCGGAAACAGGGGGAACAGAAGGTAAGCCGCGAGGACCTTGTTCCCGATGATGTACCCGAAAATGCCGTAGATCGCGATGGTGAGGATGGAGGGGCCGCTGACCAGGCCGTCCAGCCCGTCAGTGATGTTGACGGCGTTGAGGATGGAGAAGAACACAAAGATGATGAATGCGGCGAACAGCGCCGGGCCGAGGTCGCCCAAGGCGTTCTTCATGAAAGGGATGAACACCTTGGTACGAAACGGGCCCGGCACCGGATTGAAGGGCGAGACAAAGAACAGGGCGAAGGGCACGATGTAGAGCAGCTGCATGACGGTCTTGGCCAGCTGGCTCAGTCCATACAGCGACGACTTCAGGCGCACCTTCTGGAAATCGTCCAGGAAACCCACCAGGGCAAAATACAGGAAGGCGGAGCAGATGATCCAGAGGTACGGATTGTTCAGTTTCCCGAAGAGCAGGACGGCGGTCATGCTGGACAAGACGATCAGCAGCCCGCCCCCTGTCGGAGTCCCCCGCTTGGAGGAGGTGTCGAGGGAGGCATACTCGCCGCCGGTGTCCCGAAACTTCTTCCGGTACAGGAGGACGATGAGCCTGTGCCCGAAGGCCATTTGCAACAGCAGGGCCGTCAGCGCCGCGAGGAGCGTGTTGAAGCTGAGATATTCGAACAGCCTGAAAAACCCGAAGCTCACGCCGACCGATTCAAGGAGTTCCACGAGAAGATGGATCAACTTCCGCTCCCTCCTTGCTTTTCCTGGTGGTTGTTGAGCGAGAGACGGTGGAACAGGTCCACGTACGTCCCCCGGATGCTGAATTCCGGCTTGAATCCGGAAGTCGTGATCAGGATGTCCCGGACGAATTCCCGCACCCGCTCCAGCTGGTCGGGCTCGATCCGCTTCGCCTCCAGGGCCCGGCGGACGCCTTCGAGGATGGCTTCCCGGAGCCGGACGTTCCGGGCGAAGCGGTACCCGTCCACCAGCGCCAGGTACTCTTCCAGCGGCAGGAACAGCGGCAGGTTGCGGATGGCTGCCGCCTTGACGTCGAAAGTCTCCCACCGGCGGAGCACCAGAGCGCGGATGTCCCGGACGATGCCCATCTCCGCAGTCAGGGCGGCCGCGTGCCGGCCGGCCAGCCGGATGGCTGTGGCCCGGACCTCGAAGTACCGGTCGGCCAGTCCTTTCCGGATCAGCGCCGGGATGCCGTCGTCCCACACCTCCAGGTGGAGCAGCGCCTGAAGGACGTTGCGCCGCATGAAACCGTTGCCGCGGTCGTAGGCCGCCAGCAGCTCGGGGATCTTGTCCCGGCGCTGGAGCGCGCCGCAGAGTTTGATGCCCAGGTTCACATCCTCCCAGGAAGACGACCGGAGCTTCTCTTCCATGCGGATCCCATAAAATTGCCGGTAAAAGCTGTCGGGCGGCTGGAGCCTGAGGAAGTCCACCAGCGAGTCGACCTGCTTGAGGATTCGCAGGCTTTTGGGCTCGGCGATTTCCAGCACGTAGTCGGCGTCCTCGCCGGCCAGGATGTGCCGCACCGTCGCGACGATCCGTTCCTTGAACCGCTTCTGGAACTGGGCTTTGGCGGTCTCGCCAAGTTGCCGGAGCCTCGCAGGATCGCCGATCAGGTCCCGGATGACCGCGCTGAAATCCTCCGGGGTCACGAAATCGACGCCCTCGTGGTCCCGGTGCTCGAACACCACGGCGCAGCCGCCCCGTTCGGCGAGGCTGATCGCGTTGAGTTCCTGGTGGTCCCCGGGCAGCCCGCGCTTGGGAATCACGATCGCGGGCTTCCCCAGGGCGGTCACCTCGGCGATGGTGCCGGCCCCCCCGCGGCAGACCACCAGGTCGGCCGCCGCCAGGGAGCCGGAAATCTGGTGCAGATAAGGAACCAGGCGGTACACAAGGCTCCCTCCGGCCAGCTGGAGGGTTGCCGCCGGCTGGTCGCCCTCCTCGACCCGGGCGGACGCGTCGAACCGTCGCAGGCATTGCAGCGTGTCCGACCAGGCATCGTACGCTCCCTGGCTGAGTCCGCTGGCGTGAATGACCGCGATCGGCCTCCCCAGCCGGGCCAGTTCGGGCAAGGTGGAAATCATCAGGCGGTTGATGGAACGGGAACCCATGGAACCGCCGTACACCAGCAGCAGGAAGGCGCCCTCCGGGACGCCCAGCTCCCGGCGGCAGGCGGCAGGCTCCCGCGCGGCGAGAACATCATTCCGGACAGGGTAACCGGTGTAGACGCACCGCTGATTCCAAAGATAATACGGGGTTTCTGGAAAGCTCACCATGACGGCGTCGGCAAACAGCGACGCCACCTTGTTCATCAATCCCGGTACGACATTCTGCTCGTGGAGGATCAGGGCCGGCCTCCGGAGGGGCCGGAGCAGGAACGATGCCAGGGTGACGGGAGCGCTGACGTAACCGCCGGCGGCCAGAATCAGGTCCGGTCTCTCTTTCAGAATCAGCCGGATGGATTGAGCCGTCCCCACGAGGGTCTTCGCCAGGGACCCGACCATGGCGAGGGGATTCAGGCCGCTCCAAGGCGCGCTCTGGATGTAGCGGATCGGCAGTCCGACCTTCGGAACGATCTTCTCCTCCGCCCGCCCGCGGGAGCCTACGTAGGTCACATCCCCCACCGGAAACTCCTGACGGAGGATCTGGTGGAGCGCCAGCGACGGGTAGACATGGCCGCCGGTGCCTCCCCCCGTCAGCATGACAGTCAGTGGATTTCCGATCGGGTCTCTCTTGATCGACAACCAGGCTCCTCCCGGACCGCACGGCGAAACACGAAGAAACATACTCCAATGAGTCCGTAAATGCAACCGCCGGGCATGACAACGCTTCAGCCGAACGTCGCTCGCCGGGCGGCGCGCCGGGTGTCGATGCGCCTCCGTCGTCCGCCTTCCGCCCTCCTTCGAAACACCATCGGAATGCCCGTCCCCGCAAGCCCCGATGGCGCTTCTTCCGCCCTGCTCTTTCGCATGCTCCACTTTATCTGAGGTTTGGAGCCACCGGTCCCGTCGCCTCCCCGAAGATTCAATTCTTGACATTTTCCACAAAGTTACTTACGATTTTCTGAGACGACAATCAATTAACTGGTGCGGATTCCATGACGACAAAAATTGGCGACCTGTTGTTAAAGGAAAAACTGATCACGCCCGAACAATTGAACCGGGCGCTGGAGCATCAGAAAAAGTACGGGGGCCGGATCGGATCCATCCTCGTGGAACTCGATTTCGTCACCGAAGACGACATCACGAGCGTGCTGAGCCACCAGTACGGCGTGCCCTCCATCAACCTGGACTATTTCGAGATCGATCCCGACGTCGTCAAGCTCATCCCCTTGGAGACCGCCCAGAAATACCAGGTGATCCCACTGAGCCGTGTCGGCTCGACCCTGACGATCGCCACGACGGACCCGTCCAACGTCTTCGCGATGGACGACATCAAGTTCATGACCGGCTTCAACATCGAACCTGTGATCGCCTCCGAGGGGGCCATCCTGCGGGCCATCGAGAAATACTACGGCACGCCCCACTCCATCGAGCTGAAAAAGGTGTACGACCAGCTCAGCATCGAGGAGAAGAAGGACGAGTTCGACCTCGAGCTGGAGGAGGAGCAGGAAGAGCTGGACGTCGACGAGCTGCAGCGCTCCAGCGAGGAAGCTCCCATCATCAAGCTGGTCAACCTGTTCATCCACGACG
Organism: uncultured Acidobacteriota bacterium; assembly: GCA_964412195.1. Taxonomy (GTDB): domain Bacteria; phylum Acidobacteriota; class JAAYUB01; order JAAYUB01; family JAAYUB01; genus CAYPNP01. Next base: position 98,597 of record CAYPNP010000005.1, on the reverse strand, counting down.
CCGTTAAAAAAGGCGCTTCCGACATCCACATCGAGCCGTACGAAAAGGATTTCCGGGTGCGGTTCCGCATCGACGGCGTCCTTTACAACATGATGTCCCCTCCCCTGAAATTGAAAGACGCGCTGACCTCCCGCGTCAAGATCATGGCCAAGCTGGACATCGCCGAGAAGCGCCTCCCGCAGGACGGCCGCATCAAGATCAAGACGACGCTCGACGGCAAGAAGATGGACATCGACTTCCGCGTGTCCTGCCTCCCGACCATCTACGGCGAGAAAATCGTCATGCGGATCCTGGACCGCTCCAAGCTGATGCTGGACATGACCCGCCTCGGCATGGAGCCCTCATCGCTGAAAACCTTCGAAGCCGCCATCCTCAAACCCTACGGCATGGTCCTGGTGACCGGGCCCACCGGCAGCGGCAAGACCAACACGCTCTACTCGTCAATCAGCCGGTTGAACACCCCCGACGTCAACATCATCACAGCGGAAGACCCGGTCGAGTTCAACCTCTTCGGCATCAACCAGGTCCAGATCCACGAGCAGATCGGCTTGACGTTCGCGGCGGCCCTGCGGTCGTTCTTGCGGCAGGACCCCAATATCATCCTGGTGGGCGAGGTCCGCGATTTCGAAACGGCCGAGATCGCGATCAAGGCGGCCCTGACCGGCCACCTGGTCCTGAGCACGCTGCATACGAACGACGCGCCCTCGACCATCAACCGCCTTCTGAACATGGGCATTGAACCGTTCCTGGTGGCCAACAGCCTGCTCCTCATCTGCGCCCAGCGCCTCGTCCGCCGGGTCTGCTCCAACTGCAAGGCGGAGGAGAAAATCCCGAAGAAGACGCTGGTGGACATCGGCTTCTCCCCGGAGGAAGCCAACAACATGGTGGTCCTGAAGGGGACGGGTTGCGACATCTGCAATAGCACCGGGTACAAGGGACGCGTCGGATTGTTCGAATCCATGGCCATCAGCGATGAGATTTCCGAGCTGATTCTCATCGGCGCCTCCGCGCGGGAGATCAAGCGGAAGGCCATCGAGGAAGGCATGATCACCCTGCGGAAGAGCGGACTGTTGAAAATCAAAGAGGGCGTGACGACCATTGAAGAGGTGGTGCGGGAGACGATCAAGGATTAAGACCGGTTCACATAGATTCTCCTCACTTTTTGAAAACTTGTCGCATTTGTGGCACTTAATGCTATAATCACACTGACTTTCCACAGACTTTATTATTGAGCGAGGGATGCAGATGGTTTCGTTACCCGAGCTTCTTAGGAAATTGAAGGAACTGGGCGGTTCGGACCTGCACCTGACGACCGGCTCCCCGCCGCAGGTCCGCATTGACGGCCGGTTGCGCCCCCTGGACCTCCCGCCCCAGTCGGCCGCGGAAACGAAGCGGCTGGCCTACAGCGTCCTCACCGACGCGCAGAAACACCGGCTGGAGGAGAACCTGGAGCTCGACTTCTCCTTCGGCGTCAAGGACGTGTCCCGGTTCCGCGGCAACATCTTCTACCAGCGGGGTGCGATCGCGGCTGTCTTTCGTCTGATCCCCTTCGAGATCAAAAGTTTCGAGGCGCTCGGCTTGCCCCCCATCGTCGTCACCCTGTGCGAGAAGCCCCGCGGCCTGATTCTGGTCACCGGCCCGACGGGCAGCGGCAAATCCACCACGCTGGCCACGATGATCGACAAGATCAACCGGGACCGGCACGAGCACATCGTGACGCTCGAGGACCCGATCGAATTCCTCCACCCCCACCGCAACTGCATCGTGAACCAGCGGGAGGTCCATAGCGACACCCATTCATTCAACAACGCCCTCCGGGTCATCCTGCGCCAGGACCCGGACGTCGTGCTCATCGGCGAGATGCGCGACCTCGAAACCATCGAGGCGGCCCTCCGGGTTGCCGAGACGGGCCACCTGACGCTGGCCACCCTCCACACCAACACGGCCATCAGCACGATCAACCGCATCATCGACGTCTTCCCCGCACACCAGCAGCAGCAGATCCGCACCCAGCTGTCCATGGTGCTGGAAGGCGTCATGTGCCAGACCCTCTTGCCGAAGCTCGGCGGTGTCGGCCGGGTCATGGCCATGGAAATCATGATCCCCAACTCGGCCATCCGCAACCTGGTCCGCGAGGACAAGATCCACCAGATCTATTCCTCCATGCAGACCGGCCAGGAAAAGCACGGCATGCAGACCTTCAACCAGTCCCTGGCCACCTTGTACCTGAACAAGCAGATTTCGCTGGAAATGGCCATGACGAAATCGCCCAATCCGGTGGAACTCGAAGATCTGATCAAGCGGGGCGTCGGCGTGGTGCAGTCCTCGGCCGCCACTCCGTTAGGGAAGCCCAGGCCCCAGCCTCCGATGGGCCGGAATGTCTGAGAATGCAACGTTGAGGGAGTAATCTATGCCTACATTTGTCTATCGAGGAAAGCATCTGGTCACCAACGCCATCGTTTCCGGAGAACGCTTCGCGCACAGCAAACAGGCGCTCATGACCATGCTCCGGAACGAGCAGGTGAATCCTCTCAGCATCAAGGAAAAGGGCAAGGAAATTACTCTACCCACCATCAAGAAGAAGGTTTCCGACAGAGACATCGCGATGTTCACTCGGCAGTTCGCGGTCATGATCGACTCCGGCCTGCCGCTGGTGCAGTGCCTCCGGATCCTCGGCATGCAGCAGGAGAAGGCCAGCTTCCAGCAGATCCTCTATCAGATCCAGCGGGACGTGGAAAGCGGCATGTCCCTCTCGGATTCCATGGCCAAGCACCCCAAGGTGTTCGACTCGCTGTACGTGAACATGGTCCAGGCCGGGGAGACGGGCGGTATCCTGGACACCATCCTGAAGCGCCTCTCGGCCTACATGGAAAAGATCGTCAAGCTGAAGAGCTCCATCAAGTCCGCGCTGATTTACCCGGCCGTGGTCATCAGCGTCGCCCTCATTGCGGTGTTCCTCCTTCTCTGGCTGGTGATCCCCACCTTCGCCTCCCTGTTCGAAGGCCTCGGGGCCGAGCTGCCCCTGCTGACCCGCATCGTCATCGACGCTTCCCACTTCATCGCGCGTTTCGCCATTTTGATCATCATCCTGATCGGCATCATCGCGTACGCGCTCAAGAAGTGGTACGACACCCCTCCCGGCCGGAAATTCATCGACCAGATGCTGCTGAAGATCCCGATCATCGGCGTCCTCCTGCAGAAAATCGCGATCGCCCGCTTCACCAAGACGCTGAGCACCTTGATCTCCAGCGGCATCCCGATCCTCGAGGGCCTGGACATCACCTCGCGGGCCGCCGGAAACGTGGTCTACGAAGAAACGATTAAAAAAATCCAGAAGGAAGTGGAAGCCGGCAAGAATATCACCACCCCGATGGAGGAAAGCGGCAAGTTCCCCACCATGGTCATCCAGATGGTCAACGTGGGCGAGCAGACCGGCGAGCTGGACTCCATGATGGACCGGGTCGCCACATTCTACGAAGACGAAGTCGACCGCTCGGTGGCCAACCTCATGAGTCTAATGGAACCCCTGCTGCTCGTTTTCCTGGGCGTCACCATCGGCACGATCGTGGTATCCATGTACCTGCCCATGTTCACCCTGATCGGCAAACTCGCCGGTGGGCATTAAGAAGCTGCCTGAGTAAGAGGAAAACCCTGGAGGCTCTTCCCTCCAGGGTTTTTTGTTGCGGAAATGGATGAATTCAAGCGAAAAATCGCCCTGGTGATCGGGGGAAGGTGCATCCTCACCGCGATCATCGTGCTGACCATCTACCTCACCAATTTCTTCGGCCCGCAGCACCGGCTGGCCACCACGTTTTACTACGTCCTCATCATCGCGCTCCTGGTCAACATCCTCTTCGTTGCCCTGAACAAACTGCCCCCGTCATTCCATCAGATGATCATCGTCATCCACCTGTTCTCGGATTTCCTGCTGGTCAATTTCATCGTGTTCTCCACCGGCGGGTCGGAGAATCCGTTCTATCTGCTGTATCTTTTCATCATCATGTACTCCAGCCTGTTCTTGTCCTTCGGGGGGATCCTCGTCGTCTCCGCCGCCATTTGCTTCAGCTTCCTGGCCATCAAATTCACCTATTTTTTCATCTTCGCCAAGGCCGACAACGTCCTCGAGACCGTAAAGTCGTTCATCATCGCCGTCGAGGTGAACCTTCTCGGGTTCCTCCTCGTGGGACTCCTGACGGGATTCCTGGTCGACCGCTTGCGGGTGACCCGGCTGAAGATGGCCCAGCAGTCCGACAGCATCCAGGACCTGAAGGAGTACAACGAGTCGGTCCTGGCCAGCCTCCGCAGCGGCCTGCTGACCACGGACAAGTACTTCACCATCGTCAAGATCAACCAGACGGGGATCAACCTCCTGAGCACGAAGGCGGAGCTCGCCCTGAACCACAGCGCCCTGGACCTGTTCCAGCTCTCGCCGTCGGAACGAACCCAGATCCAGGCCTCCAGCGAGGACTACAAGCCGGTCCGCCTGGAGAAGTGGCTGCGCTCCGGGACCGCGCCTCCCGTCTACATGGGCCTGTCGATTTCCCCCCTCATCATCCGCGGATCTATGGAAGTCGGGTACATTATCATCTTCCAGGACCTCACCGAGATCAAGCGAATGGAAAACGAAATCGAGCTGCAGCGAAAAATGGCGGCCATCGGGAACCTGTCCGCAGCGATCGCCCACGAGATCCGGAATCCGCTGGCCTCCATGGTGGGCTCCATCCAGGTCCTGAAAAAGCAATTGGAGCTCAATCCTTCGCAGAATCATCTCATGGAGATCATCCTCCGGGAATCGCACCGCCTGGACCGCATCATCTCGGATTTCCTGCAGTTCGCCAGCACCCGGAAATTCTCTCCGCGCGATTTCGACCTGTATGCCCTGCTCCAGGAAACCCTGCTCCTCTTCAAGAACAGCCCCGAAGTGAAGGACAACCAGGAAATCATACTGACCTCGGAAGTCGAGTCGATGGCCTTCCGCGGAGACCCGGACCAGATCAAGCAGGTGTTCTGGAACCTGTGCACCAATGCCGTCAAGGCGATGCCGACCGGCGGGGAGTTGAGGATCCATTGCCAGGACAACGGCCGGCACTATATGATCGGTTTTTCAGACACCGGCCACGGGATGAAAGGCGAGGAAATGCAGCAGTTGTTCGAACCGTTCCGCAGCAATTTCCCCAAGGGCCTGGGGCTGGGAATGGCAATCTCCTACCGGATCGTGAACGACCATGGCGGAAAAATCGAGGTCCAAAGCTCCGTCGGGAAAGGGACATCCATCCAGATCCAGTTTCCCAAGCAGCGGAACGAATTTGAAGGAAAGGTGGCGCCGTGAACCTGTTAATCGTGGATGACGAACTGAGCATGAGGGAACTCCTGGAATTCGTGTTTCGGGACGAAGGGTTCCAGGTTTTCACCGCCAGTTCCATCAAAGAGGCCCATGCCGCCCTGTCAGACAATCCGATCCAGATCGTGATCAGCGACATGCGCCTCGGCGACGGAAACGGCCTCGATCTGCTGAAACACATCCGCGGGGAGTACCCGGAAATCCTGTTCATCCTGGTGACGGCCTACGCCTCGGCGGACAGCGCGATCGACGCCCTGAAATTCGGGGCCTATGACTACATCACCAAACCGTTCGACGTCGACGACCTCAAGAAGATCGTCCAGAATGCCGCCGAAAAATCGTTCCAGCAAAAATCGCACAAGACGGAAGCGGATGCCGACATCGCGAACAGGCACGCAATCATCGGGATCTCCCCCGCCATGATCAAGGTGTACAAGACCATCGGGGTGATCGCCCCCAACGAGAGCACCATCCTGCTGACGGGGGAAAGCGGGACCGGCAAAGAGATGGTCGCCCGGGTGATCCATGATTCGGGGCCGAGGAAGCAGAACCCGTTCGTCTCAATCAATTGCGGCGCCTTTCCCGAAACCCTCCTGGAAAGCGAGTTGTTCGGCTTCCAGAAGGGCGCGTTCACCGGAGCGGTCGGGACCAAGAAGGGGCTGTTCGAAGTCGCGCACCGCGGCACCCTTTTTCTGGACGAGATCGCCGAGACCACGCCGGCGATGCAGGTCAAGCTCCTACGGGCCATCCAGGAAAAGAAAATCCGGCGGCTGGGGACCACCGACGAAATCCCGATTGATGTCCGGATCATCGCCGCCACCAACCGGGACCTCGAGCATCTGATCCAAGAAGGCGCTTTCCGCGAAGATCTCTATTACCGGATCGCCGTGATCCCGATCCACCTTCCGCCTCTCCGGGACCGGCGGGAAGACATCCCGCTGTTGGCCAACTTCTTCCTGAGGAAATTCAATCAGAAGCTGGGCAAGAACATCGAGAGCATTTCGATCCGGGCCATGGAGCTATTGCTCCGGTATGACTGGCGGGGGAACGTCCGCGAGCTGGAGAACGTGATCGAGCGGGCCGTGGCCATGGAAACGACGGACAAGATCCAGGCGGACCAGCTTCCTTCCAGTATCCGCAGCCATCAGGAAGTTTCCCCGGCGCCTTCCGCCGAAGTGCCCGCGCTGGAAGAGGGCGGCCTGGATCTGGACCGCTATCTGCAGGACATCGAGAAAAAAATCATCGTGCAGGCGCTGGAGAAGTCCGGCGGCGTGCAGATCGAGGCGGCGAAGATACTGAAGATCACGTACCGCAGCCTCCGCCACCGGATGCAGAAACTGGATATTCGTTTTTAGTTCGGAGGCGCCAGCCGTATGACGTTACTTTTCGGAATCGGGGGGTGGATCCTATATACGGTGATGGTGCTCGGCCTGATGGAATGGGGCGAGCTCTTCATCCGCCATGCCCTCCGGATCGATCTCGCGCCCAGCCGGGCCATCCGCCATTCATTCTCGATCGGCACCGGCATCGTCCTGTTTTCCACCCTGCTCCTGTACTTCACTACGCTGCGATGGATGACTGTTCCCGTGCTGTGGGCACTCGGGACTTTCTTGTTCGTATCGGGCATCTCCAGGTGTCTCCGGTTGGTCCGGGAGTTCCGCCGGGACTCCGGCAGCCCGTGGAATTCGGCGACGACGATCTGCGTCCTGGGCATGATCGCGGTGGCCGCCCTGCCCTTGCTGGTGCTGCCCCCCGTCGCGCGGGACGGCCTCGTCTATCACCTGGAAGTGCCCCGCCAGATCCTGTTGCATCACGGCTTCACCTTGTCCACCAATACGTACGGTTACTTCCCCATGGGCATCGAGATGCTGTACCTCTTCTCCCTGGGGATCTTCCCGGCAACGGCCGCGCAGTTCGCCCACTTCGGTTTCCTGCTCCTGACCGTGTTCGCCGTCGTGGAGACGTTCGGTTGCTCCGCAAGAAATAACTGGCCTCCGGCGCTCCTCCTGGGGATCGCCGCCATGGTCACCGTCCCGACCTTTTACCTTGATGCGACCTGGGCGTACATCGATGTCGCCTGGGCCTATTTCAGCTGCCTCCTCGCCGCGGGTTGCTTCCTTTACTTCAAGCATCGCGATCGGGCCTCCCTGGCGCTGGCGGCGCTCATCGGCGGTTTCTATCTGTCCATCAAGTACCCCGGATTCTATTTCCTGGCAATTGTTACGCTGGGCATCCTGCTTACCGTCCTGATCTACAAGCTCTCCTGGCGGGACCTGATCAAAGCCTGCCTCCTCTTTCTGATCTCCGCAACGATCACGTCGGCCCCCTATTTCATCCGGAACCTGGTCGCCACCGGGAATCCGGTCTTCCCCTTCTTCACCGAGATCATTCCCACGAGGAGCGGTTCCTGGAGCACGGCGCACGAGATCGCCCTCGTCAACGGGCTTCTCCGCCAATATGGGAACCAAACCGTACCGCCGGCGCTTCGCGTCGTCAATCTCCCGGCCGTGGCGTTCAATCCGGTCCTGGAGCAGCCGGAGCTGTTCGACGGGGTGATCGGCCCATTCCTCCTGCTCGGGGCCGCGGCGTTTTTTCTGGCCGGAAGGCCGGCCCCATCGCGATTTTTCCTTCTCGCTCTGGTCCTGGCCTATAGCCTGGCCTGGAGTTATTCACTGCGCCAGGCCCGGTTCCTGCTGCCCATCGTTCCGGTCGTCCTGCTCCTGTTCCTGGACTCCTGTTTCGACAGACCGCCGACGCGCCTTCGGCAGATCCTGGCCGGCGCTCTCCTGACGGGGGTTCTCGCCTTCAATCTGGCTGTGCTCGGCCCGGCGGTCCGGTCCAGATGGCCGGTTACCCGAGACCTCACCGGCTGGATCGACCGGGAGGCTTACCTGACTGGCGCGCTGCCGGTTTACTCCTGCCAGAAGTTCATCAATGAACGGCTCCCGAGAGACGCGAAAATCTGGGTGATGCTGACGGGGAACGAGAATTTCTACTTGCAGCGGGATTACCGGGCCGATTACGTGATCGAAGATTACACGTTCCACCAATGGCTGGAATCCTGCCACCGCCCGCAGGAGCTCGCCCTGAAATTCAGAGCGACGGGAACCACCCACCTCCTCGTGCGCACCGACCTCCTGTTTGATCCTCTGCTCTATATCGACAAACCGGACAAGTTTCCCCTGGCAGTGGCTTTTTTCCAATCGAACCGTCTGCTGTTCCAGGCCAACGGATTTGCGGTGTACGAACTTGACGGTTCTGCACAATCCTTCCGCTGATTACCATATTTTGTCATCCCGGTTGACATTTTTTGAGAGCGGGTGTATGAATAGGACGTGTTTCCCCTGTGTTTCCATGTCTTTTTCAAGCTCCAGGGCGGGACTTTTCTGGCATCTTGTTTGCATCTATTCTGCCGGCATTTTAAATCCTTAAAGGAGGATCGTATGAACAAAGGCTTTTCGTTGATCGAGTTGCTGATCGTCATCGTGATCATCGGCATCATCGTGATCATCGCGGTGCCCAGCCTCTTGGAGTCCAAGAGAGCCGCCCAGGCGACCGCCGCCCAGGCCAGCCTGCGCAACATCGCGTCGGCCGAAGTGGCGTATTCCTCGAAGGCGACCAACCGCGCCTACGGCACTCTGGCCAACCTGGCCACCCAGGGCTTCCTGGATGCCCGGTTCAGTGGCGGCACCGGGGCGTTCGATGGCTATACTTTCAATGGTACGGCCACGACCACCTTCTTCACGGTGACCGGTATCGCGGATGACACCGCCAACCCGAACTTCTACATCAACCATTCCATGGTTGTCCACTTCCAGAACGGCTCCCCGGTCAACTAGAAATCACTTTCAGACTGGAAAAGGCGAACCTTTACGGTTCGCCTTTTTTTTTGTCCCCGAGAGCAGAGGGTCGGGCCATCGGACCCAAACGGCCAGCGGGAAGAAACAACGGGGAAACCCAGCGAGTTCCCGTCATTCCAGGGGAAATGGCGGGATCAACGCGCTGGCTTTAGGCGAAGCACGATGTAGTTCCCCGAATGGAAAACCAGTTGGAAACTCCTCAGGCCGGTGGGATCGAATAAGCATCTGAGGTAATTGTTCCGCTCCCGCGTCGGCTTCAGGGAGAGCCTGCTATATCGCTCATGCGCCTGGAATTCAAACCAGTCTTGCCATGGCAGGTTGAGCCGGCGGCAGGCCGGGAACAGGTATGCCCGATCCAACAGCAGGTAGTTCCCGTGGTGCTGCCTCATGTACCGGATCAACTCCGCTTCATCGGCCGACAGCAACACGCGCAGCAGCCCCAGGATCCGGGCCCTGTTCCGGGGGTCTTCCAGGTACCCGTCCATCACGGTCCGCCGTCCGGAATAGGTCTGAATTTCGTACCCATGGGACCAGTCGCAAACGACGTTTTCGTCGGCGGGCACATTCGCCCTCAGCCATTCATAAGCCGCCAGTTGTTCGCGGTCCGGGAGCAGCAGATACTCCGCCAGCCGGAGGTCTTCCCGCACATAGAATCCCAGTGCCGGAACGAGGAGCAGGATGACGAGGGCGGCGGCATTCACCCGGCCGAACAGGCGGGGCCGTCTTTCTTTCCACTCTTGGATGGCTCCGGAGACCGCCGGCACCAGGCACACGATCAGGAAGGGAAATGCCAGGGAGACGAAGCGGAGGAACAACACGGTCAAAGTCATGAAAATCAGCAGCCCGGCGGCGGCGGCACGGTACGGGCCCGACGGCTTCCAACGGCCGCGCAACAAAAAGGCGGCGGCCAGGAGGACGGGCAGGTACAGGAAAAATCCCGCGGTAAAAGCCTCGCGGAGCGGAAGCGGCGCCAGCTCCTCCACCAGCATGCCGTACAACGTCGCGCCGGTCAGAGGCAAAGGAGCGGAGGAGAAAACCGCCAGCCAGCGGACACGGAGCGCGGGAACAGCCAGGGATCCGGCAATGATGAGCGCGATCCAGGCGGCCGGCAGCATCCCCTTCCGGGCGCGGAGCTTCACTCCCCATGCGGATATCCACCGGAACCGGATCAGTCGCTGGAGGAAGGGCATGGCCAGGACCGGCAGGCAGAACATGGCCGCTGGAAGCGGATCCGTCCGGTAAAAGGCATAGGCAGCCATAGCCACCAGGCAACCGAGGGCGGAGAGGTCGATCATCGATCGGATGCGGCGGGTGTCTTCGGATAGAAACTCGACGGCCAGGACCCCCAGCATGACCAGCGCGGCCAGGAAAGGGAACAGGCGCCAGAAACCCATGCCGACATACAGGCAAATGGCGGCCATCCAATTCCAGAACGGGCGGCTCCCGCAGCGAAGGCCATGGAACAGGATGCCGGCGAACACCAGCAGCAGGCCCACCGCGATGGTCTCGTGCCGGAATATCCCCGCGTGAGACCGTAGGACCATCGGGGAGGCTACCGCGCAGAGGATCATCCCCAGAAACGTCTCGGTCCGCTTCCCCCCGGAGACCTCCCACATCACCCAGCCGCAAGCCACCACAGGGAGTGCGCCACACAAGGCGTTGAACCAGAAGAACAGCCGGACGAAGTCGTCCGGCCCGGGATTCGGGATCCAGGCGCAGCGGAATGCCGCCGCGGTTAAAATATACAGGTTCGGCGGACCGATGCTGGACAGTTTTCTGGGTGGCTCCCGCCAGAAGAGCGGATCGTCTTCCGGCAGCTTCCCTTCACTGATCATGTACGACAACATGCGGAGATGGAACGCGGAATCCGTCCGGAACACAGCCGGGCTCGCCGCCCTTTCCGCAGGAAGGAACCTCACCCAGACGGCGAGCAACAGGGCCAGTCCGCATCCGCAGGCGAGCAGCCATGGTCCGATGGCGCTGGTCGATAGTCTGAATTGCATCGAGTCCGGACTTTCCTGTTTCGTTCCCAAGCGTTCATAGGATAAGGAACGAAGGGCAGATGAATGCAGTATAGATGGCCCACCCTGTGTATGCAACCCGCTTCATGCGACATCTTGCTTCCGTGTTACCCTTGAATAAGTTCAGTACAACAAGCAGATTGACACGTCCACAGCCTTCTCTTAGGATGCTCCCATGGCTTCTCTCACGGGTCGCGCAAAGCAGATCATCTCCAAGGAATACGGACTTCTCCTGTTACTCCTGATAATTCAGATTGTTCTATTAGTGATTACCGTTCCCGAATATGGAGTCACTTTCGATGAACCCATCTATTTGACTGCCGCTGAGGAAGTCCGGCAATGGACCGCCCTGTCTCTTGACAAGGCCTTCCAAGCGAAAGAGATCGAGAAACACTGGGGGGCAGACCGGCGTGATGTCCATCCATCCGGAATGAAATGGCTGTATCTACTTGCGCAATCTACGATCTTCTGGCAGGACGATCCTTTTTATCAAAGCCGCTGGTTGACGATCCTTGGATTGTCTCTCTGTCTCACTCTTTTTTTTCATTGGGTTTTCCGGCGGCAGATCCTCTGGACTGCAATTTCACTCGCACTCCTGTACCTGCTGCCACGGTTCTTTGCTCATTGTCATTTTGCAGCCACTGATATTCCGTTGGTCATCTGTCTCACTCTTCTGACAATGTGCCTGCACGAACTCTTCTCGACCCGGCACTTTTGGATCTGTGCTCTTCTTCTGGGCTTTCTGGCGTGCCTGAAAATTACCGGAATATTACTTTCAATCCCGTTGCTGTGCGTCGTCCTGGCAGAGAATAGGACTTCTTGGAAGAAAGCCTGCATGAAGATCTTTCTATTGATCTTGATCGCAGGCATTGTGTTCCTGTTGTTGAATCCTGATTGGTGGTTTTCGCCCATCTCGCGCGCGCGTCAATTCATTGCATTCAATGCGCATTGGAAAGAAACGGCGCCATTCACCGTCTTTTTTAACGGTGTATTCTATCTCTACCGCGGCCCTTTTTACTTTCCTCTCGCAATCTTGGCCATCACCACACCCCTGCTTCATTTGTTCCTCGGAACAATCGGATTCTTCTCGGCTTGGCGACAACGCCTGTTCCACGTGGATTCCAGATGGATCCTGATCATTGTAGGCTTGTTTTCTCCCATCCTGCTTCTCATGCTGCCAACGAGCCCGACAAATGACATGGAGCGGTATCTCATCCCAGGTTTCCCATTTGCGATTTGTTTTGTCGTTGTGGGGATCCAGTTCTGTTTCAAAAAAATATCGTCATCCGTCAAAGGCTCTCCATTGAATAGATGCGGCAGCATTTGCACTGGTTTGCTCCTGACCGTTCTTCTGTGTTGGAACGTCGGCGAGAGCATCTCCATCCACCCGTTCGAACTTTCCTATTTCAATCCTTTGATCGGGGGATTGCCTGGTGCCGCGCGCCGTGGTTTTGAAGTCAATTATTGGTGGGACGTACTGAATGACAAAGCCCTCGGTCACATCAACGAACACTGCTACGGCTGTCGGGTGTTCTTCCCGATCAGTCCAACGAATCTATACTTCCGGCATATGATCAAACTTCAAAAAATCACCTTCACCCCCGCGGAGTCCCTCCAGCAGGCCGATTTCATCCTGTTCTACGCCCGGCCGAACATCCCCTTCTGGGAAGCCTCCGTCCTCCCCCGGTTGCGTGAGTTCGGGAAGGAGTCCCAACCGGTCTGGATTCTCGAGAAGGACGGGGTCCCGCTGCTGCGATTGGACGCCTGCCGGCGAAGAGACCTGTTCATCGCCGCCCCACCTTGATAGAATAGCCGCGGCGGACACTCCGCCGGGTCGGGAACGACAGAAATTCCGCACGGATCGCATTTATGCCCAAATTAGTGTCCATCGTCCTGCCATTCTTCAACGAAGAGCGGAATCTTCCCGTCCTTCACGACCGGCTCCGCCAGGTGATCCGGACGCTGCCCTATCAGTTCGAATTGGTGTTCGTAAATGACGGGAGCCGAGACGGCAGCAGGTCCTGCCTTCTGGGACAGATTCAGTCGCACCCGGACATCCGGCTGATCGACCTGTCGCGCAACTTCGGCCACCAGAGCGCCGTCCTCGCCGGCCTGCACCACGCCTCAGGAGATTGCGTGATCATGATGGACACGGACCTGCAGGACCGGCCGGAAGCCATCCCCCTGCTCCTGGATCAGTGGGAGAAGGGCGCCCAGGTAGTCTATGCCGTCCGGAAGAAGCGGAAGGAATGGCTGCCCAAGCGGCTTCTGTTCGCCGTGTTCTACCTCATGCTCGCCCGTCTCTCGGAAGTGAACATCCCCCGGGATGCCGGCTTGTTCAGCCTGCTGGACCGCAAGGTCGTGGACGTCCTGGTCCAGCTTCCGGAACGCAACCGCTACCTGCCCGGCCTGCGGGCTTGGGCCGGCTTCACCCAAACCGGCGTCGAGGTGGAGCGGGACGAGCGTTCCGACGGCCCACCCCGCGTCTCCGGGATGCAGCTGTTGAAACTGGCCCTGGACGCGATCTTCTCCTTTTCCCGGATCCCGCTGCGCGTCGCCACGGTGCTCGGGGCCTGCTCGGCGCTCCTGGCTGTGGCCGCCACCGCCGTGGTCCTCTACAAGAAGTTCATCTCCCTGGAAGCCATCCCTGGCTGGACCTCCACCCTCCTCAGCATCCTGTTTCTCGGGGCCGTACAGTTGATCTCCCTGGGGATCCTGGGCGAGTACCTCGGGAGAATCTACGAAGAGGTCAAGCGGCGCCCGCCCTACCTGGTGAGGGGAACGTACGGATTCACTCCGGAAGCCGGCGCCCCGGAAGACGACGCGGCGCCACGGCCGTCCCGGCAAGAAGCAGAATCGCCAGAAGAGAAGCCCACCGGCTAATCCTCAGGGAAACCGGATCATACCGGAAAGTCACCCGATGGTCGCCCGGCTCCAGAGGGACCCCCCGGAAGAAAAAATCCGCCTTCCGGACGGCCACTTCCCGTCCGTCGACGTAAGCCTGCCATCCCGGATAGAAGGCGTCCCGGAGCACGAGGATCCCCCCCTCGGACTCCCGAATGTCAATCCGGACGGTGTCCCCCCTGTCATCGATGGAGATCCGTTGGGATTCTCCATCCCTTCCTCCCCCTCCTGTTGGGACCCCGCTTTCGAGACCCGCGTCCGGTTCAATATAGACCGTGTTCCCGGGTTTCTGCAACAGCAAGGCAACGGAATGCGCGTCACTCCGGGCGTAGGCATGGCGGGAGGCGATCGTCACCCGCCCCTCCCCGCCCCGGACTTCGAAGAGGGCCGACTGATAGTTGGCGCCGGTCGGGTAGACACCCAGCAATGCCAGGTCGGGGTGGGCCAGCTTTCGCGGCGAGATGCAATAACGCACTCCCAACCGCTGCATCAGCCTCACCCGCAGATCGAGCGGAAAGCTGTCGAAAGCGCGGCGCAAACCGGTCAGGAGGGCCAGATCCATCCGGTCGAACGATTCGTTGAACGCATAAAAGGTGCCGCTGGTGAAGCCGCCGAACGGATACCCGGCCATCTTGTAGAACGAATAGATCCAGATGTCGCTGTCCGTCTTTCCGTAGTAGACCACGTCGGGCATCGGGGAATCCATCGCGACCCGGCCATCCCCGGCCGAACCGCCCCGCCGGCCGACGGCTTCCAGCACCGGGGCCTGCCGGTCGAAGAATCCTCGGTCGCACGACGGGACCGCAAACCGGTTTCCCGCCATGATCTCGAACAGGAGCACGCACCCGATCAGGACGGCGGCAAGCGGACCGGCGCGCGGACTCGCGTCGGAACGCAGGACCAGCCACAGGGAGACGAGCACGCAAACCAGCGACAGCGGGAACAGGGGACCCCAGCGGCTGCCGGGCATCGCCCACGGACCGGCGGCCACGGAGAGGACGGCAATGACGACCGCCAGAAGTCGCAGCGGTTTTCCGGAGCACAGCGGACGGACATGGATCCGGAGCTGCTGGAGCCCCAGCGCCGCCAGGGCCAGCAGGAATCCCTGCACGAAGAATATGTACTTCTGCGTGTAGCGGGCCCATTTCAACAGCGGCATTCCCTGGATCAGGTCGCCGGCGACCGGCAGATACCCTCCCCAGGAGAGCGCCAGGAATCCCGCGGCCCCGCCCAACAGCGCCCAGGCCAGGCGCCGGCGCGGCCCCCAGAACGCGCAAAAGATCGGCACGAGGGTCCCCATGCCGATGAACATGGAGAAGAAATATGGATACCTCCCGCCGGTGAGTTGCTGGCCGCTGAAGTTCCGCTGCAAGTTAAATTTCAGGTCAAAGGGGTTGGAGATCCAGAACGAATGGGTCAGCAGGGGGTGCTGGCAATACGCCCGGTCCGTAGTGGCCGCTTTCTCGCCCCGCAAGGTCTGGCCGAGGAGCCGGTAGCCTTCCACGATGGCCGGGGCGGCCACCAGCGCCCCGGCCAGGAAGGCCGCGCCGATCCACGGTAGCCGGCGGGCGGTTTCCGGCCGTCTGCTCCGGTGTTTCCAGGCAGAGCCCAAGCGGAACATGGAAATGGCCGCCAGCCCGGCCGCCATGATGGGCTCGAACACCGTCCACAGCGCAGCGACAACGAGCGCGAGCGGGACGATGCCCCGGAACCGCGACCCGGCGGACAGGGCGATCTCCAGGGCCAGCAGCAGCGCCGGCGCCAGCAGGACGTACGGCATCAGGTTCAGGATGCAGGTCAGGGAAAGGGACACGCCGGAAAAACAGTAGAAAGCCGCCCCGAAGAACGCCGGCACCCGCCCCATGCGCCAGCGGAGGAGCAGGAAATATGCCGCCAGCCCCCCCAGGAACAAATGCATCACGATGAAAAGATTCAGCGCCCGGACGGGTTCGATCACCGCCCGGATCCAGGCCAAGGGATAGAAGACCAGGTAATTCGGGTTCCCGGAGACGCTCTGGCCGAAATTGCTCAGGGGATTCCAACACGGGATGTGAAGCTGCCGCAGAGAATCAGCTGTCAAGGACCACAGCGGATAGTGGAAATTGAAAAGGTCCCGGGCGTAGAGGGATTTCGGCCCGGTCAGGACCGGGCCGAAATACAGGGACAACAGCACAAGGAGAATTCCGGCCGCGAAATACGGCGGGAGTTTTCGCTTTACATCCCCGGGTGGCTTCATTATAGTCCTTTAACCATTCTGGGCCATTATAGAGGCTGAACCTGGAGGTTTCAATGATGGTCGCGGCTTCGATTCTCGCCGGAGGCATCGGACGTCGCATCTCCGCTCCCGTCCCCAAACAGTTCCTCGAGATCCAGGGAAAACCGATCCTGGCGCACACTCTGGACACTTTTCTGGGCTCGGCCCTCTTCCACGAAGTCGTCGTCGCCATCCACCCGGAGTGGAAAGCCGCGCTGGCCGAGCTGCTGGAGCAGAATGGCTGGATCCACCGGGTGACCGTCGTCGAGGGGGGTGACACCCGGCAAGCCTCTTCCTACGCCGTGCTGCAACGCCTCCGCAACCGCCTGGCCGATTCCGACATCGTTCTGATTCACGATGCCGCGCGATGCCTGGCTGACCGGGCCCTTCTGGGAAGGTGCGTCGCGGCCTGCCAGTCTGCCGGCGCGGTGACCGCGGCCATCCCGGTCGTGGACACCATCGCCCGGACCCGGGAGGGGAAGATCACGGAACTCCCGCCGCGGGAACAGCTGTGCAGCATCCAGACGCCCCAGGCCTTCCACTTCGGTTGGATTCTGGAGGCCCATCGGCGGGCGCTCGCGCGGGGAGTGACCAGCGCCACCGATGACGCCCGCCTCGTGATGGAATGCGGGCGCGCGGTGCACACGGTGGCCGGTTCTCCGGAGAACATCAAGGTTTCCAACCCGCTCGACCTCTCCCTGGCGGAGATCCTCCTGGGGGGAAGAGACCGCGTCGGCAACGGCGGAGGGGGGGGCCGGAACCAAGGGAATCCCCCTCCGGGAAGAAACTGATTGCAGAATCCGGGGGATTTAGTAGAATCTGAAGTCGCGAATCGGCGCTGCGAAGATTCGTGAACAGGCTGGATCCAAAACAGGTCATCCATGCAGAATCACCCGCTGGAACAACTTTCTTTACCTGTGTTTTTCTACGGCGATCCTCCCTCGCGGCCAGGGACCGCCGCCCGGCCGATGCTGGGCTACGACTTCCACTACGACACTTACGACCAGCGGTCCAAGTCGAAATGCTCCGGCCAGATCCTTGTCGCCGCGCCGCTCCTGGACATCGGACCGGACTCCGAATGGCCGCCGGAGATGATGCCGGCCCTTGACCGTCCCCTGCTCCGCCCGCTCCCCGGTGGGATCCGGATGGAAGCGCCCTCCCAGCAGATCGACCACGCGGGCCTGAAGCACCTGAAGGAAACTGCCATCCGCTCGGTCCTCCGCCACCACCGCATTCGACTTTTCCACAATCCCGCCACCGGATTTTATTCACAACCCGGAGAGTCCCGGGAGGAGTTCATGGACCGGTGTGAATACCAGCTCCGGCAGGAATCCAAGGAGGAACTGGACCGGATCCGCCTGAAATTCGAGCGCAAGCTGGAAGGCCTCGTGCAGAGGACCGGCCGCCAGATGCCCTCTTCCGTCGAAGAGGACCCCCTATCCGAAAGGATCCTTTCGGCGTACCGCACGATGACCAACAACACCCGGGACGCCCTCGCCCGGCTTTTCCTGAACGTCAAGGTGACGGCCGCGTACAGGCCCCTGTTCACCCCCGTGCCCGGAAACGACGTCGAAGAGGATTTTGAGAGCTTCCACCGCCAGGTCTGGCAGGAAGTGCAGCACGTGGCCGGGAGGATCGACTTCCGTTCCAACCAGATCGAGGACTACGGATTTCCGCTCCGGTACGGGGACCTGGTGCTGGATCAGCTCTTCGTCCTGTGGATGCCGGCTTGAAATCCTCGCCGCAGCCTCGCGCCCACTTCCCCGCCTGAACCGCGGGGCGAACCAGAATGATCTACAATCGTCACAAGAAGACATCCCGACGGCTCTACCTGCTGGCGAGCTATCTGCTGCATAAAACCGTTTGCCGGGGTTTGCCCCTCTCGGCCATCGTCTCCAGCACCTCCCGCTGCAACCTGCACTGCCCGATGTGCCCGCGGGCCATCACGGAGTTCGCCAACCAGGACATCGAGATCGGGCTGTTCCGGAAGATCGTGGACGAGGGCGCGCCGTTCTTCGAGTTCGTCATTCCCCAGGGAGGCGGCGAACCCCTGCTGAATCCGCAGATCTTCGACCTGGTCCGTTACTGCAAGTCCAAGGGGCTCCGCACGGGCTTCTCCACCAACGCGACCCTGCTGCGCGGAGAGAAGCTGGACGATCTGTTCGAGTCGGGGCTCGACTCCCTCATCCTCGCCTTCGACGGCGCCACGGCGGACGTGTACGAGAAATACCGCCAGGGTGCCAGTTTCGAGGCCACCCGGCGGAACATCCTGGAATTCCTGCGGCGAAAGCAGGAGCGGAAGTCACCCATCCACGTCACCGTGCAGATGGTCCGCCTGCCGGAAAACCAGCACCAGATCGGGGATTTCCACGCGATGTGGCGGATCCCCGGCGTGGACCAGGTCCGGATCAAGGAAGATGAGATTGGCGTCGACGACGTCTGCATCCCCTCGGACGATCCGCCGAAGAAACAGAAACTGAATCCCTGCCATTACTTGTGGCAGGGCCCCATCTATGTCGAGGAAAACGGCGACGTCTATCCCTGCTGCCACGCCTGGCAGGCCCAGCCGCTGGGAAACGTCCGGCATGAGCGCCTCCTGGACATCTGGAACAACGACCGGATCCGGGCCATGCGGGCCGCCCATGTCCGGGGCGACGTGTCCGCCTTCCCCGAGTGCACGAACTGCCGGGCCGCCAAGCCCCGCCTGCCGCTCATCGTCGGCAGCTTCCTGGTGGACAGCTTCCGAGTCCGCAAGCTCATCCCCCTGTTCGAGAAGATCAGTCGCCTCTCGCGGAATTCCCTCTTCGAGAACCCGAGATGAAGGAGGCGATGCTGCCCCATCCTGCCCGTCTTCCCTTCCGCCGCGGAGGCCGGCCGTGAGAGCGGACCGCCGCCGTGTCCTGCTCGTCTTCCCGCGGACGGGCCAGGATGTCTATGGGATCAACGTCGGGCTACCGCTGGGTGTGCTGTCGCTGGCCACCGTGCTCGACGCGGCCGGCTTCCGACCGGTGATCGTCGATGAGCGGGTCACGCCGGATTTCCCCGCGGCCGTCGCTGCGGCCGCCGCACCCGGCCTCCTGTTTGCCGGTATTTCCGCTAAAACCGGCTTCCAGATCCGCGGCGGATTGGCCGCGGCACGGATCATCCGGACGACCGCCCCCGGCATTCCGATCGTGTGGGGCGGAGTCCATCCGACGCTGGTGCCCGAAACCACCCTCCGGCATCCCCTGGTGGACCTCATCGCGAGCGGCGAGGGGGAGGAAACCGTTGTGGATCTGGCCCGTTGCCTGGCCGAGGGTCACGATCCGGGCCGGGTACCCGGACTGATCCTGAAGCGGGGGGACCGGCTGGAGCGCACCCCGCCCCGTCCTCTCATCGACGACCTCGACCGCCTGCCGCGCATGCGGTACGAGCTCCTGAACGTGCGAGATTACATCACCATCGGCCACATCCTCCGGGAGCCCCAACTCCAGCTCTGCACGTCCCGGGGCTGCGTCCACCGCTGCGGCTACTGCTACAACCTGCTCTTCAACCACAGGAAGTACCGGGCCATGTCCGCCGAGCGCACCCACGCGGAGATCATCCACCTGCACCGCGCGTTCGGCGTGCGGTCCATCTTTTTCTATGACGACTACTTCTTCGGGAACCGGGCCCGGGTGACGCGGTTGCTGGAGCTGCTCGAGGCGGAACCCCTGCCTCTCTCCTTCGAGGTGAGCTGCCGGGTGGACTTCATCGACCGGGCCGATCCCGGCCTCCTGGAACGCCTGAGGCAGGCGGGATTCCGGGAGCTCCTGATCGGGGTGGAATCGGGCAACGACGCGATCCTCGACCTGATCCACAAGGATTTCACCGTGGCGCAGGTCCTGTCCGCCAACCGGAAGCTGGCCGCGGCGGGGATCCACGCCAAGTACAGCTTCATGGCCGGCTTCCCGGGGGAAACTGACCGGCAGGTCCTGGACACGGTCGACCTGATGCGGCGGCTGCTGGCGGAGAATCCCCACGCCAGCGTCACCCCCCTGGGGATCTTCACGCCCTACCCGGGGACCGAGCTCTACCAGAAGTGCCTCGACGCCGGCCTGGCGAATTTTCCCGACACACTCGAGGCGTGGGCGGATTACAACTGGGTGGAGGCGCGGCACTCGTTCCTGTCCCGGCGCCAGATGACGTTCCTGAACCGCCTGAACGTCATGAGCCGCTTCTTCGACCGGCGGGCTTTCGAGCGGTTCGGCAACCGGTTCCTGAGTCCGCTGGTGATGGCGTTCTACCACGTGTACAGTCGCTGGAACTCGTTCCGGCTCCGCCGCCGTTTCTTTGCGGGAATGTTCGAAGTGCCTCTGCTGAACTGGATGCAGGACCTTTACGTCAGGCGCGCCAACCGGCGGCTCCTGGCCCGTCGGAGCGATCCGGCCGCTCCGGCGTCTGCCGCGGACTGACTCCCTCAGCCCTGCGGGTCGGCGGGCGGATCCCCCCCGCCCGGAGGAGAAGCCTCGTGGATCATCTCCCGTAGGACGCCCAGGAAATCCTTCACATCCGCGTCGAACGACGGCCATCGCGCCAGAAAGTCCGTCCGGCTCCGGACGGCCTGCTCCCGGAAGACGTGCATCGCCGCGCCCAGGGACAGGACTTCTTCCAACGCCGGTGGGGACGCCTGCCAGCGTTCCCGGGCGAGCGTCTCCAGCTTGTCCAGCGCCACTTGGGCGTCCTGGAACTTCCCCAGGCAGTCCTGGTAGCCCACCAGCAGGCCCAGCACTGGTCCCAGCTCCTCCCCGGGCAGGATCTCCCGGAAAAACTCGCAGGTGTACCGGAGTCCCTTGAATGCGATCCGCAGCCGGTGCAGGTCCCGGGCCTGCGGCTCGTGCTCCCCTGACCCGAGCGACAGTCCTTCCCTGCGCACCTTCTTCAGGCGTCGGCGGATCCATCGTGGGCCGATCCTGGAGACCGGGACCCCGACGGCGGCGTCCGGCAGCGGTTTCGCGTGGGCCTCCTCCACCTCCCGCAGCAGGAGGGAGAAACGCTCCGACTGGAGCACGGCGATCATTTCCGAGCGGGCCCGCTCGCGGAGCGGGACCAGCATCCCGACCAGCCGGTCCATCCCGAGGGGCGTCTGTCCCAGGGCGGGATGTTCCCGGAGGGCCGCCGTCAGCACGTCCAGATCGCGGACCGGGGCGCACGCGCCGGTGAGCCAGCGCAGCGCCTCCCGCAGGCTGTCCGCCTCACCCTGCCCCAGCACGTCCCGGAAGAGGCGCAGGGCGAAGCGGGCCCGCCGCGTGGCGACCCGGATGTCATGGACGAATTCCGGGTCCAGGTCGAGGATGGCGCCCTCCAGGTTGGCCCGGATCTTGAAGACCTGCCGGCCCAGGATCTTCCGAAGGGCCTCCTGGATCGTGTCCGAAGGCGCCAGCTGCAGATGGGGAGGCGCCGGCGCCCCCGGCAGGGGCAGCCCGAGCCGCTCCAGGCCGATCTCGAGGAGGTCTTTTCGGGCGACGGAAAGGCCGGCCCAACCGGTCAGGAACGCGCGGAGGTTTTCCAGCTGCCTGGGATCAGTCCCCTGGAGAGGCGCCTGCACCAGGACGGTGCCCTCCGCCACACCATGGCGGTGAGGACGCGCGCACCGCAGCCGGAGGAATGAAAACCGCAAGTGGCTCCCCGCCGGTTCCTTCAACCGGAGATTGCGCTTGGAAATCTTCAGTTTGAGCAGCGGCAGCAATCGGGCCGGGGCCACCGCCCGGCCGGCGGAGATCTTCCCCGGCGGCGGCAGGGGGGGCCGCTGCGGGGCGCCCGCTTCTTCCTCCAGAAGCATTCCGTCCCGCCACCACTGCCAACGCGGGTGCGGCAGGACGTGCCGCAGCCGGACCCCCGCCCGGTACAGCGCACCGCCCTGGGTATCGACGTACAGGATTTCCAGGTTTTCGCTGCCGCTCGAAGAAGCGCGATAGCCGGCCTCCGCCAGCCGCTCCAGCACGGCGGATTCCGCCATTCCCTCGGGCATGGTCAGGAGAAGGCTTTCTGTCGGCATGGCTTCCCCGGACATCGGCGGCAGGGCGCCAACTCAGACACCGCGCCGTTTGATCCCCTTGACGTATTCCTCCCCCACCTGGAAGGGCACCTTCCGCCGCTCCACGTCGGCCAACAGGTCGTCCATGGGGTAGTGGAACCTCACGATGGTGGCGTGGGGCTCCCTGGACCGGGTGAAATTCGCGATGATGTAGGAACCGCGGGGATCCCCGTCGACGGGCCGGCCGACGCTGCCGCAATTGAGGACCCTCAGCCCGCCGACCACCTTGATGAAAGGGATGTGCGAGTGACCGCAGACCAGCATGTCGGGCCGCGCGTCCCCCAACATGCCCCGCAGGCCCTCCGAAGTGACGCTGGGATAGATGTAGTCGTCGTCTGATTGCGCGCTCCCGTGGACGACGAGCACCTGCAGTTCCCCCACCGGGAGGAGCAACTGCTGTGGCAGCGACCGAAGCCACTCCCACTCCGGCTCGCCCAGTTGGGCGGCGGTCCAGGCCAGGTGGCCTTTTGCGCCTTTCTTGAGCGCCCGTTTCAGCGCCTTGGGCCGCTCCCGGTACCGCAGGACGCGCCGCTCCACGTTGCCGCGGATCACTTCAGCGCGCATCTCCCGAAGGATGCGGATCACCTCCGTCGGATGCGGTCCGCTGCCGATGACGTCGCCCGCCACGACGATCCGGTTTGCCTGG
Organism: uncultured Acidobacteriota bacterium; assembly: GCA_964412195.1. Taxonomy (GTDB): domain Bacteria; phylum Acidobacteriota; class JAAYUB01; order JAAYUB01; family JAAYUB01; genus CAYPNP01. The sequence goes on along the minus strand of CAYPNP010000005.1, from coordinate 75,516 downwards.
TGCCGCTGGGCCGACTCCAGCGCCGACGCCAGCGCCGGCAGGTTGGCATGGATGTCCGACAGGAAGGCAATGCGCATCACTTCCTCCTCGAGCCCTTGGTGGGCGGGTTCTCCAACACGGACCGGATCTCGGACAGGACCTCGGCGATGCGGTACAAGTCCTTGAGCCGTCCTTTCCGGGGTTTCACTTTCATCGTCCTGAGGCGGGCCAGAAGCTGCGCCTCCACCTGGGCGGGAGGCAGCGGGTGCTTTTCCCCGGCGATTTCCTCGTTCCCGAAGATCCGGATCAGGTCGGCCATTTCAGCGCCCAGCCGGATTTCGAGCTGGTCGATCACCTCCTGGGTCACGGAGCGGAGTCCGAGCAGCTCCTTGACGATCTCGGCGGCGATCTTTTCCTTTTTCCGCCGCCTCTCGGCAATGGGGGATTCCGGCTTTGGAGATGCGGCTCCCTCAGTAGGCTGCTTTCTGGGCTTCTGTTGCTTTTTCACCGGCGCACCTCCTGTCAGCTGACGCTGGCGTGTTTGAGCAGGTTTTCCACGTGGGTCCGGATTTCCCGCTGCACCACGGCGACCGTGCGATTGGCGTTGATCGGCTGGAAGCCGTACTTCTGTTGCATTTTCTTGAATTCGTTCCGCATCCGGCGCTGGTACCAGATAAAACTGTCGAACCAGTCCCGGGAGTGGCCGATGTCCATCCCGGACTCCCAGTAATCCAGCCGGGAATAGGCGGTGAGCGTGCGTTCCGCCAGAGCGGCCGAGGAGGCCAAGAGGTAAAAGACGGCGTCGGGAACGATCGCCATGGAATAGAGCGACTCCAGCCATTCGGGGTTGGCCCCCCGAACGATGTCCCGGGCGATCAGTGTGAAGATGTATCGGTCCGCCAGCACGATGTAGCCGGCCCGCAACGCGGGGATGATATTGTTCTCGAACTGGTCGTAGAAATCGGTGGCGTAGAACAGCGACATCGTCCGCGGACTGAGGACGTTTCCCTCCATGGCCTGGTCGAGCTCCTTGGAGACCAGCTCGGACCGCTTCAGCCCCACCTGGGCCACCGCGTACCCCTTCTGCTCGAGCCACTGGGACAGCAGGCGCACGTGGGTGGTCCGGCCGGAGCAATCGGGCCCCTCGACCACGATGAGGGTGCCGGTGAGCTTGGCCAGATCGACAACCGGAGGGGGATTTTTAAAGCAGCTTTTGGTCATGGGATGCGCCTCAATGGAATTTGGCCAGATCGAGCTTCTTGGCCACCAGTTTCCGGACGATTTCCTGCTGCTCATGGATTTTCCGGGTGGCGTCGACGATGGTGAATTGGTACTCCTTCGCCATCCGGTCATACTGCTCCATGACCCGGCCCTGGAAGATCCGGAAGCTCTCGAAAATGTCCGGGGAAAGGTTCATGTCCATGCCGGCCTCGAAGTACTTCAGGCTGGGCCGGCCTTCCAGGATCCTCCCCAACGAGATCTCCAGGGGCAGCCGGAAATACAGCAGGATGTCCGGCACCCGGGCGAAGCCGTACAGGTTGCGCAGCCAGGTGGGATCGCAGCCCCGGACGGCGTCGCGCGCGAAGGAGGTGAAGATGTACCGGTCGCACAGCACGATGTATCCGCCCTTGAGCATGGGCAGGATCTGCCGGTCGTAACGGTCAGCGAAATCGGTGGCATGGATCAGGCTGAACGTGGTCGGTGTGAGCAGCTGCCGCTTCTTTCCCTTGCGGGTGGATTCCTTTACTATCTCGCTGGAGTTCCACTCGGTGAAGAACACCTTGCATCCCAGCCCCTCCAGCCACTGGTGCAGGAGGTGGATCTGGGTCGATTTGCCGGAACCGTCCAGCCCCTCCACGGCGATCAGCCGCCCGCGGACGTCTTCATGATTGTTCATGGTCCACCTTGTCGATCTGGAGAATGAGTTCAGTGTGAAAAACCTTCTCGAACAGCCCGGTTTTCCGGCGCAGGGCCCACCGCTCCAGGAGGAGGTCCCCGCCCCCTTCCAGGCGGAGGACCATCTTCCGCCCCTCGCCTTCGGTCAGGAACACCCGGCTGACCCGCTGCTGGTGTTCCCGGTCCAGGGCGTCCGCCAGTCGCAGGATGGCGGCCAGGCGGTTCACGCGGCGCCGATCCTCCTGGGACAGCCGGGCATACTCCTCGTGGCGGGTCGAGGGGTCGCCTTTCCGATGGTACCTCGCGACCTGGGCGACGATCTGCATCTGGCGGGGCGCGACGTTCGGCAGGTCCGATTGCGCGATGATGTAGCCGGAGTGCCGGTGGTGCTTCTTGAAGCTGATGTAGCCGCCGATGTCGTGCAGAAGGCCAGCGGCGAGCAGGAGATGGCGGTCGGCGTCGTCCAGCCGCCCGAGCGCCGCCAGCTGGTCGTGGATCGAGAGGGCCAGCCGGGCGACCTGACGGGCGTGCGCCTCGTCGAACATGTACCGGCGCCCGAGGTGGATCGCCCCGTTGAGGATTTCCTGCTCCTGGCGTTCCCGGTGGGCCCGGTGGGTAACCAGCTCCTCGACGACATCCAGCACGACGCCGTCCTTGACGCCGACGTGGGGGACGGTGATTTCCGGGACGCCCGCCAGGCTGGCCAGCCGCTCGTACACCATGGCCGCCGGCAGAATCACGTCAGCCTGGTCTTCCCGCAGGCCGAAGAGTTCGATCCGCTGCCGGTAAGAATGGCGGGTCAGGAGCTCGATAACTCCCCGCAGGGCGGTCACCGGGACCCGGCTGACGCCCCCGGCGTCCGGCGCGGCGCCGGCAATCCGGGCCAGCTGCTCCATGCTGCCGCCCGTGGCCGCAAATCCCGCCGGCGGACGCTGGCCGGCAGACACCGGGATGCGCAGGATGGAGACGTACTCTTCGAGCAGCCGCCGGAATCGGCCTGGCTCCGCGCCGGAATCGGACAGCTCCTCCAACAACCGGACCGAGCCCATGGTGTGGGACTCGCTCCAGAGGATCCCCTCGCTGTTGACGCGGGACACTTCCACGCTGCCGCCTCCCAGGTCCGCGACGATCCAGTCGTGGGGCCCCAGATCGACCCGGTTCCGGACCGCCAGGTAGACCAGGCGGGCTTCTTCCGATCCCGTGATGATTTCCAGCCGCAGGCCCGTTTCCCGCTGGACCCGCTCGAGGAATTCGTCTCCGTTCTTGCTCTCCCGCACGGCGCTGGTGGTCACCGCACGGTGGTGCGGCACTTCCCAACGGGCCAGCTTGTCGCGGAACGTGGCCAGCGCCGCCAGGGCGGCGTCCATGGCCGGCTGGGTGAGCCGGCCGGTCAGGAAGACGTCATGGCCCAACCGGACCGGCAGGCGTTCGGTCTCGAGCACCGAGTATGCGGCTGGGGAGGAAAACTCGGCCAAGAGGAACCGCATGGCGTTGGACCCCACGTCCACCGCCCCGACCCGGACGGGAAAGGTGATCCTGACTCTTTCCGGAGCCGTTTCACCTCCGTTCCCTGTCTTGATTTTCTTGATGGGTCGAGCCATATTGCTTTGCGGGTCCGCCGGGGTCCATCTTCGGCCACACCGACCAATCCGACCTGAGAAAGCGAGAGCAACCTAACATCAATCGGAGTTGTTTATACGATCCCAGTATTGGGATTGTGTTAACAACCGGTCAGGTTTCGGTTCAGAAACTCGCCTCGCCTTCACGCCGCAGGAGTTGCGCGCCTGTTTCGGTCCGCCCTATGAATCAGGCCAAACCGATCTCCTTGCAAAGGTAAACGTCCTGAATGGCGTTGAGGATCTTGATCCCTTCAACCATCGGCTTCTGGAACGCCTTGCGCCCGCTGATCAGGCCGACCCCTCCGGCGCGCTTGTTGATCACAGCGGTCCGCACCGCCTGGGCGATGTCGTTCTTGCCGGACGCGCCGCCGCTGTTGATGAGCCCGATCCGGCCCATGTAGTTGTTGATGACCTGGTAGCGGGTCAGGTCGATGGGGTGGTCCGAACTGAGCTGGGTGTAAATCCTCTCGTCGTACTTGCCGTATTCGTTCTTGGCGGGATTCAGCGCCTTGTAGCCGCCGTTGCACTCGGGCAGCTTCTGCTTGATGATGTCCGCCTCGATGGTGGCCCCGAGATGGTTGGCCTGCCCGCTCAGGTCCGCGCTGGTGTGGTAGTCGACCCCGCCGACCTTGAACGCGTTGTTGCGCAGGTAGCACCAGAGGATGGTCCCCATGCCCATCTCGTGCGCCATCTGGAAAACCTCGCTGACCTCTACGATCTGCCGGCTGCTCTCGGCCGAGCCGAAGTAGATCGTGGCGCCGACGGCGACCGCGCCCATGTCCCACGCCTGCTGGACGCTGGCGAAGAGGATCTGGTCGAACTTGTTGGGATAGGACAGGAACTCGTTGTGGTTGATCTTGAGGATGAACGGGATCTTGTGCGCGTACCTGCGGGCGACGCTGCCAAGGACGCCCAGGGTGGAGGCCACGCCGTTGCAGCCGCCTTCGATGGCCAGCTTGACGATGTTCTCCGGGTCGAAATAGGCCGGTTCGGGGGCGAACGAGGCCCCGCCGGAATGCTCGATCCCCTGGTCCACCGGCAGGATCGACAGGTAGCCGGAGCCCCCCAGCCGGCCGTGGCCGAACAGGGCCTGGAGGCTCCGCAGGACGGGAACCGGCCGGTCCATGGGAGCGAAGATCCGGTCCACCCAGTCCGGTCCCGGCGCGTGCAGGTTCTCCTTGGGCACGGTCTTGCAGACGTGACCAAGCATTGTTTCCGATTCCGGTCCCAACAGTTTCTGGATGTCGGAATAGTTCATTGGGCTTCCTCCTTCCCCGATAGTGTGCGGAAACTATACCAATGTCCGCCGATTAATTCAAGGGACGCCGCCGCGGAATCAGCCTCCGCACCGGCCGGCCGGGCGATGCTGGATCATGCGCCAATCAGGCGGTCCATTTCCTCCATGATCCGGCCATACTCGGACAACCGTACGGATTCGTCCGCTTCGACCAGGCGAAGCGCGAAATCGGAAACGGCGGCGGGGACGCCCGCGGCCAGTTCCGCCGGGGGCGCCGGGCGCGTGTGCACGATGGCGGAGAGCAGCCCGGCGAAATCTTCGCCCCGGTAGGGAGTCCGGCCGGTCAGCAGCTCGTAGAGGATGGCGCCCAGGGCATAGTAGTCCCCGCGGAAATCGCGGGCCTTCTTGCCGTTGAGGTACTCCGGCGGCATGTAGTAGAGGCTGCCCACGAACATGCCGGTCTGGGTGCGGGTCTTGGTGTCGATCATGCGGGCGATGCCGAAATCGAGGATCCGGATGTTCTCCCGGAGCGTGGCGGCATCCGCCCGGCCTTCCGCCAGGCGCGCCGGGTCGATCCTCCGGCCGATCATGATGTTCCCCGGCTTGATGTCCCGGTGGATCACCCCCTGCCGATGGATTTCATGCATGATCCCGAACAGCGTCCGGACCAGCTGGAGGCTGGCCCCGACCCCGAGCCGGCGCTCGGCCAGGATTTCCCTCAGAGTCCGGCCATCGTAGAAGTCCATGGTGAAATAGAGGTTGCCTTCGATCTCACCCTTTTCCATGATCCGGATGACGCAGGGGTGGTCGATCCGTTCGCAGATCGAGCTTTCCTCGATGAACCTCTGCTTGGCGTCGGCATCCTCCAGGACTTCTTCATTCAGCACCTTCAGGGCATACACTTGCTTCGTGGTGATGTCCTGGACCTTGTAGACGGTCCCCATCCCGCCGCGGCCCAGCTTCTTGAGGATCCGGTAATGGGAGATGAAGTGGGTTTTCCGCCAGTGGACGACCAGGGTGGTCGTCTTCTTCAGGAGCAGGAACAGCACGTTGGACAGCACCACAAAGGCGATGAGCGCCAGCACCCGGAACCATCCGGTCTGCCAGAAGGGCGGTTCGATGATCACCCGCACGGCCAGGCCGTCCATGTTCCACACGCCGTCGTTGTTGGCAGCCCGCACCCGGAACACGTACTCGCCCGGATCCAGGTTGGTGAAGGCGGCATAGCGGCGGTTGCCCGCCTGCACCCACCCTTTGTCGAAGCCTTCCATCCGGTAGGCGTACCGGTTCTTCTCCGGAGCCAGGTAATTCAGGGCGGCGAACTCAAAGGAGAAGAAGTTCTGGCTGTAATCCAGGTGGATCTCCCGGACTTCGGACACTTTCTGACCGAGGTCAAATTCATTGTTGAACAATTTGAATGACGTCAGGACCACCGGGGGGATGTACGGATTGTCCCGAATCTCCCGCGGATCGAAGTGGACGAGCCCCCGGGTCGAACCGAAGTACAACTTCCCCCGTCCATCCTTGAAGGAAGCTCCCTGGACGAAATCGTCCGTCGGGAGTCCATCCCCGCGGTCATAGGTCCGGATCCTCCCCTTCGCCGGATCGAGCCGGCCGATGCCTTTGAACGTGCTCAACCAGAAGTGGCCGGCATCGTCCTCCTGGATCTGGAGCACGACCTCGCTGGGCAGTCCCTCCTCCTCGGTGAAATGGGTGAATATCCCAGAGGCAGGATCAAGGCGGTCCAGGCCACCGCCTGTCCCGATCCAAAGCCGGCCGGACTTGTCCAGGTAGAGAGAAAAGATATCGTCGTCGCAGAGGCTCGCGGAAATCCGGGGATCGTATTTGTAGCGGCGGATCTCCCCCGTGTCGGTCCGGAAATGAATCAAGCCCTCCCCGCTGGTACCCACCCAGAGGGCATCCGGCCCGTCGGAAGCGATCACGAAAACCGGTAGCGCGTCCGCGCCTGCAATCACCCGGGAGGGCTCCAACCCCGGGACCAACCGATCGCCCGCGGGATCCAGCCGGTCCACTCCGCGATGGGTCCCGATCCACAACCGGCCCGCCGGATCCTTGCACAAGGCGTAGACCCGGTTGTCGCTGAGTCCCCTCGCCCCGGGTCCGTCCGCCATGTACCGCACGAACCGCCTGCTCCTTCGGTCCATCCGGCACAGTCCGCTGTAAGTGCCGAGCCACAGCGCGCCGCCGTCATCCTCCAGGATGCATTGGACGGCGTTGTCGCTGAGGCTGGACGGATCAGCCTCCTTCTTCATATAGCTGGAGAATCGGCCGGTGGCCGGATCCAGACGGTTCAGACCGCCGCCGTCCGTGCCCACCCAGAGGATCCCCTCCCGGTCCTGGTAAACGGACCAGACCGCGTCGCTGCTGAGGTATCCTGGTTCGTTTTTCTGGCGGTACGAGTGAAAGGGTTTCCGGGCCAGTTCCAGCCGATTCAGCCCGTTGAACGCGCCGACCCACAGGTTTCCGGAACGATCCGCAAGCACGGTGAAGAGATAATCGTGGCTGAGACTCCCGGGATCGTTGATGTTGTTCCGATAGGAGTCAAAGAGCCCGGTCCGGGGATCAAGCCTGTTCAGCCCGCCCTCGGTGGCGAACCAGAGGCAGCCGCGGACATCTTCGCAGATGGCTTTGACCGTGTCGTGGCTGATCGATCGCGGATTTTTCGGATCGTGCGTGTATCTCTTGAATCTCCCTGAAGTTTCATCGAATTGACAGACTCCGCCCCCATTCGTGCCGACCCAGGCCCGCCCCGCGCTGTCCAGAAAGATGGTCATGACCCGGTCGTCGCTGAGGCTCGCCGGGTTCCTGGGATCGTGCCGGTAACGTTTCCAGGTTCCATCCGCCGGATTGTGCACGAGCAGGCCGCCGCCCACGCTGGCGACCCAGATCCGCCCGCCCGGATCCAACGCCAGCCCCCGGACCTGGTTGCTGCCCGGACCGCTCTCGTACGCCGGCGACTGATGCAGATGCGTCACGCGTCCCGTCGCGGGGTCCAGCCGGTCGAGGCCGCCTCCCCGGGTGCCGATCCAGAGCTGTCCCGAGCGGTCCTGGCAGATCGCCTGGACGACATCGTGGTTGAGTCCGTCCGCTCCTTCCGCGCCCAGATCGAATCGGGTGATCCGGCCGGTCCGGTGGTCCAGGCGGTTCAACCCCTCATAGGTGCCCACCCAGATGCTCCCCGCCGGATCCTGGTAAAGCACGGACACGAAAGTATCGCTCAGGCTGCCGGCGTTCTTCGGCTCGTGCCGGAAGGTGGTCAGGTCGTAGCCATCGTACCGCAGCAGGCCATCCTCGGTCCCGAACCAGAGCAAACCCTGGCGGTCTTCAAGGATGGCCATCGTCGGATTTTGTCCGAGCCGTCGGTTCTCGGAAAATCGTTCGAATGTCTCCTGCGCCTGGACGGCGAATCCGGCAACTCCCAGCCAGGCGAGGAGTCCGGCGAGCAGCGTCCTGGCTCCGGAAAGTCGACGGCCGGAGCGGATCCATGCGACGTTGATTCCACTCATGCTCAAACCAGGGTGGCGACCGGGGTTCCGTCCTCCACCGATTCTATATGGAACGGAGAGCCGATAACGCTTACCAGATCACTCCAAGAAAGGCGCCGCAGGCCCCGGTCGCTTCCGTCCCCCTACGCCGGGTCCGCGATTTCCAGCCAGTTGAACCAGATCGGGTGGCGCCGCTTGTACCAGAGCAGGATCTCCAGGAGCTTTTTCTGCTTGTCCGGGGGGATCACCTCCGGTGGGATCCGGTCGAAGTAGATGCGGATGTGCTGGTCGCCGATGAATTCCAGCGCCTCGATGCAGAGCGTCTGCAGCTCGTTCCGGATCCGGCCGGAGTCGGAGATCTTGACCGGGCGGTTGAGGTAATCCTCTCCCGCGAGGAACCGGCTGAGGAGTGGATTGAAGACGAGCTTGCTCTGTTCGAACGTCTCCATGAGGCGCAGCGTGAAGGTGATCCGCTTGTCGCCGCGGGGCGCGGCCAGCCGGACGGTGGTCCGGTAGGTGTTGGGGCCGACCTGCTCCACTCCGGGGGCGCCGGTGTAGGGATCCGGCCGCATGTAACCCGAGACCGCGAGGACATCCCAGTACTTCTCCGGGAAAAAGTCGTCCGCCTGGATGGTGGCCTTGTGGACTGGAAGGCCGGCCTGTCGGCCTTCGGAGATCATCTCTCGGTAATCCCGGACCGCTTTTTCGTCCAGCGGGCCGCCGGCGATCTCTTCCAGGCGCCGGGCGAAATCCGTCGCCTCCGGGTCCTGCGACATGATGTGCTGCTCGCGCTCGTGGGAAAGGTCGAACTTGGAGGTGAAGATCGAGAGGGAGGCTTCCAGCCCCAGCATCGGAGTCAGGCTGGCGGCCTGCATCGCCTCGGCTGAGGCGGCGTACCCATCGCACAGGAACAGGTGGGTCAGGCCGTCGGCATCCTTCCACGTGCCGATGGCGTAGGTCGGAGCGTACGTTCCGGACTCCGTAAACGCGGGCAGTCCGGTCGGCATCTTCCAGCCGTCGTCGATGATGTGCACCCCCTGCTCCTCCCATTCCTTCCAGAGCTTGCCGATGCGGGGAGCCCGGGTCTTGCCGCGGAGGGTCCATACATGGATGTTCTTCCGCTGGATGCCCGGGTAGGTCAGCTCGATGGCCCGCGTCACCAGAGCCCGGGGGGTCCGAAACGTGATCAGGATGGCGTTCTCCGCCGCCATCTGGATGACTTCCTTCGGCAGGAACAGGTTGCCCATGTACCCCTCGTAGGGCCGGGCGATCCGGAGAGGCTGGTCAAAGAGGTGCAGGACGGTCATGGGCCCGGTGTCGCTACCCTTGGCGAACCGGGAGGTGTTCTCCAGCGTGTCGATGGCGGCGCCCCAGACCTTGTGGCCCGAGACCTTGATCTCGTGGTAGAACTGGTCCCAGGAATAGTCCGGATCGTTCAGGAGCCGCACCACCTTCCGGTCCAGCCAACAGGCCACCTCAGGCCGGGCATAGACGCGGCCGAAGCCCAGCTGCGGGTTGGAGCCCATCTCCGGCGTCTCTCCGCCCTTCGGCATCAGGCCCTCGCCCATGCAGACCATGATGGCGTGGTTCTCGGGAAGTTGCCGGGAGAGGTACCACAGGCTCTCGCTCATGGCGTAGGCGGAGATGGCGTCGGCGTCCTTCTTGACCTGGTTCAGGCCGGCCTTGTCCAGCGAGGCGCCGGCGCCGAAGCGGCCGAACAGCTGGGTGCCCAGTGCCGTGACGGCCGCCGTCATGGCGATGAGGCGTTCCATGCGCCCGTCGAGAAAGGAGATCTCCCGGGTGAACTCCTTGGCCGGCTCCCCCTGCAGCCACTCGATCTCGAGGTCTTCCAGCCAGAGGTGGAAGCGGCCGAGGATGGGCCGGGTGTCAAAGGCCCATTGGGCGATCACATCCTGCTTGTCGCGTTGGATCTCGTTCATGGCAAGTCTCCTCTCCGGGTAGGCGCCCGCTGGTGGAGCCCCTGTCTCCAAGGAGTTTCAAGATGCCTTCATCGTACGGCGCACCGGTCCGTTTTGCAAGCCCTTTGCATCCGGAACCTTTGCTCGGCAGCCAAGATAGCTATCCCCGATCCGATGTCCCCCCGCTCTGCAGCCAGTATGTTGTGACAGAGAGTGTTGAGACAGAGCGTGGAACCGTTGCCTTTCCGTAGCTCGCGCCGTCCTCGGCGCGAGAGGAGGATCATGCGCGACTCGATCCGCTGGACACGCGCCCGGAGGTCGCGAACTACGAATTGTGACAGAGCCTGACACCATCGCATTCGTGACAGAGCCTGACACCATCAATTTCCCTTAGGGATTCGTGCAGCGGCCATGGTTAGTACCGAGAGTCGTCAGTCCTCGGCGCGGGATGTCACTCAACTATCAGATTTTTATGGAGATGCGAATCGTCTCCTCCAGCTGAGTCAAGCCGCCCGCCGGCAGCTGACGCAAGCCGGTACTGACCGCTTGCCGGCGGCCGGATTGTGACGGAGCCTGGCACCGGCACTGCTGACCGCTTGCCAGCGGCCGGATTGTGACGGAGCCTGGCACCGGCACTGTGACGGAGCCTGACACCGGCACTGCTTTGGTGCAGGGGCTGGATCGGGCGGACGAGGACGTCCGCGCTCCAGATCCTGATTTCGTTTGGCCTTCCGAATTCGACGTTCGATGTTCCGCGTTCGGTCGGGACTCACACCTTGTCCATGGCCTGGGAGAGGTCGGACAGGAGGTCCTCCGCGTCCTCGATGCCGACCGAGTACCGGACCAGGCCGTCGGTGATGCCCGCCGCCAGACGCTGGTCGCGGGGGACACCGGCGTGGGTCATGGAGGCCGGGTGCTGGATCAGCGTCTCCACGCCGCCCAGGGACACCGCCAGGGTGGACACCCGCACGTTGTCCATCAGCCGCCGGCCGGCCTCGAGGCCGCCCTTCAGCTCGAAGCTGATCATGGCGCCCGGACCGCTCATCTGCCGCTTGGCCAGCTCGTGCTGCGGGTGGGACGCCAACCCGATGTATCGGATTTCCGCCACCTTGGGGTGGGCCTCCAGCCACTGGGCGATGGCCATGGCGTTGGCCTGGGCCCGCTCCATCCGGAGGCTGAGCGTCTTCAGGCCCCGGATCACCAGGAAGGCCTGGTGCGGGTCCATGTTGCAGCCCAGATTGACCATCATGGAGCGAAGCTTCTTGTAGAGGGCTTCCTTCCGCGTCACGATGATCCCGCCCACCACGTCGGCATGCCCGTTGATGAACTTGGTGACCGAGTGGAAGACCACGTCGGCGCCCAGTTCCAGGGGCCTCTGGAGGTACGGGCTGGCGAAGGTGTTGTCGACCACCAGCACGGCCCCGTGCTCATGCGCGATCTGCGCCACAGCCGCGATATCGGTCACCAGCATGGCCGGATTGGAGGGGGTTTCCACATAGACCATGCGCGTCTCCGGGCGCAGGGCTTTCCGGACGTTCTCCAGCCGGGAGGTGTCGACGAAGGTCGATTCCACCCCGAAGCGGGTGAAGTGGTTCTCCAGGATGCCCCGGGACGGGCCGTACACCGAAGCGGTACTGACCACATGGGCTCCCTGCCCCAGGAACGCCATGTAGATGGTGGAGACGGCGCCCATGCCGGAGCTGGTGGCGATGCCGTCGAAGCCGGATTCCAGCTCCGCCACCTGCCGCTCCAGGGCCCGTATCGTGGGATTGGCGATCCGCGTGTAGATGAATCCCTCCTCGCGGCCGGCGAACAGGGCGGCGCCGTGCTCGGCGTTGCGGAAGGCGAACGTGGACGTCTGGTAAATCGGGACGGTGACGCTCCCCGTGGGATCTTCGGTCATCCCCGCATGGACCAGCTTGGTGTCGAATTTCGATTTCTTCGAATCCATTACAACTCCTCGATCATTTCCAGGATGAAATTCAGGGTAACCTGAAACTTGTATTCCGCCGATCCCCGCAGGTCGGTGATCGGTGCTATGTCCTTCCGCAGCGTGTCGGCCAGAGATTCCCGGCGGCTCTCGGCGGAGGCTGGTGGCAGCCCCTCCTGCAGCAACGCCTCCACGTGCCGCAGCCGGACGGGGACCGGCGCCACGCCCGCCGCCGCCAGGCGGTACGCAGGGACGGTTCCGTCGCGCTCTTCCACGAGACCGGCCAGGGCGGTCCGGGAGATGCTCAGCACCCGGCGGGGTCCGGCCTTGCGGTAGTAATCCTTTCGGATGGCGGGCGGCGGCGGCAGCAGCACCGCCTCGATGAACTCGCCCGCCCGGAGCGCCGTCTGCTTGTACCCGAGGTAGAATTCCGCTAAAGGGATTTCGCGGACGCCGGCAAGGCCACGGCACCGGATGGCCGCCTCGTACACCAGCAGGGCCGGCATGCTGTCGCCGGCGGGGGAAGCGTTGGCGATGTTGCCGCCGAGGGTGGCCATGTTCCGGATCTGCCGCGAGCCGATCCAGCGGGAGGCCTCCACCAGCACCCGGTAGTCGCGGTTCAGCCCGGCGTGGTCGACGATCTCCTGGAACGGGGTGAACGCCCCGATCCACAGCCGGCCGCCTTCGTCGCGGATGCCCTCGAACTGGCTCCGGATGGCGCCGGGATCGATCAGGATCTCCGGAAACTGCCCCGACTTCCGGCCCTGCGGGACGACGTCCGTGGCGCCGGCCAGGAGGCGGGCGCCAGGATGGTTCGACAGGCCGGCTAGGAACTCAGGGATCGTGGCGGGGCGGAGGTACTTCATGACGCGCTCCCGTCGCCGTCCCGGCCGCCCGGCTCCCTCTCGGCCGCCTTTGACACCGCCTCGATGATCTGCATGTAGCCGGTGCAGCGGCAAATGTTTCCGTCCAGCCCGAGCCGGATGCGTTCCGGATCCGGGCTGCCGCCGCGGCGGATGTAATCGTACGCCGCTACCATGAAGCCGGGAGTGCAGAATCCGCACTGCACGGCGCTCTTCTCGTCGAAGGCGGAGATCAGCCGCTCCAGCCGCCCGTCGCCGGCCAGGCCCTCCAGGGTTTCGACAGACCGTCCGGCAGCCTGGCCCGCCAGCATCAGGCAGGCAAGCACCGCCCGGCCGTCGACGAGCACTGTGCAGGCCCCGCACTCGCCCTCGCCGCAGGATTCCTTGACCGCCGTCAGCCCGAAATCCTCGCGCAGGACGTCCAGCAGTCGCCGGGCCGGGTCCGTGTCCGTGGAGACAGCCGTCCCATTGAGATGGAATTCGATTCTCATGTCCGCTTAACCTTTCACGCCGGGGTCGGCTGGACGGCGCTTCGCTTCCAACCGGGGGAACAGGTCCGAGGGCAGCAGGGGGATGTCGGTGAACTCCTCGCCCACGGCCTGCGCGAGTGCGTTGAGGATCGCCGGCGCGACACCGTCCATGGGCAGTTCGCCCAGCCCCTTGGCCCCGAAGGCGCCCGTCGGAGAAGGATTCTCCACGAAGTCGCAGACGATCTCCGGGATGTCCGCCGCCATGGGGACGATGTAGTCGGAGAAGCCGGGATTGATCACCCGCCCCTCGCGGAACTGGACCGCCTCGTAGAGCGCGTAGCCGATCCCCTGGACCACGCCGCCCTCCACCTGCCCGCGGGCCAGCTCCGGGTGGATCACCGTGCCGATGTCCTGCACCGCCACGAACCGGAGCGGCCGCACGGTGTAATCCACCAGGTCCGCCTCCACCTCGGCGACGTAACAGCCCCAGGAATAGTCCGCGTAGGCATGCCCGCGGTAGTTCGCCTCGTCCCACACCACCTGCGGCGGCAGCTCGTATTCCTGCTCCTCGGACAGGGGGAAGTCCGTGGGGGGCAGGCTGCCGACGAGGCGGCGGAAGTCGTCCCCGCCCTTCCACGGCCGCCCGAAGCGCTGCTCCAGCCGGCCGCGGAGGGCGCGCGCTACTTTCTCCAGCAGCCCGCCGATCACGGCCGTGGTCCGGGAGGCGACTGTCGGGCCACTGTTGGGCACGCGGGCGGTGTCGGGGATCACGCAGGTGACCCAGTCCGGGGAGACGCCCAGGCTCTCCGCCACGATGCGGGACAGCACCGTCCGCGCCCCCTGCCCCATCTCGGTGTTGGCCACGAGGATGTGGGCGCGCCCGTCCGCGGTGATCTCCAGGCGGGCCCGGGACTGCAGCTTCTTCTCGCCGCTGCCGGTGAAGCCGGTGCCGTGGAAGAACAGCGCCAGTCCGATCCCGCGCTTCTTGTCCCGGCTGCCGCGGTTCCACTCCTTGTGCTCCCGGCGGCGGGCCTCGAAGCCGGAGAGCGACAAGGCCCGGCCCAGCACGTCATCAAGGTTCTTCTGCCAGACGAACGGCTGGGAGGTCGCGGTGGTGTCGCCGTCCCGCAGCCGGTTGCGCCGCCGCAGCTCGAGCGGCTCCAGGCCCAGCTCGCGGGCGGCCACGTCCATGTGGCGCTCGACGGCGAAGAACGCCTGCGGGGCCCCGAAGCCGCGGAAGGCTCCGTTGGGTGGGGTGTTGGTGGCAAACACCCGGCCGAGGATGCGGACGTTGTCGCAACGGTAAGCGCTGCCGGCGTGGATCGCGCCCCGGGACAGGACCACGGGCGACAGCGTGCAATAGGCGCCGCCATCCAACTGGAAGTCCACGTCCATGGCCTGGAGGCGACCGTCGATGTCAAACGCCATGCGGACGCGCGTCCGCGAGGGGTGGCGCTTGGTGGTGAAGGAGATGTCCTCGGCCCGCTCGAAGACCATGCGCACCGGCTTGCCGGAGCGCCAGGCCAGCAGCGCCGCCCAGGCCCCGAGGAGAGAGGGGTAGTCCTCCTTGCCGCCGAACGCGCCGCCGGTGGGCGACTGCTCCACGTCGGCGAGCATTCCCAGGGCGGTCTCCACGGCCGGCTTCACGTAGTAGGGGCACTGCAGGCTGCCGGTCACCCGGACGCGGCCGTCCGCCGGCGGGTAGGCCGTCATGTTCTGCGGCTCCAGGTAGAGCTGCTCCTGGTGGCCCGTCGTGTAGGTCCGCTCGATCACCCGGAAGGCGCCGGAGGAGAAAACGGCGTCCGGATCGCCCTTGGCGATCGGCGCCCGGTAGAACACGTTGTCCTCTCCGAACAGCCGCGCCTTCAGGGCCAGCGCGTCATCCAGGGACAATACGGCGGGCAGGATGTCGTACTCGATCTCGATGTGACGCTCCACCCCGTGGAGAGCCACCGGATCGGCATGGGCCAGCAGCAGGATCGGCTCGCCGATGAACTGGACGACGTCGCCGGCCAGGAAGGGCTGGTCTTCCTTGATCATGGGCACCACGTTGCGGCCGGGGATGTCGCCGGCCCGGACGATGGTGTAGGGCCGCCAATCCACGTCGCCGGAAAACCGGATGGAGCGAATGCGGCCGTGGGCGACGGTGGAGCGGATGACCCGCCCATGAAGGCATCCGTCCGGGATGAGGTCCACCCCGAAACGGGTTTCGCCCATGATCTTTTCCAGCGCATCCACCCGGCCGCCGTGCTTTCCTACCACTTCCCAGGATGACATGATTACACCTTATTTCCACCCCGCCGTCTTTCGGCCACCAACTCGGCCAAGATGCTGACGGCGATCTCGGCGGGGGTCTCGGATCCGATGGCCATGCCGATGGGCATGTGGACGCGGGCAAGCTCTGCTTCGGAAAACCCCTCAGCCTTCATCTTCTCCCGGATCAGCCGCGACTTGTTCCGGCTCGCGATCATGCCGACGTACGCGTACTCCGTGCGAACCACGCGGCGCAGGATCTGCTCGTCGACGTCGTGGGAGCTGGTCATGATGACCAGGAACGACCGGGCGTCGGTGGCCGGTAGCGCACCCTGGGGGGATTCCAGCCGGAAGGTCTCCGCCGGCCGCGCCAGGCCCCAGCCCGGGACTTCCGCCAGCAGTTCCGCCCGCTGGTCCACCAGGACGATCCGGAAATCCAGCAGGGCCGCCGCCTGGGCCAGCGCCCGGCCGCAGTGGCCGGCGCCGAAGATGATCAGTTTCGGCGCCGATTCGAACAGCTCCAGCAGGACTTCGGCTTCGCCACCGCAGAACGAGCCGATGGCGGCCTCCCCTTCCGGCTGCAGGATGTATTTCCTGAAGGCGGTGTTCTGTCCGGACCCTCCGCCACCCGTCCGCAGGAATTCCTTCGCGTCTTCGATGACGCCGGATTCCAGGATGCCGCCCCCCACCGTCCCGCGGCTCGAGCCATCGGGGAAAACCAGCATCCTCGCGCCGGCGTGGCGGGGTGCCGAGCCGGTGGTGTTCGCCACCGTGGCCAGGACCAGCCGGCCGTGGCGGTCCAGCCCGTCTCGCAAATCGTCTATCCAATGAAGCGTCGTCATGGGATCTAAACCTCGCACCGCCGACAGATACGCAGATTGTCGCAGATCCCCCGATGGTTTTTCAACCCTCAAACCCGGTTTTTGCGTTGGAACAGGTTCCACCCGTGGATTATGAGCCCTCGCCACGGAGGCACGGAGCACACGGAGCAGTTCAATTTTCCAATTGCGAATTGCGGATTGCTCCGTGTTCTCCGCGCCTCCGTGGCAACTGCGGGGTGCCAGGCTCCGTCACAATCTTGTGGCAGAGCCTGACACTCTGATGCTTCACTGCACCCAAAATCGTTCGGTGTGTATTGAGTCTTGGTACAGGCGGAGCCCTTGTCACACTGCATCGAGGAGTCTTGGTTGTGGACTTCTCGTCGAGTCAGAAATACAATTCCGCGATGATGAGGCTCTGAGATGGCTGATGCCAGTCATCGAGCCAAACAGCCCAATAACCAGTCAGATGACGCATGATCAGGACAAAGCGTCAAGTTAATCCATGGTCAGGCGGATGTCACCGAGGCCATCAATGAAAGAGAAACCAGAAGATGCACTTCGTGCATATGTGAGGGCGTTCGAGACGCTGGACCCCGATGCGATCGCGCGTTTCTATCACCGCCCGTGCATGTTCATCGCTCCGCCCGGGGCATCGCTCGCTTCCGATTCGGACGCCGCACGGGCTGTGGCGGCGAGGCTTGTCGAACACGCTCGGAGCGAGGGGTATCGGCGCACCGAGGTTCTCAATCTCAAGGTGAAGCGTCTCGCAGACAGCCTCGCTTCACTCACCGGGGTATTCGTACGATATAGCGCGGCCGACGAGGAGATCAGTCGGTTTGGATTCGGCTACACCCTGTGGCATGACGGCACGAGTTGGCGAATCGTCGTGGCTATGGCTCACGATGCGGCCGCTACACAGCCATAGGCCGCCTGACAACCGCTTGCAGCGGTCGGCGCTGTGCGCCCCGCCGCTGATGATGAGCATTCGGCCTCACAAGGGCCTCCGTTCGTCCGCCAGCGCCGCTGACCGGGATGCTCGCAGGTCCATGCCAGCGCACGCATGGGTTTTCTCCTGCGTAGCGCGTCAAGGAGTCACAATGACTAGGCACCGCATCTTTACCATGACCTTCGCGAGCGTGTATCCGCTATATGTTCAGAAGGCCGAACGAAAGGGTCGCACCAAGGCCGAGGTGGATCGGATCATCTGCTGGCTGACCGGATACAATGAAGCTGGCCTGCAGCAGCATTTTCAACAGGGCAGCGATCTTGAGTCGTTCTTCGCGCAGGCGCCCGCTCTGAATCCGCACTCCGCTCTCATCAAAGGCGTCGTGTGCGGAGTTCGCGTGGAGGAGATAGATGATCCACTGATGAAGCAGATCCGCTACCTGGACAAGCTGATTGACGAACTCGCCAAGGGCAAGCCGATGGAGAAGATCTTGCGGCACTAGCGCTCCCTACCGTGTGCGAACTGGACGCCGTGAGGCCTGACCCCGGCGTTCAATGGATTTGCTCCGCAGCACTGCGTTCGCCAGTGTCGACAGACGTCAAACACCAAAGCTTGGTTAGACGTTGACACTTCATGAAGGAACTGATACCTACTACCCCAAATTTTCCGGAGGGAGCATGAGGGTAAGCTTCGCTCGGTGGGTTTTCCGCGTCGCGGGCCTTTACGGCATCACCATCTTGGCCCCAATGCTCCTGTTAGAGAGCCAGATGGCACGGGGTGCCGTCCATCCCGTGTTTTTCTACGCTTGGGTGAGTGCGGGACTGGCATGGCAGATTCTGTTCATTGTTCTATCGATGAATCCGATTCGCTACCGTCCAATGATGCTGGTTTGTGTCTTACAGAAGATGACGGCAGTGATCGCGATCCCTTGGTTGTATGGCCTCGGGCGCGTCGGGGGTATGTGGTTGGGCGCAGCCGCGACCGACTTCGTCTTTGCGGCCTTGTTCTTTTCGGCCTACCGGGCGACGCGCACGGGGACGGAAACGGATGGAGTCTGACTCTGCATGAGGGTGGTGGTGCCATAGGGCAGTGCCAGGCTCCGTCACAATCCGTCGCTGAACCGGAACGTTCGGCATCATCGGGGCATCCAACTGCCGGTGTCGCAGCGCCCAGGTGTACTGATTGGTAGCGAGTGAAGCGGAGGGATCGCTGCGACCGACCCTGTCTGTACAAGATACTCTCGTCAGGGTAACACCGGAGAATACTGTAGGGTCACATCGGAGGGGGACCATGCGAAAACTGATCGTTGCCGCTTTCATCAGCCTGGATGGCGTTTTTCAAGGCCCCGGCGGGCCGGAAGAAGATCCCGCCAGTGGATTCCGCCTCGGCGGCTGGGCGACGCCCTATGACGACCCGGCCATTGATCAGGAAATGCAGGACCTGTTCGCGCAGCCGTTCGAGCTGGTGCTGGGGCGCCGCACCTACGACATCTTCGCCTCGTTCTGGCCGCACGTGGGGCCGGACGCGGGCAACCCCGTCGCGGACAAGTTCAACAGCGTGCCGAAACATGTGGCCACGCATCGCCCCGATCCGCTCGAGTGGAACAACAGTCACGCGTTGCAGGGCGACCCGGCCGACGCAGTCCGCGCGTTGAAGGAGCAAGACGGCGGCACCCTGTTGACGCAGGGCAGCGGTGATACGGTGCGCCAATTGCTCGCCGCCGGGCTGGTGGACGAGCTTCGGCTCGTGACCTGCCCCGTCCTCCTGGGGCGCGGCAAGCGCCTGTTCGGCGACGACGCGCAAGCGGCGGCCTTCCGCGTGGCGCAATCGACCTGCACGCCCGGAGGTGTTCTGATCACCCGCTATGTGCGCAGCGGTGAAGTGCGGACCGCGACGTGGGCGGTTGAGTAAGAAGAGCCGGCGACGCCCAACACGCGCTGGTTCACAGGTGTCAGGCACCGTCACAATCCTTGCCACGGAGGCACGGGGGACATGGAGCGATCCAATTTCCCAATTGCGGATTGCGGATTGCGAATTTCAGAACCGCGATAGCGGCACGGACAACAAGGAGCGATGCAGTTTTCAGCCGCCATTCGCCAGCGGTTATTGACAGAAGTCCAAACAGCAACCCGGAACGGAAAATAGGAGATGACCATACGAATTGTCAAATGACAATTGGAAGTTGGATCGCTCCGTACTCTCCGTGGC
Source organism: uncultured Acidobacteriota bacterium (assembly GCA_964412195.1). Lineage (GTDB taxonomy): Bacteria > Acidobacteriota > JAAYUB01 > JAAYUB01 > JAAYUB01 > CAYPNP01. The sequence continues at coordinate 55,869 of CAYPNP010000005.1, read as the reverse complement.
TCCGTGGCAAATGCTTGGTGCCAGGCTCCGCCACATTTCCGATTGCAACTTTTTGTGTGGTTCGTGTGGTTCGTGGTAAAAGAATTCTGCTGGGCGCCGTCCCAATTAACGCGACAGGTCTTCGGGGGTGTCCAGGTCGCGCACGCAGCCGGAGTCCTGGCAGGGCCACCTGAGGAGGCGATCGGCATGTCGATGGAGAAGGTCCCGCAGCGTCCAGCCGGCCGGGGCGTTCAGGATCTCCGCGCGAAGGTCCACCGGAGGATCCCCGCAGCCGCCGACGCGCAGCCCCAGGGGATGACCACCCCGGCCTTCAAAAACCGGCTGGAAAATGGCGAGGGGCGGATTTTCCCGGGCTGCATCCAGCAGTCCGGTGATGGTCGTGACGGACAGCCAGGGGTGGTCCGCCGGGGTGATGAATAGAAATTCGGTTTCCGTGGGAACGGAGGCGATGCCCGCCTGCACCGACGTGGCCATGTCTTCGCGGTAGCGGGGATTGAAGACAGTTCGCACCCGCAGCCCGCGGAGGGAATTTTCCACCTCTTCCCGCCCGCTACCCGTCACCACCACCACGTGGTCGATGCCGGCCGCGAGAAATTTCCGGGCCATCACGCGAACCACGGGGCGCCCTCCCCAGGGGATCAGCATCTTGGGAGCGCCCATGCGCGTGGAGAGACCCGCGGCGAGAAGCACGGCGGCAGTTTTCATCACTCCCCCGGAGCAGCGCGGTTCTCGGGGATCCAGCCCGCCCCTCTGTCAGTCCTTTTCGACGGAGACCGATCCCCGCAATCCTCGTGTGTTTTTCGTTCCCTGAAAGGGATTTTAGTCCTTTAAGAGCGCCGCCGCAATGACCAATCGCTGGATCTCGTTCGTCCCCTCGTAGATTTCGGTGATCCGGCTGTCCCGGTACAAGCGCTCCACCGGGAACTCCTTGATGTAGCCGTACCCGCCGAAGATCTGCACCGCCATGTGGGTCACCGCGTGGGAGGCCTCCGAGGCGAACAGCTTGGCCATGGCGGCCTCCTTGGAGAACCGCTTGCCGGAATATTTCAGAAGAGCCGCCCGGTAGGTCAGCAGCCGCGCCGCCTCCACCTGGGTGGCCATGTCGGCCAGCTTCCACTGGATGGCCTGGAAGTTCCCGATCTTCTCGCCGAACTGCTCCCGCTGGTTGGCGTAGCGGATGGACTCGTCGAGGGCGCCCTGGGCGATCCCGAGGGCCTGCGCGGCGATGCCGATCCGGCCCCGGTCCAGGGTGTGCATGGCGATCTTGAAGCCCTGCCCTTCGCCGCCGAGGAGGTTCTCCGCGGGCACCTCCAGCTCCTCCAGGTGGATCTCGGTGCTGCCGGAGCAGCGAATGCCCATCTTGTTCTCCACCTTCTTCTTGTGAAAACCGGGGGCGGCGGTTTCCGTCAGGAACGCCGTGATGCCCTTGTGCTTGAGGGACCGGTTCGTGCTGGCGAAAAGGATGGCCACGTCCGCGCCGTCGCCGCAGGTGATGAAGTTCTTGGACCCGTTGATCACGTAGCGGTCACCCTTCCGCACGGCCGTCGTCAGGATGCTGCCCGCGTCCGAGCCGGCGTTGGACTCGGTCAGGCAGAAGCAGCCGAGCTTTTGCCCGGAGGCCAATGGACTCAGGAAACGCTGCTTCTGGTCCTCCGTGCCGAAGTCGTGGATGGGATCGCAGACCAGGGAGTTGTTCACCGACAGGATCACGCCCATGGAGGCGTCCACCCGGGACATCTCCTCGACAGCGATCGCGTAGGCCAGGTTGTCCATGCCGGCGCCGCCGTAAGCCTCCGGCATGGTGATCCCGGCCAGGCCGAGCTCCGCCGCCTTGTGGAACAGCTCCTTCGGGAAGCGGGCGGTCTCGTCCAGCTCGGCGGAATGCGGCTTGATCTCGGTCTCGGCGAAATCGCGGACCGTCTGGCGGAGGAGCTGATGCTCCTCGGAAAGCTGGAAGTCCATGGGATTCTCCCGCGGGCTAGGCCTGGCCCATGAGCCGGTCCAGGTCCGCGATCAGCTTCTTCACGTGGTCGACGGAAGTCATGAGGGTCTTGCGCTCGTCCTCGTTCAACTCGAGCTCGATGACCTTCTCCACGCCGCCGGCCCCGATCACCACCGGGACGCCGATGAAGAGCCCCGACACGCCGTATTCCCCTTCCAGCAGGGCCGCGCACGGCAGAATGCGCTTCTTGTCCTTGAGGTAGGCTTCGGCGATCTGGATGGAGGCCGCGGCGGGCGCGTAGAACGCCGAGCCGGTCTTCAGGAGGCTGACGATCTCGCCGCCGCCGTCGCGGGTCCGCTTGACGATGGCGTCCAACCGTTCCTGGGAGACGAAGTGGGTCAGCGGGATGCCGGCGATATTGGAATACCGCGGCAGTGGGACCATGGAATCCCCGTGGCCGCCCAAGACCGTCGCGTAGATGTCCTCGACGGAAAATCCGGTCTCCATGCTGAGGAAGGTCCGGAAGCGGGCGGTGTCCAGGATGCCGGCCATGCCGACCACCCGGTTCTTGGGGAATCCGGTGATCTTGTGGAGCAGGTGGACCATGATGTCGAGCGGATTGGATACCACGATGACGAAGGAATCGGGCGCGTGCTTCTTGATGTTCGGCGCCACGGCTTCCATGATCTTCCGGTTGATGTCCAGGAGGTCATCCCGGCTCATGCCGGGCTTGCGCGGCACGCCCGCCGTGATGATGATGACGTCGCACCCGGCCAGGTCCTTGTAATCGTTGGAGCCGGCCAGCTTGCAGTCGCTGCCGTAGATGGGGGTGGACTGGTAGGTGTCCAGCGCCTTGCCCTGGGGCATCCCCTCGGTGACATCAATCAGCACCACGTCGCCCAACTCCTTGTACGCGGAGAGGAACGCCAGCGTGCCGCCGATTTGCCCCGCGCCGACCAGACCGATCTTCTTGCGTGCCATAACGTCCTCCTTCAAATGGTAAACTGTGATGATTCAAGTGGATATTCGGGAGAAGCGAAAAATCCGAACACCAGGGACCGCCAAAAGGTATATTTCAAAAAATAGATTTACAGCCGCAACTATGCCACGGAGCATACCTTTTGTCCATAAGAAAGATGCAGCGGCCGCCGTCCGGATGCGGACCGGGCGGTCTTTGCCGCTCCGCCGGCGATCGGCCCGCAGCGAATCCCTGGCGGGAGCTAGGGCTTCGGGGCCGATTTGGCGGCGCGCCGGGATGCTTTCTCCTGCTTGGGGACGAGCTGGTAGCGCAGTTCCATTTCGTGGGAGATCCGGTAGATGTGGCGGAAGTGGACACCCTTCTCCGCCTGCTTGAGGACTTCCTCCCGCTTCATGAGCACGGTCTTGCCTTCCTCGTCGAGGACCATGAACAATTCTTCTTTCATGACGGACTTCACCTCCAGTGAGAAATGTCGATCGAATCGGCCCGACCGCTGCGCCAGGTATTCCTCGAGGCGTGCTTCCAGTTCCGGCCCATTGGCGGCCGCGTAATCCTGGAAGATCCGGCAGCGCCGGGCCGTGGGGCAGTTCAGGCGGCAGACCAGCGTGTCCTTGAAATGCTTGTTGCGCGGGCAGTAGATGGTCTTGGAACCCATGCAGATCACGGCTCGACGGGAAAGATCTTTCCGGGATTGAGGATGCCGCGGGGATCGAACGCCCGCTTGATCCGGAGGCTGATGTCCAGCACCTCCGGCGAGAGGTTGAGGGGGAGATAATCCTTTTTCGTCAGGCCGATACCGTGCTCCCCGCTGATGGCTCCACCCAGGGAGACGGCGGCCGTCAGGATCTCCCTCACCGCTTGGGCCGCCCGCTCCCTTTCCGAGGGATTCTTCCGGGCGATCATGATGTTGACATGGATGTTCCCGTCCCCGGCATGGCCGAACGAAATAATGTTCAGATCATACTTGAGGGAAACCGACTCAATTTCCCTGATTATCGCGGGAATTTCACTTCGTGGAACGACGATGTCCTCGTTGATCTTCAGGCTGCCCAGGCGCACGATGGCCGGCGAGATGGCCCGCCGGAAATCCCAGATCTTCTCCCGCTCCGCCTCGTCGGCGGCGGCCCGCAGCACCGTGCCCGCACTCCCTCGCAGCACCTCCCGGAGAGCCTCCTCGCCGGCCGCCACGTCGGCGGGCTGGCCGTCCAGCTCCACCAGCAGCAGGGCGCGGGCCTCCGCCGGGACCCCGTACGGCAGGATCTTTTCCACCGCGTCGATGGACGGCCGGTCCATCAGTTCCAGGGCGGTCGGGATGATGCGCGACCGGATGATTCGCGAAACCGAGGCGCCGGCCGCTTCCACGCCGGGGTAGGCCACCAGCAGGGTGCGGCGGGACGCCGGCAGCGGCAGGAGCTTCAGGGTGAACCGGGTCATGACCGCCAGCGTCCCCTCCGATCCGACGAGGAGCCCCAGCAGGTCGTAGCCGGCGACATTCTTGACGGTCTTCCCGCCGATCTCCCCGAACCGGCCGTCGGGCAGGACGAAGCGCATTCCCAGGACGTAATGCTTCGTCACGCCGTACTTGACCGCGCTCAGCCCGCCGGCGCACTCGGCGACGTTGCCGCCGATGGTGGAGCTGCGCACGCTGGCCGGGTCGGGCGGGTAGAACAGGCCGTGGCGATTGGCCGCGTCCTGCAGCTCCTGGGTCACGACACCCGGCTCCACCACCGCCACCAGGTTGTCGGGGTCGATCTCGAGGATGCGGTTCATCCGGGTCAGCGCCAGCACCACCCCACCCCGCGACGGCACGCACCCGCCGGAAAATCCCACGCCGGCTCCGCGCGGCGTCACCGGCACGCGGTGGCGATGGCACAGGGCCAGCACCCTGGACACCTGGTCCTCGCTCTCGGGGAACACCACCACGTCCGGAAGGCGGGGCTCGTTGGTGGCGTCGAACGAGTGGGCATACAGGGACTCGGGCGAATTCTCCGCCCCCCGCTCGCCCACGAGCTTGCGCAAACGATGGAGGAAGGCTTCGTTCAGAGTCATGCGGCGGGCTCCACCCGGCACAAGGTCACACCCGCCTGGGGCAGCACGACGCCCCGCCAGCCCTCCGGCAAGCCGCCCAGCGCCTGCCGGAGTGCCTCCGCCGGATCGTCCACCGGGATCAGCCCCATCTGCCGGACTTGATCCGGCGGCAGCTGCGAGACCAGGTAGATCCGGTACCGGCAGGCTTTTTCGAACAGGGCCAGCGCTGTCTGCCCGTTGATGACGTAATCGCGGACGAGCGCTTGCCGGAACTCCACCTCCGTCCGGAAGCGGAACCAGGGGAAGAACGAGGGATGGCCCATCCCTTCCCGGCATCCGGCCAGCACCACCAGGGCTCCACCCGGCCGCAGCGCGTGTCGGGCCATCTCGACGGCCTTGTGGGACTGGATCATGTTGATGTCCCGCGGGAAGCCGCCGGCACTGGCCACCACCACGTCAGCCGCCCGGGGCAGCGCGGCGCTGTGGGAGGCCAGGTAGCGCCGGCACGCCTCGCGGTGGGACGTGACGGGGTGCCCCGCCACCAGGTCCGTGATCCGGCCCTCCCCGTTCAGCAGTGTGCTCACGGTGAAGATCCGGTCGTGGCCGACCATGGCCATGGCCTCCATCATGTCGATGTGGACCGGGTTGTCGTCCAGCCGGGCGGTGGCCGCTCCAGGGTGGCGGCCGGACCCGTCCGGCCGGAACACCAGGTTGTGGTTGAACTGGATGGACCGCTGTCCCGCCAGCCCGGGCAGCAGGCTCTTCCGCCCGCCGCTGAAGCCGGCAAAATAGTGGTACCCGACCCCCCCGCACACGACGACAGCGTCGGCCCAGCGCACCGACCGGTTCAGCCAGACTTCGTTACCGAAGGAGGTCCGGCCGAAACGATCCATCTCCTCCTGCCGGTCGGCGTGGTGCGCCACGACCGCGGCATTCGGGAACAGGCCGGCCGGGACCAAGGACTCGACCTCCGCCGGGCGCGGATCGCGGTGGATGCCGGTGGCGATGACGATCCGGATCTCCGGCCCGGCCCCCTGCCACGCCCGGACGTGCTTCGCCAGCAGCGGCAGGACCTCCTCCGCCCCGGTGCGGCGCGTGGCGTCCGAGACCACCAGGAGCAGGCGCCGCTTCCCCCGCAGAAAGTCGCCGAATCCCGGACCGTCCCACGGGCGGGCCAGGGCCGAGGAAAGCAGCGCGTCCAGGTCGCGGGCCGTGGGGGACACCGCGGGCTCGACGGACTCGAACCGGCCGGGCGGCAGGTCCAGCTCCACGAAGCGGTCATCGTACCTGAGAGTCACTTTCATCCGGAGAACACCCCCGGGATGGCCGTCCCGCAATCCGGGCACTTCCCCTTCGCGATGCGGTTCTGCTCGATTTCGAAGCCGGTCCGCTCGATCAGGAGCTTTCGGCAGGACGGGCAGTAGGTGTTTTCGGCGGGATGGCCGTACACGTTGCCGATGTAGGCGAATTTCAGCCCCGCCTGCTGAGCTTCCTTATGGAGGCGCTCCAGCGTGGCCACCGGCGTCGAGGGCAGGTTCTGGAGCTTGTACATCGGGTGGAACCGGGTCAGGTGCACCGGCACCTGATCGCCCAGGTTCTGCCGGATCCACCGGAACATGGCCTTGTTCTCGGCCAGGTCGTCGTTGAGCGTCGGCACGACCAGCATCACCAGCTCGAGCCAGATCCTGCTGGCGGCGATGGCCGTGAGGGCGTCCAGCACCGGCTTCAGCTTTCCGCGGCACACCTTGGCGTAGAAGTCCTCGGAAAATCCCTTGAAATCGACCTTGATGGCCGAGAGCATTGGGATCAGCTTCCGGAGCGGCTCCAGCTGGATGTATCCGTTGGAGATCATGACGTTGCCGAGGCCGGCCTTGCGGGCTTCCACCGCCGCGTCGTACATGTATTCGTAGTAGATCACCGGCTCGGAATAGGTGTAGGCCACGGTGGGCGCGCCGTACCGTTTTGCCGCCGCTGCCAGGGACGCGGGCGGCAGGTTCACGCACTCGATCTGCTCCGGCCGGAACTGCGAGATCTGCCAATTCTGGCAGTACTGGCATTCCATGTTGCAGCCGGGCGTGGCGATGGAGAAGGCGTTCGTCCCCGGCAGGTAGTGGAACAGGGGCTTTTTCTCGATCGGGTCGACATGGGCGGTGCAGACCCGGGAATGGACCAGCGTGAAGTATTTCCCGTCCCTGTTTTCGCGGACTCCGCATGTCCCGCGCTCCTGGTCGGCCACCGCACACTCCTGGGGGCAAAGCTTACAGCGGATCTTCTTAGCGCCCAGCTGCTCGTAGAAGCGGGCATCCACGGCCGGGAACGTCTCCTCGGCCTTGAACTGGAGGCCGCCCAAGTCCACCTTCTTTCCGGTACCGGCCGAATCCTGCGCCAGGAGACAGCCGCAGGAGGCCATTGCCGCCAGACCCATCAGATCCCTGCGGCTCCAGACCCGGTCTTGCGTTTCAGATGTTCTTATATCTTTCAATACATTCTTAGGTTTTCTCATCTAAACGACCTATATCTAACATTTTATGAACTCTGTGCAACTGCCGGAAGGTGAGCACAAAGCCTCGCTGCCGATTCTCCTGCGCCGCGATTCCGGCTGAAATGATTGTACTTTAAAAGCCGTCGGGAGGAAACGGGGATTCAGCGGAGCGCGGACGTCCTCGTCCGCACGGTTGAGCGGGGATCGGAGAATCGGTGAATCGTAAGAACGAGTTGATGAACCAGCAAGAGACTCCTGACACCCTGACATTTCCCCGCTCCGCCTCCGGGCGCAGTTAGGAGAATTCATTGCAACCTGGCGGTGGTGCGACTTGCCGGTGGCTGCAACCGACCATGCCGGGACTGGCCTGGTCTCCGGCTAACGTCGCCGTCTGCCTTCGGTTGTCTCACCCTGTTTCGTTAGGACGCAAGGAACTGACATTTTGATGTGGTATTATTTATGAAATCTGTTGATGACAAATCTCCCAATGAGTTCAAAAGCAAGCTGGAGTTCATGGATGTGTGTCCTGATTGGAATAGTGTTGCTCGTTTCTTAAAGGCTTGCAGATCAGCGAGAGTAGACTTTACTATTTTAGTTTCTTCACTCTCGGCTGGATGCTGTTGGCTTTGGGATTAATGATTAGCAAATATGGGAGACCTCTTAAGTGTTTGCTCCTCATCTTGTATTCAAACTTGGCGTTTTGGGGATCTGTCATTCTTTGGCGATTCCACTTAATTCTCCTGCCCACTCAAGTCGATGAATCGATCGATCCCTTCGCTCTACCACTTTGCTTGTGGTTGATCACTTTCCTTGTTCTGGCTATATACGAGGTTCTGATTTTTGGGATTCACTGGAAACGCTGTCGGGCATTATGTTCAGCAGGCCTGATAGGAGTGCTTCTTCAAGTTTTGGTATCCGTTCGATTCATCTATCACCTTATCGAGGGTGTATAAATCGATTCCTATATCTGCGATTGTCTCTTTCCATTTCTAGACGCCTTCCCGATTCACCCAATATCCGATTCCTCAATTATGGGTTTAACCGTGCGGACGGGGACGTCCGCGCTCCGGTCCCTGCGAACTTTGCGTCTCTGCGTGTAATTGATTGATTCGATTACGAGTACGAGTACGATTACGATCGACGAGTACGATCGGTCACCGGTCATCGGTCACCGGTCATCCGTCGAGCACGAGCACGATGACGAGCACGAGCACGATTGGGAGGGGATCAGACCACCTGGATCGAGGCGGGGTTGCCGACGCCGAGGCCGAGCTGGGCCGCGACGTCCAGCCAAGCGGGGTAGCGCTTCTCCGCGGCCAGCGGCTTCAGGCCGGCCTGGCTGCGCTGACGCTCGATGTGCCCGAGGGCGATCCGGTCGGCGGCGACGCCGTCCGCGGCCAGCAGCAGGCCGCGGAAGGGCCAGGTGCGGCTGGCGTGGAAGGCGGGCCCGCCGTGATACTGCCCCACCGGCGCGTCGACCACGTGCAGCCGGACCTTGTTCCGGATGGCCGGGTGCGTGCTGACGTGCGCCACGTACGGCGAGCAGTTGCCGTCGTGGTACTTGTTGGGATTGTGGATGACGCCGTAGAAATTCTTCAGGAGGGCGGACAGTCCGGCCAGATCGTGGTCCTTGAGGACGCCGACGTTGATCACCGCAGTGCAGTATTGGGTCAGGATCCGCGAGAAGCAGGAGCCCACCGACATGGCCTGCTCGATCTGCGCTCCATAGCCGTTCTGCAGGGCATCGGTGCCGAACACCTTCAGCCCCGGCCCCGAGGTGTTGACGGGATAGCCGGCCCGCTGGAGTTCGCGGGAGGAGCGGTCCCACACGATCACCTGCTCGGGCCGGATCCCCGCCAGGCCCAGGCCCCGCACGATGGCCTTGATCAGCGGGTAGCCGGGCGACAGGTTCCTCCCGCCCAGCGTGTTCACCTTCACCGCCACCACGTCGTCGGCGCGGAACAAGCGCTTCCACGCCTCCGACGGCTTGTCGGCGGACAGCAGCCGGCACAACCCGCGGTCCAGGATCCCCTGAGGGTTGGCGTCGAAGGCCGAATAGGCGTCGTCGTGCACCTCGGCCACGCGCCCCTTCCACACGTCGGGGGACAGCGATTCTCCGTAGGCGTTCCGCACAAAGCCGCGGGCGCCCGTCAGCAGTACCGGGCCGGCCGCCAGCACGCCGGCAGCCTGCCGCAGGAACCGGCGCCTACTTTCCTTCATGGAAAACCTCGGCCGCAAACGTGAAAAGCTCGGCATCCGCGGCCTTGTACGCGTCGGGAGGGAGCCCGGCCTTGTGGCAGACCTGGCGGAGGAACTCGTCGCGGTTCCAGCCCCACTCCACCGGCACCTGGGGCAGCAGCAGCCCGCTCCGGCCGCCCTGGCGGATGAGCAGACCGTGCTTGCCCACCTGGACCTTGCGGTAGTCCGGGCAGGCGGCCAGCGGGGAGAGCACCGAAATTTCGATTCGGAGGTCCTTCAATTCTTCTTTTTTCACGGGATAAAACCGCGGGTCGTGCACCGCCGCGTTGACGGCCATCTCCGAGACGGCCTGGTAGAGGGGCTTCACCGCCAGCACGTACCCGATGCAGCCGCGCAGGTCGCCGGACTTGGTCAGGGTCACGAACGCCCCGCATTCCGTGCGCAGGTTCGCCGTCAAATCGTACTCCGGCGGGCCGATGGCGATCATGGAGCCGTCGGTCAGATACCGCTCCAGCGTGTTCCGGGCGATCTTGAGGAGGGTGCCGTGCTCCGCCTCGGTCAGCTTGAATTCCGCCACCCCTTCGGGTGCGGCCGCGGCCTTCGGGGGATCGGCGGGGGGATCCCGGAACAGGATGGTCATGTAGCTCACGGAGTTCGTCCAGTCCCCCGTGATCGCCCCCGATGTCGTGGACGCCACCACAGTCCCCTCGATCTTCTTCTTCAGCGACAGCTGCTGCAGCACCTTGATGGCCACCCCGATGGGGTTGCGCCCGCAGATGGTGTCGCGCGTTTCCAGGAGATGGGCGCGGAACCGGTCGAAATCGAGGGCGGTGATGGCTTCGCCGGACTCCTGCATCCACCGCTTGAGGTTGCCGGGGACGTCCTCCCGGAACGGCGTGTAGCCGAAGTTGGGCCCGTAGTGGGTGAAGTCCGAGGAGACTACCAGCAGGGTCTGGGCGTCCATCAGCGGGACCAGGGCGCCGGCCAGCGTGTCGAAGTCCGGGCCGCTCATGTCGCCGATGAGGATCGGCACGATCGAGGCGTCCGGCAACAGCACCTGCAGGAACGGCAGCTGGCACTCCAGGTCGTGCTCCACGGCGTGCGCGTCGGGCGCCTCGACGAAGATCTTGCTTTTGTGCTTCACCAGCGCCTTGCAGGTCAACTTGTCCAGGGGAACGGTGCCGAGGGGCGTCCGGTACGCGTCCACGGGGGTGATGGAGGCGCCCTTGAACCAGCCGCGGTGGGCCGGCCCCATCAGGATCACCCGCTTCCAGGCGCCGCCCTTCAGGTAAGCGAAGCCGGCGGCGGCGGTGTCTCCCGAGTAGGCATAGCCGGCGTGGGGCACGATCAGCGCCACCGGCGGAAGTTCCGGCTGCGGTTTGATCTTCCGCGCCGCCTGGTTGAGCATCGACTCCACCTGGATCTTGAGGTCCCCCGAGCTGCCGGGATACCACATCCCCGCCACGGCGGGCGGCCGCACCACCGGAGTGGAGGCCGCCAGGAGCAGGCCGGCGCAACCCAGGGCCCACAATCCCACGCACAGACGGACGGTCATTCGCTCCTCCCTTGTCCGCACCTAGTCCTTGTCCTCTTTGAGCGGTTTGTAGGAATCCTTGCAGGCCACCTTCAGCACGTCCGGCTTCCCGTCGTGGTTGACGTCGGCCATGGCTTCCACCTTGATCTTGCGGGTCTTGCCGTCGATTTTCTGGTTGGCCGGCCGGTAGGCCAGGGTGTACTGGAACCGGAGGTACATGTTGACGTCCCGGAAGACCGCCGGGTATTCGCTGGTGAAACGGGGAAACATGGCGAAGCCGCCGGTCCTCTTGGCGAACGACTTCAGGCGAAGGTCCGCCATCAGGAATTCGGAGCTGGTGATGGAAGAATAGGCGTTCTCATTGACCAGGCGCGCCAGCTGCCCCATGCTGATCGCGTACAGGACGGTATCGGACTCTCCCGCGATGCCCAGGGCCTTGGGGTAGGTGATCCGGCTGAACGTGTCGAGCCCCGTCGACAGGAGCACGACCGCCTTCTTTCCCTTGACCTCCTTCATGCGGTCCAGAACGAACACCACGGCGTCGGAAAGGGCGCTTTCGGAAAAACCCTGGAAATACAGGCTGATGTTGGCCTCGTTGGCGATCTTGCCCTTGTCCTGGGTGAAGTCGACGGCGATGCGGGGCTTGATGTCGTAGGTGACCAGGGCGCAGTAATCGTCCTTGCGGAGATTCCGGATGAAATCCAGGACCGCATACCAGTAATCCTGCTCGATCCCGCTGATCAGGCGGCTGCTCTCCATCAGCAGGACCACGTTCACGGGGGATTCGTCCCGGAAGAAGTTGGTGATCTCCTGGGGCTGCCCGTCTTCGTATACCTTGAAGTAGTCCTTGGTCAGGCCGGTCACCAGGTTGCCGTCCTTGTCGGTGACGGTCAGGTTGAGGGTCACCGTGGGGATGTTGACCGACACGCTGGTGACGCCCTCCACTTTCTCGTCCTGCCCCTTCTTTTTCTCTTTCTCCTGCGCCGGGACAAAGGCGGCCGCCAGCAACACGGTGGCGAACAGGAAAACGGCGCGATCCCATGGTCTCTTGATTGTCATGCCGGACCTCCGGGAACTCATTATACAGGTATACGGATGCCGTGGAGAAGGATTCAGTTGGATAGTGCCGAGTGCGGAATGCGGAGTGCGGAGTTCCAGATTGCGAATTGCGGATTGCGGATTGAAACCTGTTCCTGATTTCCTGAGTTCCATATTCAGATTGTGGATTGCGGATTGCGGTCCGCCTTGTTCGTGTGGTTCGTGTGGTTCGTGGTTATGGTTGCAGATTGTGGATTAGCCGAGAGAGGAGGAGGCGATCCGGCGCATGAAGAGCTGGTGCAGCTCCTGCTCGTACGGCGAGTCGGTCTGGAGGAGCAGGAAGTCGGCCCGGGCCTTCTGGAAAACGCCCCGGACGAAGGCCAGGCGCTCCTGGACCCTCTCCTGGTAGCGGTCCCGCGCCCGGCCGCCGATGGAAACGGGCCGCGCCGGCAGCCCCCTGCCCTCCAGCCGGAGGATCCCCCCAGCCGGGCCGGACAACTCGGTGGGATCCAGCAGCGCCACCCCGATCAAGTCGTGCCGCCGCGCGGCCATCTCCAGCAGGTCGGGGTCCCACTCCGAGTAGATGAAGTCGCCGATCAGGAACACCACGCTGCGCTTCTTCAGGCCGTGGGTGAGGAACTTCATCAGCTCGGTGGTCTCCGGGGCGTCGCCGGCCAGGGGGCTCTCGAGCAGCTTGTGCAGGAGCACGAAGCCGTGGTGGGTACCCTTCTTCGGTGCGACGTAATCCACCGGTCCCCGGCCGCCATAGAGCACCAGCCCCGGCCGATCGCCGGTGTGCAGGGCCGAGAAGATCAGCGTGGCGGCCACCTCGGCGGCGGCCTGGAACTTGGTCTTGTCGGTGGTGCCGAAGTCCATGGAGCGGGACGCCTGGAGGGCGGTGATGATGTTGAGCTCCCGCTCCTCCATCAGCTGCTTCACATAGAGGTTGTGGAAGCGCGCCGACACGTTCCAGTCGATCAGCCGGATGTCGTCCCCCTCGACGTACTCCCGCACCTCCGAGAACTCCAGCCCCTGGCCGCGGAACACATTGCGGTACGAGGACGCCAGCCCGCCCTGCATCTTCTTCCGGGTGCGGATCTCGATCAGGTGGAGGTTCTTCAGCAGGTCCTTGATTTCCACGTCGCCCTCTACGGGACGGGGATGGTGTTGAGCATGGTCCGGATGATCTCGTCGTGGGTGATCCCCTCCGCCTCCGCCTCGAACGAGAGGATGATCCGGTGCCGCAGGACGTCGTAGCAGACCTCCTTGACGTCCTCGGGCACGACGAAGTTGCGCCCCATCAGGAACGCGTGGGCCCGGGCGCCCACCTTCAGGGCGATGGTGCCGCGGGGGGAGGCGCCGTAGCGGATGAAGCGGCCGATCTCCAGGCCGTAGTCGGCCGGGCGCCGCGTGGCGAAGATCAGGTCCAGCACGTAGTCGACGATGCGGTCGTCCATATAGATCTTGTTGGCCATGATCCGCAGCTTCTGGATGCGCTCCGGCACGATGACCTTCTTCAGCTGGATCTGCCGGCCGCGGGCCAGGTCCATGGCCACGCCGTCCCCCTCGGTCATCCGCTGGAGGATCTCCTTCTCTTCCTTCTTGTCTGGGTAGCTCAGCAGGATCTTCATCAGGAACCGGTCCACCTGGGCCTCGGGGAGCGGGTAGGTGCCCTCCTGCTCGATGGGATTCTGGGTGGCCAGGACCATGAAGGGGTCGGGCAGCAGGAAGGTCTCCTTGCCGATGGTCACCTGCTGCTCCTGCATGGCCTCGAGGAGCGCCGACTGCACCTTGGCGGGCGCGCGGTTGATCTCGTCCGCCAACAGGATGTTGGTGAAGACCGGGCCCTTGCGCGGCTCAAAGGAGGCGCTCTGGGTGTTGTAGATCATGGTGCCCACGAGGTCGGCAGGCAGCAGGTCCGGGGTGAACTGGATCCGCTTGAAGTCCATGTTCAGAACTTCCGCCAGCGAGCTGACCGCCATGGTCTTGGCCAGGCCCGGCACGCCCTCCACCAGCAGGTGGCCGCCCGTCAGCAGACCGACCATCAGCCGGTTGAGGAGCTTCTCCTGCCCCACGATCCGCTTCTTGAGCTCGCCCTGCAGCTTCTGCACGTAGAACAGTTCGTTCTGGACCTCTTCGCGTCCGATGGTGAATTTGCCTGTGGCCATCTCGCCAGCCTCCCGGGGACGTCAATCTGCATGGATTCCGCGCCCTGCGTCGGAGGTGCCATGCTACCACAGCCCGTCCATCACCCGGCGTTTTTTTTGTTTGCAAATCTCCATTCCTCTTGATAGCATTCAATCATCATTTGGCACAAGGATTTGCGGCGGAAGATTCTGCCCGTTGGCATCGGGAGTTGTGACCATGAAGCTACGGATGATCGCAGCGGCGTTGTTGTTTATGATGGTCCATGGCATCGCCCAGGCGCCCCCTCCGGACACCGGCATCGGCGTCGACGAGAAACTCGGCAGCACGATCCCGCTCAACCTGTCTTTCCAAGACGAAAACGGCCGGGTGGTGAAGCTGGGGGACCTGGTCGACCGGCCGACCCTGCTGATGCTGGTCTATTTCCGATGCCCCAGCGTCTGCAGCCCCTTCCTGAACGGCGTGGTCGACGTGATGGACAAGATGGACCTCCAGGCCGCCAAGGACTACAACGCGCTGGTCATCTCCTTCGACGACCGGGAGACACCGGACCTCGCGCTCCAGAAGAAAACGAACTACCTGAAATTATTTCACGCCCCCATCGACCCGAACGGGATGCGGTTCCTGACCGGCGACACGGCCAGCGTCCAGGCGATCTCCGGGGCCGTCGGTTTCCGGTACAAGCGGCAGGGGGAGGATTTCCTGCACCCGGTGGTCCTCGTGGCCGTGTCCCCGGAGGGGGAGATCGTCCGTTACCTCTACGGCATCCAGTTCAATCCCTTCGACGTCAAGATGGCGCTGAACGAGGCGGCGGCGGGGCGACCGGGCCCCACCGTGAACCGGGTGCTGCTCTATTGCTTCAGCTATGATCCCGAAGGCAAGACGTACGTTTTCAACATCCTGAAAGTCACCGGCACGGTGATGGTCTTCCTCGTCCTCTGCCTTGCCGCCTGGCTGGTGTTGGCCTCGAAAAAATCCCGGAAGGAGAAGCAGTCCGATGTCCAGCAGTGAGACCGCCGGCCGGATCCCGCCCAGCTACCTGGAAGACTCCGGCAGGCACAAGGGAATCCTGGGCTGGATCCTGTCCGTGGACCACAAACGGATCGGCATCCTGTACCTGATCACCGTCTGCTCGTTCTTCGCCGTCGGGGTGGCGCTGGGGTTCCTGATGCGCCTCGAGATGATCAGCGCCGGGCCGACCATCGTCCAGCCGCAGACCTACAACGCCATGTTCACGCTGCACGGCGTGATCATGATCTTCCTCTTCATCATCCCCGGCATCCCGGCCATCCTGGGCAACTTCTTCCTGCCGATCCAGATCGGCGCCCGCGACGTGGCCTTCCCGCGGCTGAACCTGCTGTCGTGGTACTGCTACGTCGCCGGGGCGGCCATCGCGCTGGCCTCCCTCTTCACGGGCGGGGGCCCGCCGGACACCGGCTGGACCTTCTACGTGCCCTTCAGCATCCGCACCGGCACCAACGTCACCCTGGCGATCTTCGGGGCGTTCATCCTGGGCTTCTCCTCCATCCTGACCGGGCTGAACTTCATCACCACCATCCACCGGCTGCGCGCGCCCGGCATGAGCTGGTTCAAGATGCCCCTCTTCCCGTGGTCGCTTTACGCCACGGCCTGGATCCAGATCCTGGCCACGCCGGTGCTGGCCATCACGCTGGTCCTGGTGATGCTGGAGCGTCTCTTCGGGCTGGGGCTCTTCGACCCGGCCAAGGGCGGCGACCCGATCCTCTACCAGCACCTGTTCTGGATCTACTCCCACCCGGCGGTCTACATCATGATCCTGCCGGCCATGGGCGTCATCTCCGAGATCTTCCCCACCTTCGCCAAGCAGAAAATTTACGGCTACAAGGCCATCGCCTTCTCCAGCCTGGCCATCGCCTTCGTCGGCTACCTCGTGTGGGGCCACCACATGTTCACCAGCGGCATGAGCGACACCTCCCGCCTGGTCTTCTCCCTGCTGACCTTCTTCGTGGCCATCCCCAGCGGCGTCAAGGTGTTCAACTGGGTTTCGACGCTGTACAAGGGGGCCATCGAGGTGCCTCCGCCGATGCTCTTCGCCCTGTCCTTCATCTTCCTTTTCGCCATCGGCGGCCTGACGGGGATCATCCAGTCGGCCCTGGCCACCAACCTGAACATCCACGACACCTATTGGATCGTGGGGCACTTCCACTACGTCATGTTCGGCGGCGCGGCTTGGGGCCTGTTCGCCGGCCTGCTCTACTGGTTCCCCAAGATGTTCGGCCGGATCTACAAGTTCAAGCCGGCCTTCATTGCCTGGGTCCTGATGTTCATCGGGTTCAACGGCCTCTACTTCTCCATGCTGGTCCTCGGCTGGAAGGGCATGCCCCGGCGCTACTACGACTACCTGCCCCAGTTCCACACCGGCCACGTGATCGCCACCGTGGGATCGTGGTTCCTGGTCTCCGGCCTGATCCTCCTGGCCGTGACCCTCATCCGGGGCCTGCGCGGCGAGTCGGCCCCGGCCAACCCCTGGGGCGGCACCACGCTGGAATGGCAGATCGCCTCGCCGCCCCCGACGGAGAACTTCCACGAGATCCCCACCGTGACCCACGGCCCGTACGACCGTCCCGGAGCGTGACCCATGAGCACCACGGCCCTCACCGAAACCCATCACCACGACGCCACCGGCGCCAAGATCGGCATGTGGCTCTTCCTGTTCACGGAGTTCCTCCTCTTCGGCGGCCTCTTCCTGGTCTATGCCGAATACCGGACCAACTACGCCCCCGATTTCCACTACGCCGCCATGTCGCTGAACGTGCTGATCGGCGCCTTCAACACCCTTATCCTCCTGACCAGCAGCCTGACCATGGCGCTGGCGATCGCCGCCCTCGAGCGGGGGCGGAGGCACGTGTCGTGCGTCCTCCTGGCCGTCACCATCGGCTTCGGTCTCTTCTTCCTGGTCAACAAGTACTTCGAGTGGTCGGAGAAATTCCACCACGGGCTCTACCCCGGTTCGGAGGTGCTCTCCGGCCGCACCCCCGGCGAAGGCGTGTTCTACGGCCTCTACTTCGCCATGACGGGGCTGCACGCCCTGCACGTCATCATCGGCCTCGTGGTCCTGGGCGCCATGCTGGGCATCGTGGCGCGGAAGCCGCGGCTGAAGGCCCGGGTGGAGGGCCTCGCGCCCGCCCGCCTGGCCCTGCTGGACGCCGCCGGCCAGACGATCTGGAGCCGGGCGGTGACCGAGCCCCCGGAGGCGGTGGAGCTGGCGCTGGTCTATCCCGAGAACGACGAGATCCGGGAACCCCAGGTCACCAAGCTGGAGAACTCCGGCCTGTACTGGCACCTGGTCGACGTGATCTGGATCTTCCTGTTCCCCCTGTTCTACCTGATTTCGTGAGGTGGCCGCCATGGAAAGACAGAAAACGCTGGTACCCTACGGAACGTACGTGCTGGTCTGGTTCAGCTTGTTGGCCCTCACCGGCCTGACCATCACCGTCGCCAACCTGCACCTGGGCAATTTCAGCGTGCTGACCGCCATCCTGATCGCCGCCATCAAGGGCACTCTGGTGCTGATGATCTTCATGAACCTCAAGTACGAGGCCCGGTTGTTCAAGATCATGCTGCTGCTGGCCGTCGCAACCCTGGCGGTGATCATGGTCTTGACGTTTACGGACATTTCATTCCGCTGAGGAGCCGGGAACATGAACACTGCATCCGCCAGCCAAACCGCCGCGGTCGACCTGGTCTTCCTCATCAGCATGGTGATCTCGGTCGTCCTCCTGTTGCTGGTGACCGGCCTGATGATCTACTTCGTCATCCGCTACAACCGGCGCCGCCACCCCCGGCCCGAGCCGGTGAAGGGCAGCACCGCCCTGGAAATCACCTGGACGGTCATCCCCACGATCCTGGTCATGGTGATCTTCTATTTCGGGATGGAGGAATTCAAGTACATCCGCACCGCGCCCAAGGACGCACTCAACGTCCAGGTCACGGGCCGGATGTGGAACTGGTCCTACCAGTACGCCAACGGGAGGCAATCCGACAAGCTGTACGTCCCCTTGGGCAAGCCGGTGAAGCTGACCCTGCAGTCGGTGGACGTCCTGCACAGCTTCTACATCCCCGCCTTCCGGATCAAGGAAGACGCAGTGCCCGGCCGGCAGACCTACCTGTGGTTCAAGCCCGAAACCATGGGAGCAGCGGACGTTTTCTGCGCCGAATACTGCGGGCAACGGCACGCCTACATGCTCTCCAAGGTCATCGTCATGAGCCAGCCGGAGTTCGATGCGTGGTACGGCGGCAAGGAGATCCCGGCGGCCATTCCCACCGGTGCCCAGAAGACGGCTCTGGAGATCCTAGAAAAGCACGATTGCGTCGGCTGCCACACCCTCAACGGCACGGAAGGAGTGGGCCCCACGTTCAAGGGGATCTTCGGCCGGACGACCGTGGTGACGGCCGGCGGGCAGGAGAAGGAGATCGTCATCGACGAGGCGTACCTGCGGCGGGCCATATTGGAACCCGACGCCGAGATGGTGAAGGGGTCCACGGCCAACATGCCCGCACCGGAGGACCTTCCGGACGCGGACCTGAAGACCGTCATCGAGTTCCTGAAAACGCTGAAATGAACGCACTGGCCGGCCTGTTCAAGACCAAGATCGCTTTCATGGCGGCCCTCTCGGCCGCTACCGGATACCTCTTGGCTGGCCGTCCCCCGGATTGGCATTGCCTCGCGCCCACGCTGGCGACCCTGCTGCTCGCCTTCGGCTCGGCGGCGCTGAACCAGTTCCAGGACAGGGACATGGACGCCCGGATGGAGCGCACCCGGCATCGCCCACTGCCCTCCCGCCGGATGACCGCGCGGTCCGTGCTGCTCGTCTCCGCGGGGCTGATCGTCGCAGGGATGGCCGGGCTGGCCGCGTCCTCCGGATGGCTCGCGGCGGGCCTCGGGCTGCTGGCGGTGGCCTGGTATAACGCGATCTACACCCCCCTGAAGAGGCGGACGCCCTTCGCGGCGGTGATCGGCGCCCCCGTCGGCGCCATTCCCCCCGCGGTCGGCTGGGTGGCCGCCGGCGGCGAGGCCGGCTCCCCCGCCCTGCTGGTCCTGATGGCGTTCCTCTTCCTCTGGCAGGTGCCCCACTTCTGGCTGTTGCTGCTGGCGCGCGCGGAGGATTATGAACGGGCCGGCCTTCCGCTCCTGACGGGGATTTTCAGCCCGCCCCGCGTGCGCCGGATCACCTTCACCTGGACCATGGCCATGGCCGCCGCCTGCGTGGCTTTTCCGGTATTCGGAATCGCCCGGCAGCCGTGGGCCTTCGCCCTTCTGCTGGCGCTGACCGGGCACCAGGCGTGGCGGACCACCGTCCTGCTGAAGGCCGATGCGGACGCCGCCGGCACGCTCATGGCGGCGTTCAACCGATTGAACCTGTACACGCTCCTGGTCCTCCTGCTCGTGGCGCTGGACCGGGGCGCAGTCATGTGGAGAATTTGAGCCCACAGAGAGGGTCAGATCCTATGGATGCGATCAACCAGTTGATTCTGTTGCCGGCGTCGGAGCACTTGAGCATCATTCCCTACCTGATCGTCTTCATGCTCCTCCTGTGCCTGCCGTTCGCGGGGACGGCCCTGGTCTCGTGCCTGCTTTCCCTGGGCTTCCCCCGACGCGGATCCGATGCCGCGCGGGAGTTCGCCCGGCTGATTCCCGTCCAGGCCGGCACGTTCCTCACGTTCGCCCTCCTGCCGCTGGTGGCCCTGGTCTTCCTCTACAGCCAGTACCTCTACCACCAGGCGATCCCGGCGGGGATCTACTTCCTGCGGATCTCGCCCTTCCTGCTGGCGGGGCTGCTGCTCCTGGGCCATTACCAGCGCACCCTCCGGCCGGCCGCGGGCGCCGCCGGCGTCGTAATCACCGCCGGGGCCTGCTTCCTGACGATCAGCACCCTCGACCTGGCCGCCACTCCCCAGAAGTGGAGTTTCATCACTTCGCCGGTCCCCCTGGTCTTCTCGGTCACGGTGGTGGTCCACTTCCTGATTTTCCTCGCCGCTTCCGCCCTGCTGGCCGGGGCCGCCGGACTGTTCCTCCTCTTCCGCTGGCCGGAACGCCGCCTGCCCGAGGACTTCCCCGCCCGGGGCATGGTCCGCGGCTGGGCCCTGAGCCTCTTGACCGGGAGCGCCCTGGCGCTGCCGCTCCTGATGCTGTGGGACCTGTACACCCTGCCCGATTTCACCCTGACCGCCCGGACCTTCGTGATCAGTTTCCTCCTCCTGTTCCTGCTCCTGCTGCTGGCCGGCTGGGGACTGTCCATGCTGCGGCACGGCTGCCACCGGTTCGCCACCGCCTCCTTCGTGGCGGCCCTGCTGGTGTTCGGCCTGTTCGTGTACAAGCACCAGCAGCTCCAGTCCTCGGCCAACCGGGAGACGCTGATCGTGCTGGCCCAGGCGTCGGAAAAAGCCATGGACGAGTGGCGGGAGAAACGGGAAGCCCTGTACGCCAAGGCCGCCACGGTGGACGTGAAGCTCGGGCAGAAGATCTACGACGAGCGCTGCAGCGCCTGCCACCGCTTCGACCAGAAGCTGGTGGGCCCGCCCTACTATGAAGTGCTGCCCAAGTACAAGGACGCCCCGGAGAAACTGCAGGCCTTCATCCGGAATCCCGTCAAGATCGACCCGGCCTATCCGCCGATGCCCAACCAGGGGCTGCGCGAGGCGGAGGTGAAATCCGTCGCCGCTTTCCTGCTGGAAAAGCTGGCGGAGAAGAAGTAAAGGAGTCGCCCGTGCGCCGACCACCTGTTTTCCTCGCCCTGTTCGGGTACTTCGCGTTTTGCGCCGTCGCCCTCGGGGCGCTCGCCTACTACTGGAGCAATTACCAGCAGGCTCCCGTGCAGCCGATCCAATTCCCGCACACCATCCACGCCGACAAGCTGGGCATCGATTGCACCTACTGCCACGCCTACGCCGACAAGGCCGCGCTGCCGGGTATCCCCGCCGTGGCCCTTTGCATGGATTGCCACAAGAACGCGGCCACCGACCGGCCGGAGATCATCAAGCTGACCGCCTACTGGAACGACCGGCAGCCGATCCGGTGGATCCGCGTCCACCAGCTCCCCTGGCATGTGCATTTCACCCACAAGCGCCACATCCAGGCCGGACTGCAATGCACCACCTGCCACGGCGAGGTCAAAACGGAGGCGAGGATCCGCCGCGTCCGCGAGTTGGTGATGGGTTGGTGCGTGGACTGCCACCGGTCCCGCCAGGTATCGGTCGACTGCTGGGTCTGCCACCGCTGATCCGGACTTGAGGAGAATCGCATGGAACGTCGTGAATTCCTGAAAACGCTCGGCCTGGTCTCCGGCACGCTGGTCACCTCATGGAGCCTGAATTTCGGCCAGGAGCCCCTCCTGTCCCAGGTCGAGCCACTCCCGGACAGCATGCTCCCGGGAGAGCCGTCCTACTCCTTCTCGACCTGCACGGAGTGCCCGGCCCAATGCGGATTGATGATCAACACCCGAGACGGCCATCCCGTCAAGCTCGAGGGCAACCCGGCCCATCCGGTCAGCCGCGGGGCGCTCTGCATCCGGGGCCAGGCCTCGCTGATGCGGCTCTACCACCCCGAGCGCGTCCGCCAGCCGATGCGCCGCCGGGCGGACGGCCGGCTCGAGCCCGTCAGCTGGGACGAAGCGCTCGACTCCGTCCGCAAATCCCTCGCGGACGCCCGGGCGAAGGGACGCTGGAGCGCCTACCTGGCCGGGCACACCACCGGTTCGCTGGCGGGGCTGATCGACGAATGCTGCGGCGGGATGGGAATCGAACGGTTGTCCGAGGTGGAAACCTACCACCACGGCGCCATCCGGTCGGCGAACGCGGCTCTTTTCGGATTACGCACTCTGCCCCAGTTCCGCCTGCGCCCCGTCGACGCCCTGCTGACGGTCGGAGCGGACATCCTGGACACGTTCATCAATCCGGTCCGCTTCACTCGGGAGATCGCCGCCAAGGACCGCGATTCCTTCGCCTGGTTCCACGCCGAGAGCGGCCTCAGCCTTACCGGAGCCAAGGCCGGACGCCGCCTTATCGTGCGGGCCGGCAGCGAGGCGGACCTGTTGGCTCACCTGGCCCGCCGGCTGCCCATGCGGCAGGCCGTTCCCCCCGAAATCACTTCGGCCATTCCCGCCGTCTCCCGCGAGCAGGCCGCCGAGCGCACCGGGCTGCGGCCTGAAGACATCGACAACCTGGCTTCCGCCCTGGGCAAGGCACGCCAGCCGCTGGTCCTCGCCGGAGGGTTGGCCACGGCGCAACCGGGTGGGCTCAAGATCGCCCTCCTGGCAACCGTCCTGCAGTGGGGTCTGGGCGCGATCCCCGCGGCCGTCGATTTCGCGACCGCCGAGAATTACGAACGCGTCGGCACGCATGCGGACCTTCATGCTCTCGCCGACCGTTGCCGCCGGCAGAAGCCCGGCGTGATCTTCGTATCGCGGATCCACAGCCTGGCCGGGGAGCCCGGGCTGCGCGAAGCCCTCGCGGAGGCGGACCTCCAGGTGGGCATCACGGATTTCCTCTACCCGTCGATGGAGAGATGCGGCCTGATCCTGCCGCTTTCCCACGCCCTGGAGAGCTGGGGCGACGCGATCCCCCGGCAGGGCGTGCGCAGCCAGATCCGGCCGATCTTCAAGCTGTTCCACGACACCCGCACGGAGGGCGACATCCTGCTCGGCCTGATGGGACGCTCGACGACGTACAAGGAGTACCTCTTCGAGCGCTGGAAGCCGCTCAGCGCCCGCTGGTGGGAGGAGGGCGTGGTGGAGTGGAACCCGGAGGCGCCGGCCCTGGCGCCCAGGCCGGAGGCCGCCGCCGCCCTGCGCAACGGTCCCTGGCCGGCGCCCCTCCAGCCCCCCGTCCTGCTGGTGCCCCCCTCGCGGCGGACGTTCGACGGCCGCAGCCGGGTCATCCCGCTGCTCCATGAGATCCCCGACCCGCTCAGCGCCGTCTCCTACGGTTCTTACGCCCTGATCGCCGAGTCCCGCGGCACGGCCGGGGGCCTGGCCAACGGGGACGAGGTCCGGCTGGCGGCTGGCGGCTCTCCCTGGACGGCCGCGGTCCGGCTCCACCCCGGCGTTCCCGAGATGGTCGCCGAAGTCGCCGTCGACGCCGCCGGCGACATCCCGCGCCCGTTCGATCCGGCCACCGGCGAGCGGGTGGCTTGCCTGGGGGCCCAGGAGCTGGCGGCGACCGGCCGGCGGGTGCGCCTGCCGATCCTGTCCGGCGCTCTCGACGCCCAGAAGAGGGGGGTGTTGCCCCACCACAAAGAGGGAGAGCACGCCCACCCCAAATACACCATGTTCCCGCCGCACGAGCACAAGACCTACCGCTGGGCGATGGCGATCGACCTGGACAAGTGCACGGGCTGCTCCGCCTGCGTGGCGGCCTGCTATCTCGAGAACAATGTCCCCCTGAGCGGCCCGGAGGAGCACCTCCGGGGCCGCGAGCTGTCGTGGATCCGGATCGAGCCGTACTTCGACGGGCTGGGGCAGCCCTTCCTGCTGCCGGTCATGTGCCAGCACTGCGACCACGCCCCCTGCGAGACGGTCTGCCCCGTCTACGCCACCTATCACAACGACGAAGGCCTGAACGTCCAGGTCTACAACCGGTGCGTCGGCACGCGCTACTGCAACAACAACTGCCCGTACAAAGCCCGCCGGTTCAACTGGTTCGAGCAGGTGCCGCCAGCGCCGCTGGACCTGCTGACCAATCCCGACGTTTCCCGGCGGCCCAAGGGCGTGATGGAGAAATGCACCTTCTGCATCCAGCGGATCCGCCATGCCAAGGACCACGCGAAGGACGAGTCCCGCCTCGTGAAGGACGGCGAGATCACGCCGGCCTGCGCCCAGACCTGCCCGGCCGGGGCCATCACCTTCGGCAACATCCTGGACAAGGACTCCCGGGTATACGCCCTGGCCCACGACCACCGGGTCTACCGCGTGCTGGAAGAGATCGGTACCGACCCGTCCGTTTACTACCTGAGCGCCCGGAGGGTTTGACATGAGTCTGCACGCCTTCTATGAACAGCTGGAAAAAGACGTCCTGGCGGCCATGGGCAAGCCCTCCAAGGGGTACTGGGCGGCGCTCGGCATCTCCTTCCTGGCGTTCCTGGTCGGGATGGGCCTCTGGGGCTACCAGATGTATCACGGCCTCGGCGTGGCCGGGATCACCCACCCCGTCGGCTGGGGCGTCTACATCACCACCTTCGTGTTCTGGGTTGGCATCGCCCACTCCGGCACGCTGATCTCGGCCATCCTCTTCCTCTTCCGGGCGCGCTTCCGCAGCAGCTTCAACCGCTCGGCTGAAGCCATGACCGTGTTCGCCGTGATGACCGCCGGCCTGTTCCCGCTCATTCACCTCGGCCGGCCCTGGTTCGCCTACTGGCTCTTCCCCTACCCCAACCAGCGCCACCTCTGGGTCAATTTCCGCTCGCCGCTGGACTGGGACGTGTTCGCCGTCAGCACCTACTTCACCATCAGCCTGATCTTCTTCTACGTCGGCCTGGTCCCGGACCTGGCCATCGTCCGCCGTTACACCGACGGCGTCAAGCAGTGGTTCTACAGGGTGTTCGCCCTCGGCTGGCGCGGCACCATGGACCAGTGGAAGCATTACAACTTCCTCTACCTGTTCCTGGCCGCCTTCGCCACGCCGCTGGTGATCTCGGTCCACTCGGTGGTCTCGTGGGACTTCGCCATGAGCGTGATCCCCGGCTGGCACACCACGATCTTCGCCCCCTACTTCGTGGCCGGCGCGATCTTCTCGGGCACCGCCATGGTGCTGACCCTGGTGATCCCCATGCGCAAGATCGTCGGCCTGGACAAGTACATCACCATCGACCACTTCGAGGCCATCGCCAAGATCCTGCTGTTCACGTCCGTCATCGTCACCTACTCCTACATCGTCGAGTTCCTCCTGGCCCTTTACAGCGGCAACCTGTACGAGAAATACCATTTCATGTGGCGGGCCCTGGGCGATTACCGCTATGCCTACTGGCTGATGCTATTCTGCAATTCCCTCCTGCCGCTGAGCCTGTTCGTGAAGAAGCTCCGGCGCAGCCTGAAGTACCTGTTCATCCTGTCCATCTTCGTCAACATCGGCATGTGGCTGGAGCGTTTCGTCATTATCGTCACCTCGCTGGCGAGGGATTTCGATCCCTACAACTGGGGCAACTATCACCCGACTTTCGTCGAGATCGGCATCATGATCGGCAGCTTCGGCTGGTTCTTCACCCTGTTCCTGATCTTCACCAAGCTGCTGCCGGTCCTGGCCATCACCGAAGTGAAGGAGCAGGCAGAATGACGCACGAATGGAAATTCCAGGACAAGCACGCCTTCCTCGCGAAGCTCGAAGAACTCGTCCGCGGCGGGGTTCCGGCCAGGGAACTCACGGTGGTCATGCCGGTACCCGTCCACGAGGTGGAGCATCTGCTGCATCCCCGGCCCAGCCGGTTGAAGTTCTTCACGCTGATCGGCGCCATCGCCGGGTTGCTCTCGGGCTTCGCCCTGACCATCGGCACCTCCCTCGACTGGCCGCTGATCACCGGCGGGAAGCCCATCGTGTCCCTGCCGCCCTACATCATCATCGCCTTCGAGCTGACCATCCTCTTCGGGGGCATCCTCACCTTCGTGGGTTTCCTGATCCTGAGCCGGATGCCGGACATCCGCACCATCGTCTCGGGGGAGGATCCCGGCAACGATTTCATCATCCGGCAGGAGACGGAGGTGAAATCATGAGCCAGCGGATCCCCTGGATCGCCGCCGCCTCCGTCGTCGCCATCCTGCTGCTGGAGTGGCTCCTCGGCGATTCCGCCGGCGCCGCCCTTCTTCCGGCCTTGACGTTCTGGGCCTCCCTGTGCCAGGGCGTGATCGCCCTGCTGGCGGCCGCCCTCCTGTCGAACGCCACGTGGCTGCCCCCGATCCAGAACCGGCTCCTGCGCATCTACCCCCTGCTGCTGGTCAGCCCCGCCGTGTTCCTGATCTGGTCGGGCCGCCTGGCGATATACCCGTGGACCGCCCACCCCGACCGCTGGCTGGACCCGACGTTCTTTGTCGTCCGCAACGTGGTCCTGCAATTGGCCCTCGCGGCCGTCGCCTATCTCTTCGCCCTGGCGCTGGACCGGGAATCGCCGCGGGCGCGTCTCCTGGCGGTGGTGTACATCTTCACGTTCGTGACTGCCCAGTCGCTGATGGCCTTCGACTGGTACATGTCGCTGGAAGCGCCCTGGGTCAGCACCCTGTTCGGGGCCTACTTCTTCATCGAGGCCTTCTACGTCGGCATCGCGGCCGCCCTCCTGGCGGCGGCGTGGGCCCGGACGCCCGATCCCGCCCGGATGCTCCCCGCGCAGATCGACCTGGCCAAGCTGCTGTTCGGCTTTTCCCTCTTCTGGGCCGGCCAGCTGTTCGCGCAGTATTTGACCATCTGGTACGGGAACATCCCCGAGGAGGTCTCCTACCTGTTCAAACGAGCCGCCGTCTCCCCGTACCGGGCGATGTCCGTGGCGGTGCTCCTGCTCCTGTTCATCCTCCCGTTCGGCGTGCTTGTGTCCAGGTCGGCCAAGCGCTCCCGCGCCGTGGTCACCGCGGCCGCCGAGTGCGTCATCGCCGGCTACATCATCGAGCGGTTCCTGTTCGTCCTGCCGGTCCGGCCGGCCAGCCTGCCGGCGTTTCTCCTGGAAGCCGTGATCCTGGGCATCCCGGTGGCCATGGTCTTCTTCGGCCCCGAGCAAGCGCAAGCCGCCGCGGACTAACCCGCTCGCCCTGGGACTGCAGCGGATTCCGATTCTGACACCGCCGGCCCCCGGGCCGGCTTTTCATTTCGCAAGAGTCCGGTCTCCGGCACGTTCCTGATTTGGCAAGCGGCCCGGTTTCCGGTATGATGTGCCCATGAACAAGGGAGGACCCGCCATCGTGAAAAGCAAGGGCGCGCCGCGCGGGATGCGTCTGCACATCGGCCTGTTCGGCCGGCGGAACGTCGGGAAATCATCTCTCCTGAACGCCTTCACCCGGCAGGAGGTGTCCATCGTCTCCGCCCGCGCCGGGACCACCACAGATCCGGTGGAGAAACCGATGGAGCTGCTGCCACTGGGGCCCGTCCAGTTCATCGACACGGCCGGCATCGACGACACGGGCGCCCTCGGCGCGCTGCGGGTGGCGCGCACCCGCAAGATTTTCGACCGAACCGACCTGGCCATCCTGGTGGCGGAGGCGCCGGGCTGGGGCACTTTCGAGGAGGAGATTCTGGCCGAGTTCGCCCGCCGGGAGACTCCGCTGGTGGTGGCCTTCAACAAGGCCGATCAGCACCGGCCGCCGTCGGAATTGGTGAAACGCCTTCGGGGGCAGCGCGTCCAGGTCATCGAAACGTCGGCTGTCTCCGGGGCTGGCCTGGCGGAGTTGCGGGCCGCCTTGATCGCGGCAGCGCCGGAAGATTTCATCAACACCCCGGCCATCCTCGGCGATCTGCTGGAGCCGGGCCGCCCGGTGATCCTGGTGGTGCCCATCGACAAAGAAGCCCCGAAAGGCCGTCTGATCCTGCCCCAGGTGCAGGCCATCCGGGACATCCTGGACCACGACGGCTGGTGCCTGGTGGTGAAGGAGAATGAACTGCGGACGGCCCTGGAGCAGCTTCGCCGGCCGCCGGCGCTGGTGGTCACCGACTCGCAGGCCTTCGAAAAGGTGGCGGCGGACACGCCGGCGAAGGTCCCCCTCACCTCGTTTTCCATCCTCTTCGCCCGGTTCAAGGGGGACCTGCTGGAATATGTCCGCGGCGCCCTGGCCATGGAGAAGCTGAAAGCCGGGGACGGCGTACTGGTGGCGGAGGCCTGCTCCCACCATCCCATCGGCGAGGACATCGGCCGGGTGAAGATCCCCCGCTGGCTCGGGCAGTTCGTGGGCGGCCGGCTGAAATTCCACCACGTCCAGGGGCACGACTTCCCGGACGACCTGTCTCCCTACCGCCTGGTGATCCAGTGCGGGAGCTGCATGATCAACCGTCGCGAAGTGCTCAGCCGCATCTGGCGCTGCCGCCAGGCGGGCGTGCCGGTCACCAACTACGGCCTGGCCATTGCCCGTTCGCTGGGGATCCTGGAACGCGCCCTGGTCCCCTTCCCCTCCGCCCTCGCCCTCTTTAAGGAAAACAATCCACCGCAAAGGCGCAAAGGACGCAAAGAATAATACAAACGCTGAACGTCCAACGCCGAACGCTGAACTCTGAACGAAAACAAGAACGGGGAATCCGGAGTTTATGGCTCCCGGTTCCCCGTTCAACGTTCGGCGTTCGATGTTCAGCGTTCCGCGTTCAGGTTTCTTTGTGTCCTTTGTGCCTTGGTGGTGAATTACGGGACGATGAGGGCGCGCACGCCCAGCTCGTGCACCAGGCGCCCTCCCAGGTGGGCCGTGTTGGCCAGGCTCAGCAGGGAGACCAGGTACGCCAGCAGGAAAACCCCGTGGATCGCCAGCCGCCAGATGGCGCCGATTTCCTTCTTCAGGAAAATCGGCACGAACAGTAGTCCGGCGTACACCACGGTCAGGATGGTGAAGAGAAGACGGGTCTGATCCGCCATGTCCTCGTGGCGTTCCAGGACCGCGTCGATTTCCGGAGTGCGTTCCACCAGCTTGGCGCCCGCCTCCCCGGTCTCCACGGCCACGTAGGTCCCGGCCGTCCCCAGCAGCATCAGGATCAGGGCGGATAGGGCGAATTCCCGGGCACTGCGCTTCAGGAACATGCCCAGCAGGAGGAAGACCGGCGCGATCATGAGCAAAGCGATCGGAAAATGGATCACCAGCGGGTGCAGGGCATCCCATGGCTGGATCGGTGGAAAATTCACGGGCACCTCCTCGTCAGTGGTTCCGCTGGGGGCCGGCGGCTAGTTCACCTTCACGTACTCGGATATCGGCTCGAAGCAGACGGGGCACTTGTCAAAGGTGACTTTCTCCACCGTGAAACCGCAATGGTTGCAGACGAAGAAGTCCTTTTTCGCGGCCTTCCAGCTGTCCAGGGCATTCAGCGCCGCCTGGTAGAACTTGGCGTGCTCGGTCTCCGCGCTCTTGGCGAAATTGAAGACCCGGAGGGCGTCTGTGTTGCGCTCGGCCCGGGCCTGCTTGATGAATGCCGGGTACATGGTGTCCCGCTCGTAAGATTCGCCCTTCAGGGCGGCGTCCAGGTTTTCCCTCGTGGTCTTGACCTCCGGCGCCTTGATGTCCGCCTTGGGCACACCGCCCAGTTTCTTGATCACTTCCGCCAGGCGCGCCACATGGACACCCTCGGCATGCGCCGCAGCCCGGAACAGGCTGCCCGCGCCCAGATATCCCTCCTCATCCGCCTTCTTGGCGAATGCGATGTAGCGGGCGTTGGCGTTGCTCTCGCCGTCATAGGCCGCCTGCAGGTTGTCCAGGGTGGTGGCAGGCGATCCAGCTGCGCGAAGAGGCGCCGGGGGAGCTGCCAGGATGAACAGGACCACTGCAAGCATGGTACCGAGAGTTCCCGAAAGGAACGATTTCATCTGAGTCCTCCTGTCATAAAAAATAAAGATATTTTATCCCAAGGCCAAGCGGGTATCAACAATTTCGGGGGACGCAGACGCAGCCGGGCAGAAAAAGAAAGGGCCGGAACGGGCTTCGTGCCCGGTCCGGCCGGTTGGCAGCAAGGATTATTGGCAGGCGGCGGGATTGTTGGCGGTGTTCTTGTCGTCCAGGTAGGAGCGGAGCGTCCCCTTGGTGAACGACCCGTAGGCCCGGTGGAACTTCTGGTTGTCGTAGAACTGCAGCCGGGGATTCAACGTCGTGCTGTTGATGAAGAGCACTCCGTTGCGCATGGACAGGTACGCCTGGCCCGAATACTCGCCCTGGCCGATGCCGCTCAGGACTTTGTAGATGTAAGCCCCGGTCTGGCTGTTGACGCACAGACGGGAGCGGCCGAGATCGTCCACATAGATGAGGTCGTAACAGGAGAACGAGGAGGAATAGCCGTAGGGGATGGCGTTCATGAGTATATCCCCACTGGCTTGCCCGTAGTACCAGCCGTATTCCATCGGCTGGGTGAAAGCGTACACCCAACCGCAGCCGATTTGATAGGCCACGATGGTGGGGAATTCCACCTGCCGGGGGGCTTTGACATCATTACAATTCTCGGCATAGGCGATCACCCGGGCACCCTGGGGGAGGGACGTGAAATAACCGTGGCTGGCGGAAGACCCCGAGAACGGATTCTCGATCCCCTGCACGACGGGGTCCAAAGGATCCTCGATGTAATTGTAAGCGCTGTAGCAGGGATTCACGATCATCCCCCCCGGCAGCGGGGCGTCCAGATATCCGCCGTTCCACCCGGCATCCGCGGCGATGAACAGCAGGAATCGGCCCTGGGAGACATAGTCGGCGAACTTGGCCACGTAGGATGCGTAGGCGTCATAGAAGCCCTGGGTTTGATCGCCGCAAATGATGATCATCCCGTAATCGTCGAAACGCAGGGTCGCGAATTCTGCCGACGAGTGGACCTCATAGGGAATCGAGTTGCTGCCGAGGATCGATTCTTCGGCGGGGAAGCCCCAGGCGTCGACATCCTTGAACACGCAGACGACCCCGTCCGCGGGGAAAGGCGCAAGGGTGCGGACGGGTGCGACTCGCGGGGTGTAGTTGTCGGGTTTCTGATGGCTGATCAAGATCTCCGCGTGATTCGGAATGCCGGGGGTTAGGATTCTGGAGAGGGGATTCCCTTCCGGCCGGTCACCGGCCATGATGCTCAGTCCGGAAAAAAGCAGCCCCACAAGCACTCCGGCGAGTAGGATCCGGATGTTTCTTCGCATGACTTGCCTCCTGATTGGCGATAACCGACTTTATTGCCTTTTATTTTAATCATTTAAACCGCCTGATGCAAGCGGAATTTACATATAAGGAACTATGGTGAAGTCGGAGGGAGAATTCAGCCGCTGGCGGACAGGCGTGGAGCCGGCCCGATGGCCGGCTCCCCGCACAAATCTCATCTATTATTCTTCGATGATCGCGTCATTGCATGTGACCGGATCGTCGGCCGTGTTCCGGTCGTCCAGGTAGGAACGCAGCGTGCCCTTGACGTACGAACCATACGCCTTGTGGAACTTCTGGTTGTCGTAGAACTGCAGCCGGGGAGACAGCGTCGTGCTGTTGATAAAGAGCACCCCGTTGCGCATGGACAGGTACGCCTGGCCGTTGTACTCGCCCATCCCGGCGCCCTTGAGGACTTGGTAGGAGAACTCTCCGGTCTGGCTGTTCACACACAGCTTGGAGCGGCCAAATTCGTCGAGGTAGATCAAGTCGAAGGAGGTGCAGGTGGGCAGCCCGTATCCGTACAGAAGGGAGTTTTCGAGAACGATGCCGGCATCTTGGCCGGTCATATAGCCGAATTCAAGGGTCAGCGTGGAGGCCAGCATCGTTCCGTTGCCCATGCGGTACTCCAGGAGGGTGGGCGGATTCTGCTTCACGTCCGGAGTATCCATGACCTCGGCAATCACGTCGGCGCCCGCGGGAACGCCGGTGAAATAGCCGTGGCTGGCAAAGCTCCCATAGATCGGATTAGGCACGCAGCCCACGACCGGGTGCGCCGGATCCACGATCGCGTTGTAATAGGCGCCAGAAAACACGGTCGACATTCCGCCCGGAAGGGGCGCCGTGAGATTCCCGCCATTCCAACCGTTATAGCAAGCGGAGAAAAGAAGGAAACCGCCGCCGGTGACATAGCTGGCGAACTTGGCCTGGTTGGCGGCATAGGCATCGTAGAACGCCTGGTTTTGGTCGCTGGAGAACACGATCATCTCGAATTGGGAAAAATTCAGCGAGGCGAATTCGCTGGAAGTATGCACCTCGTACGGGATGCCGTGTGCGGTGAGGATATTCTCAGTCGAGGTGGAACTCCAAGGATTCACATTCTTGAATACGCAGACCATCCCTCCGGCCAAAGTCCCTCCCGGAGAAGAGGGAGACGTCAGGGACGGGCGATAGCCGGCCGGGGCTGTGTGGCTGTTCAGGATGTAGGTTTGATTGGCCGCCTCAGGCCCCAGGATCCTCGACGTGGGGTCGCTCGCCGGCCGGTCTCCGGCCAGGACGGCCGCCCCGCCAAGGCACATGCCGATCACGGCCGCTACAACCAGTAATCTGGAAATTCTCATGTATGCCTCCTTGTGGTCATTTCACTTGATTTTCAATCGGTTAATTATAGTAGTGCATATCGTCAAGCGCAAGTGGTATTTACATGGAAGAAACCAGGGGGATCCGGCGAAGGAGAAAATCGAATGGATGGGAAGAGATTCTTCGGGAGCCGGAGCAAGCTCCGGCTCCCGATGGGAAACAGGCTTCAATTGCAACTGGTGGGATCGTTGGCGGTGTTCTTGTCGTCCAGGTAGGAACGGAGCGTACCCTTGGTGTACGACCCGTAGGCCTTGTGGAACTTCTGGTTGTCGTAGAACTGCAGCCGGGGGTTCAGGGTCGTGCTGTTGATGAAGAGCACCCCGTTGCGCATGGAGAGATAGGCCTGGCCGGTGTACTCGCCGATCCCGGTGCCTTTCAGCACCTTGTACGAGTAATCGCCGGTCTGGCTGTTGACGCACAGCCGGGAGCGGCCGAGGTCGTCGACGTAGATCAGGTCGTAGGCGCTGAAGCCCTCCATGATCCCCGAAATCATGTTGATCCACAGCTCGGTGATGTCCAGCATGCCGTTGGAGTTGCTGTCCTGGTCGTACTGGCCGTCCAGGAAGCCCTTGAAGATGGTGGTCGGGCCGAGGACCAGCGCCACGTCGGAAGCCGCTTTGTCAGGAACATTCCAGGCTGCCACAGCCGCGAAACCCGGTAGCGCTGAGCATCTGAAGCCATAGGTCCCGTAACGATAACCGATGGGATAGAGAAGTTCAGGCACCGACATGGGAATGTTGAACACGGAATTCCCGGGTTCCAGCCAGTACACTCCCGGCGGGGGGTCGTAATACGGCCATCCAATCTGGACTCCCATTAAGGCCCACAGCGGATGAGAGGGATACGAATCCAAAGTCCAGCCATGGACGATCAGCCGGCCGCCGCCGGATGCGTAGGCGTACAACGCATCAAAAAGGTTGCCCGGAGTGCCATAGTTGTCACTCGCAAGGATCGCCAGATCCCAAACGCCGGTGTTTAGATCGTTGATGAATCCCGCGTAGTCCCCGTTGTAGTGGGCGGTATACGGATAGCCCAGCCACTGCAAGGCTTGATCCACGGGGGTGTTGGGAGCCGTGTGAAAGGCATCGTCGGTATAAACAAGAACATTGGGCGACCCGGCCATCGGCCGGATCGGCTCCCAGCGGCGGGAGAACGGCTTGGGCGGCTCCGTGCTGCCCGCGTTGGACTTGATCACTTCCGGAGCAACCGCCGGATTCTGTCCCCGGAGCTGGGTCGCGGCGTTTTCGCTGCCGACGCGGTCGCCGCCGTAGACAGCCGGGAGGGCCAGCCCAATCAACGCGAGCGCCAGCAGGAGCCCGCTTGGAAATGTGAGACGCCTCATAGAAAAACCTCCATTGAGATGTTGATTGTTCTTCCTTGGCGAGAAATGTTCTTCTTATGAACGTATGGCAAAATCATTTCTGTTTTTCAAATATTCTCCGTTTGTTTCGATGAATTATATACAAAAAAAAACTGTACACAACTCTTTGTTTCCTACAATTCCGGCTTGTACTCTTGGTTCCCGCCTTTTATGATGATCCGGCTTGGCCGGTTGCTCATCCAATTGTCATTCTGCCCGCGGGAGAGATTCCATGCGCTTCCTCCTTTCTGGCTGCCTTCGGACACTCGGCGATCAGGTTCTCCGCACTGCCGCGAGCGCTGTATTTCTGGCGATTTTCGTACTCTTAAGTTTTTCTCCGACAACCTCTTCGGCGGATCAGCTCCCGACCTCTGCAGCCTTCCATCCCGGCGAGACGATCACCTTCCGGATGAAGTGGAAGGCGAGCCCGCTCCTGCCGGCCATGACCGCCGGCGACCTCACCGTGCGTTTCGCCGGGGAGACCCGCTTCGACGGCCGCCCGGTCTTCGCGGTGGAGGGCTTCGCCGCCTCCGCCCCGGGTTTCGTCTACTCCGCCAAGGATTATTTCATCAGCTATTTCACCCCCGGCGACTTCCAGACCGTGCACACCCGCAACCTCCTCCAGGAACAGGACCAGAAGATCCAGCAGCTGATCTTCTTCTACCCCGAGACGAAGCACCTATGGCTCAAGGAGTGGACCCGCGGCCTGAAGGCCAACGGCCCGGCGGCGGTCACCCGGAACGAGCTGCACTGGGGCGTGCCGGCGCCGCTCCACGACGCGGCCACGCTGATGTGCTCGGTACGGTGGCAGGCCCGGCAGAACTCCCTGCCCTACGCCACCCGGGCGTGCTGGCTAGCGCGGATCAAGCAGATCACAATGGAAGATGCCGGCGAGGAAACCTTGGTCACGGTGCTGGGTTCCATCCGCGCCCGCAAGTACAACGTCCGCAACCTGTTCGGCAACCTGATGGAGAAAAAGGACGATTACTTCTTCATCTGGGCCACGCCCGACGAGCGCAACATCCCGCTGAAGGTCCAGGCCAAGGTGAAGTACGGCCACGTGGACGGGGAATTGCTGAAGTACGAGCCGGACCGCCGCGAGTCCCTCATCCCTGCCGACCTCGACTGGCTGGTGCCGCCACTGGAGGAGCGCCCGTCCATCGCCGGCAAGCTGGCCGGACCGGCCGGGAAGCCTCCCGCCTCGGAAATGGTCCGGGTCCCCGGCGGGACGTTCCGCATGGGCGCCCGGAAGGGGTCCGGCGGCTCCGCGGTCACGGTGGGCCCCTTCCTGCTGGACCGGTACGAGGTGACCAACCGCCAATACCAGGAGTTCGTCCTGGCCACCGGCCGGCCGGCGCCCGACATCCGGCTGTTCGAGTACTTCCGCAGGAAATTCGACTGGAAGATCGACGGCTACGAGGAGTACGCCCGCCTGGCGGAGCCCTTCCGCTGGCGGGGCGGCCGTTTCCAGGAGGGACGGGCGGACCAGCCCGTGGTGCTGGTCTCCTGGGAGGACGCCGCCGCCTACGCCCGCTGGGCCGGCAAGCGGCTGCCCACCGAGGCGGAGTGGGAGTTCGCCGCCCGGGGCGGGCTGACCGGCGCCGAGTATCCCTGGGGCGCCGCGGAGCCGGGACGGGCCAACACCGCCGAGAGCGACATGTTGGGCACGTGGGCGTCCGGCATCCAGGAGGCCGGCCGCAACGGGTATGGCCTTTCCGACATGAGCGGCAACGCCGCCGAGTGGGTGGCGGACTGGTTCGGTAGCGGCCTGCCGTCGGGCGGCAATCCCAAGGGGCCGGGGAGCGGCAAGTTCAAGATCATGCGGGGCGGCGACTGGCGGCACACGCTGGCGGAGGCCACAGTCTGGTCGCGCGGCCGGGACTGGCCCGAAAACACGTACATCAACGTGGGCTTCCGTTGCGCGAAAAGTCCGCCGAAATGAGATTCATCCGCGGAAGAATTCAACCACGGCTGGACACGGATCAAACCGATCTTCAACGCGGATTCACGCGGATTTTTTATGATTAACGCGGATCAATCCTTGGGTTGGAATCAGCGGAAATCATAACCTATCAGCGGAAATCCGCATTGAATTCCAATCCGCGGAAATCCGCGTGGATCCGCGTCTGTTCGCCTCTGCTGCTTCACCCATTGACCGATTCACCCATTCACCGATTTTCAGGTGCCTCCCCCAGGTTCAACTCGCTCAATTTCTGCTTGATGCGGGGACGGTCGCGCAGGAACAGCTCGCGGGTGGCCAGGATCCACTCCTGGTAATGCTGCTCCAACCGCGAGGGGTGCCAGCGGCTGTCTTCATACCGGACTTGCCCCTCTTCGTCGGCCCGCGCCCGGCAGACCGGGCAAGACCGGCCGTCCGCCGCCGGGTGGAGCGGCCCGAAGCAGATTGTGCAACACCCCTCGCGGCGTAGCGGCGCGCCGTGGAGCGCGGCCGCCGCCAGGCGCTCGAGGCGGTCGAGGTTGGCCGGATCGGTCAGGAAGTGGCCCGGCCCGGGGCCGACGAGCGTCTCCACCCCGGCGACGCGGAAGCCCGCGCTGAGGGCCAGGACCGCCGCCAGGGGGTCCGCCGCCGACCAGCCGTCCAGCCCCGCGGTGAGGACGATCCCCGCGAACCGGTCCCCGCCGCCCTCCCGCGGCCGCGACACCAGCATCCGGTCCTGCAGGAGCTTCCAGTCGGCCACGGGCGTCAGGAAGTAGACCGGGCTGACCAGGAACAGGACGTCCGCCGCCAGGGCGTCCTGGTAGGCGGGCAGGCTGTCCGTCAGGTGGCAGCGGCCGGGGTGGCGGAACATGCAGCGCATGCAGCCGGTGCAGGCCTGGAGCGGGTGCTCGCGGCTGCGCAGGACGGCCGCGTCCAGGCCCGCCTGCCGGCACGCGCGGGCCAGCAGCTCTCCGGCCAGGTCGGAGTTCCCCCGGGCGCGGTGGGAGAAGACGATGACGGACGCTCGTTTCAAGGCTGGCCTCCCGAGACGAAAAAGGCCGCCAGATGGGGCTGGCGGCCTGGATTATGCCGAGGGACGGAATTGAACCGCCGACACAGGGATTTTCAGTCCCCTGCTCTACCGACTGAGCTACCTCGGCTGGGTAATCGTGAACATTGAGTCCAAAGAGCCCGCTTGGCGAAACGGGATTATAGCCACCGACCCCTGGGCTGTCAACCGTTTTTCGGAGTGCGGAGTGCGGAGTGCGGAATGCGAAGTGCAGAGGGGGATCATCGCCATGGAGAGACGGAGGACACGGAGCAATCCATTTGTCATTTGCCCTTTGCCATTGGTCATTTGCCATTTCCAATCCTGCGCGTACTTACAGTCCTGGCTGTCATTAAATGACCAATGGCAATTGTCAAATGACAAATGGAAAATGGATTGCTCCGTGTCCTCCGTGCCTCCGTGGCGAATGTTTGCCGATTACGGTTTGCAAACGACTGAAGGATCTGGTAGATTCCGTGCTTCACGGAGACGGCATGTACAAGGGCAACAACATCACAGTGGTCATCCCCTGCCTCAACGAGGAGGAGGGCATCCGGCACGTGCTGGAGCAGATCCCGCCCATCGTGGATGAGATCCTGGTCGTGGACAACGGCTCCACCGACCGCACCGCCGAGGTCGCCGCCGGCCTCGGCGCGACGGTGATCCGGGAGGAGATCCGCGGCTACGGGCGGGCCTACAAGACCGGCCTGTCCAACGCCCGCGGCGACATCATCATCACCCTGGACGGCGACCACTCCTACCCGGTGGACGCCATCTCCTACCTGCTGGAGGCGCTGCTCCACTCCGGCGTGCGTTTCGTCTCGGCTTCCCGTTTCCCGATCCGCACCCGCGGCGCCATGTCCGCCAAGCACAAGTTCGGCAACGTCGTGCTCAGCCTGGCCCTGTCGCTGCTCTACTTCCGCTGGGTGCGCGACTCGCAGTCGGGCATGTGGATCTTCTACCGGGACGCCATCGGCCGCATGAGCCTGCGCAGCAACCTGATGGCGTTCTCCGAGGAGATCAAGATCGAGGCGATCCGCAACCCGGCCATCGGCTTCCTGGAGATTCCCATCAACTACTCCAACCGCAAGGGCGAGATCAAGCTGCAGCCGTGGCGGGACGGCTTCCGCAACCTGCTCTTCCTCCTCCGCAAACGGTTCCGGCCGTGAACGGCGATTCCCCCGCCTGCCCCCTCTGCGGCTGCGCCCCGGCCGTCTTCCTGCTGGAAAACTCCGACTTTCTGTTCCGGACCACGGAGAAATCCTTCCGGCTGTACCGCTGCTCCGGCTGCGGGGCGGCCTTCCTGCACCCTTTCCCCACGCCGGAGGTACTGGCCGCGGCGTATCCCGAAAGCTACTGGTGGTCTGACGGGAAGCGGCCCTGCCTGGGAGCCCGCCTGGAGCAAACTTACCGCGAACTGGTCCTGCGGCACCATGTGGCGGTGGCGCGCCGCCACTTCCCGAGTCCCTCACCCCGCGTGCTGGACGTGGGCTGCGGCAGCGGCTCGTTCCTCCACGTGCTGGAGCGCCGCACCGGCATCCGCGGCGAGGGACTGGAAATCTCCTTGTCCGCTGCGGCCGCCGCCCGCGACCAGTATGGTCTGAAGGTCCGCACAGGCGATATCGGGACGGCCGATTTCCCGCACGGCGCCTTCGATTTCATCACCATGTTCCACGTCGTCGAGCATCTGGCCGAGCCGAGGACAGCGCTGGCCAAGGTCGCCGGTTGGCTGGCTCCGGGCGGCGTCCTCCTGGCCCAGGTGCCGAACCTGGTCAGCTGGCAGTTCCGCTGGTTCGGCCGGCGCTGGACCGGTATCGACATTCCACGCCACCTGATCGATTACACCCCGGAGTGCCTGGCCGGGCTGCTCCGGGACGCGGGGCTGGAGCCCGGCAAACCGGGTTTCTTCTCCCTGCGCGACAACGCCCCGGCCATGGTCTCGTCGCTCTGCCCCGGCCTCGACCCGATGGCCCTCGCCGTGCGCGGCGTCCGGCGGTTTGCCTTTTTAAAGAAAATCCTTTATCTTGGGCTCGTCCTGGCCGCCCAGCCGGTCGCCATCGCCGAGGCCGTGGCCGGTCGGGGCGGAACGATGTTCCTGGCGGCTTCGAAACACTGAGTTTTCGGGAGTAACACCATGTCCCAGCGCGACATCCAGATCATCTTCACCGGCGGCACCATCGAGAAGATCTACGACGAGGTCCACGGCGGCATCGACAACATCGAGGCCTACCTGCACAGCACCTTCCCGCGGCTGAGGCTGCCCTACGTGAAGATCCACCCCACCCGTCTGATGAACATCGACAGCCTGTACATGAAGGACGACGACCGGGCCGTGATCGCCGCCAAGGTGGCGGAGCTGCAGGAGAGCGGCCTGCCCATCGTCATCACCCACGGCACCGACACCATGGTGGAGACCGGCAAGTACCTCAAGGCGCACGTGCCCGAGGTCAAGGTTCCGATCGTCCTCACCGGGGCCATGCTGCCGCTGGTGGTCCAGAACAGCGACGGGCTGCAGAACCTCACCGAGAGCATCTTTGCCACGAAGTTCCTCGCCCCCGGCATCTACATCGTCTTCCACAACGAAGTTTATGACATCGACAACGTCCGCAAGAACCGCCAGGCGAAAACTTTCGAACACATCAAGTGACCCTTCACAATGAGCAACTTGTGTTGAGTCTTTGAGAATATCAAGTCTGCATTTCCAATTGATCCAGATGCACAAAACTAGAGCTTGCCAGCTTATCAAACGATGGAAGTCTTTCTATCCACAAGCTCTACCAATTGGTTATTTCCTCCGGGAGGTTTACGCCAATCGATGGCTGCGTATCCATTCTCTCCCTGGATCCAAGCGTTATGCGCAATCCGAGCAAGAATATCAGGAGATTCTGAAAAGGTATCATTCCGTGCTTGATGACATGTTTATTGAGCAAGCACGGTGCTTTGTAATCCTTTCCAAATGCAATAAGAGCGTTCAGGAAGCAACTGATGTTGTATTAGAGAATTTCGCTTTCAGATCCGCTGAAGAATGGGCATCTTCTCAGCTCCCACATGAATTTACCGCTGAGCATCTGGAAGATATGGGGTTTTACTTTGCAGAGCTGTCGTGGGAGCGAGGAGTGCTTGATGGATTATTTCTGGCAGTCGCAGATGACCGAATAGATTATATTGTGATATTCGATTGGCTATCTGGACAAGTATTTAGCCCTTACGATGGAGGGGCGGATATATTTCTACGCAATAATGAGGAGCGGGATCTCTTCAAAACGAAATTCCGCGAGTACCTGTCACCCAGACTGGATGGACTGTAAGGAAAGATCCGTCTCCATCACATAATTCAATTCCGTCCTCTCCCTCTAAACTGCTCCTCCGAAATTGAATACTGTTCACTGTTCACTGTTCACTGTTTACTTCTCACACCTCATCTTGGTGAGTTTTACTTCTTCGGGGCGGGCTGGTTTTTCAACTCCAGCAGGGCCAGCTTCTGGGCCAGGACCTGGTTCTGCTGGGTGAGCTTGGACACCACCAGGGACAGGTGCAGGACGATGATGAACAGGAACAGGATTGCCAGGTAGAACATCAGCGACGGCGGGTAGAACACCCCGACCAGCTTGGAGAAATCCAGGAACCATCTGTCGAAGAAGATGAAAAATTGAAGGAAGACGATGGCGACCAGCCAGAGGATCGAGTATTTCTCCTTCAACTTTTCCCGGCGCAGGAAGTCGAAGATCATGAAGAGCATCAGCAGGTTGACCAGCGATGTGAAAATCTGGATGAAGCTCATGGGTTCGCCTCCTCTCCGCGCTCAGTAGCGGACCATGTCCAGCAGGATGGCCATGGTGACTTTGATCATGTAATAGATCGACTTCACGAACGTGATGGACGACGCGCCGGCGGGGCGCCGCTTCATGGTCACGGGCACCTCGGCCACCGTCATCCCCCACTTGTGGAGCAGGATGATCGCCTCCGGCTCGGGATAGTCGTCGGGATAAAACCGTTGCAGCCGGGCCATCGCCCGGGCCGAAAACATCTGGAATCCCGAGGTGGCATCGGTGATCCGAAAGCCAGTGAGCCCCCCGATCAGCCGGTTGAGGAACCCGATGGCCGCGCGCCGGGCCAGGGACGACTGGTAGCCGCCCTTTTCCAGGAAGCGGGAGCCGATCACCAGATCTGCCTCGTGCTCCCGGACGAGCTCGAAAAAGCGGACCACGTCCCGCGGATCGTGCTGCCCGTCGCCGTCCATGCGGATGACCCAGCGGTAGCCGGCTTCATGGGCGTGGGCGATGCCGGTCTGGATGGCCGTGCCGATGCCCACGTTGAAGGGCATCCGCATCACCCGGGCGCCCGACTCCGCCGCGGCGCGGGCGGTGCCGTCGACGGATCCGTCGTCGATCACCAGCACGTCGGCCCCCGGCACCACCGCGCGCAACTCCCGGACCACGCTGCCGATGTTGCGCTCCTCATTGAGCGCCGGGATGATGAAGAGGACCTCGCGGACGGGGATCTCCGCACTCATCGCCGCACCCCCCCTGTGGATTCCTTGCCGGACGCCAGCCACCGAACGAAGCCCCAGTACCAGCCTGCCGCCCGCGCAAACGACCGGGCGGTGAAGATCGCCGTCCCCGCGGGCAGCAGCGCCCAGTCCCGCCCGGCGCGGGCCAGCCGGCCCGCGGTGTACGCCTCCACCAGCACCAGCACCCCCAGCACGAACGCGAGCGACACCCCGATGGGCAGCGGGTGCCAGACCGAGAACGGCACGAGCAGGGCGGCGCAGGTCGCCAGGAACGCGTCCAGCAGGTCGCGCTTGCGGGTGTAGTCGTCGCCGGCCAGGAACTCGGGGTGGAGGCGGTACAGTCGGCTGCGCCAGTAGCCGTGCACGAACTGGGACTTGAGGTACTTGCCCGCTCGCTCGGGGTGGTGGTGGGCCACCCGGCAGGCGGGGCGGAAGGCGATCCGCCGGTCGGCTTTCTGGATGCGGTAGGACAGGTCGTTGTCCTCGCCGCTGGCGGTGGGGTAGCCCTCGTCGAAGCCGCCCACCGCCTCCAGGACCTCCCGCCGCACGGCCATATT
The DNA here is from genome assembly GCA_964412195.1 of uncultured Acidobacteriota bacterium. GTDB lineage: Bacteria > Acidobacteriota > JAAYUB01 > JAAYUB01 > JAAYUB01 > CAYPNP01. The sequence goes on along the minus strand of CAYPNP010000005.1, from coordinate 13,950 downwards.
GTAGGTCCCGGCGGCGCGGACGAAATCGCCCATCCGCCGGTGGCGGTCGAGGATCTCCGCTTGGATCAGCCGCGGCAGGACCCGCCCGGGATTGGCCAGGTCGTAGCTGCCCGCCGCGGCGCCCACGGCCGGGTCGTCGAACGCCCCCAGCAGCCCGCTGATCCAGCCCGGCGGCGGGATGCAGTCGGAATCGGTGAAGTACACTACTCCGCCGGTCGAGGCGCGCCAGCCGGCGTTGCGGGCGCTGGCGGGGCCGCGGTTCTCCTGCCGGATCAGCCGGAAGGGGTAGCCGGCGACGATGTCCGGCGTCTCGTCGCGCGAGCCGTCGTCCACCACCACGACCTCGACGGCGCCGCCGGCAGCAGGCTCGAGGCCCGCCAGGGCGTCCAGCGTCTTCCGGACGTGCCGGGCGCCGTTGTAGACCGGGACGACGACGGACACGTTCATCGCGCCGCCCTCCCCCGCCGCCGGTCCAGGTGGTACTTCAGGAAACTCCAGCCGCCGTACAGCTTCCGCCGGATGTCGGCCCAGGACCGGACATTGGCGGCCATTCGCAGCATCTGCCGCGGACGGAGGTAGAACTCCCGCAGGCCTTCGTCGATCAAGCGGTCGATTTCCTCCTTCGGCAGCTCGGGGTAGCTCAGCAGAGTCACCTGCTCGCAGTCTTCGCTGACCCACTCCCGCCAGTCCTTGGGGACGAGGCAGCCGTTGTCCTTCGCCCAGCGGTAAAGCTCGGTGCCCGGGTAGACGCAGATGCCGGAGATCTGGATCGTGTCCAGCGGCAGGGACTTGGCGAACTCGATGGTGGCGCGGGCCGACTCGCGGGTTTCGCCCGGCGCGCCGATCATGAAGCAGCCGTGGACGACGAAGCCCAGCTCACGGGCGCGGCGGGCGAACGCCCGGCTCTGCTCGAGGGTGACGCCCTTCCGGACGGCGTCCAGCGCCGCCTGGGTGCCGAACTCGAAGCCGGTCATGAGCATCCGGCAGCCGGCCCGCCGCATCAGCGGTAGCAGTCCGAGGTCCATGTCCACCCGGGTGTTGCAGCTCCAGGCGATCCGGAGGCCGCGGCGCAGGATCTCCTCGCAGACGCCCCGGACGTGGGCGGCGGAGGCGACGAACGTGTCCGTTTCGAACATGATCTCGCGGATCTGGGGGAAGAGCCGCAGGTCGGACTCGATCTCGTCCACCACGAGTTCCGGCCGGCGCAGGCGGAGGCGGTGCCCCGCGAAGAGCTGCGGGTCGACGCAGAACGTGCAGCGGGCGAAGCAGCCCCGCCCCGACAGCAGGGTCAGGAAGGGATAGAGCTTGCCGGCGTCGTGGTACCACTCCGGCCGGATGTGCCGCCAGGCGGGGAACGGCAGCGCGTCGACGTCCAGCGGCGGCGGGAGGGGGTTGTTCACCGCCGTACCGTCCGTAGCGTACGAGATCCCAGGCAGGGTCAGGTCGTCCGGGCTGGCCGCTAAGGCGCGCAGGGTGAAGTCGTACTCGCCGCGCGCGATCCGGTCCACGGCGCCGGCGGCGCGGCGCAGGGTGTCGTCGGGTTCCGCCGTGGCGTGATTGCCCACCAGCACGGTGAAGGCGCCGGTCTTCGCCTTGAGGTCGCTGGCGTAAGTGATGTCGCTGTCGATGGAGGGCGTCGTGGTGTGGAGCACGCCCAGGTCGGGCCGAAAGCGGCCCACCTCGTCCAGGACCTCTTCCCGCGTCATGTTCCGGGCCGCCCCGTCGATGAAAAGCACCGTGTGGCCGGCCTCTTCCAGCACTGCCGTGGCGATCAGGAGGTAGTCGGGATGACGCTGGACCCGGCCGCGCGAGCGGGCGTACCATCGGGCCGACCGCACGAAGTCGTCCACAAACGGCGGGTTGAGCATGCAGATCCTGGCCATGGCGGATTCATTATACCGGAACTCCCGGGAAAATGCAGTTCCGTTAAAGACATGATAATTCACATTTTCCATCCGCTTGCCATTTCCGTCCAACCTTGTTACACTGACGCCCTCGGAAAGGAGTCATCCATGAGGCGTCCTGCTGCCGCGGCCCTGCTGGCCATCCTGGCGTCGAGCGTCCTGCTCGCCGCCGGTTATTCCGTGAAGACGGTGGATTTCCTCGCCCCCATGGGCCTGACGGTCAACGGGGCGGGACCACTTTTGGTCAAGGCCGACGCGGCGCGCAACCGCATCTTTCTGGTCAACACCCTCACCTCGTCCGTTTCCGTCATCGACGGCGACACCCACGCGGTGGCCAACATCGCCATCGGCAGCCGCGTCCCCCAGTACTTCAAGAACGAGGCCGCGGCGCTGGACCGGAAGACCGGCGCCTTCTTCGTCATCGGGAACCATTGCCTTCACTTTATCCAGCCGGAAGTGGGGACCGCAAAGACGATCCCGACCGTCGAACAGTACGAGACGGTGGCCGTGGAGGAGTCCTCCGGGCTGGCCGTCCTGGCCGGGCGCGAGAGCAAGGACCTGGCGGTGGTGGACCCCGCCGCCCGCCGGGTGGATCGGATCCGGTGGACCGACTGGGTGGAAGCTCCGGGCAACCTGAACGCCACGCCGCCACCGCCCCTCCGCAAGGTGGTGGCCGACTCAGGATTGGGGCAGGTGTTCGCGGTGGATGGCCGCACCTCCACGCTGTTCGTGATCGATCCGTTCGCCCGCAAGATCGTCCGGCAGCGCCCCCTGGCCCTGTCTGCGGGCGGACGCTGGCACTACGCGGGGTACAACGAGTCGGCGCACGCCCTCTACCTGGTGACGGAAACCGTGTCCCGCGTCGTGACGGAAGCGGCGCGGATCGACGCCACCGGAACCGCGGATCAGGTGTTCCACCTGCCGGGGCTCACCGAGGGCGTGGGGATCACATCCAGTGCGCCGCGGGACGAGATTTATATCGCTTACGACAACGACCCCACCGTGCATGTGGTCGACTTCAAAAAAGCCGGCGGTGAGTTGGCGACAGTGGCCCTGCCCGCGTTCGGCAACGACGCCGCCGTGGTGGACGAGGCGGGCAGCCGGCTGTACGTGTCCAGCTGGGCCTACGGCGAGGTGGACGTCGTCGACCTGACCGCCCGGAGGCTGATCCGGCGCTTCGAAAACCTCGGCGTCGCCCCGCATATGTTCTCCATGGCCTGGAACCCGGCGACCCGGGCCCTCTACATCCCGCTGGGCGCCACAGCGGTGAACGGCTCCTTCGGCGCCGCCATCACCGTTCTGAATCCCGCCACGGGCCAAACCCGGAAGATCCGCACCGGCTGGGCCCCGATCGACCTGATCCGCCGGCCGGGCAAGGATTCCTTCCTGGCCTTCGACTCCGAGGACCAGTTTGCCGACGTCACTCCCGACGGCACGGTAAAGGTCCGGCCGCTGCCCTGCAACTATCCCATCCAGGCCGGCCCGGCGCCGGGCGGCGGCGTGTACCTGGCCTACGGCCACCACCAATCCTACTGGCCGGTGGTGTACATCTGGGGCAGCCGCGACGGCATCCTGGGGCTGGATCCCGAAACCGGCGTCTGGTACGACCGCCGCCTGCCGCGCCAGGCGCACCGGATGGCCCTCGACCCAGAAGGCATGCTCTACCTGCTGCAGAACAACTGGGGCAAGGAGGAGCAGTTCGTCTCGGTCCTGGAGGACACCGTGCGGGAGTGGACGCCGGACCGGCGCATCCGGCTGGGTGACGAGGTGGACCGGGAGACGGCCCAGCGAATCCTGCGGCTGGATCCCGAGCTGAACCGGCTCTACATCGCCCGGATCGCCGAAACCGACGACCAGCCGGGCGTCCTGCAGGTGGTGGATCCCAAGGCCCGCCGTGTGATCCACCGTGCCTTAACCGGCCGAACCCCCACGGACCTGACGTTCACGCAGAAGGACATTTTCGTGGCCAACTTTGACAGTGGCAGCGTGACGGTGGTTGACCGGAAAGACTTCGGCCGCCGCGAGGTCGCCGTCGGCCGGGAACCGCTCAAGCTGGCCGTCGCCGGCGGGGAAGCGCTGGTGCTCCACCACGGCGAGCGCACCCTCGGCGTGATCGACGCCGCGGGGAATTACCGCCGCATCGAGGTCCCGGGCTCCGGCCGGCTGGACAACCTGGCGGTGGTCGGCCAGCATGCCATCGTGACCAGCCACTCCCCGACCGCAATGGAAATCCACTCCGTCGACCTAAAGACCGGCGCCGTGGCCCGCCTGCACCAGTTCGAGTACCCCTACGGCGAGACGGACTTCGACAGCCGCAACACGGCCTTTTTCATGCCGGGCCAGTTCGGCGACGCCCTGTTCGAGATCACCCGGATTCAGGCGGACGAGGCCGGGCGGATCTGGGTCTCGGACTTCCTCTCAGGCAAGCTTTTCATCCTGCAACCGGAAAGGTGACCATGGACACGCGCATCCTTCAATTCCTGATCGGCGAATTCGACGGTCTCAAGAACTTCCAGATCGAAAACACCATCCTCCTGCTGGAGGAGGGGTGCACCATCCCCTTCATCGCCCGGTACCGCAAGGAGAAGACCGGCGAACTGGACGAGGTGCAGATCCAGGCCATCCGCGACCGGCACCAGTACCTCACGGAACTGGAGGAACGCAAGGCCACCATCATCGAGACCATCGAGAAATCGGGCAAGATGACGGAGGAGCTCCGGCGCAAGATCGTCGCCTGCATGAAGAAGCAGGAGCTGGAGGACCTCTACCTCCCCTACCGGCCCAAGCGCCGCACCCGCGGCCAGATGGCCCGGGAGAAGGGGCTGGAGCCGCTGGCCTACTTCATCCGCGACTACGCCCTGCCCGAGGCCGACCTGCAGGCCATCTGCGACCCGTACCTCTTCGAGTCGAAGGGCGTCGTCACCATCCAGGACGCCCTGGAGGGGGTCCGGGACATCCTGGCCGAGGACGTGTCCGAAACGGCCGACTACCGGAAATTCATCCGGAAGATCTACGCCGCCGAGGGTTCCATCCTCTCCCGCGTCAAGAAGGACTTCGAGGGCAAGCCGAGCAAGTTCGAGATGTACTACGAGCACAAGGAGCCGCTCAAGTCCATCCCGTCGCACCGCCTGCTGGCCATGCGGCGCGGCGAGAAGGAGAAGGTGCTGACGCTGGAGATCCTCGGGCCCGACGAGCGCATCCTGGAGATCCTGCGAAAGTTCTGGATCAAGCATCCCCAATCCTACTTCGCCCAGCTGATGGACGTGGCCATGGTGGACGGCTACAACCGCCTGATCATGCCCTCCATCGCCTTGGAGCTGCTGCTGGAGACCAAGACCCGCGCCGACGACGAGGCCATCCTGGTCTTCGAGAAGAACCTGCGCCAGTTGCTGCTCCTGCCGCCGGGCGGCCAGAAGAACGTGCTGGGCGTCGATCCGGGCTTCCGCACCGGCTGCAAATGCACGGTGGTGGACCGCACCGGGCGTTACTCCGCCATGGCCACCATCTTCCCGGTGGAGCCGTTCTTCAAAGTCGCGGAGTCGGAGACGGAGATCCTGCCCCTGCTGAAGGAGCACGCCATCGAGGCCATTTCCATCGGCAACGGCACCGCCTCGCGGGAGGCGTTTGGCTTTTTCAAGGACCTGCTCAACAAGTACGAGCTGGACAAGGAGATCCGGATCTACGTGGTCAACGAGGCCGGCGCCTCGGTGTACTCGGCTTCGGAGATCGCGCGGACGGAGTTCCCCGACCTCGACGTGAGCGTCCGCGGCGCGATCTCCATCGCGCGACGGTTCCAGGACCCGCTGGCCGAACTGGTCAAGATCGATCCGAAATCCATCGGCGTCGGCCAGTACCAGCACGACGTCAACCAGCGCAAGCTCAAGCACAAGCTCACCGAGGTGGTCCAGTTCGTGGTCAACCAGGTGGGCGTGGAATTGAACAGCGCCTCGGCCTCGCTGCTGGAGTACGTGTCCGGCATCAACTCCTCGCTGTCCAAGGCCATCGTCGAGCACCGCTTCCAGAACGGCCCGTTCAAGTCCCGCGCCGATCTGCGGAACATCCCCCGGTTCGGCGAGAAGACCTTCGAGCAGGCGGCCGGCTTCCTGCGGATACGCGACGCGGAGAACCCGCTGGACGGTTCGGCGGTGCATCCCGAGAGCTATCCCATCGTCGAACAGATGGCCGCCGACTTGGGCGTCTCCGTCAAGGACCTGGTCGGGAACGCGGAGCTGGCCCGGCAGATCGACCCCCAGCGCTACTGTACCGACGGCGTGGGGCTGCCCACCCTGCGGGACATCGTCGAGGAATTGAAGAAGCCCGGCCGCGACCCGCGCCGGGAGCTGACCAGCTTCGAGTTCGACACGGACCTCAAGGATCTCTCCGACTTGAAGGAAGGCATGGTGCTGCCGGGCATCGTCACCAACGTGACCGATTTCGGCGCCTTCGTGGATGTGGGCGTCCACCAGGACGGGCTGGTCCACGTTTCCCGCATGGGCAAGAAGGTGCGCGCCCCGTACGAGTGTTGCGGCGTCGGCCAGAAGGTCACCGTCAAGGTCGTGGCCGTCGACATCGAGCGCAAGCGCATCAGCCTGTCGCTGCTCCGCGAGTGAGCTTGGATCATCCGACGCGAACACTATATTCATCGGATCGATCCGTCGGATCCGACGGATCGGCCCGATCTGATCTGATTCAAGCATGACCAGCGCCCCTCTACTCCTCCGCAACGAGTGGCTGGAGGCCGAGGTGTCGCCCCGGGGCGCCGAGCTCTGGTCGCTGCGGTCCCTCCGGACGGGGCTTCAGTACATCTGGCAGGGGGACGCCCGGTGGTGGGACCGGCGGGCGCCGGTCCTCTTCCCCATCGTCGGCCATCTTCCGGAAGGCCGCTACCGCTGGCGGGACCAGGACTACCGCCTCCCCACCCACGGTTTCGCGCCCGACCGGATCTTTCAGCTTTCCCAGCCGGATCCGGCCTCCCTGGAGGCGCGCCTTTCTGACGACGCCGAGTCCCTGCAGGCATGGCCGTTCCAGTTCGATCTCCGTATTCGTTTCGTCCTGGACGGTCCCGTACTCCGGCAGAGCTATGAAGTGGAGAACCGCGGGGTGGAGGAGATGTACTTTTCCATCGGCTTCCATCCCGGCTTCCGGTGCCCCTTGCAGGAGGGGGAACGTTTCGAGGACTATGCCATCCGCTTCGAGCGTCCCGAGATCTTGCCCCGTCACGAAATGCGGGACGGTCTGCGCTCTGGAAACACGATACCGTTTCTACACAACAGCCTGGAATTCTCACTGGACAAAGGACTTTTCGACGGAGGCGCCATCGCGCTGCAGGAGCCGGCGTCGCGCTGGGTGGACATGTGGAACCCCTCCACGGGGCACGGGGTGCGGTGCGGTATCGAGGGCTTTTCGTGGCTCGGCCTGTGGACCCGGGGCAGCGGCCCGTTCCTCTGCATCGAACCCTGGCAGGGCATCACCGGCCGGACAGGTGCCGTCTGCGACCTGACGGCGAAAGAAGGCATCCTGCGGTTGCCTCCGGGAGGTACTGCCGGAGGCGCTGCCGCCATCAGGCCTCTGCTGCCGTCGTGATTCACCGGCAGCGGAAAGCCAGCCTTGATTTTGGGTGGATCATTCCAGTTGAATGCCGGCGGGCGGATCCGGACGGGGCTCACCCCTGTTTTCCGTCAAACTCCCACTCCGCCAAATTCCCGGAGCTGATGATCTTCTCGCCGGTGGGGACGGCATGGTTTCCGCCGCCGACCAGCGCCCGATGGAAGAGGATCGGGCTGTCCTTGCGAATGTGGTCCAGCAGGTCCCGGCGCTTGAAGTAGCGCGGGATCCCCACGGCGGCGTAGAACGACTCCATGTGATGGATGATCTCGGGTTGCTCCGGCGCCATCTGGTAGCGGGTCGGCGTGATGAAGTAGACGGGGTGGCCCTGCTTGTTCTCCTCCAGCACGCTCCAGATGCGGAACCGGGTGGGCTGGAGGTGGTAGATGCAGCGGAAGCTGCGGACCTGCTCGCCCACCTGGACCTCGAAGGGGTGGGTATGCAGAAGCACTTCTTGGGCACCCTCCGGGATGGGCACGGCGGGATTCGGATTGCCGACGTACCCCTTCTTGTACGCGAACAGGGCCCCGCCGAAAAACAGGCCGCCGACGCCCGACCAGAGGGCCAGGGGCTTCCAATGCTTCTTCACGTAGCGCTTCAGGCCCATCGGGCACCCCTTTCCCCGGAAATCACTGGATGTCTCCGGGCAGGATGAAGGGCGCCGGGAGCAACTCTTCGATGTCCCTGCCCAGACGCCCCAACAGAGTGTCCATCAGCGAGGGGATCTCGCCGATTGTTTCGTCCAGGGTGATCTTCTCCACCCGGTGCATGGGGAAGAAAGTGGTCGCCAGCATGGGAATGGTGCCGCTGTCGGCTGACCAGCGCTGGATCCAGTCCTCGAGTGTTTTCAGATCGATCCCCGACAGCCAGACGCCGGTCGGGGAGTTCCGGTGCAGGATGCCCCAGTACTTCTCCTTGGGGCTGTGCAGGAAGACGAGGACGCAGACGAACTGGGGATTTCGGGTGTATGTCATGGCGCCATTCTACCACACGCGGACGATTTTCACAGGCTGGGCCTGAAAAAAGAACAGGCTGCGTGAGCAGCCTGCGGGGAGTTGGTTTCAGGAGATAGCCGATTTTCCACAGTTGAGCGTTGCAAAGGTGCTGCCAAATGGTTCGGTTTCATTAACTCGTTTATTTTCAATCATTATTCATACTCTCAACCCATATCGGGCGTGAACGGCGCCAGACGATCCGTGCACGTACGTGCACATCCTCGGTTTCGGATCCGCCGTCATCCGCTTCTTGCGCCGTCGCCGGTTTTCGGATAAACTCTGCCTCGCGTTCTGCATCCTAAGGAGAGAGGTGCGGAGGTGGTTGTAAAACGCGCAGTGGTCGCTGGACTGTACTTGGGTCTCCTGGTCCTCCTGGCCCAGCCGCTGGTTTCCGCCCAGCAGTCCAACCCGGACAAGCCTCCCGCCAAGGGGCGGCCGGTCCTCATCCCCGACGACCAGACCCAGCAGCCGGCCGAGGACGCGGAACTGGCCACCGCCTCTCCCGACCCTTCCAAGGCGGAGAAGCACTACGACGTCGGCCTGTGGTACCTCAAGATGAAGAAGTACGACGCCGCCATGATCCGCTTCCGGGAGGCCATCCGGAACAAGCCGAATTACCCGGAAGCCAAGTGGAAGTTCGTGGAGACCCTGTCCCTCAAGAAGGACTGGAAAAACGCCCTGGAGTTCTCCACCTCCTACCTGCAGGACCCGACGATGGCCACCTACAAAGACAAGCTGCTCAAGGTCCAGGAGACGGCGCGCAAGAACGAAGCCGCCAGCGAAAAGCCCGCCCATTGACCGGCGAAGAATCCCTCGAGGAGATGCAATGAAGCTGAAGCTGATCATGCCCCTGTGGATCGCGCTCTGCCTGGTGGCCCTCTGCCCTGCCCAGGACACGGAAGGATTCCGCTTCTCGGTCCGGCCGGAGAAGCTCTCCCTGGCGCCGGACACCCGGGGCCGGCTGGTGCTGGTGGCGGAATCGAACGCCGGCTACTACCTGTACCGGGACATGTTCTCCGTCCAGGTGGAGGCTCCAAAGGGCATCGCCTTCTCCGAGCCGGCGTATCCGCCCGCGCACACGAAATACGATCCCAACACGGAAACGGAAAAGCAGGTCTACGACGGCACCGTGGAAGTCTCGCTGAACTACGCCGTCTCCGCGGCCGCACCCCCGGAGGGGAAGATCGTCGTCAAAGTCGGCTTCCAGGGCTGCTCGCCCGTCCTGTGCTACCTGCCGCAGACCCAGGACCTCGCCGTCCCCTTCACCGTGAAGGGCGGCGCCCCGGCTGTCCGGCCCGGCACCGGTGCGGCTGCCGCGCCAGATGTGCCGGCACCGGCCACCCCGACGGCGCCCGCTTCCGCCGGGGTCCCCGCCGTCCCGGCCGTCCAGCCACCAACCCCTTCACCGGCGGCTCCGGCGGCGCCCCAGCCGGCTCCGCCGGCAGCCGGCCTCGGAGACTTCGGTTCCATGATCCAGTCGAGCTATTTCCTGGCGTTCCTCTTCGTCTTCCTCTTCGGCATCGGCACCAGCTTCACGCCCTGCGTCTATCCGATCATCCCTATCACCATCAGCGTGTTCGGGGCGCGGGGGGCCGAATCCCGCGTGAAGGGCTTTCTGCTCTCCCTGACGTACGTCCAAGGCATCTGCCTGGTGTACTCCACGCTGGGGGTAGTTTCCGCCTTCTCCGGCGCCATCTTCGGCCAGTTCATGAGTAACCCGTGGGTAATCGGCGCCATCGTGACGGTTTTCCTCGTGCTGGGGCTGTTCATGGCGGGCGTGTTCCAGTTCAACCTGCCCTCCTCCATCCAGACCAGGGCCTCCCAGGTGGGCGGCAAGGGATACGTGGGCGCGTTCACCATGGGCATGGTCGCCGGGGTGATCGCCGCCCCCTGCACCGGCCCGGCGCTGGCTGGTGTCCTCACCTACGTCGCCACGACGAAGAGCCTGCTGCTGGGCTTCCTGCTGCTGTACACCTACTCCCTGGGCTTCGGCCTGCTCTTCATCGTCCTGGGCACCTTCTCCGCGCTGATCCGGAAGCTCCCCAAATCCGGTGAGTGGATGGAGGTGGTCAAGGGCGTGTTTGCCGTCATCATGTTCGCCGCCGCCTGGTACTTCCTGAAAAACGTCCTGCCGGCCCTGAACTTCGAGGCGCTGGGCCGACAGACCCTGATCGTGGCCGGTCCGCTCCTGCTCATCATCGGCTGGATGTCGGGCGGGCTGCGGATCGACTTCCACGGCGCTTCCGCCGGGGCGGCGATCAAGAAGGCCCTGGTCCTGATCATCCTGACCGCTGGACTGATTTTTACCGTGCTGGGCGTCATCCGGCCCGGCCCCTTCACCCCGCAGGCGGGGGAAACCCACTCCGGGCAGCCCGCCTGGAGCCACGACCTCGAGGGCACCCTGGCCCAGGCGCGCGGCGAGGGCAAGCCCGTGCTGGTGGATTTTTACGCCGACTGGTGCGCCGCCTGCATCGAGCTGGACAAATTCACCTACACCGACCAGGCCGTTCTGCGGGAACTGGAGCGTTTCCGGGTAGTCAAGGTGGACATGACCCGCCCCCTGCCCCGGGACGCCCAACTGAAGGCCACGTACGGCATCGTCGGGCTGCCGGTGGTCGCTTTCTACGACCGGCAAGGCCGCCTTCTGGCCAGCCCGCGGGTGACTGGTTTCCTGGAGGCCAATCAGTTCCTCGAGCTTCTCCGCCAGGTTCAGTGACCCCGGCCGGCCGGCGGACTCCCCTCCGCCGGCGGGACCGGCACGATCGAGATCCCGGATGAAGAAAGCCCTCTTGGCGATCGCCCTGTTGGTTCTGTGCGCCGGCTGCTCCGACGTGGAGGAGCTCGCGCCGCTCCTTTATCCCGGAGGCGAGATCTCGGATCCGGCGGCAGGGACGCCCCCGTTCCAGCCGAAGGCGCCCATTCCGCCGCCGCCCCCGACTTCCACCCGCCCCCTCTCCGACCGGGAAGCCGCGCAGGTCCTGGAAAGGGAAGGATTGTCCGAACTGGGACTGTCGCCTGAGCTCCTCCATGCGCTAGCCGAGACGGGTTCCGTTACGATCGACCTGCCGGACCCCTCCCCGCCCGCCACCTACCAGGCCGCCTACAACCGGATTTTCCAGCATGGCTGGCCCCTGGTCTGGACTTCGGACTGGGCCGGCGAGCGGTTCTTCACGATGTACGGTTTCGTCTCGGAAAACCTGGAGCTGCGCCAGGTGAAGCCGCTCCTCCAGCGCCTGCTGCAGGAGATGATCCACGCTTCGCTGGAGCAATACCATTACTCCGCCGGCGACCTGAAGGAGGCCGCCTGGCGGAACACCGCTTTTCTCTGCGTCGCCGCCCGGCTGCTGAATCCGAACGCGCCCACGCCGTTCATCGTGAGCGGCATCGTCCGGCAGGAACTGGACCTGATCCAGGCGGGCGCCGGCGAGCAGCCCAGCCCGCTCTTTTCCCTGGATGCTCCGCAGAATCCCTGCGCCGGCGCGCCCGCGTTCGGCTGCATCGATTACAGCTTGTTCCGTTCCGACCCGTTCATCCGATTCCACCCTTCCCGGAAAGAGCTCCACCAGTCCCTGCTGTGGCTGAGCGCGGGCGCGCTTCCCCTCCGGCAGAAGCTCCCCTTTCTCCAGGCCGCCCTGCTGACGGATTGCGTCAAGCGCGCCCAGGTGAAACAGGACGACCGGCAGGTGCCCGCCTGGCGGATCTGGCTGAAAATCCTCCGGTTCTACAAGTTCTTTTACCGCCTGGAGCCGTCCGTCGACTTCGTTCAGGTGGACCGGCTGCTGCGCGAGTCGCTGCCGGAGAGCTTCGACGAGAATTTCTTCCTCAACCCCGCCAAGCTCCAGGACCTGGAGCGGGCGCAGCCCGGGTTCAGCCGGTTCCGCGAAGAAGAATTCCGGTTGTTTCCGCGACAGGACAGAGTACTCGCGCCGTACCTGTCCCCATTGGTGTTCCCGGCGGTGGGACCCGATACGAAGCACCCCCTGTACCCGAATTTCCTGCTCGCGAACCTTTCGGCGGATTGCGCTCCCGCCCCGGTGGACAATTCGCGGCGGCGGTACCTGAACTGCGCCAGCCTGACGGCGGAAGATTACCGTTTCCTGTTCTGCAACGCCGCCAACCTCGCCTTCCAGGACCCCCGGGTGATGGACATCTTCCGCCCCCTGCCGTCCGCCGCAGATCTGGCCGCGGCACTGGATTGGCCGGCGTCCCCCGGCCAAGGTTTCTGCGGCTACTCCCGCAACCTGGCCCGCCTGCAGCGCCAGCTTCGCAACCGGCCGGCCAACGACTGGGCCGCCACCCTGGCGGACCTCGCCGTCTGGATGATGCGCCCCGCCCCGGCCGGCCGGCCCGCGGCCAGGCCTCGGGGTGCGGCCAATCCGGCGCCGCCTCCCGCCGCGCCGCCGTTCGGCGCCCTCGTCCAGCTCCAGCCCGGCCCGATCGACTTCCGGGAGAGCCGGGCCGTCCCGGACCGGAACCGCAGCCTCCTCCACGTCCGCCTGGAGACGGCTCCGGAGCAATTCCACCGGCTCGCGGAGACGGCCGAGTACTTTCGCCACTACCTGATGATGTCGGACTACTCCGACCTCATCCTGGACGACATCCTCCTGCAGTACTCCTCCGTCGCCGACCGGCTGGCCCAGCTGTCCGCCCTGCCCCCGGCCGATGACGGTCCTTCGCCGGCCCAGCTGCAGTACCTGCAATCGCTCGACCAGCGGCTGGACCTGCTGGAATCCCGGCTGCTCGGCTATTTTCCGGGCGAATCGCCGGCTCGTTTCCGGCGGACCTTCCCCCGCTGGTCGCCGCTGTGGGTGTCCGCCGAAACCCATACCCAGCGGATCGGCATCTGCGGGACGTTCCGCTGGCGGATCACGCTGCACCGGGACGCCGGCGGGCTCCGGGCCGCGGTGTCCCCGCAGCCCGCCTACCTCGAGATGGAAGCCTCCAGCAGCCGCTTCTTCACCCAGCCGGAAATCGCTGACCTGCTCCGGAAGGGCATCCCGAAACCACCCGAGTACTGAGCGATCAGCATCCCCCCCTTTCTTTGACATACGTCCCCCCGGCTCTGATAAGGATTGTCCTTTCCTCTCCCGCTCGATCTGCGATAACGTCAAGAGTTTTGTGTCAGGAATGCAAAGGTGTCAGGCTCTGTCACAAACAATGCAAAGGTGTCAGAATGCAAAGGTGTCAGGCTCTGTCACAAAGAGATCAGCGCTTGAATTTTAACACGGTTCCGATAGACGCCTGGTCACAGGCTCGTTATGTGATTCATTTTCTACAAGTTCCGAACTTCGCAGTTTCCGTAATGACCTGACACCGCCTTGATGGTGCCAGGCCCTATCACAGACTTTCGTGACCGGGCCAGGCTCTATCACAAACTTTTCATCTCCAATCCCCACTTTTTTCGGAACACTGGCCAAGTCGTCCGTTATAGGGGGTAGCACGCGCGG
>CAYPNP010000004.1:58913-256988 GCA_964412195.1 uncultured Acidobacteriota bacterium | reverse complement strand
ACATGAGCCAGAAAATCTACGACCTGATCACCGACCGGATCATCGCCCTGCTGGAGCAGGGCGTCATCCCCTGGCGCAAGCCCTGGGATGCGGCCAGCGGAGCCCCTCGGAACCTTGTTTCCGGCAAGGCCTACCGGGGCATCAACGCCATGCTGCTGGCCAGCTTGGGCTTTGGCTCGCCGTGGTTTGCTACCTTCCACCAGGTCAAGGCCCTCGGCGGAGCCGTCAAGAAGGGAGCCCACGGCTTCCCGGTGGTCTTCTGGAAGTTCCTGGAGACTGCAGCCGAGCCGGACGGGGAACACGAGAAGACAAGCCGCCGCGACCAGGTGCCGCTGCTCCGCTACTACACCGTTTTCAACCTGGAGCAGACCGAGGGGATCCCGGCCGGGAAGATCCCCACCCTCGAAATCCACCACTTCGACTCCCTCGAGGCCTGCGAGCGGATTGTGGCGGAGATGCCCCAGCGGCCGGAGATCCGCCACACCACAGAGGCCCGGGCCTACTACCGGCCGTCCACCGACACGGTGACCATGCCCCTCCGGGAGTCCTTCCGCTCGGCGGCTGAGTATTTTTCCACTCTAGCGCATGAGCTGGTCCACAGCACCGGCACCCCGGGCCGTCTGGCCCGGAAATCCCTGGAGGACTGGGCGCCCTTCGGCACGGCCGACTACAGCCGGGAGGAGCTGGTGGCCGAGATGGGCGCTGGGTTCCTCTGTGCCCACGCCGGCATCGATGGCGCCACCCTGGAGAACTCCGCCGCCTATATCCAAAGCTGGCTGCGGGTCCTCAAGGACGACCGCCGGGCGGTGATCGTGGCCGCCGGCCAGGCCCAGAAGGCGGCCGACTTCATCCTGGGCGGTCTCACCGAAGAAGAGCCCGTGAACTGATCCCTCCGGCCCGGCTCCCGCCAGGCCGACTCTCCCGCCCAAATTCCCGCCAGTTTTGACCCGCCCTCAAGCCCCCGCACTGTGCGGGGGCTTTCCTATTCTCGCCTGACCCCTGTCGGCCTCCGGCGGCCGGGGCTCTGCCCCTGGACCCCGCCGAGGGAATGCGATCCCCTCGGGCTCCCCGTTCTCTATGTCGCAAGTTCAGAGCCTCGCTCGACTGAAGCGGCGAAACGGAGAAACGGCGAAGAGAACTCCAGCCGGACGTGCGGTCAAGTGATCTCACCGCCTTCCCCCGATGTTCCGGCGGAATCGGCGGCCCGGCCTCGGAACCACGGCCGGGCTGCCCATTCCTGGGAACGCGCAAGGATGAAAGACTTCCCGGCCAGCCGCTGCGGCTTAAACGGCCGCCTCCCCTGCGCCTGCGGCGGGGTCCCCTCCATTTAATCCTCGCGTCCGGCCGGGGAGACTTTCGCTTCTATTCCCACCCACCCGGCGGTGAGGGCTGGGCTCCGCCTCCGGCCCGGCCCGCCGCAACCTCACGCCAGGCGCCGCGGACGCTTCCCGCCCGTCATTCGCTTGCTCTGCGCGGTCCGGTCTTCCGGCTCCAGCATCGGTCGCCCGTCCCACGGCGGCCGGCAGCGTCGCTCCCGCCAATGCCGGCGGACGCCTTCCGCTTGGCAGTCGCGCCGCCAGAGGCCTGCTTCGCTGGGTCCGGCCGGGCCGTCCCGGTGGCGGCGGACCGGCAAGCCGCGCGCCAGTCTCGTGCCTCGTCTGTCACGTCCGCTCCCGCCGGCTTGCTACCGGGCCGCTGCGTCTCCCGGCCCGGCGTCTGGAGGTCATTTTCCCGCCTGGCCCTTCAGCTTTGGGTGAAAGGGCCAGGCGGAAAAATTTGCTTGGCGGGTTCCCAAGGAGGCACGACATGAACAAGATGACCGATTACGCGGAAATGGCGAAGCGCTGCATCGCCCACCTGGTCCGGGAGAGCCAGCTCTCCAGCCAGCCGGTGACCAATCCGGAGGAAGCGGCCCAGTTCGTGGCCCTGGCCGTGGTGGCCGGCGGCGATCCGGGCCGGGAGTGCGTCGGGGTCCTTTGCCTGAACTCGGCCAACCGGGTAACGGACGTCCGGATCCTGGGCATCGGCACGGTGAACCAGGCGCCAGTCTATCCCCGCGAGGTGGCCAAGGCGGCGTTGCTGTCCGCCGCAACGGCCGTGATCCTCTTCCACAACCACCCCGGGGGCCAGTGTCGCCCCTCGGCCGAGGACCTGGCCCTGACCCGGACCCTCGCGGAGGCGCTACGGCCGCTGGACATCGAACTCCACGACCACCTGATCCTGGCCGGAAACCAGGTCTACTCCACCACCTTCGGTCGGACCGTCCCGTTCGCGCCCGAAGCCCGGACACTTTTCTAATCCGAACAATCCGGGGGCCGCGCATCCATGCCACGCGGGAAGGAGATTTCATCATGGTGAACAAAGTCCAACTCATCGGCCGGCTGGGCAAGGACCCGGAAGTCCGCGCCACCCAGGAGAACGTGGCCTTCGCCCGCTTCTCGCTGGCCACCGACACCCACTGGACCGACCGCAACGGCGAGAAGCAGAGCCGCGCCGAGTGGCACAACGTCCTGGCCTGGGGGCGCCTGGCGGAGATCTGCGGCGAGTACCTGCGCAAGGGCCGCCTCGTGTTCGTGGAGGGCCGCTTGCAGACCCGCTCCTGGGAGGACGAGGCCGGCCAGCGCCACAGCCGGACGGAGGTGGTGATCCACGACCTCAAGATCCTGGAACCCAAGCAGCCGGTGGAAGCGCCCCAGCCCCCGGCGGAGAGCGCCTCCGCCGAGATCCCGTTCTAAACCGGCTCATTCGGAATCGAAAAGCCCGGAGCGAACCGGGCTTTTCGGTTTCTTTCTCCCGGCCGCGGAGGTGAGACCCACATTTGCCCTACAAGCCCCGATCTCGCCCGTTCCCTGGCCCGGATACCCCTTTTTTTCTGACCGGGGGCGCTGCCCCGTGGTTCCCCGCCGAGGGAATGCGATCCCCTCGGGCTCCCCGGTTTTTTTTCGCAGTAACAATTCATCCGGAAGTTTCGTTTGCAAAAGGAATCACCGGATGATCCGTTTTGCGATCGAGAGCGCCGCGCCATTCACGTTCCGCCGTCCGCCCTCGCCCCTTCGAGGAGTGCGCCGGCGGATCGCCCCGCCTGGTCCTCCTCCCTCCGGTCGTCCTCGATGGCGGGGTGAGCTGCCGACGCGGTTCCTGCCACCCACCCACCCGCGATGGCGACGACGAAAAAACCGGAATCCGGAGAGGAGGGAAGCCGAAGATTCACTCGAGTGCAGGATACGCATTTGTCCGGACAAGCGCTGCTTGTCCGCCCAAATGCCGACCGCCGGTGGCGGCCGCCTGCCAGGGGGGATACCCCCTGGACCCCGCAGGCCAGGTTGTCACCTGTCCTGAGATGCAAACCGATCGAGATAGTGGGGAATTCTGGAATCGTGGAATTCCTTGGGAATATCCACTTCTGAGATGCCGAACGAGGACAGCTTCACGATGGCGTGGAAATCCGGGATGTGCATGAACTCGGAGGGGAGCATGAGCTTCTCGATCTTGTCCTGGTCGTTGATGGTCTTGCGGTCGCCTATGTCCTTGGGCGAGAGTTGGCGGCCTTCCATTCGCTTAATGATCTCCCGCTCGCCGATGGAACGGGAGAGGAACTCGGCGGTGTCGGGGTCGTTGAGGCGCAGGAAGAAGCCAGTGTTGAAGTTGTTGTAGAAGGTCATCTTATTGGGCTTGCCGTAGACGTCCTCGATCTTGCCCAGGTCCTGGTTAGCCACCACCATGCAGCTGCCCTTGCTTCTACCCACCGTTAGCAGCTCGAACAGCACCGAGATCTGGTCCAGGCTGCCGATCTCATCGATACAGAACCACAGGCGGCGGTTTTCCTCCCGGGTGGTGTCCGGCAGGCTGAGCGTTTCCCGGATCATCAGGTCGAAGGCAAAGGTCATGAGCGGCCGGAAGGTCTCGGCGTAGTTCTTGATGTTGAGCAGGAACAGGTTGCCCGGGCCGGGGCGCCGGATGAAGTCGCGAAAGGAAAACTCGCCGTCCAGGTCGGTGACGAACCGGAACCAGGAGATCTTCTCGGTGAGCGTCGAGATGACCGAGGCGGCCGGGCCGGAGCCCTTGCTCTCGATGTGCTTCAGGGCACCCCGGTCCTCCACGGGCAGGGTCTTGAGCTGGCGGATGATGTCCTCCAGGCCCTGGGAGAAGAAGTTCCAGATGTCGGCGTTGGTGCGGCACCCTTGGGCATGCAGGAAACGCAGTCCGGCGGCGAAGACATCCTTGGCGGCATTGTTCCAGAAGGGATCGGCGTGGGTCTCGCGGGGCGGCTTGAAGACCACCTGGGAGATGATCTCGAAATCGGGCGGGGTGCGCAGCTCGTTGAAGAAGCTCCAGCGCAGGGAGCGGGCGTCAAAGGGATAGAACACCTGGTCCGACTCCGGTTCGAAGTGTTTGGACAGGAACTCCCCCTTCACGTCGTAGACGATCATCTTTTCGGCGGTGTGGTGCGTCCGGATCCGCTCGCGCACCCGGGCGATGATCTGGTTGAAGAGGACGCTCTTGCCGGTGCCGGTGGTGCCCATGATGAGGATGTGCTTGGTCTCGAGATCGCGGGGGAAGGTCAGGCCGCAGATGGTGAGATGGTGACCTGCGTTCCCGCCCTCGGCCCGACAAGCCTCCTCCAGGGTTTTCTTCAATTGAGGCAGCGACACCTTGAAGGCCCCGCGCAGGAAGCGGGTGGTGGTCATCCGGCCGGAGGCGTAGACGAACACCAGGATGTAGGCGACGGTGAGCAGGTAGGCAGCGAAGGACCACTGGCAGATCCGGCCAACTTCACCCTCGAAGCGGTCGATGTTCGGTCCGAGCAGCTCACGGAGTTTCCGGCGGTAGGCGGAGCTGCGGACGGAGAGCGATCCGTCGAAGAGGGGCCGCAGCTCCGGGGGGACCAGGACCTTGTTCTCCCGGCCGAAGAGGCGGAAGGTCGGCAGGTAATACTTCAGCAGCGCATTTGGAGGAAGCCGGAAAGAAACGCCCGAAGGAAACTTCAGGTCGAACTGATTGAGATAACTTCGCCGGAGGCCCACCCCGACGACGATCACCTGGACCAGCAGTCCCAGCAGAAAGCCCAGCAGGACCAGCTTGTAATACATTTTGATGTCAGAGGTGATGGCCTCGTGAGCCTGGTAGCCGTGCATGGCTCAGAGCTCACCACAGAGGCACGGAGGGCAAAGAGGGCAGAAAACAAAGCTAACCACGGATGAACACGGAAGGACACCGATTGGGTATTTGAATGAATTGGATTCGGAGGTCATCGGGCAGTCCCTTCAGCGGTCGGGTGTCAGGGAGCGGGAAAGGGGGAGATCCTTTTCACGGGATCGGGAGAGGTCGAGATCCTTGTCGAAGGAGATCTCGGGGTCGGCGTGGCGTTTGAGGTCGAATTCGTCCCGGAAGTTCCATTTCCGGCCGGTGTAGCGTTCCCAGAGGTGTTCCTTCAGCCGGGTGAACTCGGCCCGCAGCGCCTCGTGGCGTTCCGAGAGCCGGTCCATGTATTTCTCCAGGGTGCGGAGCATAGGATAGACGTTTTCCTTGAATGTCATCCGGCCAGCCTTTTCTCCAAGTCGCTCATCAAGCCGGCCACGAACTCGCTCACAATCTGTTCGCAGTCGTCCGGGTCGGCCGGGGGATCGCTCGGCCCCGGACTCGCGTCCCTGTTCGAGGCGGGCCAGCTGTCGTTCGACCCGCTCGACGAGATCCCGCTGGCGGCCTCGAGCGTCCGCAAGCGCGTGGACAATGCGGTCCACCTCTCGCTCCACTCCGCCGCCCACGTCGCGCAGGAAGTGCGCCAGGCCTCGTTCAGCCGCTCGATCCTGGTCGCGGACTGCCGCTCCAAGGCGTCCAGGGAGTCCCGCAGCTCCGCGCACCGCTCCCTCAGCTCCCCGTTCTCGTGCGACAGGTGCGAGTTTGTCTCTCTCAACTCCTGCATCGCCGTCTCGCTCGCGGCCGCGCCGGAGAGAAGCTGCTCCAGCAGCCGCTGCTTCTCGCTCAAGAGTCGACGCGCTTCCTCTAACAGTGTTTCCTGCCTCCTGCAAACGCTCAGCAATTCGTCCTTTTTCAAGCGCGTCCCTCCGGATGTGGGTGGCTTCCACCGAGGCGCTCCGCCCGGTGGGCCGCTCCCCAATGATCTGGCGGATCTCGGCGGGAGATAGACCTTCCCGGCGAAGCTGCCCGTAACGCCGTCGCCACTCAGCGAGTGAAATCTCCCGGTCTCCAACCGCCTCTTGATGACGGCCGGCCGCCTGGTCGCGGGTCTGGTCCCGGCCCATCTCCCGCTGGTATATCTTGGCCCACAGCTTATCGAACGATTCGAACTCCTTTCTTGTCAGATGGAGCTTCCGGCCGTCGAGCTTGCGGGCCGCCAGTAGAATATGAACATGGACGTGCTCGGTGTTGCGGTGCACCGCCAGCATGGCCGGATTGTCCCGGAAGTGCGACTTGTCGAGGAACTCCCGGGCCATGGCAAGCGCCTTGTCCGAAGAGACTTCTTTTTCGAATGACAGGATGACTCGGTAATCCCGGCGGTTGCCCCGCTCGCAGGCGGCCAGGCGGTCCATGTGCTGGGCCGCCGCGTGACGGCGGTCCCGGGCGGTGGCGCCCATGAGTTCGTGCTCGGGCACATGGCGGGCCTCCCAGCGGTCGCAGGCGCTCTCGCGGGTGATGTAGCGGGCGTTGGCTCCCGTCCCACCGGCCAGCTTCCCGCAGGTGACCTTGCACACGGAGCTCATGGTCCAGACAACTCCATCTCCAAGGCCGTCAGGCAGCGTCGGAAGGATTCCTTCACGTCCTCTGAGAAAACGCCCCGGTGCATCAGCATGACCGCCTGGTTGAGATTC
Source organism: uncultured Acidobacteriota bacterium (assembly GCA_964412195.1). GTDB lineage: Bacteria > Acidobacteriota > JAAYUB01 > JAAYUB01 > JAAYUB01 > CAYPNP01. Next base: position 250,158 of record CAYPNP010000004.1, on the reverse strand, counting down.
ACTCCGATCCGCTTGAGCTGGCGGACGGCCGCCTGGTCGTAGCGGTGGATCACGTCCCGTTCCAAGGCCGCCCGGCGGACGTAGGCGGACATGGAGAGCCCAACCGCTGCTGATCTTTCCCGGATGGACCGTCGATCCGCCTCGCTGAGCCTCATTTCCAGGCGGTGCCGCACTGTCGTCCTCATTTCATCCAAGGATTTTGCTCAGAATGTCGTTTACCTGCCATTTGTCCGCCGGTTTCACCAGTTGAATGACAGAGCTTTCCGTCTTGTCCACCAACCCGATGGCTCGGCCGAAGGGAGACACTTTCAACCGACGGGTACACGTGATGGTGGCACCCCGGCCGGGGTCCAGGCCGACCACACCGGTGATCGAGTCGATGGAGACGAGCTCGCGGCCCAGGTAGGTGGCGATGGTCCAGCCCTTCTCCCGGTCCAGGATCCGGTTGTCGCGGCGCATCTTCTCCGTGAGCTTGAGCTGGTAAGTGTATTTCTTGACCTGGCCCTCGGTCCGCTCCCCCGTCTCCACCGTCACCAGGCCGGACTGTTCCAATTCCTCCAGGTGCTTGTAGTTCTTGTGGAGGTAGTCCGCCAGGCTGAGCTTCATCCGGGCCAGCAGCTTCTGGTTGACCTCGCCGCCGGAGGTGAGCATGAGGAAGTAGCCTTCCTGCTGCCACCAGTCCGGGGTGGCCGCGTAGTGCCGCCGGATCGTCTCGGCGGCTGCTTCCTTGGCAAGGGTCTGGGCGGGTGCATCCTGGGCCAGGCAGAACACGCCGGCAATAATGACGATGGAAAACAACAATGCTTTCATGACCAAGCCTCCGGTATGAGAATGTCGCGCAGCCGTAGCTCGTCGAGAAAGGAAGGCCGGCCGGTTGCCTCGAACCGGCCGGTGAGGCGCTCCCGGCCGTCGCGGCCATCGATCCGGAAGCGGTACAGGGAAGTGATATGGTAGGGTGGAAAGGTGGGCGAAGCGGCATAATCGAGGCCGTTGACCTCGACGATCTCCAGGATCTTCCGGTTCTCGTCGGGGAGCTGACCGACCTGCACCACAACCTGGATGGCCCGCGAGACCAGCTCCTTGACCGCCCGGGCGGGGATGTCGAGACCCGATTGCAGCACCAGGTTCTCCAGGGCGACCAGGGCGTCGTAGGCGCTGTTGGCGTGCACGGTGGACATCCCGGCGTGGCCGGTGTTGAAGGCCCGGATCAGGTCCAGGGCCTCGGCCCCGCGCACCTCGCCCACGATGACCCACTTCGGGTTCATCCGCAGCGAGTTGCGCACCAGGTCCTGGAGTGTCACCGCCCGGTCGTCCTCGTGCAGGGCGTGCTTACTTTCCAGGGGCGCCCAGAGCGTCCGGGGGAGGGAGATCTCGCGGGAGTCCTCCACCGTGACGACAATTTCTCCTTCGGGGATGAAGCCGCCCAGGACGTTGAGCAGGGTGGTCTTGCCGGAACCGGTCCCGCCGGAGATGAGGATGTTCTTCCCGAGAGCCACTAACGTCTTGAGCATGGCCAGGCCGGTTTCATCGACCGTGCAGAAGCGGAGCAGGTCGTCCGCCGTGAGACGCTCCTTGGGAAAGATCCGGATGGAGATGCAGGCGCCTTGCGGGTAGCAGGGCGGGATGACGATGTTGACCCGGGAGCCGTCGGGCAGCCGGGAGTCCAGGATGGGGTGGTTGGCGTCGAGGCGCCGGTTGATGATCTCGGCGATGCTCTCGGCGGCCAGCACCAGGTCGGCGTCGGAGTGCCAGGTGGCCTCTACCGGCTGGATGCGGGCCCCCTGGCGCTTGACGTACACGTCCCGGTGGCCATAGATGAAGAGGTCGGTAACGCTGGGGTCCTCCAGGTGCGACGCAATGGGGCCGAGAAGGTACTTCAGGAGCTCCAGGTTGAGCTGCTGGCCGACATTCATTTGGACACCTTTTGCAGCAGGAACTCGGCGATGATGTCGGAGGCGTCCACCAGGGCGGCCGAGAAGCCGTCCCGGCTGCCGACGCCGAAGCGCCAGAAGAAGGACTTGCCGGTCTTGGTGTTGATGAAGTAGACCTCGACCATGATCCCCGGCAGGGTCTGGACCGTCTGGCGAGGTTCCGCTCCCACCAGGCAGAGGCCGATCCGGGCGGCGGCCCGGCTCTCCAGCCGGAGGCCGCGCTGCCGGAGGGCCTCCCGCAGCGCCTGGGAGAAGGCATCCACATATGACTTGGTAGACGAAACCGCCCGGACCGGCTCCAGGCAGACCGCTCCGCCCGGCCAGGCGAATCCCTCGTCGTGTTGGTAGCCGTAATAAGCGTTCCCCCGGAGACGGGCGTAGACCTCCGGGGTGAAGAACTGGCCGATGCTCCGGGGATCGGTTTTGAGGTCCGGGCAGTCCTCCAGGAAGGGACGCACGGCCGAGACTTTCGCCAGAAACTCCAGGTCCCGCCGGCTGGGCTCGGCCGCTTTCTGAGAGGGGGCTTGCGCCAGGACGGCGGACATGCCCAGAATCCAGAGCAGGAGCACCCTACCGCCGGGCATAACTGCGCTCCGCGACCCGGGCGTAAGGGGAGACCAGGATGTCCTCGGTCAGGAAGACCTTCATCCTATAGCCTTGCCCCACGGTGATGGTGGGGACGATGTTGGTGTAGCGCTGCATGATGGTGTTGAGGATCTTCTCGAAGTTGTCGGTGGTGTCCTCGATGACGTAGGCCTGGCCGGAATACGGCGTGGTGTGCTGCTGGGCGGCCGCCCCGAGGCCTTCCAGGACCCCCACGAAGATGGCCGTGCCGAACTGGAGCAGCCAGTGCCGGTTGACGTCCGTGGCCACTCCGAGCGCCCCGGTGGCGTCCAGGGCCGAAAGCGCCCGCTTGCCGCCAGGGAACGCCGCCGCCACGCCACTCGGCAGGATCAGCCGCTCGAAGCGGATGAAGAGGCGGCTGGCGCCCATGTAGGTGACCACCCGGCTGCGGCCGACGATCCGGGCGCCGGCGGGGACGACCACGAAGCGGCCCGAGTCGTCGATGAGGTCGCGGCTGACTGAGCAGACCACCGGACTCTCCTCGGTGTCGGAGACGATCCGGTGGGTCAGTACGGCGTCAATAAACTCCCCCTCGGAGACCCTCACCGGCGGCAGGGGACCGAAGACCACTGAGTTGAGCTTCTCTTTCCCACTCTTCTCCAATGGTTCAAGTGCGTTGCGGGCGGATTGACCGCGCTCCGCCGGCGGGCGGAACGAGGCCATGACGGCTTCCCGATCAGGAGGATCGTCCTTTCCTTGGAGCTCTTCACCGTCGAAGTAGGCGGCCTTCTTGTAAGAGCGGCTGTAGACGAACATGGGCTGGCGTTCCTGCTCCTTGGCCCGCTCCCGGCGGTCTTCCTCGTACTTGCGCTCGCTCAGGCCGTTCTCCCGCGTGTCGTAGGCGTACCGGTTCGAATAAGCGGCCGGAGGATTCTCCTCCTCGGCCTGCTGTCGCTTCAGGATCCGCTCCACCAGGCTCATCCGGTTGGCCCGGCGCTCCACTTCCTCGGGAGCTGGCTCGTCCCCACCGTCCCAGCCTGCCTCGTCCTGCCGGCGGTTCTGCTCCAGGAGCTTTTCCAGCTCGGACGACGGCGATGCCGGGGACTGGCCCCGGTCCACGAAGGGCTGATCCGCCAGGGACTCCGCCTTGCGCTCCGCTTTTTCCTGCTGCTTCCGGTCGAAGGCCTGCTGGGCCAACTGGTCCTGAGTCACCTTGGGGGCTTGGCCGCCCTCGCCCGAATCCAGGGCGAAGAGCAGGGTCAGCACCCCGGCGAACAGGATCACCAGGCTCCCGGCGATGGCCAGGAGCAGGTGTCGGCTCTTCTTGGGCGCCTCCGCCCGGTCCTCGGCCACTGTGGTGTTGGCAGTGCTTTCTTCGCTCATCTCAGTTCCTTTCGAAGAGCCACAGCGAAGAGGGCTCGAATCCGATGGCCAGGTCGTTTCCTCGGGGTAGGGTTGTGGCCACGACGAAGAAGAACTGTTCATCCTCCGGATTGGTTCCACAGATGTCGGTGCAGCTCCGTAGGATGTCGAAGCCGCTGGAAACCCACTGGCCGCTGCACAGGCACTTCCGCCAGAGCTGGAGGGAAACCGGTGTCGTAGCTCCGGTCTCATCAGACAATTCCGCTTCCAACCGGCCGGCCCCGATCAGGGTGGCGACCTGGGCGGGATCCAGGGAGATGACTGTGACGAGGAAGGCGTCGTCCGTGACCTCGATGCCGGTCACGGTGAAGAGCGGCGCCACCGTTTCCGACTCGTGCAATTCCACCACATGGAAATTCCCGATCGTCTGCTCGCGCTCCACCTGCTCCCCGTGTACCGGTTGAGAGAGAAACAAAGACAATGCCAGTAAAGTTATCGCTATAGATTTCATAATCCCTCCTTGAATTGGCCACCAAGACACGAAGGCACAAAGCAAGCACTCAGTTTCTGTCTGTTTTTCCCAAAGCGGTTCTTCTCTTAGTGTCTTTGTGCCTTGGTGGCTGGCTTTCAGTCTCGCTCGATCTCGGTAGTCTTGTCGCCGGACTTGAGGAAGAATTTCTCGTTGCCCGAAAGCACCCGGTGAATCTGGTAGCAGTCCCCCAGGTCGACGTACTTGACCGGCTGGAGCTCCTTCTCCTTGTTCCGTTCGGCCACGAAGACCGCCGGACGGTCCTGGGCGCCGGGCAGCAGGACGTAGGTGAAGATCCCGTCGTCCACCACCCGGCGGACCTGGAAACAGTCGTTTTTGACCTGGTAACGGGTCTCCATGGAGAAGAGCAACTTCTTGCGGGCCTCGGCTGTTTCCTTTTCCAGCCGGGCCTGGTGCTCCTTCTCCAGGGCGTCGGCCTTCTGGCGCACCTGGTCCGCCACTTCGCGGCCGACCCGGGTGGTGAAAAAATTCTGATCATGGATGTCCACCACTACCAGGGCGGCCGCTTCTTCGGCAGGCTTCGATGTGAGATGGAAGACAAAGCACTGGCCGTTGGCAGTAGAGAGGATGACAGAGGTGTCGGCATTGGGCTCCAGGGGTTTCACCACCCCCACGGTCCCGTTGGACTGGCCGAAGAAGCTCTTGTTGTTGGTGACCACGAAGTCTTGGATCTCCCAGCCCTCCGGCAGCCGGAAGGTGGTGCCGACGCCCGTGGCGGAGACCAGGGAGTAGACCTTGTGGCGATTGGCCCCGTCGAAGTTGCATTCCACCGTCTGGGGCGTGATTGCGGCGCTGGCCAGAGTCATCAGACAGCAAAGTAAAAGGACGTACGCAAGCTTGATCATTGATTCCCCTCCTGGAATTCGCTTTCGTTGTACTCCACGACCACCAGGCCGTGGGCGTTGGCGACGGTGCGGCCGACCACCTTCAGGCGCAGCACGGCGAGATGCCGGCGGTCCTGGATGGACTCGTCGTTGGCGGCGAGCACCGTCTTCTGGAAGATCGCCTGGACGGCAAGATTGGGCTTCGACTCGGTGATGGATACGCTCAGCACCTGGCACAAGCCCTGGCCGGAGCGCCCGATGATATCGGCCCGGGCCGGCAAATTGGCGCAGCGCTTGACCTGCCCTTGGGCGTCGGGGGCGGTCTTCGCGAAGGCCTCGTCGAGGTTGCTCCGGACGGTGAGGCGGTTGTAGGTGTAGAGGCTCCCCAGGTACTCCCGGACGAAGGCCTCCACCTCCACCGGCAGCCGTTCCTGGCCTCGGGCGTCGATGGCCTGGAAGTCGACCGGCCGGGCCTCGCCGGTGACGGCATTGACGTAGATGGGCAGCGGCTTGATCTCGCCCACGTGCCGGGAGAGCAGCACCAGGCTGACGACGAGCCCCAGGCATACCAGGCCCAGCACGAACACGGCGTACTTGAGGAACAGATTTACGAAGGCCAGGTTGCCGGTCGAGCGGATGAAGTCGTCTCCCTTGGACATGGCTCCTCCTTACGTCGTCGCCGACCGGGCGGCGGATGATCCGGCGGAAGCGGAACCGCTCACGGCGGCAGTGACGGCGCCGGACGAGCCAGCGGTGGCTCCACCGGCAGCAGCCGGCGCCCCGGCGCCCGCCGAGGCCGCGCTCAGGCCCAGCCGGGCGCCGATGCCGGCGGCGGCCATGCCAATGGTGAAGGCCATGGAGCCCTGCTGGCCAAAATAGGCCCCGGTCAGCCCGCTGGCCACCCGGTTCACCCCGAGGATCAGCCCCACGGCGAGGATCGGCCCCATGATCACGGTGAACACATGGTCGAGGGAGGGCAGCCCCTGCAGGTTGGCCAGGTTGATGACGCTCCCCCCGAGGATGGCCAGGATGATGGCCAGCGCCCCGCCGTAGAGCGGGATGACCAGGAAGAAGGAGAGCACCACCCCGATCCACTTGTACATGAACCCGCTGAAGGCTTCCGTCATCCCCAGGGCGATGAACACCGGCCCCATGACCAGGTACATGGCGAACACCATGAAGATGCCCGCCACCGACACCAGCAGGATCAGGAAGCAGACCATGGCCACCAGGCCCCCGAGGGCGGCCATCTGCTGCATCATCATGGCGCTCGGCAGGGCGGCCAGCGACCCGTAGACGCCCAGGAACCCCTGGCCGGCCATCGCCGCCTGGTCCGCTCCCTGCATGAGCCGGTAGCCCTCCATGAACTTGCCGTAGAGGGCGGTGGTGTCGGGGATGATGGCAGCGGACAGCGAGGCGGCGGCGCCGTAGAGATTGTCGGCCATGGTGGGCCAGGACAGCAGCACGGCGCTGATGATGGCCCAGCGCAGGAGGAGCTTCGGGAGGTTGGACTCCTTGCCGGAGGCCATGTCGATGGCCTCGTTGGCGAAGGCCCAGACGCACATGATCTGCCACAGGCCGTTGCCGAGCACAGAGAACGCCCCGGCGATGTCGAAACCTCCCTGGCTGCCGTGCAGGGCCGCCCAGATGATCTGGATCAGCGTACCCAGGGCGAAGGTGTTTTCCGGCATGGGTGCCTACCTTCCGGTGGCGCCGACGGATCTCTGGATCTGATCCGTGTTCGCCGGCCGGTTGCGGTTGAGCTCCCCCTGGCGGTTAACCTGGTTGACCGACTCGCGCTCCAGCTCCAGCTGCTGCTCCAGCATCATCCGGATCATGGAGGCGATCTCATGGTTTTCCCGGGCCTGCTCCAGGGAGATGGCGTTGAGCAAGGCCATCTGTTCGGTGATGGAGGCCTCGCCGGTCCCGGCCGACATGGCCTCGTTGGCCGCCTCGTACACGTCGAACTTGCTAAGACGGTCCTGCTGCACCGAGCGGATGGACTCCAACTGCTCCTGCAGCCGGTCGAGATTGCTGACAAGGGTTTCATGCCGGGTAATGAGCTCGTCCACGTAGCGGCGATAGTCCGGGTTCTGCTCGTACAGGGGATTCGCGGTCAGGTAGTCGATGCTCTCCAGGTACTCGTAGTCATCGGTGCCCGGCAGCAGGTCGTAGAGCCGCTGGGCGTCGCGGTAGACGCCTTGGCCGGTGTTTAGGAGATTGCTCCAGGAGACGTGGGAGACCTTTCGGTAGATGGAGTTGATGGTCCCGTAGTACCGGTTGAAGGTCTGCTGGTACTCCTGGAACTTCTGGATCTGGGTGGTCATCTTGCCCAGCTGGTCACTCCACTTGCTCATGTGCTGAATGACCTGGGTGGCCCGCTGGGTGTAAGCCCCCGGGTCGTGGAAGATGAAGGCGTAAGAGGTCGAGATGAAGCCGACCAGGATCAAGGGAAGAAAGAATCGTTTCATGCGTGCCCCTCCAGGACCAGAATCGATTTGTTCTTGGACAGCCGGGAAGTGCGCTCCCGGCGTCCTTCGAGATACTCCTCCAGAACATTTAGCCGCTCGTCACGGGTCCGGGCTCCGGCCGTGACCCGGACGCAGGTCTCGATGGTCTCCCGAACGTCACCCCCGCACAGCTCCTTGATATGCGCCCTCACGGCCCGCTCGCGGGGGTCGGTGGTGGCCAGCCAATAGGTGTGCCAGTCGGTCAGGGGACGCAGGATCCGCCGCAGGCCGCCGCTCGACCAGTACAGGAACTCGTGGTGCTCGGGTTTGAGCCGGTAGAACTGCTCCACGTGGTAGTCCGACATCTGGAAGACCTTGAAGGCCTCATCTATACCTTTCTGGCCGTTGAAGAAAAACGCCTGGCGGATGTTTTCAACGATGCCCTTCGACCAGGAGTGCTCCTCGCCCACCAGGTCTTTGATGGACTGGGTGACGATGCCCACCAACAGGTTGTGGTGGCGGCCGGTGCGAAATAGCAGCTCGATCCAGGCGGCCATCTCGGGACTTTGCCGGAGGTAGAGGTGGGCCTCGTCGCAGAACAGGTACTTCGGGAGGCCTTGCTTGCGGACATCGGTCACATCGCCGTAGATTTTCGAGAAAATCGAGTAGACCATGGCCACCATCAGCGCCTCGTCCGACTCCCAGTCGGAGATATCGAAGTAGCAGTATTTGGCCAGGCGGAGGGTGTCCCGGCCCGAGTCGAAGATCTCCCCCTTGCGGCCGACCGTCCAGAGGCGGATGGCGTTGGCGAAGGCGCTCCGGCTGACTTTGCGCTCCAGGGTGTTGGCAAGCAACGTGAGGGGTGGCACCGGCCGGCCATCAGATTGGTTGCGCATGAGGACCCGGTACTTCTCGAAGAAGAGCTCCAAACCCTGCCGGACCGTCCACTCCATGTCCGGATCCATGACTCCGCCCACCATGAGCTTGAGCAGCCCCAGGCAGAAGGTGAGCTGGCTCTCCGGGATGGGCGCGTCGAGATCGGCGATCAGGAAGGGATTGAAGCGGAAGTCCACCTTGTCCCGGCCCACCTGCATGACGGCGGTGTCCCCTGGCATCTCTTCCTTCAGGAAGTCAAAAAACTCCACGAAGGAGCGCTTCAGGTCGATGACGTAGATGATTGGTTCGGTGACCAGCGCCGACATGAGCAGCTTGTTTACGGTGAACGACTTGCCCGAGCCAGTCGGGCCGGTGATGCAGAGGTGGTGGGCCTTTTCCCTTGGCGTGAAGGGATTGTAGGAGAAAACTCCCTGGAGCCGGTCCTGGAAGTACTCCACCGGTTCTTTGTCTCCCCCGTAAAGAGTATAGGCCGACAGCAGGTCCCCCACGTTGGCCGTGGTGAGCAGGCTTTGGCGCAGGTAGAACCGCTCGTGCCCCGGAAAGATGGAGAAAAAACCGTTCTTGAAGTTGTTCCGCTCCGGCAGTCCGGCCGAGCCGATCTCCTTGAGGAGGTTCTGAACTTTCATCACCCTGAGCTTAAGCTCGTCCTCGCTCCCGGCATAGACCACCAGGGCGAAGTTCCACCAGACCGGCAGCTCTTTGTCCGACTCCACCCGGCGCTGGAAATCGGCCACCTCGCCCACGTAGAGGCCGGCGGTCTTGTCCACGGTGGCGAGGCTGGCGGCGATGTTCTTGTAGAAGTCCATCCGCTTCCACAGCTTCTGCTTGTCAGGGAAGCCAAAGGACTGCTTGAGCACGAAGGGGAAATCCAGCTCGTAGAACCGGCGCAGGTAGAGGGCCACCGTCCCGGCCGGCGGGTACTTGATCCCCACCAGGGCGGCGTAGCAGCGTTCGTTGATCACGAGGTGGTTGCTGCGGGAGAAGAAGTAGCTCGACTGGGCCAGTTGGGCGCAGAGGGACAAATCCGGTCGATACACCGGCGGTTCCGACCGGTTGACCAGCCGGTAGAGGATCCCGAAGGCCTCCGGCGGATCCATCTCCTGGAAACCAAACCGCTCGAAGGCGGCCCGCAGAGTCAGGTATCCCTGAAAGAGCTTGTCCATGCGGGTAACCAACTTCTCGCGGATGAAGTCGAACCGCTGCCGGTCCCCGATCAGGGTCGGCCAGGATGGGTGGAGCCCCTCCGGGTCGAAGTAGCGCAGGCAGCAGACCACTTGGTTGGAAAACGTTTGCTTCGCCTGCGCCTCCCAGAAGGCCTGCTTCTTGTCCTGGATGAACCGGATGACCGGGTTGGCCTGTTCGTTCTCGATGAGCTTGGCGATGGAGGCCTGGTCCCGGATCAGCAGGTTGGAGAGCATGAAGCCTTTGCCGTCGTCCGGGATCTGCTCCAGGGCGGTCCGGGCGTAGTAGCCGAACTGCTCCTTCTCCTCCTGGCCCAAGCCCTCGTAGTCGATCCCGGCCAGGCGGAACAGCACGATGACCGCCCCGTCCTTCATCAGGATGGCCGGCAGGCCGTGGGGGTTAGGCAGGAAGTCGCAGTAGAGCAGAAGGTTGTCCAGTTTCTGCTCCACCCGCCCAAGATCCCGATAGAGAAGGTCAAACCGCTTCATGATCTTTGATCCGAATCGCCTGGTTGGAAACCGAGTAAGAGGTCAAACAATCCCGGATGAAAACTGAATGTTTCGGCTGCTCCAGGGGGTCGCGGGAGTCGAGCCAGAAGGAGACCCCGTAGGCCGCCAAGCCCACCCCGACTCCCACGAACAGCGCCGCCAAGCCCCGGGAGACGGTGTAGAAAAAAACCATCATGACCAGGAGGGTGGCGAACAGCGAGGCAAACAGCTTCCAATAGCTCACCCCCCAGATCCGGGGCACGTGCTGTAGATTGCGATGAATCGCCTTCAGCTTCATGGCCGCTCCAGCGAAATAGCCACCAAGGCACGAAGACACCAAGCGGAACATGCTGATTTATGCTGATTCAGTTCTGACTTGGTGCCTTGGCGCCTTGGTGACCGTGGCTCTAAATGAACGTGGCGCAAAGGGCGCCGATGAAGAGGGCGACGATGCCCATGACTAGGGAGGTCACCGCGTCCGAGTCGCCATGGGCGAACTTGTAGGCGGCCCGGCCGAGGCCGATCACTCCCACGATGCCCATGACCACCGCCCCCACGGCCGAGGCGATGGCGGTGATGTCGGCGATGGCTTCCTCGATGGCCCCGGACACTTCCTGGGCCATGAGGAGAGAGGTTGCCAGACAGAGAAAGAGGAAGAGAGCGGTCCTACGCATGGCTGTCTCCTACTGCTCGCGCTTCTTGATGAAGTACCAGACCAGGACGCCCACCGCCGCCACACCGGCGACGGTATAGAAGGCGATCATGATCTTCTTGAAGACGGGAGTCCCCTGCAGCAGGCAGAGGAATGGCATGGCTCGACCGAGCAGAGACATAAATAACCCCTCCTTTTGGGTTCAGATCACGATTGGTCGCGGGTGCCATTGGAGCGAGGCACGATCCGGCCCAACAGGGTCCGGAAGTTGGCTAGGTCCATATCCAGGCGGATAAGTTTGAGGCCACCCAGCTTGGCGGTGACGATCTTGCCCTCGTCCGCCCACTTGTAGACCGTGGACAGGCACACCCCGACTCCGGCGGCGAAGTGCTTCACCGGCATCCAGTCGTGATTCTGATATTGGATCATGTACCCACACATGGGATGGATTGTACGGACACTTGGAAAAATAGTCAAGAATAATGTGATGAATATCACTAATTTTCCAATTTTCTTAAATTTAGTGCTGCCGGATGTCGCCGATTATTGCTACAATTGGGATCGGTGCGCAAGACAGCCTGGATTGGGGTAACGATGGAGAAGAATGAAACCGCCGTTGTGGACGAGCTGGAGGAGCGGGTCCGCCTGAACATGCTCACCTATCGAAAAAGGAAGGGTAAGAGTCAAAAGGAATTCTGCGAGGCCCTCGGGTGGGGGTATCACATTTTGCCGGACCTGGAGTCCGGCAAGGTCAAATGGTCCCTGGCCCGGATCAACCAAGTGTCCAAGTACTTTCAGTGTCCTCCAGATTTTTTCTTGATGGGAGACGATGTAGCAGAAGAAAAAACCGGCATGCTACGAATGCTCTACTCCCTGGAACCCGATAAACGCAAATCACTCCGGAAGATCATCTACGAATGGGATATCACCGACTACAAGGTCATCGAGGAGATCCTTAAGTTCGCCCGCCGGTTTTTCAAAGCAGGTCAGAAAAGTGCCTATAAAGAATCAAGTCAAGAAAGATTGAAATCTGGCTCGCACTTGCCGGAATAATATTAAGTGCTTCTCTGAATCCGAAAGAACCTCATTCCATCAAACTATTGCTTGAGTGATTAGGCTGTGTTACTCTTCCACGTTCGCTTCGATAAGCGAGAGGTTCGATAAGTGACGGAAATTCGATCCAATCAATATTTAGCGGCCTACTTGATTGTGGCGATGTGCGCCTATACGCTCATCTCCGGTCCGCTTTTTGTCTACTGTCTCGGCGCCTCCGGTCATCGACAAATTGAACCGTTCACCCCTGCCGCGGGCGCAACCGGAGTTGCTCTTGAATCTGATCAGTTGAGTTCTCCCGCATTCACCTGGATCTCGCCCTCGAATGTGAATGATTGTGGTGATTGTGTCGATGTCGATCTCTTGTTGCCGTCCAATCTGAGAGATCACCCAAGCAGCACCATTTCCCCAGATCTTGTGCTCGATGGGGTGTACCACCACTCATCGACTGGATTGATTCTGCATTTGCGATCGCAGATCGCTTCGGCGTTTTTTGCCGATACCGCCTGTGCTCAAGTAACCGCTCAGCGCTTGACCCTCCGAATCTAGCTTCCTCCCTTTCATTTGCTGTACCGATCCATTTAACCGGATCGGCGCCAGTCCTTTTCCTACACCAACACAGTGTGGCTCAGCTATTTCATATCTATCCATAACGAGGTAACCATGCGAACCATTTTCCTTATCCTGATTGGGCTCTTGATGTGGCCCTTGCTCCACGGAGGGGAACTGCCGGAAGATCCGTCCATGTCAACGGGCGCACGGAGTGCGTCAGATTCCATATCTTCAACCATGACTCTGCCGGCGGTCCTGGCCCGGGTGCTTCAGGCCAGCCCTGCGCTGGCTGTCACCGCCCTCAACGCGGAAGCGTTGGATGGCCGGATCCACCAGGCGGGTCTCCGGCCCAACCCGGTATTATCCACTCAACTGGAGAATGTACCAGGCACCGGTGATTTGTGGTTTGCCAGCCAGACGGAATTCACCGTGCAGATGGAACAGCAGTTCGAACGCGGTGGGAAGCGGGATCGGCGCATCGATCTGGCCCGGGCTGAACGGGCTTTGGTGATCCGCGAGCACGAGGAGAATCAGGCCGATCGACTCGCTGAAGCGTCACAACTGTACGTCGAGATACTCGCCATCCAGAATCGGCTGATGAACCGCCGGGAGTTGTCCGGGTTGGCGGAGCGAATTCTTCAAATTGTCGCTGAACGCGTCGCGGCGGGCAAAGTGGCTCCCGTGGAGGAAACGCGGGCCATGGTGGCCTTGGCCTCGGCGCGCCTTGAATCGGATCGGTTGCAACGCGAGTTGGTTTCCGCGTGTAACCGGCTTGCGGCGCTCTGGGGCGATTCGTCGGCGGATTTCGAGGAGGTGGCGCCCTTGACGGACTTGATTGCCGCAAATAAGGAAATTCCCCCGTTTCAAGTGGTCTCCACAAGAAATCCCGAGCTACTGCGCTTAGAGGCGGCGGAACAAGTTCGTTCGGCGGAGTTGGCCAAAGAGACCGCCGCGCGAACCCCGGATATAACCCTGAGTGCGGGAATGCGCTATCTGAATGAGGTCCGCGATGTCGCCCTTGTGGCCGGTGTGTCCATGCCCCTCCCCCTCAGAGACAAGCGCCAAGGAGCCATTGCCGAAGCCGGCGTCCGGTTGCGCCAGGCAGGCGCCGCCCGCCTGGCGGTGGAACAGCGGATCCGGTCCGAACTGGACCGCGCCCAGCGTGCCCGCGACACCGCCAAAATGACCGCGAGTGACTTGGAACAAACAATATTACCCAGAGCCCTGAGCGCTTTTGACCTTCTTCAAGAAGGGTATCGCCAGGGAAAGACCGATTACCTTGAAGTGCTGGACGCCCAGCGCACTCTCTTTGAACTGCGGGGCGCCCAGATCGAGGCCGTTTCCGAAGCGCAGCGCGCGACCGTGGAAAGTCTTCGCCTCGCGGGAAGCTTGCGTGAGCTTGCAACTCCCCATACGCCCTGAGCGGAACTGGATAAATAAGGAGAACGTCATGATGAAAATTAAAATCAACTTTGCTGGAATAATCTTTTCCTGCCTGGCTGGCGTGGTAATGCTGGCGGCTCTTTCCGGCTGCTCTCGAACAAGCGCTTCCAAGGGTGGTGATCCTCTTGCTGCAGACACGGAAACAAAAGCAGCTACAAACCTTGATCCTGCTCAAACCGGCCCGGAGGATCCGCTTGCAGCCGCTCTGAATGACTGCGAGCATAAGATTCCAACGTACCAGTGCGCGGAATGCCGCTACGAGGCGGGAGTCGTCAAGGCGGATGGTTCGCTCTGGAAAGACAGCACCGGCGGGCTTTTTAAGGACATGAGCGTCCAAGAGAGCGAACTGCAATCCATCACGGCCTTGACCGGCGAGATTCGACTGAACGAGAACGCGGCCGTCCATATCAGCGCCCGTGCGACGGGTGTGATCGAATCTGTTTCGGTCGACATCGGTCAGACGGTGAAAGCGGGAACCGAACTCTTTACAATCAATAGTACGGAGTTCGGCCAGGCCCTGAGAGACTACGAGAAAAGTAAGGCGCTCACTACTCTTTCGGAGAAGAACTATCTCCGCGAGAAAAGTCTGGTTGCAAAAAGAGTCTCTCCCGAGCAAGACCTGATCCAAGCTCAGATGGTCTGGGAACAGAACCGCGCGGAGCTGAGGGCCGCGGAACAATCACTGCATGTGATGGGTTTGACTGAGCAGGAGATGGCTGCCCTAAACAACGAAGACCGTGGGCCTATGATGAACCGTTTGGCCACTCGGGCACCGCTGAGCGGGACGGTGATAGAGAAGCACGTGGTCAACGGTGAATTGGTCGCTCCCGGCAAGGAGGTTATGCTGATCGCCAACCTGAGCAGCGTCTGGGTGTGGGCGAACGTTCACGAAAAAGACTTGGCGGCGCTCATCGAGCAACGAAAGCAGGGGCCAATCCCGGTTTCCATCACCGTTCCATCCTTCCCCGGCGTCGATTATGCCGGGAAAATTGACTACATAGGCGCGACCGTGGATGAGCCAACCCGGACGGTGAAGGTGCGCGCAACGGTCGCTAATCCCGGGTCGATTTTACGTCCGGGCATGTTCTGCCAGGTGCGTGCCCCCTTTGGCACGGCAGTGAAGGCAGTGACGGTACCTCGGACCGCCGTATTCTCCGACGAAGGCCAGAGTTTTGTTTTCGTCCATTGGAAGGAGGATTACTATCTGCGGCGGCCGATCGTCACGGGCCAAGTCCAAAGCAAACTGGTCGAAGTAGTCAAGGGGCTCAAATCGGGCGAGCGGATTGTCGCCTATGGAGCCTTTCTGATGAAATCCGACGTACTGCGCTCGAAGATGGGCGCCGGCTGTGCGGATTGAGCGAGACTGACCATGAATATTATCCCTTTTCTGCTGAAGAACCGTTTCCTTGTATTCCTGACCACGGGCGTCCTCATCTTGGCCGGCATTCTGGCCTGGCTGCATCTTCCCATCGATGCATTCCCAGACGTCACCAACACTCAGGTGATGATCCTGAGCAAGGCTCCTGGATTTGCCGCGGTCGATGTCGAACAACGGGTGAGCTACCCCATTGAACAGGTCATGCGCGGATTGCCGAAGGTCAAACAGGTCCGATCCATTTCCAAGGCGGGCTTGTCCCAAGTCGTTATCATCTTCGAGGACGGGGTGGAAACGTACTGGACCCGGCAGGTGGTCTTCGAGCGGTTGGCCATGGCCCGGGAACAGCTCCCACCTGGCGTGGATCCCGAATTGGGGCCGATCAGCACGGGCCTCGGAGAGATCTTCCAGTACACCCTCGAGGGCGAAGATCATGACGCCATGGAACTCCGAACGGTCCAAGACTGGCTGGTCGCGCCCTTGTTGAAGCCGATACCGGGCGTGAACGAAGTCAACAGTTTCGGCGGATATGTCAAACAATATCAAGTCTTAGTGTCGCCTGACAAGCTGCTCAAGTACGGTTTGACGGTCGACGAGGTAATGCAGGCGGTCGAAGCCAACAACGCCAACGCCGGCGGCGGCGTGATTGTGCGTGGCTGGGAGCAGACCTATCTCCGCGGGGTCGGCCTATTCCGCGAAATACCGGACATCGAGCACATCGTGCTCAAGACCCTGGACGGGACTCCGATCTACCTTCGGGACGTAGCCGAAGTCACCATCGGAGCCGAACCCCGGCAAGGGGCGGTTACCCGCGACGGCAAGGGGGAAGTCGTTGCCGGAATGATCATCATGCTCAAGGGTGAGAACTCCAAGGACGTGGTCAGCCGCGTCAAGGAGACCGTGCTCAAGATACAGGAAACCCTGCCCCCGGGGATCCGCATCAACGTATTCTATGACCGGACCTCGCTGATCGAGGCTTGCATCAAGACAGTGGTGGATGCCTTGCTGGAAGGTGGCATCTTTGTGATTTTGATCCTGTTCCTGTTCGTCGCGGAGTTTCGCACCTCACTGATTGTCGTCTTCTCCCTGCCTCTCACGTTCCTGGTCAGTTTTATCGTCATGGGGGCCACTGGCTTGACCTCAAACCTGATGAGCTTGGGGGGATTGGCCTTCTCCGTCGGCATGGTGGTGGATGCATCCATCGTGGTCGTGGAGAATATCCGCCGGCATCTCGCTCATCGCCCGCCTTCAGACATGAAGCGGAGGATCGTGGCGGAAGCGGTGTTGGAGGTCGCGCGGCCGGTAGGTTTTTCAGTCCTCATTATCGCGATCATCTTGGTCCCGCTTTTCACGTTGCAAGGCGTGGAGGGAAAAATGTTCGCCCCTCTCGCACTGACGATGATGATCGCCCTGCTCGTGTCGCTGGTGGTGGCCCTGACCATCGTTCCCGCGCTGTCCGAAACCTTTCTCAAACAAGCCCCAGAGAAGGAATTCGGTTTTATCCGCCGATTCCACCACGGCTATCTTTGGCTCCTCGGCTGGGCGGTGCGGCACCGGGGCTGGGTCCTCGGGCTCTCCGGATTGTTGCTGGCAGGTTCCCTGGTGCTGGTTCCATTCATTGGGACCGAATTCATGCCCCCGCTGGATGAGGGTTCGATCGCAATCAACGTGGTCCGTCTTCCAAACGCTTCGTTGGACGGTTCTGTTCAGGTGTCCGAGTTCATGGAGAAGCGACTCCTTAAATTCCCCGAAGTGGATACCGTCGTCAGCAAGACCGGCCGGGCGGAGATCTCCGAGGACCCGATGGGGCCGGAGCAGACGGATGTGTTCATCATGCTCAAGCCACGCTCTCAGTGGACCACGGGTCGCGATAAGACTGAATTGGTCGAAGCCATCCAGCGGGACTTGTCCGGCATCCCGGGATTGCGATACTCCTTCTCCCAACCCATCGCTCTTCGTGTGAACGAGCTCATTTCTGGAGTCAAGAGCGACCTGGCGGTGAAGATTTTCGGTCCGGACCTGGAACTTCTCAAGGGATTTGCCGATAAGGCCGCCACCGCCATGCAGGGAGTGGACGGCGCCCGCGATGTGAAGGTGGAGCAGGTTTCTGGAATGAATCAGCTCGATGTGGTCATCGACCGGCAAGCGGCTGCCCGTTATGGGATCAATGTGGGGTTGATCAATAATCTCATCGAGACGGCGATCGCGGGCAAGCAGGCAACCACCCTGATCGAGGAACAGCGCCGCTTTGCCGTCGTCATCCGTTTCCCGGAAGAGGCCCGCCAAGATGTGCCCGAACTGCAGCGCCTCTTGGTCCCGGCGCCGGGAGGTGAACGGGTGCCGCTGGCCCAGATTGCCCGATTCCAGATGCTCGAAGCACCTGCTCAGATCAGTCGCGAGAACGGTATGCGCCGGGTGGTGGTCGAAGCCAACGTGCGCGGCCGGGATCTCGGTGGATTTGTCGAGGACGTTCAGGCCAGGATTACCCCCCTGGCCAAAGAACTCCCACCGGGCTATTTCATCGAGTACGGAGGACAGTTCGAAAACCAACAGCGCGCGATGCGCCAACTGGCCATCGTTGTGCCCATCGCCCTGCTCTTGATCATGGTGCTGTTATACATGGCCCTGGGCTCCATCAAGAACTCCCTGCTGGTGCTGTTGAATCTGCCCTTCGCTCTGGTCGGGGGAATCGTAGGTGTATTCCTGTTCGATATGCCGCTCTCCGTGTCGGCCGCGGTGGCGTTCATCGTTCTTCTGGGAATCGCCGTGCAGAATGGAGTCGTGCTGATCGCTTTTTTCCGCCAACTGAGGGAAAAGGGTGAAAGTGTGGCGGATACAATCACCAAGGGGTGCGACCTTCGCTTCAGGCCCCTGCTTATGACCGCTCTCACGAGCTTTATCGGACACCTACCGATGCTGTATGCCACCGGCTCCGGCGCGGATATCCAGAAACCGCTCGCGGTGGTGGTCATGGGGGGGTTGATCACGAGCACCATTCTGACACTGATCGTGCTGCCCGTTATTTACGGCTGGTTTGAAGACCGCCGGGTGGAAACGGAAATCTGAGGAGGTTCACCGTGAAAGAAATCAAGGCAATCATCCAGCCGTACATGCTGGAAAGCGTATGCGACGCCCTCGGACAGATCGATGGATTGCCGGGGCTCACCGTCTCCCAAGTCGTAGGCTTCGGAAAGTCCCGGGCGGTCGATGCCTCGGAACCGGTCGTGGAAACTGGCCGCGCTTTCGCCCAAAAAACGAAACTGGAGGTCGTTGTCCCCGATGGAATGTCCGCCGCGGTAGTCCGGGCCATTGTCTCGGCCGCCCATACAGGTAAACCGGGCGACGGAAAGGTCTTTGTCTACCAGGTGGAAGAAGTCGTCAAGATCCGTACCGGCGAAAAAGGTGAACACGCTATCTGACTAAGCGGGAGGGGCTGATGTACCAACAATCATTTCGTATTTCGGGGATGGATTGCGCCGAGGAAGTCGCGATTTTGAGAGAGGCACTGAAACAGGTGCCGGGAGTAACCGACTTGCGGTTCGATGTGTTGCAGGAAAAGCTGACCGTGGTCTCCGGCGATGGCGAGATCGAGCTGGGCGCCATCATCGCGGCGGTGTCGGCCACGGGCATGAAGGCGGTTTCCTGGCAGGCGCGATCCCATCAGAAGGATGGCGGATTCTGGCAAAATCACGGGCGCGCCGTGATGACGGTTGCTAGTGGATGTTTCACCGTGAGCGGGCTGATCTTACATTGGATCACCCACCGGGAGCTGTGGCATGTCCTCAGTGGTGGAGGCGATGGGCATGTGTTCCCGATCGGGGTGGTGCTGTTTTACGCCGCGGGTGCCGTGGCGGGGGCTTGGTTTGTCGTCCCCAAGGCCATCGCGGCCACCCGGCGGCTCCGGCCGGACATGAATTTGTTGATGACCGTTGCAGTCATCGGCGCGATGGCGATTGGCGAGTGGTTCGAAGCCGCGGCGGTGACATTCCTTTTTTCCCTATCCCTGCTGTTGGAGTCGTGGAGCGTGGGGCATGCCCGTCGGGCCATCAACGCTCTGATGGACCTGTCGCCGCCGACGGCCCGTTTTGTCGACCCAGCGGATGGAATTGTCTTGGAGCGACGAGTCGAAGAGATTCCTTTGGGCGCCACCGTATTGGTGCGACCGGGTGAAAAAATTCCACTGGACGGCATAATGATCAGGGGGGAGACGACCATCAATCAAGCTCCCATCACCGGCGAATCGTTTCCTGTGTCGAAGAAGGAAGGGGATGAAGTCTTTGCCGGCACAATCAACGAGGACGGGGCCTTTGAGTTCAAGAGCACGCGACCGGCCGGGGATACAACCTTGGCGCGGATCGTCCACATGGTGGAATCGGCCCAATCGCGGCGGTCGCCGTCGGAACAATGGGTCGAGACGTTCGCCCGCTTTTATACGCCGGCAATGATGGCGTTTGCGATCGGCATTGCCGTCATTCCTCCACTCATGTTCGGTGGAGAATGGGGCCGCTGGTTTTATGAGGCGCTGGTCATCCTGGTGATCGCTTGCCCCTGTGCCCTGGTCATCTCCACGCCGGTTAGCGTCGTAGCCGGTCTGGCATCGGCTGCCCGGGCGGGAGTGCTGATCAAGGGCGGGGTATTCCTGGAACTCCCCGGTAAAATTCGAGCTCTCGCCTTGGACAAGACGGGTACCCTGACTTACGGTGTGCCGGAAGTCCAGCGTATTCTATCATTCAATGGACACACCGAGGAGGATGTGCTCGTGCGGGCGGCCACCCTGGAATCCGAAAGTGGACATCCAATCGCCCGGGCAATACTCCGTGAAGCTTCGCGCCGGGGGCTCGGCTTTCGCGCGGCTGAAAGCCTGCGGGATGTCAAGGGCAAGGGTGCCGAGTGCCGGATCGACGGCAAATCGTATTGGATAGGTTCGCATCGCTTCATGCACGAGAAGGGCGCGGAAGAACCACACATCCACGCAGCGGCTGTGCAGATCGAGGATGCCGCTCATACGCTTGTTGCACTTGGATCGGATTCGCATGTGTGCGGTCTCATCGGCATATCGGATCGGGTTCGAGCGGAAGCCCCGCCCGCAATCGCGGCGATCCGGGGAGCCGGCGTCGAGAAGGTAGTCATGCTGACCGGCGACAACCGGACGACCGCCGCCGCTGTCGCCGGGGTGACAGGAATCTCGGAGTATCATGCCGATCTACTGCCCGAGGACAAGGTCTCCGCGATCGAACAGCTCGTGAAGAAGTTCTCCCGTGTGGCCATGATCGGGGACGGCGTGAACGATGCTCCCGCGATGGCTGTCTCGTCATTGGGGGTCGCCATGGGAGCGACCGGGACCGACGCGGCGATAGAGACCGCCGATATCGCCCTGATGTCCGACGATCTGTCCCGGGTTGCCTGGCTGGTCCGTCATTCCAGAGCCGTCGTTCGTATCATCCGTCAGAACATCACCTTTGCCTTGGCCATCAAAGCAGCATTTGTGGTTCTCGCCTTGTTTCAGTTGGCCTCCCTGTGGATCGCGATCGCTGCCGACATGGGCGCTTCGCTGCTGGTTGTCTTCAATGGACTCCGGTTACTGAACAACAGGCCACAGGACTACCCGTGACGGTTGTGAGTGCGGGCGAGAATCATCACTTGACAAACCTTGCTAGAAGTTGCAATATCTATATGTGAAGATATAGATTTGAGCGTTATAAATACTCCATGCGAATCAGCAAATTTAATAGGATGTTCAGAGCAGGTCACATTTGGAGCATCTTCGCGGTCACTCTGGTTCTATTCCTGGAACCGCTGCAGTCGGCGTATCGTGTCTGCCGGGATTGTCCGTCTTGTGAGACTTCAGCCTTGGATACATTGGAAAACTGCCCATCCTGTGGTGCCATATGTTGCCAGGAATCCTCGGCTACATCATGTTCGAAAGAGAACGGCCAGTCATGGTGCACGGAGTCGATTTCTGCATCTCCGTGTCCGCTGCCGGATTGCTGCCGGTACTTTGAGTTCCGCCTCGCGGCCACTATGTCCGAAATGAGGCTCAATCGTGGCGAGGCCAGGCCGCCGGTATGGTTCTTCGACCTGGTGGCGGGCAGGGAGATGCTCAGTCGAATCACACAAGACTGTCTTTTCAGGCTGCACATCCTTCGAGCTTCATTCGCCACAACTCGCCTGATTCAAACCGCGCTGCTCCGGATCTAGATTCCTCGTCCATCCCCATTCTTCCTGTAGTTGGTCATTGCAACTTCCTTGTATCGTCAATTCGTGAATTTCAAAGGAGACTTGTCATGAAGGTTACGTTTCAAAAGATGATTCTGATGATCACAATCGTGATCGTATCGACGTTCCCACTCTTCGGTCAGATGGGTATGCCCGGGGGATACGGCTACCACCAACACCGCGTCGATCGGAATCTGGTTTTCCCACATCTGGCACTTGGAGAGGGTTATACCCTGACCGTGGTGTTGATGAATCCCGGCGTGACGGATGCCTTGTCCGGGCGGCTCAGTTTCTATAAACAGGACGGGACTGCTCTGCCTGTGAGCATTGAAGGGCAGATGGTCACGTATCGCGACATCACGCTGCCCCCCTCGGGGACCGTCTATCTCTCCGCCGGGCCGGCGGGGCCGGGACTCGTTTCAGGCTGGGCGATTTTTGAGCTTGTCGATGACGGCTCTGGCAACTGGGGCGGCCATCATGGGAGCGGTGGCGCCATGGATCATTCCAACTACGATCACGTGTTCGGCACACTCATCTACGAATTCGCCCCCGGCGACGCCACCCAGACCCAAGTGGGAGTGCTGGGGAGCCGGTACGAAATGGGCTATTTCATGGGATTCTCGCTACCGGTGAGCGTCGGAACCACCGTGAACACAGGCATCGCCCTGGTCAATACTGGTACGTTGACTCAAAACGTCGCTCTCCGCCTGATCTCGTCTGCGGGTGCGCTCACCTCGGAAACCACGCTGGTTCTGCCTCCTGGTGGGCAGAACGCGTTCTATGTTTCGGATGCTTTCCCAGGCGTCGACTTCACGCAGTTTCGAGGTTCAGTGGAAGTCCGGAATCAATACGAGGGAATTGTTGCCTTGGGATTGCTTCAGATCGATGGAATCCTGACTTCCATCCCCGTGGTTCACATTCCGGATTCCATGCCGGGATGGGGTTCTGGGGGGCCCCATATGTAGTGTGCCGGACAAAGCAGCTTCTACGGGAGTTGCGGTATGTAGTGTTTAATCCGAACCGGCTGGTTGATCCAGCCGGTTTTTTTTACCTTCATAGAGGTCGTCGGAAGACTTTTCCTGCCGCTCGTCTGGTAATGCCGTCACACTGGCGTCACACTAAACCACAAAAAGGCATGGTATTGGGAGATGTTTTGCCACGCTCGGCGACAATTCGAAATAGTCTCGTATTGCCCGATTTTTCGGCCTCTGCGACATGATTTGGTATTGCCAATTATTGCCTAATGATGGCTCGTAAAAGCCCCCAGGTGGGCCTTCTAAGCCGGGGGTTGCAGGTTCGAGTCCTGCCGGGCGTGCCAAATCTGAATAGGCTCCCGAGCGATCGGAAGCCTTTTTAATCTTTACAGATGGCTGTTCTCCCAGCCGGGTATCCTCCAGCGTGAGAGCGCTTGGCTGCCGTCCCTTTCTCCGTAGCCCGGAGCGGCCCGCCCCGGGGCGCGGTTTTCAGGGTGGGTGTTCCCAGGCCGGCGGAGCGGGAGTGCGAGGCCGGCTGGAAGCCGGCGCTCCATAAGAGGGGCCGGCGGACCGGGACTACGACGGACCTGGACTACGGGCCGGTCATTTCTTCATCATTTCCTGCATGAAGGCCGGGTCGCTGGTGGGCGGGACGAGGCCCTTCAGCCGCAGGTAGGTGACGAGGTTCCCGTAGTGCTCCACCGTGTGCAGGCTGTTGGTGGTCAGCACGCCCAGCCTCGGCGCGTCGCTGCCCATGAGCTTCACCATCTCCGTGGCGGAGGCATCGGTCATCCCGTCGAACGCCTTTTCGCCGTAAGTGAAGGCTTCCTGGAGCGCGGCGATCAGGTCGGCCTTGGACGTCTTGGTCTTCTCGACCTGCGGCGCGGGACTTTTCTCGCCCAGGACCACGGAACAGAAGAAGTACTGGGAATCGGCGATGTGCCCCAGGATCTGGCCGAAGCTCCGGACCGTGTCGGCGGGTTTGAAGCTGTAGCCCTCCTCGGGCATCACTTCGGCCGCGCGGAGCACGATCGCTTTCATCCCCTGGTAGATTTCCTTGTTATATGCGCCGATGGTTTTCGGCGCGGGCGCGGCGGCGGCGGCCGGCGCCGCGTTCTGGGCCAGGGCGGCGGCGGAAAGGACGAGCAAGATGATCGGAACCACCCGGCCGATCAGGCCCATCCGGACGACACGGAATCTGGATTGCATGCGCTTCTCCTTTGGGACAAGTTGGATTTCTTCCCAATACGTTCTGCAATCGTCGCGAGTTCGGTGACGGCTGCAATAGCCCGTCGTCCGGGGCGTCGCCGGCGGACATCCGGCCGCCGGCCCCGTGCGACGGGCCTGGGCGGAGGCGGGCCCGGGCTCACGCGTCCGGCGTCGGGTCGGGCGGGACGTCGCCGCCCCAGCGGCCGTGGAACCACCGGCGGCATTTTTCCCGCTCCTCGGGAGTCATCCGCTCCCAGTGCCCGGACATCCCGGATCGCCGGGGGGAGCGGAGGCCGTGCGCGCCGAAGCCGCCGAACAGGATCCGGCAGAGCGCCAGCAGGCCCAGGGCCTGCCAGAAGGTGAGCGCCGGCCACCCGAACAGCGCCGGCAGGAGCCAGTTCCACAGCAGCTTCACCACCGTGCCGCCGAGCCAGAGGAAGACCGCCAGCCCCACGGGGGCGATCACGAAAAGCCAGAACCTCTTCTTCCGGAGTGCATCCATGGCGTCCCTCACTGGTTCATAAAATCTTCGTAGATGCCCCGCAACCGCTCGCGCAGGCGGAGCACCGCGTAGCGCTTGCGCGAGAGCAGGGTGTTGACGCCGACGCCGCTTTCCGCCGCCAGCTCCTGGAAGCTGCGTCCCTCCAGCTCGTGGGCGATGAACACCTCGCGCTGGGCGGCGGGCAGCTCCTCGAGCGCCAGCTCCAGCTCCTCCAGGAGCGCCGTGCGGAGGTAGAGCGCCTCCGGTCCGGCCTCGGGCGAGGGCAGCAGGTCCTCGAGCCGCAACGGTTCGCCGTCCGCGCCGCCTGCCGCCACGTCGCTCAGGGAGTCCGGCTTTTTCCGGCGCCACAGGTCCGTGATCCGGTTGCGCGCCACGCGGAAGAGCCAGCCGGTCACGTGCTCGATGGGCATCAGCAGGCGGTTGGCCTCCACCAATTCGCAGAAGACCTCCTGCAGGATGTCCTCGGCGTCGGCCAGCTCCGGCACCCGCCGGCGGATGAAATTGCGGAGCCGGCTTCGGGTTTCGGCGACGATGGCGGAGATCTTTCGCTCTTGTTCGGTCATTGGGGCGGCGCTCAACCGTGCCTCCATCCACCGGTGTAGACGGACGACGGCGGGAAATATTGTGAGAATCTCCACAGCATATTCGTATTTTCCTTCAGGATAACAAAGAAAAAATGATCAGGTTAAAGATGGGCAGAATGCAATGGCGGCAGATGCGATGGTGCCAGGCTCCATCACAATTGTCTCATGGACAATCTTTCGTCTCAGGGACGCTGGAAGCCGGCTCCGTCGCCCCCGGGACTACGTGGTTTTCTCCCCGCAGCGCCCGGCGATCCAGTTGTACAGCCACGCGAAGACCGCCCCGCCGATCAGGGCGTCGAAGAATCCCCACACCAGCCCCAGGACGCTTCCCCACGGACTGATGTTGTACCCTCGATACAGGCGCCCGATCATCGTCGCCTCGTGGGTTGCGCCATCGAAGGCGATGATCCACCAGGTGAGGGCGAAGAGGCCCAGTCCCCAGACGAGGCCGCAGGTCAGCGCGAAAGCCTTCACGTTGATTTTCATGATGACCTCCTTGGTCGCTCCGACTTGAGCGGGAAGCCAATATCTTCCGCGAAGAACGTTCGGTTATTCGCCCGGTTTTCGTCCCGGGCGCTTCTTGTTCGCCAGCCGCCGCCGCTCGAAGTTCCGCCACAAGCGCGCTCCGCGGACGATGATGCCGCGTTTCCGGGGCCGGAATTGGGGGTGGAGGTGCTCCATCTGTTCGCCCAACTCCACGGCGAGGGACGGGGACTTCCGGAAGGACAGGATCTGGGAGGGATAGACGCTGCGGTGGCCGGTCATGAGGAAACTGACGATGCACGCGCCGGCGGCATAGGGCGCCAGCTCGGGCCCGAAGAGTTCCAAGGCCATGATGGCCGCGGCCAGCGGCGCGTTGGCGGCGCCCGCCAGCACGCTGACCAGTCCGATGGCGGCGAAGGTCCCCGGATCCAGCCCCGTGAGGACGCCGAAGAAGGAGCCGGCGGTCGCGCCGATGAAGAAGATCGGCGTCACGATCCCGCCGCTGCCGCCGAAGGTCAGGGTGATGCTGGTGAACAGGGTCTTGACCAGGAAGGCATACCCGGGCACCGGCGTCCCGGCGATGGCGTTCTCGATCGTATTCAGGCCCAGGCCGAGGTAACGGGGGGAGAAGACGAACGTCAAGCCGACCAGCGCCAATCCGCCCAGAACCCCTTTCCAGGGCGCCCAGATCCGGATCGCCCGCGCCAGCCGTTCCCCCAGCTTGAGCATCTCCACCAGGATCAACGCGCATAGCCCGAAAAAGATGCCCGCCGCCAGGACCTTCAGGAAGAAGGTCTCGCTGAAGACCGGGACGAAGCGGAGCTTGTGGGCGAAATAGGTGATCCCGATCACCCGGGCGACGTGGTAGCTGGTGATCCCGGCGATGAAGGAGGGCAGCAGGCTGTCGTAGAGCAGGTTCCCCACGAACAGCACCTCCAGCCCGAAGATGGCGCCGGAGATGGGCGTGCCGAACACGGCGGCGAAGCCGGCGCTGATGCCGCAGATGGCCAGCTTCTTCCGGTCCCGGTCATCCAGGCGCAGGAGGTCGGACACCAGGGAGGTGAGCCCAGCCCCGATCTGGGCGCAGGGGCCCTCCTTGCCGGCCGATCCCCCGGCCGCCAGAGTGACAAGGGTCGCGAGCAGCTTGACAGGGACGACCGGAGGGGCGATCCGGCCCGCGCGCTTGTGAAACGCCTCGATGACCTTTTCCGTGCCGTGCCCTTCCGCGTCGGGCGCGAAGAGCCGGATCATAGCCGCGCTGAGGAAGAAGGCGACCGGAAGCGACAGGAAGTAGAGCGGCTGGGATTGCCCCCGGGCAATGCTCCAGCCCAACAGATAGAGGAATCCGGCCGTGGCCGCCCCGACGATGACCCCCACCGCCGTGGCGATCATCACCCACTTCAAGACGCTGACGAACAGGACGCTCTCCTCGGTCAGGTGGCGCCTAAGACTTCGATCTTGTTTCATGGAACTCTTCACACGTTAGGATGGGGCGGCGCTGTTCCGGGATTCTCTCCTCTTCTCGCCGGTGGATCGCCGTCCAGAGGCCGGCGTTGTGAATCCCCAGTTTATCCGGATCGAATGTGAGAACTAGTCCCTCTCTCCGTTGACTTTCGAAATCCCGTAGCGTGGCCAATCCCACCCGGCTCAAGAGCAGAATCGCCACGATATTCAGCCAAGCCATCAGGCCGACGCCGATATCGCCCAATCCCCAAGCCAGGCTGGAAGTGCGGATGGACCCATAGAAAGTCATGGCCAGAAATAAGACGCGGGCTAGAAAGATCTCGAACCGGCTCTTGTTTTTGAACAAATACGCCACGTTGGATTCCGTGTAGAAGGCATAAGCCATCAAGGTGGTGAAGGCGAAAAAGAACAAGGCGTACGCCACGAACTGACTGCCGAATCCGGTGACCAGAGTGTCAATCCCACGTTGGGTCCAGACGGGGCCGGCCTCGATCCCCTTCAGGCTATGCACCAGGAATCCACCCTTCCCATCGCTCACATTATACGCGCCGGTCACTAGGATCATGAACCCGGTGGCACTGCATACCAACAACGTGTCGACATAGACGGAAAAGGCCTGTACGAGCCCCTGCTGGGCTGGGTGGGCCACCTCGGCCGCGGCGGCCGCTTGCGGCCCGGTCCCCTGACCAGCCTCGTTAGAGAAAATTCCCCGCTTCACTCCCCAGGTGATGGCCGAACCGACTATTCCCCCCAATATGGCATGCTTACCGACCGCAGCGGTAAAAACCATGGCGAGCACCGCCGGTAGACGCTGAAGATTGAACAGAACGATCATCAACGCTACCAAGAGATATGCGATGGCCATGAAGGGCACCAGCACCTCAGCAGCTTTGCCGATCCGTTTCACACCACCGAAAATGATCAATCCTAGCAGAACGGTCACCACGCCTCCAGAGAGCGGTGGGGTAATGACCGAGTGGGCGTCGTGAAATGCGACGGCGATGCTGTTGGCCTGAATGCCGGGTAACAGGATGCCACAGGAAATAACGGTGATAACGGCGAAAATGATGGCGTACCATCTCTGGCCCAGACCCTTCTCGATATAATACGAGGGGCCGCCGCGGTAAACCCCGCCGATCTCCTCCTTCCACACCTGAGCCAGGGCGGATTCGATATAGGCGGAACCCGCGCCAAGAAAGGCGATCACCCACATCCAGAAGAGAGCCCCCGGACCACCCATGCCGATGGCGGTGGCAACACCGGCGATGTTGCCGGTTCCCACCCTGCCGCCCAAAGCCATGGCGAAACCCTGGAAGGAGGAGACACCCCTCGCAGAGGATTCCCCCTGAATCAACTGCTGGAGCATTTGCTTGATCAGCCGGACCTGCAGGAAGCGAGTACGGACGGAGAAAAATAGCCCTGTCCCCAGGCACAACAGCACCAGGGGCATGCTCCAGACGTACCCATTGATCAGGTCAACCCACGCTTGCAAATTCACCGCACCTCTTGGATATCAAGATCTGCTCGGATCATTGCTTGCTCCTCTTCTGGATCTGTCGAATCCGTGCTGTGAGAACCAGAGGAGTGAGCAGTGTGGTAAGGATGACCATCACCACCACGGCAGAGAAGGTGGCTGTGGTGATGATCGGTTCGCCGTGGAAGCGCAAGAGCAGTCCCTGGTTGGCGAAGATGAGCCCTACCTCTCCTCTCGGTATCATTCCCAAACCGACGGTCAGGCGATCAATTCCCCGTCCGATGACACCCAGCCCGCAGACTTGTTTTCCCGCGATGGCCACGATGGTGAGCGCTATCGCCAAGCCCAGGGTTCTCAAGTCCATGAAGACCCGCAAGTCTGTCCGAAGCCCCATGAGAACAAAGAACACGGGAACCAGGAAGGCCGACAAGGGGTGGATCAGGTCTTCCAACGATCGTTCCCCTCGCCGAACGAACTTCTCAAAATGCGATTCCTCCAGAATCAATCCCGCTGCGAACGCTCCGACGATGGGTGCCAGACCAATCGCCCCGGAAGCCCAGGCGAGACCAAAACAGAAGGCCAAGCCGATCGCCAGGAGGACTCCGCGAACCTGGAGGCGGAAGGCGGCTCGAAACAGCTTCGGGGACAGCCAGATCCCTGCCGCCAGTGCCACTCCCAGGAAGAGCAGCGCTTTGGCGGTGATCCAGCTGACTGCCAGCATCGACAGACTCTGGCCGAGGTTGGCGGCCACGATCAAGCCGCTGACAGTGGCCAGAACGATCAATCCCATCACGTCATCGATGACCGCGGCGCCGAGGATGATCCGGCCCTCCTTGCTCCGGCTCCAGGAAAGATCCTGTAGCACCCGGGCAGTAATCCCGACACTGGTGGCGCACAGGGTGGCGCCCAGGAACAGATGGACATACACCCCCGCCTGTGGCAGCAGCCAGGCTCCCACCCCCCATCCCAGGAGCATGGGCGCCCCCACGCCCAGCAACGCCACCAGAGTGGAGGACACTCCCACGGAGGCCATCTGCTTGACGGTGGACTCCAAGCCGACCTCAAACAGGAGCAGCATCACCCCCAGCCGGGCCAACAGATCGATGAAGACGTCCCCCTTGATCGGTTCGAACCAGGGAAGTCCGCATAGATAGAAGTTCCCGAGAATGACGCCGGCGATCAGTTCGCCCAGGACTGCCGGTTGGCGCAACCGGACAGCAATCTCCCCGCCCAGTTTGGCGACAAGCAGGATCACCACCAGATACAGGGCCACCGTGGCCGAGGGATCATGGTGAATGCCCCCATCCGCGCCCAGGACATCGAGGGTGTTCAAGCACAGTGCCAATCCAAGGAGCCAAGTCTTCCAGGTCATTTCACGCCTTTCTGTGCAAAGGTCTCGCTTTCCTGATCAAGCCGCCCGTAGGTGTTCGATCCATGCCGAAATCAACAAGGCCACGGCAAAGCTGGCGATGAGGACAATGACATGCCAGCGCAACACTCTGGGCCGGCAATACTGCTCATCATTGGGGGGAGAGTATTCCACCGGCCGGCGCTGACCGGGGAGCATGCCACCGAGGAACCCGGCGGACAGAGCCAGCGCGAAGCCGGCCACGTTCCACCACATCCAGGCAATTCCCGGCTGGAAGAGCCACAGATAGAGATTTCCTCCCACCCCTGCCGCCAGTCCGACCAGCACTGCGGATTGCCGGGTCCCCCGCATCTGCGTTCCCAGGAGGAATACCGCCAGGATCGGGCCGTAGAACGCCGAGCCGATCTTGTTGACCGTCTCCAGCACCGTCTCCGGGCCCCCGATCATCCCCACGGCGAACAGGGTCGAGACTACACCCCAGAGGATGGTCAGCCAACGGGAGATCCTTACCTGGCGCGCGGGTGGAAGGGATTCCAGGGAGGGGCGCCAGCGCGCCAGGAAATCGGTCCAGGTCACGGCGCTCAGAGAATTCAGGGCGCTGTCCAGGCTGGACATGGAGGCGGCGAAGATCCCGGCGACGATCAGGCCGAGCACCCCGGCCGGAATGTGTTCCTGTAGGAAGTAAGGCACCAGGAAGTCCGGGGAGACGCCCTTCAGCCGGGCTGCGAATTCGGGGAATTGATGAAGGTACGGGATCATCAGGACGCCGATGG
Organism: uncultured Acidobacteriota bacterium; assembly: GCA_964412195.1. GTDB lineage: Bacteria > Acidobacteriota > JAAYUB01 > JAAYUB01 > JAAYUB01 > CAYPNP01. Next base: position 219,787 of record CAYPNP010000004.1, on the reverse strand, counting down.
AGCAGTAGCAGAGCACCAGGGGGAACCGCAGGACGCCATTGACCAGCAGCGACTTTTGAGCTTGCCGCACCTCCGTCGTCGTCAGCAGCCGCTGCGCCTGACTCTGGTCGCAACCGTAGTACGACAGGTACAGGAAGAATCCGCCCAGCAGCATCGGCCAGAAAGCGAAATTCTGTCCGTCGCCGAGGCCCGTGGAGTGAAGGTTGAAGACGAGCAGCCGGGTCGAATCGCCGGAAAGCAGCGCCGGGATGGGATTGCCCAGGCGCCCCCAGAGGATGACCGCCGTCAGGATCGTTCCCGCCCAGAGCACCGCCAGCTGAATGATGTCCGAATAGATGTCCGCGAGGATGCCCCCCTGGGTCGTGTAAATGATGGCCACCCCGCCGATGAGGAGCACCGTCGTCCGCAGCGGCAGCCCCAGGCAGACCGACGCGATGATCCCGGTGGCCAGCAGGGCGACGCCCGATCCCAGGGCCCGGCTGATCAGGAACACCGCGCTCACGCTCATCCGGGTGGCGCGTCCGAACCGCCGCTCGAGGTACTCGTAGATGGTGGTGTCGCCGTGCCGGCGGAACTCGGGCAGGAGCCACCCCATGATTCCGATCATGGCCAGGGGGATGGCGAACTCGTACTGCAGCCAGACCAGGCCGCCGCCCTCGCGCAGGGCGATGAAAGCGGGCGCCCCGATCAGGCTGATGGCGCTCGCCTGGGTGGCCAGCACCGACAGGGCCACCTGCCAGGCCGGCACGGACCGGCCACCCAGGTAGTAATCGAGCTGGGTGCACTGGCGGCGCCCGACCAGCCAGCCCATCCCGATGATCAGGACGATGTAGGCGATGAGCACTATCCAGTCGATCGTTGCCATTATCCCTTGTCCAGCTTTTCCAGCAGGATTTCCCAGATTCTCTGGATGGCGTCCTTCGAGCCCAGCCCGACCGCCAGGACGAACGCCAGGCCCAGCGATCCGAAGCAGATGGCGAATCCGTACAGGATGATTTCCCTGGAAATCTCCAGCTTCAGCAGCGCCAGGGCGAGGCAGAAGAGCAGGATCCCGGCCCGCACCAGCCGGCTGATGAGGTAGGCGTGGGCGAGGCCCTCGTTCCGGAGGAGCTGGTCGGTGGAGCCGGCGACCCGGTTGGCGACGAGCAGCCCGATCCCGAAGATGATCCCCGCCAGGATGAGGTTCGGGATGAAGAACACCAGCGTGTTCACCATCTTTTCCAGGATGTCGAGCTTCAAGACCACCAGGGCGCTGTCGAGGAAGATCAGGAAGAGGATGAAGCCCAGCACGTTGCCGACCCCGCTCAGGAAGGCGTGCCGGACGTCCCCTTTGGCGAACAACCGGGGCGCGAGGCGATGCAGTTTCAGGATGGCGCCGAACCGCACGGTCAGTTTTTTCACCAACACGGCGATGAGAATGCCTGCCAGGAGAAGCACGAACGCGGCGATCACCTCGGGCAGGAAAGCGATGATCTTGTTGAACGCGTCAGCGAACGTCTTGAGAAGAATCCCCTCCATCTTCTGCCTCCTGGTATTTGCGAACAATGATCATGGGTTTCTGGGTCTGATCGGCCAGCTGGTACGGGATGGGCGGCGCGACCAGCTGCTCCAGCATGTCGGCTTCATCGCCGCCCATGACGATGAGCTGGCACCCCCGGGCCGCCCGGACCAGTCCGGCGACGGTCTCGGCGCTGCGGACCACCTCGATGTCCGCCGGGTAAGGCTCCGCCTGGAAGAAGTCCCGCAGATTCGCCTCGGCCTCCTGTCTGGAAGCCGGAGATATCGCCGGGGATACCACCTGGACCACCTTCACCCGGGCTCCGTAATAGTCGCAGTAGGCCGGCAACAACCGCTTCGCCAGGCGGGCGTGCGCCTGATCGGTGAAGGGGAAGAGGATGGTTTCGACCTTTTCGGGCAGGTTTCCGATGACCACCCCCACCTCCACGGGCGCCTGCTGGGTCACGCGGTCCACGATCGAGGCGAAGAGCCGCTCGATGAAATTCAGGTTCCGCGCCCGGCCGACCAGAATGAAATTGCAATCCTCCTCCCGGGCCGTGTCCACGATCCCGTGCGAAATCCGGTGGGAGTATTTGATGATGCTTCGGGCCGGGACCTGCTCCTGGCGGGCCAGTTCGACCGCCTGCTCGAGGGGGGGCTGCAATTCCGCGACCTGGTCCATCCCCATCAGCAGGGGCTGCCCGTCAGGCACTTCCGCCACGCTGAGATTGACGATCTCCCCTTGATGCTTCTTGGCGATCGGGATGGCGGCGCGCAGGATCGCCCGGCACGTCTGGGGGTTCGTGATGGCCGTGAGGATCCGGTACTCCATTTTCTCGATCCGCTTCATGTACTTGGCAAAATCGAGCGCCTGTTGCTCCTTCTTGGATGCGTACAGCTTGAAGATCGTGAACCCGGCGCCCATCCAGACGATGATGGTGACCCAGGCCGACGGCGAATAGAAGGCCAGGTACACCGCGATCCCTCCCTGGCAGAGCATCCCCAGGATCGGGATCAACGGGACCAGCGGGACCCGGAAGCCTCGGTCCAGGTCGGGCATCTTGCGGCGGAGCCGGATCAGGGCCAGGTTCACCTGGATGAACAACAACAGGAACATCACGTCCGCGGCCGATGCCACGTCCTCGATGGGCAGGGCGACGGCCATGACGATGATGAGGAGGTTGGAGACCAGCAGGGACACGTGCGGCGTCCGGTGTTTTTTGTGGATCTGGCGGAAGAAATCGGGGAGGTTGTGGTCCCGGCCCATGGCAAAGGCCACCCGGGAGGAGGAGAAGATGGTGGCGTTGAGCGCGGACATGGTGGAAAGGAGCCCGCCGATGATGATCACGAACCCGCCGAAGGAAATGAACTGCTGGGCGGCCTCCACCAGGGCCATTTCCTTCTTGAGCCCGAGGTACTGCCAGGTGGTCATCCCGTGGGCGTCCACGGCGCCCAGGGCCACGAACGCCACCAGCAGGTAGATGGGGATCACGATCAGCAGGGAGTAGAAGACCGCCCGCGGGATGTTCCGCTTGGGGGCGATCACTTCCTCCGAGCACTGGGCGATGATCTCGTATCCCTCGAAGGCGATGAAGGTCAGGCCCATGGCCGTCAGCACGCCGCCGAAGCCCATGGGCAGGAAGTTGTGGAAGTTCCGGGCCCATTCCGGATTGTGCCGCATGGCCAGGAGGCCGATGGTGATGAAAAAGACGATGACGGCGATCTTCGCCAGGGTGACAAAGACCCCCGCCTTGCCCGTTTCCGAGGCCCCCCGCAGGTTGATGTAGCCGAATAACAGGATGACCAGGACGGCCAGCAGTTTGTCCGCGGGCAGGATCGTGGCGGGGAGGGGGACGTGCAGGGCTTTCAGCACTTCGTGGAAGTAGGCGCCGAATCCGAGTGCGTACAACGAGCAGGCCACGGCGTGGGCGAACCACGAGATCCACCCGGACATGAAGCCGTTCGGGTCCGGCAGGCTGGACTTGACCCACAGGTACCCTCCCCCCGCGTCGTGGAAGGCGGATCCCAGTTCCGCGTACGCCATGGCGGTGAACGTGGTGACGAGGCCGTTGAGCAGGAAGACCAGCAGCAGTCCCGGCCCCGCCACGCCCGCCGCGATTCCGGTCAGCACGAAGATGCCCGCGCCGATCATGGCGCCCACTCCGATCATCGTGACCTGCAGCAGGGACATTTCGCGGGCTAAACGGATTTCAGTCTGGGCCATAGGCACTCTCTATCGAAGCTTGTCGTCAAGGCGGGGCGCCTGGGCGGACACCTCCTGTGCGGCCGATCTCGCCGCGGTCCCCGTCGGTCACAGGTAGCCTTTTTCCCGCAGCGTCGAGATCACCGCCTGGTTCCAGCCGGCCGGTCCGATGTCCGGGGCGCGCCGGGCGTTTTCCAGCGCCTGGACGAGGGCCGGATGATGGTGCCCGTCGGGGCGCTGGACGAGAATGGGCAGATCGACCGCTCTGAGCATGGGCAGGTCGTTGGGGCTGTCGCCGATCCCCACTGTGAAGACGTCGCCGGTGTAACTTTCCATGATTCTCGTGAGCATGGTGACCGCCACCCCTTTGTCACAGCCGCCGGACAAGTGGTGAAACCGGCCGCCCCGGGAGACGGTCAAACCCTCCCGGGCGGCGGCGGTCTCGAGATTCCGGATCGATTCCGGGGTCGGATGGACGAAGAAGAACGGTTCGTCATAGTCGCGCTGCTTGGCCCGTCCGGCTTGTTCGAGCGAGAGCCCGCATTTCTCGGAGACCTCCTCCACGGTCAGGTCATGGAATCCGACCACATCCAGGTCCAGCTCTGTTCTGGCTTCGGACAGGAATTCGACCAGGCAGTCATAGGGCATGCCCAGTCCGATCTTGACCCATTCATGGTCGCTGTTGTGCGGAAGGAAGCTGTTTCCGAAAGATTCCGCGGGTACGTGGATCGCCCCGCCGTTTTCCACGATGAACGGGTGATGGAAGCCCAGCTCCTGCTGGATGGGCTGAACCTCGGCGTGGGTCTTGCTGGTGCAGAACACCAGGTGGACCGGGAGAGACCGGATGAGGGACAGGGCCGGCTCGGCGGCGTCGAAGGAATAGGTGGCTTCCTCCAGCAGCGTCCCGTCCAGATCGGTGTAGATGACCAAATCCTCTTTGGGAGTCATGGGTTTCGCTCCGGCGTGTTCATCCATTGGCGTTGTCCAGTTCGACGGCGTCGCGGATCTCCTCCAGAAAGCTTGGGAGGGCGGCGGTGATCCGGCTCCAGTTCGGGATCAGCGGCTGACCTAGTGGATCCTCCATGAACGCTTCACCCGCGATGCGGATGCTCTGGGAGAAAGTCTCAACCGCCACTTCTTCTTCGTGGCGGTCAAATACAAGACCGTCGATCAGGGCGTCGGCGTGGTAGCGCGTGATGGTGTCCTCGGCCGTGCGGATGTAGGTCGACTGCAGCGTGCGAAAAGTGCCGGAAGAGAAGACGGCGCCTTCGGCGGACAGCGTCCGGAACAGGGTCTTGGTGATGTCGATCGCCATCTTCATCAGGCCCTTGGACGGATCGCCGGGAGACAGGGCCTGGTGCTTGTGGTCGTACGTGCGGCAAAGCTCCGCCTGGCAGACCCGCTTGAGGGAGCAGTTGCGATAGATTTCCGCCAGCACGCCGACTTCCAGGCCCCAATCCCCGGGGATCCGGTTTACCCGGGCCAGGTCGGTCCGCATGGCGAACTCGCCCGCCAGCGGGTAGCGGAAACTGTCCAGAAAGACGAGAAAAGGCATGTACCCGAAGATCCTCTGGAGCGAACGGATCAGGGGGGTCATCAGCAGCCGCGTCACCCGGCCGTGCATGCGGTCGGTGACGCGGGCATAGTATCCCTTGCAGAACTCGAAGTTGATGTTGGGATTGGTAACGGGGTAGCACAGGCGGGCGAGCAGTTCCCGGTCGTAGGTGAGGATGTCGCAATCGTGCAGGACGATCACGTCACACTCGCCGTCCGCCAGCACGTATCCGTACGACATCCAGCACGAACGGCCCTTGCCCCTCTCGCCGATCGGCAGCTCGTGTTCGAGAAGCTTCTCGTACAGACCCTGGATGCGGGGGCCGCTGTTCCAGACGAAGCGGACCTTTTGGGGCAGCTCCGCCATCATCGAGCGGGCATGGGCGAACTGGATCTGGTCCGCGGCGTCGAGGGACAGGACGATCTGCCGGATATAGGGAACGCTTTTCAGCTCCTGGATGATCCTGGGCAGCGCCGGCCCCTCGAACTCGCGATACAGGGCCGGCAGGACAAGCGCGATCGGGCGCTGCGCCGCGTAGACCGCGAGCTCCCTTTCCAGGCGCTCATGGCCTCTTTCCACGAGCCGGTGGAGGGTGGCCACCACCCCGGTTTGATAAAAATCAGACATGATTCTCTCCTTCAAGGCATCGGATCATTCAAAGATCCTGTACTGGATCTGGTCCTTCCCCTGCCGCTTGGCCTCGTACATCAGCTCGTCTGCATGGTGGAGCTGAATCCCGTTGTCGGCATGGGAAGGGGCATACGTGGCGAGACCGATGCTGGCCGTGATCGGGAATCCCTCCTGCCGGAGGATTTCCAGGCTTTTCGCCCGGATTCGGCCGATGACATCCAGGGCGGTTTCTCCCCCTGTCTCGGGAAGCAGAATGGCGAATTCGTCACCGCCCAGCCGACCGATATGATCGATGGAGCGGAGGCTCCGCCGCACTGTGTCGACAAACAGCTGCAGGAGCCGGTCGCCCGCGGCGTGGCCGAAGCGGTCGTTCACCTGTTTGAAATTGTCCAGGTCGATGAAGGCGATGGAGAACGGCCGCTGGTAGCGTTTCGACCGCTTCTGTTCCAGTGAGATCCATCGGCCGAATTCCTGCCGGTTCAGCGCGCCGGTGAGGGCGTCGGTGGAGGCGCGCAATTTCTCGTTCTCCAGGGATTCGGCCAGCGACTGCTGCCAGGAGATGAGATGGGCGATCAGCAGGAAGATGCCAAGGCGGATGACGGTGTTCCAGACGGCGCGGTATGGATCCAGCGGGAGGGGAGAGGCCAGTTCGTGCGAGATCAGCCAGGCCAGGGAGGAAATGGAAGAGACCAGGATCCCGGCCGTCCGACCCGAGAACCAGGAGGCATGCAGGATCGGCACCAGGTAGAACAGGAGCAGGGAGTATTGCGGGCCGGCCAGATAGTCAGCCCATCCAATCAAGGCGACCATCAGGATGGAGCCGATGATGAACGGCCATTTCGACCGCAACCGGAAGTAGGCCCGGATCCAATCTGCGTATCGAAACACATTCCACCTCATCGCGTGCCATGCTGTCGGGATCGGGCGACGGCCGCTGGAAGACGGCGGCAGCGCAAACAACCGTTCTCCTCCCCGGAGGGATTCAACCGGCCGGCGGAGAAGATCCGGCCGCCCGCTGGTTTCCCATCAGGCCACGGGCGTTCCCCGCCTTCGCTTCGGACGCCGGGGCGCTGTTTCCGGCGCCGGCTCGGAGCGAGTCTCGCCGGGTTTCTCGGCATCGGCCTTTTCGGCCGCTTTCATTTTCTTTTCGTTCTGCCGGCTGTTCCAGGCGACATAGAGGACGAATCCGACGAAGAACAACACCAGGAACAACACAAATATCTTGTCTGCGGACATGGGTCATCTCCTTTCACTCAGCCTGCTCGCATCTGCCAAGATGCTTTGTCAGAAATCGGTCCGGAGCGGCGTGCAGGCGGGCGGGGGGAGACCGGGGATGAGTCACCTTGAAAGAGGTCTGGCCGGTGCCGCTGTGAATGCGAAGCTTGGTGGAACGGCGATTTGTGGTAAGGCGGATCGACGAGACATCGTCGGCCGCCAAGGCGCCGTGGTCCCACTCCGGCGGCCTGATTCCCTTGCGAGCGGATCCGGCTGCCGCCACCGAGGGGGTCGAGGAACTCGTCCGAGGCGCGGCGGGCGTCGGGATTTCCCTCCGGAGATGGGCATACCGGCTTGCCTTCTGTCCGGGGAAGGCTTCCTGCGCGAGCGATGCGGCATGCAATCCTCCGGCGAGAAGACACAGGACGGCGCCTGCCGCAACAGTCCGATCGACTTTTACAGACCGGCGGATCGAAGAGGGGGATTGCGCCAACACTGAAGAATTGGGATGGATATCCAATTTCGCCTCCGAAAACCTTGCCGACGTTCATTCTGCAGGGGATCCACCGCCGGATCTCCGCCGTGAACGTTGGACCGGTCTTGCGGATGGCGGCCCGACCATCCACGCTCTCCTGCGGCGGCCGTATGCCGCCGCACCCTTCAAATCAACCTTTCACCGACCGAGAGCCGGAATGGCCGGCATTCCCGGTCGAACCGAACGAAACTCACACGCCGGAAACCGCAATTCGCACGGCATATTGCACATCCATCAGCAATCCGGCAGCAAAAGCGAAGGAGCGATATCCCGCGATCAGGCCGGCCAATGCCGCGGCCTGCTGGATGCGCTGCTCGGATTGCGGAGTGGCCCGATCCTCCGGACCCTGGAGATTTCGGGCGATGCATTCGAGGTAGGTCCGGAAGGCGTCTTTCAATTTGGATTCGCCGCGTTCCAACAACAGCAGCCCTCGCGCTTGGTGGAAAAGCAGGGCGAACTCGGGATGGTCTTGCCAGAACGTTTCGTGTTTCTCAACCAGAGACCGGATTCTCTCCTGATTTGAGATTTCTCCGCGGATGCCGTTGAGATAGTCAGCCTCAAAGAGCGCAACACCTTCCGCCAGAAGCGCGGCGATCAGGTCGTGTTTCGAATCAAAATAATTGTAGAACGCCCCTTTGGCCACATCGGCGGTCTCCGTGATGTCCTCGATGCGGGTCGCGTAGAGGCCGCGCTTGACAAACTGGGTCAGGGCGGCTTGAAGCAACTTGGACCGCGTCTGTTCCTTCTTGCGATCGCGTCGGTTCACTGTCTGTGCCTCATTGATGAACCTCAGTCATTCATGACTATAATGCCATGTTCTGAAGAAATCAACCATTTTCTTTCGGGATTTCAGGACATCCAGCCAGTGCCGGGGACTTTCCGGCTATCTGCGGGTGAAGCCGGTGATCTGTCCGATCCAGGCGATGAACTCCTCCGGGTCCTCGTCCGCGCCGTGGCCGGCGTCCCAGTACAGTCGGGTGTTCACGTCCCTGTGCCGGTTTTCCAGGCTCGTGGCGAGGTTGATGATGACGGTCGGGGAGGTGTGGTTGTCGCTCGCGCCTTGGCGCAGCCACCAGTGCGGGGCGCAGCCGCCGGAGTTCGGGAGGATGAAGTACATGGCGTTCATGAGGTTCACCACCGTCTGCAGACCGCCGTCGATCTGGGCGCCCGGGTCGCCGGTGGCGTGCCGCAGGCTGAAATCGGTGAAGTGCCGGGCGTCGGTGGCCGCGTCGCCGAAGAGGATGCACTCGGGGGTCGTCAGGTCGAAGGCGTCGAAGGCGGGCAGGCCCTTCATCCGGCCGACGTGCGCGGCGTAGTCGGCGAAGGCGAAGGCGGCCCCGCTGTCCGACCAGGCGATCCACGGGTTCCGGGCCAGGTACTCCCGGCGCTTCTCCGCCGTGAGGGCCCGGAGGTACTGGTTCGCCGCCGGAACCAAGTACGCCTGGAGGAGGTACGCGGCGGAGTTGTCCGCCGTCAGGGTCCCGAAGCCGCCCCGGCCCTGGAGCTTCAGTGACGCCTGATATCCGGCGAAGGCGGCCTTCAGCTGCCCGGAAAGCGCCGGGTCCACCGGGCCGGACCGGGCCGGCAGGGTGCCATACATCCATTCGTACGCCATGTCGGCGTGCTCCAGGTCCGCGATGGGGCAGAAGCAGGCGCTGGCAAAGATGCGGTCGCTCCCCTCGGCGGCGCCGATCTCGTGGAGTAAGGCATCGTACAGCGGGCTGTCGCCGGAGGCGCCGAGCAGCGCGGACAGCGCCCCGCCGGCGCTGACGCCGGTGGAGACGATCCAGTCGGGATTGCCGGGCAGGACGCCCCGGTTGTGCCGGATGTAGCGGACGGCGGCCTTCAGGTCCACGATGGCGGCGGGCGCCTTGCCGTACCAGGTCCCGCCGGCGGCGCGGTTGTCGCGGCCGCGGCAGCCGGGCGACACCACCACATACCCCGCCGCCAGGGCCAGGTCCCTGTTGCCGCTCACGTTGCCGTTCGGGCGGGGAGGGCCGCCCATCATGCGGTTCGGGGCGCGATCCGCGCCTCCGCCGGCGTTACTCGAGGACATGTAGCCGCCCACGCCGATATAAAAGAGGATCGGGGCGCGGGTGGCGTCGACCGCCGCGTCATCGACGCGGACGGGCACGCTGACGTCCAGGCTCTGGAAGTCCTTGTCCACGGGCTTCGCCACGTAGGGGAGGTGCCGATACGAATGCAGGATGACTGTCTTCTCGCCTGCGGAGGTCTTCACCGTCCGGGTTTCCACGGCGTAGGCGTCCTGGGGGAACAGCAACGGATCCGCGGCGGCGCCCGGCGGTTTCGCCGGCGGCGTCTCGGGAGTGGCCCCGGCGGGCGGAACGGCCGCGCCGGCCAGCGCCAGCCGGCCGACAGCCAGGACCAGGAACAGGCCGAGGCCCACCTGCCATCCCTTGAGACAGGCGCGGCGGACGTTGCGCCCCGGCCGGGCCGCCCGGCCCGAACACCGGGCGCTGGCGCCCTCGATGATCGCCCCGGCAAGGGTGTCGATCTGTTCGACTCTGGCGGCGGCCATGGGCGTCCTCCCGCGAATGGATCCTGGCTGAATTCCGGTTGCGACAGGCTCCGGATCCCATCCCCGCGGACCCGGGCGGGCCCTGGCGTCCACGGCCACGGCGCGGTCCCGGCTAGCCATCCCATTATAATCCGCCTGGATGAAAAAGGTTGCACCGTGTGCGAGGCGTGACTCAGCCCAACGGCAGGTCCCATCCGCGGATCGACTGGATGGCACTAATCCATCGGACTTGAAACGTTTTTTCTCCTCCTTCATCCATAGCCATTCTCTGATGCTGGCGCGATGAGATTACCATGATGAGCCGAGGAGGAGCCCATGCCTGACAGTTTTCCCCGAACGGATCTTTCCCGACTCGCCCTGCGGGCCGTCCTGGCCCTGGGGCTGATGGCCGGCCTGGCGGGCGGCCTGCATGCCCAGGCCGGCCCCGACCGCGGCCGCCTGGAGGTCGAGGGCGCCGCGTTCTGGCAGCTGCGCAACGATGTCCGGGTGCCCGGCGACACGGGCACCCTGATCGCGCTCGACGAGCTGATCGGAAGCGGCCCCTACCCGGCGGTCCGGTTCTACTTCACTTACAGCCTGGCCGAAAAACACCAGCTCCGGGTGCTCGTCGCACCGCTCAGTGTGTCCGGCGACGGCCGGCTGGAGACGCCGGTGGATTTCGCCGGGACCCGCTTCGAACCGGGGGACGTGGACGCCACCTACCGTTTCAACTCCTACCGGCTGACCTACCGGTATCGATTCTACGGCGGGGACCGGTGGCGCTGGTGGGTCGGCTTCACCGGCAAGATCCGGGATGCCAAGATCCGCCTCGAGCAGGACGGGCTGGCCGCCGAGAAGACGGACGTCGGCTTCGTGCCCCTGCTCCACGTCGCCGGGGAATGCCAGCTGGCCGAGCGATGGCTGTTTTCGGCCGACCTGGACGGATTGGCCGCGCCCCAGGGGCGGGCCTTCGACCTGGCCCTGAAGCTGAGCTATGACCTGTCGAAGAACTGGACGATCGCCGGCGGCTACCGGATGGTGGAGGGCGGGGCGGACAACGAAGAGGTCTACACCTTCGCCTGGCTCAACTACGCCGTGGTGTCCCTGGCGTACAGGTTCTGATCGGCGGGCCGGCAGGACAAGAGAGGCACCGGCCAATACTGGGCGGCCGCAGGGTGAAGCGGCCTTCTCGGTTCATGGGGCGGAGAGGCAGGGGTTCGAACTCCGACAGGCGAGTCCAGCGCCCGCTGTCCGACCGTACCCGCTGCCCGCCCGCAGAGCCTGTCCTCAACGCAACCGCCGGCCCAACCGGAACACCACCAGGCTGACCACCGCCGACAGCAGCGCTCCCCAGGCCAGATCCACCCCGGTGACCAGCCAGGGCCAGCCTTCCACGGTGGCCATGTTGGTCAGGTCGTAGGTGGCGTAGGTGACCAGGCCGAAGAACGCTCCGAGCCGCAGCGCCGTCGCCGCCGAGCCCGCCTGCCGCGCCGGCCGGATGACGAACACCAGCAGTCCGCCCGCAAAGAGGGGGTAAAACAGCCCCGCGGCCAGCCAGTTCGGCTGGGCCCGCAGCAGGAACCCCAGGTGGCGCTGGTAGAAACCCGGCGCCACCAGGCCCAGCCAGACGGCATCGATGGCCAGAAACACGAGCAGGGTCAGCCCGTACAGGATCAGGTTGGTTTTCATACCGCACTCCTTTTCGAGATCAAACCCAGAGACCGATACCCACAACAGCACAGGGCTTGACTCGTGGCCGTCCGCCCTCCCCGAAGGATATGGTGTCAGGCTCTGTCACAGTCTGTTATAGTCCACAATAACATAGTGTCCGGATTGTGACAGAGCTTGGCACCGTGACACTCCGCAAATTGAGATACAATGGCGCCAGGCTCTGTCACTATCCGGAAGCGAGGACGTCGATGATCGAAACCGGTCAGGCGGAAGAATCCCAGACCCCACGGACGCGGAAGGGGGCCCCGGCCCGCTTCTGGTTCGGGCGGCTCCTCCATTGGGCGAGCCATCTCAAGTTTCCTTTCGGTGCGCTGGGCGTCTACTTTCAGGCCCGGGCCATGTTCTTCACCCAGGGGCCGGCGCTGATCGACGCGCTCAGCAGCGCGCTCCTGATGTACGGGATCGCCATGAGCTTCGAAGGCTTGCGGGGCGGCGACGATGTGTCCGAAAAGCACCGGCGCGCGCTCCTCGAAAAGCCCCGGCTGTTCCAGGCCACCATCGCCGCCGTGTTTGCCGGCGGGCTGTTCTCCATAGCGGTCGGCTGCTCCCAGTTCTTCCTGTCCAGGGACCGGGAGCTGGCCTGGGCCATCACCACGTTCGGTTTGGGCATGATCGCGCTGGGGCGCCAGCAGCACGACCAGTTCGTCTCGGTCCGCTCCGTGGCGCCGGAAGCCAGGGACACCGCGCCTCCCCCCGCGCGGCCCGCCGAAACCGCCGCGGGACGGCGGTAGGCGCCGCACAATGCTCTCGGTGTCAGGCTCTGTCACAATCTTTGATGAAGGGCAGAGGCCGGCCTCACCCTCGACCGGGCGCCACTGCCCCGTGCCGGGCCCGCGCTCCGGACCTTCGCGCCGGGTTCCGACAGAGGACGGGATGGAGCCTGATTCTCTATATTCCGGTCGACGTTGGATTCCGGCGGCAGTCCGCCCCGGCGGGGCGGACGTCCAGAGGCCGGGCTAGTCCTCTAGCACGAAGGTGATGACCATGTTCACCTGGTACTCGACGATCTTCTTGCCGTCGAGGCGCACGTGCTGCTCCTTGACCCAGGCGCTGCGGACGTTGCGGAGCGTCTTGACCGCCCGGGCCAGGCCCTTCTGGATGGCGTCCTCGAAGCTCACCTTGGACGTGGCGCTGATTTCCTCGACTTTTGCGACTGCCATGGGTGCCCTCCTGCGATTGGATCTGTTGAAGATTAGATTCTGCAATCCCCCCGGGAGATCCATGCTGCGGGCGAACAGCCCACGGGTGTCCGGCTCCCGAAGAGATGAGGCCTGATCTGCGGAAATCCGCGTCGATCCGCGTCCTGGTTTTCGCGGAAGAAAGTGGCTGCAATCTCAGCGGCGATCATCATGCTGCTTCGATCTGAGTTGATTTCCGGCGCCAGTCCGCCCCGGCGGAGCGGACGTCCCTTGGCTACTTGCCGGCTTCTGCACCCCGCTCGGCGAGGCGCGACAGGATCTCCCGGGCGGCCTTCTCGCCGGACAGGAGCATGCCGCCGAAGATGGGGCCCATCCGCGGCCCGCCGAACGTGGCGTTGGCGGCCATGCCGGTCACGTAGAGGCCCGGGTAGACCTCCCGGGTGTTCTCCAGCGTGAGGGACTCGGCCCGCTCCGACCACATGGACTTCTCGCCCTCGATGGCGCCGGTGGGCGTGGCCAGGCGTCCGGGGGCCTTCCTCGCCACCACCTTGACCACCTCGGTGGCGTGGCCGGTGGCGTCTACGACGAACTTCGCGCGCATGCTGAGCGGGTCCACGTGCAGGCCGGCCATCTCCACGGGCGACCAGTTCAGCACCAGGCCGATGATCCGGTCGGGGCGCATGAGCACGTCCTCCACGCTCACGCAGTTGAGGATCTTCAGCCCGGCGTGCATGGCGCCCGCCGTCAGGCAGGCGGCGGTCTCCACCGCGTCGGCGGTGAGGTAGCCCGGCTGGTACTCCTGCAGGCGGATCCCGAACTCGGTCATCAGCGGCGCCGCGTCCGTCTGCACCACGATCTCGTTGAACAGCATGCCCCCGCCCCAGAGGCCGCCGCCGATGCTGAGCTTGCGCTCGAACAGGACCACCTTCTTGCCGGCCCGGCTGAGCAGGGCGCCGGCGACGAGCCCGGACGGGCCGCCGCCCACGATGGCGACGTCCACGTCCAGGCAGCTGGCGAGCTTGGCGTGATAGCGGTCGATGATGGCCTTCGAAATGACGACTTCACAGAGTTCCATGCGGTCTCTCCTTTGAGATGAAATGAAGATGCCGGAGACCTGGAGGCCCGTCCGATCGGGAGCGCGCTGTCGGGAGGGAGTCGGGAAGCGGCGTGGATGCCGGTTGGCGGATCCCGCTCGTTTCCCTTCGCAGGCATTATCCTGATCAGGTGGTTAAGGGTTGTCCCGTCGGGACTCTCAGATGTCTCCAACACCCCTAACGAGCCGCCCCCATCCTATCGAATGACGGACTGCCCTGTCAAACCGATTCTCGGAGGCGGGTCATGCCCGAGGTCTTCCCGCCTCCATTACGGAGCCGGTGCCTCTAACCATGGACGCTCTTTTGCCATGGCGGAGTTCCCGATTTGAGTCCTGTCGGCCTGGCGACGTCGAGTCGTTTTTCCCTTTACGGGCCGCCTCGGAGGGCCTATCCTTGCCGCAGGCGGAAAATCTCTTGGGATGCCGGCTCTGGCGGGGTTCTCCATGCATGCCGCAATCGTCACTCTCCCCGGAGTCACCGAACCGCAACCCCCTCCGTGGCTGGCGGAGTCGCTACGGGGAGCGGGATGGGCCGTGACGGTGCTGCGCCTGCCGGATGCGGTCCCGCCCGCCACCCCGGTCTCCGCGGGAGCGCCGGCCGCGGGGATAGACGGGATCGATCTGGACCCCACGGCGGACTCCATCCCGTTGCTGGGTTCGCGGCCCGCCCGGTTGACGTACCGGGTCGACCGCTGGCTGCGCCGGCAGGATGGTCGTTTCGATGCGATCCACTTTCCCTTGAGCGGCGGGACGGCCTTCTACGCGGCGCTGGCCAGGCGGCAGGGACTGGCCTACTGCCGGACGGCGCTCTGGGTGTGGGTCGACATGCCCACTTTTGGCCGCCTGGCCGCCCGTGGGGAGATGCCTGACCATCCCGATTTCATCGAGCTGGATTTCCTGGAACGGCATTCCCTCCTCCGCGCCGATGCGGCGGTGTTGGCTTCCGCCCCGGCCACGGCGTGGTGCCGGGCCGAACGCTGGCAGTTTCCCGAGCGCTGTGTGGAGCCGCCGGCGGACCCGATCCCAGAACGACTCGCCGCGTGGCACGTATCGCTCCAGGCCGGCGGCGGGCTGGACGCCGGCCCGCCCGGGGAGCCGGCCGCCCCGCCGGTGAGCGTCTGCCTGATCCATCACGACCGGCCCCACCTCCTGGGGGAGGCGGTCGAATCCCTCCGCCGGCAGAATTATCCGAATTTCGAAGTGGTGCTCCTGGACGACGGGAGCCGGACACCCGCGGCCCGGAGTTGCCTCGCCGCCCTGGAGCCGGAATTCGAGCAGCGGGGCTGGCGGATCATCCGGCAGGAGAACCGCTACCTGGGCGCGGCCCGGAACGCGGCGGCGGAGGCGGCCCGGGGCGACTACCTGCTCTTCATGGATGACGATGACGTCGCCCGCCCGGATGAGCTCTCGGTCTTCACGCGGGCCATGCGGAACTCGGGGGCCGACGTCCTGACCTGCTTCATGGATCTCTTCCGGGGCGTCGGAGGCCCCCCGGTCGAAACCGGCGCCCTCGCCCGGATCCTGTTCCTCGGCGGGGCCCTGGGGCCGGGGTTGTTCCGCAACCTGTTCGGGAACGCCAACGCCTTCATCCGTCGCCCGGTCTTTCTCGCCGGCGGCGGGTTCACCGAGGACCGGGACCTCGGCGCGGAAGACGCGGAATATCTGGCCGGCGCCGCGCTGGCGGGGTATCGGGTGGAGGTGGTTCCGGAGGCCCTGGTCTGGTACCGGGTCCAGGCCGACAGCATGTCCCGGGTCACCGACCGCGCCGGCAACGAGCTGCGGCGGCTCCGGCCCTACAAGGCCGCGGTGCCGCCGGAGCTCCGGCCGCTGGTCGATCTCGCCTATGCGCTGGGCCGGCGGAGGCAGATCGAGGAAGGCGCGGCCGGGGAGGCCGAGGCGCCGCCGGCGCAACAATCGCCGCCGCCGGCCGATAAGTTGGATGAATCCTGAATCGGGACAAGGCATGGATATCCACTCGATCCCCAAGAACCTCATTCCGCCGGAACCGGAGAGGCTCGAGGCGGGATCCGCCGTCCGGCCCCAGCCAGCCGATGTCCGCGCACCGGCGGAAGACGCCGGGCCGCCCGCCCCCAGCGCGGACGCGGAGCCGGCGCATTCGGCATCGATGGCGCTGGAAACACAATTCCGGTGCAATCTGGTCAAGCAGAAACTGTCGCACGATCTGGCGAACGCATCCGCCGCCGGCCACCCGCCGGAGATCCAAGCCGGGAATGCATCTATCCGTCCGGCGGGCCACCCGTCGACCGGGCCGATCATGGAAGGTGCGCGGTTGGACCACCTGGCGCACGGGAACGATTGGGACTACCGACCCATCCCGCCCGAGGAATGACGCAGCCGGCGTCCCGTCGTCATCCCGCTGGCCAATCCGCCCTCAACGCCTCGGGACCCATCAGCGCCTTCCGGAAGACGAGGTCCCAGCGCCTGCGCCACCGCCGCAGGGTTTCCGGCTGATCGAGCATCTCGAGCAGCCAGCCGAAGGTCGTTTCGGCCAGGGGCGGGATCCCGAAGGGGCCTTCTCCGCGCGCCAGGCATTCCTGCTCCGCCCGGAGCAGGGAGGGATTGACCCGCCGGGCGCAGCTGCCCAGCGTCCGCTGCCGCCAGCCCTCCCAGCGGCCGGCGATCCGCGCGCGGCCGCCGGCGAGCCGTCCCAGCAGCTCCTGCCGCGTGACCGACCGGTCGAATCTGCCGGCGGAGGCCAACGCGCCGCGTGTCAGCCCGAGCAGCCGGCTCCGATCGGTGACCAGCGGCCGCAGCACGGCGGCCAGGGCGCCGGCGTCGATGCCCGGGCCGGCCCGGTCTTCCCGGACCGGGACCAGCTCGCCGTTGACGCCCGGCTCGATGAATTCGGGGATGCCCGCCCAGGCCGAGGCCACCACCGGCAGCCCGACCGCCAGGGCTTCCATGACTACCGACGCGGCCGTCTCGCCAGGATAGACCGTCGGCAGCACCAGCACCGATCCGCCCGCCAGGAACCGGTACTTTTCCGGGCCTTCGACCGGCGGCCGGATGCGGACCCGGTCGTCCACTCCCAGCCGGCCGGCCAGTTCCCGCAATTCCTGGGCATAGGATGGCACGCAGGGCCCGGCGATCTCCAGGCCGATCCCCGGCACGTCACCCAGCCTGGCCAGCGCCTCGATGGCCACCTGGGGCCCCTTCTCGGGAACGACGCGGCCCAGAAACAGCAGGCGCACGCCGTCCTCCGGCGGCGCCGCGCCGGCCATCGCGCGGTGGACACTCTCGAAGTCCAGGCCGAACGGATTGGACACGAGATGGGGATCCGCCCGGACGGCGCGCCGGATCTCGTCCCGGGCGCTCCGCGTGGGCACCAGCAGCAGGTCACGCGGGCGCAGCAGCGGCGCGGCCAGCAGCCAGACATCCAGCCAGCGCGCCCCGCAGTAGGCCATGGTGAGAATCGGCACGCCGACGCCCCCCCGCTCCCGGGCGATGAAGGGCAGGGCGTGGAAATTGCGCGGCGAGTAATAGAGCAGGTCGATGCCCCGTTCGACCCATGCGGGGAAGTCCAGGTCGGCCAGGGCGGCCCATTCCCCCTTGTCCACGGGCAGGTCGACGATCCGGCAGGGGCCGTCGAGCTGCCCGACCACCGACGGTTCGAGCGCGGCGCTGGACAGGAACGGCTCCCTCGCGGGATGCAGGTAGCCAAGCCTCCATTGCTTCATCGGAACTCCTCGTCGCCGCCGCGATTTCCTCCACCCACAATGATTGGGAAAAATGCGGGGCTCCGTCCCGATCGGTCCGACGGTGAAATCCTACCACGCCGCCGCCGGGGGATCCATGATTTGCAGCTCCGCGTGTTCTGCGGCGATGGCTGCCATGGCCGGCGCCAAGCCGAAGAGGGGCGTTCGCGTTCACCGCCTTTTCGTGCCCACGCACGAGGTCCCCCATGGTACAGTAAGCCAAACGCCAACCAAGGAGGTACGCCATGCCGGAACGCGATCGGTTCATCGGCACGTGGCGGCTGGTTTCGTGGGAGATCCGGGATCCGGACGGAACGGTCCGTCATCCCTACGGGAAGAACGCGGTCGGCTACCTGATCTACACGGCCGACGGGCACATGGCCGCCGAGATCATGGACCCCGACCGCCGGCAGAGCGACCCGGACTTCCCCCTGGAGGCCGCCGCCGCCCAGACCCTGCCGGAGGCGGACCGGGCCCGGGCCTACGACACCTACCTGTCCTACTGCGGGACCTATACGGTGGAAGCGGACCGGGTGGTCCACCATGTCAAGGCGGGCCTGGTCCCCAGCTGGACCGGCTCCGATCAGGTCCGGCCCTGCCGCTTCGAGGGGGGACGGCTGGTCATCGGCGTCGGCAATCAGGCCCTGACCTGGGAGCGGGCGGTGGAACATGAGTGAGTTCCGGAAACTGGCGGACGGCGTCTACGTCTTCCTCCAGCCAGCCCTGGTCTGGTACAGCAACGCCGGGGTCATCGTGGGCGACCGGAGCGTGATCGTGGTGGACAGCCTGACCAGCGCCGCCATGGCCGAGGAATTGAGGGCGGCGATCAGCGGGGTGACGGACCGGCCGGTGCGCTTCCTGGTCAACACCCACTCCCACCCCGACCACGTCTACACCAACCATCTGTTCCCGGAGGCCGTGACCATCGCCACCGGCGCGGGGCGCGAGCGGACGAAAGCCAACCGGACGGCCCAGGCCCGGCACGACGCCCTGTTCGCCGAACATTTCCCCGACGTGGATTTCCGGGGCAGCCGCTACACCCCGCAGGACCTGGCCTTCCGCGGCCGCCTGACCCTGCACCAGGGGGAACGGGAGGTCCGCGTGCTCGAGCTGGGCCCGGGCCACTCCGAATCCGACGCCGTGGTGCACCTGCCGGCCGAGGGGATCGTCTTTTGCGGCGACCTCCTGATGAGTGGCATGCTGCCCCTGCCCGGCGAGGGCCAGGTTTCCGCGACAATCGTCAACTACCAGGCCATCGAAGCCCTGGAGGCGGAAATATTCGTGGCCGGCCACGGCGCGCCCGGCACCCGGGCCGACGTGCGCGCCCAGCGGGCCGAACTGGAGCGCGTCTTCGGACGCGCGCGGCAGTGCTTCGAGCGGGGCCTGGGCTACGACGAGGCCTTGCAGACCGCGGCCGACGATCCCATGCCGGCGGACTTCCGGCGGATGATCCTCCTCGCGGCCTATTGCGAGTTCGCGGGCCAGCGCCCCGAGAGCGCCGATCCCGGCAGCCGGGACCACTTCTCCCTGCTGCAGGGCATCGCCGCCGAGGCCCGGCGGCGGCTGGGGCGGCAAGGGGAAGCCGATTGATCGGAAGGAATTGTGACAGAGCCTGACACCTCACGGATTCGTTCCGTGCGAATGAGGGCCGCGATTTCAGGGGATGGCTTCGGGTTGCCGCTTGCCATCCACGGCAGGATCGGATATGTCCATGGGCGGATGGGGCAATGCGGCTGGAATGGGGATTCCGACAATTTTTCGGGAGGTGGGCGGTCATGAGGAGACAAATGCCGGTGTGGCTGCTGGGCCTGATCCTGGTCTGGAGCGGGGGGGTGCGGGCGGCGGAGAAGGGGGACCTGAACGGGGACGGCGTGGTGGATGCCGCGGACTCGGTGACCCTGCAGAATTACCTGGCGGGCAACCTCGAGACCCTGTATCTCGCCGGAGACTGGGTGGAAAAAGATTCCATCGTGGGCGACCTGATGTACGTGCCGGCGGGGTCCTTCGTGCAGGGCTCGCCGGAGGACGAGCCGTGCCGGGTGTCGGATGAAACCCAGTTCACCCACACCCTGACCCGGAACCTGGCGGTGATGGCCACGGAGGTGACGCGGCATATGTGGGCCGAGCTGAAGGCGGCGCAGCCGACGCTGCCCGTGGATCCGACATCCACGGATGATGGCGCGGGGATGACCAACCCGGTGCAGCACGTCACCTGGTACGAGGCGGTGTTGTTTGCCAACCTGCTGTCGGTCCAACGGGGGCTGACCCGGGCGTATTACACGGACGCGGGATTCACGGACCCGATCACCGCGTCGAACTACACCACCGGGCCGTATTATTGCAACTTCGACGCCGGCGGCTACCGGCTGCCCACCGAGGGGGAGTGGGAGTACTTCTGCCGGGCGGGGACGACGACACCGTTCTGGATCGCGGAGCCGAGCTACACGGCAGACGATTGCGGACTCGTGTCCAATCCCGGCATGTACCCAGCGCTGGAGACGGCGGCGTGGTTCTGGGGCAATAGCAGTTCCATCGACGCCACCAGCCCCGCGGGGACGAAAGCGCCGAACCCGTGGGGTCTGTATGACACCCACGGCAACGTGTGGGAGTGGTGCTGGGACAGGTATTACACCTACCAATCGGGGAGCGCCACCAACTACCCGGGACCTGGAACGGCCGACTTCCGGGTGGTTCGCGGCGGCGGCTGGAGCACCATGGCCAAGTACTGCCGGTCGGCCGCACATTACCACTACGCCATCGGCTTCAGCTTCTCCTCCCTGGGCTTCCGCCTGGTCCGGACGGTGGAATGAGCCAGTCCTGTGCTCCTCCAACGGGGGACGTTTTATCATCACTAAGATGGGCAACGACGCCCGGTGGAATCGCCGGGCTTCTCCGCTTTGAAGAACCCGCCGAGGGCGGTCTCGAAACGGCGGGTGCGCGGGGGATCCCCCCTCCTCCATCTCTGCGATATTTTCACAGGTTTCCACTGATTTTGAAAATCTTTCTATGCTACAATCGGCGTCGTTCCGCTTCAGCACCGTAAACCAGATTTCATCGAAGACCGGAGGTTGCCTTGCAGGATTCTTCCATTCGTATTGAATTCGGGCCGGGCATTCCCGGCGGCAGTCCGGCCCGGCGGACCGGACGTCCGGCTGTGGCGCTCCTCCTCCTGAGCTTGCTGTTCCTGGGGGCGCCGGTGCGGGCGCAGGACCCCCCGCCGGGATCCGTCGAGGTGCTGACCCTGGAGCAGGCCGTCGCCCTGGCCGCCCAGGCCAACCGGCAGGTCGCCACCGCCAGGCTGGAGCTGGACAAGGCCGAGGAGCAGATCGCCGCGGCCAAGACCCACCGGCTCCCGGTGTTCTCCCTGAGCGTGCTGGGCTCCCAGCGGCTCGTGCCGATGACCTTCGAGTTCTCCCACGCGACCGATCCGGACGGCAACCCCCTCCCCACCGCGGACAACACCTACACCGTGGACCCGCAGTTCATGACCATCATCAAGGCCCAGGCGGCCCAGCCCATCAGCCAGCTCTACCAGATCGGCCTGGGCATCCAGCAGGCCGAGGTGAACCGGGACATCGCCCGGGAGCAGCTCCGCCAGGAGAACCAGGCCGTGGCCGACTCGGTCAAGGCCACCTTCTACCAGCTCCTGCAGATCCAGAGCGCCCTGGACGCCATCCAGGACGAGATCCGGTTCTACGCGGAATTCGAGCGGCTGGTGGGCGAGTTCGTGAAGCAGCAGACGGCGCTGCCGGCGGAGCTGATGGACATCCAGACCCGGCTGGCCCAGTCCCGGTTCGACGCCGACAAGCTGGCGGACAACCTGGCCACCCAGAAGGAAGCCCTCAACGACCTGATGGGCCGCGACATCCGGACCGAGTTCCGCGTCGAGCCCATCCCGGAGCCCGCCCCCCTGGAGGCGGAGCTGGAGCCGGCCCGGGCCCGCGCGCTGGAGCAGCGGCCGGAGATGCGGGAGGCCCGCATGCGGGTCCAGCTGGCCGAACTGGACCGGCGGATCAAGAAGGCGGATTACATTCCCCAGGTGTACGTATCCATGGACTATTCCTCGACCATCAACCTGGAATTCCTGCCCCGCAACATGTGGAGCTTGGGCGTCCTGCTGCAGTGGGACATCTATGACTGGGGGCGGAAGAAGCACGAGCTGGGCCAGAAGATGATGGCGGAGAAGCAGGCGGTCGAGGCCCTGCGCGAGACCGAGTCCCAGGTCCTGCGGGACGTGGGCGACAAATTCCGCAAGCTCCGCCAGGCGCGGGCCCAAGTGGGCGTCTGCCGGCTGTCCGAGACGGCGGCCCGGGAGAAGCTGCGGAACACCCGCGACAACTACGCCCAGCAGGCCGCCCTGCTCAAGGACGTGCTGCAGGCGCAGTCGTCGCTTTCGGACGCCGAGGACAAGTACCGTCAGGCGGTCCTGGAGATCTGGACCGCCAAGGCCGATTTCGAGAAGGCGATGGGGGAGGAGTAACATGAGGCATCATTCAATGAAAGCTCAACCCGGAGACAGGCCGATGAAAATCACGCGATGCGGGCTCCTGATCGCCGCCCTGGCGCTGTGCGGGGCGCTGGCCAGCTGCGGCAAGGAACAGAAGGTGGAGACGCCCATCACGCCGGTGCAGGTGGATGTTGTGAGGACCTACTCCACCAGCGGGACGGTGCGGTACTCGGCGTCCATCGTGGCGGACGAGCCGGTGTCGCTCGCCTTCAAGAACAGCGGCTACATCGTGGCGATCCACCAGGTGCAGGGGATCGACGGCCGGCTGCGGAACGTCCAGGAAGGCGACTGGGTGGAGGCGGGCACGGTCCTGGCGCGGATCCGGGACAACGACTACATCACCGTGGTCGAGCAGGCCAAATCCCAGCTGGCCGAAACCAAGTCGGCGCTGGCGGCGACGGAATCGCAGCTCGCGGGGGCGAAGGCGACGCTGCTCAAGGCCGGGGAGGACTATGACCGGGCCGTCAACCTGTTCAATGCCCAGAGCATGACCCAGTCCGATTTCGAGCAGGCCAAGACGCGGCTCGACACCAGCCAGTCCCAGGTGGATACGCTCCAATCCCAGGTCGAAGCCACCCGCTCCAAAATCCGCCTGGCCCAGGCCCAGCTGGAGCAGGCGGTGATCGTCCTGGGCGACTGCTACCTGAAGGCTCCGCGGCGCGGCCAGATTCTCCAGAGCAAAATCGAGGTGGGGGACATGGCGGGCGCAGGGATGGTGGCCTTCGTCCTGTCCGACACGTCGACAGTCAAGACCATCTTCGGCGTACCCGACCGGACCCTGTCCAAGGTCCACCTGGGTGAGAAACTCACCATCACCACCGAGGGGCTGCCCGGCCAGGAGTTTCCCGGCACCGTCAGCCGCATCTACCCCGCCGCGGATTCCACCAGCCGGGTCTTCGACGTGGAACTCACCCTCCCGAATCCCAAGCATCTGCTGAAGGTCGGCATGATCGCCGCCCTCGAGCTGGTCGAGGAAAAGGCGCTGGAACCGGTGACGGTGGTGCCGCTCAACGCCATCATCCGGAACAAGGACAATCCCCAGGCCTTTGCCGTCATGGTCGTGACCGACGAGACGGGCCGGTCCGTCGCTCATAGCCGGACGGTGACCCTGGGCGACGCGTACGGCGACCTCATCGTTGTCTCGGGCGTCCAGCCCGGCGAGCGGGTAGTCACCACGGGCGGCACAATGGTCCGGGATGGCGAATCCGTCCGGATTCTGCAGTGACCGGCGGAGGGACACGGCATGCTACACGGAAGGTCTGACGAGGACATCATCCGCACCACCCACAACACCGCCCGGTATTTCACCGAGCAGCGCCAGGTCGCCTGGGTGCTGATTCTGGTCACGATGGCGTGGGGCTTGTACTCCTACCTCAAGATGCCGCAACGCAAGGACCCGGACATCCCCGTCCGCGTGGCCGTCGCCATCTGCCCCTGGCCGGGAGCGTCCTCCGAGAAGGTCGAGGCGCTGGTGACCGAGGACCTGGAGAAGACCATCGCCGAGAACTCCAAGGTCACCAAGCTCACCTCCATCACCCGGAGCAACGTCTGCATCATCACCATCGAGCTGGATGAGAACATCACCGAGCGGGCCAAGGAGTTCGACGACATCAAGGAGAAGCTCGACGGCATCACCGACCTGCCCCAGGGGGCCGGCCCGATCCAGTTCCTGAAGGATTACGGCGACACGGCCGCCCTCATGCTCACCGTGGCTAGCCCGAAGGTGGACCCGATGGAGATCTCGCTGCGGGCCCAGTCGGTGGCCCGCGCCATCCGGGAGACCCGTTCCCGTGCGCCGGCCGGGCAGTCCCGGGTGAGCCTGGTGGTTTGCTATCCCCCCACCTACACTTCCCGCATTGTCGAACGCGGTCTCGAGGATTTCGAGCGCGTGATCCGGGAGGTGCAGTTTGCCCAGGACGTGGTCCGGATCAGCGGCCCGGGCTTCGCCGGCTTCGACTTCGCCGCCGCCGGCGACGATGACGCCATCATGAAGCTCGTCCGGCTGGAGATGAAGAGCCACGTGCCCGATTTCCACCCGGACGTCTGGAACGTCGCCCTGATCCGGGACCCCGCCGACGCGGAAGGGAAGCTGCGGGAAGTGGCCGGCGACCGGTACACGTTCCGGCAACTGGACGACTACACCGACCTGATCACCCGGTCGCTGCAGACCCTGTCGCGCGTCTCGCGGATCGATCGGTCGGGCGTGCTGGATGAGCGGGTGTTCCTGGAGTATTCCCAGGCGCGCCTGGCCGCCACCGGCCTCCAGCAGAGCCAGCTCAAGAATGTCCTCAACGCCCGCAACATCATGCTGCCGGGCGGCATCCTGGACATCGGCGGCAAGAACGTCATTCTCAACCCCTCCGGCCAATTCAAGAGCGAAAAAGAAATCGGCGACGTGATCATCGGCACGACCGACAGCGGGGCGCCGGTGTACCTGCGCGACTCGGTGGACATCCTCCGCGGCTACGAGAGCCCCCCCTCCTACCTGAACTATTTCAACTACAAGGATGCCGATGGAAAGTGGCAGCGCTCCCGGGCCATCACCCTGGCGGTGCAGATGCGGGCCGGGGAGCAGATCGGCAAGTTCGGCCAGGACGTGGACCAGAAGATGGCTGAGCTCAAGAAACTCCTCCCGCCGGACCTCATCATGGCGCGCACCTCCGACCAGCCGCTGCAGGTCACCGAGAACGTGGACCTCTTCATGGAAAGCCTGTGGGAGGCCATCATCCTGGTGGTCGTGGTGGCGCTGCTCGGCTTCTGGGAATGGCGCTCGTCCACGCTCATGGCCCTTTCGATCCCGCTGACGCTGGCCATGACCTTCGGCTTTGCCAATCTCCTGGGGATCGACCTGCAGCAGGTTTCCATCGCCTCGCTGATCATCGCCCTGGGGCTGCTGGTGGACGACCCGGTGGTGGCCAACGACGCCATCAAACGCTCGCTCGACAGCGGCCAGCCGCGCGTCATCGCCGCCTGGCTGGGCCCGACGCGGCTGGCCCACGCCATCATGTACGCCACCGTCACCAACATCGTGGCCTACCTGCCGTTCCTGATGCTGCCCGGCGACATGGGGCGCTTCGTCTACAGCCTGCCGATCGTGCTGGGCTGCTCCCTGGTGGCTTCCCGGCTGGTTTCGATGACCTTCATCCCGACCCTCGGTTATTACCTCCTGCGCCCCAGCCGCAAGCCTCCCCGCCCGATGGAGGAGCGGCGCAAGAGCGGCTTCGCCGGGTTCTATTACCGGCTCGGGACACTGGCCCTGACCCATCGCTGGAAAACCCTTTTCCTCTCGTTCGGGTTCCTTGGCCTGGGCGTGTTTCTGATGGCCCATCTCAAGGACGAGTTCTTCCCCAAGGACTTGTCCTACCTGTCGTTCGTGGACCTGTGGCTGCCGGAGGACTCCACGATCACCGCCACCGACGCCAGCGCCAGGCAGGCCGAGGCGATCATCCGGCAAGTGACGGATCAGTACGGGCGGCAAACGCCCGTGGACGGCAAGCCGCGGCAGGTGCTCAAGTCCGTCACCACCTTCATCGGCGGCGGCGGCCCGCGCTTCTGGTTCTCGGTAAACCCCGAGCAGCGGCAGCTCAACTACGCCCAGCTTCTCATCCAGGTGGGCGACAAGCACGACACCCTGCCCCTGGTCGACCCGATCCAGACCGCCTTGACGGAGGGGCTGCCCGGGGTGCGGGCGGACATGCGCCGGCTGGAGAGCGGCGAGCCCATCGGCACGCCGATCCAACTCCGGATCTCCGGCGAGGACATGGGGACGTTGCGCCGGCTGGCCAGCCAGGCCAGGGGCATCCTGCTCGCGTCCCCCGACTCGGCGCGCGTCCGCGACGACTGGGGGGCGGAGACCTTCTCCGTGGAGCTGCGGGTGGATCCCGACCGCGCCAACATGGCCCGGGTCTCGAACATGGACGTGGCCGTCTCCTCCGTTTCCGGCATCAGCGGCTACCCGCTGTCCCTCCTGCAGGACAAGGACAAGCAGATCCAGATCGTGGCCCGCCTGCGGCCGGACGAGCGGTCCAAGCTCTCCGACATCGAGAACCTCTACGTCTACTCGATGGAGGGGCCCCAGAAAGTGCCGTTGCGGCAGGTATCCTCCACCCAGGTGCAGATGCAGACCGAAAAACTCTGCCGCCGCAACCAGTTCCGCACCATCACCGTGTCCTGCTACTCGAGGCCGGGCGTCCTCTCCGCCGACCTCCTGAAGAGCGTCATGCCCCAGCTGGACAAGTTCCAGGAGAAACTGCCGGCCGGGTACCACATGGAGTACGGCGGCGAGAAGGAGAACAAGGACAAGGACTTCAAGCACCTGCTGGTGGTCCTGGCCATCTGCGTCACGGCCATCTTCCTGGCACTGGTGTTCCAGTTCCAGAACGCGATCAAGCCGTTCATCGTGTTCTCGGCCATCCCCTACGGCATGGTGGGCGCCTTCGCCGGGCTGGTGGTCATGGGCGCGCCGTTCAGCATGATGGCCTTCCTAGGGTGCATCAGCCTGATCGGCGTCATCGTCAGCCACGTCATCGTGCTGTTCGATTTCATCGAGGAGAAGCACGCGGAGGGCGAGCCGATGCGGCAGGCGCTGCTGGACGCCGGCATCATCCGGCTGCGGCCGGTGCTGATCACGGTGGGCGCCACGGTGTTCGCCCTGTTCCCGCTGGCGGCGCACGGCGGGCCGCTCTGGGAGCCGCTCTGCTACGCCCAGATCGGCGGCCTGACCATGGCCACGTTCATCACCCTGATCCTGGTGCCGGTGATCTACTCCATCTTCGTGCTGGACCTGAAGCTGGTCAAGTGGGAGGGGCCGACGGAGTAAGCTGTTCGGCGGACGTCGCTGCCGTCGGTGGCGACCGGCGTTGGGACGGGGCGCTGCGGCGCGCGCCCGTCGCCGGCGTTTGGGAAATCCTGCCTTGCGCCTCGTCACCGCGCTCCATATTCCAAGCCGGCGGTGAAGCCGGAGGGAAGCCGCCGCCATCCAAGAACCAACAGTTCCGGCCTCATTGGGGCAGTGTGATTCGGGGGACCGCCGATTCGCTTCGCTCGCCGGAGCGGGGCGCGTGGCCGGCGCTGCCGCGGCGACGGCCGCGGGAAAACAATCAGGAGGGGATCATGAAGACTCGGAGAGGGGTTGTCAGTCTCGTTCTCGCTTCTCTCGTGGCCGCGTCCTGCCTGGCCGCGGACCCGGTGCCCGCCTCGCTGCTGGGCGATTGGCAGATGACCGAAGGGTCCGGCTCATCCTATCAAAATCCGAACACCGGGGCCCCTAGCGCCCCCAACCTCAACGTGTACGCCTACCGCATCCTGCCGGACGGCACCTACCAGCATGCGGCCCTGCTGACCTCAACCCTGTATGACTGCACCATGCAGATCCAGGGTTTCGAGACCGGGGTGCTGGAGGTGGCCGGCGACCGCATCGTCTTCCAGGACCGTGAGGCCAAGCTGACCAGCAAGGACAACTGCCGGCCCGAATTCAACTATGAGAAACCGGGCAAACTGTCCCAGAGCGCGTTCCGCTGGCGGCTGGAGCGCGATGCGGACGGCGACGTCCTGGTCCTGCGGTGGCCGAACGGGAAGGAGGACCGCTACCACCGGGCGAAAAAGGATCCGGAATGATCAGGCAGGACGTCCGTTCCGCCGGGACGGACTGGTGCTTCACGTCGAGGAGCTGAATTGACGGTCAGCGCCCGGGCAATCTGCTGGGGACTGAACCTCTGATCCCGAACAGATTCGGGGCGCCAGTCGCCGCCGGCGTCGGCGCCGGCCGGTCAGTCGGCGGGCCCCTCGTGGATCACGATCAGGCTGTCGCCGAAGAAAACGAACGATTGCTGGACGGTCCCCTCGACCTTGACCGCCTCGCCTTCACGCGGCACCGCCCGCTCGGTCAGCACGCGGATGGCGCCCGTCCCGTCGTCCAGGATGAAGCTCCGCAGCGGACCGATGCTGGTCACGCTCCTGGCCGTGCCGGCGACGGTGACGATCTTGCCGTCGTAGTCCCGCGGGTGCTGGAGGATGTCCCCGACCCGGGTGGTGAACAGCCCGCTGCACGCCGACCCGGCAACCAGACACGCGGCCAGCGCCAGCGCCGCCGCGGCCCGTCCTCCGTTCCCGATTTTCTGGATGTTCTGGGTGCTCATTCGGTCTTCCTCCCTGTTTCCGTCTCCCGTCATGGAGAGCCGGCAAATCCCTGCATTGCTCCCACTATACCACACGACACCCGTTGTCCCTGCCCGCCGGCCGGGGAACACGCCTTTCACTGCGGAGTTCGAAAGCGGGCCGGCCCGGACGGCGGCAGAGGTCCTGCCAAACTGACATGGTGTCAAACGAGATGCTGTCAGGCGCTGCCCCAGCCCGGCCATTCCCGACTGTTTGGCCGGCGGCCGGTCCTGCGAGCGTCTCCGACGCGTCGACCGCTCCGCCTGAGTTGCAATCTCCAGGCCCAGCCGGTAGAATGAATCCAGCCATTCCACCATCCGGCCCGATCGGCTCGCTCGAGTGCGAGCGAAGGTCGAGCGCTTTGCAGCAGCGGGGAACGGACCATGGAGCAGGACGACCTCCGCCACCCGGAGGAAAACAGCCCAAACAGCGCGCCTCCCCGAGTCCGGCCGGACCGCAACGACCCGCCCCTGCCCGAGCGCGTCGGCCGGTTCCGGATCACCGGCCGGCTGGGCGCCGGCGCATACGGCGTGGTCTACCGCGCGGAGGACCCCCAGTTGCGGCGCCCCGTGGCCCTGAAAGTCCTGCTGCAGAAGCACCTCGGCGACGACGCGGCGGTCCGGCTACGACGCTTCGAACAGGAGGCCCGGATCGCCGCCAACCTGGCCCACCCCCATGTGGTCCAGATCTACGATGCCGGCACTGATGGCGAGTACTTCTACTACGCCATGGAACTGGTGGAAGGCCAGCCGCTCTCCGCCTTGATCCGGAGACACCCGGAGGGGGTGCCGCCGAAGGAAGCGGCCCAGCTGCTGCTGCAGGTCGCCGGGGGACTCGCCGAAGCCCACCGCCACGGCATCGTGCACAGGGACGTCAAGCCCGGCAACATCCTGATCGGACCGGACGGGCAAGCCAAGGTCACCGACTTCGGCCTGGCCCTGGACGCCGCCAGCGGTTCCTCACTGACCCGGACCGGCGACGTCATGGGCACGGCCCTGTACCTGGCCCCGGAACAGGCCGCCGGACACACCCACCAGCTGACCGCCGCGGCCGACGTCCACGCCCTGGGAGCGGTCGGCTACGAGATGCTGACCGGCCGGCCGCTCTTTGCCGGGGACACGATGGTCGGCATCGTGTTCCGGATCGTGGACTTCGTGCCGCCGCCCTTCTCGCGGCAGGGAGTCCGGGTGCCCTATGACCTGGAAACCATCCTGTTGAAGTGCCTGGACAAGGCGCCCGAACGGCGGTACTGCGACGCCGGGGAACTCGCCGCCGACCTGCAGCGTTTCCTGGACTTCGAACCGATCGCCACCCGCCGGGCCGGCTGGTGGTACCGCTGGCGTAAAACAATCTGGAAGCACCGCCTGCCGGTCGCAGCCGCCTTGGTGGCCGCGGCGGCCCTGGCGCTGGCCGCATGGCTGGGATGGGGGCTTCTGGACCGGATGTCCCGGTTCGCGGCCGGCTGGCGCCTGGTGACCGAGGAGGACTTTCACGCGGGAATCCTGCCTCCCGGATGGCGGGTGACTCACGGCCGGGCCCGGGTGGAAGGTGGATCGCTGACCGGCCAGGGGGACGACCAGTATGGTTTCATGGTCCTGTTGCCCGGCGATTGTCCGGACATCGTCCGGCTCGAGTATGACGCCTGGTTCCCGGAGGCGTCACCGCCGGGCCCCGGCGGTTCCGATCTGTCCTGCGCCCTCCACTGCGATCCCGCCAATCCCGTCGACACCGGGTACCTGCTCCAGTTCGGCGCCATCTACAACCGGCGGTCCCAGATCTGCCGGGACGGGCCGGATCTGGTCCGGAACGATTCCCCCGCCGCCTGCGTGGTTCCCGGCCGCCGGCACCACGTGACGGTCGAGCATGTCGGCGAAACCATCCGGCTCGAGGTGGACGGAACGGAAATCCTCCGTCTGCGGGATTTCTTCCCCGCCAGGGGTGGCCGGGTTGCACTGTACTCCTGGGGCGGAGGAGGGCGCTTCGACAACGTTCGCTTGTACCGGCGGGACATGCCCCTGGACGTTTCCTGCCTGGCGGTGCCGGATGCCTTTTACGAGCGTGGAGAATACGACGAAGCCGCCCGATTGTACCAAGCGATCCTGCAAAGCCACCCTGACACACCCGAGGGGCAGGCAGCCCGGTACAAATACGGCCTGGCCCGGCTGACGACGGGGAAAGACGGAGATGCCGGGAGAGCCTTCCGGGCCCTGGAAGGAACCGAGTTGGCGGGTTGGGCTTGGATCGGCCTGGCGGAGCTGGACGTGCGGCGGGGTCGATCTGACCTTGCCGTGGCCGAGCTGGACCGGGCCCGCCGTTCCGGAGACGCGGAAGCGGCCGGCCTCGTCCAGGCGAACGCCATCCGCCTCTTCCGCGAGGCGGCCAGCCGCGGGGATGTCGCCGGGGCGGCCGCCCTAATCCAGTACGCCACCCGGTCCATGTCCGCCTGGGAACAGGATCGCCTCATCGAGCAGATCACGGCCCTGGGGATCCGCGAGCGCCGCGCCGGCCAGGGCGACTCGGCCTTGGCACTGCACGAAGCAGCCATGGCGGTTTTCGCCCGGAACCCGCGGCTTGGCGCCCATGTGCGCCAGGTGTGCGGCCTTTCGCTGCTCGAGGGAGGCCGGTGGGTCGAAGCGCGCGACCTCTTTGCCGGGCTGGCCGGCGATCCCTCCGTCGAATGTTCTTGGCGAGCCTGGTCCCGGCTCTGGGTCGCGGCGATTTCCGCCCGCCTGGCGGAACCCGGCAGTAGGGAACGGATGCGCGCTCTCTTCCGGCGGGAGCTGGCCGCCATCGCCGCCGCGGAGGAGTGCGGGCAGCCGCCATCGTTCGCTGCCGTGCTCCTGTATTTTCAGGGGCGAATCGGCCTCGGCGGACTGCAGCCCCACATCGCCGCGGATGTGGCGGCCGGCCGCCAGGACACGTCGATCCTGTGCCGGAAAATGCTGGTATTCCTGGAGGATTCGGTTGCCCTGGAAGAGTGGGACCGGGCAATTCCGGAATGAACTTGCCGCCGATTGGCATGGTGTAAGGCTCTGTCCCACTCAGGTTTTGTCACAATCTCTGTACTCCCGGTCCGCCCGCCCGGGAGCACTGCTTCCAATTACGGAGTTCCGGGGCGGGCCGATCCGGACTACGGCGTAGACGATGTCGCGCGCTGAGGTGAAGAGCAGGTTGCGGCACGACTGTTCCGTGGATCGCGATTCAGCCCCGGTCCGGATCCTCCGCGCCGTTCTCGCCGGCGGCCTCCCCCGATGATTCGGAGGATCCGGTAGTATCCCCATCCCGCACCCAGCCTTCCCCCTGGATGACGATCCGGTCGATGGCGACGCCCTCGCCCCGGGCGTCCAATCCGTCCATCCCCTCGAATTCTCTCCAGCCGTCGATGCCTTCGAGCGAATCCCCCGCTCCCGGATGGCGCCGGAGGTAATCCGCCACGTCCGCGATCGGGGAGGATCCGGCGTCCTCCGGCAGGACCTGGGCCGCTTCGCCGGCGGAGACCGGGTCGCAGCGGGCGAACAGACGGGCCTTCAGGGACTCGGCGCTCTGTCGGGATTCCGCCTGCAGCGAATCAGCCGGTTGACCCTGAGACTCATTTTCAGCGGGCGGCGCCGGATCTTCGGGTTTCGGGGTCGCTTCCCCGCGCCGCGCGCCCCTCACCGCCGTCTCGCCCTCCGCCGCCGGGGCGGAATCGAGCGGGAGATCCGGGAACGAGCCCAGCCTGTGGATTTCCATGGCGATTCCTGACCTCTTTCACCACTTATCGGCCAACCGCCGGGAAAGTGACCGGTTTTTCAACCCTGCCGGTACACGTCGGTGCTCAGGTACTTGAGGCCGGAATCGGACATCAGCGTGACCACTTTCGCGTCCGGCCCCAGGCGCTTGCCCACTTCGATGGCGGCCAGGACATTGGCGCCGGAAGACGTCCCCGCAAACAGCGCTTCCTCCCGCGCCAGGCGCCGCGCCATGGCTTTGGCGTCTTCTGTCCGGACCGCCAGGATCTCGTCCACGAGCGCCGGATCCCAGAGCGGGGGGGTGTAGCCGATCCCGACGCCCTCGATCTTGTGCGGCCCCGGCGGATGGCCCAGCAGCACCGAGGATTCGGCGGGCTCGACGGCGAAGATCCGGACGCCCGGCTTGTGCCACTTCAGCGTCGTCCCAACGCCGCGGATGGTCGCGGCCGTGCCCACGCAGTAGACGAAGGCGTCGACTCCTCCGCTCGTATCGGCCCAGATCTCCTCGCCCAGCGCGGCATAGCCCGCGAGGCTGTCGGTGTTGTGCAGCTGGTCGGTCCAATAGGTGTTCGGCTCCTGGCTCAGCTCGCGGGCCTTCTCGATCATGTCCAGGATCAGCTTCTTGGTGGTGAGGCCGCCCTCACTCGGGACCAGGGTCAGCTCCGCGCCGAGCGCCGCCATGTGGTCCCGCTTCTCCCGGCTGAACGCGTCGGAGGTGACGATCCGGAGGCGGTAGCCCTTGGCCGCGCAGACCAGCGCCAGCGACGTGCCGGTGCTGCCCCCGGTGTACTCGACCACGGTGCCGCCGGACTGCAGGCGGCCGTCCTCCTCCGCCTGGGTGATCACGGCCAGGGCCATCCGGTCCTTGACGCTGCCGGTGGGGTTCTCCCACTCGAGCTTCGCGTAGATGTGCGCGCAGCCGGGCGGCACGACCTTGCGCAGCCTCACCAGCGACGTGTTGCCGATCGCCTGGAGAATGTCCACGGAATAACCTCCCTTTGGGCTTGGGGAATTGTGGTCTGTGAGGAGTCTACCACGAGTTTGGGAAAGTCAGGTGTCTCCGCGAGGAAACTAAGCCAATTGATATTGGATATTGTTTAAATCCAATTGCATATCAAAGGGTAGGAGGTGCTAATTAAGAATAGCCCTAAAGTTCACGATGTCCTGATTACTCATTCTGGAGTCGCTTCTTGATATCCTCAGCCCATTCTCGAGATAAACGAAGTCCTTCAGATAGCTGGGAACAACTCAGTTGTTTTGCGACATAGCCCTGAATGCGTTGAGCTTCTTCCCATCCATTAGTTGCGGCTAGATCGATCCAAGCAAATGCGGCGATGAGGTCTTTGTCAATTCCATTCCCATTGAAGTAGATCCGTCCCAGATAATACTGTGCCTGAGCCTCGTTTTGATTGGCTGCCGCGTACAACCAGTAAATTGCCCTTTGATAATCCTGTGTGACGCCTCTTCCATCATAAAGCATTATGCCAAGAAAGCACTGCGCTTGCGAATGGCCTTGTAGAGCTGCCTTCAGGTACCATTCCGCTGCCTTCTTGTAATCCCGTCGCACTCCTTCTCCATTAGAGTAAGCTACACCCAAGAAATTTTGGGAATTGGCATGTCCATGCTCACCTGCCTTGCGCCACCACTCCACGGACTTTTTTAAATCTTGGTGAACACCCTCCCCAAAGCGGTATGCCATCCCAAGCCCGCATTGTGCATCTGCATTCCCCTGTTTCACTGCCTTGCGCCATAAAATCACAGCTTCTTTGGAATCTTTGGGGACTCCATCTCCGAAGAAGTAAATCTGTCCAAGGCGTGCCTGGGCTTTGGCATCGCCCTTTTCAGCTTCGTTTCTGAGATATGTCAAGTTTTGACAACAGACCGGGCTGAAGTGAAGGGGTAATACCAGCGAGAGCAATATGGTCAGGAAAAGGCGAGATCTGAAAAGCGGCTTGAACACAATACTCTCCGTTTATTCCTGGAGTGATCTTATTCCAGGCTCAGATGCATCCGGATCGCCCGGGATATCCGCAACATGTCCTCGGCGTTCAGGGCGCCCTCCTGCCGGGTCAGCCGCTCCTTGCTGACCGTGGCGATCTGGTCGGCCATGGCTTTGCCCGGCCGGTCGTTCAGGGTGATATAGGCTTCGCTGGGGTAGAGGCGGTCCACGTTGGAGGTCAGGGGGACTACCTGGACCCGGTTTAGATGGCGATTCGCCGCGTCGTTGCTGACAATGACCGCCGGTCGTGTTTTCCGAATCTCGCCCCCGATCGAGGGTTCGAAATTCACCCACCAGACCTCACCGCGCTTCATGATAACTGTCCCCGAAGGTCGCGTCCGACCATTCTTTCGCTTCCCGTTCCCGCTCCTCATCCTGGGCCATGGCCTGATAGGCGGATTCCATATCGGAATCGAGTAACTGCGGACGCACCAGGTCCTCGATGAACCGGCTGATCTTGCGCCGGCCGATCCGGCGGTGCAACCCGGCGTAAACTTCTTCGGCGATGGTGATGGTCAACTTCTTCTGCATGATTGATCCCTCCTTACACGTGAATTATACGTGTAATATCGCCGATTGGCAATCTTCTATCGAGAACAATTCTGGCGATCCCGCCGACCGATTTATGGCGGGGTGGAGGATTCAATTCAACAAATCTGTTCTCCAGCGCCTATAATGTTCGAGAAAGACTCCGTGGAGGATTGAATGATCAGATTGAGATTGTTCCCGGGCCTGGTGGTGCTGTTCATGTTTTCAGCTGTGGCCCTGTCCCAGCTGCCGCCGGGGGCGGAAGTCATGCCCGCGGGATTCAAGCTGGAGGGGGAGCGGAACCTCGGCGGTTCCATCATCATTCGGGGGACTAAGCCCAACGAGAATTTCCCCAAGCCCCACATGGACCAGGGCATCGAACTCGAGATCAGCTGGATGAACAACCCCGCGGCCGACCAGGTCCTGCAGATGCTCGCCGGCCAGCCTGAAGACCCGGGCGGGCAGATGCCCGGTTCGGCGACCCGGGAGGAGCCGTGCGGCAAGAAACGCTATCGCGGCGGCATCCTGACCTGCCGCAAGGTCATCACCCCGTGGATCGGCGGGGGGGCCGGGCCCGACCTGGAGACCTGGCGGATCGGCTGGACGGGCAAGGGGCAAAGCGGCCTCGTGGGCGTCGGGGTCAACAATTTCTGCGGAGCCAAGGAAACCGCCATGGCCTGGATCGACGCGATCATCCCCAAGATCACGCAGGCGAATTAGCCGGCTCCCCTCACTCTCAGCGCTCGGGCGTTCGGGATGCCGTTGTGGTACACTGTGCCAAAATAATCCCCGGAGGTCGGCGATGAGGAAACGGGCAAGCGCGTCCGTCCTGTTCTGGCTCGTGATCGCGTGCTTGGTTTCGACCCGCGGTGCGGCAGCGGATCCGGACGCGACCGGGCAGACGGCCGGCGCGGGGAATGGCGAGTCGCTGACCGAACTGAACAAGAAGCTCACCAATCCCGCCAGCGACTTCTGGTCCATCAGCTTCCAGCAGAACAATTTCCGGGTGAGCACCTTCCCCGGCCAGGCGGACCGGTGGAACTCGAACCTGAATTTCCAGCCCATGCTGCCGGTGGCGCTGACCCGGGACTGGAACCTCATCCCCAGGCCGGTGATCCCTTTGTTCGATTCCCGGCCGTACCCGGAGGCGGTGGCGGGCCCCCCGCCCGGCATGGAGGTTCTGAAGACGACCGGTTTAGGAGACATGGCCCTCTCGGTGGTGCTGTCGCCGAACCGCAGCCTTTGCGGGAACTGGCTGATCGGCGTCGGGCCGACCTTTGTCTTCCCGACCGCCACCTCGGTTCATACGGGGGCCGGGAAGTGGCAGGCGGGCCCGGCCGTGCTTTTCGGCTACCTGTCGAAGAGGTGGATCCTCGCCAGCTTCACCCAGAATTGGACGTCCTTTGCGGGCAACGGCAGCCGGCCCGACACGAACTCGATGAACCTCCAGCCCATCGCTGCCTGGTTCTTCCCGCATGGCTGGAGCGTCGGCTACTCGGGAAACATCCTGGCGAACTGGCAGGCCGAGCCGGGCCAGGTATGGACCGTCCCCCTCGGCGTCAGCGTCGGCAAGGTCGTCCGGGCCGGGCGGATCCCGGTCAAGATCAGCCTGGCCGGGCAATGGATGGCCGCCCGCCCGGACGAATTCGGCCAGAAGTGGAACATCCAGTTCTACTTCACCCCCATCATCCCGAAGCTGGTCAAGCATCCTCTGTTCAACTGAGGCGGCGGGGGGGCCTGACCCCACGGGCGTGCGGTCCTCTGCCGGCCCGGGCCGTGAAGTGCCTTGCGGGCCTGGCGATGGCCGGTTCGTTGCTTCGCTATTCCTCGACGGGCGGCCTCGACTGGGCGGATGGGGCCGGTTGCCGAAGCGAGAGGGCCCTCTCCAGGGAGGGGGCCAGCTCCAGGCGGAGGTAGGGGTTGAGGCGCAACGCCTCCCGGAACCGGGCCGCCGCCTGGCCGGCTTCCGACCGCGCCTTTTCCGGATCGGATCCGGCCCGGGCCAGAATCAGCCGGATCTCTCCCTGGAGCGCCGGCACCCGGGCCTCGCGGGGATCCATGCGGGCGGCTCCGGCCAGCAGCGCCAGGCCCTGCCGGGCCGGGCCGCCAGGGTCCATCCCGCCGGCGAGGGCCGCCTCCGCCTGCCAGCGGATCACCTGGGCCAGGAGGAGGGTCATCTCGATGTCCGCCGGAATCATCCGGATGCACCGCCGGGCAAGCCGTTCCGCCTCCGCGAGCGAGCGGCCTGGGTCCTTGCCCTCGCGCACCGCCCACTCCGTCTCCGCCAGCCAGACGCCGGCCAGGGAGTGATATCCGTAGGGATTGCCGGCGTCCAGGGCGACGGTTCGTTCCCCGGCCGCCTTGGCGACCCGGATCGCCGCCGCCGGGTCCTCCCCGCGGCGCATCTGCCAGCGGGCCAGCAACAGGTTGGCCTGGCTGAGCTGCATGTGGGCATGCGAGTTCCGCGGATTGGCCTCCGCTGCGGCCTGGGCGGCGGCCAGGTATTGGCGGATGGCCCGGCCGTCGCCGCCGGTGTTCAGACCGAATGTGGCCAGGGCCAGCAGGACGCCGGAACGGATCACGGCCAGGTAGGAGTTCTGGGGTGCATGGAGGACCGCCTGCTCGCACCAGGACATGGCCTGGCGGGCGGATTCCCGGGGATCGAGGCCGTAGTTGAGCTCGTACATGGTCAGGTCCTGGTAGATCAGGGCAAGGTTCAGGTAGGGATCCGGATAATCCGGATCCAGCCGGTGGGCCTCTTCCAGCGCGGTGACGGCCTCCCGCAGGGGCGGCCGCTGATCGGCGCCCTCCAGCATGGCGGCGAAGGCCTTCAACCGGCAAGTAACGCCGATGCAATTGTAAGCCTTGGGATTGTTGGGGCGCAACCGCAGCGCCTGGCGGCTGGCATCCACGGATTGCGCGATCATCTCCGGATCGATGATCCCCTGGCCGAGCTTGTATTCCGCGGCGGTTTTCAGGAAGATCCCCAGCCAATTCCAATAGTTCGGGGAGTCGGGCCGGATCTTCAGGGCCTGCCTGATTTCAGACAGCGCGGCATCCATGGGTGGAGTCGGATCCTGGCCGCGGCTCCGGGCGATCTCGGCGGTCATCTCATGCAGCAGCGCCTGCAGGTAGTGGGCCTGGTCGCTTTGGGGATCGACCCGCAGCAGGTCGGCGCAGGCCTGGAACGCCCAGGCGGTCCGGTCGCCGCTCAGGGAATCCCGCCTCCGATCGATCCGCAGGAGATTGACTCGGCGGACGGCTTCGAGCCGGCGGAGTTCCGGCTGGCTGCGGGCGATCTCCAGCAGGCGGGCGAACACCTTCCCCGCCTGCTGCAGATCCGTTTCGGCTTCCACCAGGTTCACCTGCTGGACGCGCTCGGCGCCGCGGTCCACGTACCCCAGGCCGTGCAGGATGCCCGCGGGGTAGAACGAGGGGTTCTTGCGCCAGGCTTCTCCGGCCAAGCGGATGGCGTCGTCGTACTTCCCCTCGCAGTAAGCGATCAAGGCTTCCCCATACTCCCGGGCGTCGCCCGCCGCCCCCAGGCCGGCCCGGAGGTGGCGCAGGGCGGGCTCGCCCAGTTCCTGCCGGCACTGGCGGAGGCGGTATTCCCGCTCGGCCGCGTTGGTCAGGCTGTAGATTTCCACCCGGCTCAACCGGTAGAGCATGCCGAGGGCCTGCCCCAGGGCCAGCTGGGCCGCGGCATCGCCGGGGTTCTCCCGGACCGCGGCTTCCAGGTGCGAGCGGGCGTCCGGCCAGTTCTCGAGCGCCATGAAGCCGCGTCCCAACGCGTAATGTCCCGGCCCCTCAGCGATCTTGCCGATCCGGTCCATCTCGCCCTGGATTTGGTCCATCCGCCGCCGGATCGACCGGTTCTCCCGCCCGATGTCATGGAGCGGCAGCAGCATGGAAGTCTCGTGGATCTGCTCGATGGAAGAGGCCAGCTCGCCGAAGCGAAGCGAAAGGGCGGCCCGCCGGCGCGATTCCAGGGCCGAGGTGAGCCACAGCGAGCCCAGCATGCCCGCCAGCGCCAGGCCGATCAGGATCACCGCCGCCAGCGGCCGGTTGCGGCGCGCCCAGCGGAAGAGCCGGACCGGGAGAGGCACCGGCCGGGCCGACACGGGCAGCCCGTCAAGATAACGCCGCAGGTCTTCGGCCACTTCCCGCATGGTGGGGTAGCGGTCCTCGGGGCGCTTGGCCACGCACTTGAGCACGATGGCCTGCAGGTCCCGGGGCAAGTTGCTGGCGGCTTCCTTTGAGAAGCGGGGTTCTTCCTGGAGGATCCGGATCAGGACGCTGACGGGGGTGGGCGCGGCGAAGAAGTTCTCCCCGGTGAGGATCTCGTGGAAGGTCATCCCGAGGGAGTAGACGTCGGAACGCCAGTCGACGAGGTCGTTGCGGCCCTGGATCTGCTCCGGTGACATGTAGAGCGGGGTCCCGGCGATCTCCCCGGTGGCGGCCGGGTCGGTCACCTCGCGGACCAGGCCGAAATCGACCACGGAGGCCCGGGGTGCTTCGCCCGCCTGTTCCACCATGATGTTGCCCGGCTTGATGTCCCGGTGCACCAGGCCCATCCGGTGGGCGGCGTGGATGCCCTCGGCGGTCTGGAGGATCAGGCGGACCTTGTCGCGAAGGGACAGCCGCTCGCTGGCCACTTTCAGCGTCTCGCCCTGGATGAGCTGCATGGAGATGAACAGCCGGCCCTCGATCTCCCCGGCGTCGAACACCCGGCAGACGTTCTCGTGCGACACCCGGGCTTGGGCGCTGGCTTCCTGCAGGAATCGCTTGCGTTCCGCCTCGTTCGGGTTCTCGATGATCTTCACCGCCACGTCGCGCTTGAGCATCCGGTCGTGGGCCTGGAACACCTTGCCGTTGGCGCCCTGACCGAGAACCCGCCGGAACTCGTAGCGCCGGGCGAAGAGGATGCCCGGCGGGGCGGCGCCGCGGGCGGGCGGAAGCTCCTGGAGGGCGGGGGCGGCCGGCGGGACGTCGCCCTGCAGCAGGCAGAGCGTGGACTGGTCGGGGTTCTGCCCCAGGGATGCCACGAGGTCGGAGGACAGCGTGCCCGTCTTCACCAGCAGCTGGAGGAACTCGTCCAGCTGGAGGGAGCTGTCCGGTTCCTGCTCCGCCGACAGGAACGCCTGCCAGATCTGCTCCAGAGAAATTTCTCGCCGGAGCAGAAGCGCGGTGAGAATCTGCCGTTCGACCATGATGGGGTGTGAGTACTCCTGCTCAATTGTAACCCGGATCGGCCCCGGCGAGGCGGTTTCTTTCCCAGCGACCCGGGCGCCGGGTCGAGTGCGTCAGCGGTTCCGGTAGTAGATCGCCAGGCCGGTGACCGTGCCGCAGGCCAGGAGGCTGGCCACCATGCCGGACAGCAGGTACAGGTCCCGCTGGAAAATGCCGTGCAGGATGCCGGTCACCTGGAGGAGGCAGAACCCGGCAAAGGTCAGGATGGATACCCCCTTGGCGCTGCGGGCCCGCCCGATCTTGACCGCCTGGATCACGAACAGGCCGGCGTTGGCCATCAGCCCCAGCCCGAAGATGACTCCCACCAATTCCTTCATGTCGCCTCTCTGCCGTGGATTCCCGGCCGGGAACTGTCCCGGCGGCGTGCATTGTACTACACTCGCGGGGATTCCCCCGCCCGACGGCACAGATCCAGCCGTTTTCAAGTTGTAACGTTGAAACGTTGTAACATTCCAACGTTCCAACGATTCAAAGAGGAGTCTGCGCGGTGCCCGGCTCCGTCACAATCCGTCACAATTCCGTAGTCCCGGTCCGCCGGCCCGGGAACTTCCGCCGCCGGCGCAGCGTTCTTCAGTGCAGCGGGGATTGAAAGGACAACCGGTGCCCGCCGGGCGTTGCTTTCGCCTGGACCGCCATCATCCGCCGAACGGGAGGACGCCATGCGGCCGAGACCATTTTGCCTGATCCTGCTCATCCTGGCTGGAACCTTTCTGTTTCTGGCTGCCCCGCCGGACAAACCCGACCCGGCCCAGACGGCCCAGCGCATCCGGGAAGTCGAGAGTTCGCTGCCGGAGTTTGGCGCCGCTGACGCCGCTTCGGCCCCGAAACTCTATACACTGGCGGAGCGGATGGCGTCCGGCAAAGTCCCCGGCGTGAGCATCGCCGTCATCGACCGGCTGCGGATCGAGTGGGCCAGGGGCTACGGCGTGCTCCGGGCCGGCGGGACGGCCCCGGTGACGCCGGAGTCCCTCTTCGAGGCCGCCTCGACCTCCAAGCTGGTCACCGCCGTGATGGTCCTGCGCGGCGTCGAGCAGGGGAAACTGGACCTGGACGCGGACGTCAACACTTATCTGAAATCCTGGAAGGTCCAGGAGAGCGAGTTCACCCGGGAGCAGAAGGTCACCCTCCGCCGGCTGCTGACCCACCAGGCCGGGCTGCCGGCGACCAACTTCCCGTACGACGACACGGCTGCCCCGCCGACGCTGGTGCAGGTGCTGCGGGGGGAGGCGCCCGCCCAGAACAAGCCGGCCGTGGTCGGGCTCGTCCCCGGCAGCAAGTGGCAGTATTCCAACATCGGCTACGTGGTCATCCAGCAGGTCCTGGAAGACGTGTATGGCAGGCCGTTTGCGGAGCTGGCCCGGCAGATGGTGTTCCAGCCGCTGCAGATGAAATCCAGCACGTTCGCGTATCCCCTGCCGCCGGCCTGGCGGTCCCGGGAAGCGGCGCCCCACGACGGCGAGGGCGTCGCCTGCGAGCCGGCCATGCACCCCGCGGCACAGGCCCAGGGCGGGCTGATGACCACGCCGTCGGACCTGGCCCGGCTGGCCATCGAGCTGATGCGGGCCAGCCAGGGACGGTCCGGCCGGCTCATGTCCCCGGCGTCCGTCCGGCAGATGTTCCGGACGGAAGTGGAGCTCGACCCGCGGCTGTTCGGCTTCCCCGCCCGCGAGGGCCTGGGGGTGTTTCTCCTCGGCCAGGGGGAAGGGCTCTCCTTCGGACATCCCGGCAGCAACTATCCCGGGGCGACCAGCTGGCTGATCGGCTATCCCGAGAAGGGGCAGGGCGTGGTCATCATGACCAACGGCGTCAAGGGCGAGCTGCTGGCCCTGGAGCTGATGACCGCCCTGACCCGGGTGTACGGCTGGCCTTTCGGCCGATAGGGCCGGCGGGCAATGCCGCAGCGGGAGAAGCGGTATCGCAACTAATCACGAGTGGATGGAATAGAATGCGCCAGCCCGGACACCGGCAGGCGGTCGGTACCGGCAAGCGTCAGCTGCCAGCGGGTAACTGAAGAGATGGTGCCAGGCTCCGTCACAATCCAATCCGTCACAATCGAGGCATCGGGGGCGTCACTCTTTCGGGTAGTAGCCCTCGCGGCCGTGGACGACCAGGTCCTTTTTCCCCACGGAGACCGAAATCTGCCGGTAGCCTTTCCGGGCGTCGGCCCCGGGCGCATAGCCGAGGCTGTACTGGCTGCGCAGTTCCTCCTCGATCCGGCGGTAGATCTCCTCCAGCGGCATCTTCTTGCCGACTTCGAAGTACTCCCCGCCGGTCTTGCCGGAGAGCGCCTGAAGGTTCTTCTTCCAGGCGGAACGGTCACCGCCGCCGGGAGGTCCCCCGCCAGGACCGCCGCCTGGGCTTCCTCCCCCTGGCCCGCCCCCGGGATCGCCGCCCGGTCCACCACCGCCCGGTCCCCCGCCGCCGGGCCCGCCGGGAGGCGGAAGGCGGACGATGTCCTTCCAGCCGCCGCCCCCGCCGCCGAAGTCCTTGTCGTAGATGCGGATGGCGTAGATCAGCGTGTCGGCCTGCTGCGCGGCAGCAATGGCCATCTCCGCGCGGTCGCCCACGTGGTCGCCGTCACCCAGGATGATGAGCGCCTTCCGGCCCGGTACCGTTTTCAGGATCTCATCGGAGGCCAGGTAGACGGCGTCGGCCAGCGCGGTGGCATAGACGCCGCCCCCGCCCGGCCCGCCGGTGCCTCCGCCCGCCCCGCCGCCTCCAAAGCTGTGCCGCTCCAGCAGCCCTAGGGCCTTCTCGAGCTTGGCTGGCGAGGAGGTCAGGTCCTGAAGCAGCTCCACCTCATGGCTGTATTGGATCAGGAAGGCCTGGTCCTTGTCGGGCCGGAGCATCTTGTTTAATAAAACCCGGCTGGCGGCCCGTTCCTCCTCCAACATATTCGCCTCGCTCGGGGTGGTGTCCACGATCAGTCCGATGGTCAGGGGCAGGTCGCTCTCGCGGGAGAAGTAGCGGATGTCCTGTGCCCGCCCGTCTTCGGCGAGGGCGAAGTCCTCGCGGACTAGATCCTTGACGATCGCCCCCCTCTTGTCGCGGACTGTGACGAAGTCGGTGACGATCTCCGTCTGGACGGAGATCCTGGGACTGTCCGGTCGCTGGAGTTCCTGGGCGCACGGGGTCCATCCACCCAAGAGGAGAAGCGCTAAAGGAGGGAGCCACTTCTTTTGGAGCCAGGCGCTGTCCATCGACATTCAACTCTCCATTGGCGGAGCTTACTGGGAAGCCGGCAGGCGGCGGGCCGAGCGGATCAGGACAGGCTCCGCCAGCATCTGGCCGTCCGCCGGGAGCCGCTGGATCCGGCGGACGACATCCATCCCCGCCACCACCCGGCCGAAGGCGGCGAAGCCCTGGCCGTCGGGGTTGCGCCGGCCGCCGAAGTCCAGCTCGGGCTGGTCGCCGACGCAGAGGAAGAACTCCGACGAGGCCGAGCCGGGCTTGTCCCGCGCCATCGAGAGCGTTCCGTCCAGGTGCCGGAGGCCGGTCTGCCGGGTCGTCTCGTGGGGGATGGGCGGGAAGGGGCGCGGCCCGTCGTCGAAGCCCAGCCCGCCCTGGATCACCTCGATCTTCACGGCGTTGCCCGGTTGGTTGTCCGCCCGCACGACCCGGTAGAAGCTGGCGCCGGCAAAGCGCCCCTCGTCCACGTAGCGCAGGAAGTTCGCCGCCGTCACGGGGGCCTCGCGGACGAAGACTTCCAGCACGATCTCCCCCTGGCCGGTCTGCAGGGCCACCCGGGGATTCGGTGCGTCCGCGGCGGCGGCGGACACCGCCGCGCACAGCCACAGGACGATCGAGAGACAGGCGACTTTCCGCATGGAGATCCTCCCGTGCACGGACAGTTTCGGGCCCGGCGGTTTGCCGGAATCATACCATAGAGGATTCCCCGGGTGAATGCGGACTGGCGCCGGCCGTGAATTCCGCTCACCTCTCCGCGCTGGATTCGCCACGACTTTTCCTGGGGCAACCCGGGTACCGGCCCCGTCCCGACTGTCGCGGACTGTGGTAATATGATTCCAGATTCACACTCTTCCAGAGGAGAAGGCCTTGAAGCCCATCATCCATCCACCGGATGCCCTCGTCCATCATTTCCTGGAGCGCAGC
This sequence comes from uncultured Acidobacteriota bacterium, assembly GCA_964412195.1. Classification (GTDB taxonomy): domain Bacteria; phylum Acidobacteriota; class JAAYUB01; order JAAYUB01; family JAAYUB01; genus CAYPNP01. Next base: position 175,671 of record CAYPNP010000004.1, on the reverse strand, counting down.
GCCGAAGTCTTCCCGGACCGGGAGGCCGCATTCTTCAAAGGGCAGTGGCGGACCTTCACGCAGCTCGAAGGGGGGGCCAACGCGATGGCCCGCCGACTGCTCGCATTGGGTTTGACCAAGGGGGACCGCGTCGCCATCCTGCTCATGAATTCCCCTGACTACATCATCAGCTACTACGGCACGATCAAGGCTGGCGGCATCGCGGTGCCGTTGAACACCGACCTTCTGGCCGAGAGCCTTCCCTGGATCCTGGAGCGCAGCGGCAGCCGCTTCCTCATCACTTCGGACGCTTTTCGGGACAAGCTGGTTTCCCTCCGGGAGCTCCTGGACCGCATGGCCGGCGTCTTCTGCTTCGGCGCGGCGGACGCCATGCAGGCGGCACCCCTGGACCGCCTCCGGTGCCCGGTGGTGGACGGCGCCGAGGTCCTGGCCGCCGCCACCCCGGAGCGGCCCCGCGTGCGGATCATCGACGACGACCCGGCGTCCATCGTATTCACTTCGGGGAGCACCGGCACGCCCCGCGGCGTGACCCTGAAGCACTTCAACATCCGGACCAACACCCAGTCCATCGTGTCCTATTTGCGGCTGACCGAGGCCGACCGGGTGATGGTCGTGCTGCCGTTCTATTACATTTACGGGAAATCCTTGCTCAACACCCACTTCTATGTGGGCGGGTCGGTCGTGATAGACAACCGGTTCGCCTATCCCAACACGGTGCTTCAGACCATGCGGGACACCCGCTGCACCGGATTCTCCGGCGTACCCTCGACGTTCGCCATCCTCCTCCACCGGTCGGCGGTGCGGGACTACTCCTTCCCGTCCCTCCGATATGTGACCCAGGCCGGCGGCGCCATGGCCCCGGACCTGCAACAGGCGGTCCAGAAGGTGTTCCACCCGGCGGAGTTGTTCATCATGTATGGCGCGACCGAGGCATCGGCCCGCCTCAGTTACCTGGAGCCCCGGGACCTGCCGCGCAAGTGGGGGTCCATCGGCAAGGCCATCCCCAACGTGGAGCTTTACGTCGCCGATGAGGAGGGCCGGGAACTGCCGCAGGGGCAGGTCGGCGAGCTTGTCGCCCGCGGCTCCAACATGATGGTGGGATACTGGAACGACCCGGAGGCCACCGCGGAGGTCCTGCACCACGGCGTGTACTTCACCTCAGACCTGGGGCGAATGGACGAGGAGGGATTCCTCTATGTGGTGGGCCGGAAGAAGGAAATGATCAAGCGGGGCGCCCACCGGATCTCCGCCAAGGAGATCGAGGAGCGGGTGCTCCGGTGCCCGGGCGTGGTCGAGGCGGCCATCTTCGGGATCCCCGACGACATCCTCGGCGAGGCCATCGTCTGCTGCGTGGGCACGGACGGGACCACTCCCTTGGACGAGGCGGCCGTATTGGAGTACTGCAAGACCCACCTGGACCCGTTCAAGGTCCCCTCGCACATCCGGGTGCTGCAGGAACTGCCCAAGAAGGACTCCCAGAAGATTGACAAAAGCCGGCTCCGGGAGCAGTTCCTGGCCCAGCATCCCCCCGTAACAAGCTGAGTTCCGGCCGGCCACCGGCGCTGTCGCCTCCGGGCGGCTTGGCCGACGATCTGGAAACGTCCCGAGGGGAGGCCCGTCGGCGGATTTCAGCGCAGCACGAATCGGCCGATGAAGAGGGCGCGCGGTCTATCCAGCCTGGAGGCGAAAAGGTGGACGGCCGTGATGGCGGTCAGGTCGAGGAAGCGGTCCCGCGGAGCTTCCCGGACCTGTGACAGCGGGATGCGAATCCGGTTCAGGCCGGGCGCCAGAGGAAACGACTCGTTGAACCGGTCCTGGAAATCCCCCCGGTGGGGGCGGTCATCGATTCGGAGGGTGACCCGGAGGGGGGAAGCGTCCGGCACGAATGCCTCCACCTCCAACTGGGTGAATGCGGACCAGTCGGCGACCGGTTCGTGGATGACCAACCCGGAGTATCGGCCGGGTTTCAGGGCCAGGCGGAGGATATCCGTGGACGAGGGCTTCGCCCAGCCGGCCGGCGGCGCCCCCGATGATCCGTCGGCGTTCCGGTATTCCACGAAGAGGCGGGCCAGGTACGAACCGCCGTCCAGCAGGATGGGGAACCGCTGGTTCCGCGCCACATAAGCGGTGGACCAGACGAGGGAGGGCAGGGCCGCGATCCCCAGAATCACCCCCCCCGCGGTGAATCGGACCCAGCGGATCCAACCGGCCTGCGGACCGGTCCACCCGGCATGCAGGCAAAGAAAGGCGATCGCGCCGGCCATGTCCCGGACCAGATCGCCGATGCTGGCATCTCCGAAACCGAGTGACTGGATGCCCTCGGAGAGCAGGGCGGTGAGCAGGGTGAGTCCCAGGGCGATGGCGGAACGGCTCCGGCTGGGGGGATGACTTTCCCCGATCCGGCGCGGCAGGATCCGGAGGAAGACCAGCACCAACAAGCCGAACAGGGGCACATGGCCGGCGTTTTGGAACGCCCCGGCCAGCCGGGTGTCCCACGGCAGATGGACGAAGGTCAATGCCGCGACCAGAAGCAGCGGGTAGGCGGCGAGGAGGGCTCTCCCCGGCGGGGAACGGAAAGCGGCGCCCCGAAGAGGGCGTTGTCCCTGCGGCGACCCGGCCTCCTCCGCCCGCATGATCGATTCAATCCCCGGGCCCGGTCAGGACCAGGGGCGGACAGGCCAGGTATTTGGACACCTTGGACTTTTGATGGAAATCCCGATAGATCCGCTGGACCTGGGCTTCGCTCAATCCCATCACCCGGCACACCTCGTCCATGGGGCTTTGGTGGTGCCAGGCGTACAGGAGCAGGTCCATCTCCTCGAATGGGAGCCGGAAATAGAATTCCTCCTGGGTGACCGGCGCCGAGTACGTGTCGGTGGTGGGGGTGCGCCGCAGGATGGATTCGGGAATCCCCAGGTGCCGCCCCAGTTGATAGACCTGGGACTTGTAGAGATGAGCGATGGGACGCAGGTCCACCCCGCCGTCGCCGTACTTGACGAAGAAGCCCTGGTCGTCCTCGTTGCGGTTCGGCGTGCCGACCACCGCGTAGTTCCGGCGCTCCGCGTGGAAGTAGAGGGTGGTCATCCGGGTGCGCTGCTTGATGTTGGAGGCGGCCACGATCTCCAGGTAGCTGTCCGGAGGAAGGCGGCGGACCTGGCTGCGCCCCGCGGGATCGATCACGGTCAGGGAGAAAAAGTTGAACCGGTCGGATTCCTTGACGTCCCCCGGCAGGGTGATCTTCATCTTCCAGTGATCTTCGAACTCCGGAAAGACTTTCCGGACGGCCTCGTTCCGCCGGGCATAGACGCCGAAGCCGGTCAGGGCCGCGGTGATCGAATTCAGGAAGAACTCCCCGCCAAAGGCGGACACCAGTTCCCGGGCCAGGGGCTCACTCTCCGATTCCGAATCGGTTTCCGGCATGCTAACAGCGAGGATCCGCTCGGGCCCCAGCGCCCGCACGGCGAGGGCATACGTGACCGAGGAATCAATTCCCCCGCTGACGCCCACCACGCCGCCTTTTTTCTTGAAGGTCTGGAAGACGCACTCCCGGATCCAGTCCGAGATCCGGCGGACTTCGGCCGCGGCGTCCAAAAGCAGGACATTTTTAGAAAACATGTGACATCTCTCCAGGATGCCCGACCCCCCGCGGAGATTCGATCGACCGCGGGACGCCGGACGGCACATCGCCGTCGGTAAGGATCCGAAACCGCCGTCCGTCTTGAACCATGGCCGTTCCCGCCCGCCGGCCAAGGGAGCCTGCCTGCGTTTCCAATGGATCAAGACCCTGTGGCAAGGGTGAAGAGCGAGCCGATTATAGCAAAGCGCACAGGGGCGTGCAAGTTTTGTGAAACCGCCAGACATTTGCAAAGAAAGACAATCTCGAAAAAACAGCGAACCGACTGATAAAAAATATGATGCATGAAATCAGCCGGGTTCGGATGACACGAAGGGATTGCCCTTGTCACGAAAATGTGCGTATTTTGTGACTCCAGTCACATCCCCTTGATCCCGATCTGCCGATAATTACGGCGAAGATAGGGAAATAAAAATCCCAAGCTCTTTCGAAAAAAAAGATCTTCACCGAAAAAGGCAAAGCTGGAGCAATCCTGCGACGCAAAGCCAGGTATCCCACTGGGACCGGCCGGCTACCGAAAGAGAGATCACCCCCCTCGCGCACACGTCGGCGGGTCTGTTTCCTCCCTTGCTTTTTTCGAAAAAATTAGGAGGGAATTATGATCCGCCAGGCTGACCGCTTCACCTTACATCTTACGATCGTGACCGTGCTGGTGCTGACCGCTTTCGCGTCGCAGGCTTCGGCCTACCTGTACCGCTTGGCCTGGGACGGCGAGCTGGCCGGCGGCGTGGTGGGCTTCAACGTGTACCGCAGCAGCGACGGCGGCGACCCGGTGCTCATGAACTCCACTCCCCTGACCGCCACCGTGTTCCTGGACGAGACCATCGCCCCGCAGACCCTGTATTCCTACTACGTGACCTCCGTGGGCTCCAACGGCGTGGAGAGCGATCCCAGCGACTCCGTTGAGGTTTACAGCGGCACCTACGGGGACATGAACGGCGACGACGTGGCCTCCGCCACCGACCTGGTGCTGCTGGTGCATTACCTGTCAGGCAACCTGGACGCCGACGCCCCCCAGATCGCTTCCCACCGCATGGTCGACATGGACGACAGCTTCGCGCTGGATTCCGTCGACGTGTCCGGCCTGCAGAACTACATCGCCATCCAGTAATCCCCCGTTTACCCCGGCTTGATCCGGACTGCTTCCGCCAGGGGAAGCAGTCTTCGCGTTTTTCGGGGGTCCCCCTCCGGGGCGGCCCGGATTCCTCCGGCCTGTGTCATAATGAATGAAACGTGCAACCGCGCGGCGCTGCCGGGAGGCTTCGCGGGGGCGGCCCCCGGAAGCCAGGGGCCGGGCGGACGCGAGGCCGCGCGGGATCAGGGAGCCGATCATGCGATGTTCCGGATGCGGACGGGAGTTTCGCGCCACGGCCGGGCAGGGCCCGGCGGCATCCATCTCGGGCGGCATCCAGGGCGACGAGTGCATCGAGAGCTGGTACTTCTGCGACGCGTGCCGGCAATATTCCGTCGAGGTGTATTGGGACGTGTTCCTCGGCGATCCGGAGTGTTCGGTGCGCGGACCGGTGCCGGAGGAGGAGGGGGACGCCCGGGTGGCACTGATCCGGCGTTGCGACCGGCCCTGGGACAAGAAGTGCCGCTGCCCGGCCCATATGGAATATTTCAACGGCTCGCTGGACTGAATCTCCCCGTCGAAACGGGTCTTGACCGGCCGGGACCGGAACGGCATCCGTCATAGCCGGGCGGTCGAAACCGATCGTCATCCCCTGACGTATGATCCGGCAGGAAAGAGTCCTGGAACCTGAGAGGGCTGCGACTGATTTTGTCCGCTGACGGATGACCGGCAGGAGGTACGTCATGAGGGCCCGCTTCGTCCTGATCGGGCTGGCGTTCTGCGGCTGGGTGGGGGGCGCCGTCCAGACCGCTTACATCCCGCACATCGCCAACGTGTACGGCTGGGAAACGAGACTGGCGGTGGCCAACGCCGGGCATGCCGCGGCCGTGGTCACCGTCACCGTGTTCACCGGCGGTGCCCCGGCGCCTCCGGCGGTCCACACCGTGCCTGCCGGCGAGAGCCGGGACATTCCCCTGCCGGACGGCACGTGCGGCGCGGCGAGCTGGGACGCCGAGAACGTCACCCTGGCTGTGGTCTACCGGCACACGGCGGAGCAGGGGGTGGCCGAATTCATCGTCACCGGCCGGTCCGACACCGAACTCCACTACACCCTGCCGGGCTACCTGGCCGGGCGGATCGACTGGGTGGGCCTCACCCTCATGAATCCCGGCGACGGGGAGGCGTCGGCGACGCTCACGGCGGTCCACGGCGACGGCACCGTCCTGGGCCGGTCCACCGTCATCGTCGCCGCCCGGGAGCGGGTGGCGGCCATGCTGGCCGACTTTTTTCCCGGCGTGGACGCCGGCCGGGTGGCCCGGGTCCGCGTGGTCTCCGACCGGCCGTTGTGCGGCTGCGAGATCTCCGGGAGCGGGTTGGCCCGGCTCCTCTTCACGCCCGCGACGGGTCCCGGCACGGGGGCCGCCCGGCGGTACCTGCCGCACGTGGTGACCGATTTCCCCGGCGTGTGGGAGAACTACCTCGTGCTCGACAACCCGGCCGACGAGCCGGCCCTTCCGGTCCTCCACCTGTGCGCCGCCGGCCGATCCGTCGTGGATGAGGAGTTGTCCGTTCCCGCCCAGTCCACCCGGGTGGTGGATCTTGCCGCGTACGCCGGCTGGGGGGCGGACAGCGGCTGGCTGTCCGGCTGCCCGCCCGCCCTGAAAGCCCGTCTTTCCTATGTGGCCACCGCCTCGGGCGGGACTGCGGAGTACGGCCTCGACCTGGCGGAGGCCGCCGAGCTGACGTTCCAGTTTCCGCGTTCGGATGGCGGGGACTTCGACTGGCACGGCCTGGCCCTCTACAACCCGGGCGATGCCGACAATACCGTGATCCTGAAGGCGTTCCGCGAAGGGCAGGAAGTCGACCGGGAGCTGGTGGTGGTGCCGGCCGGAGCCCGCATCGCCGGGATGCTGCACGCCGGAGCCGGCATCGAACGGGTGCTGGCCAGCGGGGACGCACCCCTGGCCGGCCTGCAGATGTCCGGCGCCGGCCTCGACCGGCTGCTCTTCACTCCCGCAGCCGGCTACACCGAAACCTGGAACTTCGAGGAGCGGTTGCAGCACCTCCCCGGCGTGACCGTGGAGCCCCTCCCGCCCATCGGCTTCTATCCGCACGAATATGCGCTGAACGTCACCCAGCCGCTGGACCACGACGACCCGGGCGGGCCGACGTTCACCCAGCGCATCTTCCTCTCCCACCTGGATCCTGCCCGCCCCATGGTCATGTACCTGAGCGGCTATGCCCTCACCGCCAACGCCCTGACAGAACTCGGCAGCCTCCTGCAGGCCAACCAGATCCGCATCCCGCACCGCTATTTCGATTACGCGGTGCCGGAGGTGCTGGACTGGACCTTCCTGACCATCCGGCAGTCGGCCGCCGACCATCACCGCATCGTCACCCTGCTGCGGGACCTCTACCGCGGCCCGTGGGTCAACACGGGCAAGAGCAAGGGCGGCATGACGGCGATCTTCCACCGCCGCTTCTATCCGGACGACGTGACGGCCACCTTGGCCTACGTGGCTCCGATCATGCTGGCGCTGGAAGACCCCCGGCCCATCGACATGATCCGGGACGACCTGGGCGACGCCGCCTGCCGGGCCCGCATCCGGGCCTACCAGCGCGCCATGCTCGTGCAGCGCGCCGCCATGATCAGCCGGTTGGCCGCTTATTCGCAGCAATCCGGCCTGCCCTTTTCCATGGGGTACGGGGCCGCGCTCGAATACGCCGTGCTGGAGTTCCCGTTCGCCTTCTGGCAGTACGGCCCCAGCGACTGCGCCACCGTGCCGGGGCCCGGCGCCACCGTGGCCGAGATGTTCGGGTACTTGGACGACGCCGTCGGCCTGTGGGCTTACTCGGATCCGTACGTGGCCTATTACTACCCGGCGTTCTACCAGTTCCTGACCGAAACCGGCTACACCGCGATCTACACGGATCCCGTGGCCGACCTGCTCCAGGCCGTGCCCGATCCCACGTACGCCGCCTTCGCGCCCCCGGATGCGGATTTGATCTATCTGCCCGAGGCGATGCAGGACATCGTGTCCTGGCTCCAGACCGAGGGGGACCGGATGATCTACATCTACGGTGGCTGGGACCCCTGGACCGGCTGCGCGGTGGAGCTCACCGGCGCGGCGGACGCGCTCAAGGTGGTCCAGCCGGGCGCGGACCACGGGGTGACCATCCTGGGCCTCGACGAGCGCGACCTGGTGCTCTCCACCCTGGGCGCGTGGCTGGGGATGGAGATTTCCCCGCCGGCCGGCAAGCTGGCCGCCGAGGCCTCCGCGCCGGTCCGCCGCCCCTTGCCCGCCGGAGGCCGCCTGCCCGGCCGCTAGCCGCGCGGGACGGTCTGAAACCGGCGAGGCCCGAGACCCGTAAGATCCAGGCAGCGAGATCCAATTTTTCATCGCGTTCGGACCGGATCGGCCGCCGTCGCGCCCGCTACCGTCCGGACGATACGGGAGGTCCCATGAAACGCCTGCCGTTGCTGACTTTCTTCTGTGCGGCCCTGCTGTCCCTGGCGGTGCCGGGAGCGGACGACTCCCCGGCGGCGAAAGGCAAACCGGCCCTGCTCGTGATCGACGTCCAGAACGCCTACTTGCCGATGATGCCGGAGGCGCACCGGACGGTCGGGATGATGATGGTCAACTACGCCATCGACGTCTTCCGGGCGCACGGCTGCCCGGTGATCCGGGTGTACCACACCACCCTCCAGGGGGACCCGGCGCCCGGCACCGAGCCGTTCGAGTTCCCGGCCACGGTCAAGGTCCTGCCCGACGACCCGAAGATCGTGAAGAACTACCCCAGCGCCTTCAAGAAGACCGAGCTGGAGAAGATGCTGCGCGAGCGGGGCTGCGACACGGTGTTCCTGTGCGGCCTGAGCGCCGTGGGCTGCGTGCTGTACACCTATTTCGACGCCCAGGCGCTGGACTTCCGGGCCTTCATGATCAAGGACGCCATCATCAGCCACCGTCCCGACCTCACCCGCAGCGTCGAGGAGATCACCGACGCGGTCGGCCTGGACGCAGTGGCGTACATGCTGGACAGCCAGGGGAAATAACCTCTTCTCCTACCTCGCTGCGGCGACGCTCCCGGGGTTGTCCGGCGCCTGCCGGAGGCCCTTCTCCCCGTGCCGCGATTCCGCCCTTCCCCGCGGGGGGGCCAGCGACTGTTCTTGCGGTTGAACAGATGTGTAATTTCCCGAACAACCGCGACATGAAAATAGCAAAACTTCTTGTATACAAATTGTTTGACTCTATTCTTGCCAAGTATGTATAATCCTCCGACTTCCATGATCAATTGATATCGGGCGGATGCAGATTGTAGATCTCAGTGGAGGAGAGTAGTATGTTCAATCGCCAAGGAACCATGATTCAACGGACGAGAAGCTGCTCGACTTCGCTCTTCCGTCGCCAGTCGGCATGCATCCCGTGGATTTTGATTTTCGCCTGGCTGGGGATGCAGGCGCTCCGGGCCAGCGACGTCCCCATCCAGTACTTCTACGTGCCCATCCCCGAGGAGCAGTTCCGCACCTACGCCAACGCCCAGACCAACTCCACGGAAAACAACGAACAGACGTCGGTCGTCTCCATCACCGCCACCTACAACGGTACCATCGTCTATTATGACCAGTGGGAGGACGGCTACGAGTATGACATCACCGACCCGGTCCAGAGCACCAGCCTGGTCTGGGGGGACGGCAACTCCGCCAACGGCATTCCTCCCGGATTCGCCACGGATTACATCAACGCCGGCGATGTCATCACCCTGCAGAACAACGTCCCCTGCAATCCCCGGGACCAGGGCAACCTGTTCTTCGACGGCCGGGACAAGTTCGCCTCCACCGAGCAACTCGTGGTAACCCATGCCATGTGGCCCAGCGGCACCACCATCGGCGCCATGCTGGCCGGCGCCGTGGAGGTCTTCGAAGTCGCCCGCTGGGGCACCTCCTACGACGTGCCGGTGGGAACCGTGCTGGGCGGCGGTTTTAATTGGGTGGCCTTATCCATCATGGCCCAGGCGGACGGCACCTCGGTGCAAGTGGATGCGGACGCCAACGGCACTTATGAAACCACCCAGACGCTGGATGAAGGACAAACCCTGTTCGTGCCATCGCCCGTATCGCGCGGCGCCCGCGTTCTGGCCTCCGACCCCGTCCAGGTGAACATGCTCACCTGCCAGTCGCCGTCCGGATACAACGGCCGTCTCTATCCCCTCATCCCCACGGCGCTTTGGGGGGATTACTACTATTCGCCGGTCCCCAGCACTACGGAAGCGGGGGGGCCCTCGTGAACTGCTCCATCATCCTGTTCAACCCCGGGGCGTCGGCCATCACGGTGACCTGGACCACCAGCGGGGGTTCCGGCACAGTTTCAGTGCCCTCGCGGAGCACGACCATCTACACCATGCCCCAAAACACCGGGGCGCGCTTCCAGTCCACGGGCAACCCCTTTTATGCCATTGCCGCCATCGACATAAACGGCACGGTGCACAACTGGGGCTTCACCCTGATCCCGCGCACCAGCCTGACCACCTCGGTGGTGGCCGGCTGGTCTCCGGGCACGACGAACAAGGCCCGGGACGCCAGCCCGCTGTGGGTGACCCCGGACGCTCCCGTCACCATCTACGTGGACTACGACGGCGACCCGGCCACCGGTCCCAACACCGATCCGCTGGGTAACCATTACAACGTGTCCTATTCCCTGACCGCCCTCCAGTCGCTGAGGATCTTCTCGCCCGGCCCGTCACCGTATTTTGATCACACTGGATACCGAATCTACAACACCAGCAACGTCAAGCTGGCCGTGGTCTGGGGCCAGGACGGCGCCAACTCCTCCTCCGGCCAGGTGACCGAACTGGACCTGGGCACCACGCTCATCCCCTACCCGACCATCACCGCCTACAAGTCGGCGGACCTCATCGGCGACTTCAACCAGGACGGCGGCATCGACCCCGGCGAGGTGCTCCTCTACACCATCCGGGTGCACAACAGCGGCATCGTGCCCATCGACTACATCAATGTCATGGACACGCTGGACGCCCAGGTGACTTACGTGGCCGACTCCACCACCATGAACGGGGCAGCCATCCCGGACGGGCCAGGCAACAGCTTCCCCCTCATCCCTCCCGCTGGCTACGACCTGACCATCCCGGGCGGCTCCCTGGATCCGGGCGATCCCGACATCATCATCACCTTCCAGGTGACGGTCAACAGCCCCTTCACCGGCACCCAGATCAACAACCAGGTGAAGGTCACCTCCGTGGCCGAGATCTTTCTCAACGCGTTGGTCAGCGTCGCGGCGACGGGAACCCTGGCCACCACCAAGACCTCCAACCTGCCCACGCCGCCGGGGCACTTCCTGCCCGGCGACACCGTCAACTACACCGTCACGGTGCAGAACAACTCCGCCGTGAACCAGACCGGCATCAAGCTGGACGACCCGTTGCCCACGGGCACCACCTACATCGCTCAGAGCACACAAGCTACCGGGTGGCGGACTAAGGTAGTCCGGGACGATTTCAACAAACTGCTCTTCTCCAACAACGACGGCCCGGAGAACTGGGCCGGCGACTGGACCGAGAGCGACGGCACTCCTGCCAATCCGACAGCCGGAAACGTCATAGTGAATAATGGAGAGCTAAGACTGCAAGCGACAACTGCATCCTGGGCCCGAAGGATTGTCAATCTTTCGGAATTCACTGGCGAATCTGCCACCCTGAGTTTCACTTGGCGCACCAATCCAGCCGTAGACGCCGCTGACCAAGCGCTAGTTCAAGTTTCTCCCAACGGTAGTGCATGGACCACCCTGGGCACAATTACTGGCATGACTGGAGCCCAAAGTGGTAGCTTGAGTTATAGTATCTCCAATTACATTTCCGCAACAACTTACATCCAATTCACTACGAGCACTGGCTATGGGGCGGGGGAGTACTTCGCCGTCGATAATGTGATGGTTCAAGCTAGTTGGGGTGCTACAGTCAAGGCCGCGACCGATAATTTTGCTTCGGGTAATTATACCGGAGGCTCAGGTTGGACTGGCAACTGGACCGAAGTGGATGCCAGAGGGGGAGGCGCAGGCGGTGGTAATGTCTCGATCAATACGCAGCGATTGAGGATTGAGAATCGGGGTACTACTAACCAATCCGCGCAACGTACTGTCGATCTTTCAATTCCTCAGGGTAGACAAACGACCGCTACTCTACAATTCGATTTTTGGACTGAGGCAGTATATGGATCTGGAGAAACCGCAGATGTCTCGATCTCTTCGGATGGAGGGACGAGCTGGACCGTTCTCGACACTTTCACTAGCAATACAACTCAGACCACCAAAAACTATAATATCTTGAATTGGATTTCTGCAAACACCACCTTGCGATTTAGGACGCTCGCAATAGGTAGTGCCAATGGCCATTATTTCTACTTCGACAATGTCGCGATAAGCGAAACCAAATCTCGATCTATTACGAAGGACAACATTCCTACAGGTGTCAATCCAGATCTAGCCAGCGGAATACCATCCCTGCTGGTGCAGCAACAGGACGGCTTTGCCCTGGCGCCGGGAGAAACCCTGACCGTGACGTATTCCGTGCGGGTCAACCAGCCGGCCACCATCGTCCGCGCGGTGAACACCGCCACCGCCACCTCCTGGGAGAAGGCGCCGCCGGCGTCGGCCTCCCGGATCGACCCCGTCCAGCCGGGCGGCGCCATCGGCGACCTGGTCTGGCTGGACATCAGCGGCGACGGCGTCCCGCAGGTGGGCGAACCGGGCCTGGCCAACGTCCGCGTCTGGCTGGACACCAACAACAACGGCGTTTACGATGCCGGGACCGACCAGCAGTTCTACACCGACGCCAACGGCCGGTACACCTTTGCCGCCCTCCGGCCGGGGACCTACCGGGTGTTCGTGGACGAGACCACCCTCCCGCCCGGCCTGGTGCGCGACGCCGGCATCAGCAATCCAAGCGGCATCATCACCGTCACCACGGCCGGCGACGAGCAATTCTTCGACGTCGATTTCGGCTACATCAGCGCCGAGGCCACCGCCATCATCGGCGACTGCGTCTGGAGCGACTTCAACAACAACGGCATGCACGACACTGGCGAGGTGGGTCTGCCGGGCGTCCACATGTCCCTGGCCACCGGGCCGGGTCCCGACCTGACCTGGGGCACGCCCGACGACGACATCACCAGCACGATGACCACCGACGCCAACGGTGAGTACTTCTTCACCGGCGTGGCGCCCGGGTCCTACCGCGTGCTGGCGGGGACAGGGCCGGACGGCGTGCTCGGCACCGCCGACGACGAGCTCGGCACCCACACCCCGACCGTGGGCCCGCAGAGCCAGGGCAGCCGGGTGAGCACCGACATCGCCGCGGACGCCGCGGACAACATCAACTACATCGATTTCGGCTTCCGCAATGCCTCCGACAACTACTTGACCGAGCGGTTCTGGCTGGACATGGACAATGACGGCGTGCTCGATCCGGGCGAGCCGGGGATGGACGGCGTGACGGTCAACATCTTCAACTCCCTGGGGGTCATGATCGGCTCGGGGACCACCGACGCCAACGGTTCCGTCCTGTTCGCCGGGTTGGCCGACGGCACCTACACCGTGCGGGTCGAGGACGCCTACGGCCGCCTGCAGGGCTTCGGCGCCACCACCCCGGCGGCAACCGTCGGCCAGGCGACGATCGTCATCTCCGGCGCGCCTGTCAGCGCCACCGACTTCGGCTACAATGCCCCCGGGGTCATCGGCGACCTGATCTGGAGCGACACCAACAGCAACGGCTCGCGCGATGCCGGGGAAGCCGGCATCGCCGGGATCAACGTGTACCTGTACGCCGACACCAACGGAAACGGCATTTTCGACCCGGGCACCGATCTGCAGGTGGCCACGACGCAGTCCGACGGCAGCGGCTACTACCACTTCGACGTGACCCAGCCGGGCCGCTACTTCGTCAGCGTGCCCAGCCAGAGCGGGCTGACCGGGGCAACCCTCACCACCGTCGACGATGAGGCCGCCGCGGGCGCCCAGCGCGAGGTGGAACTGTTCACCCTCAACACCAGCTTCCTCACCGCGGACTTCGGTTACAAGTTCGCCGACCGTCATTCCATCTCCGGTTCCGTGTTCAACGATCTCGATGCAAACGGCACCCTCGACGGGGGTGAGCCCATGGTCGCAGGCGTGACCGTGGATCTGATCCGGCCGGGCGCCGACGGGATTTTCGGCACTACCGACGACGATGTCGCCGCCACGGCCGTGACGGATGGGAGCGGCAATTATTCCTTCCCGGATCTCCCCAACGGGAACTACCGGATCCGGGTCACCGACACTGCACAGATTCTGAGCGGCTACCAGGTGACGACCGGGGCGGATTATCAGGATGTGACCTTGCTGGATGCTGACATATCCAGCGTTCTGTTCGGCTACTACCGCCCAAAGCCGACGCGGGTCCTGCTGGAGCGGTTCTCCACCTACACCGTCGGCGCCCTGACCGTGGTGGAATGGGAAACGGCCTCGGAATTCGGCACCGCCGGCTTCGACGTCTACCGCCTGGAAGCGAACGGCAGCACCGTCAAGGTGAATCCGGCCTTCCTCCCCGGCCTGCTGGTGGCGCCGCTGGGCGGCACTTATACTCTGATCGACCGGGGCGCCCCCCGGTCCGGCCCGGTCTCGTATTACCTGGTGGAGCGGGAAGCGCGCGGCGGCCAGAACACCTTCGGGCCCTTCGCCTCCACCCCCGGACCGTTGCACGGCGCGATCAAACCCAAACAGGACTACACCCGCCGGGCCCACGAGCGGCCGGCGCCTGCCCTGAAAATGGAGATGGTGAGGGACTTGGATCGGGCGGATGGCACCATCGGGGGAATCCGCATCGAGGTCAGCGAGGATGGGTTCCACCACCTGGATGTGTCCGCCCTTGCGGATCTGCTGGGCTCTCGGTGGGTGCAGGTCCAGCGGATGATCACCCTGAACCAGGTGGCGTTTTCCTGCGGCGGTCAGCCTGTGCCTTACCTGCCGGCCGAACCGAGCGGCCTGTGGTTCTACGGCCGGGCCCTCCAGAACAACTACACCGATCGCAACGTCTATCTCCTGACCTTCGACCAGGGACGGTGGATGAAGGTCCGGACGGCCCGCCAGGCGAAGGCCGTCAAGGAGATCCAGGGCTTCACCGACACTATCCACACCGAGCAGCAGGTGTATGCCCTGAGGACCCTGTTCACCGATCCCGCGTCCGATTTCTGGGCCTGGGATTACCTGGTGGCGGACGATCCGATGGATGGGGCCCGTGAATTCCAGATCGTGACTCCCGATCCGGAAGTCTCCGCTGCCGATGCGTCCCTGTCGATCCGGTTGATCGGTTACTCCGACCTCCCCGGCGTCACCGACTACCACATCCGCGTGTATTGGAACGGTTTCCTGTGCGGCGAAGCCTCCTGGGACGGGACCGCGCCGCACATCGCGACGGTGAGCGTCCCGCAAGAAAGGCTGAAAGCAGGCCCCAACCAGGTGCGGGTCGAAGGCCTCCTCGATCCGGGCGTGGAATACAGCATCTTCTTCCTGGACGCGTTCGAATTGAGCTACCGGCGCCTTTACCGCGCCCACGACAACCGGCTGGCGCTGCGGGGCGACGGCAACGAAACGGTGACCGTTTCCGGCTTCACCGAACCGGATATCCAACTGTTCGATGTGACGGATCCCGGCGCCCCGGTGTTCCTCACCGGATTGACCGTGGAGGGCGCCCCCGGCGATTACCGGGTCAGCTTCGTGCCGGCGACGCCGGAAACGCCCTATGAGGTGTTCGCGTCGGCCGGTGCCAGCGTTCCGATGGGGATGGATCCGATTCTCCAAAGTCCCCTCACTTCGACCGGCAACGCCGCGGACTACGTCATCGTCACCACGGCCGAGCTGAAAGAGGCCGCGGAGCGGCTGGCCGACTACCGGCGCGGGCGTGGCCTGCGGGTCACGACCGTCGATATCCAGGAAGTGTACGACACGTTTGGCCATGGACTGGCGACTCCGGATGCAATCCGGAATTTCATGAGTTTCACCCAGTCTCATTGGCGGATTCCGCCCAGATACCTCCTCCTGGCGGGAGATGGCACCTACGATTCCAACAACTATGAGGGCTACGGTGACTGTCTGTTGCCGCCGTTCCTGGTGGGCACGCCGGACGGCATCTTCGCCTCCGATCGTCCCTTCGGGGATACGGCCGGCGACGGTGTTCCCGAGGTCGCCGTGGGACGGATTCCGGCGACGACCCCGGAGGAACTTGACGAATACCGCCAGAAGATCGAGGCATATGAAGCGACGCCGCCGGATTCATGGAATTCCTCGGTCATCCTGTTGGCGGACAATCCTGATGTCAGTGGGAATTTCACCGCCGACAGCCAGGCGATCGCCGGGCTGCTCCCCGATGGATATTCCGCCGTGGAAATCTATCTGGCAAGCCTTGGGACCGCGGCCAGCCGGAGGCTCCTGTTTGACAGTCTCGATGACGGCGCTGTCCTGCTCAACTACGTGGGGCACGGCGGGCCGCTCCAGTTGGCGGACGAGTATCTCCTGACTCCCGCGGACATCGCCACCCTGGACAACGCTCCCCGATTGCCCTTGCTGGCGGCGTTCACCTGTTCCGCCGGAATGTTCGAAATGCCCGGCTTCCGTGTCTTGGGTGAATCGGCCCTGCTGCGCGGGGATGGCGGATTTGTGGCGGTCTGGTCCCCGACCGGCCTCTCCCAAAATGCACAGGCCCGGATCCTGGATCAGGCCCTTGTGCGGGCCCTCACCATCGACGGGCGGCGGCCGCTGGGAACCGCCCTGCTGCAGGCGCAAAAGGAATTCGTGGACCAGGCCGGCTGGCTGTACATTCTGGATATCTACAACCTCCTGGGCGACCCGGCGCTGGAGATCAAGTAGACCCTGTCGACCGAACCTTTCCCCACGGGGAGCGCGGATTGAATCCGACGCTCCCCGTTGTATTTTCGGGTAGCAGCAGGGGTCGCGTTGCCGGATGGCAGGCGGGATCAGGGATTCAGCAGATCTGCCAAGGCTCTGGGGGCGCGGTCGTCCGGGGTGAAGAAAAACTCATAGACCGGCACGCCGGCCGTGAGGGCCTGACAGATCGCCAGGGCCTGCCGGGTGAGTTCCGGCTCCGGCCAGAAAATTGAAATGGTCGGCAGGAGGGCCTGGAATCCCTGGGAGGTTGCCAGCTGGCGGCAGGCGTTCGCGGTCCCTTTCCGCAAGACGATGCAGGCAGAGAGGGGCGCGGCTTCGTCCCGAGCGAATCCGCCCTCTCCTGGCCAGGGGGTGCCATGGAGGGAGAATCCCCCCTCGTCCCGGGTGACAACGACCCGATCGTCGCTCAACATCCGAAAGTCTCCCTGGGCGTGGAGCAAACGGCTGATGGTCGTTTTGCCGGCCCCGGAGATTCCGGCCAGCAGGATCCCGCGGTCTCCCCGTGCCGCTCCGGCGGCATGGCACAGGATCCCTCGCGGGCCCAACGCGTGGATCAGGAAAAGCTGGTCCAGCGGGTATTGGGCCGGATTCTGCAAAAAAAGGCCCTCCCTCGTGTGAACCAGCATTCGCTTCGAGCAGGTGATGTCCACCGATCCGGCCGCCTCATCCAGACAGGCGGTGCACAGAATTTCGGGAGGATTGTCCGCATATCTCGCGATCATCCGGCGATCGCCCGAGGCGAACAGTCGCCAGATCTCCCCTGCCTCGAAGACCAGCCGCCAGCAGGGTTCAATCCGCGGCGCTCCTACGCGAATCTCTATCTGGACAGGGCAGATCCTGCCGGGGGAGGAGACCGCTCCGAGAAATGGGCCGTACGAGGGATCGGAAGTCAACCGGAGAGGATATCCGGCGGAGTGAAGCCGGTACTCAAACCGGGCGATGTGAAACGTGGCTTCGAAATTCACAAAGGGAGAAATCTACCGGATTGAACGGTTCAAGAACCATCCTGCTGGCAGCCCTGGACGATTCCGCAATTATTCTTATCACCGAGATTTCTGGTGCTACCATATCTCATCTTGCAACCGACGGCCAAGACCTCCTCCGTGTTCAGCGGGATGGCCCGGACTTCGGGTTTCTCCCAAGTCTTCTTTCCCGGCGTTTGGCTGTCTTGGCTCATATACCACCATCCTTCGCTTGATTCATGGAAGTGATCATTATAAACCGCTCTTGCGACAATTCACAACAAAAAGTGGGCGGCCGGTCGGCCGCACCCGTCTCAAGCAGCGAATGTGCCGGGCAGACCCCGCAGATGGGAGTCAGGCTGCACCCCCGGCACGGGTAGTCCGCCGGTGCTTCGAGCTCGTGCAGCCCGGCGAGCGCGGCCCATCCATCCGCAAACGATCCGCGTGTCAGCTCGTAGGAAGGTTTCCGGAGCATCACGCAGGGAGTCAGGATGCCGGCCGGATCGACATGGAAACTGGATTGCCCGGCGCCGCAAAGGAACAGGTGGCCATCCGCGGGGGGCGAGAGCCGGGAAAGTTCCTCCATTGTGGCTTTCCACTTCTCGCTCCGCTCCGAATCGTTGAAATCCGCGGCGGCCGCTTCCCGGGGTGAAAGGCGCAATTCCAAGGGCGAACGGTCCCCGTCGAAGCGCGGGAAAATGACCGGATCGATGCGGAAGGCGACGCCAAGGTCCCGGGCGATGGTTTCCATGGCGCCCAGCTCGGATCGGTTGGGCCGCATGATGACAGTCTTCAGGGCCGCCGGGATGCCTGCGTCCAGCAGAGATCTGAACCCCTTCAGAAAGCGGCGAAACGATCCGGGCACGCCGGCCAGCTGGTCGTGGGTTGCCGCCGTGGCTCCCAGAATCGTGACTTCCACCTCTTCCGGGGGCCACTCCCGGAAAAGGCTGATGATGGCCGGGGTGATGAGGGTGGCATTGCTGAAAATCGTGATCAGCATCCCCGCCTCTTTCGCCCGCTGATAGATGGCCGGAAAATCCGGTCGGAGCAGGGGCTCCCCCCCGGTGATCAGGAGGTTGAGGCAGCCCGCGGAAGCCATCTGGCCCAGGATGTCAAGCCACCGCTCGGCGGCCAACTCCGACTGTTTCCCAGCTTCAGCCGGCCCGGCGTAGCAGTGAAGGCAACGCAGATTGCAGCGCCGGGTCAGCTCCAGGCTGCCCAGCAGGGGGACCCTTTTTCTGAGGAAAACATCCCGGATTCGCCGCAGCTCCGCCTCGCCCACCAGGGGGATGCTCGGGCGGCAAACGGTCACGGGACCACCTCTATCAGTCCGGAATCGGCCAACCGGGCGAGGATTTCGCGGACATCGGACTCGAGAACATCCTCCGGCACGTCGTATTCGGCCAGCAGTTCGTCTCGAATGGCGCTGAGTTCCCGGCAACCGTCGAGCCTTGCCCAGATATCCGCGGCGATTGGATTCAAGCTGAAGATCGCCCGCAGGTCGACCAGGCGGCCTTTGACGGGAACGAGCAGGTGCTCTCCGCCGATATCTCGATGCACCACTCCGGCGGCGTGGCGGAATCGGAGATTCCAGAATTGAGGCGGATTGGGATGGTTCACTAAATAATTATAGCAAAGGTCTTGCCGGGAGTCCTTATCATTTTCTCCTTTCCGTGCCCTCCTACTGCCCATTCCCACGGCCGGGGCGGGGCCTCCCCTCGGAGGGGGGCGGCTGTGCTATAATCAATCCAGTTCCACTCTCGATCCCAACCATATTTCGATACGGAGGGGCATCATGCCAATCAACCGTCGTCTGAAGGAGTTCCTGGACCAGACGGGCAAGCCCTACCACGTGCACGCGCACGCCGAGGCGTACACCGCCCAGGAGCTGGCCGCGGTGGAGCACGTCCCCGGGCGCGAGATGGTCAAGGTGGTCATGCTGCGGGGAGGCGAGATGTACTACATGGCCGCCCTGTGCGCGAACTGCAAGGTGGATCTGGCCAAGCTGGGTAAGACCCTGGGCAAGGTGGACCTGCGCCTGGCCACGGAGCGAGAATTCCAGGAGCTGTTCCCCGGCTGCGAGACGGGGGCCATGCCGCCGTTCGGCAACCTGTTCAACCTGACCCTCTTCCTCGACAAGAAGATCAGCGAAAACGCGGAGATCACCTTTCAGGCCGGCACCCACCGGGAGTCGATCCGGATGAAGCTGACCGATTACCTGGAACTGGCGACGCCGCACGTGGCCGACTTCGCCATCCCCTAAGGGGCCGGGTCAGACGTCGCCGTTTTCGGGGACCGGAGGGGGGCCGGAGAACTTCCAGCTGTCGGGCAGGTCGTCGTACAGCACGGACTGGTTCCGCCCGTGGTACTTGGCGTAGTAGAGCGCCCGGTCCGACTGGTGCAGCAGCAGGTTGGTGGTGGTGTCGGGGAGGGGTGACAGGCTGGGGAAGATGGACGCCCCGACGCTGATGGTGATGCGGACTGTCTCGTTGCCGGCCTTGATCTCGCACTCCTCCACCGCCTGGCGGATTTTTTCAGCAGCCTGCTTGAGGCCGGCCGGGGTGACGTGCGGCAGCAGGATGACGAATTCCTCGCCGCCGAAGCGGCACGGCAGGTCGGTGAGGCGGATCGAGCGGCGGATGGTCTCGGCCACCGTCTTCAGCACCTGGTCCCCCGCGGCGTGGCCCAGCGAGTCGTTCACCCGCTTGAAGTGGTCCAGGTCCATCATCAGGATCCCAAAAGACTCGGAGAACCGCTGCGCGCGGTGGATCTCCCCCTGCAGGGCGGTGTACAGGAGCCGCCGGTTGTAGAAGCCGGTGAGCGGGTCGGTGATGGCCAGCTTCTCCAGGTGCTCCTTCTCCTGCTTCAGCGTCTGGATCCTCTGCCAGAAGGTGTTGAGGGCTTGGGCCGGATCGACGGTGGTCTCCTCTGGCGGGATCTCGATGCTGCCCACCGAGCGGAGCGCCAGGCTGACCTGGTCGGCCAGGATGTTCAGGAAGCGGTTGTCCTTCTCGGAGTAGGCGGACTGCCCGCTCTTGCGCCCCAGCAGGAGCAGGCCCCGCGGCTGGCCGGCCACGTGCAGGGGCAGCGTCACGACGAAGTCGGCGGTGATGCTGTGAAGGGCGAAGGTGGCGGTGGCCTGCGGGTCGCCGCCGCCGAAAAGCGCGTCGAAGCGGGTTTTCTCCAGCCAGTCGAGGAAGGGGCGGGGTACGTTCACGGAGTGGCCGGGGGTGATCCGGCCGGCGCGGTCCTGGAACACGAAGAGGAGGCGCTCCGGCGATGTCAGCCGGGTGATGAACCGCGCCGTCACCTCCATGACGTCTTCCCGGGAGGTGGTGTCGCACAATTGCGAGGAGAGCTTCTCCAGCGTCTCCAGCAGGTCGTAGTCGAACCGCTGGTACCGCCGCTCCACAAACCGCCGGATCTGCATCTGCAGCGGCCAGAAGAACAGGGTCATCAGCAGGGGGATGACCCAGTAGAAGGGCAGGCCGGTGGTGGTCTCGGGCATCAGCCAATTCCCGATGGCGAGCGCCGTCAGGAAGGAGGCCACCGACAGGATCAGCATGGTGAGGAAGTAGGTGATGGTCTTGCGGACCAGGAAGTCGATGTCGAAGAAGTGGTAGCGGATGACCACCCCCGCGGTGGCCAGCGGGACCAGGATGAAGAAGGGGAAGGTGATGGAAAGGGCGGTATTGATCGCCTGGTCGCCGTAGATGGACAGCATGTGGTGGGGGATGTAGTAGAAGAGGATGTACGGCCCCACGCCGGCCACCGTGCCCCACAGGACCCACTTCAGCTTGCGGCGCGCGGGGAGTGAGCGGACCCATTGGAAAGGCCGGGTCGCGGCCAGGATCGCCATCGAGAAGATCACCAGGCCGTTGAGGATGGTCATGATCATCCAGAGGCGGGAGAACAGGTCCTGGTGGTGCAGAAAGAACGCCCCGTAAAAATGCTGCCCCGTCCGGTAGATGGCGGCGAGGGTGGCGGCCAGGATGCCCCAGCCCATGAAGACCTGGAACGGCCGCCGCATCCGCTGCCAGAGGAGCCCGTCCTCGGGCAGGACGGCGATCATGCGGAACAGGAGGGGCGGGGTCAGGAAGAAGAAGATCCAGAAGTACAGGTAGATGATGTACGTGCTGGGGTGGAGGGAGGCGCTCAAGATGGCCAGGCAGGCCTGGGCGGCCACGAAGTTCAGCATGGCGGGCGTGTCGTTTTTCAGGAAGAAGGTGAACAGCGAGACGGCCAGGATGGAAATCGCCACCAGCAGGATCAGCCACGTGATGGCGGGGGGATAGAAGGGCTGGATGAAGAGGCGCAGGGCGATTTCCTGCCCGTTCCGGTAGACGACGAAATTGTACTCGCTGCCGCCGCGGAGGAGCCCGGAGAGGGGGTAGCTGCGACTGTGCTCGTCAAGGGGCATGCCGTCGATCGAGGCGAGAACGTCGCCCGGCTGGAGGGGGGCGCCGGAGTCGGCCTCCCGGACGGTGAGGTGGAGGCCTTCCGTTTCCACCTTGAAGGGGAGCCGGGGGCAGGTTCGCAGCCAGTAGTTCCCGTAAATGGCGATGAACCCGGCGCCGAAAATCAGAGCCAGCCCGAGATAAAACTGCCAGCGGGATGTGAAATCCTCGCGCGCCCCTGTGGCCATACAGGTTGTCCACCTCGGGTCTATTGTAATCGGGAGTGCCTTTCCGGTCAAACCGAAAGACGCCGCCGGACGTTTCATCCGCCGGGGGGGAGGTCGCCCGGCCGGCGCGGGGAAGCGCCTCCGGCAAGAGCCGCCCGAAGCGTGCTGCGCAAGGTCTCCAGTTGGTAGGGCTTCTGGATGAACCCGGCCGGCCGGCTACCGCTGAAGCGTTCCGAAACCTCCTGCTCGTTGTAGCCGCTGGACAGGATCACCGGAATGTGCGGAGCGGCCTGGTGCATCGCCTGGAATGCCTCTGCGCCATCCAGGAGGGGCATGGTCAGATCCATCAGCACGGCCCGCAGTTCCGTCTGGTGGCGGTGGAGTTGTTCCAGGGCCTCGCGACCGTCGGCGGCGGTGATCACCCGGAATCCGATGGCCTCGACCATCCGCCGGGCCACGTCGCGCACGGCCGGCTCGTCCTCCGCCAGGAGCAGGAGCCCCCAGCCCGTCCAGGATTCCGCTTCGGCGGGAGGGACTGCGGGTTCCGCGGGGAGCCGCTCCCCGCTGGCGGGGAAAAAGATCCGGATGGCCGTTCCCCGCCCCGCCTCGCTGCGCACCCGGATGGCCCCGCGGTGGCCGCGCACGATCCCCAGCACCGCGGCCAAACCCAGGCCCCGGCCGGCGAACTTCGTGGTGAAGAAGGGATCGAAGATGCGTGCCCGCACTTCCGGTGTCATGCCGCACCCGCCATCCGCCACGTCGAGGAAAACGTACCGCCCCTCCGGGAGGTCTTCGGTGAAGTAAGTCTCCCGCAGGTCCCCCTCGCCGCAATGGCCCGAGCCGGTGCGAATGGTGATGACGCCGCCGCGGTCGCCGATGGCCTCCGAGGCGTTGGTGACGAGATTCATCAGGACCTGGCGGATCTGGGTCACGTCAGCCTGGATGGCCGGCAGGTCGGCCGCCAGGTCAGACTGGAGCCGGGCCTTCTTGGTGATGGACATTTCCAGCATGGCAGTCATGTCGATCACCACGTCGTTGAGCGACACCGGCTCGATGACGAAGTGCCCGCGCCCGGAATAGGCCAGCATCTGCTGGCACAGGCCGGCCGCCCGGCGGGAGGCCTTGTCGATCTCCTCCAGGCAGGTCCGGGAGGTCGACGGCGCCGGCGCCTCGATGAGCGCCAACTCGGCGTTGCCCAGGATCGCCGTCAGCAGGTTGTTGAAATCGTGGGCGATGCCGCCGGCCAGCACGCCGAGGCTCTCCAGCTTCTGGGTGTGCTGCAACTGGGCCTCGAGGCGCCGGCGTTCCTCCTGGGCGTTCTTCCAGGCGGTGATGTCCTCGTAGGTGCCCAGGATGCCGATGATTTCGCCGGTCTCGTCGCGGAGGGGGATCTTGCTGGTCCGCAGCCAGATCGTCTCTCCCTTCGGGGTCGTCTGAGGTTCCTCGTAGTTCAGCTTGGGATTGCCGGTGCTCATGACCAGTTGGTCGTCGGCGCGGTACTGTTCAGCCTGGTCCCGCCAGCCCATCTCGTAATCGGTCTTGCCGATGATCGTTTCGGGCGAGGCCACACCGGCGTCGGCGGCGAAGAGGCGGTTGCAGCCGAGCAGAACCGAGTTCCGGTCTTTCCAGAACACCCGGACCGGAATCGTGTCCAGCACCAATTGGAGCATGCGGCGGGATTCGCGCAGCGCGGCCTCCCCCCGGACGCGGTCGGTGATGTCCTCGTACACGCCCAGTACACCCATCACCTGTCCATCGCCGTCGGTCAGGGGCACCTTGGTGGTGTCGACCCAGATCCGGCTGCCGTCCGGTTTACGGATCGGCTCGATGATATGGGGCTTCGGCTTTCCCGATGTGATCACGTCGCGGTCGTCCGCGACATAGACCTCGGCATCCTCGCGCGGCACGGGCATGTCAAAATCCGTCTTCCCGATGACATCCGCCGGGCCGTTGAGGCCCACCGCCCGCACGAACGCCTCGTTGCATCCAAGGAAGACGCTGCACCGGTCCTTCCAGAAGATGGATTGGGGCATGGTGTGGATGATCTGCAGCAGGGCGGACCGTTCCTTCCGGAGTTCGGTTTCCACGGCCAGGCCGCGGCGGGCCTCCTCCTCCAGCCGGGCGATGCGCTCCCGCAGGGATTCGATCTCCCGGAGCGGCTCGGGCGGATACGTCTGTTCATCCGGGTGCATGGCCGATCTCCCCCATCAAGTTACGTACAGATGCGCACAAGCTCGCGATGCATCCCAGCCAAGGGGAGAGAGGATAGCACGGCCTGCCCGGGAAGGGAAGCGGGCGGTTGTCGGCTCAGGGAGAGGCGGCGGCCGGGGCGGGATGGACCATCCGGCCGGTCATGATGCTGTAGACGCTGGCCGGCGTGACGACGAGGTGGTCGTGCAGGCGGATGTCCAGCCGGGCCAGGGCGTCGGCCAGCTGCCGGGTCATGGCCTTGTCCTCCTCCGACGGCAGCGGCTGGCCGCTGGGGTGGTTGTGGATCAGGATCAGGGCGGTGGCGCCGTGGAGGAGCGCCAGGCGGGCGACTTCGCGGGGGTAGACCGGCGACTGGTTGACGGTACCCTCGGCGACGATGGTCCGGTGGACGAGGCGGTTGGCGGAGTTGAGGCAAAGGGCCAGGACGCACTCCCGCGGCTCGGCGCCGAGGCTGAGGCGGACGTAGTCGGCGACGTCTTCGGGGGAGGAGATCCGGAGGCCGCTGTCCACCTCCGCCTCGAGCATCCGGGCGAGCAGCTCCCGGACCAGCCGCAGGAAGGCGAGGGTGGATTCCCCGAGCCCCGGCGTTTCCCGGAGGCGTTCGACGTCCTGGAGGAGCACGCCGGCCAGGGAAACGAACCGGGCCAGCAGGTCCCGGGCCAGGGGCTTGGTGTCCTTCCGGGGGATGGCGTAGGCCAGGAGCAGCTCCAGCAGCTCGTGGTCGGCCATGGCCTGGCGGCCCCCGGCCAGGAGCCGCTGGCGGAGGCGGTGGCGGTGGCCGCTGCGATATCGATCGTTGTTGCCACTCATGGTATTCGCCTCAGTTGAACAATCGATCGTACTCGTCGATCGTAATCGTAATCGTCCTCGTAATCGCCCTCGAGATCGTCATGCCTCCATCCCTGCGTTCGCTCATAACACTCTTTGAATCAACAGTCTTACCGTGGACAGCCAATACCAAGTTGAGCTTGTAACCTCAACGCAAGTGCATACTCTCGGTCTCGACCATTCGAGTCAACATGGATACTATTCTCACAAGAAGCCCCTTGGCTTCGCGGATCTCCGACGGCGATACAACGTTGGTTACATTCAGCACGTCCAGAATCGCCGCGCTTCCCATCGCGGAGCCCCGGGCGATTTCAAAGAAGCGGCGCCTCTCGCCTGGCGTCCATTTGGCATTCCCTTCAGCGATGTTGAGAGGAATCGACAGGCTGGATCTCCCCAACTGATCTCGCGGAGCCTTGGGGACAATTCCCTTTCGCTCCAGAAGCGCGTCCACAACCTTGACGAATTCCAAACTGATCTTGTACGCATCGAGTTGTTCATGATCGAACGGCACGGCACCCTCCAATAGTACGATTACGAGCACGATTACGATTACGATCGACGATTCCGATCGCAATACTGCCAATCCTCAAAACAATCCCTGCCCCGCATTCGACCGCGTCAGCAAAATCTCGCTGTGGAAGACCCGGTCGAGGTTCCGGTACTGGATGGCCTCGGAGAGGTGGTCGGCCTCGATGGCGTCGGCGCCCTCCAGGTCGGCAATGGTCCGGGCCACTTTCAGGATCCGGTCGTGGGCCCGGGCGGAGAATCCCATCCTCCGGATGGCCTCCTCCAGCATCGCCTCGCCGGTGTCGTCCAGCGGGCAGTGGCGCCGGATCATGGGCGAGTTCATTCGGGCGTTGCAGTAGATACCCTCGTCCCGGAACCGGCGGGTCTGCCGCTCGCGGGCGGCGCAGACGCGGTCCCGGATCGCCGCCGAGGACTCCCCCGGCGACTTGTCCCGCAGTTCCCGGTAGGCCACGGCGGGCACGTGGAGCTGGATGTCGAACCGGTCCATGAGCGGCCCGGAGATCCGCTGCATGTACGCATGAACCGCGCCGAGGTGGCACTGGCATTTCTCGGTGCCGTAGTAGCCGCAGGGGCAGGGATTCATGGCTGCCACCAGCATGAAGCGGGCCGGGAAGGTCAGGCTCATGGCCGCGCGGGCGATGGTGACCACCTCGTCCTCCATGGGCTGGCGCAGCACCTCCAGCACCCGGCGCTGGAACTCGGGCAGCTCGTCCAGGAACAGCACGCCGTTGTGGGCCAGGCTGACCTCGCCGGGGCGGGGGATCATCCCGCCGCCGATGAGGCCGGCGTGGGAGATGGTGTGGTGGGGCGAGCGGAACGGCCGCCGCCCCACCAGGCCCTCCTCCCGCGTCAGGATCCCGGCCACCGAGTGGATCTTGGTGGTCTCGATGGCCTCCTCAAAGGACATGGGCGGCAGGATGGTGGGAATGCGGCGGGCCAGCATGGTCTTGCCCGAGCCGGGCGGGCCGATGGTCAAGACGTTGTGCCCCCCGGCGCAGGCCACCTCCAGCGCGCGCTTGGCCTGGGTCTGCCCGCGCACGTCGGCGAAGTCGACCCGGTACTCGCTGGCGCCAGCCAGGATTTTTTTCCAGTCCAGCTCGGTCGGGGCGGGATCGGAGAAGCCGTTGACGTAGGCCACCACCTCCTTCAGGTGGTCCATCCCGTAAATCCGGACCTGCTCCACCACCGCCGCCTCGCGGGCGTTGTGGCGGGGCAGGACCAGTTCTTTGATGCCGGCGGCGCGGGCCGCCACCGCCACCGACAGGGCGCCGCGGATGGGCCGGAGCGCGCCGTCCAGCGACAGCTCCCCCACCAGCAGGCAGCCGCCCAGGCGGTCGAAGTTGTCCAGCTCGGCGTTGGCGCCGATGATGCCGACGGCGATGGGCAGGTCGAAGGCCGAGCCCTCCTTGCGGAGGTCGGCGGGGGCCAGGTTCACGGTGATGTTGTCCTCGGGCAGGATGAAGCCGGAGTTCTTGATGGCGGCCAGGACCCGCTCCTTGCTCTCCTTCACCGTGGCGTCGGGCAGGCCGACCGTGTTCATCCGCTGCTGCAGCCCGCGGGGGCTGAGGTCCACCTCCACGTTGACCGGAAACGCGTCGAGCCCGTACAGGGCGGTGCTGATCACCCGGCAAAGCATGGCCACCTCCGTCCGAAGGATCCGTCACGGGATCAAACGGGGGAGCCGGGGATTTTTCCGAATCGGGAATGAAAAAGCTCGCAACCGGGGGCGGGTGATACAGATATTTTGTTTATTTACAATACATTGGAAAATTCGATAGTTACGTCTGTCTTGTATGATTTGCATGAACAAGTCGGTTGGGCCGAATTGGCCGGAATCGCAGGATTGGCTCCGGGTTGGAGCTCGACGCAGATTCACGCGGATTCCGCGGATCGGCCCGGCTCCCGATCCGCGTCCATCCGCGTCGATCCGCGTCTGTCAGGGGTCTTTCAGGAATCGGATTCGCCGGACGGAGCTTCCGCCAGGGCGTCAACCTCGGCGGGCGGGACGCCGCGGCAGGCGGCGACCTTCTCGACGATCATCCGCCGGACCCGGTCCCGCAGCACGCCCACGTCGGCCGGGCCGAGGCCGGCCGTGTCCACCGGCGGCAGCACCATCAGGTGGATGTCTTGGGTGTCGCCGAAGATCCAGCTCTGCTTGGGCAGGCAGTCCCGCGAGCCCTCCACCGCCAGGGGCAGCACGGGCACGCCGGCGCGGACGGCCAGCAGGAACGCCCCGTCGGTGAACCGGCGGACCCGGCCGTCGGGGGACCGGGTGCCCTCAGGGAAGATCATGACCGAGCAACTCTTTTCGAGGTAGCGCCGCGCCTCCAGCAGGGCCCGCGCTCCGGCGCGGCGGTCGTCCCGGTCGAGCGGGATGTCGCCGGCCAGCCGCATCATCCAGCCGACGAAGGGCACCCGGAACAGGTCCTCCTTGGCGATCCATTTCATCTCCCACGGCAGGTGGGAGATCAGCGGGATGTCGGCCTGGGACTGGTGGTTGCTGACCACGACGTAGGGCCGGCGGGGATCGTCGATGCGCTCGCCGGAGATGTGCACCCGCCAGGCCGGGTTCACCCAGCCCATGGGTACGCCGAGCCGCCGCAGCATCCGGCCGGTGCGGTAGCGCGCCGGATCGCGGTCGAACAGCCGCGCCAGGGCCACCAGCGGGAAGCCGACCAGCACGATAGCGGCGATGGCGCCCCAGATCCAGAGAGACCGCAGCGCCCGGATCATCTCCGCACCTCCCGGTCCGGGTAGATGGGCAGACGACGGGGTGACGGGGAGACGGGGGGACGGGGGGAGAGGGAAACGGCGAAACGGCGAAACGGCGCACCGGCGCATTGGAGAAACGGCGAAACGGCGCACCGGCGAAACGGCGCACCGGCACCACGAATGTCAGTCGGGCTCTGGATTGAAATGGCAGATGGCAATTGATCAATGGCGAATGGCAAATAGGATCCCCTCATCTTCTCAGGTCTCCTCTCCGTTCATGACGCAGTGGATCTCTGCGCCGGCGTCCGCAAGCCGCCTGGATAGCACCGCGGCGGTGCGCTGGAAATACGCCGGCTCCAGGAACGCGTCCCAGCCGTTCTCCCGGTAGCGGGACCGGATCCGCCAGGGATAGTTCATCTTGTCAATGTAGACGTAATCCACGGCGCCGGCCAGCATCCCGGCCAGCCGCTCCGGGTCCATGGGCAGCAGCGGGCCGATGAAGGCGTAGGTCCGCACGCCGCCGGCCCGGAGCCGCCGCAGCGCCTCCACCCGCAGGGGGATGGCCGGGGCGCGCGGCTCCAGCCGGGCGCGCACGGCGTCGTCGTCGGTGCCGATGGACAGGCCCACCTCCACGGAGGGCAGGCTCTGAAACAGTTCCAGGTCCCGCGCGACCAGTGGGGAGCGGGTCAGGATGCTGACGGTGAACGCCGGGGCGTCCCGCAGCAGCTCCAGGCAGCGGCGTGTCAACCCGAATCGCCGCTCCGCCGGCTGGTACGGGTCGGTCACCAGGCTGAGGCTCACGTGGCCGGGCCGCTTCCGCCGCAGCTCCCGCGCCAGGCAGTCGGCCACGTTGGCCTTGGCGTCCACGAAGCCGCCCCACGGCTCGGCGTGCCCCGAATATTTCCGCATGAAGTCCGCGTAGCAGTAGGAGCAGCCGAAGGCGCAGCCCAGGTAGGGATTCAGCGAGTAGTCGATGCCGGGGATGCGCGACGGGGTCAGCGCCCCCTTGACCTGGATCTCGCGAATGACCGGTCGGGCCGGCGGCATGGCGTTCGCCTCCCTGCGACCCGCGCATTATACCAGACCGGAGGCCCGTCGGGGGAGGCGCTGCCGGCGAGCGTCGCAGAAAATGGAGGATACATGTCGGCTTTCTGCGCGAAAAATGTCGGCAAATGCAGTTGCAAGGGTCGATTCCATGGGGTAAAATACAACCATTAAGTAATCAATCAGGTCGGCGGTTTATTTCATCGGCGTGCATTCATCCATGCAACCATTTTATTGAGGGGGCGTTCCCTTCAAGGAGAGGCAACATGAGGCAACATCCATTCGCTTCCTCAGCGGGCCGCCGGACTGCGCCCGCTGCCCTGATCCTCCTGCTGGCGCTCCTGGCCGGCACGTGGGCGATCGCCCAGGTGGCCAGCACGGGCCGGGCGCCCGCGGGACCCCCGGGCCAGTCCCTGGCGGGATCCTACGTGGTCTTTGATTCGTCCATGGGCGGGGCCACCAACTACCAACCTGGCCTCCCCGCGGACTTCTGCTTCCGGGCGGAGTCGTACACCAATGACTGGGAATACGTGTACGACATCTGGCTGAAATTTCCCACCGGGTGGGTGGTCAACAACGTTTCCGTGGTCGGGACCCCTACCTGCACCGGCGGCGGCTCCTGGGGGACCTTGTCCTGGGACTACGAAACCGCGGGCGTCTACAACGAGATCGACATCTATCACCCCCGGTACCAGGCGTACACCGACTACTGCGTGGCCTATTACATGGTCAACGCCACGCCGGGGCCCGGGGCCACGGACGCCAATGTGTCGTGGTATTACGACGGGGACGGCTACAACTATGCGCCGCACCATCCCTGCAGCAGTGACAACTACACGCCGCCCACCATGAGTGCCTATCCCTGCGACCAGATGGTGAATCCTCCGGCGGTCATCCCTGTCGGCGAGGTGGTGCCCCAGATCCTCTTTCTGCCGGACGCCCTCACCGCCTCCGGTTGCCCGGGCGAGCCCCAGACCCACACGCTGCACCTCATGAACCTGACCGGCGCGGTGGGCACGTTCGACCTGAGCTACGACGTGACCACCGCCAACGGCATGCTGACCGGACCGGCCAGCGTGACCGTGAACGACGGCGAGACGGTGAACTTTGACGTGTATCTGACCCCGGGGTCCGGCACGATCGAGGGGGAGATTGTCACCGGCGTGGTTACCGCTTCGGGCGGGGGCTACTCCGACGCCGCCACCATCACCAAGACGGTGGACGCGGGCGGCTGGGTGGATATCGCCCCGGATCTCGGCAGCCTGATGGACAACGTGGCGGCCGGTTATGCCGGCCTGGTCTGGTCCATCGCCGGGTATGGCAGCGCCACCGGGGTGAACACCTATGACCCGGCAGCCGATGCCTGGTCCGCCGTTCCCGCCTCCGCCCCGCCTTTCGGCTCCAGCGGGTACCCCCGTTCCGGCGGGCACTGGGGCGGCAAGGTATACATCTATGGGGATGCCACCGGCGCGTACACCGGGCTGTGGTCCTACAACATGGATACCAACACGTGGGTGGCCGAAACGCCTTCCGGCACGGCTCCGGCCTACACCGCCATCTGGGCGCCGTCCTGGGTTGCCGACCCCTCCACCGGCCTGCTGTACATGACCGGCGGCGCCACCACCCCCGGCGGCGGAGACCTGGCCACGGTGTATGTCTACGATCCGGTTATGAACGCCTGGCAGGCGCCGTTGCCCAACTTCACCACGGCCCGGGACTTCCACGCCGCGTTCATCTTCACGCGGCCCGGCGATGGTCACAAGCTGCTATGCATCGCGGGCGGGGTCATTTCCGCCGGCACAGTACTGACCAGTACGCAGTGCTACGATTTCACCACCGGCACGTGGGGCGCCGAGAACGCCTATGTGCCGCCACTGTCCGTGGATAATTTCGGAATGGGCTACACCCAGAAGGTGGATCCGGTGACCGGGCCGCAGCTCTGGATCCTCGGCGGGGCGATCTACAGCGGCGCCACCGTCACCAACGCCGCCTACTACTATGATGTGAACACCGGCGCCTGGGTGGATGGCGGACCGTACGGGGCCATCGGCACCTATCGCACCAGCGCCACCACCCTCGACAACCAGGTGTACAAGATCGACGGTGCCACGGGCGGCTTCACTTACTCCAGCGGGTGCAACCGGAACGTCGTCTGCGGCGGGACGACTCCGGTCTGCCTGCTGAGCTGCGCGGCGGAAGCCGATCCGACCACCGGCGTGGCGCCGCTGGAGGTGAATTTCACCTCCACGGTGGAGGCCATGGACTGCGTGGATCCCATCGAGTACTGGTGGGACTTCGGCGACGGGGAAGTCTCGGCGGACCCGAATCCGACCCACACCTACTACGAGGGCGGCTACTACGAGTGGACGCTGACGGTGACCTCCGGGGCGACGGTGTGCGAGACGTCGGGCGGGATCTACGTGAACCCGTTCGACCTGAGCTTCACCGACGATGCGGGCCGGGGGCAGCTGTGCGCCAACAGCGTGACCGGGCTGTACATGTGGTTCCTTTTCTCCGGGCCGTACAAGGGGTACTACGTGTGGGGCTATGCCTTCACCGACGCGGAGCCGGGGCTGCTGACCATTTACAGCCCGCCGTGGGCGACGTCGTGGTCGATGCTGTTCCGGTACTACACGGAGCAGCATCGGGCGGCGGGGACGCTGTACCTGCGGGGCTATCAGTTGACGTCGGCGATCAGCGACCTCAACACGGCGGACGATCCGGACGGCTGCAACTTCTTCTAGACTGTCCGGCGGACACCGGCCACAACCGGCGCGGGGCCTTCCCCGCGCCGTTTTTTTTCACCGCCAGGGCCCGGCGCGGTTCAGAGCCGCAACCGAGCGATCAGAAACCACGAACCGCACGAAAGGCCAGAAACACAATCCGGAAAGTAGGCGCAGGCAATGTAGGGCAAACCGAACGCCGAACGTTGAACGCCGAACGTTGAACGCTGAACGGGAATTCCTCCACCTCCGGACTCGCTGGATTTCGTTCAGCGTTCGGCGTTCGATATTCAGCGTTCGGCTTGCGGCTCCTGGGAAGCGGACGCTACCGTTGACGGATCGGAACGGTTGCGATATCATGTTTCCAACATTAGCAGTGATTGGATGTCACCATGCGCGGCTCGGGTGGGTCCCGTTCAAATGGCGTAGGCACGGATCGTGTCCCTGGGATGCAATTCCAATTTGTCGGATAGGAGGATGTATGCACGGGAGGAATTTATTGGGCGTCGGCCTGCTGGTCCTGCTCCTGGCCGGAGCGGCGGCCGCCCAGGTCAACGTGTTCGAAGGCTTCGAGGGGACCGCCGGCTCGGCCGGGCCCCTGCCGGCCGGCTGGGCCCAGCTGGACGTGACCGGCACCAGCGGCAACTGGACCACCGAGTCGAGCGGCACCTTTCCCACCTGCAGCCCGTATGCCGGGACTCGGATGGCCAAGTTCAACTCCTTCACCGCCACCTCGGGCAACAGCACCCGCCTCTACTACCAGACGGCGCTCAACCTGACCTACGGGCAGTCCCCGGCCACTGTCAATTTCTACATGTACCATGATACCGGCTACACCACGGCCAACGACCGGATCCAGGTCCAGGTGTCCACCAACGGCGGCGCCAACTGGATCGACGTGGGCACGGCCGTGCCGCGGTACAACGGATCCACCGGCTGGGCCCTGCATTCCATCGACCTGTCGACCTACCTCGGCCAGGCCAGCGTCATGGTGGGGTTCCTGGGGATCGGCGCGTACGGCAACAACATGTATGTCGACTCGATCACCATCCACGTCGGCGGTCCCGTCCTGGCCTACGCCGGCAATATCTGGACGGACACCTGTCCCAGCGGCGGTCCAGGGGACGACGACGGTTTTGCCGACCCGGGGGAAACCCTGTCCATCAACGTCAGCCTGACCAACTCGGGGGATGCGACCGCCAGCGCCGTCACTGCCACCCTGATGTCTCCCACCCCCGGCGTCACGGTGGTGAACGGAACGGCCAATTTCGGCGACATCGCCGCGGGCGCCACGGTGGCGGGCCAGACGGACTTCACCGTCCAGTTGGCGGAGGACATCCCCTGCGGCACCCTGATCCAGTTCGTACTGGACATCGATGCAACCGTCGGCACATGGACTGGGGCTTTCACGCTACTGGTCGGCCAGATGACCTGGGATGGGATCATCTACAGCCAGAACTTTGCCGGCGTCACCCCCCCGGCGATCCCGGCCGGTTGGGTGGTGGCCGACGTCAGCGGCACCGCCGGCGAATGGATCACCTATGCGACTTCGGCCCATCCCTCCGGGGTTACACCGCACTCGGTCCCCAACATGGCCGGCTTCAATTCCTGGACGGCCAGCTCCGGCAACAGCACCCGGCTCTACTACGGGACGGCGCTGGATCTCTCCACCTACACCCAGGTGTCCCTCAGCTTCTGGATGTACCATGACACCGTGTACACCAACGCGGACACGGTTCAGGTGCAGGCGTCCACCGACGGCGGGACGAACTGGGCGAATGTCGGCACGGCCGTGCCGCGTTACACCGGCACCGCCGGTTGGGCGCAGCACACCGTCGATCTGGGGGCGTACACCGGCCTGCCCGGCGTCATGATCGGCCTGCTGGGCACCAGCGCCTACGGCAACGACTGCTACGTCGACGACATCGTGGTCTCGGCGCCCCCGACGTATGCCTGCAATCCCTGCATCGCCTGCACCGTGAGCGGCTGCACGGCCACGGCCACGCCGGACTCCGGCGCGGCCCCGCTGGACGTGGCGTTCGCCGGCACGGTGGATTACACCGGCTGCGCGGGCACGCCCGCCTGGGCCTGGGACTTCGGCGACGGCAATACGTCGACCGAGCAGAACCCGGCGCACACCTACCAGTATGGCGGCTCCTACAACTACACCCTGACGGTGACGGTCGACGGCGAGACGTGCACCGCCGGGGGTACGGTGAGCGTGTGCGAGGTGAGCTGCGACGCGTCGGCGAGCCCCACCAGCGGGCTGGCGCCGCTGGAGGTGAACTTCACCTGCAACGTGGGGCTGAGCAACTGCCTGGATCCGGTGGCGTTCCAGTGGGACTTCGGCGACGGCGAGACCTCTACGGACCAGTTCCCAACCCACACGTACTACTCCGGCGGGGTGTACCACTGGACGCTGACGGTGACGGTGGGGGCGGCGGAGTGCACGGCCACGGGCACGATCGAAGTGGACCCCTTCGACCTGAGCTTCTACGACGACGCGGGGCGGGGGCGGCTGTGCGTCAACAGCGTGACCGGGGCCTTCGTTTGGTCGATCATGGCGGGGCCGTACAAGGGGTGGTGGGTCGTCGGCACGGCGTTCGTGAGCGAGGTGCCGGGGCTGGTGACGATCAGCAGCCCGCCGTGGATGACCTCGTGGCAGATGCTGTTCCGGTACTACCCGGGGCAGCACCGGGCGGCGGGGACGCTGTACCTGCGGGGCTGGCAGATGACCTCGGCGATCAGCGACCGGCTGACCACCAACAACCCGGCAGGCTGCGACTTCATCTTCTAGGCCCGTCAGCGGATTCAGATCACCCACCGGCGCGGGGTTCCCCCCGCGCCGTTTTTTTTCGCCGCCAGGCGCGGAAAACGCGGAGGCAAACCGGGATCTCAATCTGAACGCCGAACGTTGAACATCGAACGCCGAACGCTGAACGAAATCCCGCGAGCCTGGAAACGGAGGAATCTCCGCTCAGTTTTGAAGTGCGCCGTTCAGCGTTGGATTGCGTGCCCGAGCCGAGAGGAATTTCCTGTCGGGGAAAAACCTTGGGGGAGATGTGGCGATAATGTGTTGGAAAATTCACAAATATTTGCATATCTTGGGGGTTGCAATGGTGGATTGCCTCAAGTAAAATTCAAAACATTAATAAATATGCAAAGCACCGATGTCCCTGAAAAGGACTTGTTCTGTTTTGACATATTACAACAGGGGATTCTCCCCGAGGAGTAACGACATGAGGCAAGGAGTATCCGCTTCCTCTGCGGTGCGCCGGCCGGCGCCCGCTGCCCTGATTCTTGTATTGGCGATCCTGGCCGGCACGTGGGCGGTCGCCGGGCGGGCCGAGCTGGGCACGGCGCCGGCGGGACCGCCCGGCCAGTCCTTGGCGGGGTCCTATGTGGTCTTCGATCCGTCCATGGGCGGAGACACCGGTTTCATCCCCGGCGTGACAGGCAATTTCTGCTTCCGGGCGGAAACATACACCAACGATTGGGAGTGGGTGTACGACGTCTGGCTGAAATTCCCCACCGGCTGGGTTGTCAACAACGTGACGGTGTACGGCACTCCCGTCTGCTACTACGGGTACTTTCCTGGAACATTCGAATGGTATTACGAGACGGCGGGCGTTTACAACGAGATCGACATCTACCATCCGCGGTACCAGTCCTCAACACCGGACAATTGCGTAGCCTATTACATGGTGAACGCCACTCCGGCGGCGGGGGGCAACGCGCAGGTCTCCTGGTACTGGGACGGGGATGGATACGGCTCCGCGCCGCACCACCCCTGCAGCAGCGACAACTACACGCCGCCCAGCATGGGCGGATACCCATGCGACCAGATGGTGAACCCGCCGGCGGTCATCCCGGTTCTGGCGGCCGGGATTTACTTCGCTCCGGACGCCCTCGCCGTTTCGGGCTGCCCGGGCGAGCCCCAAACCCACACCCTGAACCTCTTCAACAACAGCGGCGCCGCGGGCACGTTCAACCTGAGCTACGACGTGACCACGGCCAACGGTGTGCTGAGCGGCCCGGCGAGCGTGACGGCCAACGACGGCGAGACGGTGACGTTTGACGTGTCCCTGACGCCGGGCTCCGGCACCCTTCCCGGGGAGATCGTCACCGCGGTGGTGACCGCCTCCGGCGGCGGATACACGGACACCGCCACCATCACCAAGACGGTCTCCTCCGGTTACTGGGTCGACATTGCCACCGAGCCCAGCTCCGGCCGGATGGACAACGTAACGGCCGGGTATGCCGGCCTGGTGTGGTCCATCACCGGGTACGGGGCCGCCACCGATGTGCGGACTTACAATCCCGCAACCGACACCTGGACGTCCATCGGCTCCAATCCGCCGTTCACCAACAACTACGCCCGCTCGGGTGCCGTCTGGGGCAACAAGGTGTACCTGTACGGGGACGCCGCGCCTACCATGACCGGCCTGTGGTCCTTCAACATGGACACCCACGTGTGGACGAACGAGACGCCCACCGGCACGGCCCCGGCCTATACCGGCATCTGGGCACCGGCCTGGGTGGCCGATCCCGACACCGGCCTGCTGTACATGACCGGCGGCGCCACCACCCCCGGCGCGGGCAACCTGAGCACAGTCTACGTCTACGATCCGGCGACCAACGCCTGGCAGGCGCCGCTGCCCAACTTCACGTCGGTCCGCGACTTCCACGCGGCGTTCATCTTCACCCGGCCGGCCGACGGGCACAAGCTGCTGTGCGTGGCCGGCGGGAACAACGGCGCCGGCATGACCAGCACCCAGTGCTACGACTTCACCACCGGCACCTGGGGCGCCGAGAACGCCGACGTCCCGGCACTCCCGGCGGACTGGTGGGCCATGGGTTACGCCCAGAAGGTCCATCTGGGCACCCAGCCGCAGCTCTGGCTGGTCGGCGGCGTGGTTGCCGATGAACTGTCCGCCAGCACGGCGTACTATGACGTGAACGCCGGCACATGGACGGACGGCGACGCGGCCGGCGCCACCGCCTCCTACCGCGGTAGCGCGGTCACCCTCGACAACGAGATCTACAAGGTCGGCGGTTCCACCGGCAGCTTCAGCTATACCGGCGTGGCCGCCCGCCATATCCAGTGCACTGAGACGACCGCCTGCCTGCTGAGCTGCGCGGCGGAAGCCGATCCGACCACCGGCGTGGCGCCGCTGGAGGTGAATTTCACCTCCACGGTGGAGGCCATGGACTGCGTGGATCCCATCGAGTACTGGTGGGACTTCGGCGACGGGGAAGTCTCGGCGGACCCGAATCCGACCCACACCTACTACGAGGGCGGCTACTACGAGTGGACGCTGACGGTGACCTCCGGGGCGACGGTGTGCGAGACGTCGGGCGGGATCTACGTGAACCCGTTCGACCTGAGCTTCACCGACGATGCGGGCCGGGGGCAGCTGTGCGCCAACAGCGTGACCGGGCTGTACATGTGGTTCCTTTTCTCCGGGCCGTACAAGGGGTACTACGTGTGGGGCTATGCCTTCACCGACGCGGAGCCGGGGCTGCTGACCATTTACAGCCCGCCGTGGGCGACGTCGTGGTCGATGCTGTTCCGGTACTACACGGAGCAGCATCGGGCGGCGGGGACGCT
The DNA here is from genome assembly GCA_964412195.1 of uncultured Acidobacteriota bacterium. GTDB lineage: Bacteria > Acidobacteriota > JAAYUB01 > JAAYUB01 > JAAYUB01 > CAYPNP01. Next base: position 137,771 of record CAYPNP010000004.1, on the reverse strand, counting down.
GTACCTGCGGGGCTATCAGTTGACGTCGGCGATCAGCGACCTCAACACGGCGGACGATCCGGACGGCTGCAACTTCTTCTAGACTGTCCGGCGGACACCGGCCACAACCGGCGCGGGGCCTTCCCCGCGCCGTTTTTTTTCACCGCCAGGGCCCGGCGCGGTTCAGAGCCGCAACCGAGCGATCAGAAACCACGAACCGCGAAATTGTGATGTAGGGAGTTGCCACGTAAGGAGTGTTTGAAGTACAATTCAAAATTCTTAATTTCAGCGTAAATGAGCCGATGTTCCTGACATGGACTCATCCTGTTCCAACTTCTAAATGGGGAGCCTCCCCAAGGAGAAATCGTATGATGCAAGGTCTGTCCGCTTCCACTGCGGCGCGCCGGGCGCCCGCTGTCCTGATCCTCCTGCTGGCGTGCCTCGCCGGCACGTGGGCGGTCGCCGCGCGTCCCCCGCTGGGCACGGCGCCGGTGGAACCGCCCGGCCAATCCCTGGCGGGATCCTACGTGGTCTTCGACCCGTCCATGGGCGGAGACACCGGGTACATCCCCGGCACCACCGGCAATTTCTGCTTCCGGGCGGAGTCGTACACCAACGACTATGAGTACGTGTACGACGTCTGGCTGAGATTCCCCACCGGCTGGGTGGTCAACAGCGTCTCCGTGGTCGGCACCCCGACCTGCGACAATGGTTCCTGGGGATCTTTCAGCTGGTATTACGAGACGGCGGGCGTCTACAACGAGATCGACATCTACCACTCGCGGTACCAGTCGACCACCGACCACTGCGTGGCCTATTACATGGTGAACGCCACCCCGGCGGCGGGGGGCAATGCGCAGGTCTCCTGGTACTGGGACGGGGATGGGTACGCCGCCGCGCCGCACCACCCCTGCAGCAGCGACAACTACACGCCGCCCAGCATGTCGGCCTACCCGTGCGACCAGATGGTGAACCCGCCGGCGGTCGTCCCGATCCTGGCGGACGGGATTTACTTCGCTCCGGACGCCCTCGCCGTTTCGGGCTGCCCGGGCGAGCCGCAGACCCACACCCTGAACCTCTTCAACAACTCCGGCGCCGCGGGCACGTTCAACCTGAGCTACGACGTGACCACGGCCAACGGCGTGCTGACCGGCCCGGCCAGCGTGACCGCGGACGACGGCGAGACGGTGCCGTTTGACGTGTCCCTGACGCCGGGTTCCGGCACGGTCGATGGGGAGATCGTCACCGCGGTGGTGACCGCCTCCGGCGGCGGATACACGGGCACCGCCACCATCACCAAGACGGTGATCGAAGCCGCCTGGAACGACATCGCCACCGAGCCCAATGCCGGCCGGATGGATAATGTGGTGGCCGGCTATGCGGGCTTGATCTGGTCCATCACGGGGTACAACAATGACTACCCCGCGGATGTGCGGACCTACAATCCCGTGGCCAACGCCTGGACCACCGTCACCGGCTCCACCCCTCCCTTCGGGTACAACTACGCCCGTTCCGGTGCGGTCTGGGGCAACAAGGTGTACCTGTACGGAGACTCGACCACGGCGGGATTCACCGGCCTGTGGTCCTACAACATGGACACCAACACCTGGACGAACGAATCGCCCTCCGGGACGGCCCCGGCCTACACCGGGATCTGGGCGCCGGCCTGGGTGGCGGATCCTGCCACCGGCCTGCTGTACATCACCGGCGGCGCCACTGCCCCCGGCGGCGGCAACCTGACCACGGTCTACGTCTACGATCCGGTGGCCAACGCCTGGCAGGCGCCGCTGCCCAGCTTCACCTCGGTCCGCGACTTCCACGCCGCGTTCATTTTCACCCGGCCGTCCGACGGCCACAAACTCCTGTGCGTTGCGGGCGGCACGAACGTCGAGGTCGACCTGGACAGCACCCAGTGCTATGACTTCACCACGGGCACCTGGGGCGCCGAGAACGCCGATGTCCCGGCGATTCCGTTCACCTGCATGGGCATGGGTTATGCCCAAACCCTGTCCGCCGGCGGCACCCCCCAGCTCTGGGTCGTGGGCGGCTACCAGGACGACGTGATCAGCACGGGCGCGTACTTCTATGACGTCAACGCCGGAGCCTGGGTGGATGGCGGTCCCTACACCGGGTCTGCCTGCTTCCGCACCAGTGCGGCCGTCCTCGACAACGAGATCTACAAGCTCGGCGGCTCCACCGGCAGCTTCAGCCACACCGGCCTGGCCTCCCGCCGGATCACGTGCGGCGGCGCGCCGGTCTGCCTGCTGAGCTGCTCGGCGACGGCCACCCCCGACAGCGGCGTGGCGCCGCTGGAAGTGACCTTCACCTCCACGGTGGACGCGCAGGACTGCGCCGACCCGATCGAGTACTGGTGGGACTTCGGCGACGGGGAGACCTCCGCCGATGCCAATCCGGTGCACACGTATTACGGCGCAGGCTGGTACGAGTGGACGCTGACGGTGACCTCCGGCATGACCGAGTGTGCGACCTCGGGCTGGGTCTACGTGGACCCCTTCGACATGAGCTTTTACGATGACGCTGGCCGGGCGCAGCTGTGCGCCAATAGCGTCACAGGGTACTTCATGTGGTTCCTCTACACGGGTCCGTACAAGGGGTACTACGTGTCGGGATACGGCCTGACGGGCGAAACGCCGGAGATGTGGACCCTCTCCAGCCCGCCGTGGGCGACCTCGTGGTCGTTGCTGTTCCGGTATTATCCCGAGCAGCACCGGGCGGCGGGGACGCTGTACCTGCGGGGTTACCAGCTCACGTCGGGAATTAGCGACCACAACACGACCAACAACCCGGACGGCTGCAACTCCATCTTCTAGCCGGACCGGTTCGATCTGTTCCCAACCGGCGCGGGGCAGGCCCCGCGCCGGTTTCATTTTCACCGCCAAGGCGTGCAGGGCGCAACGCCGCAAACCAAACTCCGAAGGTTGCACATCGAACGCCGAACGCTGAACGGTGAACGATATCCCGTGCGCCTCGTGGTGGAGAGGGATCCCCGTTCAGCGTTCAAAGTTCGGCGGTCAACGTTCGAAGTTCCGATTGCCCCGGATTGGCTCCGTGCTCCCTGCGCCTCTGTGGTGAATGCCCTGGTTGATTCAGCCCTGGTCCGAAGAAGGTTCGGTGGGTTGTTCGGGTGGGGCGCCGGCGCCCTTCGCCAGCAATTGGTCGGCGGCCTGGAGGATGCGGCCCACGCGGGAGTCGCTCAATCGGTAGCGGACGCGGTACTGCTTCTCGTCCTTGCGCACCAGGCCGCAGTCCAGCAGGCAGTCCAGCAATCCGGCCGCGTCCGCCTGGGCGATCCCGGTGAGGGCGGCGATCTCGCGGACCGTGCGCGGGCCGTCGCGCAGGGCGTCCAGGATCGACAGGCGGCCGGGATCGGCAAATCCGCTGAATATGCCGAGCCTGGTTTTCCCGTGGCCGTTGTTGCCGTTACTCCTCATGCGATCCCACCTCTTACCGGGCCGGCTGCCCACTGCCTCCTGCCCTTCCGATTAGGCTTGGATGCGGGTGGTTCGGGGGCGGATCTGCCGGCCTCATCCCAAGGATAAAAGCGGAGTGTAGCCCCGGCCGGACCGGCTGTCAATCCGAACCTTTGACCGATGACCGGTGCCCGATGATCGATGACCGATCGTGCTCGTGCTCGTGCTCGTCATCGTACTCGTACTCGTAATCGTAATCGTAATCGTTTCAATCATATACACGCAGAGACGCAGAGCCCGCAGGGGCAATCCTGGACCCGGACCGACGCGGATCCGGGCAGGCTGATGCGGATCGATCCATCCATGACTGGAATCCGTGGGGATCCGATCCGATCTCCAAATAGGATCTTCTCTGCGAACTCTGCGCCTCTGCGTGTATTTTCCTGATCCGATTACGATTAGGATGACGAGCACGATGACGAGCACGAGCAAGGGCAACGAGTGCGAGCACGAGCACGGGCATGGCAGGGATGGGGCTACATTGACGCGTCCTGCACGATCCGCCAGGAGTCGCCGGCGCGGTGGAGCACCAGCAGGGTCAGGCCGCTCCGGGTCTTCCCGTCGGCGCCGGTGAGCGACCAGCGGGCGATGACCGTCACGGCGTGGATCCGCCCCGGCCGGGCGTCCCCGAGCAGGCTGACCTCCATGCCCCGCACCGGCTTCACCTCCAGGAACTGGAACGAGAGCCACCCCATCGCGGCCTTGTCCGGGTAGGAGGCGCGGTAGCGCTCCAGCACCGCGGAGCGGCCGCGGGTGAGCCCCTTCGGAGTGACGAAGGCGGCGTCGTCGGTGTACGCCGAGCAGAACGCTTCCAGGTCGCCCCGGTTCCAGGCCTCGGCCTGGGTCTTGAGCAGGTCGGAGACGGCCAACTGGACCTCTTTCTCCTCCCGGACCGCGGTCACGCGGTCCCACAATCCGCAGCCGTAGGGGGCGATGAAGCCGGGCGGAGAGGTGATCGCCGGGTCGGTCATGACCTCGTCCACGGAAGCGAACCGGTGGCCGGTCTCCTCGAGCCACGACAGCAGCTCGTCGAGCTGGGCTCCGCACACCTCGGTGGCGTGCAGGAGCAGGATCTGCGCCGCCGGCCGTCCCAGGAGCCGGTCGCCGCGGGCCTCCTGGTCCGTCACAGACAGGCGCAGCGAAGCTTGGAAGTCCCGGCCGATCCGCGCCAGAGCGGCGGCGTCGCCGCGGCGGCGGGCCTCCACCCAGGGCGCCTCGAAGGACCAGTCCTGGGTGTCGAGGGTCACCGGCAGGTCGCGCTGCGTGGAGCGGACCAGGTAGGACCGCACGGCGGCGTATTTCGGCTGCGTGTCGCCCTCGCGGAGGAAGGTGTAGCGGTAAAAGCGCACCTTGCGGCCGCGGGGTTCCAGGAATTCGGCCAGCTTCCGCCGTCCCGCCTCCACGTCCTCGATGTAGGCCTCGGCGGTGAGCTTTGTCAGGTCCGGGTGGGTGGCGGAGTGGTTGCCCAGCTCCATCCCGGCGGCGAGCCAAGCTTCCAGCAGGGCCTCGTCGTCCGGGCCGCCGACGTTCTGCCAGGTGACCAAGCCCACGGCGGGCGCATGGTGCTTCTTCAACACAGCCAGGAGATCTTCGGTGATTTCCTTCCGCTCGGCAGCGTCCGGATGCAGCTTCCTGGAGGAAATCGGCAGGTCGTCCAGCGTCACCAGGAGCGGGCGCCGCGATCCCGCCGCCTCCGGGGCGGGCGGGGCCGCCGCCGAAATCCCGCTCGCCGCCAGCGCCAGCCATGCCGCGGCGGGGAGCAGGAGCCGGCTGCCCGCCCGGCAGGCCGTTTGGGAGATGGATCGCAGCTTCCGGCAGCACCGTTGGATCGTCAAGGCCGCCTCCTCCGCAAAGATACAACCGATTGTAGAACAAGGCACCCCCGCCGCCAACGGAAAATGCCGGCGGGGCGAGTGGTCTCCCTGACCAAAGGGAACCCGCCGGACGGAATATGTGGTAGAATTAGAGTCAAATCCGGGCTTCTTTCCCAATTTTCCGCCTGACGCAGCAAGGAGCAGCGTCTCCATCCGGGTACGTGCCTATTCCCCGATGGCGCCGCCGGAATGCCGGAGCCGGCCGCCGAATCGGTCCACGCCCTCCTCCGGCTGTTCCGGGCGCCCGGAAAGCGCCCGCCTCCCGAAAGAAGCCGCCGGCAGAAGGAGGAATCATGCATCCGCAAAGACCGCTGATCCTGGCCGTCCTGGTGTGGGGAATCCTGGCCGCCGCCGGCCTCGGCGCGGGCAATCCAGCCCCGTGGATCGGGCCGGCCCCGGGAGCGCTGGCGAAGGCCGCCGCCGCGAGCCGGCCGGGGGTGGTCCCCCAGTCGCTGGCCGTCTGCAAGTCCCCCAGCGGCACGCCGACGTACCTGCGGGGCGCGCTCGGCACCATCCAGTCCTCCGACCCTGTAACCGCCGCCGGACTGTTCCTGAAGACAAACCGCGACCTGCTGAAGCTTCGGGACGAGGGGAACGATTTCAGCCTGCGGTCGGTGGATCCCGACGAACTGGGACTGACCCACGTCAAGTTCCAGCACACCTACCTCGGGATTCCCGTCTGGCCCGAGGAAGTGATCGTCCACGTCAATCCGCTGGGCCAGGTGTACTGCTGCAACGGGAACTTCCGCGACATCTCCCTGCCCGGCGTCCAGCCGAAGGTGACGGCAGACGCGGCCTGGGCGGCCGCCGTGTCGGCCCACCCCTGCCCGGCGGCTCTGGATTCGGCCGAGCGGCTGGTGGTCTACAGCTTCCACATCGACGCGCCGCGGCTGGCCTGGGAGGTCGAGCTGAAACCCGCCGCCGGCCTGGACCCCGTCCCCTACCACTACCGGGTTTTCGTGGACGCGGCGACGGGGGAGATCCTGAACTCCGTCGACGAGGTCTATGACGGCTACGCGACCACCTCCACCGGCGTGCTGATCCAGAACAGCCAAAACGTGACCCTGCACACCTGGCACCACGACGACGGCTACACCTACCTCGTCGACGCCTCCAAGAACATGTTTCCGGGAAGCCTGGACCTGAACACCTTTGCCGGCACCATCCAGATCCACGACATTTCGGGCGGCCTGTTCACCGCCTACATCGTTTACGACGTCAACCAGGACAACGTGTTCAACGACTCCTTCAACGTCGCCGCCTGCGGCACGGCCAGCTACCACCTCGGGCTGATCTACGACTATTTCTACAACAATCACAATCATTGGACCAGCTTCAGCAACACCAACGGAGGGATCCCGGTGTTCGCCAACGATTACGCCGATCCCGACAACGCCCACTACTCCAGTGGCAGCATCACTCTGGGCGCCGGCGGCACACTCTTCTACAACTGGGCGGCGGCCCTCGACCTGACCGCCCACGAGTACACCCACGGGATCACCGACGCCACCTGCCAGCTGGTGTACCAGTTCGAGTCCGGGGCGCTCAACGAGTCCATGTCGGACGTGTTCGGCACCGTGGTGGACAGCGCCAACTGGACTCTCGGCGAGGTGATCATCCGGTCCAACGTCTACGGCGCGACCGCCCTCCGCGACATGTCCGACCCCCACAACGGTCAGCCCGCGGGCAGCCCCTTCTGGCAGCCGGCCGACATGAGCGAGTTTCAGAACATGCCGGTCAACGAGGACAACGGCGGCGTCCACGTCAACAGCGGCATCGTCAACCGGGCCTTCTACCTCGTCGCCGCCGCGCTGGGCCGGTACAAGGCCGGGCAGATCTACTTCCGCGCCTGGAACCACTACTTCACCTCCGACACCGGCTTCCAGGCGGCCCGGCCCCTGGTCGAGCAGGCGGCGATCGACCTGTACGGGAACAACTCCACGGAGCACCAGGCGGTGAAGACGGCCTTCGACACGGTCGGGATCACCTCGGGGGTGGTGCCGTCGGACGATTACACCCTCTATTTCCCGCTGGCGGTGAATTTCGAACACTACGACAAGACCTTCAACTGCGGCCTCTGGATCATCAACACGGAGGATGCCGCCGTCCACTACACCCTGAGCCTGTACGACGAGCAGGGCGCCTCGGCCGGCTCCACGGGTAGCCGTTCGCTGGCGGCCCACGCCATGGAGGGCTGGAACTGGGACTTTTCCTCCTCCCTGGGCATCGCCACCGCCGACGGGCGCATCATCGGCGTCTGCGATCACGAGTCGGCCGACCAGCACGTCGCCGTGGCCACCACCCCGGCAGAGATCTACACCAACGCCATCTTCGTCCCGCACATCCCCTCCCTCGAACCGTGGTTCTCGGTCGCCGGCATCAGCAACGTGCAGAGCACTCGGAGCAACGTCGTCTTCGCGGACAACGCCGACAATTACGGCATCCTTCCTCTGGAAGCGCCCTATTCCACGGCGTTCTTCGATTTTGAGGACATTTACGGGATGATTCCGGATCCGGTCGAGCTGGGTGGCCTGTGGGGCTTCTTCATGAACTATGACCTGGACCTGGACGAGGTGCTGGAGCCAAACCTGGCCGGGGCCGAGATCTTCGGCGTCAAGACCACCAACGACTGCGCCGGCCTGAACCTGGATCCGTACATCGGCCAGGCCCTGCTCTTCAGCCACATCGCCAATCCGCCCCTGGGCTGGTGGACCGGCATCGCCATGACCAGCCTGGCCGTGGACCCCAACCCCAACGATGGGGTCACCACCCACCAGTTGCTGGTCACGGCCTACGGGGCTGCTGGCCAGGTCCTGAAGCAGACCATCACCGACATTCCCTACTTGGGGAAGCGAGCTTATCTGGCCCACACCTGGCTGGTGAACAACGAGCGGGTGATCCCCGACGACGCGGTCTGGATCATGGTGTCCTGCATGCAGCAGGACCACTACCTCACCGGCTACGAGCTGTTCGGCCTGGGGAGCCCGCCGGCCGGCGTCGACTCCCTGGCCGGCCTCGAGGCGGCCAAGTCCCTGAGCCAGCGGCTGCTGTTCCCGCGGGTCGAAAACGCCGATGGTTACGGGGACGGCCTGCAGCGCTGGACCGGCATCGCGGTGATCAATCCCAACTCCGCCGAGGCGGACCTGACCTACCGGCTGTACAACGCCACCGGCACGCTGGTGCGGACCGTGAACCGCTCCATCGGCGCGTACCGGAAGGACGTCGGATTCGCCAGCGACCTGTTCAACATCGGGAACTTCTGGGGTTGGGTGACGGTGGACTCCACCCTGCCGGTCACCGGCTTCGAACTGTACGGGTACCAGGACTCCCGGTCGGTGGCGGGGGTGACGGCGTATTACTGAGAGGGAGCCTGAACGTCGAACGTCAAACGCCGAACATCGAACGCTGAACGGGAGGACCGCAAAACCCGTTGGGCACCCATTACCGGGAGCGTCAGGGGCTGTATCGCAACTTGAGTTGCACCGACTGTTCGGGGATCGCAGCCCGCAGGGCGCCCTACACTAGCCCCATGCGTGAGCATGGGGTGCAGAACAATGTGAAAGACAGGTGGATTTCCTTTCCCCGAGCCCCGTCCAGGGGCGGCCTAAGATGCTGATCCGAATGCAATCCCCCGATCCTGGCGAGGAAATCTGGGGAGCTCGCAGTATGCCGCCCCAGAGCGGGCTCGAGGAGGAGATCCTGACCCCGCGGGATCTTCACGCTCCACCCCATGCTCGCGCATGGGGCTATTTTGAGGCGCCCTCCGGGCTGGAAAGCCGCGATCAACGCGACAGGTTGGGGTTGTGACACAGCCTCTGGCACATACCTGTACTGACCGCTTGCCGGCGACCGGACTCCGACATGACCTCGTCAGCGGCCAACGCGAAAATCGGGTCAGCGCTTGGACCGCTTTTTGCTCCAGCGGTAGACCAGCCAGACAGCGACGGCCGGGATCACGAGCAGGCCGAGGATGATCAATTCCGGGATTCCGATTCCTCCGATCATGGAATTCTTCTCCATTTCGATTGGACGACGGTGGTTTGATCCTCCCGCGTCGTGGCGGCGCGGCGTATGTCACTTGGTCTCCCCGTCCCCCCGTCTCCCCGTCCTTCTGTCACGCCACGGTGGCGATCACCACGATCACCACCAGGATGCACAGGCCGTAGAACGCCGTGCCGCAGATGCTCAGGATCAGGCCGGCCATGGAGATGCCGGTCTTGCACCGCCGGCGCTGCTGGAGCGCCAGGACGATGCCGACGATCCCCAGGATGAAGCCCAGGTACGGCAGCAGCAGGCTGAGGATCCCCAGCACCAGGCTGGCCACGCCCTTGCCGGTGGGCTGGGTGCCGTCGGCGGCCGGCGTGCCCCGGGCGGCCCGGGCCGCCCGGATCGCCTCCGGGGGCAGGGCGTTCACGGCGGCGCAGGCCTGGAAGGCGAAGACCACCAGCAGGACCGTCAGCGGCAGGCTGATGACCGTGCCGGCGAGGGGGACCTCGGCGAACCCCGAGGCGATGCTGAGCGGCGTCACGAACAGGTTGAGCACGGCGATGGCGACAGCCACAAAAGGAGAGGGCCGGGGGCCGGCGAACGCCCGCTCCCGGGCGTAGCGCCGGAAGTCCTCCGTCCAGCCGAAGAGCGCGACGAAGTACCAGTAGAAGTTGAACAGGGGGATGAACAGGAAGCCGACGGCCTTGCCCGGCGAGGTGCGCGCGGACTCCGGCGGCAGGGTGGACCAGATCTTGTATAGCAGCACCGCCAACAGCACGAAGGCGGCCAGAGCGAAAGGAATGCCGGCCGTCAGCGCCAAGAGTTGGTCCTCGCTGCACCGGAATGCATCGTGAACAAAGAGAGACAGCTCCTTCCCGTCGGCAAGGTTGGCCGCCAGCAAGGCCAGTCCCGGCGCCGCGGACAGGACCGCCAGCAGCAGGTACAGGTAGCCGAACACTCCCATGGCACAGTAGGGACGGTTTGGGGTCGGATTCATGCCGCCTCCTTTCACTCCAGGGCGATGAGCGCGATCGTCAGCGCCCAGGCCGCCAGGCCGAAGGCCAGGCAGACGAAATGCCCGGCGGACCAGCGGTAGTATTTCTCCTCCGGCCGGCGCTTCCGGCTGACCCGGTTGACGTAACTCTGCGCCGGCAGCAAGAACAGGTAGGAGGGCATGAAGCCGGCGACGAGGGACGGGATGAAGCCCGGCGCCTGGGCGACCAGGTTGGCCGAGAGGGCCAGCACCACGAAGCCGGTGGCCAGCCAGCCCGGGGAGAACCTCGGCTGGATTGCGGCGCGGGCCTCCCTGTCCTGGTGGATCCGCTTCAGGATCCCGTAGCAGAAGAGGATGCCGAAGATGCCCCGCCAGAAGGGGGAGACCTTCAGACTGTGCCGCTCCTTGGCGTAGCGCCAGTTCTTGTAGATCCAGTACGCCTCGTAGGTGCCGAAGGAGAGGATGGCCAGAACCACCAGCCGCCAGATGGGGATGTGCAGGAACAGCGGCCCCTGCGTCTCCACCTGGGTGTCGGACAAGTCGCCGCCGCAGTGGGGGCAGATCTTGTCTTCCAGCGAGACCTCCTTGCCGCAGTCGGTGCAGGTGCAGACGTAGGCGCTCATATCCGGCGGCGTCACGTCCCGGCCCTGCAGTTCGCGCTCCATGGCCGCCCGCGCCTCGGGGGTGTAGTCGTTCCGCTTCTCCGTCAGGGCGCGGGTCAGGTCCTCGCTGGACCAGCCGCGGTACTGCTTCTCCAGGTCGGTCGGATTCATGGCGCCTCCTTGCTATCTCTGTTTCCTGAGCTTCTTCTCCGTGTTGGCCAGGTTCTTCTCGATCTGCGTTTTCAATTGGCCGTCGGCGCTTGCCAGGGCCCGCTCGAAGAACGGCTTCGCCTCGGCGTACCGTTTGTCCCCGAAGAGCCGCACGCCCGCCACGTTCAGGAGCCCGGGACCGCCGCCCGGCATCTGCAGCGCAGATTGAAACGTGACCCGCGCGATTTCCTTCTGGCCGAAAACCTTGGATTGGATGATCCCCTTCTCCAGGACTTCGTCGGTCGTCGGCTGGCCGCAGGACTGCTGGTCGATCTCCGCGATCCGCCGGCGGGCGATCGACTGGTACCCGGTCAGGATCAGGTTGGCGTGAATCCAGCCGATGACGTAGAAGACCGGGGTGATGAACCAGAAGACGGGTTCCTCCTGTTGCGCGAAAATGAGGCCCAGGATAATCGGCACGAAATAGAACCAGCCCAGCACCTTTTTCCCCAGCATGTCGAAGGCCGAGGCCAGCAGCCAGCCGAAGATGAACACCCCGATGAAGCACATGATGTTCAGGCCTTTCCGGCCGATGCCGGGGGCGTGAAACAAGTAGTCATACAGCCTCTTGGTTTCCGGCAGGCGGGAGATCCGCTCCGATGGCGCGCTTCCACCCGGGGCGGGGGCGGGGACCGGCTCTGCCGGCGCCTCCGCCGGCGCCGTGGCCGGCACCGTCAGACGGCGCCTTCTCATCTCCGCCTCCAGGACGGTGACCGCCTCCGGGGTGTAGTCCTGCCGCTTCACCGTCACCGCGCGCTGCAGGTCATCGTCGGACCAGCCGCGGTATTTCTGTTCCAACTCCGTCGGGTTCATTTTGCCTCCTTGCATCGTCTGGCCGCCGGATTCCTCGACAGGGTGACCGAGCCTGCGCCCGGTCACGTCGGAATGACGGACGGGGCCGGGGCCGGCGGCGCGGCGGCCGCGGCCAGCTTCTTCGACGTCCGCAGGAAGACGCCCAGGATGATCAGCAGCAGGCCGCTGGGGAAGCAGATGACCCCGGCGACGATGACCAGCGTCCCGGCGGTCTTGTGCTTGCCCTTCGGGATGAGGGCCACGGCCGTCCAGAGCAGGGCGGCGATGAGCCCGAAACCGATGCCGAACGCGAAGCCCAACAGGACCTCTTCGCTGTAGTGCGACGCTGTGAAGGACGCGATCAGGGCCCCCACGCTGATGGCCGTGGTGAGCAGGGCGAAGAAGCCGACGCCGAGGCACCAGCCGAGCACGCCCTTGGGGCGGGGATTGCTATTCATGAGAACCTCCAGGCAGGATGGATGACGATGGACCGGCAGACTGGAAAAACCGCCGGGCGCTCTTGTGGAGCAGCGCGAGGGAGAGGCCGGCGCACAGCGCGATCCGGAGGGCGTCCACCCAGTTGAAGCCCATACCGACCGCGTCCGCCACCAGGAACGCCGGCGCCCCCAGCCAGAAGAGCCACCGCCCGGCGTCGCGCCCGCGCAGCAGGAGCACGCCCGCCGCCAGGAAAACCAGCGCCTGCGCCGCGCCCAGCGCCAGGTGCCACGGCGGCAGCGGCGCCTCCGCCGCAACCTCGGGGAAGCGCAGCGTGAAGAGCAGGGCCAGCAGGGTCACCGGCGTGTCGGCGATGAGCAGCCAGGCGACCACGGTCACGACAGCGGGTCTCGGCATGGAGGATCTCCTTGGCGGAACCGGAAGGGGTCTCGTTCATCAAAGCACTCCGGTCACCACCTCTCACCCCTTGGTGATCCTGGGGGAAAAACATTTCACCCGGTGGCCCGCCATCCGGACGCCACTGGAGCGGCGGCTGAAAACTACTTGTTTTCCGTCAGCGCCCGGTCCGTGGCGGCGGCGAAATCCACCGCGGCCTGCAGCCACTCGTCGCCGGCCGGTGCGGGCAGGTCGGCCACCGCCGCGAGTTCCGCGTGCAGCTTCTCGCCCAGGTTCGGCGCTGCGCCGGCCCCGTCCTGCATGCGCCAGAGATACGCGGAAGCCAGGCGCAGCCGGGCCGCCGCCTGCTCGTCGATGGAGGTCGCCGCAGCCAGGGCGGCGCGGAGCCGCAGCTCGCCCTGCGTCCAAGCTTCGGTGGCTTCCTCCGGACGCTGGGAATGCTTCAGTTCGGCGGCCCTCGCCAGGGATCCGGCGCCGGCGGCCAGCGCGTCCAGGAACCTCGCCCGCTGCCGCCGCGACTCCGGAACGGCGAAGCGGTAAGCTGCCACGGCGTCCTTGCCCACCTGGCAGTTGATGCCGCGGGCGTCGTCGACGATGGTGTTGCGCCACTCGCCGGGGTCGCCGGCCTGGGCCGGGCGCCGTTCACCCGAAGCCAGCCCCACCCGGAGGAGCTGCTTTCCACCGGAGGGTGCGTCCGTGACGAAGAAGGCGGCGTCCTCGTCAGTCCCTGCCGGGCTCCGCGAGGCCAATCCGTCCGACAGGTCGACGAGGGTCCGGATCGTCCCGGCCGGGTCGGGCGTCGCCGCACCGGCGCCGGCCGGGCGGCCGGCCGCCGACATTCCCCCCGGAGCCGCCGCGCCGGGCGGCCGGGTCGCATCCCGTTTGCGGGCGCGCTCCCGCTCGTCGATGGCCCGCCCGGCCGTGTTCACCATGCCGGCGACGCCGAAGGCGGGCAGGGCGCCGATCACGTCCAGGATGCTGGGGCCGCCCAGGGCTTCGCGGGGGGGGAGGGCCGCCGCCGTCTTCGGCATGGCGCCGGTGTTGAACACTTCCTTCCAGGGGTCCGCCTGGAACACCGCCACCTGGTTGTCCGACTGGATGACGATCCGCCCCGCCCCGGTGGCGGCCATCATGCCGGGCTTTCGCTCGAATCGCGGATCGGAAGTTCCGGTCACCGCGCCCGTGCGCTTGTCCAGCAGGGTGACCGCCCGGGCGGACCCGAGCACCAGGCGGTCGCCCGCCACGACGAACGAATCCAGCGCCTCGCGGAATTGGGCGGCCTCCCACAACTGCCGGCCGGACTTCCGATCGAACGCCTTCAGCTGGTATCTCTTGCCGCCGGGCCAGTGGACGAACAGCAGGTCCCCGTCCAGATGGAGGAACCGCGGATGGTCGGGATCTCCCTTGATCCCGCCCGTGTTCTTCTCGTTCGGCACCGCCCACCGCGTGCGCAGGGCGCCGGTGGCCCGGTCCAGGACGGCGATCGATTCGAAGCAGAAGGCGTAGACGGCGTCGTCGGACACGGCCAGGGCGGCGGCGTGGGTGTCCTTGTCGACAGGGAATTCCCAGCGGAGCCGTCCGGTTTCCAAATCCCGGCTCTGCACCACCGGGACCATGTGCTTGCCGGTGAAGCAGGCCAGGGCCAGGTCGTTCCCAACGGCCAGGGCAGAGGTGAAATTGTCCGGCGTCTGGTAGACCGGCGAGGGGAAGACCGTCCAGGGAATGCCGGCGGATTCCAGGCGGGGCAGCCGGAGCCCCCAGGCCCGGTCCGCTTCGACCTGCCATTGCGTCCGGCCCGTGTCGAGCTGGATGGCCGTCAGGTTGCCGGCGTCTCCACCGCCGAGGCCGTAGGAGTAGGCCCGGATCAGCACCCGCCGCTGCCCGGGCAGGCAGAGCAGGTCGGCCCAGTCGCCCGTCACGTCGGTGTTGCGCCAGAGCCGGCGGCCGTCCCGGAGATCGACGGCGACCCACAGGTTTTTCCCGTCCGGCGGCTTGCCCTGATCGTCCCGCTCGAGTCGCAGGAGCGCGAGGTCGCCCAGGGCCAGGCAGCCGCCCCGCCCGCCGACCGTGAAACCGCCGAGTTCCCAGCGGGTGGCGCCGGTCTCGGTGTCGAGGGCCACCAGGCGGACGGTGTCGTCGCGGTCCTCCGCCATCAGGACGAGCGCGCCGGCCGGGGCGTCCAGGATCCGCACGGCGCCGCGCTTGTACCCCTCGCAAACATCCTTGAAGGAGATCTGGCCGTAGCCCGGCGCGTAACCGATGGTGCCCTGTGCCAGCGGAAGGTCCCGCGGACTGGGGAGGGCGGAATACATGCCCGGGCCGGCGTTGACCACGCCGATGATCTTCCGGCCCAGGTCGCGGCTCCACGCCGGCCTTTCCGTCGGCTCCCCGGCCGGCAGCCAGGCCCCGGCGAAGATTGCCAGGATCAGCATCGACATGGCGGTCCATGGGAATCTCATAGCGCCACTCCTTTCATTCGGGCGGCCGCTCTTAATTCTTGACTCCGCCACCCGACAGGTACGGCCAGCGGGTGGCGGCTTCGAGCTGGACGGACAGCTTGTCGAACAGCACCCGGTTCACCGGCTTGTCCGCCTTGAGGTAGATCCTTGTGGCACCGCCTTCCTCCGCCACCAGCAGGTCGAGGGTGTTGCACAGCGGAGTGGCGTCGCCGGCGAGGGGCGCCGACTCCTGCCCGGGGCCGCGGGTGACCAGGTGGGTCACCGCCACCATCACGCCGGACTTCTTGTCGGCCTGGACGATGATCCCGTTCTGGATGAGCACCTTGATCAGGGCGTTCCAGACCTGGTCCTTCGTGACGCCCGGGCAGGGATGGATCTGGCCGCGCTCCCGCAGGAACTCCGCGGTGGGAATTGAGAGCCGCTCCAGGCGGTTCTCGAACAGCCGGGTCAGATCCTGGTCCGGGATCCCCTGCTTTTTATCCGCCCCGAGTACGGCGGCCCAGCCCAGCGCCAGGATCAGGCAGGCGGTTCTAGCGGTCCCCATGGCCGCCTCCCGCCAGGCGCTGCTCGAGGCGCCCGAAGAAGTCCTGCTCCACCGGGTCGAGGCAGCGGCCGTCCCAGTTGTGGGCGACGAAGCAGACCCGAGTGCCGCCGCCAGGCTCCGGCTCGAGGAACAGGTTGACGTAGACGGGCGGGGCGGGCGGCGAGGCCGGCAGCGAGCAGAACATCAGGCCCGAGTCCCGGTCGGCCATGCGGACCCGGCCGCCGTTGTCCCGGACCACCGTTTCCACGGCGGTCCAGACTGGAGCCGGCTCCGCAGGAAAGGAGCGGTCCACGATGAGGGGCGCGATCTCCCCAGCCGGCGGGCCCGGTTGCGCCGGCGCGGTCGGCGCGGCCAGCGTCAGAAGGATCAGCCCGGCCAGGGCCGGGCGCAGGGCGAGCCGTGCGCGGTTCATTGGTTTCCCTCCGCCAGCAGGAGCCGGATGCGCTCCATCCGCTTTTCCAGGCCGGGCTCGGCGTTGATGGGGCTGGACACCGGCAGCATGGATGGATCGGGGAGCTGGTTCCGGACGGCTTTCAGCCGCTCCAGGACGGACAGCATGCCGCGCGGGTCGAAGCCGGCCCGGCGCAGGAGCGGGATCGCCCCCGCGTCCGCCTCCAGCTCCAGCTTCTGGCCGTAGCCCCGGACGGCGGTCTCGGTCAGTCCGGCGCAGAGCTGGTCGGCCAGGGCGGGGCCCAGGTCCGCCAGCATGCGGCTGGCGAAGGCGGCCGCGACGGAGCTGCCGTAGCTGGGGTAGGGGCCGGTCCAGGCCCCCCCGCGCTCCTGGAAGAAGGCGTCGTCGCCGGCGCGGGCCGCAATGTAGGCGGCGCCGAAGGTCGCGGCCAGGCCCAGCAGGCCGCTCACCAGCGCCTGGTTGCTGCGCCTGCGTTGCTGCTCCCGGATGAAGCGGGACTGGTGGCTGCCGTTGGTGTGGACGATCTCCCGCGCCAGGATGGCCGCCAGTTCGTCGGCGGAGCGGCAGGTGTCCAGCAGGCCGGTGGTGACGTAGATGAATCCGCCGTCGGTGGAGAAGGCATTCACCTGCGGGCTGATGAAGATGCGGTAGGTGTAGCGGGGCAGGGGGTTGCCCGACGCCGCCGCCAGCCGGCCGCCGATCCGCTCGACCCCCGCCTGAACCCCGGGCGCCAGCAGCAGGGTCTGGTTGGCCACGATCAGGCGGTCGGTGTAGACGCCCAGCCGGGAGGGATCGGGATCCCGGCCCGCCCGGGCCCCCGCCGCCAGCCAGAGGACCGCCAGGGGAATCAGCCAGCGCTTGGGTGATGCAGTCATGGGAAGTTGCCTCCGGAGTGGTGGATGGGACGCGGTCAATCCGCCTGGAACGACTGGAGCACGCCGGCGCCGTCGAACCGGAGGACGCAGAGGTTGAAAACCTGCCGGCTCTGCACGCTCATCCCGGTCGTGGGCAGGATGACCACCTCGCCGGCGACGTACATCCAGAGCGAGCCGTCGGCGCCCGCATTGATGCGGTGGATCGGCGGCCCCAGCAGCGCCTCGATCTCGCCGGTGGTGGTCTGGCCGGGGCGGAAGGCCTGCCAGCGCGCCCGGTTGTACGTCCGGCCGCGCGCGTTCAGTTCCCGCACGGACCAGCGGGTGCGCTCCAGTCCGGTCCAGGCGCCGGTTGTGTCCACGCCGAGCCAGAGCCCCTCGATGGCGGCGGCATCCGCTTCGTACAGGTACAGCAGGCAACGCCCGCCGCCCGGAATGGCGATCGCGCGGGCGGGTTCGCCGGCCTGCTGCCGGACCGCGCCCTCGGCGGGCTTCTCGCTCTCCCAGGCGGTCCAGCGAACCGCTCCTTCCGGGTCCGCCGCGCGGGGCGACAGCCCGGCGGGCATCGCCTCTTCCGCCGCGTCGCTGACGACGCCGCGGGCGTCGAAGCCGATGCTATAATCCTGGCCGGCTTGGATGGTCAGCAGGGCGACGCCCTCCCGGTATTGGTACAGGTAGGTTTTTCGGCCGTCCGGGCGGGGCATGATGATGGACGGCGGCCCGAACCACTCGATGATCTCGGCGTCGGTGGTGACACCGGGCTGGATCCGCCGCCACTGCGCCGGATCGATCTTCCGGCCCATCCGCATCAGCTTGCTCTCCTCGTCCCAGGTGGAGACAACCCGGTTCAGGCTCAGCACGACTCCGTCGCCGCCCAGCTGCACGGAGTAGTAGGTATAATCCCGGCCCATGCTGCCGGAAAGATACACGAGACTGCGGGTGCCGTCCGGCAGGTCCATGCGGGACTGGGGCGGACCCAACAGGTCGACGACCTCCTGTTCCGTGGAGCGGCCCTCCACCAGGAGGGTCCACCGCTTCTCGTCGATGGGTTCCTTCCGCATCTTCCCCATGCCGTCGACCTGGCCGCCCGCGGCCATGGTGACGACCCCGGTCCGGTCGAAGAGGATGGCCTTGGACTCCTTCTTCCCGTCCTGGGTGTTCTCGTACACGTAGGAATACATTTTGGTGCCGTCGGAGTTGGTGATCTTCAGCATCGGCTTGCCGAGGAGCTTCTCCACCTCCGCTTCGGTAGTCTCAGACTCCCGGATCCGGGCCAGGGTGGCCGGGTCGATTTTCTTGCCCTTGAAGATCGAGCCGAACCCGATGTTGAATTCCTGCAGGGAGTAACTCTCCACCACACCGGACGGCGACACCTGGGCCGTGAAGATCGCCGAGGGCACGAGCTTGCCCTCCTGGTAGACCCAGGTCTTGGAGCCGCCGGAGTTGTCCGAGGTGGTCCGGGGCTTGCCGATGAGGCGCTCCAGCTCCGCCGCCGTGGTTTTCCCGCAGACGATCTGCGGGAGCTTCGACCGGTTGAAACCAGCCTCCAGGAACGCCGGAAAAAGGAACAGGATCGGGACCAGGAAATAAATGCGGGCCACGGAACGGCGCCAGCGGGGATTCCCCATGCCTCACCTCAAGAACCCAAGGGTATGAGCTTTCGCCCAGTGTATCCTGTTTGATTCCAATGCGCAATCCGGCAGATGCCGCGATGGCGCCGGCGGCCGGATTCCTTGGCGGCCGGTGCCGATCCTCCGGCTCCCATCCAGAGTGACAGGGAAGCGGAAAACATTTCAACTTGAACTCGGCGCGCGCCCGGCGGTATAGTCGGCCAAACATTCAGCAGCCACGTTCGGAGGATGCTCATGGGGGCCAATCATCGGGAGAGAGGCGCCATCCGCCAGCCGGCGGCCTGGCTGCTCCTGGCCGTCGGCGCCGTCTGCCTGCCGGCGGCGATGGGCTCCGATCCCGCCCCTCCGAAGACCGTTCCGGCGCCACCCGCCGAAGTCCGTCCCGTCGCCGCACCGGGGGGGGCGGCGGGCGTGCTGAACGCGCCGGGCGACTCCGCCTGGTACGAACTGCACCTGGACGCCGGCCAGTTCCTGGACGGCTCCGTCCTCCAGTCCGGCATGGACGTGGCCGTGGTCGTCCATCCCCCCGGCGCCCTGCCGCCGGTGGAGTCCGACAGCCGCTGGCACGGCCCCGAGCCGGTGTGGATCCAGGCGGAAGCCTCCGGCGCCTGGCGGATCGAAGTGAGGGCGGTGGAAAAGCACAGCCGCCGGGGCGATTTCACCCTGGAGCTGCCGGCGCCCCGGCCGCCCGTTCCGGAGGACTCCGTCCGACAGAAGGCCCAGGCGCTGTCTACCGAAGCCAAGCGGCTGCTCCACCAGAACGCGGCGGACGGCTACCCCCAGGCGCTGGCCCGGTACCAGGAAGCCGCCCCCCTGTGGGAATCCGCGGGCGACCGGGTGGGCCTGTCGCAGGCGCTGAACTCCATGGGGCACATCCACCACCGGCTGCAGGACCTGGCGAAATCGGAAGAATGCTACCGGCGCTCGCTGGAGATCCGGCAGTCGCTGGGGGACGCCGTCGGCCAGGGGGAGTGCCTCCACAACCTGGCCGCCCTCCGGTCCACCCAGGGGAAGTCGGAGGAGGCCCTGGACCTGTACCGCCAGGCGCTCGAGCTGCGGCGGCGCGGCGGGGACGAGCTGGGCCAGGCCCAGACGCTGGCCAACCTGGGCACCGTCTGCTTCCGTGGGGGCGACTTCCAGAGCGCCGTGGACTATTTTGAAGCGGCCCTGCCGCTGGAGCGGGACCTGAACGCCCGGCCCGAGATGATCCAGACCCTGATCGGCCTGGGCGCCGTCTACCACCGCTTCGGCGACTGGCAGCCGGCGCTGGACTGCCTCCAGAAAAACCAGGCGCTGTTGCGCGAGGTGAACTACCTGCCGGGGCTGGCCTTCAACCAGCTCAACCTCGGCGCGGTGTACATCGAGGTCGGTGACCTGGACGCCAGCGTCGCCTGCCTGAAAGACGTCCCCGAACTGATGCAGCGGATCCGCAACCGCAGCGGCGAGGCTGCCGCCTGGCTGAACCTGGGGAACGCCTACCTGTACAAGGACGACACCGCCCGGGCGCTGGAGTGCTACGGGAAGGCCCGCGCCGGGCTGGGGGAGAAGGACGAGCCCGCCGTCCAGACAGCGGCGCTGGTCTACACGGGCCGGGCCCTGGTCGAGGCGGGCCGGTTCGCGGAGGGCCGGCAGACCCTGGAGCAGGCCCTCGAGCGGGTGCGGCGCCTGGGCGACCGGCGCTGGGAGGCTCAGACCCTTCTCTACCTGGGGACCGCCGGCCAGGGGGAGGGCCGGGAGACGGACGCCGCCGCGCACATGGAGCAGGCGCTGGCCCTGTCCCGGGAGATCACCTTCGTCAGCGGGGAGGTCAACGCCCTGTTTTCCCTCGGCGGCCTGGAGCGGCAGGCAGGGCGCCTGGAGGCGGCGGCGGCCCACCTGGCCGAGGGGATCGCCCTCGTCGAGACCCTGCGCGGGAGCCTGCGCGCCCAGCAGCTGCGGCTGACGTTCTTCGCCCTGATGCAGGGCTTCTACGAGTCGTACATCGACACGCTGATGCGGCTCCACGCGCGGGAGCCGGCGGGCGGGCACGATGCGGAGGCCCTCCGGGTCAGCGAGCAGGCCCGCGCCCGCCTGCTGGTGGAGCAGCTCCAGCGCGGCGGCGTGGCGCTGGAGCCGCCGGTCGCGCCCGAACTGGCCGGTTCGGTGCGCCGGCTGAATCATGCGCTGGGGCTGGCCGCGGCGGACCCGCCGGCGGCCAAGGGCCCGGCCCCGGCGGACGTGTCGGAGAAGCTCCGCCGGGAGATGGATGATCTGCAGGGGCAATATCGCAACCTGCGGCAGCGCCTCCGCGCGGAGGCCCCCGCCTACGCCGACCTGGTGCAGCCGGAAGCGCCCACGCTGCCGGAGCTTCAGTCGCTGCTGGAGCCGGGCACCGTCCTGCTGGAATACTCGCTGGGCCGGGAGCGCAGCTACCTGTGGGCGGTTTCGCCGGACCGCCTGGCCAGCTTCGTCCTGCCGCCGGTCGCCGGGATCGAGGAATCGGCCCGGAGGCTCTACGGCCTGCTGACCGAACGGAACCACCAGCCGGCCGGCGAATCGGGTGCGGCCCGCCAGCGGCGGGTCGACGCCGCCGACCGCGCCGTCCCGGACGCGGCCGCGGAGCTGGGCCACCGGATCCTGCCGGCAGGCGCGATCCCGCCGGGCACCCGGCGGCTGGTGGTGGTCGCCGGCGGGATCCTGCAGTGGATCCCGTTCGACGTGCTGCCCGTGCCCGCGACGGCCGGGGCGCCAGGCCGGAACGCGACCGGGGGACGGCTGCTCGACCGCTGCGAGGTGGTGTATCTCCCTTCCGCGACGGCGCTCCGGGCGCGCCGCGGCGGACCGCCGGCGGACCGGCCGGCCGGCAAGGTGCTGGCCGTGTTCGCCGATCCGGTCTTCAGCGCGTCCGACGCCAGAGTGATCCAAGCGGACGTCCGTCCCGCCGGGACGGACTCATCCGCAACGGCGCGGGATGCCGAGCCGTCGGACGAAGATCGTGCCGGAACACCCGGCGCGGCCGGCTTCCCCCGGCTCCCCTTCAGCCGGGCCGAGGCCGACGCCATCGCCCGGCTGGCCCCCGCCGGCACGGTCCGGGAGTCCCTGGACTTTCAGGCCAGCCGGCCGGCGGCGCTGGACCCCGGCCTCGCCGGTTACGCCTACATCCACTTCGCCACCCACGGGCTGCTCGACGCCGCGCGCCCCGAGCGGTCGGGGCTGGTCCTGTCGCTGGTGGACGAGCGGGGGCGGCCGCAGAACGGCATCCTGCGCCTGGCGGACATCTACGGCCTGCGCCTGCCGGCCCGGCTCGTCGCCCTGAGCGCCTGCCAGACCGCCCTGGGCCGGGACGTCCGCGGGGAGGGCCTGCTCAGCCTGACCCGCGGGTTCATGTACGCCGGCGCCGAGCGGGTGCTGGCCAGCGTCTGGAAGGTGGACGACGAGGCCACCGCCCGGCTCATGGAGGAGTTCTACCGCCGGGTGCTCGGCCCGTCCGCGCTGCCGCCGGCCCAGGCGCTGCAGGATGCCCAGCGGGCGATCCGCCGGCAGAAGCGGTGGAGCGCGCCCTACTTCTGGGCGGGCTTCGTGCTGCAGGGCGAGTGGAGGGGCGACCGGCCATGATGGACGAATCGCTGATCTCCCTCCGCAGCGACGCCAGCACGGGCCGCCTGACCCCGGCGGAGATGGACCGGCTCCTGGCCCGCCTTCACCCCGACCGGGAGGCGGCGGCGGAGGCGTACCT
The DNA here is from genome assembly GCA_964412195.1 of uncultured Acidobacteriota bacterium. Lineage (GTDB taxonomy): Bacteria > Acidobacteriota > JAAYUB01 > JAAYUB01 > JAAYUB01 > CAYPNP01. The sequence continues at coordinate 115,357 of CAYPNP010000004.1, read as the reverse complement.
CCGGCTGCACTACAAACTGGCCCGGTACTTCGAGTGGCGGGACGTCCTCTACGCCGAGGACCTGGCCGACGAGACCCTGAACCGTGTCGCCCGCTGCGCCGAGCCGATCCTCAACCTGCCGGCCTACGCCATGGGGGTCGCCCGCAACGTGCTCCGGGAGTTCCAGCGGGACCAGCGGCGCCGGCTGCCGGACCTGCCGGCCCCGTCGGCGCCGGTGCGGGACGAGGAGCTGGCCTGGCTGGAGCAGGCCCTGGAACAGTTGAAACCCGATGAGCGGGCGCTGATCCGGGACTACTACCGGGAGGGCCAGCCCAAGGCCGTGCGGCGGGAACTGTCCGGCGAGGCGGGGCTGACGCCCAACGCGCTGCGCATCCGGGTCTGCCGGATCCGGGACAAGCTTTTGGCCGGGTATCTGGAGGCGGCGGGCGCCGGGCGCGCGGCCGGCGGAAATGTTTCCGCGGAGAATGCCACTCCGGAGTGAAGAGACGAACGGCGGGGGAGCCATGGACGACAGATGGAAGCCGGATGACGAGACCCTTCAGTTCCTGCTCGGCGAGCTGGCGGAGGCCGACCGCCAGAGGATCGAAGACCGCTGCCTGGCCGACGACGCCTTCTTCGAGAGCGTGGACCGGGCCGAGGAGTGGCTGGCGGCGGGCTATGCCGACGGCACGCTGGACGCCGGGCTCCGCCAGCGCTTCGAGGCGCGCATCCAGGCGTCTCCGCGGCGGACGGCGCGGGTGCGGCTGGAGCAATTGCTGCAACGCCATGCTGGTTCGGAAGGTTTGGCGGGGATCGGCGAACCGGCCGGAGCGGAGGCCCGAGACGCCGTTCCGGTCCGGGCCTGGAACCGGCGGCCGCCGTTCCGTCTCGCCCTGGCTGCCGCGGCCGGCTTGGCGGCGGTCGCCCTGGCGGCGACCTTCTTCTTCGTGAACCAGGGATTGCGGGACCGCCTGGCGCGGGCTGAGTCGGATCTCGCCCGCGCCCGGGAGCAGGTCGGCGCGCTGGAGCACTCCGCCCGCACCGGAGGTCCGGGCGGATTCCCGGCCGGCGGCGGCGAGCTGATGCCGGGGGCGGTGGCTGCCCGGACCCTGGAGCCGGGCGTGCTGCGCGGCGAGGCCGGGGCGCAGCGGCTGGCCCTGGGCGCGGGAGTCCGGTTGGTGTGGCTCCGGCTACTGGTGGCTGCGCCCGGAGAGTCCGTGGAGTACCGGGTGGTGGCCCGCACGCCGGAAGGGAAGGAGTTGGCCCGGTTCGACCGCCTGGCGTCCTGCGAGTCCGCCGAGGGGACGGTGGTGGACGTCGCCCTGCCGTCCGCCCTGCTGCCCCCCGGCACGACCTGCCTCCTCCGGCTGGAGGGCCTGGACGCCCGCGGCGGCGCCGAGGATATGGGAACCTACGTAGTCGAGATCTCCCGCTGACTGATGACGGGTGACCGGTGACGGCCGATCCGACCATGGACAATGGACCATGGACCATGGACCATGGACTATTTCGATCCACCTCGATCATGCTCGTCGGTCGTAATCGTTCTCATAATGGAGCGCCGGCTTCCAGCCGGCAGGCGGTTTCAGATCCCGTGGCCGGAATGAGATGGTGCCAGGCTCCGTCACAATTCCTGACCGGCTACGCCTGCTTCGACCGGACCGGCGGGCGGAAGCAGCTGACCTACCCCTCCGGGCGGGTGGTGGACTACGTCTATGGAACCGGCGGAGTGCTCACCGGCATCCAGCAGGGCGGCTCGCCGGTCTTCGACGGCCTCGGCTACGCGCCGCACGGCAGCGTGGAGTCCATGACCCTGCGCTCGGGCAGCTACTCCACCTCGTGGCGGCAGACGTTCAACTGCCGGCTGTGGCCGGAGCACATCAAGGCGGGCACGGGCATCGGCGCCGCCACGCCGGTGACGGATGCCCAGGTGCTGTTCGGCCTGGAGTACCCGGCGGCGCAGTACGAGGCCAACGGCAACATCAAGCAGGCCAACCGCTACTCGCGCCAGACGGCGGGGGCGGGCCAGGGCTCGCTGCTGTTCAGCTACGGCTACGACAACCTGAACCGGCTGGCCTCGGCCGGCTTCACCCTGACGCCGCCGGGGAGCGGGGCGTCGAGCGCCGCCTACACCTGGAGCCTGGACGAGTTCGGCAACGTGACGGCGCAGACGAAGACCAGCGGGCCGCCGGAGCTGCCGGGGACGCTGGGGCTGGCGGTGGACCGGGCCACCAACCGGCTGACAGGGAAGCTCCACGACGTGGCCGGGAACCTGCTCGAATCCAGTTCCGCAGGAGCCGTGGTGTCAGGCTCAGTCACAGATACGTGATGAGAGTATATCGTTGATCTTGCCGGAGCGCGGACGTCCCCGTCCGCACGATTTGGGGTAAAATGGCTGAAAGGTCCCGGGCCGCTCCGGCGAGAGGCCGGCGCGGCGGTTCTGGAGGCGGCCATGGCGGATCGCGGACCCAATATCATGCTGGTGTGCCGGCCGGGGGCGGCCTATTTCGGCACAAAGTACCTGGCCCGGCACAACCTCGCCGCGCTCGCCGACCGACGCCGCGCTCTGGCGCAGCACCGCCGCTTGCGAGCGGTCCTGGCCGCCGCCGATTGGGAGGTCGTCACGCTGGCGGAATTGGCGGGCCATCCCAACGCCGTGTTCACGCGCGACCCGGTGGCCTGCCTGAGAGGCGGCTTCCTCCGCTTGCGGATGGGGCTGCCCAGCCGGCGGGGGGAGGAAGACTGGCTAGCGGCGGAAATGGTCCGCCGCGGAATGAAGGAACTCGGCCGCGTCGAGCCGCCCGGTACGGCGGAGGGCGGCGACGTGATCGCCGCGGGCCGGACCGTCTTCATCGGGCGCTCCTCCCGGACGGACGAAGGCGGCGCCCGGCAGCTCAGCGACATCCTGGTGCGCCGCGGCCACGAGGTGCGCATCGCCCCGGTGCCGCCGCCTTATCTCCACCTGGGGGGCGTCATGACCGCGATCGGGGAGGGGCGGGTGCTGGCCGTGACCCGCGATCTGCCGCCGGGTTTCCTGGATGGCTTCGACGTGGTGGACGTGCCGTCCGGCTCATTCGTCAGCGGCAACGTCATCCCGCTGGGCGGAGGCGCCGTCCTGGCCGAGCGGACGAACCGGCCGGCCATCGAGGCGCTCCGGTGGGCCGGAGTCCGTGTCCGCACCCTGGATCTTTCGGAGTTCCTCAAGGGCACCGGCGGGCCCAGCTGCCTGGTGCAGCCGGTGCCACGGGGCCAGCCTGTCTCCCCGCGGCGGCCCGATCGTCATTGCTGAAAGAAACGGCGGTCGGAACACCGGCCGCCGCGTTGTGGAGGGAAACCGCCGGGGGAAGCCCCCCGGCGTTCCGCGTTGAAATCATAATCCGCCGTCCGACGGGCGCACCAAGGATCCGGAGGATGGATCGACCTTCCGGGATCCCCCCGGCCATGGTTCGCGGGGACGGGATCATTGTCGGACGAATTTGAGCCGGCGGGGAGCCGGACAGATGTGACCTTTTGTGGTGATTATGTGCCCTGGGGCGGGCAAGAGCGATTGCGGTTTGCGGATCGCGGATGTGAATTGCGAATAGCAAATTGAGGATTGCGGATTGAAGATTGGGAATTGATTAGCAGATACGGAATTCGGATCGGAAATTTCAAATTTCAAATTCAAAATTGCGGATTAAGATCCCCAATTTGCAATGCTCAATTCGCAAGTCCCAATCCGCAATTTGCAATCCGCAATCCGCAATCCGCAATCCGCAATCACATTCCCGGCTCGTCGGCGGAAGGGCCGTAGATGGCCGGCACGGGAACGCTCAGCAGCCGCAGGTAGACCGAGAGTTGCCCGCGGTGGTGGATCAGGTGGCTGAGCACGAAGCCGCGAAGCACCGCCGCCTTGGGCAGCGTCAGGTACGTCTCCGTCGGGCTCTTCAGCGACCACATCTTCCGCAGGACAGCGTCCGGGTGACGGCCCATGCACGCCAGGCCGGCGGCGGCGTTCCCGTCGAATTTGGCCAGCAGTTCGGCGGGAGTGGCCGCGATCCAAGGCTTGAAGGTCGCCGGGTCGAAGACCAGCTCGTCCTGGTCGAGGGCGGGGACGATCCAGCCGGGGATCTCGGCGACGTGGCAGGCCAGGCGGATGGCGGTCATGGATTTCTCGTGGGGCTTCCATCCGAAGGATGATTCGGGCAGTCGCTCCAGCACCCGCCGGGTGATGGCCGCCTCGTGCTTGAATTCCTCGGCCAGGGTGTCCAGGATCTTCATGGGTCCTCCTTGAGATCGGGGCTCGGGACTCGGGAACCGGGACTCGGGGCTCGGTGCTCGGGAGTCGAATCCCGATTACGATTACAATCGACGAGTACGATCAGTCACCGGTCATCCGTCACCGGTCATCCGTCGATTACGAGCACGATTACGATGACGAGCACGAGCACGATCTTCAATCCGCAATTCGCAATTCGCAATCCGCAATTTCCCTCACGCCATCGGCTCGCCCAGCGGCACCGTCTCGTTGCTCCGGTCCGGCCGCAGCGTGTCGTTCACGATCCGTTCGACCATGGCGGTGTAGTCCAGGCCCACCTTTTCGGCGGCGACGGTGAAGCCGCTGTGGGGCGCGATGCAGGGATTGGCGTTGACTTCCAGCACCCACGGGCGGCCGTTGTTGTCCACGCGGAAGTCGATCCGGGCATAACCGCGCAGGCCGAAGAAGTCCCAGCAGCGCTTGGACAGGAGCCGCACCTCGTCGAGAATGGGCTGGTCGCTCTCCGTGAAATCGAAGCTGCGGTTGGTGTGGTCGTACTCGTAGGAATCCTCGTTCCACTTGGCATTGTAGTCGACGATTTTGAGCTTGTCCGGCATCCAGTCGTCGAACCGGATCTCGGCGCACGGCAGCACCTCGCCGGCCAGCACGGAGAGGTTGAACTCGCGCCCGTCGATGTACTGTTCGGCGTAGAATTCCTTCCCTTTCTCCCGCTGCCGTTCGAGCAGGATCGCCCGCAGCGCCTCGGGGCCGTCCATGGGCACGGTCCGGGACTCGAGGCCCACGGAGGCGTGCTCCCAAACCGCCTTGATCAGGCACGGTGCGCCTGCCGGCGGCGGGTTCACCGGCGGTCGGTCCAGACTCAGCCAGGGGGCTGTCGGCAGGGAGGCCGCATGCAGCAGGTACTTGCCGGTGGGCTTGTGGGAGGTGGCGTGGATGGACTCCGCCGAGCAGCCGCTGTAAGGGATGCCCAAGTGGTCGAGCAGGGTCGGCGCGAGGTCCACCATCCGCCCGTCGGTAGCCACCGACTCCACCAGGTTAAAGACCAGTGTCGGCCGGATTTTCCGCAGCTGCCGGATTACCGTCGGCAGGTTCAGCGTGAAGGGCACCGTGGCGACGCTGTACCCCAGGTCGGCCAAGGCGTGGGAGACGGCCGCCACCTGGTCCAGCACGTCGAGTTCGTCCGGCGGGCCGTCGGGAGCGACCTCCTGATGCAGGATCACCACACGTTGTTTTTTCATGCAGGACACCTCAGTCGGGCCGAATCCATGATCCGCCGGATCAGCTCCACGTAGGGCATGCCGCCGAGCCGGCAGATGATGGGCAGGTCGGAGTGGACGGGGTTCAACCCGGCCAGCGGATTGACCTCGATGAAATTGGCCTCGCCCGCCGCGTCAAGGCGGAAGTCCATCCGCCCGCCGTCACGGCAGCCCAATCCCCGCCACGCGCGCAGCGCGAGCCCGGCGCAGCGGTCCGCCGCGGCGTCGCGCACGAGGCGGTAGGAAACCCGGCCCTGGTAGTTTTCCTTGTTGAAGTAAGAGTACGCGCCTGCCTCGGCGCCCTCGCCCAGCAGCACCTCCATGATCCCCAGCACTTCGGCCTCCGGGCCCGTCCCGGTGATGCCGACGGTGAACTCCCGCCCGGGCAGGTAGGTCTCCACCAGCACGGGCTGGCGGAAGCGCGCCAGGAGGTCGGTCGCGACGGCGCTCAGTTCCCCGGGCGTGCGCAGCTTGGAGGCGGCGGTGATGCCCTTGCCGGTGCCCTCCGCCACCGGTTTGGCGAAGAGCGGGTAGGGCAGGGCGACGGCGTCGAGGTCGGCTTCGCTCTCCACCACGGCGAAGTCGGGGGTGGGGACGCCGAGGTCGCGGACGACGCTCTTGGTCATGCCCTTGTGCAGGGACAGCGCCAGCACCAGCGGGTCGGAGAAGGTATAGGGGATGCGCCAGGCGTCCAGCAGCGCGGGGACGAGAGCCTCCCGTCCAACCCCGTGCATCCCCTCGGCGATGTTGAAGACCAAGTCCCACCGGTCGCCGGCGACCAGCCGGGCCGCCAGCGCGCGGGCGTGGCCGATGCGGTCGGTCTCAAAGCCCAGCTCCCGGAGCGCCCCCTCGATCCCTTCCACCGTGTCCGGCTTGTCGAACTCTGCCGTCTCCTCCAGGCTGTATCCCATGGCGAGGTACTCGTCGCGGAGGTCGTACGTCAGGCCAACGCGCATGCGGTTCTCCTGCGTAATGATATGGTTTGATTTTGCCCGGATCTGCCGGTGGAGTCAACGGGCATTTTTCAATTCGCCGATTTCCCGGCGGCTGAAGTTGTTCAGCCAGTAAATCGGGCTGTAGGGCGTCGGCGCCGCCGCCAGGGCGGAGCGGTCGCCGCACAGGGCGAGGGTGACCGCCTGGAGGTAGCGGGTGAAAGTGTCCTCCCGCCGCGTGTCGAGGGCCTGCAGCGCGGCGGGTCCGTCACCCGCGTCGCCGGCGCGGGCGGTGAAGTAGGCCCGGTAGACCGTCAGGCTGGTGTTGGAGTAGTGCTTCTCCAGCCGGGCGACGCAGGCCGCGGCCTCCCGGGCGGCGGCGCGCCGGGCGGCGGCGTCGCCGAGCCGGCCGTAGCAGAGGCCCCGCAGCCAGTGGGCTTCCAGGGCGTAGGGGTTCTTGCCGAGCCAGGCGTCCAGGTAGTGGAGGCAGCGCCGGTCGTCGCCGCGGAGAGCCTCCGCCTCGGCGCAGGCCAGCGCCAGAAGGTGGAGCTGGTGGCGGGAATAGGTCTCGTCGAAGATCTTCGCCGCCTCGTCCAGCTCGCCGCGGGAGATCCGCCACCAGCCCTCGGTGACGCCGCGGACCAGCTCCGAGGCGTCCATCTGCTCGAAGTCCCGGTAGGCGGCATCCACCACGTCCCGGCGGCCGAGCATGGCGCCGAGGACGGTCCGGTTCAGCGGCAGGGTGGCGTCCAGCGGATTGGCGGCGCCGGCCCGCTCCAGCGTCTCCAGGGCCGCGTCCCCCTGGCCGCCGTAGAACTGGATCCAGCAGCGGAGCTTCTCGTCGGTGAGGGTTGCGCCGTCCTTCTCCAGCTGGCGGAGCGTCTCCGCGGCGGCGGCGTAGTCGCGGGTGAAGAGCTGGTACCAGGCCAGGGCGGTGCGCAGGGCCGGCGAGCGGGGGTCCTTGGCGAGGCCCTGCCGGATGTAGACCAGGGCCGAGTCGAGGTAGGCCGGATCGTAGCTCACGCCCTGGTTGTGGTACTGCATGTAGCCGAACACGATCCGGGCGTAGGCCGGCAGGAAGTCGGGCGCCACTCCGATGCACTTCTGAAAGCAGTCGATGGCGGTGGGCAGCTGGGCCGGATCGTAGCGGCGCAGCAGGATGTCGCCCTGGGTGTAGAGGTCGAACGCCTCTCGGCCGGGAAAGCTCATCTTGTTGGCGGCCACGTACACGCCGGCGACGAAGGCGGCCGAGGAGGCGATGCGGGCCGGGATGGCGTAGACATCGTTGATCGATCCCCGCAGGCTGTCGGACCAACGGATCGAGGAGTCAGTCCGGTCGATCATCTTCATGGACACCTTGAGCTGGTCCCCGGCGAGGAGGAGGCTGCCGTCGATGACGTAGCGGACGTCCTCGCGCTGGAGGACTCTCTCCGCCGCCGCGGCGTCGTCCTTCCGGCCCTCCGGCAAGTGGAGGATCCGCAGGTCGGGCGAGCGGCTGAGGGTGGCGATGACCTCGCCGGTGATCAGGTCGGCCAGGAAGCGGCTCTTCTCGTCGCCGCTGCTGCGCACCGGGTAGATGAAGATGGCGATCCGCGAGCTGGGGGCCGGGGCCGGCGGACGCGGACGCAGCAGGTACCACCCCGCGACCAGCGCCGCCACGGTGGCGAGTGCCAGTCCGGCCAGGGCCAGGGCGCGCCGGCGGCGGCGCCGCAGGCGGGGCCGGGCGGTGAAGCGCACCGTGGGGTCGGCCGGCAGGCCGGCGGCGCGACGCAGCGCCTCCAGCAGCTCGGCGGCGGACGGATAGCGGTCGTCCGGCTTTTTCTCCAGGAGCCGCAGCACGATCTGCTGCAGGACCTCCGGGACCGGCGGGCTGACGGGGAAGGCGGCCGGCGGGCTCTGGATGATGGCCATGAGGGTGCTGACCGGCGTGTCGCCGCCGTGGGGCCGCTGCCCGGCCAGCATCTCGTAGAAAATGATGCCGAGGGAGAAGAGGTCGCTGCGCTCGTCGATGGCCTCGCTGCGGGCCTGCTCGGGGGAGAGGTAGGAGACCGTGCCGAGGATCGAGCCGGTGGTGGTGAACTCCTCGGCCACGCTGAGGCGGTCGCGAACCGAGCTCTGGATCAGCTTGGCCAGGCCGAAGTCCACCAGCTTGACCCGCCCGTCCGCCGTCACCAGGATGTTGCCCGGCTTCAGGTCGCGGTGCATGATGCCCTGGCCGTGGGCGTAGGCGACGGCCTCGGCGATCTGGATCATCAGGCCGAGCCGCTGCTCCATGGAGGCGCCGGCGGCGGCGGCGTGGTCCAGCAGGGTCCGGCCCTCCACGTACTCCATGACGATGAAGGGGTGCGCCTCATGCTGCCCGATGTGGTAGACGGTGGCGATGTTGGGGTGGTTGAGGGAGGAGAGGGCGCGCGCCTCCAGCAGGAAGCGCTTCTGGGACATCTCGTCGGTGAGGTGCTGTTCCGACAGGAACTTGATCGCGACGACACGGCGGAGGTTGACGTCCAGGGCCTTGTAGACGGTGCTCTGTCCGCCCCGGCCCAGCGGCTCGAGGATCTCGTAGCCCGAAACCAGCGTCCCCCGCGTCAACTCCATGGCCGGGATTGTAACATAAGTGAGCCCGTCGTGCTCGTGCTCGTCATCGTGCTCGTAATCGACCGATGACGGGTGACCGGTTACAGATGACCGGTGACCGGTGACCGATGACCGATCGTAATCGTCGATCGTAATCGTACTCGTCCTCGTAATCGTAAACATTCCAATCATATACACGCAGAGGCGCAGAGACCGCAGAGCCGATCCGCCGGGGCGCGGGCGTCCTGCCCCGGCATGGTTCCCCGCGCGCTCGGGACTGGACGGCCCGGATCCGGCGGAACACTTGTCATTGTCCGCTCCTGCCGGTAGAATGAAATTGTCATATTCCCGATTTTCCGGAGGTATCATGCGCCGAGTGATGATCGCCGTGGTCGCCCTGGTGTCCCTGTCCCTCGCGCTCCCGGCCGAGACCGCCGCCCCGTCGGCTGCCGCGGGCCAGTGCCTGACCTGCCACAAGGAGAAAACATCCGGCCTCTACCAGCAGTGGTACGGCTCGGCCCACGCCCTGCACAAGGTCACCTGCCTGGACTGCCACCGGGCCGATGCCGGCGACGCCGACGGATTCACGCACTACGGAGCCCGCATCGCCACCCTGGTCACGCCGAAGGACTGCGGCCGCTGCCACAAGCGCGAGGCCGCCGAGGTGGACGCCTCCTACCATGCCACCGCCGGCCTGATCCTGGAGAGCCAGGACGCCTACCTGGCCCACGTCCTGGCGGGTGGCCCGGTGGCGATCCTTGGCTGCGAGAGCTGCCACGGCGGCAAGGTCCGGCTGGACCCGAAGTCGCCCAACCGCCTGCACCCGGAGAGCTGGCCCAACTCCGGCATCGGCCGGCTCAACCCGGACGGCTCCAAGGGCGCCTGCAACGCCTGCCACCCCCGGCACGCCTTCTCCAAGGCCCAGTCGCGCCAACCCGAAGCCTGCGGCAAGTGCCACCTCGGACCGGACCACCCGCAGAAGGAGGTCTACGAGGAGAGCAAGCACGGCAACACCTACTTCACCAACGTGGGGGCCATGAACCTGAACTCGGACCGCTGGGTGGTGGGCGAGGACTACTCCGCCGCTCCGACCTGCGCCACCTGCCACATGGCCGCCTCCGGCCGGCAGAAGGCCACCCACGACGTCGGCCGGCGGATTGCCTGGACCCTGCGTCCGCCGATGTCCGCGGCCAAGGAGAATTCGGCCCAGCGGCGCGCGGCCATGAAGGGCGTCTGCGCCGCCTGCCACGGGCAGGTGTTCGTGGACGGCCACTTCTACCAGTACGATGCCACGGTCCGGCTCTACAACGAAAAGTTCGCCAGGCCGGCTACGGACATCCTGAACCTGGTGAAACAGAACAAGCTGCTGGAGCGCCCGGCCAGCTTCGGCAATGACATCGAGTGGGTCTATTGGGAGCTCTGGCACCACGAGGGCCGCCGGGCCCGCCACGGCGCGGCCATGATGGGACCCGACTACACCTGGTGGCACGGCTTCTACGAGGTAGCCAAGCACTTCTACTTCGAGCTGATCCCCGAGGCGCGCCGCTACAACAACCCCGCCGTCAACGCGTACATCGACCGGCTGCTCCGCGACGACCCGATGCACCGCTGGGTCAACGAGAACACCGACGGGCTGACGCGGCAGATCCGCTCCGGCCAGCTCCAGGAGCTCTATCGGCGGTTCTTCCGCGCCGGGAAGTGAGCCATGGAGATCGCCGCCGCCTACCGCAGCTTCGTCCGCGGCCTGTCGGTCAATCCCGTCGGCCGGGTGGGCGTGGTCCTGACCACCTCGTCGTTCCTGACGTTCGCCTTCATGGAGTTGCTGCGCCTGCTGGGCGTCCTCACCAACGCCTACATTGGGCTGATCACCTACCTGCTGCTGCCGGCCCTGTTCGTGCTGGGCCTGCTCCTGATCCCGCTGGGGTGGTGGCTCTACCGCCGGGCCCGCGGCCGCGCCACCCGAGAGCTGCTGGCCGAGCGGTTCGCCCCCGGCGCCGTGGAAGCCCGTCCCGCCGGCTCCCGCCTCTTCGTCACGGTGGCCTTCTTCACCCTGGCCAACATCCTGTTCCTGACGGCCGCCTCCATGCGGATGCTGGCCTTCATGGACACGCCGGTGTTTTGCGGCACCGCCTGCCACAAGGTCATGCACCCGGAGTGGGCCACCTACCAGGTTTCGCCCCACGCCCGCGTGCGCTGCGTCGGCTGCCACGTCGGCGAGGGAGTCGGCGCCCTGGTGGACTCCAAGCTCAACGGCGCCCGGCAGATGTTCCTGGCCATGTTCGACGCCTACGAACGGCCGGTACCCACGCCGGTGCGCCAGCTCCGCCCCGCCCGCGAGACCTGCGAGAAGTGCCATTGGCCGGAGAAGTTCTACGGCTACCGGCAGCAGGCGCGGGTGCGCTACGGCCAGGACCGGGACTCGACGCCGCGCTACACCACCCTGAACCTGAAGGTCGACACCGGCGAGACGGCCGGCCGGGCCGGCATCCACTGGCACGTCGCCGCGGCCAACGCCGTTCGGTACGCCTCCGAGGGCGACGGACGGGAGCGGATGCTCTGGGTGGATGTCCGGCAGGGCGGCGGCGCCTGGAAGCGCTACGCCAACCGCGCGCGGCCGGCGGCGGCCGCGCCGCCGGAATGGCAGCGCACCCTGGACTGCGTCGACTGCCACAACCGCGCCACCCACATCTACGAGGAGCCCGAGGCGGCCGTGGACGAACGGATCCGCCGCGGCCTGGTCGACCGCTCGCTCCCCTTTGCCAAGCGCGAGGTGCTGGGGGCCGTGCTGCCCGAGTACCCGGACCGGGAGGCGGCCATGGCGGGGATCGCCGGGCGGCTGGAGGGAACCTACGCGCGGCTGCTGCCGGCCATGAGTGTCCGCCAGCGGCAGTCCGTGGAACGGGCCGTCGCCGCGGCGCAGGAAATCTACAATCGGAACATCCACCCGCTCATGGAGGTGCGCTGGGGCACCTACCCCAGCCACCTGGGCCACCGCCACGACGGCGGCTGCTTCCGCTGCCACAACCGGGACCTGGTCGACGAGGCCGGGCGGTCCATCCCCGACGGCTGCACGCTGTGCCACTCGTTCCTGGCGTTCGGCAGCGACCGCCCCTACCGGTTCCTGGATGTCCCCTCCGCCGCGGATCCCGAGGGGGCCATGCACCAGTACCTGAGAGAAGAGTTCATCAGACAGGAGAAGTAAAACCGAACATCGAACATCGAGCATTGAGGTCAATCAGTAGAGATTGCCACTGACTCTGCTCTTTCGCAGAGTGTCAGCTCATTCGCGGATCGACTTCAGCGTTCGAGGTTCAATGTTCGATGTTCGTTCGGTTCCGGCTGGCAGGTTGTTACTTGGCCGTGAAACTTTGGTTCAGCGAGGAGAGGACCTTTCCCCAGGCAATGTCGAAATAGGCGTAGGCCTGGTCCCATTCCGCGCCTTCCTTCCAGCCGGTGTGGGTGAGGCGCACCCGGGTCAGGCGCTCGCCCAGCGGCTCCAGCTCCACTACCACCTGGGTGCGCTCCTGGCGCACGGCCGGCATGGACGGCGGGGCGTTCCAGGAGAAGGCCAGCACCCGCGGCGGGGCGAAGGCCAGCACCCGGCAGCCCTCGCTGCCGCGGGAGCCCTCGTGCGCGTCCGGGTGGAACAGGATCTCGAAGGGCCCGCCCGCCTCCAGCCGCATGTTCACCTGCGGGGCAAAGAACGACCGCAGACCCTCCGGCGTGGTCCAGGCGGCCCAGACGTCGGCCAGCGCCGCCGCCACCAGGGCCTCCTTGCGGACGGCCTTGAGGGGAGATTTTTCGTCCGGGTTGAAGCCGGCCAGGTGGTAGCGGAATTCCGGGGCCGCCGGGCCGCCTGGTCGGATCTTTTCCACCCTGGCAAAGAGACGTCCGCCCGGTTCCCGGCGGTAGGTGATTCGCTGGGGAAAGTCGTGGGCGGGATTTTCGAAGACGGCCTCGGCGGAGCCGCTCCGAGCGAGGGTGAAGGGCACGCCTGGGCCTGCCGATGGATGGGCGGTCAGGACGACGCGGCCATCCTTCTCCTCGATCCGCATGAACTCGAAGGAGGCAGTTTCGCCGCCAGCCAGGGTCCGGCTCACGCCCAGCATGGTCCCGCCGGCCGGGGCGAGCCACTGCTCCTCGTTGCGGGCGCCGTCCTTCTCGCCCTCCCACAGCCCGGCCAGCCAGGCCAGGTCGGCCACGCGTGCCGTTGCCGTCGGCCCCGGCGCCGGATCCGCCGCACGGGCCGCTCCGGAACAGGTCAGGAAAAATACTGTCAGGAACACCAGCATTCCAGTTGTCCGTGAAAATCGAGCGGGCATGGGATCCTCCCGGTGGGGTGATTGGAACAGGTGCTGTTTACAAATGATCCGCGGGCGTCGCCGGATTCCCGGCGCAGGGGGGCATCGTGCGGACGGGAACGTCTGCGCTCCGGCGTTCTCTGCGCCTCTGCACCTCTGCGGACTCTGCGTGAACTTCCTGAATCGATTACGAGCACGATTACGATGACGATTACGATCGACGATTACGATCGGTCTTCAATTCGAAATTCGCAATTCGCAATCCGCAACTACTCGGCCGCTTTGACCTGGTCCCACACCTTCGTGTACTTGGCGTTGTCGGCGCCGAGGTCGTCGATCACCTCGCTCTTGGCCTTGATCTCCGCCGGCACAAACACGGCCGGGTTGTTCCGGATCTCCGCCGGCAGCAGCGGGTAGCAGTCCTTGTTCGGCGCCAGGTAGGTGATGAACTCGGTGTTCTCGGCCGCCACCTTCGGGTCGCACAGGAAGTTGATGAAGGCGTGGGCCAGCTCGACGTCGACGGCGTCCTTCGGGACGACCAGGTCGTCGCAGGCGATGGAGGTGCCCTCCCGCGGCACGGCGAAGGCGATGTCTTCGTTCTCCGCCTGCACCTGCAGGATGTCGCCCGAGTAGCCGTGCACCAGCAGGAACTCGCCCGAAGCCAGGCCGGTCTTGAACTGCTCGCTCTCGAACTTGGCCAGGTTCTTCTTCCAGCGGATGACCACGTCGCGGGCGGCCGCCAGCTCGGATTCGTTGCGGGTGTTGATGCTGTAGCCGAGGAACTTGAGCGCGGCGCCCAGCGTCTCGCGCATGTCGTTGAGCATGGTGATCCGGCCGGCCAGGTCGGCGCGGTCCAGCATCGCCCAGGTCGGCTGGAAGTCGGCCACCTTGCTTTTGAGGTAGGCCAGGCCGGTGACGCTCAGCATGTACGGCACGCTGTGCTCCATCTTCGGATCGAGCGCGATCTTGAGGTAGTCCGGGTCGACGTGGGACAGGTTCGGCAGCCGGTCGTGCTGCAGCGGCTGCAGCAGCCCCTGCCGCTGCATGATGTGGACCATGTAGGAGCTGGGGGTGATCACGTCGTAGCCGCCCCCGCCGGCGCGCAGCTTGGCGTACATGGCCTCGTTGGAGTCGAAGGTGTCGATGACCACCCGGCAGCCGTTCTCCTGCTCGAAACGCTGGATCAGCTCCGGCTTGAAGTAGTCGGCCCAGGTGTAGACGTTGAGCTGCGGCACCGACCGGCTGCAGCCCGTCGGCAGCAGCGCCAGCAGGGCGGCCGCGGCCGCCAGGGCGAGGGCGAGGACCAGGGTTTTCTTCATCGCTTCTCCTCCGTGAGTCGCTGGCTCAGCCAGACCGCCGCGAACGTCACCGCCAGCAGCAGGGTGGACAGGGCGTTGATCAGCGGGGGCGAGCCGTGCTTGATCATGCTGTAGATGCGGATGGGCAGGGTGGTGGAGCCCGGCCCGGCCACGAAAAACGTGATCACGAAATCGTCGATGGACAGGGTGAACGCCAGCAGCCCGCCGGCGGCGATGCCCGGCGCCAGCAGCGGCAGCAGCACCTTCCAGAGCGTGGTCCACCAGCCGGCGCCCAGGTCCTGCGCGGCCTCGACGATGGCGTAATCGAAGTCCTGCAGCCTGCCCAGCACCACCATGGCCACGTAGCTGATGCAGAAGGTGACGTGGGCCAGGAAGATGGTGAACAGGCCCAGCTCCAGCCCGATGGCGGCGAAGAACAGCAGCAGGCTGATGCCCATCAGGATCTCGGGCACCACCAGCGGGGTGTAGATCAGGGTGAAGTGGAAGCGCTGCAGCCGGCTGGCGTAGCGGTGCAGCGCGATGGCGGCCGTCGTGCCCAATACCACTGACGCGGCGGTCGCGGCCACGGCGATGATCAGGGAGTTCTCGAAGGCGGTCCAGATCTCCCGCTGGTGGAAGAGCCGCTCGTACCATTTCAGCGAGAAGCCCTCCCAGGTGCCGCCGAAGCGGGCGGCGTTGAACGAGTTCAGCACCAGCACCAGGATGGGCAGGTAGAAGAAGACCAGGACGGCGACGGCGGTGACGAGGGGGGCCCGGCTGCGTCTCACGCGTCCTCCTCGATGATGGGCGCCGCCTTCTTCTCCCGCCGGTGCAGCAGCAACACCGCCAGCATGGGCAGCAGCACCGCCAGGGTCAGCAGGGCGGACAGGCCGCTGGCGTGCGGCAGGTTGCGGTCGACGAAGACCCGCTGGGCGATCTTGTTGCCCACCATCTCGGCGGCGGGCCCGCCCACGAGGTCCGGGATGACGTAGGAGCCTAGGGCCGGGATGAAGACCACCAGCACGGCCGTCAGCAGGCCGCGCGAGATGCCCGGCAGGAACACCCGGGTGAAGGCCTGCCACTGGCGGGCGCCCAGGTCGCGGGCCGCCTCCATCAGGCCGAAGTCGAACTTCTCCGCGGCGGCGTAGATGGGCAGGATGGCGAAGGGTAGGAAGGTGTAGACCATCACCAGCACCACCGCGCCGGGGTTGTAAAGCAGCGATCCCCCGGGCGCCGCCAGGCCCAGCGCGGCCAGCGCCTGCTTGATGGCGCCGTCGGGGTGGAGCAGCACCTTCCAGGCGAAGATCCGGATCAGGAAGCTGGTCCAGAAGGGCACGATCACCAGCAGCAGCAGGAACTGGCGCCGCCGCCGGCTGCCGCGGGCCATGAAGTAGCCCGTGGGCACGGCGAGGAGGATGCAGGCCACGGTGGTGGCGAGGCTCATCCAGAGGGTGCGCCAGATGATGGCCGGGTAGTTGGGGTTGCCCAGACTGACGAGGGTCTCCAGCGTCCAGCCGCGGCCGATGCCGCCGTACGGGTCGGTGGGCTTGAAGGTGATGGCGAAGATGATCAGCGTCGGCACGAGGAACAGCAGCACCAGCCACAGCAGCGACGGCGCCGTGACCAGCCACTCGTTCCGTTTCTTCTTGCCGACGACCTTCATTCGAGCAGACCAATCTGAACATTGAACATCGAACATCCAACATCGAACATCGAAGGCAATCCGCGGACTCCCGGCTGTTTCCGACTTCGAGGTTCGATGTTCAATGTTCGATGTTCGATGTTCGATCCTCCGGTTTTGGGGGGGGCTCCCCGTTCGTCTCGCCGATGCTCTCCGGCGGCGCGTGCATCAGGGCCTCGTCCGCCTCGGAGTAGCGCTCCAGCATGAAGCCGTCGTCGGCGTGCCAGTAGACCCAGACCGGCTCGCCCCACCGGATCGGCTTCTCGTCCAGCAGGAAGCGGCTGTGCTGCTCGTAGACCGCCAGGCGGTACTCCTGCGCGCTGATCCAGTACTTGGTGTGGTTGCCGAGGTAGATCACGTCCTCCACCTTGCCCTGGACGGCGTTGTGCCGGTTGGACTCGGCGGGGCGCTCCCGGGCGACGCGGAACTTCTCCGGCCGGATGCTGAGGAAGACCGCCTGGCCGACGCCGATCTGCTTGTCGTTGAAGCAGAGCACGTCGGGGAAGCCGTCGATGGCCAGGCGGGTGTACTCGCCGGAGACCTCCGCCACGCGGCCCTCGAAGAAGTTGGTGTCGCCGATGAAGGCGGCCACGAAGCTGGAGCGCGGCGCCTCGTAGATCTCCGCCGGCGTGCCGATCTGCTCGATGCGGCCGGCGTTCATCACGGCGATCCGGTCGCTCAGGCTCATGGCCTCGCCCTGGTCGTGGGTGACGTAGAGGAAGGTGATGCCCACCTGGTCGTGGATCAGGTCCAGCTCCATGAGCATGCGCTGGCGGAGCTTGAGGTCGAGGGCGGCCAGCGGCTCGTCCAGCAGCAGCACCTGCGGCTTGTTGATGAGGGCGCGGGCGATGGCCACGCGCTGCTTCTGGCCGCCGCTGATCTGGTCGGGCCGCTTGGCGGCCTGGTCCTCCATCTGGATCAGGGCCAGCATTTTGTCCACTTCTTCATCGACCTCGGCCTTGGGACGCTTGGCCACGCGCAGGCCGAAGGCGATGTTGTCGCGCACGCTCAGGTGCGGGAAGAGGGCGTAGTTCTGGAAAATGGTGTTGACCTTGCGGTGGTTGGGGGGCAGCTCGGTGATGTCCCGGCCGTCGAGGAGGACGTGGCCGGTGTCGGGGTTCTCGAAGCCGGCGACGATGCGCAGGAGCGTCGTCTTGCCGCAGCCGCTGGGGCCCAGCAGGGAGTAGAACTCGCCTTTGTTGAGGGAGAAGGAAACCTGCTCCACGGCGCGGATGCTGCCGAAGCGCTTGGAGACGTTGACGAACTCGAGGAATCCCGCCACCCCACCTCCGGTTTCGACCGGCCGATTTCACCCTGTCGGATTCAATTCCCTTTTACCGGCATCGCGGGGGAAATGCAATGCCGAAATGAGGGAACCGGTGAATCGGTGAATGGGTGAACGGGAAGATTGCGGATTGCGAATTGCGGATTGCGGATTTGCAATCGTGCTCGTGCTCGTAATCGTGCTTGTAATCGGCTCTCGGGTTTCGGGACTCGGGCCTCGGGGTTCGGATCTTGAAGGCGCGGTGCCCGGGTTCCCAAACTCCATTCCAGGAAGCCGGAAAGCTGATCGACCATGGGCGAGCCCCGAGTCCCCAGGCCCAAGCCCCCCATCAATTTTCACGCAGAGGCGCAGAGAAATCCGGAGCGCGGATGTCCCCGTCCGCGCTCCGGTACGAGACAAGGAATTCCGGAATCCCCGGGGCCGGGATCCCCGTCCAATCAGGCTGATAGCAATTTACCGTCGAGGAGATGGATCATGCAATTCTTCCTAGGCCGCTTCGGCGGCGAGATCTTTGCCCTGATGCGCATCATGACGGGATTCCTCTTCCTCTGGCACGGGGCGCAGAAGCTGTTCGGCTTCCCCGCCGCCATGCCGGCCGGCGCCCCGGCGTTCATCGTCTACTTCGGCGGGGCCATCGAGTTCTTCGGCGGGCTGCTGGTGCTGGTCGGCCTGTTCACCCGGTGGGCCGCCTTCCTCTGCTCCGGCGAGATGGCGGTCGCCTACTGGATGGCCCACGGGACCAAGGCGTTTTTCCCGCTGCTCAACGGCGGCGAGCTGGCGGTGCTGTACTGCTTCGTCTTCCTGTTCATCGCCGCCCACGGCCCCGGCCCGTGGAGCCTGGACCGGCTGCTGAAGAAGGACACGTAGCCCGCGTGGCCCCCCCGTACCTCGCGCCGTCCCCGGCGCGTGGGTCTGCGTACCTCGCGCTGTCCCCAGCGCGTGTTGACAATGGCAAGTTATCCGGACACGCGCCCGGAGGCCGCGAGGTACGCCACGCGTCCGGAGGCCGCGAGGTACGCCACGCGTCCGGAGGCCGCGAGGTACGGCACGCGCCCGGAGGCCGCGAGGTACGTCAGCGCGGAATGAACGCCAGGCCGGCCGAGCGGATCCCGCCCTGCCCGTCGTAGGAATACGCGCTGACCCAGACGCCGTCCGGCGCGACGGCGATCCCCCCGATGATGTAGCCCGGCAGCCCGTCGGCTTCCCGATAGACGGTGGCCTTCAGGCTGTCCCGCTCCATCCGGACCAGCCCGCCCTGCTGGCCGGCCCACACCACCGGGCCGTCGAGGGCCAGCCGGGTGCCGCCGATTGCCTCGCCGCCGGCGCCGCGGGGCACGGCCGACCACCGGCCGGCGGCGCAGTCATACCGGCTCAGGCCGCGCGCCTCGTCCCAGTGGGCGGCCCAGACCTCGCGCCCGTCGGCAGCGAGGCTGCAGGTGTAGTCCCGGGCCAGCCCGTCGGCAGTCGTGTAATGGGCCCACGCGCCCGTGCGCCGGTCCAGCCGGGAGACGCCGCCGCCCTGGAAATTGTCCGTCGTCCGGTCATAATCCCCGAACATCCCGCACCAGACTTCGGCCGGCGACACGGCCAGGCAGGAGACGCTGCCGTGGAGGGGCCCGTCCCGGTCGGGCCGGTACTGGCGGACCGGACCGCCCGGTTCTCCGCGGGAGTCCAGCTCCCCGCCCAGCGCCGCCCACAGGATCGCTCCGTCCCACTGCAGGTCCCAGGCGCCGCCCAGCACCCGCCGCCAGCGTGGCCGCTCCGGATCCAGCCGGAAGACGCCCAGGCCGGTGCAGGTGCCCGGACCGGTCATCCGGGCCAGGTCGAAGGCCACCCGGCCGCCGTCGACGGCCAGGGCGGTGATCCGCTCGCCCGGCAGGCCGGACTGGGCGTTGAAGAGTTCCGCGAAATCACGGTCCGGCCGGTAGCGGAGCAGGCCGCCGCCGGTGCCCACCCAGACGTCGGGGCCGTCCACCGCCACCGGCATGAATTGGACCTGGTCCAGCCCGCCGCCGAAGCGGTACAGGGTGAAGCCGGCCGGCGTCTCCGACCATTCCACGGGAATGCGGACCGCCGGCTTGGCCGAACCCGTCGACAGCGACTGGTCCGCTTCCCCGGCAGCGGCCTCGGCCGGCAGAGGAGCCGTGCCGGGAGCCGGTTCCAGCACTTCTTCCGGGGCGGTGCCGGGCGTGGGTGGCGCTTCCGCGGAGCCCCGGGGTAGGTCGAGAAGCGCCTGGCGCTGCCAGATGCCGACGGAGACGGCGAGCGTCGCCCCCATCGCGGCGACCAGGGCCACCTTGAAGATCCGGCGTCGGGCGGTTGAGGACGGCTTCGGTTCGGGTTCCGGCCCGAGTGCCGCCAGCCGCCCCTCCGGCAGGGCCAGGCGGATCGGCAGCCCCGCAAGCGAGAGAACCAGCGGAGCGGCCGCCAGCACGGCCAGCATCCAGGCCACTGCCGGCAGCGCCGCCGACGGAGCGGCCCCTGCCAGCCAGGCCGCCTCGTCGAAAGCGGGGGCCGGCCAGAAAGGCGGCTGTCCCGGCCGCAGCAGCCCCAGGGCGCTCGTCGAAACCAGGGCCGCGAACACCGCCGTCCAGGAAGCCGGCCCCCAGAAGCGCTGCCACCGGCGCCGGTCGAACCAGAGGGCCGCCGCCGCGCCCAGCAGGCCGCCCACGTTCAGCCCATGCTCGGCGAACGGGCAGGCCAGGCAGGCGCCGAGACGGCCGGCGGCAAAGTGGCCCGCTGCGGCGCCCAGCGCCAGCCCGAGCGCCGGCAGGAGCGGCCGGTACAAGTACGGGAGGGAGTGGGATTCCCCGCCGGACCCGGCGGCGGTCCCCCATGCCCGCGCCGCCGCGGGCGCGGCCTGGCGGTGCAGCTCCACCAGCCTGGCGCGCAGGAGGGCGCGCAGGCTCTCCAGACCCGCCCGGTCCAGGCCGTGGCCGAACCGGACGGAGGCCTTGTCGGACCGCGCCACCAGCACGCCCGCGAACACCTCGGTCTGCAGGCCGCGGAGGCCGCCCTGCTCGGGCTGCAGCAGCGCCAGCTCCTCCAGCTCCGCCAGGGGGAACACGGTCACCCGCCGCAGGCCCAGACCGAAGGTGCGGATTTCCAGCCCGGCCGCCGAAAGGGCCAGTTCGGACCGGAAGCCGAACGCCATCTTGACCGCCACCAGGAGCATCACGACCAGGGGCGCCAAGCCGATCGGCAGCGCGTCGTTGGCCCAGGCCGGCAGGGTCCAGACCAGGAAGATCATGCCGCAGACGGCGAAATACGTGTAATTGCGAGGTTGGGGAATCCGGACAAGGAGCGAGCCGTCGGGGCGTTCCTCCACCTGGTAGCGTTCCGGGCTCGACCGGGAGTTTGAGGTCGTGGTTTCGTCGGATGCCGCCTCGCCCAGGCCGCGGTCGAGGTCCTCCAGCCGCCGGATGGCGTCCTGGGAACGGTCGTCGATCGGCAGGCTGAGGAACCGGGCCATCGCCTCGGTGAGCGGGACCGCATCCTCCCAGTTGGCGGTGACCGCCAGCCGCCGGACGCCGTCGCCGTTGAACAGGCCGGCCCAGTACCGCGTGACGTAGTGGCTCCCGCCCTTGCCGCGGCGCACCAGCGCCTCCACCCGTTCCAGGGTGACCGCCCGGACGCCGGCCAGGGGGGCGGCGGCCAGCCGCCAGGGGAAGAGCAGGCCCCAGCCCTGCCGGAGGACGCCGTCGCCCCGGTCCAGGATGGCCCAGCGCCGGAGGCCGAACAAGATCCCCGTCGCTCCCGCCGGAACTGCCAGGACGAGCGGCGGCACGAAGTCGCCGAAGAACCAGGCGAGCACGAGCAGGCCGGCCAGGACCGCCGCCGCCGGGACCCAGCGGAACGCGGTGCGGAGGACCAGCCGGTCGGGGCGGGCGGGATCGAGGCCCGCCAGCGTGCGGGGGCGCGAGGAAAATCCCGACAGCAGGCCGGTGTTGACGGCGACGTCCATGGCGCGGCTCCTTCCGTCGGTCTGATTCCAGGTCGGTTCTGGCGGTGATTATTGGCCCGGCGGGAAGGGAAGTCAACCCCGCCGGGAGCATAGAACCGCAAAGGCGCAAAGGGCGCAAAGCGATCCGCAGATTATTTGTTAATGGTTATTGTTTAAGAATTATTTGTTATATCAGAGAAGGCGATCCTCTGGAGTCAGCTGACGAATCGCATCAGCTCGGTCCTGGCTTGATATAACCAATAACAATTAATCATTATCCAATAGCAAATAATCTGCGGATCGCTTTGCGCCCTTTGCGCCTTTGCGGTTATCTTTTCTTTTCGGCGGAGCGGACGACGGCGCGGGCCAGGCCGCGGAAGATCATCTGGTGCAGGGGGTAGAGCGCGTTCCAGTACCACCAGCCGGACACTCCCTTGGGCTCGAAGAACGCCGTCTGGGTGAGGACGGACCGGGTCTCGCCGTCGGGCTGGACCTCGAACTGGAGCCAGGCCTGGCCCGGCAGTTTCATCTCCGCCCGCAGGCGCAGCAGGCGGTCCGGCGCCAGGGCCTCCACGCGCCAGAAGTCCACCGCGTCCCCGACCCGCAGCAGGTGGGGGCTCCGGCGGCCGCGCCGCATGCCCACGCCGCCGATCAGCCGGTCGAGCAGGCCGCGCAGGGCCCACAGCCAGTTGGCGTACAGCCAGCCGCGTCGCCCGCCCAGGCTGGTGAAAATACGGAACACCCGGGCGGCGGGCGCCTGGCAGGGGAGCTGGCGCCGCTCCTGGACGAGACCTTCCAGGTTGCTGAGGTGGACGGCGTGGCTCTCGGTGCCGAAGGCCGCCGAGGAGGTCGACCAGACCGTCTTCACCTGGCCGCTGATCCACCGCTCCAGGGCCAGCCGGACGGCGGCCTCGTAGCTCATGGGTTCGAAGCCGAACATCTCCAGGGCCGCGGGGTCGTGGACGACGACCTCGTTGCGCAGCCCCTCGATGAGGGGGCGGGCGATGGCGCTGGGGATGGGCGTGACGAAGTCGATCCAGTAGGAGGAAAGGCGCGGGGTCAGGATTGGCACGTGGACCAGGCGCCGCCGCAGGCCGCGCACCCGGGCGTAGACCCGCACCATGTCGGCGTAGCTCAGGATGTCGCGGCCGCCGATCTCCAGGACCCGGCCGGCGGACTCCGGCACCTCCAGGCAGTCGGTCAGGTAGCGCATCACGTCCAGCACGCCGATGGGCTGGATGCGCGTCTGGATCCAGCGGGGGCAGATCATCAGCGGGAGGCGCTCGGCCAGGTAACGGATCAGCTCGAAGGACAGGCTGCCGGAGCCGACGATGACCCCGGCGCGGAACTCGGTTACCGGCACGCCGTGCGCGGCCAGGTGCCGGCCGGTCTCCTGCCGGCTCCGCAGGTGCGGCGACAGCTTGTCGTCGGCGGCGCCGAGGCCGCCGAGGTAGATGATCCGCTTCACCCCGGCGTCGAACGCCGCGCGGGCGAAGTTATCGGCCGCCGTCAGGTCGCGCTCGGCGAAGCCGTGCTCCCCGGCGGCCATGGAGTGGATCAGGTAGTACGCCGCCTCGATGCCTTCCAGCGCCGGGCGCAGGGTTTCCGGGCGGAGGACGTCGCCGCCGGCCACCTCCACCTCGGGCCAGCGTCCCGCGATCTGGTCCGGGTCCCGGGCCAGGCAGCGCACTTGGTGGCCGCGGAGCAGCAACTGAGCCACCAGCCGGCCGCCGATGTAGCCGGTGGCGCCCGTCACCAGGATCCGAAACGAGGGGAAGCTCATTAATTCACCACAAAGGCACAAAGTACACGAAGAACTTTTTTAGATGTCGGAATCCAGGGATGGATTGCATCAATCAGGACCTGGCGCCTCCCGACGGAATCCTCCAAGAATTTGGCCGGGTGCCGGACCGCCGTCAGGGGGCGGGAGGCGGGGCGGCCGCCGGCACGGGCACGGTCTCGATGTCGATCTCCAGGCCGCCGAAGCGCCGGGCGACGGCGTTGTAGAGCCAGGCCATGAGCGCGCCCATGACGAAGCCCATCCCGCCGTACATCAGGGGGAACAGGACCATGAACGCCACGCCGGCGATGACCAGGATCAGCGCCTCCTTTTCGCCGGAGACCGCCGCGACGACACCGATCCCGCACATGACCAGCCCGTACAGCACGCCGAACAGCAGGCCGACCAGCAGGAACAGCAGGCCCCAGATCTTGGCCAGCGACATGACGCCGATCCGTTGGATCCTTTGCATGGCTTACTCCGCAGGTTGTTCTTGCAGCCATTGTATCAAAGTGGATCTCCGGCCGCTGATCCTGAACTTTTCCACGGGTCTCCTCGTATTAGGAAAAGTGTCCCGCAACGCGGGAGGCGTTTCCATTTTTCACTGGAGGATGTTATGCACTCGAACCGTACCCGGTGGACGGTAGCAACCGTTTTCGTGCTGGCGGCGGCGGCCCTGGCCCTGGCCCAGGCCCCGGCCGGCGAGACCAAGCTGTTGCGCTTGCCCGACATATCCGACAATGCCGTGGTCTTTGTCTATGCCGGCAACCTTTGGACCGTCGGCCTGGACGGCGGGACGGCCCGCAAGCTGACGTCCCACCCCGGCCTGGAATATTTCCCCAAGTTTTCCCCCGACGGGAAGCAGATCGCCTTCACCGCCCAGTACGACGGCAACACCGACGTGTATGAGATCCCGGCCGACGGCGGCCAGCCGGTGCGGCTCACCTGGCACCCCATGAGCGACCGGGTGGTGGACTGGTATCCGGGCGGCGACAAGATCCTGTTCCTGTCCCGCCGGGCCAGCTGGAAGGAGCGGTTCGAGCGCTATTTCAGCGTCCCCGCCGCCGGCGGCCAGCCCGAGGGCCTGGTGCTGCCGGAGGGCGGCGCGGCCTGCTTCTCCCCGGACGGCCGGCGCCTGGCCTACACGCCCATCAACATCGAGACGCGCACCTGGAAGCGCTACCGCGGCGGCATGGCGCCGGACATCTGGATCTACGACTTCGCGAAGAACCAGGCGGAGAAGATCACCGACGACCCGGCCAGCGACCAGTTCCCGATGTGGCACGGCGACAAGATCTACTTCGTCTCCGACCGCGAGCACACCATGAACGTCTACTGCTACGACCTCAAGTCGAAGCAGACCGCCAAAATCACCAATCACGCCGACTTCGACGTGAAGTGGCCCTCCATCGGCGGGGACCGGATCGTGTATGAGAACGGCGGCTCGCTCTGGGTGCTCAACCTCAAGAACAACCAGACCCAGAAGCTGGTCGTCCGCGTGCCGGACGATGAGATCCAGGCCCGTCCGCACATCGTCCAGGCAGACAAGTATATCCAGCAGGGCACCCTCTCCCCGACAGCCAAGCGGGCGGTGTTCGAGGCCCGCGGCGACCTGTTCACCGTGCCCGCCGAGAAGGGCAACGCCCGCAACCTGACCAATTCGCCGGCGTGGCGCGAGCGCGACCCGGTCTGGTCCCCCGACGGCAAGTGGATCGCCTACCTGTCCGACCGCTCCGGCGAGTACGAGATCTGCTTGCGGCGCAGCGACGGCGAGGGCGACGAGACCCGCGTCACCACCGACGGCGGGTGCTTCCGCTACCCGCTGCGCTGGTCGCCCGACAGCAAGAAGCTGCTGTACGCCGACAGCCGGTTCCGCTACTTCTATGTGGACATCGACGAGAAGAAGCCGGTGCAGTTCGACCAGGACCCCTGGAGCCACACCCCGAACGAGTACGGCTGGTCCGGGGACAGCAACTGGATCCTCTACACCAAGAACAACGCCGGCCGCACGTCCTCGGCTTACCTGTACTCGCTCAAGGACAAGTCCGTCCGCCGGGTGACGCCGGCGGAGGTCAACGTGCTCAGCCCTGTGTTCGACCGCGAGGGCAAGTACCTGTTCTACGCCGCCCAGCGGAACTTCGCGCCCGCCTTCGACGAGTACGACAGCGGATTCATCTATGAGAAGTCCGTCCGCCTCTTCGCCGTGCCGCTGCAGAAGGACGGCGTCTCGCCGCTCGCCCCCGAAAGCGACGAGGAGGTGATCAAGGAGGAGAAGAAGGAAGAGGCGAAGGCGCCGGACGCCGGTGAGAAGCCGGCCGACGCCGCGGCCAAGCCGGCCGCGGAGGCCGCCGGGGCGGACCAGGCCAAGAAGGACGAGGCCAAGAAGGAAGAGAAGAAGGAATGGGTCGTCGACCTGGACGGGATCGAAACCCGGGCCGTCTGCCTGCCCGTCCCGGCGGGCCGTTACGGCGCCTTGCAGGCCGGCGAGGGCATGCTCTTCTTCATGGGCTACGAGCCGGGCGGCGGCGGCGAGGACGACGGCCCGGGCGGCGGCGAGCTGAAGGCCTACGACCTGAAGAAGCGCGAGACCCAAAGCGTTATCGCCGGCATCATGGGCTACGAGCTGTCCGCCGACGGCAAGAAGATCGGCTACGCCGCCCCCGGCAACGTCTGGGGGATCATCGACGCCAAGCCCGGTCCGAACAAGCCCGGCTCCGGCAAGATCAACACCGCCGACATGCGGATCAAGGTCGACCCGGCGGCCGAGTGGAAGCAGATCTTCAACGAGGCCTGGCGGAACGAGCGCGATTTCTTCTACGATCCCAAGCTCCACGGCGTGGACTGGAACCTGATGAAGGAGCGCTACGGTTCGCTGGTGCCCTACTGCGCCCACCGCGAAGACCTCAACTACCTGCTGGGCGAGCTGATCGCCGAGCTCAACTGCAGCCACACCTACGTGGGCGGCGGCGACCTGCCCGAGGTCCCGCGGGTTGGCGTCGGCCTGCTGGGGGCGGACATCTCGCCCGACAAGGCCAGCAAGAAGTACCGCATCGACAAGATCCTGATGGGCGAGGACTGGGACCAGCGGCGGATCTCGCCCCTGGCCCAGCCCGGCCTCAAGGTGAAGGCCGGCCAGTACGTCCTGGCGGTGAACGGCCGCGAGGTAAACTGGCCGGAGAACTTCTACAGCTTCTTCGAGGACACCGTCGGCAAGCAGGTCCAGCTGACCGTCAACGACAAGCCCGCGATGGAAGGCTCTTGGGAGATCGTCGTCAAGCCGGTGGGCGACGAGCAGCAGCTCCGCTACCTCGACCAGGTGGAGGCCAACCGCCGCAAGGTGGAACAGGCCACCGGCGGCAAGGTCGGCTACATCCACGTGCCCTCCACCGGCGTGGACGGCCTGAACGAGTTCTACCGCGGGTACCTGTCCCAGTTCAACCACGAGGGGCTGATCGTCGACGTCCGGTACAACAACGGCGGCATGGTCCCCGACCGGTTCATCGAGGTGCTGCGCCGGCCGCTGATGAGCTACTGGGCCACCCAGCGCTCCGAGAGCATGACCACCCCCGGCCGGCCGACGCCGCCCTACCTGGCGTGCATCATCAACTCCTACGCCGGCTCGGGCGGTGACGCCTTCCCATACTACTTCAAGTTTTTCCAGCTGGGCCCGCTGGTGGGCACGCGCACCTGGGGCGGCCTGGTCGGGATCAGCCGCAACCTGCCCTTCGTGGATGGCGGCGGCGTGACCGTGCCCGACTTCGGTACCTACAGCGTGGATGGGAAGTGGACGGTGGAGAACCACGGCGTCGACCCCGACGTGCCGGTGGAGAACGCCCCCGACCAGGTGGTGGCCGGCCGCGACCCGCAGCTGGAAAAGGCCATCGAGCTGGTGATGGCGCAGATCAAGGCCAAGCCGCCGGTGACACCGCCGAAGCCGGTCTACCCCGTCCGCAACTGAGCGGGGGAGCCTCACCACAAAGGCACAAAGGACACAAAGTCCATTCTTGTTTCAAGAAGCGAGCGGTAGTGAATTTCACTACCGCTCTTCCTTTTTCTGACGTGAATGATCTTTGTGCTATTTGTGCCTTTGTGGTGAATTCTTATCCAGGTTGGTAGAGGGCGTTGGTCTTGGCGGCGTTGTCGAAGTCTTCCGGAAGCAGGCCGCCCTTGGAGATCGTCCACCAGCTGACTTTCACCCGGTCGCGGTCGATGAGCAGCGCCGGCTGGTGGATTTTGCTCTCGTCGATGGCTCCGACCCGGATGGCGAAGTCGAGCGAGCCTGCCAGGTCGAGGAAGGTGAACACCTTCTCCAGGCGGGAAATCCCGTTGCGATCCACCACGCTCCAGCCGGGCACGCCGGGAAGGCGGGCGGCGATCTGCTCCCGGGTCAGGCGGGACTTGCCCGATGGATCTCCCTCCCGTTTCCACTTGGATAGCCACTGCAGGATGGGGCGCTGGGGCGGGGCGGACTTGCCCGCTCTCGCTCCCTCCGGCGGATGATCGTGCGTCCGTGGCATGGTTGCTTCCTCCCTCCTTTCCATTTACAACCACGGGGTGGAGAAATCCCGCCGACTCCAGGGCGGAGGCGGCGGGGCGGTCCGGTCATCTTGAAGGGATCCCGTGTTCCGGCGAAACCATGCATCCATAGCCCGCCGTATGGCGCCTGCGTGACCGCATCATCTGAGTCCCCCCTCTGGGCCTTCCACCCCGAATACTTCCCCGTCTTCAGTCCTGCGGAATTGGGCCGGGCAAGCAGAGAAAAGAGTGCGATTCCATACAAACGCTCTTCGATGTGAATTCCCCCGCCGATCTGGCGAGATGATGTCCATCCCTCGGTCGCCCGGGACAGTTGCGACTCCACAGCGCACATAGAACCCTGGATCATGGACGGGGAATCCAGGAATCACTGTCGTGGCGTTCCCAACTCAGCGATCAAATCGCCCTGAGCGCCTTGTGTCTCTGTGGTGGATTCTTATCTGGCCTGGTACAGTTCGTCGGTCCTGGCGGCCATGATGAAGTCGTTGCGGTGCAGGCCGCCGGTGGCGTGGGTCCACCAGCTGACGGTCACCTTGCCCCATTCGGTCAGCAGGGCGGGGTGGTGGCCCTGCTCTTCGGCGGCGGCGCCCACCCGGTTGGTGAAGGCAAGGGCCCCGGCGAAGTCCGGGAAGACGAAGACCCGCTCCAAGCGGGGCGCCCCGTCAACCTGCACCACCCGCCAGTGGGGTACCTGCGGCCGCAGGGCGGCGATCTCCTCCGCCGCCATGGGCGGCTCCCCGCCGTGGCACCCCACGCATTGGAACTTGGACAGCGGCTGCATCGTTCACCTCCCCGCCGGAGCGTTTCGATCCTTTTGCCTACAGATGCCGGCGCGGCGGGTCGGGTTTCACGCCGGGGGGGGCCGCCTGCCCGCGCGGCGGGGGCGTCTGGCCGGACGGCCGCCCCGGGAATGAAAAAAGCCCCGCCGGGGCGGGGCTATTGCGGATTCGGCAGAAGGCGGGGAGGCGTCAGCCCAGGATGGAGATCAGGATGCCGGCGGCCACCGCCGTGCCGATGACGCCGGCCACGTTCGGGCCCATGGCGTGCATCAGCAGGTAGTTCTGGGGATTGGCCTCCTGGCCGACGTTGTGCGACACGCGGGCGGCCATGGGGACCGCCGAGACGCCCGCCGAACCGATCAGGGGGTTGATCTTGTTCTTGGAGAAGAGGTTCATGACCTTGGCGACCATCACGCCGGCGGCCGTGGCGAAGGCGAAGGCCACCGCGCCCAGGAGGATGATCTTGATGGTCTGGGGCCGCAGGAACGTGCTGTCCATGGTCAATCCGACCGACAGGCCGAGGAAGATGGTGATGATGTTGATCAGCTCGTTCTGGGAGGTCCGCACCAGGCGCTCGACGATGCCGACCTCGCGGATCAGGTTGCCAAACATCAGCATGCCGATCAGCGCCCCGGTGGGGGGCACGATCAGGTTGCAGAGGATGGTCACGATGATCGGGAAGAGGATCTTCTCCTTCTTGCTGACCGGGCGCAAGGTCTGCATCTCGATGCAGCGCTCCTTCTTGGAGGTCAGCAGCCGCATGATCGGGGGCTGGATCAGCGGCACCAGGGCCATGTAGGAATAGGCCGCCACGGCGATGGGCCCGAGCAGGTGGGGCGCCAGCTTGGTGGCGGTGAAGATGGCCGTGGGGCCGTCGGCGCCGCCGATGATGCCGATGGAGGCGGCCTCCTTCGGCACGAAGCCGAGGGCGATGGCCCCCAGCAGGGTGGCGAAGATGCCGAACTGGGCGGCGGCCCCGAGCAGGATGGTGCGCGGATTGGCGATCAGGGGGCCGAAGTCGGTCAAGGCGCCGACCCCGAGGAAGATGAGCGGCGGGAAGATCTCGAGCTTGACGCCGAAGTAGATGTAATGGAAGAGGCCGCCCACCTCTCCGCCATGGGGAGGGGCCATCAGGTTGCTCATGGGGATGTTGGCCAACAGGGCGCCGAAGCCGATGGGCAGGAGCAGAAGGGGCTCGAACTCCTTGGCCACGGCCAGGTAGATGATCAGCAGCGACACCGCGATCATCAGCACGTTTTCGATGGTGAACGCCGGGAAGCCCGTGGATCGTAAATACTGCAACAAATGTTCGAGCATGGCCGGCCTACTGGAAGGAGACGAGCTTCTGGCCGACCTGGACGCTCTCGCCGATCCGGCACTCGATGGCGCCGATGACGGCCTCCCGGGGGGAGTTGATGTAGGTGTCCATCTTCATGGCGTCCAGGATGATGAGCGGCTGGTTCTGCTTGACGGCGGCGCCCGGCGCCACGAGGATCTTGGTGACCGTGCCGACGATGGGGGCGAAGACTCCCTGCCCTCCGGCCGCGGCAGCGGGGCGGGGGGCCGGCATCGCCGGGGCGGGCGCCGCCGCCGGGGCGGCCGCCGGCGGGGCGTAGGCGGCCGCCGGGGTCGTCGAGCCCGGATACCGGCTCTCGTCGTCCTCGAGGACCTCCACCAGGACCTCGTACACATGATTGTTCAGGGTGACGCGTAGTTTTTTCATGATCCTTCTCCGGTCGAGTTCGGTCCGTTCGATCAGCCTTGATGCCCCGATGAATGGGAGCGCATGATGTCCAGCCGCCCGATGCGGGACCAGGCGGCCTGCTGCTCGTCCTGCAGCATCCGGATGTGGTGGATCCGCACCGGCTCGGTCAGGGCGGCGGCCACGGCGGCCATGACGACCGCCAGCTCGTTTTCGGCGGGTTCGGCCGGCGCAGGCGCCGGCGGGGCCGCGGCCTCCGGCGGCGCGGCTTTCCCGGCTCGGTGGGCGCCCAGGATCCGGCCGGTCAGCCGGATCACAATGTCCAAGAAGTAAAGGGCGCTGAATACGACGCCCATGCCTACCACGGTGAGAGTGATCCCGGTCAGGAGGTTCTGCGAGTTCATGGCGGGCTTCCTCAGAGGGGGATGTTGCCGTGCTTCTTGGGCGGGCGGGACTCGCGCTTGGCGCGGAGGGCCTGCAGGGCCAAAATGAGCAGCCGGCGGGTTTCCTTGGGTTCGATCACGTTGTCGATGAAGCCTCGGCTGGCCGCCACGTACGGGTTGGCGAACTCCCGCCGGTACTCCTCGATCTTCTCCTTGAGGGCCGCCTTCGGGTCGGGCGACTCCTTGATCTCCTTGCGGAAAACCACGTCCGCCGCGCCCTCGGCGCCCATCACGGCGATCTCGGCGGTGGGCCAGGCGTAGACGCGGTCGGCGCCCAGGTCCTTGCTGCACATGGCCAGGTAGGCCCCGCCGTACGCCTTGCGGATGATCACGGTGAGCTTCGGCACCACCGAGCCGGAATAGCTGAAGAGCAGCTTGGCGCCGTGGCGGATGATGCCGCCGTGCTCCTGGCCCACGCCGGGCAGGAAGCCGGGCACGTCCACCAGGTTGACCAGCGGGATGTTGAACGTGTTGCAGAACCGGATGAACCGGGCGCCCTTGTCGCTGGCGTTGATGTCGAGCACGCCGGCCAGGTGCATGGGCTGGTTGGCCAGCACGCCGACGGTCATGCCGCCCAGGCGGGCGAAGCCGATCAGGAAGTTGGGGGCGAAGTCGGCCTGGATCTCGAGGAAGTCGCCGTTGTCGACGAGGCAGGCGATCACCTGGCGCATGTCGTAGGGCGTGCGCGGGTCGTCGGGCACGACGTCGTTCAGCCGCGGGTCGTCGGCCACCATCAGGTCGGGCATGGGAATGGCGGGCGGATCCTGGATGTTGTTGGAGGGCAGGAAGCTGAGCAGCCGCCGCACGATGGCGATGGCTTCCGCGTCGCTTTCCGCTACGAAGTGGATGTTGCCGCTGATCCGGGCGTGGGCGTCGGCGCCGCCCAGGGCTTCTGCGGTGATGTCCTCGCCGGTGGCGGCCTTGATGACGTTGGGGCCGGCGATGAACATCTGGCTGGTGTTGCGGACCATGATGATGAAGTCGGTCATGGCCGGGCTGTAGGCCGCGCCGCCCGCGCAGGGGCCGGCGATGACCGAGATCTGGGGCACCACGCCCGAGAGCAGGGTGTTGGCCCAGAAGATCCGGCCGTAGCCGCTCAGCGCGTCCACGCCCTCCTGGATGCGGGCGCCGCCGCTGTCGTTGAAGCCCACCATGGGCGCCCCGCATTTGAGGGCGTCCGTCATGATGGAAACGATCTTGTTGGCGTGCTGCTCGCCGACGGAGCCGCCGCTGCAGGTGAAGTCCTGGGAGAAGCTGTACACCAGGCGGCCGTCGACGGAGCCCGCGCCGGTCACCACGCCGTCCGCCGGGATCTCCTGGTTTTCCATGCCGAACTGCTGGCAGCGGTGGGTCACGAAGGTCTTGGTCTCGACGAAGGAGTCGGGGTCGAAGAGGGTGAAGATGCGCTCGCGGGCGGTGAACTTGCCGGCCGCCCGTTGCTTGGCCAGCTTGGCCGGGCCGCCGCCCTGCTGGATGTGGGCCAGCTTCTGCTGAAGCTGCAGGATCTTGCTGTGGGTGGTTTCGCTTGCCATGGTGAACTCGATTTTAATATTTTTGTATTTTTACAAAATAACCGGACATTGTAGCCTGTTTTGGCCGCCTGTCAATAGGGCAATCCATCCCGGCTTGGCGTGGTGAGTGGCGCTCAGATCAGCCCGATGGCGGAAATCGCCGCGCTAAGGGTCCGGTCGATGTCGTCGGGATGCACACTGACGCTGGACGCGGCCAGGTTCCATCCCTCCGGAGTGCGCTGGTAGATGTCCATCACCCGGATCTTGGTCTCGAACAGCTTTCCCTGGGGATCCTGCCCTTCGGTCTGGGCGATGTACGAGACGATGGCGACGTCGCCGATGAAATGGAAATCCTCCTCCAGGATCCGGTACGCGCTGTAGAGCTGCAAGTCGAGAAGGCGCTCGATCTCCTGCATGTACTCTTCCCGGCTGTGGACCACTTTACGGGAGCGGACGGGGAACCCCTTGAAATCGGGCAGGTGGGTCCGGCGCAAGGTGTCGCGGTCGCGGGTCGCGAAGGCCTTGAAAATCGAGTCGATGTGGGCCAGGATCTCCTCGCGGTCCTTGGCGCGGCTTTCAGATTGCTCCATGGTCGGCTCCTTCCGTTAGAATTTCACTGAATAATTGTACTCTTGTTGAAATGGGTTTTCACGAAGATTTTGTGGAGACGGAAAAGTAGGAGAGGGGGGGACAGGATTGACCGGTGACCGATGACGGATGACCGATGACCGCCGGTAGATTCGCTACCGGTCACCCGTCCTCGGTCGTTGGCTCAGGCTAGAAATCCATGGCCCATAGATGGGGTAGCAGCGCGCGCATGGCCAGGGCGTAACGGGCCAGGCCCGCGACGTGCTCGGCTTTGCCCGCGCCCGGCCGGTCCGATGCGACCAGCACGGCCCCCGCGGCCACGCCCCGGCACCGGGCGGCGGCGAACACGGCGGCGCATTCCATCTCGACCACCTGCGCGCCGCGGGCGCGCCAGGCGTCCAGGAACCCCGGCGTCTCGCGGTACGGCGCGTCGGTGGTGACGGCGGATACCGGTTGGGTGGAAATCCCCTCGACCCACAACCGTCCGGCCAAGTTGCCTGACAGGGCGGGATCGTATCCGAAATTGTCCACTCCCGGAGCGTACTGGGCGGTCGCGCCGCAGGCGCTGAGAGCATTGCGAATGATCACCACATCGCCGCACCGGACGGACGGATCGAGGGTGCCGCAGCTGCCCACGACCAGGATCCGCTCCACCCCGGACACGGCCAGTGAATCCACGGCCATGGCCGCCGCCGGGGCACCGAGGGCGGGGCAGACTGCCACCCGGTCGGGCAGGACCAGGAAGCGGGTGAAGAGGAAAGAGAACTGGCGCCGGACGAGATCTGGCGGCACCGAGTCCAGCTCCTTTCGCCCGAAGGGATCGACGGGAAAGAGCAGCGCCCGGCGGATGCCCGCGGGGAGCTTGCGCAGCCGGGGCGGCCGGACGAGGCTGTCGTCGGGGAGAAGCGGCATGGGCTGGATTGTATCACGTTCCTCCCTTCGTGCTCGTGCTCGTCATCGTGCTCGTAATCGGACATCGGACATCGGACATCGGATCTCGGAAATCGGATTTCGGACTTGGTGACTGAATCCTAGATGAGAGCTTTGAACACGGATTCACACGGATCAAGACGGATTCTCGCGGATGGATCCAAATCATGACTGAAATCCGTGTGGATCCGATTGGATCTGCGTGCATCCGTGTTCCAGGTTTTCAACCCACTCTCAGTTCCCAGGTTCCAGGTCCCAGGCCCTAAGTCCGAAATCCGATTTCCGAGGTCCGATGTCCGATTACGAGCACGAGCACGAGCACGATGACGATTACGATGACGAGCACGAGCACGAATACGAGCACGATGGGTCGGGGAGAAAGCGGAGGGGATTCACACCGCCCGGGCGTCCGGGCGGCCGTCCTGGAGGATCCGCTGCACCAGCGCCTGGAAGTCCTTGGCGCCGCGGGACTCGGGGTCGTATTCCAGGACGGTCTTGAAGTGGAAGGGGGCCTCCGAGATCTTGACGTTGGTGTGGATCGGGGTGGTGACCGACTCGCCGAAGATGTCCTCCAGCATGTGCAGGATCTGGTGGGACTTCTTGTTGCGCAGGTCGACGAAGTAGGGGATGACGTACTTGATCTCGATGGGCTTGTGCAGGTGGCTTTCCGCCCGGCTGAAGATGTGGACCAGCTCCTTGATGTTGGCCAGGGCCAGGTACTCCATGGCCACCGGCACCCACGCCTCCGAAGCGAAGGAGATGGCATTGGCGTTGAGGAGCGAGAAGCTCGGCGCCGTGTCCACGATGACGAAGTCGTAGCCGCTGACGGTGGAGAGGATCCTCTCCAGCACCCGGGCCCGCTGCGGGATGGCCTTCTCGATGAGCCAGCTGTTGATGGTGGAAAGGGACTTGGCCGAGGGGATGAGGTCCAGGTTGGGCCGGATGGGGATGGTGGCCCGTTCCACCGGCACGAGGTTTTTGAACAGGTCCGTGAGGCTGTACTGGAAGGACCGGTTGAAGATGAAGGTGGAGTTCGCCTGCGGGTCGTTGTCCACCAGGAGCACGCGGTTCCCCGCCATGGCCAGGCCATGGGCCACATTGACGCTGGTGGTCGTCTTGCCGACCCCCCCCTTGAAATTGATCACCACGACTTTTCGCATACTCGTTGCGGGTGCCCGAACAGTCGATCGGGCTCCATCTTATCGCACGGCCCGGGCGGGTGCAAGGTGATTCTTTTTTGTAACATCCCTGCCGGCGTCCGGATTGCATTTCTCCGCGAGTCGTTCTATGATGCCCCTGCCGCCGCGGCGCGTGAGTCTGTTGCCGGTCTGGTTACCTCCGTTCCAGTTACCTTCAACGCTCCCGCCGCGGCGGTTTCCTTTTGATCGGTGAATCGGTGAATGGGCGGAAGGACAATGGACCATAGACGATAGACCATAGACCATAGACCATAGACAATGGTCCATCGTCCATGGTCCATCGTCAATCATCCAGGGTTTATGCCCCATGGATGGGGGATCCCGCGGCTGCTCTCAGAAGAGGGGCTTCTGCACCGGCGGTTCCGGTTCGTCCTCCACGGGCGGCAGCATGGGGATCTTGATCCCGTGCCGGCGGGCGGCGTCGACGGCCTCGTCGTAGCCGGCGTCCGCGTGGCGGGCCACGCCGATGCCGGGGTCGTTGGTCAGGACGCGGCGGATCCGCTCGGTCGCCTGCCGCGTGCCGTCGGCCACGGAGACCTGGCCGGCGTGCAGGGAGTAGCCCATCCCCACCCCGCCGCCGTGGTGGAAGGAGACCCAGGAGGCGCCGCTGGCCACGTTGAGCATGGCGTTGAGCAGCGGCCAGTCGGCCACGGCGTCAGTGGTGTCCTTCATCGCCTCGGTCTCGCGGTAGGGCGAGGCCACCGAGCCGCAGTCCAGGTGGTCGCGGCCGATGACGATGGGGGCCTTGATCCGGCCTTTGGCCACTAGCCGGTTCATCTCCACGCCGAAGCGGGCGCGCTCGCCATAGCCGAGCCAGCAGATCCGCGCCGGGTAGCCCTGGAAGTGGACCTTCTCCCGGGCCAGGTGGATCCAGCGGACCAGCGATTCGTTCTCCGGGAACAGCTTCAGCACCAGCTCGTCGGTCACGGCGATGTCGGCCGGGTCGCCGGACAGCGCGGCCCAGCGGAACGGCCCGCGCCCCTCGCAGAAGAGCGGCCGGATGTAGGCCGGGACGAAGCCCGGGAAGGCCATGGCGTCGGCCACGCCGGCCTGGAGGGCCCGGGCGCGGATGTTGTTGCCGTAGTCGAAGGTGACCGCGCCGCGGCGCATCATGTCCAGCATGGCCTGGACGTGGACGCCCATGGACGCGATGGATCGCTTGACGTACTCCTCGGGATTCTGGAACCGCAGCTCGGCCGCCTGCGCCAGGTCCAGCCCGGCGGGGACGTAGCCGTTGAGCGGATCGTGGGCGCTGGTCTGGTCGGTGAGCACGTCGGGTGTGACGCCGCGGCGGACCAGCTCCGGCAGCACCTCGGCGCAGTTGCCCACCAGGCCCACGCTCAGCGGCAGGCCCTGGTCCCGCGCCTCCATGACCCAGCGCAGCGCTTCGTCCAGGTGGTAGGAGATCTTGTCGCAGTAGCCGGTGCCGAGCCGCTTCTCGATGCGGCTGGCATCCACGTCCACGATCAGGCAGGCCGCGCCGTTCATGGTGGCCGCCAGCGGCTGGGCGCCGCCCATGCCGCCGCACCCGCCGGTCAGGAGGAAGCGGCCCTTCAGGGAGCTGCCGAAGTGCTTGACCGCCGCGGCGGCAAAGGTCTCGTAGGTGCCCTGCAGGATGCCCTGCGTGCCGATGTAGATCCATGAGCCCGCGGTCATCTGGCCGTACATGATCAGGCCGAGCTTTTCGAGCCGGCGGAACTCCTCCCAGTTGGCCCAGTTCCCAACGAGGTTGGAGTTGGCGATCAGCACCCGCGGGGCGCCCGGGTGGGTCTCGAACACGGCCACCGGCTTGCCCGACTGGACCAGCAGGGTCTCATCGTTCTCCAGCTCCCGCAGGCACTGCACGATGGCGTGGTAGCACTCCCAGTTGCGGGCGGCGCGGCCGATGCCGCCGTAGACCACCAGGTCGGCCGGGCGCTCGGCCACGGCCTCGTCCAGGTTGTTCATCAGCATCCGCAGGGCGGCCTCCTGGTGCCAGCCCTTGCAGGTCAGGGTGGTGCCGAGCGGCCGCTGGATGGGGGTGTACCCGGTTGCCATGATGTCACCTCAAGATGAATTGCGGATTCCCTCTCACGCATTGAGATCAGGAGGGGATCGAAGAAACAATACGATAGCACAAAGTGCCGCGAGGAGTGAAGCGGCAACTTGAGTGGGAGGCAGACATTTGCCATTGGCCATTTGTCATTTTTCATTGGTCATTTTGAACTGGTTGGCTTCCCGCGAGGATTGCCGGCATCCCTTTCTGTTGGGCAGGATGGACGTGAGCCAAGACGGTCGGTCTGAAATGACCAATGACAAATGGAAATTGTCAAATGTCAAATGGATTGCTACGGACCATGTGGGACTCTCCTGCTGATCGGGCTGTGATATAATCTGACCACTTCGTACCTTGCGAGGACATCCCATGATTCGCTGGAAATTGACCCTGGTCGCCGTGTCGGTGCTGCTGGCGGCCGGCCTCTGCCGGGGCGCCGTCGTCCGCATCGTGCTGGACGGAGCGGTGGATCCGATCCGCTCCGGCTTCATCGTCCAGTCAATGCAGGAGGCGCAGCAGCGGCAGGCCGCCTGCATCCTCCTGGAGCTGGACACGCCCGGCGGCTTCGGCTCGTCCATGAAGGACATCATCCGCCAGATCCTCAACAGCCGCGTGCCGGTGGTGGTCTACGTGGCCCCCAGCGGCGCCCACGCGGCCTCGGCGGGCTTCTTCATCCTGGTCTCCGCCGACGTGGCCGCCATGGCCGAGGGGACCAACACCGGCGCGGCCCACCCGCTGCTGGCGTTCGGCGGTGTGATGCCCCTGCCCGAGGACGAGCGGACCAAGCCGCTCCTGCAGAAGGTGCAGAACGACATCCTGGCCTACCTCCGCGGCATCGTCCGCCACCGCGGCCGCGACGAGGCAGCTGCGGCGGCGGCGGTCAACGAGAACGCCTCCTACACCGCCGCCGAGGCGCTCGAGAAAAAGCTCATCGACCTCGTGGCCCGCGACGAGAAGGACCTGCTCCGCCAGCTGGACGGCCGCAAGGTGAAGCTGTTCAGCGGCACCGAGGTGACACTCAAGATCGCCGGCGAGCCCCTCGAGACCGTCGAGATGGGTTGGCGGCAGAGGCTGCTGTCCTTCGTCTCCGACCCCAACCTGGCCGTGGTCCTGGCGCTGGTGGGCATCCTGGGCCTGTTCTTCGAGTTCAGCCACCCCGGGTTCATCGCCCCGGGCGTGATCGGCGGGATCTGCCTGATCCTGGCCCTGCTGGGATTCTCGCTGCTGCCCATCAACTACGTCGGCGTGATCCTGATCGTCCTGGCGGTGGGACTTTTCATCGCGGAGATCAAAATGCAAGGTTTCGGCATTCTCGGCATCGGCGGCATCGTCAGCCTGATCCTCGGGTTCCTGATGCTGGTGGACAGCCCCGACCCCAACGTCAGCATCAATCCCGGCGTCATCTGGGGCGTCGTGCTGCCGGTGGGCCTGGTGATCCTCCTCCTGACCCGCCTGGTCATCCAGGCCATGCGCCGGCCAGCCGCCACCGGCCGGGAGGGTATGGCAGGCGAGCGCGGCGAGGCCGTGACGGACCTGGCCCCCGGCGGCCGGATCTTCTCCCACGGCGAGTACTGGGAAGCCGAGTCGGACTCGGGCGCGACCATCCCGGCCAGGACTCGTGTGGTGGTCACCCGGGCGGAGGGCCTCAAACTCTTCGTCAAACCTACGGAAAACAACAAATAAACCTGGAGGTGCGTGATGCCGGCATTCTTTTCGTTCACGACGGTCCTCATCATCTTCGCCATCCTGTTCTTCCTCAACTGGATCAAGGTGGTGCGGGAGTACGAGCGGGTGGTGATCTTCCGGCTGGGCAAGGTCCTGCCGGGGGCCAAGGGGCCGGGCCTGATCCTGGTCTTCGCGCCCGTGGACAAGGCGATCAAGGTGGACCTGCGCACGATCACCCTCGACGTGCCGCCCCAGGACGTCATCACCCGCGACAACGTCACGGTGAAGGTCAACGCGGTGGTCTACTACCGGGTGCTGGACGCCGTCAAGGCGGTCATCGAGGTGGAGAACTACCTCTACGCCACCTCGCAGCTGGCCCAAACGCACCTGCGCTCGGTGCTGGGCGAGGTGGAGCTGGACGACCTGCTGTCCAAGCGCGAGCAGCTCAATATCCGGCTGCAGGAGATCCTGGACCGCGACACCGACCCGTGGGGCGTGAAGGTGTCCAAGGTCGAGGTCAAGTCGGTGGACCTGCCTCAGGAGATGCAACGGGCCATGGCCAAGCAGGCCGAGGCGGAGCGCGAGAAGCGGGCCAAGATCATCCACGCCTCCGGCGAGCTGGCGGCCTCCCAGCAGCTGCAGGAGGCGGCGAAGGTGCTGGCCGGCGAGAAGACGGCCGTCCTGCTGCGCTACCTGCAGACCCTGACCGAGATCGGCGTCGAGAAGAACACCACCATCATCTTCCCGCTGCCGGTGGAGCTGATGACGCACTTCGTCGACAAGAAATAGCGAAGCCGGTGAATCGGTGAGTCGGTGAATCGGTGAATCGGCAGAGGATCTTGCTGGCCCATCGAACAGGCCTGTGAAATAGAATCAGACCGATCGGTCGGATCCGACCAACCGGTCTGATCTCATTTCTGAACCCGCGCCAAGGTGAATTATGGCCGAATTGCTCCGCCGACTCACCGATTCACCGACTCACCGATTCACCGTTTGTGCTATACTGTGCCGGAAAATCCGCAACGCGGCCTGTTGGCGTGACCGGCCCGGCCGGCATCCCAAACGGGACCGGCAGAAGGGGATGGCATGAAAGAGAAAGCCAAGGATCAGGGCAAAGAGAAGACGGTCGTCCTGAACACGCGGGACCTCGTCCTGCTGTTCGTCTTCTTTGTGGTGGTGCTGATGATCGTCTTCACCATCGGCCTGCTGGTGGGCAAGAACTTCGCCGGAGAGGCCCAGCTCGCGGAGCGCCGGACGCCCGCCGCCGACGAGCGCAACGTCGTCAAGACGGGCACGGATGAGAATCTGCCCCCGATCCAGGAGATCCCCCTGCCGCCGCCCAAGACGGGCGAAACCCCCGCCGGCCTGCCGCCGTCCTCCGAGCCGGTCGTCAAGACCGCGCCGCCCTCGGCCGGGCCGGCGACCGCACCGCCGCCGAAGACCGCCGCCGCGCAGCCGCCGAAAACCGCCGCCCCCGCCAGGGAGCCGGCCGCCCCGGCCAAGGAACCCGCCGCTCCGGCGCCCCAGCCAGCACCCGCCGCGGCCGCCGGCACCAACGTGACCTACATCGTCCAGGCCCTGGCCACCAAGGACCTGGCCGAGGCGCGGGCCCTGGTCGACAAGCTGAAGGCCAAGGGCTACGACGCCTTCGTCAAGGTCGCCCAGCCGGGCGCCGCCGACCAGTTCAATCGCGTCCAGGTGGGCCGCTTCAAGGACATGGAGCATGCCCGCGAGCTGGTGGCGCGCCTCAAGAAGGACGGCTTTGAAGCCTTCCCGCGCAAGGTCCTCGAATAGACGGCCGCCCATGGAACGTCAGCGCCTGCCGGAGTGGCTCCGGAACGTCCCCGTCACGCACGCCGAAACCCATGCCACCCGCCGGCTGCTTCGGCGCCACCGCCTCCACTCGGTCTGCGAGGAGGCCCGCTGCCCGAACCGCGGCGAGTGCTTCTCCCGCCGGACCGCCACCTTCCTGATCCTGGGCGACACCTGCAGCCGCGCCTGCGGCTTCTGCGCCGTCGGCCACGGCCGCCTCGGGCCGCCGGATCCGGAGGAACCCCGCGAAGTCGCGGGCCTCGCGGCGGAGCTGGGCCTGCGCTACGTGGTCGTCACCTCGGTGACCCGGGACGACCTGCCCGACGGCGGCGCCGGCCAGTTCGCCGCGGTGATCCGCGCCATCCGGGAGCGCTGCCCCGGCGCCACCATCGAGGTGCTGGTGCCCGACTTCCAGGGGGACCCGGCGGCCCTGGCGGCGGTGCTGGAGGCCGCGCCCGACGTCTTCAACCACAACGTCGAGACCGTGCCGCGGCTCTACCCGGCGGTGCGCCCGCAGGCCGACTACCGCCGCTCGCTGGAGGTGCTCGCCCGGGCGCGTGCCGCGCGGCCTGGCGCGCCGGTCAAGAGCGGCCTGATGGTGGGGTTAGGCGAGTCGGGCGACGAGGTCCGGGCAGTGATGCGGGACCTGCGGGCGGCCGGCTGCGACGTGCTGACCGTCGGCCAGTACCTCCAGCCCACCCGCCGCAACCTGCCGGTGGCGGAGTACGTCCACCCGGACGAGTTCCGCCGCTACGAGGCCGACGGCCTGGCCCAGGGCTTCCGCGCCGTCTTCGCCGGGCCGCTGGTGCGCTCCTCTTACGCCGCCGAGGTCCTGTTTCAAGGGCTTCCGGCAGAGGGCGACAAGACGGGGGGACTGGGCGACGGGGGGACGGGGAGACGAGCGGGGCGCATCTGATCCGGACGCCGGCCAGCGGACAGTACCGATCAGCGTCAGCTATCGGCGCGAGATGTCACTCAACTCTCTGTTTTGTAGAGGCTGATCGTCGTTGCCAACTGGGGCAAGCTCCCCGCCGGTGGCTGACGCCCACCTTTACTGACCGTTTGCCTGCATCCGGGTTGTGACAGAGCCTGACACCATTCCATTCGACACCATTCCATTCGATTTTTTCTGGGACGAAGCGTCCGAAAT
The DNA here is from genome assembly GCA_964412195.1 of uncultured Acidobacteriota bacterium. Taxonomy (GTDB): domain Bacteria; phylum Acidobacteriota; class JAAYUB01; order JAAYUB01; family JAAYUB01; genus CAYPNP01. Next base: position 73,720 of record CAYPNP010000004.1, on the reverse strand, counting down.
CCGGGACGAAGCGCGGAACATTGCCGGGCGATTCCCGTATAATCCCATCAAACCTGTTGTGTGAATTCAAGTTGATGCCGTTTCCGGCAAGGTTTCGGCCCGCTCGGGAGGCGGCCCGGCGCGGGCGAGGAGGATCATCATGCGGAATCACCAGCCTGTGGGGATTCGATGCACGGCGAATCGGTGGAGTCATTCGGTTTGGCCGCTGGTTGCGCTGTTTCTGGTAGCGTGGCTGCCGGCGCAGGCGACGGATTTCGACGCCGCCCAGTGGGACCTCTCGAACGCGCAGGTGCAGGATTTCCTGGGCCGGCGGGCCCTGGCAGGGACGGCCTTCCTCCAGGGTGTGGAGTTCGGCGACGGCGTCATCGAGGTGGATGTCGCCGTGACGGGGGCCCGCTCCTATCCCGGCGTGATCTTCCGCTCCCAGCCGGGTGGAAACTGGGAGCGGGTCTATATCCGGCCGCACCGCTCCCCGCTGTACGACGACGTCGTGCAGTACGTGCCGGCATTCCACGGCGCCGACTCCTGGCAGCTGTACAACGGGCCCGGCTGCACCGCACCGGCCGCAATTCCGGCGGGACGTTGGGTGCACCTCCGGCTGGAGGTCGCCGGCAGTCGGGCGCGGGTCTTCCTCGACGGCGCGGACCGGCCGGCCCTGGAGATCTTCGACCTGAAGCACGGCGTTTCCAGGGGCGGCCTCGGCCTGATGGGGCCGCGGGACGGTTCGGCGTGGTTCTCGAATTTCTCCTGGCGGGCGGACTCCGCGCTCGACTTCGGCCCGGCGCCGGTTACCGACGCGCCGCCGGGGATGATCCGGGACTGGGAGCTGTCCGAATCCCTGCCAGCCGGGGAGGTGGACACCGAGAAGGCGCCCGAGACCGCCTCGCTGGCCGGTCGCACCTGGCAGCGGGTGACTGCCGAGCCGTCCGGCCTGGTGGACGTGGCGCGGTACTACCCACGCGGCGGCGTCCCGCCCTGCGTCTTCGCCCGGGCGAAAATCCATGCGGAGAAGGCCGAACGGCGCAAGCTGCGCTTCGGCTACAGCGACTACGTGTCGATCTTCCTCAACGGGGAGCTGCTCTTCTCCGGCGAAAGCGCCTACCGGTCGAGGGAGTCGTCCTTCCTCGGCGTCGCCGGCCTGCACGACGCGGTCTGGCTGCCGCTGCGCCCCGGCGACAACGAGCTGCTGCTGGCCGTTTCCGAGGTGATGGGCGGCTGGGGCTTCCTCTGCCAGGACGCCACGACAGTCTTCGCGGCGGAGGGCGTAGTCCAGGAATGGGAGACGCCGGCGTGGTTCCGCATGCCCGAGTCGGCGGCGTGGGACCCGGTGCACGGCGCCTTCTTCGTATCCAACTTCGACGGAATGAATCCCAGCGGCGAGGAAGGGAAGCAGGCCGTCGCCCGGCTCGACGCCAACGGCCGGGCCGCATCCGCCGGCTGGGTCGCCGGGCTGCGCAATCCCTCGGGCCTGGCGGTGTCCGGCGACCGGCTCTACGTGGTGGAGCGCACCGGCCTGGCGGTGATCGACATTCCGAGCGCCACCGTCGCGGAGCGCCATCCCCTGCCGGGCGCGGGCCTGCTCAACGACGTGGCCGTCGCGCCGGACGGCGCGGTGTTCGTGTCCGACTCCGTCCGCGGCACCGTCCACCGCTTCGCCGGCGGGCAGTGGGAGACCTGGCTCCAGGGCGAGGCCTTTGCCCGGCCCAACGGCCTGCTGGTGCGGGGCGGCCGGCTGCTGGTGGCCGTCAACGGCGACGGCAGCCTGAAGGCGGTGGACCTGGCGACCAAGGCGGTCACGACAGTCGCCCGGTTCGGCCCGGGCCTTCTGGACGGGCTGCAGGCCGGGCCGGACGGGAGCGTCCTGGTCTCCCACAACGAGGGCCGCCTTTTCCGGATTTCTCCGGACGGGAGCGTCGCCAAGCTGCTGGACCTCACCGCCGTCGGAGTGCCCATCGCCGACTTCACCTACGATCCCGTCACGGGCCGGGTGATCTTCCCCACGTGGACAGACAACCGGGTGATGGCGTACCGGCTGGGCGGGGTGTCCAAATGACCAGCCGTATCCGGGCTGCTGGCGGGTGGATGTCCGGCATGGAACAATTCACCGCAAAGGCGCTGAGACGCGGAGAGGACGATCCCGTCCGCCTTGGATGGCCTGATCCTGAGCGGGCCTCTGCGCCACCGCGGCTCTGCGGTGAGGAAAGTTCGGATGAACATGAAAGTGCCGTCAAGACACCGGCGAATTCAATTTCTTCCCTTGGGAGGGTTCATGCTTTCAACATTCCGTGATTCGCGTCTCCCGATCGTTGGCTTTCACTTTGCTGTGATTTCACTCTTCCTCATTCTGGCGGCCGCGCCCGCTTTCGCGGCGGACGAAACGCCGGCCCTGTCGTTCGACCAGCTCAAGGCCCGGTTCGAGCAGGCCCAGGCGGCCGGCGACAAGGCCAAGGCGCTGGCCCTGGCCGAGGAGATGAACAACCTGGTGGAGCCGCAGCACTACGAGACGCTCTACGCCATCGCCCGCCTGCAGGCTCAGCTCGGCCACAAGGACGCCGCCTACGACTGGCTGCAGCGCGCCGCCGACGCCGGCTGGCCGGATGCCTTCGCCATCCGGGAGGACGAGGCGTTCGCCGCCTACCGCACGGAGGACCGCTTCAAGACCCTCGTCCGCGGGGTCTGGGCCCGCAGCTACGTCGCCCTGCTGGAGCGCTCCAACCGGGACGAGATCCAGAAGCCCGACGAGATCATGAAAGTGCTGGCCTTCCGCCCGGGCGAGCGGGTGGCCGACGTGGGCGCCGGCTCGGGCTACTTCACCGTGCGGGTGGCCCGGGCGGTGGGGCCGGACACCACCGTCCTGGCGTGCGACATCGCCCAGGAGATGCTGGACTACCTGGCCCACCGGCTCCAGAAGGAGAAGCTGGCCAACGTCAAGCTGGTGAAGGTGCTGAAGGACGACCCGTTGCTGCCCGCCGGCGGCATCGACACCGTGCTGATGGTGGACACGCTCCACTACGTGCAGGACAAGGCCGCCTACGCCGGCAAGCTGAAGGCCGCGCTGGCGCCGGGCGGGCGGGTGGTCATCATCGACTACATCCCGAAGCCGATGGACCAGCGGCCGTGGGGCCCGCCGCCGGAGCAGCAGTTCTCCCGCGAGACCCTGGACGCGGCCATGGCCGCCGGGGGCCTGAAGCCGGTGGCGTCCTACGACTTCCTGCCGGAGCAGTATTTCGTGGTGTTCCAGGCGAAGTAGGTCCCTTCGCCGGTGAATCGGTGAATGGGTGAATCGGCAGAAACGACCGGTGACCGGTGACGGGTGACCGGCCGTGCTCGTGCTCGGCGGATGACCGGTGACGGGTGACCGATGACCGCCGAGCCGACCATGGACGATAGACCATGGACCATGTCAAGCCACACCGATCGTACTCGTCGATCGTACTCGTGCTCGTAATCGCAATCGTAATCGTATCAGACTGTTCCACGCAGAGGCGCAGAGTTCGCAGAGATGAGCGCGGAAGTTTGTTGGCGGGCTCTTCTCTGCGCGCTCTGCGTCTCTGGGTGTAATCGCCCGCTGTTGTCGGTTGGCGGGACTGACGGGTACACCCGATGCAGCTTTCCGTGGTTCGTCTTTCTGCCACGAGGCATCATCTTCTTGAGCAATCCTGAAATTCACACAGGATAGGACTTGAGCGAATTTGCAATTCAGCCCGCGGCACCGGAGGCAAGAATGGCCATGAATCTTGGATCTCGAAGGACAACGTGGCGCTGGCTCCGGCTGGGGCTCCTGGTGCTGGCCGCGGCCGTGGTGTGGGCCGCCGATCCGGTCCCCAAGCCAAAGGAGGCGCCGGGCATGGTGCTCATCCCGGCCGGAGAGTTCGTCATGGGCACCGCCGGCGGGATCGACAACCCGGCCCATCCGGTCCGGCTGAAGGCGTTCTGGCTGGACGCGCGGGAGGTCACCTGCGCCCAGTACCTAACTTTCTGCCAGGCGACGAAGCGGGATCTGCCCATGTTCTGGAATTTCAAGGAATTCCACTGCGGGACCGAGTACCCGAACCACCCGGTGGTGGGCGTGAGCTGGCGGGACGCGGCGGATTTTGCCGCCTGGTGCGGCAAGCGCCTGCCCACCGAGGCGGAGTGGGAATGCGCCGCCCGGGGAGGCAAGGCCGGTTTCGACTACCCGAACGGACCGACGCTGGGCCCGGACGAGGCCAACTGCGGCCGATCGAGCAAGGGCGGCACCCTGCCGGTGGGCAGCTATGCACCCAACGGCTTCGGGCTGTACGACATGCTCGGCAACGTCTCCGAGTGGGTGGCCGATCGGTATGATGCCGAGTACTACACCACCGGCCCGAAGGAGGACCCGCCGGGCCCCGACAAGGGGAGGTTCCGGGTGTTCCGCGGCGGCGGCTGGCACACCGGCCCGGGGTGCGCCAAGGTACCCTACCGCAACGCCCTGCCGGGGAACTGGCTGGACTTCAACGTGGGCTTCCGCTGCGCGAAAGACGCCCCTTCTCCGGAGAGTGCCGGAGCCTCCGCACGTTGAGGCGGCCCGATCTGAACATCGAACATCGAACATTGAACATCGAACGTCGAAGTCGATCCGCAGGAGGCGGATCTCGGACATCGGACTTTGGACTTCGGATATCGGCCATTGGATTGCTCTGCGGGCTTTGCGTCTCTGCGTGAAATTGTTCGGTCGGCCCGCCGCGGGCAGGCGTATCGGTCTCCAACCTCTGCAATTGACGATGTATAATGAAACCGGCCCCAGTCGTCGGAACCCGACTTTCGAGAGCAACGAAGACTCAGGCGGATTGGCGGAAGTTGATTTGGCTCCGTAAAGCAGGAGGTGGTTCATGAAGCCTCAGGTCGTCTTGCGGCCTTCGGAGGAGGGGGGATTCACCGCGATGGTGCCGTCCTTGCCCGGCTGCATCAGCGAGGGGGACACGTGGGAAGAGGCCATGGCCAACATCCGGGAAGCGATCGAGTTGTACCTCGAACCGGTGGATGAGGACCGGCTGGTTTCATGAAACGATCAGATACAGCAAATACTGCCAGCGAGGAGAACCGCCGGCTGGCGCCGCTGGTCATGGCCGCCTACGGAATCTACCGCGGCACGGTGGCGATCCCGCCGGAGTGCGTCGAGGAGGCCCGGCGGGAGGCCGCCGCGGCGGCGCCGCCCGCCGGAGACCGCGCCCCGGCTCCCCCGGGTTCCGAGCAGGCGTACGTCGAGGGGCTGCAGCAGGAGATCCGCGAGCGCTACAGCCTGCCGCCGGGAGGATACGAGACGCTGCGGGCCCGCGTGCGCGACGGCGCGTTGGGTGATTTCACCGAAGAGGACTGCCGCGCGGCGGTGCGGCTCCTCGACACGCTGCTCGTCGAAGCGCTCTTCATCGAGTCGAGGCACGGCGACACGCCGGAGGCCGTCGCGAAACTGGAGGCCAGCATCCCCGGCCTGCCCCCCCGGCTCTACCGCGACCTCCTCGGGTATTACGCCTACATCAACCGCTGAGGCAGTCGAACCGTCGAGTACGATTACGATGACGATTACGATCGACGATGACGATCGGTCACCCGTCACCGGTCATCGGTCACCGGTCGAGCACGATTACGATAACGATTCGAGCACGATTACGATTACGAGCACGAGCACGAGCACGGATCGAGCTGTGCTACAATACCGCGCCATGAGAAAAACCTGGGAATTCCTCCGCTACCCTCTCGCCACGGCGCTGTTCCTGCTGCTGACCTTCCCGCGCTTCGACCTCTGGCCGCTGGCCCACGTCGCCCTGGTGCCGCTGCTGCTGCAGGTCAGCCGCTGCGGCCGCGACCGCGAGGCCTTCGGCGCCGGGTTCGTCTCCGGGACGCTCTTCTTCCTGGGCCTGCTCTACTGGATCCCGCGGGCGATGATGGCCTACGGCGGCGTCCACTGGCTCGTCGCGGCCTTGGCCTTCCTGGCCACCGGCCTGATCCTGGGCGCTTTCATCGGCCTCTTCGCCTGGCTGCAGTTCCGGCTCTTCCGGGTCTGGCAGTGGAAGTCCTTTCTGTTGACGCCCTTTCTCTGGACGGCAGTGGAATTCGCCCGCGACCACCTGGCCCTGACCGGCTTTCCCTGGGGGACGCTCGGCGCCAGCCAGGTCTTTTTCGGCTACCTGATCCAGATCGCCGACGTGACCGGCGTCTATGGCGTCTCCTTCCTCGTGGTTGCGGTCAACACCGTCTGGCTGCTGGTGCTGGTGCGCGAGGTGCCCCGCAAGCTCAAGATCTACTGGGCCGCGCTGGTGGGCATCTTCGTGTTCTACGCACTGCTCTACGCCGAGCTGTGCTACTTCTCCTACCAGGCGCCGGACAGCAGCGGCCTCGAGGTGGCCGGCATCCAGGGGAACATCCGCGACGAGGACGGCCTCACCCGGGTCGCCCGGATCCACTTCGACGACTACCCCCGGCTGGAGACGGAGGTCTTGAAAGCCCACCCGCAGACGAAGCTGGTGATCCTGCCCGAGAACCCGGCGCCCTTCTCCTACGAGCGCCACCCCGGCTACCGCGAGCTGGTCACGCGGATGGCTGCCGGGCCCCGCGTCACCCTGCTCTTCAACGGCATCCGCTACGAGGGCGACCGCTACTTCAACTCCGTCTACTGCATCGGCCCCGACGGGCGGCTCCGCGGCGTCTACGACAAGGTCCGGCTGGTGCCCTTCGCCGAGCGGGTGCCCCTCGCAGGGGTGTTCTCCTTCGCCCGCGCCTTCAGCCGGGAGATCGGCAACTTCGAACCGGGGCGCAGCACCGTGCCGCTGCCCGCCGGCGGCGTGCCGGTGGGGACTTTTGTCTGCTACGAGGCGGTCTTCCCCGAGTTCGTCCGCCGCTTCACCGCCGACGGCGCCCAGGTGCTGGTCAACGTCACCAACGACGCCTGGTTCGGCCCCACCGCGGCGCCCTACCAGCACTTCCAGAACTGCCTGATGCGGGCCGTGGAGAACCGCCGCTGGGTCGTCCGGGTTGCAAATTCCGGCATCTCTGCTATAATCGACCCGCTCGGCCGGGTGACCGAAACGCTGCCCCTCTTCCAGCAGGGCACGCTCCACGGCACGGTCTACCCCCTGACCCAGCGGAGCCTCTACACCCAACTGGGCGACCTGTTCGCCTGGCTGTGCGTCGCCATGACGGCGCTGGCGGCGGGATTCACCTGGAAGAAAAGGAAGATCGACGATGGAACTGCTACTGGATGAAGTGAAAAATTCCCTGGGATCCATCCGCGCCCGCATCGCGGACATCCGGGGGTTCCTTTGACGTCGACGCCTGCCGCCGCGAGGCGGCCGCGCTCGAGCAGCAGGCCGCCGCGCCCGATTTCTGGAACAACCAGTCCAAGGCCCAGGAAACCCTGAAGAAGGTCCGGCACCTCAAGAACCAGGTCGAGCTGGTGGACGGGCTGGCCCGCACCGCCGACGACGTGGGCGCCCTAATCGAGCTGGCCGAGGAGGGCGAGCAGGTCGGCGACGAGCTGAAGTCGACCCTGGAGCAGCTCGAGCAGCGCATCCAGGAGGCGGAGATCCGGACGATCCTGTCCGGCGACAACGATGCCGAGAACGCCTTCGTCACCATCCACCCCGGCGCCGGCGGCACCGAGAGCCAGGACTGGGCCCAGATGCTGCTGCGGATGTACCTGCGCTACGCCGAGAAGAAGGGCTTCGCCGTCAAGATCCTGGACGAGCAGCCCGGCGAGGAGGCCGGCATCAAGTCGGTCACCTTCCTGGCCGAGGGGGAGTACGCCTTCGGCTTCCTCAAGGCCGAGAGCGGCGTCCACCGGCTGGTGCGGATCTCGCCCTTCGATGCCAACGCCCGCCGGCACACCTCCTTCGCCTCGGTCTACGTCTACCCCGAGATCAGCGACGACATCGAGGTGGAGATCGCCGACAAGGACATCCGGGTGGACACCTTCTGCGCCTCCGGCCCCGGCGGCCAGGGCGTCAACACCACCTACTCGGCGGTGCGGATCACCCACTTCCCCACCGGCATCGTGGTCCAGTGCCAGAACGAGCGCAGCCAGATCCGCAACAAGGATGTGGCCATGAAGGTCCTGCGGGCGCGCCTCTACGAGCTGGAGCTGGAGAAGCAGCGCGCCGAGATCGAGGCCACCGAGAACGCCAAGAAGGACATCGCCTGGGGCTCGCAGATCCGCTCCTACGTCATGCAGCCCTACCGGCTGGTCAAGGACCACCGCACCAAGGTCGAGGCGGGCAACGTCGACGCCGTCATGGATGGCAACCTGGACGACTTCATCAAGGCGTACCTGGTGCAGTTCCGGCCGAAGGCCTAAGCCGATTCACCACCCCATAAGGCACAGAGGACACTGAGAAAACCGGAGGATTTGAAGGGACAATCCGGGTGTGATCCGGTATCCATTATGGTACCATAATGGTGACAAGTGGTACGGAGGTGCCCTAGATGCCGACGCTGACCATCAAGAACCTGCCGCCGGAGTTGTATGAACGGTTGAAGAAGAGCGCGGAGCGCAATCGCCGCAGCCTGAACCGGGAGATCATCGTCTGCCTGGAAAGGGCGCTCCTCGAACGGCCCCGGGAACCGGAGCAGATCCTGAAGAAGGTGGCGGCGCTGCGCGGGCAACTCCACGTCAGCCCCCTGACGGAGGAGATCCTGCGACAGGCAAAAAATGAGGGCCGGCCGTGATCGCCGTCGACACCAACGTCCTGGCCTACCTGCTGATTCCGGGGGCCTTCACCGCCCGGGCGGAGACAGCGTTCAGGCGGGATCCGGATTGGGCGGCGCCGCTTTTGTGGCGGAGCGAGTTCCGGAACGTGCTGATGGCCTATGTCCGTCGCGGGGAGATGAGCGTGAACCAGGCGGGGATGCTGGCCGCGACGGCGGAGAGCCTGATGCAGGGCGGCGAATTCACGCTGCCCTCGGAATCCATCCTGGAACTTGCCGCCAGCTCCGGCTGTTCCGCCTACGATTGCGAGTTCGTCGCCCTGGCTGACACTCTGGAAATCCCTTTGGTCACATCGGATCAAGGAATCTTGAGGGTTTTCCCCAATCGGGCTATTTCACTCGAATCCTACTCATCTGGCATTTAGCTGCCCGGCTGTGCCATGAAAGCAGCCCACATACTTCCGCATCGGCGGATCGGTCTCTTGCATCTCCAAAATATTATGACTATAATAGTCATATTACGGGAGGAGGTGTGGCATGAAAGTCGTGGGAGTGGCGGATTTGAAGGCGCGGCTGAGCAGCCATCTGGAGTCGGTGAAAGAGGGCGAAGAGGTAGTGGTCACCGACCACGGCCGCCCCATCGCCCGCATTCTTCCGGTTGAGGCGAAGGGCCTGCCAGACCGGGTGGCCCGGCTGGCCCGGCAGGGGTTGGTGCGGCTGCCGGAGAAACCGCCCCGCCGGATCCGGCCGCGGGTGGCGGACCCGGACGGCCGGCTGCTGGCGGCCCTGCTGGAGGAACGGGAGGAGGGGCGTTGATGTTCTGGGACTCCTCGGCGCTGCTGGTGCTCCTCGTGGATCAGCCCGGGACGAAGGAAGTCCGCCGGCTGCCGGCCGCGGGCCGGGTGGTCTGGTGGGGCACGCAGATCGAGTGCCTGTCGGCCATCCAGCGATTGCGGCGGGAGGGGCGAATCACGGAGAAAGACGTGTTTCACCTGGAAGAGGACTTGGGCCGCCTCCTATCGCAGTCCATTGAGATCCAGCCCCGCGAGGCGGTGCGTGCGAGGGCCGGGCGGCTGCTCCGGATTCATCCTCTGCGGGCTGCGGACGCCTTCCAGCTTGCCTCCGCCCTGGCGTTCTACGAGGATGATCCGGCGGGAGAGCGCTTCGCCTGCCTGGACCAGCGGCTGGCTCAGGCCGCGCGGGCGGAGGGATTCAAGGTCGTCCCGGAGATATCCTGATCCATCCTCGCATGCCGGTACTTCGAGACAAAGGCGTGAGTCATCAGCAAGCGGTCAGTACCGGGAGCGTCAGCGACCGGCGGCAGCTCTGGCCCCGCCACGGCGTCAGTACCGGCAGGCGTCAGCCGCCGGCGCGAAACGTTACTCGACTGTCAATTTCTCCTGAAGATGCAGGTTGTCGTGTCCAGCTGTGTCAAGTTGCCCGCCGGTCGCTGACGCTCCCGGTACTGACAGCTCGGCGATGCTGGCTTTCCGGTGATAGAGCAAGACCGTGCGGACGGGGACGCCCGCGCTCCAAGGATTGACTCTGCGAACTCTGCGCCTCTGCGTGTAATACTCTGATTCGATTACGATTACGAGTAAAATTACGATCGACGAGTACGATCGGTTGGATGGACATGGTCCATGGTCCATTGTCCATGGTCGGATCGGCGGGCACCGGTCATCTGTCGATTACGAGCACGAGCACGAGCACGAGCACGAATCACTCCGCACTCCGCACTCCGCACTCCGCACTCTGCATTACGCTGTGCGGTGAGCCCCGCTACTTTTTCTCCTCCTCGAACGCCTGGTTCCTTAGCATCTTCGTCATGTCGTACGGGGCGGGGTCGCCGCCGAGGTACGTGTGGAACCAGTCGAGGTGGGCGTTGTAGTAGAAGGGCATGCTCTTGACGCCGCTCGGCCAGTGCCCGTCGTTCTTGAAGACGATCAGGCGGCTGGGCACCTTCATGAGCTGCAGGTCGGTGAAGAACTCCAGGCTCTGGGTGTAGGGCACCCGGTAGTCCCGCTCGCCGGTGATCACCAGGCAGGGCGTCTTGAAATTCTTGACGTAGTTCGAGGGGCTGTCCTTCTGGTAGAGGGCCGACTCCCACGGCAGGCCGCCCAGGTCCCACTGCGGGAACCACAGCTCCTCGGTGGCGCCGTGCATGGCCGTCAGGTCGTAAACGCCCATCATGGCCGCGGCGGCCTTGAACCGGCTGGTGTGCCCCTCCAGCCACATCACCGCGTAGCCGCCCCACGACCAGCCCATCACGCCCATCCGGTCCTGGTCCACGTAGGGCAGGGCGGCCAGGCCGTCGGCCACCTTCATCACGTCCTCGATGACCTTGCCGCCCCAGTCGCGGGCGATGGCGTCGGTGTACGCCTGGCCGTAGCCGGTGGAGCCGTGCGGGTTCGGGAAGGCGACGATGTAGCCGGCGCCGGGGTAAACCTGCCAGTCGCCCCGCAGCGAGTCGGCCCACATCATCTGCGGCCCGCCGTGGACGTTCAGGATCAGCGGGTATTTCTTGGAGGGATCAAAATTGTGCGGCTTGACGATGAAGGTGTGCACCGGCTTCCCGTCGGCACCGGAGAACCACATCTCCTCGGCCGGCCGGATGTCCACCTCGTCGGCCACGGCCTGGTTGATGGCGGTGAGCCGCTTCGGCGGTCCTCCGGCCAGCTCGCGGGCCCAGATCTCCACCGGCTCGCCCACGGCGGTGCGGCCGAAGACCAGGCGCTTGCCGTCGGGGGACAGCTCGAAGCCGCGGATGGTCTTGGCCTCCTCGCCGGGGATGACCGGCGTGATGGCGCCGGTGGCCAGCTCCACGCGGTAGACCGGGTAGCGGGCCTCCTCCTCGGCGACGAAGAGGAGGGCCTGGCTGTCGGGCGTCCAGGCGAAGTCGTCCACCCAGTTGTCGAACGACTCGGTCAGCACCCGGCTCGTGCCGGCCTGCCGGTCGTAGACGGCCAGGCGGAACCGGTCGGCCTCGTAGCCGGGCGTCTTCTGGCAGCGGTAGGCGATGTAGCGCCCGTCGGGCGAGTACAGCGGCTCGCCATCGTAGGCGGGGTTGCCGGCGGTGAGGCAGCGGGCCTCGCCGCCCGCCAGCGGGATCACGAACAGGTCGTCGTTGGTGGAAACGGCCTCCACAGGGTCGCGCTTGGAGACCACGCAGATTTCCTTGCTGTCCGGGGAGATGGAGAACGGCCGGCCGCCCAGGAAGTAGGGCGGGGTGTCCACGTCGCCCGGGGTCAGGTCGGTGACCGCGCCGGAGGCGACGTCCAGCCGGAAGGTGTGGACGCGTTTGCCGTCGCGGTACTCGGTCCAGTGGCGGTAGAGCAACGCGTCGGCCATGTGGGCCTGCAGCGGGCCCTCGTCCAGCCCCTTCTGGATCTTCTGGTTGCAGGCGTCGTCGGCGCCGCACTCGGGGAAGACCTCGGAGGTGAACAGGATGCTCTTCCCGTCGGGGGACCACTCGGCGTCGGACACGCCGGTGGACAGCTTGGTCAGCGCCTCCGGCTCGCCGAGGTCGGCGGGCAGGCGCCAGACCTGCGGCCCGTCCTTGCGGCTGGAGATGAAGAGCAGCGACTTGCCGTCGGGCGCCCAGCGCGGGTGGTCGTCCGATTTGTCGGAGGTGGTCAGGCGCCGAAGGCCGGAGCCGTCGGCGTTCATCAGGTAGATGTCGGAGTTGGTCTTGCCTTTGGCCAGGTCGCTCTCGGTGACGACGAAGGCGATCTTCGCCCCGTCCGGCGAGATCTGCGGGTCGGCCACGGTCTTCAGCCGGTACAGGTCGGCGATGGTGAACGGTTTTTTCGCCGCTTGGGCGGCGGCGGGGACCAGCAGGGCGAAAACCAGGCAGGCGATGGCGAGGATGCGTTTCATGGGGGTACCTCCGGGGCGGTGTCGCGGCGCAGGTGCGCGAAAGATCCTTGTACCGCAAACCGGCGCGGGAAGCAAAGGGATAAAAGGGAAGAGCAATCCGCGAACGGGAATTCACCACAGAGGCACAGAGGACACAGAGGAATCTGATAGATTCCAATCCACAATCCGCAATCCTCAATCCGCAATCCGCAATCAGAACGACGAAATACACGAAATACACGAAAAGGTTTTCAATCCGCAATCCGCAATCAAACCACGAACCACACGAACCACACGAACAGTTTCCAATCCGCAATCCGCAATCCGAAATCCGCAATCTCTGATATCGGCGGGAATCAAGGCAAACGTACTCCTCAGAAGTCCTGCCTGGCCGGGCGCGATCGGACCGCCGAAGGGCCAAGGCCCTTGCGCCGGGTGGACCGGGCGGGGAATCGGGAGGTGACGCATGGTTTCCCGGAAACTCGAGGCCCCCGCGGTGGGGCTGATGGTGGCGGCGGCGCTGGACGCGGGTTTCACGGTCCTGTCCCTGCTTTGGCACGCCGGGACCCACCTGACCCTCGGCCGGCTGCTGAGCCGCGGATTCTGCGAAGAGATGCCGTGGGCGCCGGGCTTCCCGCTGGGCGTCAGCATTGCCTGGCACGGCCTCAGCCTGCTGGTGGATGCGGCCATCATCTACGGCGCCCTGCAGATGCGGCGGGGGGAGTCCTACGGCTGGGCGCTAGTGGCCGCGCTGCTGGCGGTCATCCCGTGCCTGTCGTCGCCCTGCTGCTGCCTGGGCATCCCCTTCGGCGTGTGGGCCCTGGTGGTGCTGCTGGGGGAGGACGGCCGCCGATCGTTCGCCCCCGCTCCGGGCGGCCAGAGTTGAATCGTTCGAAAAGAACCACGAACCACACGAACGGTTTTCAATCCCCAATCGGAAACCTCACCACAAAGACACAAAGGACACAAAGAGAGCTCTGGTTTCCAATCCCCAATCCCCAATCCCCAATCCGCAATTGGCAATCCGCAATTCCCCTAATTCTCCCCGTCCCCCCGTCGCTCCGTCCCCCCGTCCTTCGCGCTGGCGCCGATTCTTTCCGCGTAGCCGGGATAGAGCTTCCGGATGCACTCCGGGCAGAGGCCGTGGCTGAACTCGGCCTCCGAGCGCGCCTCGATGTATGCCTCCACTTCCTGCCAGTAGCCGCTGTCGTCGCGAATCTTCTTGCAGCTGGCGCACATCGGGATCAGGCCGTCCAGGGTCTTGATGCGGGCGATGGCCGCCTGCAGCTCGCCGATGAGGTGCTCCCGCTCCTGTTCGGCCCGGCGGCGCAGGGTGATGTCGATGCCGGAGCAGATGATGTAGGTCACGGTGCCGTCCCCGCTCCGGTGCGCGTCGCTCTTCCAGTGGAGGCAGCGGAGCGCTCCGCCGGCGTCGGTCCACTCGCTCTCGTATTCCAGCGGCTCACCGGCGAGCAGGGTGGGAAGCCCGTCCCGCAGGATCGGCATCGGAACCGGGAAGATCTCCCAGAGCGGCGTGCCGATGGCCTCGAGGTGGGTGCGTCCGGTGAAGTCCTCGCAGGCGCGGTTCCAGCGGAGGATGCGGCCCTCCGGGTCCAGGACCACCATCAGGGCGGGGGTGGACTCCAGGACCGCGGCGATGAAGTCGCGCTCGATGACGAGCTGCCGGTTGGCTTCCCGCAGCTCCTCGCCGCATTCGGGTGTCTGTCGTTTTCGCGTCATGGGGATTTATACGCTCATTCCGCCTGTAAGGTTGACAGCCTTTTCCGTGCACGTGCTCGCAATCGACGGATGACTGGTGACCGATGACCGTCTCCGATCCGACCATAGACGATGGGCCATAGACCATGTCAATCCGATCGATCGTACTCGTCGATTGTAATCGTGTTCGTAATCGTACTCGATCCACCCTCTCTCAGTCACAGCCTGTATAGATGTCCGCATCCATCCGGCTTCTCTGCGGGCTGTGATTCGTCTGATCGCTCGGCAGGGGGATTGTAGCACACCTGCCCGCCGCCCTTGTAGCCCGCGCCGCCGCGCGTAGCCCGCGCCGTCCTCGGCGCGGGGGGAGTATCTTGCCAACTCGGATCCGCCGTCACGCGTCCGGAGGCCGCGAGGTACGGCGCGCTCCACGTACCTCGCGCTGTCCCCAGCGCGTGTAGATGGAGGATTGGCCAGACACGCGCCCGGAGGTCGCGAGGTACGACACGCTCCGCGTACCTCGCGCTGTCCCCAGCGCGTGTAGAGGGAAGACTGGCCCGACACGCGTC